>NZ_BCZP01000005.1 GCF_001598795.1 Delftia acidovorans NBRC 14950 | reverse complement strand
CCAGGGCGGGTTTGGCGGATCCGGTGGCGCTATTGGGGTTGCAGGAGCGAATGGCGAAAACGCATCCAGCGGAGGAACTGGTGCGACAGGCTCTGTCCCTGGGAGTCCGCCCGCTGCAGCTGGCTACTACCTCGACGGTAGCGCATACGTCACCTGGCTCGCAACCGGCACGCGCCTCGGCCGCGTTATTTGAGGATCAGCATGTACATCAACACCGAAACCGGGCAATACCCGCTGAGCGTTGCTCAGATCCAGGAGCTGCACCCGCTCACGATGATGGCCCAGCATCTGGAGTGCTATGCGCTCGTTGAGCCATCGGATGCGCCCGCTTACGACGCGGACACGCAAAAGCCCGTCGAGATCGAGCCTATGGAAATCGACGGCGTGTGGCGGCAGCAGTGGTCCGTCGTGCCGCTGTCCGAAGAGGAGTTGGCCGAGCTGCAGCGCCTACGCGATGAGGCTGCGGCCGCGCTGATCCCCAAGTCCTGCACGCGCCGGCAGGGGCGTCTTGCCCTTCTTGCATTCGGGATGCTCGATGAAGCCGAGGCGGCCATTGCGGCGATCACGGACCCAGTGCAAAAGCGTGAGGCTCAAATTGAGTACGAGGCCGACACCTGGGAGCGTGGCAACCCGTTTCTTGCAGGTCTTTGGGCGCAGCTTGGAGGCACTCCCCAATCCCTGGACGAGGCCTTTGTTTTGGCGGCAACGCTTTAGGAGTGCCCATGCAGGACGACTATGGAAACGCAATCACTCCGAACACGGCGCGGACCATCAATGCGCGGTTGGACGAGGGGGATGCGCGCATGACGCGCATCGAGGCAGAGCTGCGCGCAAACACCGAGGCCACGGAAAAGGTTCGTGTCAACACGGCCGAAATGGTGGAGTTCTTCGCCGCCGCGCAGGGCGCTTTCAAGGTGCTCAACTGGATCGGCAAGGTGGCCAAACCCATCACCTACATCGTGATGATGGCCAGCGCAGGCTTGGCCTTCTGGAAGGCGCTGACCATTGGCGGAGGTGGCCGATGAACGAGATATTGCGTAATCGACTGCTGGCTACGGCCGCCGGCTTGGCAGCCACCGCTGCCGGTGGTTATGTCGCCACGCAGGAGACCAGGCCCAGCGCTGCCGTGACGCTGGCCCGCGAGATCGGGCTGCACTACGAGAGCAGCGGCCGGCATATCGGCACGCCTTACGTTGACCGCCTGGGCAAGGGCCAGCCGCTGACAGTTTGCGCGGGCGTCACAGGCACCGAAGTTGTGGCGGGGCGCTACTACAAGCCCGAGGACTGCGAGCGCCTGGAGCGACCCAAATACCGTGAGGCCGAGCGCCTGGCGCGCCGCGCCCTGCGGAACTGGGACAGCTACAACGTGTGGGTGCAGGCCAGCTTTATCGATATGGCCTACAACGTGCCCTCGGCGCTGGCACCTGACACGACGGTCATGCGGCTGGCGAACGCCGGGCAACTCGATGCTGCATGCCTGCAGATGCCTCGATGGGTCCACGGCACCGTGAACGGCGTGCCCACGCGGCTGCCTGGCCTTGTTGATCGCCGCGATGCCACCCGCGAGCTGTGCGCACAGTGGGGCAGGGACGGGCATTTCAGCGCAGCGCTGGTCGCGGTACGGGCGGCACCATGATCGCCGGTCTCAAGGCCTATGCGTGGCAGTCGCTGGCCCTGGTGCTGGCGGCGTTGCTTGCATGGCAGGCCCTGGGGCGGCTTGCCGCCGAGCGCGATGCCGCGCAGGCGCGTAGCGAGATGGCCAGCGATCGCGAGGCAGCCGCTACGGCGGCGCTACTGGCGTCAGAGCGATACCGAAAACTGGAAGGCACCTACCGTGAAAATCTCGACAACGTCACCCGTGATGCGCACCAGGCGCAGGCGCGCGCTGCAGTGGACGCTGCTGCTGCCCGCGCTGCTGCTGGCCGGCTGCGCGGCGACCTCGCCGACTACATCACGGCCCACCGTGCCGCCGCTCAGGCTCGCGCCGCTGCCGGACAGTGCGCGCCAGACACCGGCGCCCTCGATCTGCTCGCCGACCTGCAGCGCCGCGCTGATGAGCGAGCGGGAGAGCTGGCGCGCATTGCTGACGATGCCCGAGGCCGGGGTGGCGCCTGCGAGCGGGCCTACGATGCCGGCCGCGCGATGACCGAGGCGGCGCAGTAGGCTGCGAGCGGCTGAGGGCCACGCCGCTGACGCCGCGCTGATGCGGGAGGCTTGACCGAAGGTGGCGCGCTGACCGGCGTGTGTACCAGCTACGCGTGCAGCGATGGACCGCCAAAGATAACCATACTTTCAGATGCCTACGCTAAGATATGTAAATATGGACCTAAACAAAATACTTCAAAGTAGGCAAAACCGTTCAGAACGGCTTGGGCGGCCATTCAAGATTTTTTATGAATCGTTCGCTCAATGCGCTAAGGCGGGCGAGCTTATTTTGGAAGGGGAGCTGAATACCGAGGTGGCAAACTTACTTGAACGGTCGGCAGTTATCACGACTGTGACAAGTATTGAGGTGTATTATAAAGACTTGCTATCGCTCATTTTTAAGAGCTGTGAACCATCCTTCTTTGAGCCTCACCTTAAGCAATTGCATTCTGAGAAGTATGATGTCGCCGAAATCTTAGAATTCTACGAACACAATGTGCATCCACTGGACATTGTACTAGCCTCTCAGTCCTTTCAGAATATTGACCGAATTGACAGAGTGTTTTCGAAGTTTCTCCCCAAAGGCGGATTGTGGAGTAACGTGATCGGCATGCAAATTCGATTAAAAGATCAGCCTGGGACAGAATCAACGTTCGAGGAAAGCTCTTTGACTAAACTGAAAATGCTTTTCGATTTGCGGCATGAGTTGGTACACGATCCGGTACGGCGCTCATTTTTTACCGAAGATACGCTTGATTGGATGTACTGCTCAGCTCATATGGTTGCAGGGACCGATATCTTACTGGGTCAATCGATCGTTTCAAATCTTAACCCTGACTTCAAACGAATGTTGGAGCAAAAAGAAGCCTTGCGGGAGAGCAATCTCATTCGCTGAGATTCGGTTGGTTTCTGTAAGATATTTGCTTGAATTCGCCGGGGGGGCGTCTCTCTCTTAGATTAACCACTGTCAGAGTTAGGTACGGCTGCTGTCCTCGCGCTGCTGGCGAGCCTGTTCGGCAACGCACTGCTGGTCAGGGCCTACCTGAGCCAGCGTGCACCGCCACAACAGAGCGCGCCAGCGTGGGCGAGATGACTCAGCAGCGAGACGGCACCCGCGACTTGGCTGCCGCCTGCAGCGATGCTGTCGATGACCTGCGGGAGTTGGCTGACCGGCGCAAGAGAGAGGGCGAAGCCGCGCGAGCCAACGCAGCAGCCCGAGCCTGGACACATTAACAGCGCGTCGACGAGATCCTGGCCGCGCTGCCGGCCGTTCTGAACGATACCTGTGCGAGCGCCCTGCACCGGGTGGACAACTGGCTGCAGGGGAGGTCGCAAAAGTGAGCGAAATTTATTCCCGGAAATATTCCAGCCGTTGGCCTGTGCTTGCGGCTGCCGTGCTGGCCCTGGCCGGGTGTCAGACCCCACCAGCACGCATCGAGCTGCAGCGGGTCAACGTGCCTGTGCCAGTGGCTTGCGTCGAGCCGGTGCCCGAGCGCCCGGCCAGGCAAACCGAGCAGCTGCGCCCAGGCGCCACGGTGGACCAATTCACGCAGGCAGCCCAGGCAGAGATTGAGCGGCGCGAGGCCTACGAAATCCGGCTGACCGCAGCCCTCGCGAACTGCCACCGCCCCATTTCTCCGAGCCTGCCGGCCGCAGGCACCACCACAGAGAGCCACCCATGACACAACACACCTGCGACTGCTAAGGCACCAACTGCTGCGCTACCGATGGCCGCCACTCGCGCGAATGCATCGTCGACGCTGGCGCGGTGCAGGGCTGGGTACCAACTTCTTCGGACTACGCGAACTGCGGGCCATCGCGTCAGCACGGGGGACGTCCAGCCTGTGATGTAGCAGTCTGGGAAAGATTGGATGTCGCCGCAAGTCCCGAGCCTGTATCAAATTAAGTTCTTGTGCTAAGTAATAACGTTAGGCAGTTGTGGAATTGGCTTGGGGGTTTGAAGATTGCCAGATTCGTTGTATGTTAGGAATGGAAAGGATGCGTTTCTAGATAATGCCTTTACATCTTCCCCTACTACGCGAATTAATTCATTCCGTAAATTTTTGTGCAAACTACACATTTCTGCATCAGCCTCCTTGATCGTTTTTTCCAGCGCTTCCAAGGCAGTGCCTAGCACAGGAATTTTCGAAAGCTCTGCAAGTAAGTAGTTATTGAGAAAGTTTAAAAGAAAATCCCACGCGCTGTTCATTGAGAAATATGAACCGTCTTTGGAGCGTTTTATTGTGGCGATCACCTTGCCGAGGGCGCGTAGCATCATAAGGCTATCCACTTCGCCACTATTTTGAATTTCTTCAAGTAGTTCAACTATCTCGTCGAAAAGTTGGGGTAGACGGCTTTCTTTTTTATAATGCTCAAATATTGAATCAAAATCAAAAGAAGCTTCTGGGTTTTGTTCAAAAGACCAAACATGTTCATCAAGTGCAACTTTTAGAGGTAAAAAGCCTCGCACAATATCATTTGGGGAACTGGTTCCTGACAAATAATTAGTTAGATGAGCAATTAAGGATGAAAGCCATTGGGGTATATCTTTTTTTGATAAAACAGCTTTCAAATCATTGGCGGTTCTTATGAGTGTTTCTGCTGCTTGTTTCTTCGCTTTTGGGTCGTTTCCAATCAATTCGCCAAGGAAATTATTTAATCCTACTTGAAGTGCACTATGTTTTTGCGTCAGTAGGCGAAGAAAAAACTGAAGACTGTCATTTGTACTCATCTAGTGATCCTGTTGATGACTAAAAACCGTTGTTTGGTTGATATTGTTCAAAATCTATCTATATCAGTTAGTGACCTTGACGAAGGCGGGCCGCAAACGTACAGCAGCAGTTCCCGAAGAAATTGTATGATAAACACGTATCCATCCATTGCATCTTAAAATGGTGCTCGCGAACGTTCTACAGACACTGGCCCGAGACCGCTGTAAATCAGGTCATTGTCTAGATCCCTCACAACAAACCATCCGGGCTCCACTTCATTTATGAAGTAATGCTCAGGCAGGCCGGGCAGGATCTGCACTTCTGGCGTTCCGAACCAACGGGGTATTGTGAGCAAAGTGGGATAAAGCTCAACTTCGAGAGACATTTTCATAACGATCTCCAGGTCAGGTTCGTGCGATGGGGATGTCGTGCAGGTCCGTGGTGTATCGGGGGGTGCGGCGGTCCTGGCGCATGCCCCAGCCGGCCACCTGCAATGCGCTGGCCACTCCCAACGTGCCCTTGCCATAGCGCTCGTTGAGTCGGTCCATGGCCTCCATGAGGGGGCTGTGGTCGCGTGCATAGACGTTAGGCTCATCGAGCAATGAGGCTTGCTGTATCGAAACAGGGGTGAGATCCAGCAGCATCACGCCGGCCTTCGAGAGCTGATAGCCGGGCTCGTAGATCTTGGCGATCCCGCGCGCTGCAGCACGCACCAGCAGCGCCGTGTCGCTGCTGGGCTGTGGGAGTTGGATGGTGGTGCTGCGGGCAAACCGTGGTCCGTCACGAAATGGGCTGGTATGCGCGAAAACATGCACGGCGCCGGCCCTGCTGTTCTGCGCACGCAGTTTCTCGGCAGCCCGCTGCGCGAATGTCGATACGGCCTCAATCAGCGGGGCGAGGTCAGTGACTGGTCTGCCGAATGAGCGCGTGCATGCAATTTGCTGCTTTGGCGGCGGCTCGTGCTCAAGACCCAAGCATGAAGTGCCTTGAAGCTCCCGCGCCGTGCGCTCAAGGACCACGCCGAAGTGTGAGCGCACCAGGGCCTGTGGTGCCTGAGCGAGATCCCATGCCGTATAAATCTGGTGATCCAAGAGGCGCATCTTGATTCGTCGGCCAACGCCCCAGACATCACCCACAGGCGTGCTTTCCAGCAATTCTCGAAGCTGTGCAGTTGGTAGCTCAGTGAGGTTGCACACCTGAGCCAGCTCCTTCGGGTAGCTGCCCGGCTTGCGCTCCGCGTCCTTGGCCACATGATTGGCAAGTTTCGCCAGAGTCTTCGTGGGGCCGATGCCGATGCACGTGGGGATGCCCACGCCCCGCAAGATGCGATCACGGATTGCCCATGATCTGCGTGTCACGTCGTGCACGCCAGCAAGGCCGATAAAGCATTCGTCGATGCTGTAAATCTCTTGTTCTGGCCCTAGGCCTGCGGCAAGGGACATCATGCGGTCGCTCATGTCTCCGTACAGCACGAAATTTGCGGACAGGGCGACAAGGCCTTGGTGGATGCGGTGCTTGATCTGAAAGAATGGCTCGCCCATCTTGATCCCGAGGGCCTTGGCTTCCTCCGACCGGGCAATGGCGCAGCCGTCGTTGTTGCTCAGGACAATTACAGGCAGGCCCTTGAGCGCCGGGCGGAACACGCGCTCGCAGCTCACGTAGAAATTGTTGCCGTCCAGCAGCGCGAACATGGCCTGATCTCACAATGAGCGGAACGACTTGACGGCGCACGTCACCACGCCCCAGATCTCCAGCTGTTGGCCTTCTTTCGCACGGATGTCTGGGTATGTGGGGTTCTCGGCGCGGAGCATCACCTGGTCATACCTGGCCCAGAATCTTTTGCATGTGAAGTCGCCATCAACTTCAGCCACAACGATGTCGCCATGCTGGGGGCGCAAGTACTTGTCCACCACCAACAGGTCGCCGTCGAAGATCCCTGCCCCAATCATCGAGTCGCCGCGGACGCGCAGCAGGAACGTGCACTGGGGATGCTTGACCATGATTTTGGCCAGATCGATGCGCGCACAACTGAAGTCTTCGGCGGGGCTGGGAAAGCCAGCGCGCACTGGGCTGTTGGGGGCCGGCAGCGGTGTTAGCGGCATGGTGACCGCAACTGGTTGTGAGGAGGTGATGAGGTGGGGCATGGCCGAATTCCTTGTGCTGTATAAATATACAGTAACCGGCGATCCCCTCAAGTCAGCGCGTTCCCGCGCTGTGGCGTATATGACCCGGCGAACCGGGAGGCTGATGTGCTGGAGAAAGTAGAATGTTTCGCTTCGACCTCTTAAAGCTGGTGGGACGAAGTTGGTAGACGCTGTAAGCTATTGATTTGTAATGGTGGAATTTTCCCTTACAAGGCGTAGGTCGGCGGTTCGACCCCGTCAGCACCCACCAAGAACAAAAGGCGAACGAAAGTTCGCCTTTTCTATTTCTGCCATTGAAAGACGACAGACCATGTTCGAATCCATCCGCAAGCATTCCAAGTTCGTGATGATCTTGTTGTTCTTGCTGATCATTCCCTCGTTCATCTTCGTGGGTGTGAACCAGAACTACTTCACAGAGTCCAGCGTCATCGTCGCACGTGTCGATGGTCATGAGATCAAGCAGGCCGACTGGGAGAACGCGCACCGCATGGAGAGTGATCGCCTGCGCGCCGAGAACCCCAACATCGACCCCAAGCTGCTGGACTCACCGCAGGCGCGCTACGCCACGCTGGAGAAGATGGTGCGTGACCAGGTGCTGGCCGCCGCCGTGCAGAAGATGCACCTGGCAGCGTCCGATGCGCAACTGGTGCGCACGCTGCAGGAGATCCCCGCGATTGCCGCGCTCAAGAAGCCTGACGGCTCGATGGATGCCGAGGCCTACCGTGCCCTGGTCGGATCTCAGGGCCTGACGCCTGAAGGCTTCGAGGCCAACCTGCGCCGCGAGCTGTCCATGAACCAGGTGATGGGTGGCGTGACGGGTACGGCCTTTGCGACCGACACCCAGGTCAAGCAGGCTATCGATGCGCTGTACCAGCGCCGCGAAGTGCAGGTGGCCCGCTTTGAAGCCAGCGCCTACGCCAGCAAGGTCCAGCCCACCGAGGCAGACCTCAAGGCCTACTACGATGCCCACACCAGCCAGTTCCAGCAATCGGAGCAGGCCAAGGTGGAATACCTGCTGCTGGACGTTCCCAGCATCGAGGCCGGCATCACGCTGAGCGAAGACGATGTGCGTTCCTACTACAACCAGAACGCCGAGCGCCTGGCCGGCCCCGAAGAGCGCCGTGCCAGCCACATCCTGATCAATGCAAGCAAGGATGCGCCTGCTGCCGAGCAGGAAAAAGCCAAGGCCAAGGCCGAGGAACTGCTGGCCGAGCTGCGCAAGGACCCCAAGCGCTTCGCCGAACTGGCCAAGGCCAATTCGCAGGACGGTGGCTCCGCTGCATCGGGTGGCGATCTGGGCTACTTCGGCCGCGGTGCCATGGTCAAGCCCTTCGAGGACGCAGCCTTCGGCATGAAGGTCGGCGACATCAGCGACGTGGTGCACAGCGACTTCGGCTACCACATCATCTCGCTGGTGGACATCAAGAAGCCCAAGGCTCCGAGCTTCGAGCAGATGCGTCCCAAGCTGGAAGCCGAACTCAAGCAGCAGCAGGCCCAGCGCAAGTTCGCCGAACTGGCGGAAGGTTTCTCCAATGCCGTCTACGAACAGTCGGACAGCCTGCAGCCCGTGGCCGAGAAGTTCAAGCTCACCGTGCAAAAGGCAGACCATGTGACGCGCCAGCCCGGCCCCAACGTCAAGGGCCCCCTGGCCAATCCACGCTTCCTGGAAGCGTTGTTCTCCAGCGATTCGCTGAACAACAAGCGCAACACCGATGCGGTGGAGCTGGGTTCCAACCAGTTGGTGGCCGGCCGTGTGGTGGAGTACACGCCTGCCCGCACGCTGCCCATGGCCGAGGTCGGCGACAAGCTGCGCACCCTGTACGTGGCGCAAAAGTCCGCCGAACTGGCCAAGGCCGATGGCGAGGCCAAGCTCGCCGCATGGAAGGCCAAGCCTGATGCGGCGCAACTGCCTGCCGCCAAGGTGATCAGCCGTGACCAGCCCGAAGGCCTGTCGCGCGAAGTGGTGGATGCCGCCCTGCGCGCACCGACCGCTCAGCTGCCTGCCTGGACTGGTGTTGACATGGGTGCCCAAGGCTATGCCGTGGTCAAGATCAACCGCATCGTCGAGCGCCCGGCCGATGATGCACAGGCTGCTGCCGCGCAGAAGCAGGACTTCCTGCGAAGCTCTGCGGTCGCAGAAGCTATGGCATACTACGAGCTTCTCAAGAAACAGCTCAAGGTGCAGATCAAGGTCCCGCGCCCCTGATGAGAGAAATTTCTAGCAAAACAGAAATTTCAGAAATCAAGCAGTTTTTTGGAATAGAATAGCGTTCTTCTACGGTGGCTGTAGCTCAGTTGGTAGAGTCCAGGATTGTGATTCCTGTTGTCGTGGGTTCGAGCCCCATCAGCCACCCCAAATAAAAAGATCCCCAGAGCAGAAATGCTCTGGGGATTTTTGCTTTGGGCGGCAGGGGGACTGGTTGTCCCCGAAAGCTCCAGGGACGCCGGGCAAGGTTCCTGCCGGCTGCGGCTGCATGGAGGATGGCGGCATCATGCCCGTTGCCCGCGTCCCCCGATGCGCCTTTGTTCCTGCTGCTCCCGATCCGTCACGTAACGCCTGTTCCAAAGCATTTGCCTGCTGGTTTTTGGCATATAATCGAATGCTTCAACGGTGGCTGTAGCTCAGTTGGTAGAGTCCAGGATTGTGATTCCTGTTGTCGTGGGTTCGAGCCCCATCAGCCACCCCAAATAAAAAGATCCCCAGAGCAGAAATGCTCTGGGGATTTTTGCTTTGGGCGAAAACTTTTTCTTCCTCGGGCTGCAAGCAGACGGGATATTCGCATGGCCAATCGCGCTGCGGCTGGATTGCGGCCGCTCATGCTGCCGTGGATTTTCAGGCGCTTGATGCGAGGCCTGCCTGCCTGACTTCGGGATCTGCCGTATCGCCACCGTGGCCATGCCCGTCGCGCGGGCCGTTCCGCCGAGCTTGCGTGCGCGGACGGCGGGCCGGGCTTGCTGGATGGGGTGTTGCGCTCTGCGCAGGTTTTTATAAGACAAGTCCTATATTTGTCCCATGACCTGTGTCAATAGGTGTTTTGCATTGCCATTGAATTACGATTGCAAACATCAATCAAGAGCAATGGCGCAGGGCTTTCAGGCCTGTCGCATGGTCCCCCGCCAACGAGAAGCACGCTTGCATGAAAAATCCCGGTTACACACGCAACGGCTGTCCAGGTGGCAGGTGGCAACGGCCCCGTGGCTTCACCCTCATCGAGATGATGGTCGTGGTGGCGCTGATCGCGATTCTGGCCGCTCTGGCCGCTCCTTCCTTCATCGTCCAAATAGCCAACCAGCGCGTCAGCTCGGCTGCGCTCGAGTTGCAGTCGTTGCTGCAGCTGGCTCGCTCCGAAGCGGTCTACAAACGGGTGGAAAGCAGCTTCGTGGGCACGGGGCAGACATGGTCCGCCAAGTCGGGGGGGCAACTGGTGCGCGAGGCCTGGGTGCCTGATGCCGTGACCGTGTCGCCCTCCGGTGATTCTTCCCAGGGCGTCCTGTTCGAAACCACGGGGACCGCCAGGCAGTTCTCCGGCGCCAGCACGCTGTACACGCTGACCGTCACGGCTCGCCATGCCACGCGCATGCACTGCCTGAGAGTGACTCGCGCCGGGCTTGTGCGCCAGCAGCGGCTGCCTGCCGGCGGCAGTTGCTGATGCGCATGCAACGGGTCTGCAACATGTCCATTCCTTTTTCTTCTCGCAGGCAACGCGGCGCAGGCCTTATCGAGGTACTCGTCGCCGTGCTGCTGGTGGCCGTGGGGCTGCTGGGCGCCGTGCGCATCCATGTGCGTGCCATTGAATACACCGTGGATACCGAGCGGCGCCAGATGGCATCCATGCTGGCTTCCGAACTGCTGGAGACCCTGCGGGGGGATACGGCCACGGTCCTGGACGCGAAGGGTGTGCCCGTGGAGGAACTGGCCGGCTATCAGAAGCTGCAGGGGGCCGCGATGCCCGCGGCCCCTGCGGCCTGCCAGCCTTTGCCGCAGCCGCGGGCGCAGCGCCTGGCCTGCTGGGGCGAGCGGGCCCGCAAGCTGGTGCCCGATCTCACCGCGGACCACATCGACACCTCCTTCGCCGTGAGCGCCGATGCCGATGGCCTGGTGTCCGTGACGGTGGCCTGGCCGGTCAAGAAAGGCCAATGTCTGGATGGAAGCGACAATGAATTTTGCACATTCACGCTGCGGTCGCGGCTTTGAGCACGGGCCGGACGCACGGGCGTGCCGCATGCGCATGCCGTCACAGGCGGGCATGTCCCTGGTGGAGATTATGGTGGCGCTGGCCATCGGCCTGTTCCTCGTGCTGATTGCCACCACCATCTACATGCAGGGGCTGTCGAGCTTCGGTTTTCGCGTGGGGCAGAGCGAGAACCTCGGCAACAGCCGGCTGGCGCTGGCCGTGCTGGACTCCGAGTTCTCCAAGGCAGGCTACAGGAGAGACCCTTCGCAGGCGATGTTCGACGCATTTCCTGCCGATTCCTCGCCCCATCCCAACGGCTGCCAGTTCGCCCAGGGACAGGCGCTCTACGCGGCTGACGCGCAGAGCATCTGCCTTCGCTTCCAGCCCCGGGACGCTGCGGAAACCGATTGTGCGGGCACGCCCGCGAACCTGGGAGCCGCCGGCCCCTATGACGCTCCGGCGCCGGCGACCGGCATGTTCGCGGAGAAATACACCGTTGAAAGTGGTGTGCTGGTCTGCCGGGCAGCGCAGGAGGTTGTGCCGCTCGCCGATGGCGTGCGGGCGGTGCATTTCGAGTTCGGCATCGATCGGCAGACAGCGCCCGGCGCGATACGCAGGGTCGATGCCTTCGCGGCCACGTTGCCCGGGCAGCAGGAAACCATCCGTTCCCTGCGCCTTGCCCTCTTGCTGGAAAGCTCCGGCAAGGTGACGCAGGGCATGGCCTCCACCGTCTGCGAGCGTTGGGCGCAACTGGGCGGCGCCGCGGCCCGATGCGATGCGAATGCCGGCCCCCTGCTGCAACTGGCCACCAGCACGCTTACCCTGAGGAATCTGATGCCATGACCGCGCTGATCGGAGCCCGGAGCCGCCGCTGCATGTCCTGTGTCCTGCACGGGCGCCAGCGCGGCAATGCCTTGCTGGTGTCCATGATCATGCTGCTGCTTGTGTTGTTGCTGGCGGTGGTCGGCATGCGCGTGGCCACGCTGGAGGCGCGCATCGCTGCCAACATGGTGGATAGCCAGCGGCTGTATGAAACCGCGGATGGCACGCTGCGAGAAGGCGAGCGCAAGCTGCTGGAGCATGCCGTCGCACTCAAGCCCTGCAATGGCGCCGGCACTCCGGTGGCCGAGGGCAGCGGCATTCCCTGCTCGGTGTCCGACGTGCGTACGGACTCCATCGGGCTCGGTACGGATTTTCGTACGACCAAGGCCAAGGCGGCCGGGTTTCAGAAGCCCGATGGGTACTGGTATCCCCGATACATCACGACCGCCTGTCCCAAGTCGGGTAGTGCGACGTCCGCGCTGGATGCACCCGCCACCGGCTGCACGGACTTCTATGAGGTCAATGCCCAGGCCACGGAAAAGTCGCAGGCCCAGGCCTGCGGAGCGGATGCGCTGTGCCTGCGGTCCAGCGTCAACATGTTCATAAAGTAAGCAGGGGGAGGGAGCTTCAATGGCTCGCATTGCAAGTTGGAAAACCATGCATGGCCCGAGGGCGCGCCAGGGCCGGGCACGCGCGTGGCCGGCCCTGGCGCTGTGGACGTGCGCACTGGCACTGGCCAGTACGCCGGCGCATGCCCAGGGGCGTGCGGACACCGTGCTGTCCCAGATGCCGCTGTTCGTGAACCAGGCGCTGGCGCCCTTGAACATGCTGGTGATGGGGCGTGACCACAAGCTGTACTACGAGGCCTACAACGATGCCTCCGACCTCAACGGCGACGGTGTGATCGATGTCGGGTACAAGCCGGACCAGATCGACTACTACGGCTACTTCAACAACAACGTCTGCTACAGCTATTCCAAGGGTGTTTTCGTGCCCTCGCAGGCAGCGACCGGAAGCAACAGGAAAAAGTGCTCGAACAACTGGAGCGGCGACTTCCTGAACTATCTGGGCACATCGCGCATGGACGCCATACGCCGCGTACTCTATGGCGGCATGCGTGCGGAGGACACGGCTTCGCGCACCGTTTTGCAGACCGCCTACATTCCCAGGGATGCGCACAGCTGGGGCAAGGCCTATGACCCTGCGCGGGATGCCAAGGTCTACAGCATTTCGGACTATGCGCCGCTGCGCTCGCCGGCGGTCGGCACGCGCCATCTGTTTGCCGTCACCACGCTGGGGGAGGCCGCTGGCGTCATCACCCAGTTGCGCGTGCTCAATGACTCCTCGTTCCAGATCTGGGATTGGGTGTCCCAGGAGGGCTTTGCAGGGCAGAGCAACTGTGCAGGCGGCAATTCGTGCGCGCGAGGCAGCAGCAGGATCACCGACTACAACCTGCTTGTGGAGGCCTGCTCCAGCAGCAATGTCCAGTTGCTCGAGGCCAGCTGCAAGGCCTATCCCAACGGCGGCAAGACCATCTACAAGCCCACGGGGCTGCTGCACGACTTCGGAGAGAACGGGAAGATGTACTTCGGCCTGCTCACAGGCTCGTACGAGAAAAACATCGCCGGCGGCGTGCTGCGCCGCAATATCAGCAATTTCGCAGACGAAGTCGACCCTCAGACGGGCCAGTTCAGGACGGGTGTCAATGGCGTGGTCGCCAACATAGACCGCCAGCGCCTGATAGGCTACACCGGCGGCAAATACGTGGAATGCGGCTGGATCACGTCCGGCCCCATCAGTTCGCTGGACAAGCCTTCGAAGTGCGCCATGTGGGGCAACCCCATCAGCGAGATGATGTTCGAGACCATGCGCTATTTCGGCGGCGCATCCCAGGCCCTCGGCATCTATGACTACGCCGGCGGCTCCTCCAAGGATGCGTCCCTGGGTCTGTCCAAGCCCGCCTGGGAAACGCCCTACAGGGCCAAGGCCGAAGGCGGGGGCGGCTACCAGTACTGCTCCCGTCCCGTCATGACGGTGCTCAGCGACATCAATCCCTCCTACGACGGCAAGCTGCCCGGCAGCCGCTACGCGAGCGTCAGTGCCAGCGCCCTCAATGGCTTCAATGTCTCTGACGAGGTGGCGGCCATCGGCTCGGCCGAGCGCATAGACGGGAAGAACTTCTTCATCGGCCAGTCAACGTCGGCCAATGCCGACCAGGCTCCTTCGGTCAAGACCATTGCAGACCTGTCCTGGGCGCGCGGCCTGTCTCCCGAGGAGCCCAGCAAGGAAGGCACCTACTATGCCGCCGGTGTGGCCCGTTTCGGCGCCAGGAATGCCATGTTCGGCAACAGCCAGGGCAAGAATGCGCTGAGGACCTACTCCGTGGCCATTGCGTCACCGCTGCCGGAAATACGCTTTCCGATCGGCGGCAAACGCTTTGTGACCATTGCGCCGTTTGCCAAGACCGTCTCCGGCAGTGCCGGCGGCAGCACCGTGAACAATGCGGTCTTCACGCCGACCAACCAGATCGTCGACTACTACGTGGTCAACATTGCCAACACGGGCAAGGCGGACATCGATGCCTCGGTCAATGGCGGGCGGCCCTATGCGGAGTTCCGCATCAACTACGAGGACGTGGAGCAGGGCGCCGACCATGACATGGACGCCATCGCGCGCTACACGGTCGCGCTGCAGGCCGATGGCAAGGTGAAGATCGACATGGTGTCCGAATACGCCGCTGGCGGCCTGGGACAGCACATGGGCTATGTGATCTCGGGCACCACCAAGGACGGCATGTACCTGGAGGTGCGTGACAAGGACACGGCCTCGGCCTACTACGCCTACAACACGCCACCCAATCGCGATCCGGGCTACTGCCGGGGCAGCATCTCGGCCCAGCAGCGCACGGAATGCACGAACCTGGGACTCACGGCCACCCGCAGCTTCACTCCCGGCAATGCGACCGACGCGGGCAGCTTCCTGAAGGGACCGCTGTGGTATGCCGCCAAGTACGGTGTGCCGGACCGCGACCCCTCCAAGATCACGGGAGATCCGGACAACTATTTTCTGGTGACCAATGCCGGCACGCTCAAGGACCAATTGACCAAGGCGTTCAACGACATCCTGCAGAGCATCAGTTCCGTGACGGCGGTCAGCGTGGACATGCCCACTGCGACACTGGGCGAAGGCGCCGACCTGTACCGGACCACGTTCGAGGTCCAGTACTGGAGCGGCGATGTCATCCGCGAGAAGCTCACCACCAGCGACAGAACGCTGGTGTGGAGCGCGGCGGAACTCCTGTCGGCGCGGTCCGCCGATGACCGCAAGATCTACTATCCCAGCAGGACCGGCAGTGCCGTGTCGCTGAGCCCTTTCACGTACTCCAGTCTCAGCGGGCAGCGCTCCGATGCGTCCTGGCTGGCCGTGCTCAACACGGACCCGGCCACGAACTCCGCCGATGGCCAGGCAAAAAAGCGCATCGAGTTCCTGCGTGGCGAGGTGCGCGATGACTTGCGCGTGCGCAAGCCCCTGGACAGTGGAAAGCCCAATGTGCTGGGCGATATCGTCAATTCCTCGCTGGTACGGGTCAAGGGCGGCCTGTACCGCGCCTCTGCCGCGGACAAGCTGGAGGGCAGCACCACCTATGCCGCCTTTGCCGCGAAACAGGCGACCAAGGAGATGCTGTATGTGGGCGCCAACGACGGCATGCTGCACGCCTTCGACGCGGCATCGGGCAAGGAGGAGTTCGCCTTCATTCCATCGGGCGTGAAGGATTCGCTCAATGTCCTGGCGTCCCGGTATGGCGCGGGCGGCGCTCCCCACCGCTACTTCGTGGACGGGACGCCCGTGGTCTCGGATGTCTACTTCGGCAACGCCTGGCACAGGGTGCTGGTCGGCAGCCTGGGTGCGGGCGGGCGGCAGGTCTTTGCGCTGGACGTCACGGACCCCACCTCCCCCCGGTTGCTGTGGGAGTTCGGGGTTGAACAGGACGAACGCATGGGTTACTCGATGCCCGCGCCTGTCGTTGCGCGGCTCAACGATGCCGGCCGGTCCAAGGGCAGGTGGGTGGTATTCCTGTCCAATGGCTACCAGGCGTCGAACAGCGCCTCCGGCGAGTCCAGCCTGTTTGTGCTGGATGTCTCCAGTGGCGAGGTCATCCGGCGCTTTGATTTCGCGGCAGGCATGACGGCCGCAGAGCTGAGCGCGCTGCCTGCGCCGAAAAACGGCCTGTCGCGCGCCGCCGTGGTGGACAACAACGGCGATGGCAAGGTGGACGTGGCCTATGCCGGTGATCTTGCGGGCAATGTATGGCGCGTAGACCTGGCCAGTGGTGCCAGCGGCTCATGGAATGCGCAACTGTTCTTTGTGGCACGTGAGTCCGAACGCAGCGGCGGCAAGCGGCTGTCCATCACCACCGCACCCTACGTGGTGCGGCACTCCAGCGGCAAGGGCGATGTGGTGGCCTTCGGCACGGGCCGCTTCATGACGGATGACGACAAGCTGGACATGCGCCGGCAATCGGTGTTCGGTATCTGGGATCGCTACGGCACACCCGCCACGACTGCGCCGCAGCCGCTGCCTACCGCCGGCAAGGGGCGCGGGGATCTGCAGGCCCAGCAGTTCACCCAGGTGAGCGGCTTTCCGGGCAAGTTCGCCCTGTCGGCCAACCCGGTCACCTGGTACAAGGACGCCACCAGCACCGCCGACTCCAATGTGCACAGCTGGGGCTGGTACGTCGATCTGCCGCGCGATGGAGAAAGACTGGTCTACGACATGAGCCTGTACGGGCGGGGTCTGGTGTTCACCTCCATCCGGCCACCGCTGGGCGACCCCTGCTCCGCAGGCCTGGCCAGCACGATCTACGCCATCGATCCCGACACCGGGGGCAAGACCGACTATGTCGCCTTCGATGTGAACGGCGACGGCATCTTCAACGCCTCCGACAACCTGGCAGGCCAGCAGGTCAACGGCCGCGAGGTGGGGCCGGGCAGGCCCACCATCAGCGGCGCGAAGATCTTCGACTCCAGCGGAAAGCAAAGCGGGGCGGGAGACCCAGTCAAGACCGGGGGCGACGATATCAACAGCGGAGTGGACCGGGGGCGACAGAGCTGGCGCCGCCAGCCAGCGAACCCGTGACCGCCATCCCATCCACTACACACAGGGGCCTGCCGGCCCCGGCCGTCTGGCTGGCCCTGCGGGCCCCCAAGGAGAAATGCGTGCGCAGCAAGCTACATGGATTCACGCTGATCGAGCTGATGATCACGGTGGCGGTGGTCGCCATTCTTTCGGCGATCGCCTACCCCTCCTACCAGGAATACGTGCTGCGATCGCGGCGCGTGGAAGCGCAAAGCCTGCTGGGCGAGGCCGCCGCCCGGCAGGAGCGCTGGCGGGCCCAGAACGGCGGCTACACAAGCTCCGTCGCCAACCTCAGGCTGCCCTGGGGAGACAAGTCCGAGAACGGCCACTACACCCTGACGATGGCCACGACCGCCAATGACGGCGGCTACACGCTCAAGGCCACGCGCACAGGCCGCCAGGCATCGGACAGGCGCTGCGGCGACTACACCCTGAACGCCCTGGGCGTGAAGGGCATCTCGCCCCTGGGAACGGTGGGGGACTGCTGGCGCTGAGCGCCACCGGGGCCGGGGTCTCAGTCCTGCGCCTCATCCACAAATTCCACCATGGCCGCCGACACCTCGAACTGCTGCTGCACAAAGCCCAGCATGCGGTAGTAGGTGCTGTCGGTGCGGCCGTAGGCAAGCGCCCCCAGCCGAATGGCGGCCGCCGCCATGCTCCAGTGTTGGGTGAAGGCCTCGCGCTCCATGGGCCCCGCTGCGCGCAGGCGCCTGATGTGCTCCAGCGCCAGTTCCACGGCCAGCTCCACATCGGCATCGGTGCCGTCGTCGTCGTAGTTGGCGTTGTCGTGTTCGCCTGCCACGCGCACCAGGAATTCCAGGGATCGCTGCATGAAGGCCAGCGCGGTCCGCATGGTGCAGTGGGTCCTGCGATGCCTGCGGCAAGCCTTGGCTTTTCCCGCTTGGCGAGTGGTGAGGGAAGGGGGTGGTCGGGAAGCGGGTGAAGATGCGGTCATGGTTCTTGCTCCGGGCTCATTGAGCACCACACGCTGCCTTACGAAGGGCGACGGGTGGACGAGATGTTCGTAACACGTCCGGAGCCGTGCGGCCATCCTCGCGGGTAGGCCCATCTCGCCCGAAACCATGCAGGCTGGCGCGCACGGGCGCACCAGCCTCTTAAATTTGGGCATGACAAAACCCCGCTTGAAGGTGGGGGCTGCAACCTCTCCAGATAGGTGTTACGACACACCGGGCCTTTCGGCTTGGCGACAAGTGTAATGACTTCTGCCCCTGGCCTGGGAGACGCCGCAAGCCTGCAGTCCGGCTGACACACTCGCGAGGTGCCGGCGCGCCATCCGGCCCTGGACATGCGGCTTCAAGCAGGAAGGCATCTCGCCCTCGCCCTTGGGAACGGTGGAGGACTGCTGGCGCTGAGCGCCACCCGGGGCCGGGGTCTCAGTCCTGCGCCTCATCCACAAATTCCACCATGGCCGCCGATACGTCGAACTGCTGCTGCACAAAGCTCAGCATGCGGTAGTAGGTGCTGTCGGTGCGGCCGTAGGCAAGCGCCCCCAGCCGGATAGCGGCCGCCGCCATGTTCCAGTGTTGGGCGAAGGCCTCGCGCTCCATGGGCTCCGCTGCGCGCAGGCGCCTGATGTGCTCCAGCGCCAGTTCCACGGCCAGTTCCACATCGGCATCGGTGCCGTCGTCGTCGTAGTTGGCGTTGTCGTGTTCGCCTGCCACGCGCACCAGGAATTCCAGGGATCGCTGCATGAAGGCCAGCGCGGTCTGCATGGTGCAGTGGGTCCTGCGATGCCTGCGGCAAGCCTTGGCTTTTCCCGCTTGGCGAGTGGTGAGGGAAGGGGGTGGTTGGGAAGCGGGTGAAGATGCGGTCATCGCTTGGCTCCTACTGGATTCAAGGAAGCCACCCGCACCGCTTCGACACGAGACGGGTGGACGGGATGTTCGAAGCACGTCAGTAGCCGTGCGGGCGTCCTCACGGAGAGCCCCATCCCGCCCAAAACCGTTGGAAGGGGCGTGCACAGGCACGTCCGCCTCAGGAATTCGGGCATGACAGAACCCCGCTTGACGTTGGGGGTCGCAAACGCTACTGGTAAGGTGCTTCGACACACCGGGCCTTTCGGCTTGGCGACAAGTGTAATGACTTCTGCCCCTGGCCTGGGCAAGCGGCCTCGTACCCGTGCCGTGCTACCGCAGTCAGGTGCGTTGCGAATCCAGCTGCTCACCGTTCCTGGCCACTTCCTGCGCCTTGGAGTAGCTTTCGATCAGCAACTGGTACGGCGGGAAGACTGCGCTGTAGGCCTGCGCCCACTGCAACGCGTCCTCACGGTTCCAGGTCTTTTGCACCTCCGAGCACACCGCCGCCGTGTCCATCGGCACGACACCAGCCTGCACGATGCGCGCCAGCGTGATCTCCTGCGCCATTTTCGAGTAGGTCCCCGAGGCGTCGATCACCGCGAAGACCTGGTAGCCCTCGTGCACTGCGGCGATGCTGGGAAAGGCCATGCAGACGCTGGTGATCGTCCCCGCGATGATGAGCTGCCTGCGCCCAGTGGCCTTGACGGCAGCGACGAACTCCGGGTTGTCCCAGGCGTTGATCTCGCCCTTGCGCGCAACGTACCGGGCATGCGGGGCGTACTGGTGGATCTCGGGGATCAAGGGGCCGTTCGGACCCTGCGGCACCGATGCGGTGGTGATGACAGGGATCTTCGCCAGTGTCGCTACCTTGGCGAGTGTGGTGGCATTGGCACGCACCTCGGTGAAGGGCATGTCCTTGATGGTCTGGAACAGGCCGCTTTGATGGTCGATCAGCAGCATTGCCACATTGTCGGGATCGATGACCGGGCGGGCGCCGTTGAAGTTGGCGATGGTTTGGGGTGTGCTCACGGTCTTCTCCTCAATTGCCCTGGGTGAGCATGGTGTGGCTCGTGATCAGGTTGCGGTAGTCGGGGATGTGGTTGGAAAACAGAGTGCCCAGCCCCTGCACGTCGTTGCGCCAGTCGCGGTGCAGTTCGCAGGCAGCGCCGAACCAGCTCATCAGTTGCACGCCGGCCTGCGACATGCGATTCCACGCCGCATCGCGGGTGATGGGGTTGAAGGTGCCGGAGGCGTCAGTGATCACGAAGACGTCGAAGCCCTCCTCGATGGCCGACAGTGCGGGGAAGGCCACGCACACCTCGGTCACCACGCCGGCGATGATGAGTTGCTTCTTGCCCGTGGCCTTCACGGCCTTGACGAAGTCCTCGTTGTCCCAGGCGTTGATGTTGCCGGGCCGGGCGATGTAGGGCGCCTGGGGAAACTGGCTCTTGAGCTCCGGCACCAGCGGTCCGTTGGGGCCGTTCTCGAAGCTGGTCGTCAGGATGGTGGGCAGCTTGAAATAGCTGGCGATGTCGGCCAGCGCCAGCACGTTGTTCTTGAACTTGTCCGGGTCGATGTCGCGTACAAGGGATAGCAGGCCGGTCTGGTGGTCTACCAGCAGCACGGCGGCGTTGTCCTTGTCCAGGCGGACGTAGGGCTTGGTCATGGTGAATCTCCTTGGGTCGCCGAGACAAAGGTCTTGGCTGACGGATAGAGAATAGAATTCGAACGATGAACGCGGTAGTCGTTAATAATTGCCATCAGAGTCTTATCTGAGGAACGATGGAGACGGTGTGCAATGAAAGACCTGAACGACCTCTACTACTACGTGCAGGTGGTGGACCACGGCGGCTTTGCGCCCGCGGGCCGCGCGCTGGGGATGCCCAAATCCAAGCTGAGCCGTCGCATTGCGCAGCTGGAGGAGCGTCTCGGCACGCGCCTGATCCAGCGCTCCACGCGGCGATTTGCCGTCACCGAGACCGGCCAGACCTACTATGGCCACTGCAAGGCGATGCTGGTGGAGGCCGACGCCGCCGACGAGGCCATCGCGCTGACCCACGCCGAGCCGCGTGGCATCGTGCGCATGACCTGCCCGGTGGCGCTGCTCGATGCGCGCATCGCCGACATGCTGGCGGCCTTCATGGCCGCGTACCCGCGCGTGGAGATCCACCTCGAGGAAACCAACCGCCGCGTGGACGTGGTGGGCGAAGGAATCGACGTTGCCATCCGCGTGCGCCCGCCGCCGCTGGAGGACAGCGACCTGGTGATGCGCATGCTCGCCGAGCGCGGGCAATGTCTGGTGGCCTGCCCGCAGCTGTTGACAGGCGGCATCCCCCAGGTGCCCGCCGACCTGGCAGGCCTGCCGAGCATGGACCTGGGCCTGCCGCAGCACGAGCATGTGTGGCACCTGATCGGCCCGGACGGCACGCAGGCGGCCATCCGCCACCGGCCGCGCCTGGTCACGCGCGGCATGCTGGCGCTGCGCGCGGCGGCCTTGGCGGGGGTGGGCGTGGTGCAACTGCCCTCGATGATGGTGCGCGAGCAGATCGCGCGCGGTGAACTGGTCCACGTCATCCCGGGCTGGGCGCCACGGCGCGAGATCATCCATGCGGTGTTCGCCTCGCGGCGCGGGCTGCTGCCGGCCGTGCGGGCGCTGCTGGATTTCCTGGCAGAGCGGTTTGAGGCGCTGGACGAAGACTGAGCTGCCGGGAAGCCGACTGGCTACCACCCGGAGCTCCGTCTTCATCGTTGACAAATGAACGATCCGGCCGGGTGCCTGGATGTCTTCCACCTCCGGAAGCTGCTTTTCCAGAGCGACCAGATTTTCAATCAGTCGGGACCGTGCGATCACGCGGCTGTCGTGTTGCATCTGCGCCGAGCGGACGCCAGGAGACAGCTCTTGTGCGCCATCGATCCTGCCCGTAGAGCACGGCAATGTCCCGGTGCTTGCCGTTAGTCAGGCACGTAGTCAGGCACGTCGAACCCACGCCGGATGGCATCACGTCACGCGTGTATCGCGCCACCGGGGCGCCGTTGGACGACATCGAAAGCTAGGTGTACCTGAAGCCCGAGACCAGTGCGGGCCCTTGGACTTCTTTGGACGCATTGGGATTTCTTGGGATGCCAGGATGGCCTGCCCGGAGGGACTCGAACCCCCGACCTATTGCTTAGAAGGCAATTGCTCTATCCGGTTGAGCTACGGGCAGGTATGGCCGCTGACGGGCCAGCGCGGATCATACCCGCAATGGGCGGGCGCTCAGGGCTTGGCGGCGTGCCCTGGCGCCCTGGCCGTCATTCGGCGTCGTCTTCTTCCTCGAAAACCACCGAAGGAGGCGCCATCACGCGCGCCATGTCGGTCATCGTGGGTACCAGGCCGCGTGCAAGGTAGCTGTAGGGCGTGTCCGGCTCCAGCGCCGCAGCGGCAAGATTGGCCATGGGCTGGTTCATCGTCAGGTAGTAGCTGCCCACGGGCGCTTCGACAGCGCCGCGCGTGAGCGCATAGGCGCCGCTGGCGGGCGTGGCCGAGCGGGCTTCGTTGTACGAGTCGGCCAGCAGCTGGCCGGGCTCGGCCACCTTGAGCACCTGCAGGCCCAGCAGGCGCAGCCTGTCCACGGCGGGCTGGGCGCTGGCGGACAGCCAGTAGCCGCAGGAGCGCGGGCGCGACAGCGTGGTGCGCGGCTGCAGCGAAGCGTTCCAGTCCACGCGCACCTGCTGGTCGGCGCCCGTGTCGGGCTGGATCATGGTGAGGGTGCGCTGCTCGGGGGTCTGCTCGGCCAGTACGGCCAGTTGCTGGTGGCAGGCAAGGGAGGCGGTCTCGCGCGCCACGAAGGCCTGCACCTGGGTGAGGTCCTTGGCGCGCTCGGCGCTGGAATGCAGCATGCGTGTGGACGCGGTGACCAGGGTATGCACGCGCCGCTGGATGTGGGCGCGGCCCAGGTCCGAGCCACGGCTGCTGACCAGGTAGCCCACCGAGTTCTTGAGCCCGCTGACGTTGCGCAGCGAATCGGGCGCGAGGCTGCCCATGGAGATGGACTTGTCCTGCAGATCCTGGCTGGTGGTGTAGTACCAGTCGCTGCTCAGCCCGGCCTGCGACAGCGCGGTGCGCAGCGGCGCCGTGTACCACTCGCGCGCAGCCTTGGTCACGAATTCATTCTGGTTGGCCGCGGCCGAGTACTGCAGCAGGGCGTCGTAGCGCTGTATGGCCTGGTACTTCTGCAGGAAGATGCTGGCGGCGGGGAATTCCTGCAGGTCCACCACGGCGACGGGGCGGTAGTCGCGCGCCAGCGTGGCCAGGGCCTTGGCCTCCGGCGTGTTCAGGAGCAGGTGGTCATGGGCGATGTCGGTGCCATCGGCTGCATTGCGCGTGCCGGCTTCCACGGCGTCGGGGTTGGCGCGCGGCACGAGGATCACGTTGATCTGCTGCAGCAGCGGCTCCAGCAGGCCGCCGGGAGCGAGCTCGCGGGCGATGATGAGCAAGGCCTCCGTACCCGCAGGTTCGTCGCCGTGCTGGCCGGCCACGAGCATGACCGTGGGGCGGCGGCTGTCATAGAGCGCCGACGGCTGAATGCCGGGTGCGCGCGTGGCCACCAGTGCCTGGATGGGGCTGCCGCGCTGCGAGCTGCCGGGCTGCACGATACCCAGGCGCGTGTCGCGGCCCAGGGATTTGCTGGCCTGGCTGTTCAGCCAGGAAGACAGTTCGCTGGCCGTGGTGAACTGGTTGCGCTGCGGTGCCAGGCCCGGTGTGTCGTAGCGGGTGGCTGGATCGGGAAAGCGCGCAGCCACGGCCGCGTTGTAGGGCAGGGGGACCAGGTTGTTGGCCGGCGCGATGGGCTGCGTGGTCGCCTGGGGCACCACCGGGGTGGCCGGGGCCGGCCGGGTGGGGGCGGGCGCCTGGGGCTTGGAGGTGGTGGGCCATGGCGGCAGCGGGGTGCTGGCGCAGGCGGAAAGCAGGGCTGCGCACGCCAGGGCCGACCACCGCAACCTGTCCTGTGGCAGCTCCGAATCGGGGCGCTGGCTGGAGGGGGTGGCGTGTGGGGTCTGCAGTGTCATGGCGTGGCCTTGAGGAACCAGTCGGGGGAGTCTTTGGAAATCCGGGAAAAGGGCGCGGCCTTCAATCGCCGCAGGCCGCAATGCTATCGGGATGATAGCCATGCAGGCTTGCGGCGCGCTGTCGGCTGAATGCGCAATCTGCGCCATGTGAAAAGGGCTGCAGCCCCGGGGAGATGCAGCCCTTTTTTTGCTGGCGGATTCCTCGGCTTGCCGCAGGGCATGCCAAGGAGCCGTGGTGCAGGTCAGCGACCGTAGCCGCCGCGCGAGGGGCCGCCGCGGCCACCGCCGCCGAAGCCGCCACCACCACCACCGCCGCCACCATTGCCGCCGCGGTTGAAGCCGCCACGGCGGCCGCGTTCGGCCATGGTGTCCACGCTGGTGCGCATCGGATCGGGCTGGCCGCCACCTGCGCTGCCACGGGGGCCGCTGCTGCGTGCATGGCCCAGCTGCGTGCCCAGGTGGGCATCAGCGCGCGGGGGTTGGTCATCGAAGCGACGGACACCGCCGCCGCCGCCTTCGCCGTCAGGGCGCGGGCCGCGCCTGGGGGCGTTCTGGGGGGCTGCCTTGGGACGGTGGGCGGCGCCGGAGCCATTGCCCGGACCATCGAAGCGATCGCGGCGCGGCTTGTTGTTGGCGCTTGCACCGGCGTGGTTGCGGCCACGGCCCTGGCCGCCGGCGTTGCCTTCGGATCGGCCTTCGTCCGAGCCGGCCTTGGGAGCCTGACCACGGCCACCTGCGCGGCCGCCACGGTCGGGCTGGGTGGCCTTGGTGGTGCGGATGCGGTCCATCATTTCCTGGCGCGCAGCCTTGGCGGCGGCCTGCATGACGTCACGGCTGGGCGGCTTGCCCGCACCGCCCCAGATGGTCTGGCGGCCCATGGCGATGGGTTCGGCCACTTCGTCCTCTTCGGGGCCGAAGCCTTCGAGCACCTGCACAGGGATTTCCTGCTTGGTGAAGCGCTCGATGTCCATCATGAAGCCTTCTTCGTCCATGCAGACCAGGCTGACGGCGTGGCCTTCGCGACCGGCACGGCCCGTGCGGCCGATGCGGTGCACGTAGTCCTCGGACACGTTGGGGATCTCGTAGTTCACGACGTGCGGCAGCTCATCGATATCGATGCCGCGTGCAGCGATGTCGGTGGCGACCAGGGCGCGCAGCTCGCCGGTCTTGAAGCCGGCCAGGGCCTGGGTGCGGGCGCTCTGGCTCTTGTTGCCGTGCAGCGCCATGGCGCTGATGTTGTTCTTGGTCAGGAATTCGGCAACGTTGTTGGCGCCGAACTTGGTGCGCGTGAACACCAGAACCTGGCTCCAGTTGTTCTCGTTGATGATGTGCAGCAGCACCTGCTTTTTCTTGCCGCGGCCCACGGGGTGGATCACCTGGGTGATGCGCTGCACGGTGGTGTTGCTGGGCGTGACCTGGATGGACTGCGGGTTGCGCAGCAGGCCGTTGGCCAGGTCGCGGATCTCGTCGCTGAAGGTGGCCGAGAACAGCAGGCTTTGCTTGTCCTTGGGCACCAGGGCCAGCACCTTCTTGACGTCATGGATGAAGCCCATGTCCAGCATGCGGTCGGCCTCGTCGAGCACCAGGACTTCGACGGTGGACAGGTCCATGAAGCCTTGCTGCTGCAGATCCAGCAGGCGGCCCGGCGTGGCGACCAGGATGTCCACGCCCTTCTTGATGCGGTCGATCTGGGGCTTCATGCCCACGCCGCCGAAGATGACGGTGGAGTTGATGTCCAGGTACTTGGCATAGCTGCGCACCGATTCCTCGACCTGTGCGGCGAGTTCACGCGTGGGCGTCAGCACCAGGGCGCGGATGCCCTTGCCGCCGAACTTGTTGCGCGGCACCTGGCCTTGCGAGAGGCGTTGCAGCATGGGCAGGGTGAAGGCAGCGGTCTTGCCGGTGCCGGTCTGGGCACCTGCCAGCAGGTCGTGGCCGGCGAGCACCGCAGGGATGGCCTGTGCCTGGATGGGAGTCGGGTTCTCGTAACCCTCCTCAAGCACGGCCTTCAGAATGGCGGGAGCCAGATTCAGTTCTTCAAATGTCATGTGATCAAAGATGCGCCCGTCCGGGGCGCTGGGTATCTGCCTGTCGAGGCAACCAGGGCGGTTGCCGGACCAGTCGTAGGCGGATGTAGTTCAATGTCGGGAGCCTGGAAAACAGCGTCCATCGTCCCCAGCTGGAATGCTGATGTCACGGGCAACTGGAACCCGTGACGCAGGGTATTGTCGCATGCGCCGATAATCACGGCTGGCGTGCAACCGATTTGTTGCCCGGTTTTTGCAGAAATCAACGATTCAAGTACTCGGACCAGAATGGCTCAATACGTTTTCTCGATGAACCACCTCACCAAGACCGTGCCGCCCAAGCGGCAGATCTTGAAGGACATCTCTCTCAGCTTTTTCCCGGGCGCCAAGATCGGCGTGCTGGGTCTGAACGGCTCGGGCAAGTCCTCGCTGCTCAAGATCATGGCTGGGGTGGACAAGGAATTCGAAGGCGAGGCGCTGCCCATGCAGGGCCTGTCCATCGGCTACCTGCCGCAGGAGCCGCAGCTCAATGCGGAGCACACCGTGCGCCAGGCCGTGGAAGAGGCCATGGCCGAAGTCAACGCGGCCCGTTCGCGCCTCGATGAAATCTACGCCGCCTATGCCGAGCCCGATGCCGACTTCGACGCGCTGGCCGCCGAGCAAGGCGAGCTCGAAGCCAAGATCGCCGCTGCCGGCACCGACTCCGAGCACCAGCTGGAGATTGCTGCCGACGCCCTGCGCCTGCCGGCCTGGGATGCCGTGATCGGCAAGCTGTCCGGTGGCGAAAAGCGCCGCGTGGCCCTGTGCAAGCTGCTGCTGTCCAAGCCCGACATGCTGCTGCTTGACGAACCCACCAACCACTTGGATGCCGAGTCCGTGGAATGGCTGGAGCAGTTCCTGCACCGCTTCACCGGCACCGTGGTGGCCATCACCCACGATCGCTACTTCCTGGACAACGCTGCCGAGTGGATTCTGGAACTGGACCGTGGCCACGGCATTCCCTACAAGGGCAACTATTCCGAATGGCTGTTCCAGAAGCAAAGCCGCCTGGAGTCCGAGCAAAAGGGCGAGGAAGCCCGCGCCAAGGCCCTGAAGAAGGAACTGGAGTGGGTTCGCCAGAATGCCAAGGGCCGCCAGACCAAGTCCAAGGCCCGTATCGCGCGCTTCGAGGAGCTGAGCGATTTCGAATACCAAAAGCGCAACGAAACCCAGGAAATCTTCATTCCTGTGGCCGAGCGCCTGGGCACCCAGGTCATCGAGTTCAACAACGTCACCAAGAGCTTTGGTGACCGCGTGCTCATCGACAACCTGACCATGAACATCCCCGCTGGCGCCATCGTCGGCATCATCGGCCCCAACGGTGCCGGCAAGTCCACGCTGTTCAAGCTGATCGCGGGGCGCGAGCAGGCCGACTCCGGCGAAGTCATCGTGGGCCAGACGGTCAAGATGGCCTATGTGGAGCAGACGCGTGACGCGCTGGCCAACGACAAGACGGTGTGGGAAGACATCTCGGGCGGGCTGGACATCATCAACGTCGGCAAGTTCCAGATGGCGTCGCGTGCCTACGCGGGCCGCTTCAACTTCAACGGCCAGGACCAGCAAAAGAAGGTCGGCAACCTCTCCGGCGGCGAGCGCGGCCGCCTGCACCTGGCCAAGACGCTGATCCAGGGCGGCAACGTGCTGCTGCTGGACGAGCCCTCCAACGACCTGGACGTGGAAACCCTGCGCGCGCTGGAAGATGCGCTGCTGGAGTACGCGGGCACGGTGCTGGTGATCTCCCACGATCGCTGGTTCCTCGACCGTATCGCCACGCACATCCTGGCGGCCGAAGGCGATTCGCAATGGGTGTACTTCGACGGCAACTACCAGGAGTACGAAGCCGATAAGAAAAAGCGTCTGGGCGAGGAGGGTGCCAAGCCCAAGCGCATGCGCTACAAGGCACTGAAGTAAGCATCAAAGGCAAGCCTCAAAGCGCCTCCGGCACGGGCTGGAGCCTGTATTCTTCGGGCCATGAATCCTCCACCCGTTTCTGTTGCCGCGTTGCAAGCCTGCCTGGTGCAGGCTGTTCGCGGCTCGGAGGCGCTGATCCTGCGGCTGCTGCAGCGCACGGCGCATGCCATGGAGCAGGCCGACCAGCCGGGCTCCGGCCTGCCGCGCCGCGCTGAAATCCCCGAGGCGCTGGAGCTGCTGGCCCGCCACCGGGCGCCCATGCTCAAGGGCTATGGGCGGGCGCTGCTGGAATGCTTTGGTCAATCCGGCGGCGCTGCTGCCTGGCCCCCTGTGCCTGGCATGTCCGGTGCGTCCGGTGTGCCCGGCACCACCGATTTCGCCTCCCTCTCCCTCCTGGACGACTCCGTGCTGCAGTCGCAGCTGGCCCACCAGCGCCTGCTGCAGCATGTGGCGCCGCAGGTGGAGATCGCGCTGGCCGAGCTCGATGCCCTGGTCAGCGCCGTCCAGGGCCTGGACCGTGTCCAGCCCGAACGCAATCCGCTGCGGCCCCACAGCTATGTGCAGGCGCTGCAGCGCGTGATCGACGACACCGGGGTGGACCCCGGCTCCGCCGCCTGCTGGCTGGGCTTCATGCGCGAGCACCTGGGTGCGCTGCTGGTGTCCGAGTACGGCCATATCGCCCAATCCCTGCGTGACAAGGGGGTGCAGCCTGCGGCCTATGGCCTGGCGCCGGTACAGGCCCCTTCGCCCGACGCGGGACGCCGCCATTCCGACCTGCCGGGGCAAAGCCGCTGGCGGGCACCTTCCCACTATGGCGATGCCGTGGCCCAGAGCCGCGCCTATGGCTCCTTTGGCCAGCAGGCCCAGGAAGATGAGCTGACGCGGCGCCTGGTGGCGGCCCTGCTGTCCGATCCACGCTGGATGGATTCGCACCGCGAGGCGCCCGCTGCGGCGCCTTCTTCCATGTTGGCGCTGGCCCACACATCCGCCTATTCCGTGCCCGGGCAGTTTGCGCCGGCCATGGACGGCGCAAGCCGCCTGCAGACCACCGCCTGGCAGGGCAGCGAGACGGCACCCACCGTGCTGGCGGCGCTGCCCGAAGGCTGGACTTCGCTGAGCTGCATGGCACTGGAGTCCGTGCAGCACCACTCGGCCCAGCTGGAGCAACTGATGCAGGCGCTGCAGCCGCCCGAGCAGCAGGAGCCCGCACCCGGCGTGCGCGCCGACGACGGCGCCGCGCTGCACACCCTGCAGCGCATGATGCGTTTCATGGCGGCCGACACGCGCCTGCTGCCTTCCGTGCAGCGCACCGTGGGCCGTCTGGAGCCGCTGCTGCAGCAGCTGGTGGTCCAGGACGCACGCTTTTTTGAAGACCGCAGCCACCCCGCGCGCCAACTGCTGGATGAGCTGACGGCGCGCAGCCTGTGGTTCGACAGTGAATCCGCGCCGGGCTACGGTCAATTCCTGCAGGTGGCCGATTCCGCCGCCATGCGGCTGGCGGCCCTGCAGCGTGCCGATGCGTCGGCCTTTGCCACGGTGCTGCAGCAACTGCGCGACGGTTGGGGCGGCAGCGGCATGCAGCCCGTGGGTCCTGGCGAAATGCCGGAAGGCGGCACGGTGACCGGGCCTGTCTCGGCTGCGCTCAGGCATGTGGAAAGGCGGGGCGTGGACCCGCGCTGGCCCGAAACCGCCATGCCCAGGGCCGAGCAGATTGCAGCCGCCATCCGGCGCCTGCCCAGCGCCCAGGGCGTGCCCGATGACATTCTGGAATTCGCCACGGGACCCTGGGCCGAAGTGATCGCCAGCGTTCAGGAACCCGTGGACGGCAGCGAGGCTCGGGACCCCGGCGGCTATCTGGCCTTGGTGCCCAGCCTGCTGTGGAGCGTGTCGGCACATGCGGGCCGTGATACCGACCGCTTGGTGGCGCTGGCACCCCGGCTGCAGGCCCGGCTGCGCGCCGGCCTGCGCAGCGTGGGGCGTACGGAAGAGGAAATCCAGGCCTTTGCCGCGCGCCTGGCCGGCCTGCACCAGGACGCGCTGGATGCCGGTGTGGTCCGCCAGCCCATAGAGAGCGTGGACATTTATCTGGACTCCATACCGCCGACCATCTACGGGTCGGACTCGGTGCTGGCGTCCCTGTCTTCCTCCAATGGTGCGGCAACGCTTGGCCAGACAACGCCCGGCTCCCTGGCGGGCCGTCTGCCGCAGTCTTTGTTTGGCGTGGCGGCCTCCCTGCCGGTGCCGCTCGATGTGCGGCAGCCGATGGCGGACGATATCGGCGCGCTGACCGAGCAGGACCTGGAACTGCCCGAGGCGCTGCAGGATGAGCTGCCGGCCACCCCGGCTGCACAAGCGCCGCAGGCCTTTGCTGGGCTTGCGGGGCAGGCTGCGTTGGCCGGTGGCGAAGCCGCCCCGATGCCTGCCGAGCCCGCGCTGCCCCTGGAGCCACCGCCGCCGGTGGTTCCCGTGGTGTCCGAAGACTGGGCACTGGGCACCTGGGTGGAACTGTCCAACGCCCGGCAGTGCATCCGCACCCAGCTGACCTGGGTCAGCCCGCAGCAGACGCTGTTCCTGTTCACGGCCACCGACGGCAGCACCCAGTCCATGACGCGCCGCATGCGCGACAAGCTGCTGGCGCAAGGGCAACTGCGGCGCGTGGACTGAGGCGCCTGCCGCACATGTGCCGGCGCCGATGGGGACGAATCGTGCCCAATTCGGGCCTTGCGGAGGTTGAGGCCTGAGGCCTGTCAAAAAGACAATGTCCTGCATCGGTGCGCTCCGGATCACGGGGCGCATCACCGAATAGACCCCACCAGCAGGAGACAGGAATCATGGCGCGTTTGAGGATAGGCATCGTCGGAGCAGGCATTGGCGGACTGGCGGCAGCCAATGCGCTGCACCAGGCAGGGCATGAAGTATTGGTGTTCGAGCAAAGCCGGCAGTTTCTGCGCGTGGGCGCGGACATCAACCTCACGCCCAATGCCGTGCGCGCCCTCGATGGCCTGGGCGCCGACATTGCCGCCGCCGTGCGCGCCAGCGCCGCCCGGCCCACGCACCGCATCAGCCGCAACTGGGACACGGGCGAGGAAACCTCGCGCCTGACCATGGGTGACGAGGCCGAGCGCAAGTACGGCGCCCCGCAGTTGACCATCCACCGCGCCGATCTGCTGGCCGCGCTGGCCGATGCCTTTCCGCTGGACCAGGTGCAGTTGGGCAAGCGTGCCAGCCAGATCACGCAGACGGGGCACGGCGTGGACATCGCCTTCACCGATGGCAGCGAAGTGGCCGGGCTGGACGCACTCATTGGCGCGGACGGCATCCACTCCGTGGTGCGCGCGGCCCTGTTCGGTGCCGAGAGCCCGCGCTTCACGGGTGTGGTGGCCTTCCGCGCGGTGGTGCCCACCGAGCGCGTGCGCCATGTGCCCGACATCCAGGCCTTCACCAAATGGTGGGGCGCCACGCCGCAAAGCCAGATCGTGACCTTTCCGCTGAACCAGGGGCGCGACACCTTCATCTTCGCCACCACGGCCCAGGATTCCTGGCACGAGGAATCGTGGACCACGCCCGGCAGCGTCGAGGAGTTGCGCGGCTTCTACGCCGATTTCCATCCCGACGCCCGGGCGCTGCTCGACGCCTGCGATGGCGTGCTCAAGACCGCGCTGTACGAGCGCGATCCCCTGCCGGCCTGGTCGCAGGACCGCATCACGCTGCTGGGCGATGCCTGCCACCCGATGATGCCCTTCATGGCCCAGGGCGCAGGCATGGCCATCGAAGACGCCGTGGTGCTGGCCCGCAACCTGGATGCCGCCCCGGGTCCGCAGCAGGTGCCCGAGGTCCTGGCGCGCTACCAGGCCATGCGCATGCAGCGCACCAGCGAGATTCAGATCGGCTCGCGCGGCAACAACTGGCTGCGCGCCGGTGGCAATGCCGATGGCGTCTACGGCTACGACGCCTGGGCGGTTGCGCTGCAGGCCTGAGCCCGGTCAGGGCCGGCAGGCGGCCAGCTCCCTGGCACAGGGCAGCTCCAGCCCTTCGGCCGTGGTCAGCGACTGCGCGGCCAGCACGGCACGCACCGTGGCCAGGGCCACGGCCTCAGCGGCCATGGCAGACAGGGTCAGCATGCCCAGCGAGTGCTCGGCCAGACCCGTGCCCAGGGCGAACAATGTGTCGCCATCGCTCATGGTGTGCACGGGGCGTATGGCGCGTGCCAGGCCGTCATGGGACACCACGGCCAGGCGCTGGGCCTGGACCTTGGTGATGCGTGCATCGGTGGCAATCACGCCGATGGTGGTGTTGGTGCCTGCCAGCAGCGGCCGGGGCTCTTCGCCGCGCAGCAGGGCACGGCAGGTGTCGTGCAGCTGGCGGCCATCGGGGCTGCGCGCGCCGGCCAGCAGCGCGCCGCTGTGGGGGTCGACCACATCGCCCACGGCATTGCAGGCGATCAGCGCGCCCACGGTGACGCCATGCACGGTGAGCGAGGCCGTGCCAATGCCACCCTTCATGGCGCGATCCATGCCGAAGACCTTGCCCACGCAGGCGCCCATGCCGGCGCCCACATTGCCCTCGGCAGGCCGCGCGGCGCTGGCGGCCTGGCAGGCCGCATGGCCGGCATCGGCACCCGGGCGGATGCGGCTGTCGCCCACCGCCAGGTCGAACAGCACGGCGGCCGGCACGATGGGCACGCGGCCCACGCCCACATCCAGCCCTATGCCCTGCTCATCCAGCCAGCGCATGGCGCCGCTGGCAGCGTCCAGCCCCCATGCGCTGCCGCCCGAGAGCATGACGGCATGCACCTGCTGCACCAGGTTGGAAGGATGCAGCAGGTCGGTCTCGCGCGTGCCGGGGGCGGCGCCACGCACATCGCAGCCCCCCACGGCGCCGCCGCGCGCCAGCACGACGGTGCAGCCCGTGGGCCGGCGGGCATCGGTGTGGTGGCCTACCTCGATGCCCTGTACGCGGGTGATGGAGCCGGGGTCTGAGTCGGTGCTTGGCATGCGCTGCTCTGCTCGGTGATGGACAGGCCTTCACCTTAGCCGAAACGGCAGCCCTGCACCCGCTCTTCAGCGCAGCACTTCCAGCTGCGTGACCACGAAGGCGCCCTGGTCCTGCTCGGCGCGAAAGCGCACCTTGTCGCCGGCTTTGAGGGCGGGCTCGGGTGCAGCCACGCGCAGCTGGAAGACCATGGTCATGGGCGGCATGCCCAGGTTCTTGAGTTCGCCGTGGCGCAGCGTGACCTTGCTGGTGCGTGCATCCCAGCGCGTGACCTCGCCTTCGCTGAGGTCCTGGCTGGCGGCGGCGGGTGCGGTTTCGGTAGATTGCGCGCTATGCGCCGCATGGTCGTGGGCCGTGGCCTGGGCACAGACCCAGGCCGGGATCAGCGCGGCGGCAAGGGCCAGGCGCACGGCAAGGGCGGTACGGGACGTACGGGAAACAAGGAGGGCTGTGTTGTGCATGGTGTGCTCCGGGGTTCAGCGGTAGCTGGTGAAGGTGCGGGTGGAAACGTCGCTGTTCATGAGGTTCTTGGTGATGAGCAGCACCTCGTAGGGGTCCTTGCGGCCGCCGTACTCGGGGCCGTCCATGCCAGGGCTGCCCACGGGCATGCCGGGCACGGCAATGCCCACCGCCTTGGGCTTTTGCTTGAGCAGCTTGTGCACGTCGGCCGCAGGCACATGGCCTTCGAGCGCATAGCCTTCGACCAGGGCCGTGTGGCAGGAGCCCAGGCGCGCCGGAATGCCCAGCTTGGCGCGCACGGCGCTGTTGCCGGTGTCGTGCACGGTGACGGCAAAGCCGTTTTGCTCCATGTGCACCACCCAGTCCTGGCAGCAGCCGCAGTTGGGGTCCTTCCAGACCTCGACGGGGATGCCGGTGCTGGGTGCTTTGGGCGTCGTGGGTGCCGCCGCCCACAGCGAAGGGGCGGCGAATGCCGTGCAGGCCAGGGCCATGCGGCGCAGCGCACTGCGGCGCGGGTGGGCGGATGCCATGCGTTCATGTTTCATGGGGTGCTCCTGAAAGGGGGGAAGAAGTGGCGCGCTCATTGCGTCACCGTGATGGTTCCGCGCATGCCGGCCTGGTAGTGGCCGGGGATGAGGCAGGCAAAGTCGAAGCTGCCTTCGCGGTTGAAATTCCAGACCAGGTCGCCGGATTTGCCGGGCGAGACATGGGCCATGTAGGGCTCGCCGTGCTCCATGGTGGGGAACTTGAGCATCATCTGCGCGTGCTCGTCCAGCGAGGCCGGCGTGCCCAGCACGATCTCGTGCATGACCTGGCCCTTGTTGGCCACGCGCAGGCGCACCGTCTCGCCGCGCTTGACGCTGATGCGCTCTGGCGTGAAGCGCATGTTGTCGCTCATGTCCAGGGTGATGGTGCGCCGGGCGGCCGAGGCATCGCCGGCAATGCCCCAGGGCTTTTGCTCCTTGACCGCGGCGGCCTTGGGAGCGTCATCGTGGGCTTCGCTGCCATGGGCGAAGACGGCAGCGGGGCCGGCAAGCAGTGCGGTGGCGAGGAGGAGGGCAAAGGTGTTCATGAGGGACTCCTTGGATGGCATCAGTGGTGCTCATGGCCCGCACCGGGCTTGCGCACGCTGGGTGCGCCGGGGGACTGGCCGGGCGTGGTCTGGCGCGGTGCGGAGGCTTCGGCCGCGGGCCCCTTCCATTCATAGGCCACGCTGCCCTTGGGGTGGGTGAACCAGCCCGGGTCGCCGTAGTCGTTGGCGCCCAGCTGCTCGCGCACCTTGAGGGTGGTGAACATGCCGCCCATCTCGATGGGGCCGAAGGGGCCCGTGCCGGTCATCATCGGGAAGGTGTTGTCGGGCAGGGGCATTTCCATGGAGGCCATGTCGCCCATGCCGCGCTCGCCCATGACCATGTAGTCGGGCACGATCTTCTGGATCTTGCCGACCAGGCCCCGGTGGTCCACGCCGATCATGGTTGGCGTGTCATGACCCATGGCGCCCATGGTGTGGTGGCTCTTGTGGCAGTGCAGGGCCCAGTCGCCCAGCTCGTCGGCGATGAACTCCACCTGGCGCATCTGGCCCACGGCCACGTCGGTGGTCACCTCGGGCCAGCGCGCGGACCGGGGCACGGGGCCGCCGTCGGTGCCCGTGACCTCGAATTCGTGGCCGTGAACGTGGATGGGGTGGTTGGTCATGGTCAGGTTGCCCACGCGCAGGCGCACCCGGTCGCCGCGCCTGGCGACGACGGGGCTGATGGCGGGGAACACCCGGCTGTTGAAGGTCCAGATGTTGAAGTCCGTCATCTCGGCCACGCGCGGCGTCATGGAGCCGGGCTCCACGTCGTAGGCCGACAGCAGGAAGGCGTAGTCGCGCTGGACCTCGGCGATCTGCGGGTGGGCCGCCTTCGGATGCGTGATCCACAGCCCCATCATGCCCATGGCCATCTGCACCATCTCGTCGGCATGCGGGTGGTACATGAAGGTGCCGGGACGGCGCGCCGTGAACTCGTAGACAAAGGTCTTGCCGGGCGGGATGTGCGGCTGGGTCACGCCGCCCACGCCGTCCATGCCGTTGGGCAGGCGCTGGCCGTGCCAGTGCACGGTGGTGTGCTCGGGCAGGCGGTTGGTCACGAAGATGCGGACCTTGTCGCCTTCCACGACCTCGATGGTGGGGCCGGGGCTCTGGCCGTTGTAGCCCCACATGTTGACGAAGAAGCCCGGTGCCACCTCGCGCACCACGGGCTCGGCCACCAGGTGGAATTCCTTGACGCCTGCGTTCATGCGCCAGGGCGTGGTCCAGCCGTTGAGCGTGACCACGGGGCGGTAGGGGCGGCCGTTGGGCGGTGCCAGCGGGGCGGCGGTTTCGGCCGAGGACTGGGTCGCTGCCTCGGGCAGGGCGGCCAGGGCCACGCGGCTGACGGCGGCGCTGGAGACAGCGGCCACGGCCGCGCCGGTGAAGAAGTTGCGGCGGTTCATGTCAGTGGCTCGCTGTGTTCGTGGGAGTGGGTGCGGCGGCGCTGGATGCGGCCTCGACCGTGCCTGGCGAGGTTCCGGCCAGAGCCAGCTGCAGGTCGGTGTCGGCCAGCCAGAAGTCGCGCTGGGCGTCGGTGGCGGTGGCCACGGCCTGGGCGCTGTTGCGGGCCTCGGCCAGCAACTCCCAGACGCTGACGAACATGCCGTTGTAGCGAAGCATGGTTTCGTCCTGGATGAAGCGGCGCAGCGGCAGCACCTCGGCCTGCTGCTGGTGGGCCAGGTCCCAGGCCGTGCGGTAGCGCATCCAGCTGCTGCGCGCCTCGGCCCGCGCCTGGATGGCGCCTTGCTGCAGTTGGGCCGCGCTGCGCTGGACCTCGGCACGTGCGCGGCCGCTGGCGGCGCCACCCCAGTCGAACAGCGGCAGGGGCAGGTCGATCTCCCAGCCGCGTGTCACATCGCTGTGGCCGGTGGCCCGGTCCGTGGCGGTGTTGCGGTTGTAGCCCAGGCCGATGTCGCCGAACATGGCGCCCAGGCGTGCCCAGCCACGGCGCTCGGCCAACTGGTCCAGGTCGCGGCGCAGTGCGCGCAGGTCCAGGCGCTCGCGCAGCGCGGTGGCTTCGGCATCGTCCCCGGCGCGCAACTGCGTGGCGGCCTGCGGGATGGCGGGCAGCTGGTCGGGCAGCTTGAAATCGATGCGCCGTCCCCACAGGCCCATCAGGCGGGCCAGTTGCTCATGCTCGGCCGTGGCGGCAAGGCGCGCACGTGCCAGCTGGGCTGCGGTGTCCTGCTGGATGCTGAGCTCGCGTGCCTGCTGCAGCCGGCTGAAGTTGCCCACGCGGGCCATGCGGCGCGCCAGCTCGGCCCCGGCCTCGGCCGCTTCGTGCATGCGCTCGCTGGACGCCAGTTGCTGGCGTGCGGCCACGGCGCGCAGCCAGGCGCGGCGCGTGTCGGCGGCCAGCCGCAGCACATCCTGCGCGGCGGTCAGGGTGGCCTGTTCCATCTGCATGCCCTGCCAGCGGCTGCGCCAGGGCAGGGTGATCAGGCTGACCAGGCCAAAGCTCAGCTGGCGCTCGATCTCGCGCTCGTCGCTGTTGACCATGCGGCCCAGAGCCAGCGTGGGGTTGGGCAGGGTCAGGGCCTGAACGCGTTCGGCATCCTGCACGCCCAGTTGCGCCAGGCGCGCTTGCAGGCCGGGGTTGTTGAGCAGTGCGATGCGCACGGACTGGTCCATGTCCAGCGGCTGGCGTAGCCACTCGTCGATGCGCTGCTGCGCCGCGTCGCGGGCCTGCAGATCGGTTGGCGGCAGCTGGGCGCCGTCCGGCAGGCGGCTGGCGGTATGGGATTGGACCGCGCCGCGCAGGCCGTCGGGCGAGATGCTGGCGCAGCCGGCCAGGGCCAGCACGGCAGCCATGGCGCCGACCAGCCGGGTGGGGACGAAGAGGGTGCGCTTCATGGCCGGCCTCCGTGCCGCATGTGAGAGCCGTGCGGGGACGGCGCAGGCGTGGATCGGCCGCCCTGGGCGGCTTCCCAGCGCAGGATGTCCATATGGCCGTTGGGAAACTCGGCCACGGCCGCATTGGCCTGGCGCCAGTCGGTCAGCTCGGTTTCCACGGCGCCACTGGCCGGCAGCGCGGCATGGCGCAGCGGCAGGCTGGCCGCAGCCGGATCGATGGCGCCGGTCAGGCCTGCGGAGGACGAGGCCGGGGGGAGGCTGCCGTCATGGGCTTGGGCCCAGGCAGCGGGGCTGGATGCGGCAAGGGCCGCCAGCCCGAAATGGATGAGGGGGATGAGGGGGGCGAGAAAATGCGCACGGCGCATGGTGTTCTCCTGAATGCGTAACGGGTGACGCATCCGCGGCCAAGTGCCCTGCCATGCCCGAAAACGGGCTGCCCATGGGCGGGCGGCAAGGCGGGCGCGGACGCACTTCGGGCGTCAGGCTTCAGGAAATGGGTGGCTTGATGGCCTGCAGCTTGGCCGCGCTGGCAAAGCGCGCGCTGCCTTGGGGGCGCAGTGCGGCGGACGGCGCTGCGCCGTCCGAACCGATCTGGCCAGGAGTGAAAAGGGCCGAATGGCAGATGCCGCACAGGGTGCAGCTGGGACCGTGTTCATGTTCGCCGCAGCTGCCGCCCGCAGGGCCGCCGGCCTGGGAGGAGCAGTCTGCACTGTGCTCGGCGTGTGACGTATGCGAGGGCTGCTCCGTGGCGTGTGCCGGATGCCGTTCATGGCTGTCCGGCGACTGCGCGATCTCCGGCGCATGGTGGTGGAGTGCCGAGTCCGACGCCGATGCGACGGCCGGAGCCGGGACGCCCATCACCGGAGCCGCCCCCATGGCCATGGCGTCGCCCAGCAGGCCACGAAGGACCAGCAGCAAGACCAGGACAATGGACAGGGGGCAACGCATAGGCATGGATGATACCGGACGGTGCTGGGAAGTTCCTCAGGTGCGGACCCTTTGCCCGGGCGGGCGGCGCGTGGTGCGCAGTGCCTCGGCGATCAGCGCCGATACGGCGGGGGGCATGTCCATGGGCAGGGTGGCCGGCACCGTGGCGCGGCCGGTGTTGCCGCGCGGCAGCCGGTCCAGCAGATGGCCTGCGGGCACCAGGGCCAGGCGCAGCAACTGGCCTGCCACCTCCCTGCCGTCGCGCAGCTGCAGCGCGTGGCGCAGCATCCAGCAGTGGGATCGCCAGTGCAGGCCCAGCAGTTGCTGGCCCAGCACGTGGCTGGCTTCCAGCAGCAGCCAGCGCTGTGCAGGCGCCTGGTCCCTGCTCGCCTGAAAGCTGTGCAGCAGGTGGGCGAAGGCGGCGCGGCGCTGGGAATCCGTCATGCGGACTCCCTGTCGCTGCCCCAGCGGCGCAGCCGCAGGCCGTTGGCGACCACCAGCAGGCTCACACCCATGTCCGCAAGCACGGCCAGCCACATGCTGGCGTTGCCGGCCAGTGCCAGTGCGAAGAACACCAGCTTGACGCCCAACGACAGGGCAATGTTCTGCCAGAGCACGGCGTGGGCGCTGCGTGACAGCTCCACCACCTCGGGCAGGCGGCGCAGGTCGTCGTTCATCAGCACCACGTCGGCGGTTTCCATGGCCATGCCCGTGCTGTGCATGCCGCCCATGGCAAAGCCGATATCGGCCTGGGCCAGGGCCGGCGCATCGTTGATGCCGTCGCCCGTCATGGCCGTGGGGCCGCGGGTGCGCTGCAGCTCGGCCAGTGCGTCGAGCTTGTCCTGGGGCAGCAGGCCGCCGCGCGCATCCTGGATGCCGGCTTCGGCAGCGATGGAGCGCACGGTGGCCGTGTTGTCGCCGCTGAGCACCACGGGCTGCACGCCCAGGGCCTGCAGGCGCGCCACGGCCTCGCGGGCCTGGGGCCGCAGCGGGTCGGCCACGGCGAACAGGGCCCGCACGCCGCTGCTGTCGGCCAGCAGGGTCACGGTGCGGCCCTGGGCTTCGTGCATGGCCAAGCCGGCGCGCAGCGCGGCGCTGTCCCAGCCTTGCTCCTGCACCCAGCGCAGGTTGGCCAGGGTCCAGAGCTGGCCGTCGATCTCGGCCTGCACGCCACGGCCGGGCAGGGCCAGCAGCTTGCTGACCGAGGCCCGCGCGGCATCGGCGGCCACGGCGGCATCGGCCTGGAGTCCGGAAGCAATGGCGCGCGAGACCGGGTGGTCCGAGCGGCCGGCCAGGGCCAGGGCATATGCGGCGGGCTGGCTGGAGTCCTGGGCCGCGTCTTCTTCGCTCCAGGATTTCCATTCGACCAGCCTGGGGCTGCCCGTGGTCAGCGTGCCGGTCTTGTCCAGGGCAATGGCGCGCAGCTTGCGCGCCGATTCCAGCGCCTGGCCGCCCTTGATCAGCAGGCCGCGGCGTGCAGCCGCCGTGAGCGCGCTGACCACGGTGACGGGGGTGGACAGCACGAGGGCGCAGGGGCAGGAGATGACCAGCAGAGCCAGCGCCTGGTAGGCCGCGTCATGCCAGCTCCAGTCCATGACCAGCGGTGCCAGCACCGCCAGCGCAATGGCCAGCACCAGCACGATGGGCGTGTAGACGGCAGCAAAGCGATCGACGAAGCGCTGGGTGGGCGCCTTGGAGGCCTGGGCCTGCTCCACGGCGTGGACGATGCGCGCAATCAGGCTGTCATTGGCCGCCGAGGTGACGCGCATCTGCAGCTCGCCATCCTGGTTGATGCTACCGGCGTAGAGCTCGTCGCCCGGGGCCTTGTCGGCCAGGGCGCTTTCTCCGGTGATGGGGGCCTGGTTGACCGAGCTTTGGCCTCGCAGGACCACGCCGTCCAGCGGCACGCGCGCGCCGGGGGCCACGCGCACGGTGGCATCCAGTGCCACGTCGGCGGCGGCCACGCGCTGCACGCTGCCGTCGGGCTGGAGCACGTCTGCCGTCTCGGGCGCCATCTGCAGCAGGCTGCGGATGGCATTGCGCGCGCGGTCCATGGCCTGGTCCTCGATACGCTCGGCCGCGGCGTACAGGGCCATGACCATGGCGGCCTCGGGCCACTGGCCGATGGCGAAGGCACCCGTGACGGCAATGGCCATCAGCGCATGGATGCCCAGCTTCAGGCGCAGCACGTCGCGTATGCCGGCCTTGTAGACGCCCAGGCCCGACAGGGCAATCGCCAGCACGGCCACGGCCATGCCGCCGTATTGCAGGGCAGGCACGCCGCCCTGGGCACCGCTGACCCAGTGGGCGGCTTCGGCCAGCACGGCTGCAATCAGCGCGGCCGTGATGCGCGGCCAGCCGGGCAGCACGCTGTGGTCGTGGCCGGCATGGGGATCGCTCTCGTCGTGACCGTGGCCATGGTCATGGTCATGGTCATGGGCGTGATCGTGGCCATGGCCCTCGCCATGCGCATGCGAGTGGCCTTGGGCCTTCTTGCGGGCCGGCGTGGGCTGGGTGATGGTGAAGGGCGCGCAGCAATCGGTGCCGCAGGCGGAAGACGGCGAAGTCGAGGCGGGCGTTGAAAGGGCTGGGGAGGCTTTCAGGGCCTCGTTGCCCTGAGGGCTTGGCAGGCGATTGGAGTTCATGCGAGCATTGGAAACGGTGAAGTCACTTCAAGGTCAAGCATGTCACAGCATGAATCTGCGCGCTGGCGCATCGGCGAGGCGGCCAAGCGTTCCGGCGTGGCCGCCGCCAACATCCGCTACTACGAGAAGGAAAGGCTGCTCAGTGCAGGCGTGCGCGAGGACAACCAGTACCGGCTGTACAGCGACAGCGATGTGCACCGGCTGCGCTTCATCCGCCTGTGCCGCGCCATGGACATGTCGCTGGACGAGGTCCGCACCCTGCTGGCGCTGGACGGCGCCAGCAAGGCCGACTGCGTGGCTGCCAACGAAACCCTGGATGCCCACTTGGGCCATGTGCGCGAGCGCCTGGCCGAGCTGCGCGCGCTGGAGCATGAGCTGATGCAGCTGCGCAGCCAGTGCGACGGGTCGGACAGCTACTGCCATCTGATCGAGGCCCTGCATGCCCAGGCTGACGAGCCGCTGGCGCCTGCCCTGGGCAGCTCCGGCGCCAAGCGCCATGTGTAGCGCCGTCCGCAGCTGCCTGTCTTGCGCCGGCGTCCGACGGACCGTCCCGGTACGGCTCGCTATCATCGCCCGATGAGCCTCAGCCACGCAGCCCTGTCCCTTCCCGACCGCATCTGGGCGGCGCTGCGCGACCATGCGCTGGCCTGGTGGCGCAGCGTCTACCTGGGCGCCGTGCTGCTGGTGCTGGCCATGTCCCCTTCCAGCTACCGGCGCGGCGCACGGCGTGCCATGGCGCACCAGATCTATGTGCAGACCGGCCCCATCCTGCTGGGATTCACGGCGCTGGCGGCGCTGTTGTGCGCGGTGATCACGCGCATCGTCATCGTCACGGCGCTGAGCTATGGGCTGTCGCGCTATGCGCTGGAGATGGTGGTGCGCGTGCTGGTGATCGAGCTGATCCCGCTGACGGCCGCGCTGTTCGTGGCCATGCGCTGCACCATTCCCAATGGCACGCTGATTGCGCAACTGCGCGCGCGGGGCCAGCTCCAGGCCTGGCAGGAGCGCGGCTCCGACCCGCTGCGCATGGCCCTGGTGCCCCGCGCGGCCGGTGGCGTGTTTGCCTCGGTCACGCTGGCCGTGCTCAGCTGCGTGGTGGCCCTGGTCACCGTCTACCTGAGCGTCTATGGCTTCACGCTGGCGGGCCTGCCCGGCTACACGCGCATCTTCGGCCAGATCTTCACGCCGGCCGTGACCCTGGTCTTCGTGCTCAAGACCTTGTTCTTCAGCCTCACCGTGGCCATCATGCCCATGGCCTCGGGCCTGTATGCGCCGCTGCGGCGCCACCGGCTGGGCGGCGCGGCGCTGGGCGGCTTTGCGCGCATGTTTGCCGTGCTGCTGGTGATCGAGGTGATCTCGCTCATGGGCAACTACTACTGAGCACGTCCGCTGAACTCCACGAACCCCACATGCACGGCAAGGCCCGTGCCAGAACAAGGAATGCCATGACCGATACGCGGCGCACGCCGCCAGACCCCTGGGACGGCGAGGAAATCGAGGCCCTCAAGCCCGTGGCGCACCTGCGCGCCAAGGCGGCGGGCCTGCTGCTGTTCACGCTGGTGCTGATTCTTGGATCGGCCCTGTACCTGCTGTACTCGCGCGGCGTGTTCGACGCCACGCAGCGCCTGGTGCTCACGGCCGACGACTCCGAGGGCGTGAGCGTGGGCATGGACATGACCTTCTCGGGCTTTCCGATCGGGCGCGTGCGCCGCATCGAACTGGCCGAGGACGGCAATGTGCGCATCCTCATCGACGTGCCGCGCAAGGACGCGCACTGGCTGCGCGAGTCCAGCGTCTTCACCCTGGTCAAGGGGCTGGTGGGCGGCACCACCATCAAGGCCTACAGCGGCATCCTCAGCGATCCGCCGCTGCCCGATGAGGCCGTGCGCCCCGTGCTGCGCGGCGATGCCACGGCCGAGCTGCCGCAGATCATGTCCACGGCCAAGGAAGTGCTGGGCAACATCGCCCAGCTCACCGCGCCGGACTCGGCCCTGGGCGGGTCGCTGACCGAACTGCGCGGCCTGGCCGGCCGGGCCCAGGGGCCGGGCGGCGTGCTGGGCGTGGTCATGGGCAGCGAGCAGGAGGCGCGCAAGGTCACGGCCCTGCTGGACCGCGCCAATGCCACGCTGGCCCGCATGGAGCGCATGGTGGCGCGGGCCGACAGCCAGGTGTTCGATGCCGGCGGCGTCATGCCCGAGGTGCGTTCCACCGTGGTGCAGCTCAACGGCCTGCTGGCCGACACGCGCCGCACGCTGGGCAAGGTGGACGCCGTGCTGGCCGAGGCCCAGGCCGTGGGCTCCAATGCGCGCGAGGCCACGGCCGACCTGGGCGCCCTGCGCGCCGAGGTGGAGGGCAACCTGCGCCGCCTGGAAGGCGTGCTGGCCGACCTGCAGCGCAAGTGGCCGTTTGCCCATCAACCGGAGTTGAAGCTGCCATGAGTTCTGCCCCCAAGAAGCTTTCTGCCGCAACCCTCCTGGCGCGCCATGCCGTCGCCGGCGCCGTGCTGACCCTGGTGCTGGCCGGCTGCAGCAGCCGCCCGCCCGCGCCGGACTGGGCGCTGAATGCCGAATCGGCTTCGCAACGCGCATCCACCGCCTACCTGGAAGGCCGCCAGCGCGTGCAGGCCATGGAATGGGACAAGGCCCGCGCCGAGGTGGCCGCCACGGGCCGCACCGATCTGGCCGCGCGTCTGGAGCTGATGCGCTGCGCGGCCCAGGTGGCCAGTCTGGAATGGGATGACTGCCCCGGCTACCAGGCGCTGGCGCTTGACGCGGCGCCGGCCGAGGCCGCTTATGCGCGGTATCTGCAAGGCAAGCCCCGGCCCGAGGACATTTCGCTATTGCCAGAATTACAGCGCCCCGTGGCACAGGCGCTGCTGGGAGGGTCTGCGTCTGCGCCGGCCGCCGTGAGCGCCATCAAGGAGCCGCTGCCCCGGCTGGTGGCAGCCGGCGCGGCCTTGCGGGCGGGTGCGGCGCAGCCGCAATTGCTGGAGCTGGGCGCCGGCACAGCCTCGGCCCAAGGCTGGCGCCGCGCGGTGATGGCCTGGCTGCTGCTGCAGGCCAGGGCCCATGAGCAGGCGGGCGAGGTGGACAAGGCCCAGGCCGTCAGGCGCAGGCTGTCGCTGCTGGAGAAGACGGCCAGCGGTGGGGGCGCATCGGCAGGTACATCAGCCGGTGCATCGGTCGGCACATCGGCCGGCAAATGAAAACAGCGCCAGTCCGAAAGGGATGGCGCTGGGCAGGCATTTGCAGGCGTTTGCAGGGCTTACATCGACGACAGCAGGGCGCCCGGGTCTTTTTGCAGCAGGGTGTCTGCGGCCGGGGCGGCGCTGTCCAGCCAGAAGGTTGCAACGCTGGCGGCCAGGGCAAGCACGACCGTGGCGGTGAAGGCGATGAAGGGATGACGTCCGAAGGGGCTGGGTCTGCGCATGGTGGACCTCCTGTCTGGCAGCGCAGGCAGAGCACAGGGCTGGGCCTGGACTCCATTGCACACCGGATTGCGCAGCGCGGCTGTCGGACAATCGCTTTCTCTCTTGACGTTTGTAAAAAACTGCTGAGAGAAAATTTCTATCGACTTTCAAGAGGCCGAAAAAAAAGCGAGGCAGAGCCTCGCTGAAAGTTCGGGACGTAAGTCCCTGGCCCGTGCTGGCAGGCCAGGCGTCGCCTTAGAAACGGTGGCGGATACCCGCGATCAGGCTGGTGCCCGACTTCAGGTCCGTGATGCGGTCGTGCATCAGCACGGTGTACACATCGGTGCGCTTGGACAGGTAGTGGTCGTAGCCCAGGCTGGCCGTGGTGCGCGTGGAGTCCACGGCGCCGATTTCGGCCTTGGTGCGGGCCAGGGCTGCCTTGATGGTGCCGGCGCTGCTCACGGGCACGTCCAGGCCCAGCGAGTAGGTGCTGTTCTTGCGGTCCAGATCCTTGACCTTGGCCTGGCCGTAGGTTGCGTACAGCTTGGCCACTTCGAAGTTGTAGGTGCCGCCCAGCATCCAGTCGGTCTTGGTGGGCATCACGGCCAGGCTCACGGGATTGCTGATCTGGGCGCGCTCGTAGAAGGCCACCAGGCTCAGGGGGCCGCCGAAGTACATGGCGTTCACGCCGATGTTCTTCTTGCCGGAATCGCCGCCCTTTTCACCGAACTGGTAGTGGACGTTGGCCTGCAGGCCGCCGAACTTGGGCGTGGTGTAGACGACCTGGTTGCTCCAGCCGGTGTCGGACGGCGTGGTCAGGTTGGCCGAGCCCCAGGCTGCCGTGCCCACGTTGGCGTGCAGCACCAGCGGGGAGATGGTGAAGGAGTCGCCGAAGGGGTTGGTCAGGATGGTGGGCAGGAAGTTGGGCGACATGCCGCGGCCCAGACGCACCGTGCCGAAGCCGCCGGACAGGCCGACGTTGGCATCGCGCGAGAAGTACGGGTCACCATCGAAACGGCCGGGGCTGCCAGTGTCCACACGCATGAAGGCCGTCAGCTGGAAATCGACCTTCAGGCCGCCGCCCAGGTCTTCCTGGCCCTTCATGCCCCACCAGGAGGTGGTCATGCCGCCCGAACCCACGACACCCTTGCCGCTGGCATCGCCAGCCATGCGCATGGAGCCGGCATAGGCGTCCACCAGGCCAGTCAGCTGGACAGAGCTTTGGGCGTGTGCAGCGCCGGCGCAGGCCAGTGCAGCGGCCAGTGCGATGAAGGAACGTTTCATGTTGAGGAGTCTTTCATTGTTAGAGAGTGGAAACGGGTGGCCAGTGCTGTGACCGGGGCAGACGATGAACCAATCGCCCGGGCTGGGCTACGTGGCAAACCTGGGACAGTGGCGTTTTCGCATCAGGGGCGGGCTGGCGTCGGCACGTCTTTGCGGCCTGTGTGCAAGGCGGTCTTGACTGGCTAAGCCGCGTATTACAACGCATCCGAGCCATCGCGCCAGCCAGGAAGTGGTGTCTTTGACACAGTTATGACGAAACTTAATTTGTGTTTTGCACTCTCGCGGCTTGAACACTGCCGTGCACTGGGATGGGGCCGGGGCACCAGGCCTGTGCAGCAGGTCGTTGCAAGAGGGCTCAAAGGTCAATTCAGGGCTCCTTGTTCGTCGGTTGGAGGAAGATATCCGCCTGTTGCCAGGCCTGTGGCTGCAACTGATTGCAAACGGCGTGCCAGCCTGCAACCCGGCCACCGGCCTCCACGGGGGTCCATGAGCCGGGCATGTGTTTGCAGACGTGTCAGACTCGCGCCCATGTCCGAATCCACCCTGCTCGTTGCCGATGACCACCCGCTGTTCCGCGCCGCGGTGATCCATGTGCTGCGCGAGGCCCTGCCGCAGTTCGCCGTGCTGGAAGCCGCAAGCGCCGCCACGCTGGGCGCGGCGCTGCAGCAGCACCCCGAGATCGAGCTGGTGCTGCTGGACCTGGCCATGCCGGGCGCGCGCGGCTTTTCGGCGCTGCTGCATGTGCGCGGCGAGTACCCCGATGTTCCGGTGGTGGTGATTTCCTCCAACGACCATCCGCGCGTGATCCGCCGTGCGCAGCAGTTCGGTGCCGCGGGCTTCATTCCCAAATCGGCGCCGGCCGAGGCCATAGGCACGGCCCTGCAGGAAGTGCTGGACGGCGGCAGCTGGTTCCCGCCCATGGCCGCCGAGCGCTCCGAGGCCGACGCCGCGCTGGCCGCGCGGCTGGCCCAGCTCACGCCCCAGCAGTTCCGCGTGCTGCTGTGCCTGGCCGACGGCCTGCTCAACAAGCAGATCGCCCACGAGCTGGGGCTGGCCGAAAACACGGTCAAGGTGCATGTGACGGCCATTCTCAAGAAGCTGGAGTGCTACAGCCGCACGCAGGCGGCCGTGCTGGTCAAGAGCCTGGAGAACGACGGCACGGTCTGAACGCCAGTCCCTGCCGTGCCACGTCTATCGGTGGCGCAGCAGCATCTGGCTCATGAGCGCGCGCAGCGCGGGCGGGCGCACGGGCTTGGCCAGAAAGCCCCAGCCGCGCTCGGCCGCCTGGCGGCGCACCATGCCGTCGCGCTCGGCCGTGACCAGGATCACGGGCGGCGACTGGCCCCAGCGCTGGCACAGCTGCGCGTAGACATCGGGGCCGTGCAACTGGCCCAGGCGCACATCGAGCAGCACCAGCTGCGGCGCTTCGCCGGGCGCGGCCAGCGCCAGCGCCTCGGCCGGGCCACCGGCCAGCGGCACGTTGCAGCCCCAGCGCTGCAGCAGTGCGCGCATGGCGATGCAGGACTGGGCATCGTCTTCCACGTACCAGGCGCTCATGCCCTGCAGCGGTGCGTCCTGGCCTGCCTCGCCGGAGTGCGTGGCCGCGGCGATCTGCGGCACGGCTGCGGGATCGCCCAGCGGCACGCAGACCCAGAACACGCTGCCCCGGCCCAGGTGCGAGCGCAGGCCGATCTCGTGGCCCAGCAGGCGGCCCAGGCGCTCGACGATGGCCAGGCCAAGCCCGGCGCCACGGTCGTCGCCATGGCCTTCGTCCAGGCGGCGGAATTCCTCGAAGATCTCGTGCTGCAGGCTTTCGGGAATGCCCGGTCCCTGGTCGTGCACCTCGATGCGCAAGTGCTGGCCCTGGCGCCGGCAGCCGATGACGATGCGGCCCTGGCGCGTGTAGCGTATGGCGTTGGACAGGAAGTTCTGCAGGATGCGGCGCAGCAGCGCCTCGTCGCTGCGCACCACGCAGCGCGTGTCCACCGCGCTCAGGCGCAGGCCCCGGCTTTCGGCCAGGATGCCGAAGTTGTGGCGCATGACCTGCAGCAGCGGGCCCAGCGCGAAGTCGCGCACGCGCACCTCCAGCTGGCCCGATTCCATGCGCGAGATGTCCAGCAGACTGCCCAGGATGGCGTCCTGCGCGGCCAGGGCGCCGTCGATGCTGTCGGCCACGTGGCGGCCCGCGTCGTCATGCAGATGGCTGCGCAGCAGGGAGCTGAACATGCGCGCGGCGTTCAGCGGCTGCAGCAGGTCGTGCACGGCGGCGGCCACGAAGCGGGTCTTGTAGCGGTTGGCCTGCTCGGCCTCGCGCTTGGCTTCGGCCAGGTCGCGCGTGCGCTCGGCAATGCGCTGCTCCAGCGCATCGGCCAGCGAGCGCAGCTCGCGTGCGGCGTTCTTGTAGCTGGTGATGTCGGCGTAGCTGGTGACGAAGCCGCCATCGGGCAGCGGGTTGCCGCGGATCTCCAGCACCGTGCCGTCGTCCTTGGTGCTTTCGCGCAGGTGCGGGCTGCCGCTGCGCAGATGCTGCAGCCGCCGGTGGATGGCCTCCTCGATGGGGCCGGGCCCCAGCAGGCCGCGCCGGGCGTTGTAGCGGAACAGGTTCTCGATGGGCTGGCCCGTGCGCAGCAGCTCGGAGGGAAACCGGAACAGCTCCACGTAGCGCGAGTTCCACGCCACCAGGTTGAGGTCGGCGTCGATCACCACCACGCCCTGGGGCAGGTGCTCCAGGCTGCGGCTCAGGCCCGTGTCGGCCTGGCGCGCGGCCTGGACGATGCCGTCCTGGGCCGTGCGCAGCTCCTGGGCATGCTGGCGCAGCACGGTCTCCAGCTCCAGGCGGCTGCGCAGGCGCAGCGCGGCCAGCCGCCTGCGCTGGCGCACGAACAGCACCAGCAGGCCCAGCGCCAGCCAGCCGCCCGCAGCGGCCGCCGCCGCCCAGCGGCTGGCCACGGTGCTGGCCTGCGTGTCGTGCAGCAGGTGCAACTGCCAGTCGCTGCCGGGCAGGGGCAGGGTCTGCCACAGCGTGGTGCCGGGCAGGGCGGGCTCCTGCATCTGCACCAGGCGGCTGCCTTGCTCCAGGCCCTGGCGCACCCGGTAGCGCATGGGGTGCAACTCCTGGTCGATGTACTGGCGCGTGGCGGCCAGGTCCGCCTCGTCGATGGGGCTCAGGGGGGACAGCAGGCGGTAGCGCCAGTCGGGCTGGCTGGCCAGGAAGACCACGCCGTGCTCGTCCGAGGCCATGACCACGTCGGGCGTCTGCAGCCATTCGCGCTCCAGCTCCAGCAGCGCGATCTTGATCACCACCAGGCCCGCGACGGCGTTCTGTTCGTCCAGGATGGCCTGCGACAGGAAGTAGCCCGGCAGGCCCGTGGTCAGGCCGATGCCGTAGAAGCGCCCGCTGCCGCGCGACAGCGCCTGCTGCACATAGGGCCTGAAGCTGTAGTCCACGCCCACGTTGCTGCGCGTCTCGCGCCAGTTGCTGGCGGCCAGGGCCGTGCCGTGGCGGTCGATCAGGGTCAGCGTGGACGACTGGCTGGCGCCGTTGGCCTGCTCCAGCTTGCGGTTGAGGGCATCGACCTCGGCGGCGGACAGCGGGTGGGTGAGGGCGGCGCGCAATTGCGCGTCCAGCGCCAGCACCTCGGGCAGGGTGCGGTAGCGGTCTATGCGCTGGCCCAGGGCCTGGGCGTAGAGGCTGAGCTGGCGCTGCACGCTTTCGGCCTCGCCGCGCAGGGCGCGGTGGTAGACCAGCTCACCGGCCAGCAGCATGCAGGCGAGCATGCCGCCGAACAGCAGCAGCAGGGTCCAGAAGGAACGGCGTGAAGGGCGTCGAACGGGTTGGGGCATGGTGGTGTGGACCCGATTGGGCGCCAGCTTGGTGCCTTCCAGGGGCGGGAAGGGGTTGGGGATTACCCTGATTCTGCGTGCATTCTCCCTGGGAGAGCACCTGCGCCTAATACCAATAGGTTATCGGCGCCGGAGCACGCCAGCGGTACAACCTGGACCTCGCCGCACCTTGGTGGTGCGTCCACCCCCACACAGTCCCGCCGGAGCCGCACCATGCATGCCGTCCCCACCCACGCCGCCAGCCCCGAGCGGCTGCCTTTCTACCGCCAGCTGTATTTCCAGGTGGTGGTCGCCATCGTGGCAGGCGTGCTGCTCGGCCACTTCGAGCCCCAGTACGCCGAGCAGTTCAAGCCGCTGGGCGATGCCTTCATCAAGCTGGTGAAGATGATCATCGCGCCGGTGATCTTCCTGACCATCGTCACCGGCATTGCCGGCATGACGCACCTGCGCACCGTGGGCCGCGTGTTCCTCAAGGCCATGGCCTACTTCCTGTTCTTCTCCACGCTGGCCCTGGTGGTCGGCATGGTGGTGGCGCACGTGGTGCAGCCCGGCGCGGGCATGAACATCAACCCGGCCGACCTGGACCAGGCCGCCGTCAAGGGCTATGTGGCCAAGTCGCACGAGCTGACGCTCACCGGCTTTGCCATGGACATCATCCCCAAGACGCTGGTCAGCCCCTTCGTGGGCGACAACATCCTGCAGGTGCTGTTCGTGGCCGTGCTGTTCGGCATCTCGCTGGCCATGGTCGGTGATGCGGGCAAGCCCGTGCTCAACTTCCTGGAGGCGCTGACGGCGCCCGTGTTCAAGCTGGTCGGCATCCTGATGAAGGCTGCGCCGCTGGGAGCCTTTGGCGCCATCGCCTTCACCATCGGCAAGTTCGGCCTGGGTTCGCTGGTGAACCTGGCCTGGCTGGTGGGCTCGTTCTACATCACCTCGCTGCTCTTCGTGGTCGTGGTGCTGGGCTTCGTGGCGCGGCTGTGCGGCTTCTCGGTGCTCAAGCTGGCGCGCTACCTGAAGGCGGAACTGCTGCTGGTGCTGGGCACCTCGTCCTCGGAATCGGCCCTGCCTTCGCTGATGCAGAAGATGGAGCGCGCCGGCTGCGGCAAGTCCGTCGTGGGCCTGGTCGTGCCCACGGGCTACTCCTTCAACCTGGACGGCACCAATATCTACATGACGCTGGCCGCGCTGTTCATCGCCCAGGCCACCAACACCCACCTGACCCTGGGCCATGAGATCGCGCTGCTGCTGGTGGCCATGCTCAGCTCCAAGGGCGCTGCCGGCGTGACCGGCGCGGGCTTCATCACCCTGGCCGCCACGCTGGCCGTTGTGCCCGAAGTGCCCGTGGCCGGCATGGCCCTGATCCTGGGCGTGGACCGCTTCATGAGCGAGTGCCGCTCGCTCACCAACTTCATGGGCAACGCCGTGGCCACTGTGGTGGTCTCGCGCTGGGAAAACGAGCTGGACTACAGCAAGCTCAATGCCGCCCTGGATGGAGAGCCTGTGCAGGCCCTGCCCGCCGAGGCCGCCGTGGCCAAGGCCTGAGAACGCCCTGGCCAGGGCAAGGGCCGGCAAAGGCCCACCCGACGATGCCTCGCGCCGCCCAAGGGTGGCGCGAGGCATTTCTACTCGATCTAATGGCAGCAAGTCCTTGCCTGGTTCGGGCCGGCAGGACATCTGCACGGGCGTCGTCCCCTTGGCTCCAATTCATCGTCGGTTCTGATTCAACCCTCAGCCCGGCCGGGTCAAGTCCGGGTGGGCCGGCTCTTGCGGGGCGGCTGCCGCGCCGCTTGGCTGTATTCTTGGTGCTTCGCTTCACGCAGCCTTGCGGCCGTTCCCACCATGCATTTGTCCAGACGCGAATTCCTCGGCGCCGGCGCGGCCGCCGCCTGTGCCTCGCTGGTCGGTTGCGCGGCCTCGGCGCCCGTGTCGGGCAGTTTCCTGCAGCCGTGGCGCAGCCATCTGGAGATGCCGCGCGATCAATGGCGCCAGCGCCTGGCCGCCACCCAGGCGTTGGGCTGCCGGGAGCTGTTCGTGCAATGGAGCGGCCTGCAAGGCGATTCCGAGGCGGACAGCTGGATGCTGGCCGACGCGCAGATCGCCGACTTGCTGGACATCTGCACCGAACTGGGCATGGGCGTGCACCTGGGCCTGCCCTATGACGAGCGCTGGTGGAAGCAGATCAGCCTTTCCAACGCCGCAGGCCCCGCGCCCTACCTGGCGCATATCGCCGAGCAGGGCGCCAGCCACATGTACACCAGCACCTGGCCGCGCCATGCGGCGTTTCGCGGCTGGTACATCCCCTACGAGCTGGAGCAATACCACTGGGCCGCGCCCGAGCGCATCGAGCTGCTGGTGAGCGCACTGCAGCCACTGGCGCAGGCGGCAGCGGCCACATCCGGCCAAGTGCCCGGCATCTCCACCTATTTCAGCCAGCTGCAGACGCTGGGCAGCCTGCCCACGCTGTGGAGCATCCTGCTGGACCGCGTATCCCTGCGCCCCATGGTGCAGGACGGCGTGGGCGTGGCGGGCCTGCGCAACTACGAGGCGCTGGCACCGCTGCAGCAGATGCTGCTGGAGCGCAGGGCGCCGTTCGACCTCATCGTGGAACTGTTCGAGCAACTGCCGCCCACGCGGCCCGATGGCTCGGACTTCCAGGCGCGCACGGCCAGCTTCGAGCGCGTGCGCCGCCAGTGGGACGTGGCCCGCGACTACGGCGCCCAGCGCGTGGTCGCCTTCGCCATCGACCCCTGGGTGCTGAACGACACGCCAGAGGCCCGGCAACTGCTGCGCGAGTGGAAGGCCGCCGCCCGCTGAGCGCGGTGGCTGCCGGGTCAGAAGCGCTTGCCGATGATCTCTCTGAGGATTTCGCTGCTGCCGCCGAAGATGCGCAGCGCCCGTGCATCGGCCCAGGCGCGGCCAATGCCGTATTCGGCCATGTAGCCGTAGCCGCCGTGCAGTTGCAGCAGCTCGTCCAGCACCTGGCCCTGCAGCTCGGTGGCGTTGAGCTTGGCCATGGCGGCGGTGACGGAGTCCAGTGAGCCTTCCATGTGCTGGGTCAGGCAGTCGTCCAGGAAGACGCGCAGCATGGTGGTCTTGGCCAGGGCGTCGGCGAACTTGAAGCGGGTGTTCTGGTAGTCGAGCACGCGGCGCCCGAAGACCTTGCGGTTGCGCACGAACTCGGCGGCCTCGTCCAGCATGCCTTCGGTGGAGGCCGCCGCGCGCAGCGCGATCGCCAGCCGTTCCTGCGCCAGCTCCTGGGTCACATGCTCGAAGGCAGCGTTCTCGCGCCCCAGCAGGTGGTCGGCCGGCAGGTGCAGTTCGTCGAAGAACAGCTCGCAGGTGTCCTGGCTGTGCTGGCCTATCTTGCGCAGCGCCGGTCCCTTGCCCAGGCCCTTCATGCCTTCTTCCACCACGAACAGCGACAGGCCGCGCGCGCCCAGGTCGGGCTCGGTGCTGGCCAGCACCACCATCAGGCCGGCGTTGACGCCGTTGGTGATGAAGGTTTTCTGTCCGTTGAGCACGTAGCCGCCGCCTTCACTCTCGCTCTTGCGCCGGGCGCGCGTGCGCACGGCCTTGAGGTCGCTGCCCGCGCCGGGCTCGGTCAGGGCGATGGCGCCAATCAGCTCGCCCGTGGCCATGCGCGGCAGCCAGCGGTCCTTCTGCACCTGCGTGCCGAAGTTCCAGAGATAGGGCGCCACCATGTCGGAATGGATGGAAAAGCCGATGCCCAGGCAGTTGGCGCGCGCCAGCGCCTCGATGACCACGGCCGCGTGGCCGAAGTCGCCGCCCTGGCCGTAGGGCGGAGGCAGGTCGCAGTTCAGCAGGCCGCTGTCGCCGGCCTTGCGCCACAGGGCGCGCGGCGTGATGCCCTCGGCCTCCCAGTCATTGATGTGGGGCAGGATCTCGGTGGCCACGAATCGGTCCACCTGTTCCTTGAACAGCAGGTGGTCTTCACGCAATACGGAGCGGGTGCGCATGTCTGTGTCGGTCTCCTTGGGCTGGGTCAGGGACGATAGGTGTCGGTGGCGCTGGCCTGGCCGCGCAGCACGGGTGCGGCGGCCGTACCCGTCATGAACAGGCTGTAGTGGTCGCCCGGCTGCAACTGTGGCAGCGCCAGCGGCGCGCTGGCCGCAGTGGCGCAGGTGGCGGCGAGCTGGGCACTGACCGGGTTGATGGAGCGGCTGGCCGATGCGGCCGGCGCCACGCCCGTGAACAGCGGCGTGCCCGCGGGCGCGACCTGCAGGCCGCCCTGGGGGCAGTCCGTGGTGAGGTTGTAGAAACGCAGCTCGGCCTTGAGCGCGTCCTGGCTGCCGCCGGAGTCGTCGATGGCCGTGAAGCGCGCGGCCGCATTCCTGCCCGGGCGCTGCGGCACCAGGGTGGTGAAGCTGCCCGGCGCCACCTTCATACTGCCGGCGCTCTTGCCGTCCAGCTGAATGCCGAAGGGCGTGTCGCCCTTGACGATGGCGTAGCTGCTGGCCGGCTTGCTGCCGGACAGCGTCTGCTCGGGGCCGCTGCCTATCTTCACGCGCAGGCTGCCCGCGTCGGGGTGGACCACGCGCACGAAGGACGAGCCTGCGGGCGGGCGCGCCGCATAGAGCTGGGCCAGCGTGCCTTCGGCATGCGCGGCGGGCAGGCAGGAGAGCCCGGCCAGGCCGGCCAGGGCGAGCGCGACGGTACGCATCACGGGGGAAAAAGCGGAGGTCATGCCTGCGGGTCCTTGGTTTCCTTGGCGGGGCGCATGCGTGCATCAAGGTACATGCGCTCCAGTTGCTTGCGGTCGGCCTTGTCAGTCTGCGTTAGCGGAAAGCCGTGGCAGGCCAGCAGTTCCGACGGAATCATGTAGGGCGGCACGCGCTGGGCCAGCAGTTCGCGCCACCCGGCCAGGTCTTCGGGCAGGGGCTGCATGCCGGGCGGGCCGCTGCGGTCCAGGTCCACGAAGCCGATCATGCGCACGATGAAGCCATCGGGCCGCTTGAGTGCCACCGCCGCGCCCGCGCGCACGCCGGGCAGGGTGGCCAGCACGGCATCGACCTCGGCCAGCTCGATGCGGTAGCCGTGCATCTTGATCTGGTCGTCGCGCCGGCCGTGGAAGGTGACCAGGCCCTCGCCGTCGATCTCTCCCAGGTCGCCCGTGCGGTAGCCGCGCTTGCCGTTGCGCATGAACATGCGTGTGGCGTGCAGGTCGGTGCGGTTGAGGTAGCCGCGCATCACATGGTCGCCGGCCACGCAGATCTCGCCTTCGTCCAGGAACACATCGGCATAGGGCTTGGCCCGGCCGATGGGAAAGGGCAGCGGCGCGCGCTGGCGCAGCGCGGGGTCGATCTCCACCCAGGTGGTGGAGCAGGTGGCCTCGGTGGGGCCGTAGGAGTTGATGATGCGCGCCTGGGGAAAGCGGCTCCACAGCGCCTCGGCCACGGTGGGCGTGAGCGATTCGGCGCCGAAGACGAAGACGCGCAGGTCGGGCAGGTGCTGCTGGTCGAAGTCTGCATCCAGCAGCTGCTGGCGCACGAAGGAGGGCGTGGATGCCCAGACGTTCACATGGGTGCCCGCCAGGTAGGCGGCAAAGGCCTGGCGGTCGGCAATGGTCTCGCGCGCGCACAGCACGCAGGCACCGCCCGTGACCAGGGCGCCCATCCAGTTGAACAGCGAAAAGTCGAAGCTGAACAGCATCTGGTCCATGAAGACCGGCGCCTCGCCCAGGGCCAGGCAGTCGCGTATCCAACCGGCGAACAGGCCCAGGCTCTCGCGCCCGATCTGCACGCCTTTGGGATCGCCCGTGCTGCCCGAGGTGAACATGATGTAGGCCAGCGACTTTTCCTGCAGCGGCTGCGCGGCGATGCCGGTGTCCAGGAAGCTGCGGGCCTGCGCGTCGTAGTGCAGGCCGGCCTGCACCAGCGTGGCGATGCGCGCCATGCGCTCGGGCGGGTTGATCACGTCCACCGGCACGAAGGGCACGCCCAGGCGCAGGCAGCCGAGGATGGCCACGAGAAACGCGGTCTCCTTGTGCCCCGTGATCAGCAGCGGCTCGTCGCGCCGCGCGCCGCGCGCCAGCGCCTGCTGCTCCCATTGCGCCACGGCCTGGGCCAGTTGCTGCCAGTCCAGCGTGCCGGCGGCATCGATCACGGCGGGCCGCGCGGTGTCGGCGCCGGGCTCGGTGAAGTCGAAGCGGTCAAAACTGAATCGCATGCGGGCTCCTTGTTGCGCAGGGACAAAGGGACAGGGCGGCGGCGTGCAGGCGCTGCATCAGGCCTTGCGCTGCTCGGCCACGTACTGCGCCAGCGTGTGCACGGATTCCAGGTGCAGGTCGATCTCCGATGGCGGTATCTTGACGCCGAATTCCTTTTCGATGGCCAGTGCCACGTCCACGGCGGACAGCGAGTCCACCAGGCCCGATTCGAGCAGCAGCGTATCGGGCTCGACCGAGGTCAGGATGATGGCGCCGATGATCTGGGCAATCTTGGTTTCGATGTCATTCAGGGACATGGTTTTTCTCCAACAGGTGTTTCAGAACTGGAAATACAGGAAGCGGGTTTCCTTGTGCAGGTTGACCAGGCACAGGAAGAGCAGGACCAGGGTCACGGCCGTCCAGCCTGCGCTGGGGCGCCAGCGCATCCAGGCGCGGGGCGCTTCCTGCACCTTGAACATGGCGGGCGAGAAGCGGCCCAGGATCTGGTGGGCATTGGGCGTGAACCAGGCAATGGCCAGCAGCAGCAGGACCAGGGCCAGCTGCATGTGGTGGCCTATGGCCAGCCGCAGCGCGTCGCCCACGGCCAGGCCCTGCAGGTGCGACAGCGATTCCAGCGCCTCCACGCCGCGCAGGCCGGCCATGCCCTTGAGCAACAGCATGGCGTCGCCCACGCCATGGGCGCGGAAGAAGGTCTGGGCGATGAGCACGGCGATGAAGGTGATGACAACGCACAGCGCCTGCACGCCCCGGCCCGACTTGCGTGCGGCGGCCGGCTTGCGGCTGACCACGAAGATGCGCCAGGCATGGTTGACCGACAGGTAGAAGGCATGCAGCAGGCCGAAGATCACGTACTGCAGGCCCGCACCGTGCCAGATGCCCGCCAACCCCATGGTGAACAGCGTGGGCACGACGATGGTGGCCGCAAAGCCGCCGGGCGTGCGCGCGGCGCTGGAGCCCACGGACAGGCCGCGCTTTTCGCGTGCACGCGAGATGGCCATGGCCACGGGGTAGTACAGGTAGGCCGTGAGGTAGCGCGTCAGCGTCATGTGCCAGCGCGCCCAGAAGTCGATGATGCTGCCGGCCTTGTAGGGCGAGTTGAAGTTCAGCGGGAAGCGGATGCCGAACATGCGCGCCAGGCCCAGCGCCATGTCCGAATAGCCCGAGAAGTCGAAGTACAGCTGCAGCGCGTAGCTGAGGCTGGCGCCCCAGGCGGCCCAGAACTGCAGGTCGCCGGGCGCGGCAAAGCCCGCGTCTGCATAGGGCGCGATCTCGTCGGCCAGCAGCACCTTCTTGGCCAGGCCGATCACGAACAGCGTGCCGCCGATGGACAGGTTGTCCGCGCGGAACCGGTAGTTATCCGGCTGCGCGAACTGCGGCATCATTTCCTTGTGGTGCAGGATGGGCCCCGCGATCAGGTGCGGGAAGAAGGTCACGAACAGCACGTAGCTGAGCAGGCTGCGTTCCTTGACGATGCCCGAGCGGCAGTCCAGCAGGTAGCCGATCTGGGTGAAGGTGAAGAACGAGATGCCCAGGGGCAGGATCAGCTCGTGCATGCCGCCCTGCGTCAGCCCCCATTCGCCCAGGAAGTTGAACAGCGTGGCGAAGTACTTGTAGTGGAACAGTGCCGCCAGGTCGGCGCCCACGCCCAGGGCGGTGACCAGCCCCTGCAGCCGCGCGCGGCCCGCAAAGCGCAGGATCAGCAGGCTCACCACGTAGTTGAAGGCGATGGACAGGGCCAGCAGGGCGACGAACTGCGGGTTCCACCAGCCGTAGAAGACGAAGGACGTCAGGCACAGCCAGAACGCGGCCAGCCGCAGGCTGATGGCCCCGGCCAGGTAGTGGCCCGCCAGCGCGATGGGCAGGAACAGCAGCAGGAAAAGATAGGAATTGAACAGCATGTAGCGGGCGGGGTCACGCAGGCGGGGAGGCGGCGTCCATCTCCTTGAGCGCCGCTTTTTCATCGTCCGTCAGGGGCAGGGACAAGGTGTTTTCCGAGAACTCCCAGATCACCAGCCGCAGGCTGGCCGGCCAGGAGGCGCGGCGCTTGAGCGCGGCCACCATGGCGCCGCTGAACTGGCCGCCGTCCATGCTGAGGTTCCAGACTTCCTGGCCCAGCGCGCGGCCGAGCTGTGGCGCGAAATTGCTGCGCAGCCCGTTGGAGCTTCCGGCCAGCAGCACCTGCACGGGCGGCGTCTCGTCCAGCAGGCCGCCGCCGCGCACGGGGGTGATGGCCTGGGGGCGTATTTCGTCGCGCTGCGGGCGCCAGCCTGCCGGTGCGTCGGCCAGGCCGGCCAGGGCCAGCAGGTCGCCGGGCAGCGGCTGCAGCGGCCCGGGCGCGGATTCCTCGAAGGCCTGGGCGCCGCGCTGCCCGCCCAGCAGCGGCAGCGCGGCCTGGGCCACGGCCAGGGCGGCGGCGCGTGCGCCCTCGGCATTCATGTGCACGTCGGTGCGAAAGAACACCGGCTGTGACTGCTCCTGAGCCTGCAGGGCGGGGCGCAGATCGGCGAAGGCAATGCCGTCGGCCTGCAGGCGCTGCTGCCACAGGTCCAGGCGCTGGAGCATCACGGGAGCCACGGGCAGGCCGCACAGATGGGCGGCCTCGATGCGCGACTTGTCGGGCACGGCCACCACCAGGGTGGCAATGCCTTTGTCCTGCAACTGCCGCGTCCAGTGGCGCAGCAGACGCTGGCGCGCCTCGAAGGGCGCGGCGCCCGTGCCGGGCTGGGGCCGCAGGCCGTCGCGGTAGAACATCCATTGCGGGCAGCCCAGGGCCACCTGCGCTCCCGTGTCGCCCAGCAGGCGGTAGCGCAGCGCGGCCTGGCCGGTTTCCAGCGAGGACTGCGCAGGCAGGCGCAGGCCCTTGTTCAGCGCCGCGCCCGCGCGGCCATCCAGCCAGGCGGCCAGTTGCAGCTCGCCGGCCTTCGGTCCCCCGCTGGCCAGCGTCCAGCCGCCCCAGGCCAGGCCCGACAGCAGCAGGGCGCCCCAGATCCAGGCGTTGCGCCGGTGTCCTTTGTCGGTTTGCAGTTCTTGCGCGGTGGGGTCCACGGTGTCAGCCCTTGAGCGCGGCACGCAGCCGCTCCAGCCAGGTGGCGTTGGGCATGAGCGAGGCGTTGTCCCACTGCCCGGCCGCGTTGGGGCCGTAGCTGTAGGTGGGCTCGAACATCTGCCACACCAGCACCTGGGGCTTGTGGGACTTGAAGGCCGGCGACTCCAGGTACTCCAGCAGCATGGTCCACTGGCCCACGTTGCCGGGCTTCCAGTTCAGCGAGACCGGGCGGTCCAGCAGGTTGGAGAGCTTTTGCGGAAAGCCGAAGTAGGGCTGGACCATGCTGTGGCCCGTCACGTGGACGGGTGCGGGCTCATCGTCGAGCAGTCCCTTGGCCGGAGCCTGGCGGCGCACGGTGTAGACCTCGCGGCCGATCTGCTTGCGCTCCTCGGCGGTCAGAAACAGCTCGGCCAGGTCGCCATAGCGGCGCTCGGTGACGGTGTCGCCCAGGGCCAGGCCGCTGCCGGCGCTGCCGGCCAGCTGGGGCACCTCGCCCTGGACCATGCGGGCGGTGGCCTCGGCCGTGGCGTCGGCTGCCGCCTGGGTCCAGTGCTGGTCGGTGCGGTAGAACACATCCTTGCCGCTGTCGCGCACGGTGCGCAGCACGGCCTCGTCGTCAAAGCTGGGAATGCCGGCGGCCTGCAGCGCCTGCAGCACCTGCCTGTAGCGGCCCTGGACATCGGCGCTCATGGCCTTGCCGTCGGGCATCTTGTCGGCATAGAAGCGCACCTTGTCGGGCAGCAGCAGCACCTGCAGCTTCACGCCGCGAGCGGCCAGCAGGTTGCGCGCCTCGGTGATCAGCCGGGTGGATTCGGTGATGCCGGCGCGGTCCACCTGGGTCAGGCTGCCCCAGCCCGGAAACAGCCAGCCATCCTTGCCCCTGAGGACGATGGAGGAGCTGTCCTGTGCCTGGGCCTGGGCCTGGGCCTGGGCCTGGGCCGTACCCTGCGCTGCCAGCGCGCCCAGCACCAGTGCGCAGCCGGCCAGCCCGCGTGCGGCGCGCGCCATGCCCGAGCGCAGTCCGTGCAGGGCAGGGCGGGGTGCTTGCTTGGTCGAATCCATGGGAGCTTTCTCCTTTTCTCTTTTCTGTGTGGTGGTGGCGGCGGCGGGGCAGGGCTTTCAATAGGACAGCGTCAGCGTCATGAAGAGGCCCTTGGCCCGGTCGGCCTGGCCGCCGCCGATGTTGAAGCGGTATTGCATGGACCAGTCCACATAGGACTGGGCCGTGCTGTAGTGGCTTTCGCGGAACCACTGGCGCAGGCTGACGCCCACGCCGGCGCTGGCCGACCAACTGCTGCCATTGCCTTGCAGGGCCAGGGTCTGTCCCTGCTGGGCGGCCAATTGGGCTGCGGTGGGCGTGGCGCCCGGGGCGGCCTGCAGGGAACGCACTTGCACGCGGTTCCTCTGTTTGATCCAGTCGGCCGCGACCACGCCGAACGGGAAGATCACCAGGCCCTGGTTGATGCCGTCGGCGCGGAAGCTGCGGCCGATGCGGGCCTCGGTGGAGAAGAACCATTGCTCGCGCTTGTAGCGGCCCGAGCCGTCGCCCACCTGGGCGCCGCTGGTCTGGTCGGTCAGTGTGAAGCGCGAGGCCATGCTCTGGTTGGCATAGCCGGCCTGGCTGTAGCCTTCCATGGTGAACCAGCTGGAGCGGTCCGTGCGCCGGCCCGTTCCCTCGTAGAAGCCATGGGTGACATAGGCCAGCCAGCCGCCCTGGCCCGCGCCCGCACTGTACTTGGCCGATATCGGGTTGCCCAGCGCCGGGCCCGTGGGGTTGAGCGGATCGCGCCCGCTCATCAGGCAGCGCAGCTGGGGCGATTCAGGCGTGATGAAGCCCGAGCGCGTGGCGGAGCCGATGTTGAACTGGCGCTCTATGCCAAAGGTCAGCGCGTACTTGGTGGACGGCGTGAAGCGCATGCCCAGCGAGCCCGTGGTGGTGGGCAGGCCAGAGATGCCGCGGTTGTCGCCCGCCTGCACATTGATGGGCAGGCCCGTGCAGGGGTCGATGGCGCTTTGGCCCAGCGTGGTGCCGCCGCCGTCATGCAAGGTGCTGCCCAGCCGCCCGTAGACATCGAAGATGCGGGTGGACGAGTTCAGGAAGTTGGACGGACGCCAGTAGGCCTCGGCCGTGCCGAACACGGCGTCGCCGGCCTGGGTGAGGATGCCGTCCGAGAACGCACGCCCCGCAGGCCGCGCACCCCGGTAGCCCATGGAGACGATGGCGCCCCACTCGCGTGCGTAGCCGGAGACGGCGCTGCGTGCGTTTTCGCGCTGGCCAGGCGTGAGCTTGGCGGTGCCGGCGTCGTCCAGGTCGATGGCTTCCTTGAAGGTGCGCACGGCGCCCCGGTTGTCGCCGGTGCCGGCCAGCGCATAGCCTTCGTCCAGCATGGCGCCCGCTGGCGCCTCGCCCGTGGCGCGCGCCGCGCGAAAGTCCTGCAGCGCCTTGGCCGGCTCTTCCTGGCGCGAGTACAGGTAGCCGCGCTGCATCAGCAGTTGGGGGTCGTTGGGGGTGAGGGACAGGGACTTGTCCAGCCGCAGCAGGGCCTGGCCCTGCTGGTCGCGGTTGCCTGCGGCCAGCGTGGTGGTCAGCAGCTTTTGCAGTTGCGCATTGTCGGGGTCCTGCTCCACGGCCGTTTGCGCATGTTCGATGGCGGCCTTGTAGTCCTGGCGCGCGTAGGCCGCATAGGCCTGGGCGCTGGGGCCGCCCGTGCCCTGGGCATCGGAAGGCTGCAGCTCGCAGACCGTGCCATAGGGCGTGTCGCGGCAGTCCTGCAGGGGCGGCGGATAGTCGGCCATGGCCAGGGTCTGCGAAGCGCCGCGCGTATCGGCCACCATGGGCGTATCGCGGCCGGGGCGCAGGTCATCGGCTTGCTTGAGGCGGCGGGCCACGGATTCATCCTGTGCCGGCATGGGCGCCAGCAGCGCGCGGGCGCGTGCCGCGTCGCCAGCGGCCAGGGCCGCGTCGGCCGCGATCAGGCGCAGGTTGGCCGATTGCTTTTCGTCCAGCCAGTCCTGCTTGAGCACGGCATCGAAGTCTTCATTGGCCTGTGCGGTCTTGCCCTGGCGCTGGCGGATGTAGCCGCGCATGCCCAGCGCCGCTGTGTCTTCGTTGTCCTGCGCCAGCGCCTCGTCTGCGGCTTTTTCCGCATCGGGCAATTGCTCGGCCAGCAGCAGCGAGGTGATCAGCAGCAGGCGGTGCGATGCCGTTCCCGGCGCCAGCGCCACGGCCTCGCGCGCAAAGGGCACGGCCTGCGCCGGGTTGTTGGCGATCAGCGCCTGGTAGGCCTTTTGCGCCGGCAGCACGGCCTGGCTGCGGCGCAGGGTCTGGCGCTTGGCCACCAGATCGCTTTTGTTGGGGGGCTCCAGGGCCAGGGCGGCATCTGCGGCCTCGATGGCGGCACCCAGCTGTTCCTGCGCCTCCAGCGCACCAATCCACAGCAGCGCCCATTGGCCCTGGCTGGGGTCCAGGCGAAAGGCCTGCTCGGCCTTGCGCGCGCTGTCTGCGTAGTTCCTGGCGTTGTAGTCGGCGTAGGCCTGCGTGGCGATGGGAAAGGCCTTGTTGTAGGCCTCGGAAGCCGTGGCCCCCGCAGGCCCGCCCGCCGCCCCGCCTGCCGCTGCGGCCCGCACATTGGTTTCGGCCTGCTGCAGCGTGGCCTCGTCCAGCCCGGCGGCGCGGGCCGAGGCGATGGCCTTGAGCGCTTCCTCGTTCTTGCCCTGCTTTTGCAGCGAGTAGATCAGCAGCATGCGCAGGCGCAGCAGGTCGGGGCGCAGCTGTACGGCCGATGCGGCGGCGCTGGCGGCCCGTGCAAAGCGGCCGGCCTGATAGTGGGCATAGGCCTGGTTGGCCAGCTGCCATGCGCGGCCCCTGAGCGGCGCCTCGGCCTTGACGGCTGCTGCGGCCTGCGGCCAGGCCGGCGGCGCGTTCCAGCCGGCGCCCAGCAGCGCGGCCAGCGTGAGAGGGCGAACGAGGGGAGCGAGATGCTTCATATGCCGGCCCTTGGGGTGCTTGGAATGCCTTGTGCGGGAATGTCGGGATGCACCGTGGGGTCGGTGGGCTCCCCCTGCTGGAAGCTGATGGCCTCGCGCAGCGTGGCCTCGTCCAGCCAGCCCTGCTCCATGAGGATGGCGCCCAGCGGACGGCGTTCGCGCTGCTGTATCTCCAGCGCGGTGGCCAGCCGGGTTTCGTCGATGGCCTGCCATGACAGCAGCAGCTCGCCCAGGCGCTGGCGCTGGTGGCTCAACTGGTCGGGGGACGGGAAGTCGTGCATGGTCTTGTCCCAGGCCAGCCGCTTGCCCGTGACCAGGTGGACGATGAACAGCTTCCAGGCGCGCGCCGCTGCCATGGCATTGATGAAGTTGCCGATCACCATGCGCGGGATGGACAGCATGGCGTGCTCCCAGCCGTACAGGCGCGAGACGAACCAGGCGCGCTGCACCACGCGCAGCAGCAGGGCGATGACGTTGACGCTCATCAGCGTCACCAGCCAGCCGTTGGGAGCGAACAGGGACGGGTAGTACACCGTCCACCAGCCCATGTGATCGGCCAGCAGGAACAGCAGGAAGTTCAGCAGCAGCAGATAGGCCAGGATGGCCACGAAGGAGGTCACCAGCCCCTTGCGGTCCCGGAACAGCAGGTACTTGGTGGACAGCGGCCCGGCCCAGCCGACCTGGCTCCAGCCCTGCAGGCCGATGCCCAGTGTCCAGCGCGCCTTTTGCCGGTAGGCGGTCTTGAAGGTGTTGGGAAAGAACTCGCGGATGCCCAGCGGCATGGTCAGCGTGGACACCTTTTCCTTGCCCAGGCCGAACAGCGGCTTGCGCCGTATCACGTAGTCCACGGGGAACTTGCCGAAGATCTGCTTCATGCCCCGGCGCGCCAGCCGAGCGCCGATGTCGTAGTCCTCGGTCAGCGTGTCGGTGTTGAAGGGCTGGTTGTGGGTCTCGGCCGCCAGCTCCTCCATCGCCTTGCGCGAAAAGCAGGTGCCCACGCCGGCCGAGGGCACCATGTGCGACATGCTCTCGCGCACCACCAGGTCCTTGGTGTGCCATTCGGCGAATTCGTCCATGTAGGTGCCGGCCACCAGCTCGTACCACTCGCGCTCCAGCGAGGTCACGGGCAGCTGGATGAAGTCCATGCGCGGCAGCAGGTAGTTGTAGTACTTGAGCTCCAGCGGGTGCAGCACGTCCTCGCTGTCGTGCAGGATCAGGCCGGCAAAGGGCTCGGGCTGCAGCGTGTTCTGCTGGAAGATGGCCTGCACGATCCAGTTGAGGCAGTCGGCCTTGCAGGTGGGGCCGTCATGGGGCACCTCCACGCGGACCAGCTGGCGGTAGCGCCGGCGCATGCGCTCCACCTCGTTCTTGGTGCGCTCGTCGTTGCGGTAGGTGCCCACGAAGATCATGTAGTTCTTGTAGTCCAGCGTGCCCACCATGCTCTCGAGCATGGGTGCGATCACGTCGTACTCCAGCCAGGCCGGCACCATGATGGCCAGCGGCTTTTCCTCGACCTCCTGCAACTGCTGTGCCTTGAGCGGCTGGTAGCGGCGCTTGACGGTCAGCGCGCGCCAGGCCTCGCGCACCCAGTACCAGGCGTCGATGAACAGGTCGTCGATGCTGGACAGCAGGATGACGACGGCCACCACGGCGCTGACGATCTCCAGCGCGTGGTAGTAGTCGGCCACCAGGTAGGGCCAGTAGAGGGAAGAGATCATGGCGATCGCCTCATGCCGTCGTCATCGTTGCCCGGGCCGGGCTCAGTGCTTGGACTGCTTGCTGCGCGCCACCGCCCAGGCCAGCACCACCAGCAGCAGCACCACGAACAGCGCGATGGCGATGCCCGGCACGCTCCAGGACAGGAAGTTGCGCCATTCGTGGAAGGCGCTTTCGCGCGGGCCCGACGGAATGCCGGTTTCGGGATTGCTGCTGTCCACCCAGGCCAGCGGGCCGTCGCCACCGATCACGGCGATGTTGCCGCGATTGAGCAGGAAGGGCTCGCCCAGGCCGCCCGTCCACTCGCCGATGGCATGCCACAGCACGCCCTGCTGGCCGCCTGCCGTGACCACTTCGGCCGAGGACAGTTGCTTGAGTCCCTTGATGTCCAGCCAGTCCACCGACTTGCCGCGGATGCGCAGCTGCTGCCGGTCCGCCACCGTCACCAGGGGCTTGGCGCCGTCCACCGGCACTTCCATGGCGACAAAGGGCATGGAGGGCTTGGCCGTTGCATCGGCCTGGGCCACGACCAGCTCGGCCTGCGAAGCCGACAGGCCACTGGCGGCCGCCAGGTTGGCCATGCGCTCCAGCGCGGCCGGCGCCGCCGACAGATAGCTGGCGGGCACCAGGAACTGCGACTTGGCGCCCAGCAGCGGCAGCAGGCCGATGAAGCTGCCGTTGGCCTCGGCCTTGCCGGGCGTCACGTAGCTGATGGCCGGCAGCACGCTGGCGGGGTAGGGCTGGGGAATCTCGTTGCAGTCGGCCGAGTAGGGCTGGCGCTGCACGGACACCCGCAAGGTGTTGTTGATGCCCAGCGCATAGCCGGGCACACGGGCGCGCAGGCGTTCGGGCTGGCCGTTGGCCTCCAGCTGGCGGGCCGACAGCAGCATGCCGTTCCAGAACAGCGTGGCCACGGGGCGCGTGGCCGAGGCGCCGGGGGCGGCGGCCACGTACAGCGTGATCTCGCCCGGCATCTGGCCCTGCGAGGCCACGGCGCTCAGCGGGAAGTTCATCGTCCAGTCGCCGCGCGACAGCACGTCGAAGCTGTCGGGACTGCCGCCCAGGCTGGACAGGCGTATGCCCTTGGCCTCGTCCCATTGCGGGGGCTGGGCCGCGGCCACGGTCACGTTGTCGCTGACCAGCAGGCGCTGCAGGGCGGCCTCTTGCAGGCCGGCCACGCGCGCACCCGCGTCGGCGGCCACGGCCAGCACCATCTGGCGGCCCATGGGCAGGGCGCGCAACTGCTGCGAGGCCAGCGCCTCGTTGGCCAGCGGTGCGCGCCGGGCGCGCCATTGCTGCAGGGCCTGTCCCGCATCGGGGTCGGCCGCCAGCTGGGCCTGCAGGGCCGCGAAGGCGGCGGTCAGGCGCTGCTGCAGTGCCTTGTCGGCCACCACGATGTCTCCGCTGACCTGGGCGGCCCCCAGCATGAGCAGCGCGCCCAGTTCGGCGTCACTGGCCAGCTTGTGCTGGGGCTCGGCGCCGCGCAGTGCGGCAAAGGCGGGCACGCCGGCCAGGGCGGCGGGAACCTCCAGGCCTCGCAGGTCGAGCGTCTCCCCCACGGCGGGCAATGCGTTCACCGTCATGCGCCTGTTGTTGCGCTGCAGGCTGGCGCCAATGCGCCAGGCACTGTCGAACGAGGCCTGCTCCAGCTGCCTGCCCGCCACCAGCACGGTGGTGCGCACGGGCAGGGTGTTCCAGACATCTTCGATGCTGCGCACATCGCGCGGGTCCACGCGGTAGCTCAGCCGTGTCTGCGGCGAGATGGTCAGGGAGTTGGCCAGGGAATGGTTGTCATCGCATCGCACCTGGCCGTTGCGGCTGCGCCAGTTCACGCCCAGCCGCACGAAATCGCTGGCGCGGGCCTGCTGGGCGACGGGCAGCGTGCGCTGCAGCATGCCGTCACCATCGGGCACGGTCTGCGACACGGCGGGCGTGCCGTTGAGCGAGATCACCACGGTCGAGACGCCGGGCTCGCCCTTGAGGTAGCGGCTGTCGAAGGCAATGCTGGCATCGCCCAGCGGCAGGCCGCGCGGCACGGGCAGGTAGAAGTCCTGGGTGGCCGTGCCGGCCAGCACCACGGGATCGACGATGCCCAGCTCCTTGAGCGTGACGCTGCGCTGCAGCCCGTCGCTGGCGCCCAGCTGGCGTATGGCGTCACCCAGCGCCGAGGCCGAGGCCGTCTGCGCGAACAGGGCGCCCAGGCCCAGCAGCGAACCCAGCGCCCAGCGGGCACCGGTGCGGGAAAGCGATTGGCGGATGGTCGGTTGCATGGGGGCCTCTTTTCTCACTTCGGTGCTCGATTCGTAATGCGCTTCGTGGACGTGGTGCGCGGGTGGTGCGTGCGTGGTTCAGGCCGGCGCCATGCCCTTGGTCACGGCGGCCGTGATGCCCGGGACGGCCGCGCCGCCTGTGTGTCCGGCGGCAAACTCGTCGAAGGGCTGTCCCAGCAGGGCGCGCACGATGCGCTGCGAGGCCTGGCCATCGCCATAGGGATTGATGCGGCGCGCAAACGAGGCGTGGTGCCCCTCGTCGGCCAGCAGCCGGTTGACCTCGGCCACGATGCGCGCGCGCTGCGTGCCCACCAGCAGCACGGTGCCGGCCGATACGGCCTCGGGCCGCTCGGTCACCTCGCGCATCACCAGCACGGGCTTGCCCAGGTAGGGCGCCTCTTCCTGCACGCCGCCGGAGTCGGTCAGGATGATGTGGGCGCGCTGCATGAACCAGACGAAGTCCACATAGTCCAGCGGATCGATGAGGCGGATGTTGTCCATGCCGCCCAGCGTGCGCATGACCACTTCGCGCACGGCGGGGTTGAAGTGCACGGGGTAGACGATGAGCAGGTCCGGATGGCGCTGCGCCAGCTCGGCCAGCGCAGCGCAGATGTTCTGGAAGCCTTCGCCGAAATTCTCGCGCCGGTGTCCCGTGACCAGCAGCAGCGGGCGCTGCGCATCCACCCAGGGATGGCGCTGGGCAATGGCACGGGCCAGCTCGGGCTGGGCATCGAGCCGGTCGCACAGCGTGGCCAGCGCATCGATGACGGTGTTGCCCGTCACGGCGATGCGGCCCTGCAGGTTCTCGCCCAGCAGGTTGGCGCGCGACGTGGGCGTGGGCGCAAACATCCACTGGCTGACCACATCGACCACGCGGCGGTTCATCTCTTCGGGAAAGGGCTGGGCCAGATCGCCGGTGCGCAGGCCGGCTTCCACGTGGCCCACCGGAATGCGGCGGTGAAACGCCGCCAGCGCGCAGGCCGTGGCCGTGCTGGTGTCGCCGTGCACCAGTACGTAGTCGGGCTTTTCCTGCTCGAGCACGCCATCGGCACCTGCCACCACGCGGGAGAACAGGCCGTTGAGCGTCTGGTTGGGTTGCATGACGGCGAGATCGTGCTGCGCCTGCAGGCCGAACAGATCCATCACCTGGTCCAGCATCTGCCGGTGCTGGCCGGTGACGCACACCACGCTCTCGATGCCCCGCGTCTGCGACAGGGCCGTGACCAGTGGCGCCATCTTGATGGCCTCGGGACGGGTCCCGAAAAACGAAAGAATCTTCATGCCAACCCCTTTTGCGTTTTCCTGTGCTCTTCGCTTGTGCGTTCTTGTGCTGCGCTGTACCCGGCAGGGGCAGGACCCGTCTCAGCCCGAAGACGGGCCGGGCAGGCTGCAAAGCGGTGTGGAATATACGGCGGGTTTTTGGAATTTTCGATCGATTGCTCCGATTCGATTGAAAACTATCGTCAATTGAGGGAAATTGACGGAAGTTAAGAGGACTTGAGGGAGCTTGATGACCTTGCTTTCCATTGGGGAACCTCCGTCGAATCTCAAGCGCCGCAAGCCATGCGCGCCATGGGGCTGGATGCACGTTCGCGCCAGGGGTGCTGTTGCATAAAGCTGCGCGCCTGGGGGCTTTGTTGCAGCTAGTACATCACCGAAACAAGGATGTGCTTGTCAGACGCTTGCCTATTGCTGCCAGCTGCTGCCTATTGCAAGCCCTGGGGCGCGTCTGCGCAAGGCTTGGAGGGGGTGTCCGTGCTGTCGCTTTCCCTGATGTGCGGCCGGTGCGCGGGGCCGGGGCAGGGGCGGGCACGGCGGGCGCAAACCTGGGCATGAACCTTGCCACAAGCCGGCCCGGAAACGAAAACGGGCCCCGTGTAGGGGCCCGTTTTGCTGGGTGTATGGCGGAGAGGGCGGGATTCGAACCCGCGGTGGGGATTAGCCCACACACGCTTTCCAGGCGTGCGACTTAAACCGCTCATCCACCTCTCCGAAGCCAGCGATTGTAGCAGTGATTTCGGGTGGTCAAGGTAAGAAGCTGGAACCGGCAGCGATGCAGGTGCGCCCCGCTGCACCTTGCAGGTACAACCGGCAAGGCAGCCCCGGTCGTTCAGCCGCAAGCCATTTGGGATGGTGAATGGTTGCAGTATCGTGAAATCCGGCGAACTTGTGATGCGGGTCCATCAAGGGAATCCTCGGTGCGCACTATTTGCAGTGGGCAAGTCATGGCGTATCCGCATTGATTCAGGCTTTCCTCAGCCCTTGCATTCGATGGAGGCAGATGTCGGGAGTTGTCATGTATACAAGAAGGTATTTTCCTTGCTTTGTGAAATTGGGGTGAATTTCATGTAAGTCATTGATATTGTTGATTTTTGTGCAAATGAAATTTATCTGGTTTGAACGGTTCCAGAATGCATCCTGGATGAATTGCAAATGTTGAATGCAATTCTCAAGCGCCGGATGCATTTTGCAACAGACGCCGCATGCCAGCTTGTAGACAATGCCTGCGGCGCCGGGCCTTGAAATGCCTGTTTCAAGCCCATTGCGGCAGATTCCTCCTGTATTGCGGCGTATCGACAGCCCAGGCCAATCATAGAAACCCGCTATCACCATGGCTCACCATTCAATGCGCTCCGATTTTTACTGTGGCGGGGCGCTGCCATGGCGGGCACTGGCCTTGAGCCTTGCGGCGGTGCTGGGTGCCGGGGCGGCGCTCGCTGCCGGGCCGCAGCGGCAGGTGCTGGAAAGCCTGCCGTCCGGCACGGCCAAGGGGGCGCCTGCCTATGAGTTGTCGCTGCCTGCCTGCACGGCGGCGCCTTGTCCCTTTGAGTTGCGGCTGGTGCGTGCCGGTGTGCAGCAGGGCCAGCCAGCGGCGCTGTCCTGGCCTGCGTCCAGGGGGCCGGCGCAATTGGCGCAGCCCGATCCGCTGTACGGCGTGGGCGATCCGCTGTCTGCGGCAGCAGGGCTCCAGCACCTCGAGCGCGTGTGGACGACTGGCGAGGAGGAAGACACCGTCACCGCTGCCGTGCGCAGCTTGCGCCTGCCCGGTGTGCAGGGCGGCTCGCGTGCGCTGCTGGTCACGCAGATGGGGGGCTTTGAGCATCCCAAGCGCCGCCATGCGCTGTATGTCGCCACCGCCCAGGGCCCGCACCTGGCCTGGCAGTACGACGAGCCCCAGGGCAACTACCAAAGCTGGGTGCTGGCGCCCACGGGCCGGATTCCGGTGCTGCTGGTGCGCTATGCATCACCGCAGGACGATGCGCCCGACCAGATCGAGACCCGCAGCCTGCGCTGGAACAAGGGCCGGCAGGCGTTTGCCGAGCAGGCCTCGGCACCACCGGCCGCCGTGCAGGCCGTGGTGGCGGCGCGCTATGCCAGCGTGGCGGCAGCGCGTGCCGCGCGCGCGCAGCAGGCTGAATGCCTGGGCGCCTATTCCGTCGTGCGCACACGTCCCGCAGGCGCCGCGCCCCATCACGCTCTGGTGCAGGTGGCGGCGGACATGGCGCAGGCGCATGCCGAATCGCTGCGGCTGCGTGCCTGTTCGGCCAGCCTGCAGCCGCGCACCGTGCCATTGGTGCACCTGCTGCCGGATGCCGGCCTGAAGCCCGGCAACAAACCCGACCGCAAACCCGACCGCAAACCCGAGCCCGCCCGCTGAGCCGGTGCTGCGGGCCATATCGACAACCACAAAGAGGGGAGAAACATGCCTGACATCAAGGACAGCGTAGGCGAGGGCGGCAGCAACCAGGTGCATGACGTGGCCCTGCTGCAGGCCATGCTGCGCGTGGTCAAGGACGCCAAGAACGCGCCGTATCTGGGCGTGGACTACGACGGCAGCTACGGCGCGCAGACGCGCGCCGCGCTGGAGCGTTTCCAGAACGACCACAAGCTGGCCGCCGCCAAGGCCGCGCCGGGCCAGCCGCAGGCCGGGGGTGCCAAGGAGGCGCTGGGCCTGGCGGCAGCCGGAGGGGCCACGGTGGCCAAGCTCAGCGGCATGCTGCCGGCCTCGCACCAGGGCATGCGCGCCGCGCAGAACTCCAAGACGGTGTACCTGGAGGCCAAGGCCCAGGACGTGGCCACCAGCAAGGCCGCCATTGCCAACGATGCGGAGTACGAGCCCACCTTCCGCGCCAAGCTGGCCAGCCTGGTGCAGCAGATGTATGACACGCACAAGATCGCGCTGTGGATCACGCCCACGGGGCGCCGGCGCACCTTTGCCCAGCAGGCCGCCGAGACCCAGACCAAGGCCGGCCCGGGCGAGAGCAACCACAACTTCGGCCGCGCGGCCGACATCGGCTTCAAGCGCTTCCAGTGGGTCAAGGGCGACGGCAGCATCGTCACCGATGCCGACTGGCTCAACCAGCTGGAGGCCGTCAAGTCCGCCGATGCATCGCGCTGGTGGAATGAGCGCGACAGCCTGGCGGCCAAGCAGGGCCTGCTGCCGCTGAAGTTCGAGCGCGTTCACCTGCAGGCATTCGCCCAGCAGGGGGTGAGCAACCAGCGCTCGCTGGCCAAGCTGCTCAACGCCGTGTCGCAGAACAACATGGGCTGGAAATCCGCCTACCAGGCCGACCTGCAGTCCCAGGGCAAGCATTGGGTGAATGTGGGGTCCGCCAAGTCCATCTGGGCTGGAACAGCCTCCGTGACCAAGGCCGATCTTGCCAAGGCCCGCACGGCGGCCACCGGCAAGCAGGTCAAGGAAGCGCAGATCACCCAGAACGAGGTGGACGCCATGCGCCGCATGCTCAAGGCCGATTTCGAGCAGGCCGACCTGAACTGGTCCAAGTGGGCGCCCGTGCCCTGAGCCTGGCCGGACGCCTGCCGTGCAGGCAGGCGTCACTCCCATCGCATCTTCCGGAGAGAGCATCTTGAGAATCGACCCTTCGACGGGCGAGGCCGCCCTGCGCGCGCCACTGTCCCTTTCGCTGCCCCTGCCTGTGTCCCTGTCCGCGTCCCTTTCGGCGTCCCTTCCCGCCATGGACGCTGACGCAGCGCCGTGCGGGCCGCCTGCCATCCGCGCCCCGCAGGACGTTCTTTCGGGCGTGCGCGTTGCCTCGCAGCTGCTGCAGGACTTTCGCCCCATCACCGAAAGCATCGAGTGGGAGCTGGGTCACCTGCACTGGGCGCAGGCCGGCCTGCTGACCTTTGCCGAGAACGAAGTGCCCTACGTGGTCAACAACAGCGGCCGCCTCTCGGAGGATGCGGCGGCCCTGCTGTTCCACCACTGCGCGGACACCGCGCCGCAAGGCGCCATTGCCGTGCTGGAATTGGGTGCCGGCTGCGGCCTGTTTGCGCGCATGTTCCTGCAGGCCTTCCGGCACCTGTGCCAGCAGGAAGGGCGTGATTTCGACCAGCGGCTGGTCTACTACGTCACCGACGGCTCTCCCCGCACGGTCGCGCAATGGCAGGAGCGCGCCCTGTTTGCCGAGTTCGGCGGCCAGGTCGTGGCCGGCTGCTGCGACGCCATGCGGCCCGAGGCCATGCAGCTGCCGGACGGCAGCACGGTGCCCCTGCCGCTGCTGCACGCCGTGTTCTGCAACTACGTGCTGGACGTACTGCCTGCCACCGTCGTGCGGCGGCAGGGCGATGGGCCGGTGCAGGAATTGCGCATACGCACCCGCCTCACCGATGACGCCCAGCTCGTGCGCCAGTACACCGCGCTGTCGCCGGGCGAGATCCGTGCCCTGGTGGACCATGCGGATGCGGCCCAGCGTGCGCGCCTGCTGCCCCTGGTGGGCCTGTTCGAGCAGGAGGTGGGCTTCTTCGACTGCGACCAGACAGCGCTGTCGCCCTGGGTGGATGCCGCCTTGTCCGTCAGCGAGGCGGCACCACGCCTGCTGGTCAACCACGGCGCCTTTGGCGCGCTGCAGACGCTGCACAAGCGGCTGGCGCCCAAGGGGCTGGTGCTCATCAACGACTACGGCGCCTGCACGCCCGAGGCGGCGGCCCAAGCGGGCGCCTCCCAGCGCTTTGGCCGCACCAGCGCCATCGGCCTGAACTTTCCGCTGCTGGCGCAATTGTTCGGGCGCGAGGGCTGGCAGGTGCTGGCGCCTTCGGGCGATGCGCAAAGGGCCATCCATGCGCGGCTGCTGATCGGCGAGGGATGCGAGCGCACGGCGGCCGCCTTTCTCAACCGCTTCAGCGCCGACGCGCAGCAGTTCTTCGAGGCCCCGGCCCATGAGGCTCGCACGCACCTGGAGTCGGGCCGCCAGGACGCCGCTTTGGAAAGCTACCGCCAGGCCATCACCCGCAGCCCGCGCGACTGGCGGCTGCTGGGCGAGGTGGCCGAATTCGTGGGCCTGCAGCTGCGGGACTTTGCCGCCGGCATCGAGCTGGCGCGCAGCGCGCTGGACCTCAATCCCTGGCTCAGTACCTGGTTGTGGAATGTGCTGGGCGACTGCCTGTTCTGCCAGGAGCAGTTCGCGGCCGCGCATGAGGCCTACCTGCAGGCCGAAGGCATAGACCCGCGCGATGCGCGCACCCAGCTCAACCTGGCCTACACCTGGCAACAGCGCGGCGACCCGGCGCGCGCGCTGGCCTGCATTGCCCAGGGCCTGGCGGGGGATGCGCATGGCGTGCACACGCAGCGCCTGATGGAAAAGCAGCAGCAGATCCTGGCGCAGATCGCTGCCCTGCGCGCCTCGGAGCAGCAGCGGCTGGCCCAGCGCGCGGCACGGCTGCAGGGCGGGGCATAAGCCTGCCGGCAGCCTGCAGAAGTTCAGCGGTTGCGGCCCGCCAGCCGTACGGCCAATGCCGCCGCCGAAGCCGCACAGGCCAGGGCCACCACGCCGCTCCAGCCCCATTGCGCCAGGGCCAGGGCGCCCAGCGCCGAGCCCGAGGCCATGCCGATGAACACGCCCGTGAACAGCAGCGCATTGAGCCGGCTGCGTGCAGCGGGGTCCAGGCCATACACCAGGGTCTGGTGCGCCACCAGCGTCGCCTGGATGCCGAAGTCGAAACCGATGGCGCTGGCCACCAGCAGCGGCAGCCGGGCCGCAGCCGGCAGCCAGGGCGACAGTGCCAGCACGGCAAACGACGCCAGGGCCAGGCCCGCACCCAGGCAGGTCACGCGCTGCGGGCCGCTGCGGTCGGCCAGCCGGCCTGCCAGCGGCGCGGCCAGCGCACCGGCGGCGCCCGCCAGGCCCAGGGCGCCGGCTGCGGCGCTACCCATGTGGAACTGCTGGTGCAGCATGACGGCCAGCGTGGACCAGAAGGCACTGAAGGCCACCGACAGCAGGCCCTGGGCCAGGGCCGCACGGCGCAGCGCGGGCTGGCTGCGCCACAGCTGCACCATGGAGCCCAGCAGCGCGCCATAGCCCAGTTGCGTGGTGGGCCTGAAACTGGGCAGCCCGCGCCACAGGGCCACCCCCAGCAGTGCCATGGCAGCTGCGGCCAGCAGGTAGACGCTGCGCCAGCCGCCATGCTCGGCCAGCAGCCCGCTGACCACGCGCGACAGCAAAATGCCCAGCAGCAGCCCCGTCATCACCGTGCCCACCACCTTGCCACGCTGGTGCTCGGGCGCCAGCGTGGCGGCGGCCGGCACCACATCCTGCGCCAGGGTGGCGGCCAGGCCCACGGCCAGGCTGGCGGCCAGCAGCGGCGCCAGGCCCGGGGCCAGCCCGCTGGCCAGCAGGGCCAGCATCAGCGCGGCGGTCTTGGCCAGGATGATGCGCCGGCGGTCCATACGGTCGCCCAGCGGGGCCAGCAGCAAAATGCCCAGCGCATAGCCCAGCTGGGTCAGCGTGGGCACAAAGCCCACGGCGCGCTCGCCCGCGCCCAGGTCGGGGCCGAGCACGCCCAGCATGGGCTGGCTGTAGTAGAGCGAGGCCACGCCCACGCCCGCCGTGGTCGCCATCAGCAGCACCAGCGACCGGGGCACGCCGGATGCCTTTTCGCTGGTGGCCGCTTGGTTATGCGTAGATTGAATGCAAGACATGTTGATCCGCCGATACGGCGTGTTTGAGAAACGATGGCCGTAGTGTGGTGCGATGCAGCAACCCACGGTAGTGGCTGCGTCCGCAGAATCGATATACGCTTGGCGTATGACCATCGCCGACCTCTCCCTGCCTTCGGGCGCAGACCGCATCGAACTGCTGCAGACCTTTGTGCGCATCGTCGAAAGCGGCAGCCTCTCGGCCGCCGCGCAGCAGATGTCCACCACCCAGCCCACGGTCAGCCGGCGTCTGCAGACGCTGGAGCGCGCGCTGGGCCTGCGCCTGCTGCGGCGCTCCACCCACGCCATGGCGCTGACCGACGACGGAGAGCGCTGCCTGGCCCATGCGCGCGAACTGCTCGATACATGGCGGGCGCTGGAGTCCGACCTGCGCGGCGCCCAGGACACGCCGCGCGGCCTGCTGCGCGTGGTCGCGCCCCACGCATTCGGCCAGGACCAGCTCATGGCGCCGCTGCTGCAGTTCCTGGGCCGCCATCCGGCCGTCAAGGTCGAGTGGCTGCTGCATGACCGCCAGCCGGACTTCATTGCCGAGGGCATCGACTGCGCCGTGCAGGTGGGCGCCGTGGTCGATCCATCGGTGGTCGCGCTGCGCGTGGCCGAGGTGCCGCGCATTGCCGTGGCCGCGCCTGCCTTGCTGGGGCAGGGCAGCGTGCCCCAGCACCCGCGCGAGCTGCAGGGGCTGCCCTGGATTGCGCTGCGCACCTTCTACCAGCGCGAGCTGGAACTGCACCGCGTGGGCGATGAGCGGGTGTGCAAATCCTGGCGCCTGCAGTTCGAGCCCCGGCTCAGCACCGACAGCCTTTATGCGCTGCGCAACGCCGCCCTGGGCGGGCTGGGTGCGGCCCTGGCCTCGGCCTGGATCGTGCGCGACGATCTGGAGGCGGGCCGCCTGGTGCACCTGGCCCCGGACTGGCAGGCCGCGCCGCTGCCCGTGCACCTGGTGTATCCGCCGGCGCGCCACCAGCCGGCGCGCCTGCGTGCCTTCATCGCGGCCATGCGGGAGGTCATGCCGGGACTCACGGGAATGCGCGCGCCGCTGCCCTGAGCCGTTCGCCCGCCGCTGTTGCGGCGGCGCGTCACCGCCCGGTTTGCCAACGGTAAGCATGGCAACTGCATAGGATAATAAGAATCATTTGCGATCTTCTTCGCGATTGGCTTTTCCTCCATGCCGTCCCCCTCCACGCTACAACCGCCCGCCGAGCCCCTGCTGGCCCAGCTGGTGCAGCACTATGACGAACTGGTCGGTTTCCTGCGCCACCGCTTCGGCGACGAATGCCAGCCCCGCGAAATCGTCAACGAGCTGTGCCTGCGGTTGATGGAGCGGCCCGTTCCCCAGGGCATTGCCAACCCGCTGGCCTTTCTGCGGCATCTGGCGCGTGACCTGGCCATAGACCGCCACCGGGCCCAGGCGCGCCGGCCCGAAACGCCCTTCGATGGCGCCGAGCTGGAAGAGCGCCTTGCCCCCGCCGCAGCCATGCCGCTGTCCCCGCCCGAGCTGGCCGTGGCCGCCGCCCAGCGCCAGCGCGCGCTGCTGGTGGCGATAGAGCAGCTGCCCCAGGCCAGCCGCGAGGCCTTCATCCTCACCAAGCTCTACGGCATGCCGCAGGAAGAGGCCGCACAGCGCATGGGCATCTCGCGCGGCATGGTGGCCCGCCATCTGGCGCGTGCGCTGCGCGATGTGCAGCCCGTGCTCACGGCCGACCATGCCGCCTGAGATCACGCGCAGCACAGGCGGCACGCGCAGCGCGCGCCAGGGTGCTTCTGCGCAGTCTTCGGGGCGCAGCGCCCATCTGCCCGTCGATGACGCCCTGGCCCCCTTTGCCGACATGCTGCGCCGGCACCTGCCCACGCCCGAGGAAATCGAGCAGGCCGCCGCCCAGCGCCAGAAGCTGCGCCAGCGCAGGGCGCTGCGCGCAGGCACGGCTGCGGCCCTGGCGGCGCTGGCGCTGCTGCTCTGGGCCGACCCCGCGCTGCAGCGCCAGACCCTGGCGACCGCCGTGGGCCAGCGCCAGAGCTGGCAACTGGCCGATGGCAGCGAGGTGCGGCTGAACACCGGCTCGCGCGTGCAAGTGGCGCAGCACCTGCGCTCGCGCCGCCTGGTGCTGGACCAGGGGGAGGCGTCCTTCGAGGTATCCCATGCCTTCTGGCACGGCTGGGTGCCCTGGCTGCAGCGGCCCTTCACCGTGCAGGCCGGCGGCGTGGTGGTGCAGGACATCGGCACCGTGTTCGGCGTGCACCGCCATGAGGATGGTGCCGACATCACCGTGCTGCAGGGCAGGGTGCGCGTGCATTCCATGGAGGGTGGCGGCGCACCCATGGAGCTGTCCACCGGCCAGCACCTGCGCACGCGCGCCGGCCGGCCGCTGCCGCAGTTCGTGCCGGCAGAGGCGGGCGACGGCGCCGCTGCCCTGGCCGCCCTGGCCTGGCGGGAGGGCCGCCTGGTGCTGGACGGCACGCCGCTGTCCGAGGCCGTGGCGCAGATGCAGCGCTACCGCAGCGCACCCATCGTGCTGGCCGACCGGCATGCGGCGCAGCTGCGCATCTCGGGGCAGTTCGACCTGGACCGCATCGACCAGCTGCTGGACCTGCTGCCCCGCCTTGCCCCCGTGCAGGTGCGGCATGAGGACGACGGCCGCGTGCTGATCTCCACGCGCCACAGGTAGGCACAGGTAGGCCGCCCGGCAGTTGTCCCTGCAGCCGCTGGCCTGATCCAGAAATTTTCCGTGGCCATGTGTACAAACCTGCGCGCTGCAGCGGCTTACAGGCAGACCGGCATCGCGCCCGGGGCCGAGCTGGCCCTGGAGGGGCTTGCCGCAAAAGCCGTATCCCCTATCCCGTATCCCGTACCCAACGCCTCAGGAGAGATGTCGCCATGAACCCTTCCCCTACCGTCGCCGGCCTGCCGCGCTTTCGCATCGCGGCCCTGGCCGCCGCACTGTGCATTGCCGGCCTGGCCCATGCCCAGCCCCTGGCCGTGGACCTGCCGGCCCAGCCGCTGGCCCAGTCGCTGAACGCGCTGGCGCGCCAAAGCGGCGCCCAGATCATCTTCCTCACCGATGTGGCCCAGGGCCTGCAGGCGCCCGCGCTGCGCGGCACGCTGGAAGTGCGCGAGGCCCTGCAGCGCCTGCTGGCCGGCAGCGGCCTGCAGGTGCGTGCGCAGGATGAGCGTACCTTCACCGTGGAGCGCAGCGGCGGCCCGGCTGCCAGCTCCGGCGCGGCAGGCGCCGTCATGGCAGAAGTGCGCGTGCTGGCCTCGCGCGCGGAGGACACTGCCTACTACGCCCCCTCGGCCGCCAGCGGCACCAAGACCGAGGCGTCGCTGCGCGACGTGCCCCAGACCATCAATGTGATCCCCCAGCAGGTCATGCGCGACCAGGCCGCCACCTCGCTGCAGGACACGCTGCGCAACGTGGCCGGCATCGGCCTGTCGCACGGCGACGGCCAGCGCGACCAGGTCAGCATCCGCGGCTTCACCAGCATCGGCGACCAGTTCGTGGATGGCTTCCGCGACGATGCGCTGTATTTCCGCGACCTCTCCAACATCGAGCGCGTGGAAGTCGTCAAGGGCCCGGCCGCCGTGCTCTATGGCCGGGGTTCCTCGGGCGGCCTGGTCAACCGCGTGACCAAGAAGCCGGGCGTCAATGTCTCCGACGTGGCCGTCAGCGTGGGAAGCTGGGCCGACAAGCGTGCCGAATTCGACGTAGGCCGCGCGCCCGAGGGCAGCGACTGGTCCTGGCGCGTCACCGGCGCCGCCGAAGACGCCAACAGCTACCGCAGCCAGCAGTTCCTCAAGCGCGAGACCATCGCCCCCTCCGTCATGTGGAAGCCGGACGGCAACACCTCGCTGACGCTGCAGGCCGAGCTGCTGCGCGACAAGCGCGTCACCGACTTCGGCATTCCCGCCTACCGCGGCCGCCCCGTGGATGTGGCGCCCGGCACCTACTACGGCTCGGCCAATGCGCGCGATGCGGACACCTCCGAATCCACCGTGGGCTCCTTCACCGCCACCTTCAACCACCGCTTCTCGGACACGCTGCGCGTGCGCAACGCGCTGCGCTACTACCACTACGAGCTGGACCGCCAGAACACCTTGCCGGCCGGCACCACCAACGAGGCGGCCGGCACCGTGGCGCTGACCCGCTCGGGCGTGGACCGCAACGAGCACGGCATCTTCAACCAGACCGAGCTGATCCAGAATTTCAGCACCGGCAGCGTGCAGCATGAAGTGCTCTACGGCCTGGAGCTGGGCCAGCAGAACAAGGATGCGCTGTCCTACAGCGGCGGCACCCTGGCCAACGTGAACCTCTGGAACCCCGTGCTGCCCGTGGCCCCGCTCAACGGCGGCGGCACCCTGAGCGGCAGCACGCTCAACCGCTACCTCACGCGGGCCCTGTACCTGCAGGACCAGGTCACGCTGTCGCCGCAGTGGAAGCTGCTGGTGGGCCTGCGCTATGACCGCTTCGGCCAGGAAACCGACAACCGCCTGGCCGGCCAGAGCGACTTCAGCCGCACGGACTCCACCTGGAGCCCGCGCGCCGGACTGGTGTGGCAGCCCGATGCCGTGCAGTCCTATTACCTGTCGGTCAGCCGCTCCTACCAGCCTTCGGCCGAGATGTTTGCGCTGTCGGCCACCAATGCCGCCATCAAGCCGGAAAGCACCACCAACTATGAAGTGGGCGGCAAATGGGACCTGATGGACGGCAAGGCCATGGCGACGGCATCGCTGTTCCAGCTGGAACGCACCGACATCAAGACCACCAACCCGGCCCAGCCCACCCAACTGATTCCCATCGGCACGCAGCGCACGCGCGGCCTGGAGCTGTCGCTGTCCGGCGAACTGCGCCCCGGCACCCAGGCCACCTTCAGCTACGCCTACCTGGATGCCGTGGTCACCGAATCCACCACCGTGGACGCCGGCCAGCCCGTGCAGGGCAAGCGCGCCACCATCACGCCCAGGAACTCCCTGTCTGTCTGGCTCACCCAGCGCCTGGGCGATGCCTGGACCGTGGGCGGCGGCCTCAACTACGTGGGCGACCGCTTTGCCAACCCCGGCAACACCGTCACGCTGCCTGCCTACACGGTGGTGGATGCCATGGCCCAGTACCGCATCGGCCGTGCCACCACGGTGCAGCTGAACCTGCGCAACCTGTTCGACCGCCGCTATATCGTCTCGGCCCACGGCACCAGCCCCAACCTGAACCTGCCCGGTGCGCCGCGCAATGTGATGGTGACGCTGCGGCACAGCTTCTGAGGCCGCGCCGGCAGCGCCGGCCTCTGCAAAAGACAAAGGCCCACGCAAGTGGGCCTTTGTCCATTTGGGCAGTGCCGTTTACTCGGTCGCCTTCTTCAGCGATTCCTTGGCGTTGTCTGCCGACTGCTTGGAGCGCTTCTTGTGGTAGTCCGACTTGACGTTGTTCACGGCCTTGCCGACCGGCCCGCTGTCCTTGGCCTTGGCGTCGGCCTGCTTTTCCTTCACCTTGTGGTCTGCGGCGTCGGCGGCCTCGGAGGCGGCCTTCCCCACCTGGGCGTGGGCGGTCGACAGGCCTGCGGCGAAGGCAAGGGAAATGGCGGTGGCAAGCAGCAGTTTTTTCATGGAATAGATGTCCTGTGATGAGGTGGCTGCATGGTGCGCCAGTGCGCTGGTGCTGCCTTGTAGGAGCAGGGCTGTGCTGTGCGCGGGCACTGCGGCCCAAGCGCAGAAGGGCTTCCGACGGTAGCTTGCTTCGGTGTCCGACATGGGGCAGCCGGCCGAGCTTCTAGCCTTGGACCAACCCCCGCCACACCCAAGAAGGACACACCATGATCACAGCCGAACCCACCATGACCAACCTCTTCGATCAGCTGGGACTGGACTCCAGCCCGGAGGGCATCCGTCAGTTCATTCTTTCGCACCGCCTGGAGAAAAACACGCTGCTGGTGGACGCTCCGTTCTGGACCGATGCGCAACGCGCCCTGTTCTCGCAGCAGTGGCATGCCGATGCGACCTGGGCGCTGGTGGTGGACCAGCTCAGCGAGGCCTTGCATTCCGAACCCGACCTGGGCGCCGTGCCTGCCCCGGTGGCTTCCGAGCACGAGCAGGAAGCGCGTCCCTGATCCTGTGATGCAACCGCTTGCGATGAATCCGTGCTGCTTACAATTTTCGCGGCGCATTCAACCCATTTGCCTACGGAGTCGCTCACATGCTGACCTCGAATGGTCTGGCGTCGGCCTCTCCAGGCTCCGACGCTCTCTTGCCCCTTGACCCGGGCCACGCCGTTCTGGATGCGTTTCCCGACGCCGTCTTTGTCGTTGGACTCGACGGCCGTCTGGCCCACTGCAACCGCCAGGCCCGCAGCCTGCTGGACCACTCCGGAGATGCGCTGGAGGGCAGCGTTTTCGAAGAGCGTTTCGTGGCCCAGGCTGCGCGTTCAGGCTGGGCAAGCCGCCAATGGGAGCCTGCCCAGGCCGCACAGCCCCGTCAGGCCAGCTGCTGGCCGCTGCTGACCTGTTCAGGGCGCGAGCGGCCCGTGGCTTCGAGCACATCGCGCATACGGCTGCTGGACGGCAGCCCGGCGTTGCTGCTGTGCGTGCGCGAGGCCGATGCGCACTCGCCTGCAGCGCCGCCGTCCGCGCCCCCGCCCCTGTCCAGCCCGCTTTCCAGCGCCGAGCGCAGCTTTGCCTTGCTGGTGCAAAGCGTGACCGACTATGCGATCTACATGCTCGACCCAGAAGGCCGCATCGTGAGCTGGAACCTGGGCGCCAAGCGCATCAAGGGCTATGAGGAGGAGGAGGTCCTCAACACCCATTTCTCGCGCTTTTACACGCCCGAAGACCAGCAGGCCGGGCTGCCGCAGGCGGGGCTGCGCACGGCGGTCAGCACGGGCCGCATGGAGGCCGAAGGCCTGCGCGTGCGCAAGGATGGCTCGCGCTTTTGGGCCTCGGTGGTCATCGATGCCATCTACGATGACGGCCGGCTGATCGGCTTTGCCAAGGTCACCCGCGATGTGACCGAGCGCAAGGCCGCCGAATCCCAGCTGCGCCAGGCCTTGAAGATGGAGGCCATCGGCCGCTTCACGGGCGGCGTGGCCCATGACTTCAACAACCTGCTGATGGCCGTGCTCAGCAGCCTGGAGCTGCTGCGCAAGCGCATGCCGCCCGACGAGCGGCTGCGCGCGCTGGTGGAGACCGCCACGCGCGGCGCCCAGCGTGGCGCCTCGCTGACCCAGCGCATGATGGCCTTTGCGCGGCAGCAGGAATTGAAGACGCAGGCGGTGGACGTGGCGGTGCTGCTGTCGGGCCTGCAAGATCTGCTGCAGCAGGCGGCCGGCCCGCATATCTTTCTCAAGATGGCCCTGGCCGCCAACCTGCCGCGCATCCTCACCGACCCCAGCCAGTTCGAGAGCAGCATGCTCAACCTTGTCGCCAACTCGCGCGATGCCATGCCGGGCGGCGGCGTCATCAAGATCGCGGCGGCCGTGGAAACGACGCTGCCGCGCCAGCTTGCAGGCCTTGCCGCAGGCTCTTATGTCTGCGTGCGCGTGAAGGATACCGGCGAGGGCATGGACGAGCAGACGCTGTCCCGCGTGGTCGAGCCCTTCTTCACCACCAAGGGCGTGGGCAAGGGCACCGGCCTGGGCCTGGCCATGGTGGACGGGCTGGTGGCCCAATCCGGCGGCAAGCTCGTGCTGCACAGCACACCGGGCAACGGCACCACGGTGGAGATGTGGATGCCCATCTCCAAGGACGAGAGCACGGCCTGCCACCTGGGCGCCCAGCGCACGCAGGACGTGGGACCCATGGACGTGCTGCTGGTGGACGACGACCCGCTGGTGCTGGCCAACGCCTCGGCCCTGCTGGAGGACCTGGGCCACCGTGTCACGGCCCTCGGCGCCGGGCAGGAGGCCATCGACCTGCTGGCGCGCCAGGCACGCTTTGACGTGGTCATCTCCGACTACGCCATGCCGGGCATGAACGGCGTCGAGCTGGCCGAACACATTGCGCAGCGGTATCCGGGCTTGAATTTCATCCTGGCCAGCGGCTTTGCAGACATCCCGGCGCTGCCGCCTGGAATGACGCGGCTGGCCAAGCCGTATTCGCAGGAGGATCTGAGCCAGTTGCTGCATCAGTTGGTGAGGGCGTGAGCCTTCAGCCGATATGAACCCGGTTGCGACCCTGCGCCTTGGCGGTGTACAGAGCCGCATCCGCCTGCGATATCAGTTCATCGACCGTGGTGTCGCCGGGCTGGATGGTGGTCACTCCGATGCTGACGGTGCAATGCGGCAAATCTGCGGACGCGGGCGATGCGTCCAGCGCGGCCCGCATGCGTTCTGCCAGGGTAAGGGCGCCCTCGGCATCGGTCTCGGGAAGCAGCACGATGAATTCCTCCCCGCCGTAACGCCCGAGCCGGTCCGCCGATCGCAGTTGCGATTGCATGAGTCTGACGAAATGGGACAGAACGCGGTCTCCCGTCAAATGCCCATGTCCGTCGTTGATGCGCTTGAAGTGGTCGATGTCGAGCATCAACAGCGAAAACGGCTTGCCATAGCGGTTCCATCGGGCCAGTTCGTCGGAGCAGGCCGCCAGTGTCGATCGACGCGTCTGCGCACCTGTCAGTGCGTCGTGAGTGGCCAGGTACTCGAACTCGGCGCGCACCCGTTCACCGGCCATCAGCAAGGCGCCGATGCTCACCAGCAGGACCGAGAAGCTGAAAGTGGCAATGTAGAGGGTCTGGACCGTGGACTGCGCAAACCTGTGGGTATCCGCCTGATCCAGCCAAAGCGTGGAAACGGCCCGGCCGATCAGCACCAGCGCCTGCGCCCACAGCACTGCGGCGGTGAAGCGGCTGGCGAATCCCTTGCCATGCTGCCCCAGCAGGCGTGCATGCTCGATGACGATGGTGGCCAGGCAACCGCTGAAAATCAGCACGCGCATGCGGTAGTCCGGGTAGACATGGGTGAGCAGGGCCAGCAGCACCAGGACCCCGGCAATCACCGCAGTCCATTTGCGTGCCGAAGAGGGGCGGCCCAGCGAACGCTCGCTTCCAAGCAAGAAGAGGGTGACGCCAGCCAGCAGCAGCCCGTTGCCGACAGAAGCCACCAGGGCGGTCGGCAGCACGCCGTCCAGGCCGTAGAAGAGGGTGGAGGCCGCGCACAGCAAGGGTGCCGCACCCCAAAGGCCCATGCCTCTTATCGATGGCGGGTAGGTCCGGCGCAGACCCAGGAGTACAACACCCATGACCATGCCGATCATTCCCGCCATGACGGCCAGGGAGCGAAGGTCAAGATGGGGCATTCAGCTCCTCTGGCTTGTGTGTGCGCCTGCGTGAGGGGCCTGGGGGTCTTGGGGCGCGCGGGCTGGGTAATCGGCGCCCCGCCCACGCTGGTCTGTTGCGATTCTAGTGTCGTGCGAACTGCCGTGATGCCGTGCACGGGTCAAGGCAACGGTGCCGCGCATGTCCGGCGCGGCGATCTGTCTGGCTCAGACACCTGCCTTCTCGAACAGCCGGCGCAATACCTGCATGGGCAGGAACCTGACCTTTCGCCGTTTCAGTTCCCGCCGGAACAGGCGCTCGCGTTCAATGAAGTTGATCTTGGGTTTCATCTTTTTTTGGGGCTGCAATGGACGAAACGCGCCAATCTACTGGTGAACGCCGTAGCTCCTGTAACACCGTGTCAGCGACGCTTCGGGATTGCCGGTTGCCGCTCGGCCCTATGGCCCGCGCCATTGGGCATGCCGCACGCCAAGCTGCAGCTGCTGGATGCGGCGGTGGATGGTGGAGCGGCTGACGCCGAGCTGGCGCGCCGCCTCGGAGACGTTGCCCTGGCATTGGGCAAGCAGTTGCTCCAGCGCCTGTGCGGCGGGCTCGCTGGTGTTGCTGGCCAGGGCGGCGGTGCAGGGCGGGTTGCCGTGCAGCGCGTCGGGCAGGTGGTCGGGTTCGATGCTGCCGTCGCCATCGTTCCCGCACAGGGCTGCGGCGTAGCGCAGCGCGTTGTGCAGCTCGCGCAGGTTGCCGGGCCAGGCGTGCGCGGTGAGCAGCGCGCGGGCCGCGTCGCCCAGGTGCAGATGGCTGCCCAGCGTGGCCAGCATCTGGTCGGCAATCGCCTGCAGGTCGCTGCGCTGGCGCAGCGCGGGCAGTTGCAGCTCGGCGGCATTGAGGCGGTAAAGCAGGTCTTCGCGGAAGCTGCCGCGCCGCACCAATTCGGCCAGCGGCCGGTGTGAGGCCGAGATGACGCGAACGGACACCGCCCGTGGCGCGCGGGCGCCCAGCGGGGTGATTTCGGATTCGGACAGGACACGCAGCAGCTTGGCTTGCAGGGCCAGTGGCATATCGCCGATCTCGTCGAGGAACAGCGTGCCTTCGTGCGCCGCGGCGATCAGGCCCTCGCGGCCCTTGCTGGCGCCGCCGGTCCAGGTGCCGGGCAGGTAGCCGAACAGCTCGCTTTCCAGCAGCGCCTCGGGAATGGCCGCGCAGTTGATGGCGACGAAGGCGCCGCTGCGGCCGCTGCTGGCATGCAGCGCGCGGGCCAGGTATTCCTTGCCTGCGCCGGTCTCCCCCTGCACCAGGATGGGCAGCGTTTGCGGCGCGAGCCGTGCGGCCTTGCGCAGCAGCGTCTGCAGCTTGGCATCGCCCGTGTCCAGCGCCTGCAGCGCTGCCGGCAGCGGGGGCTGCGCCGGCATTGCCTGCGCGCGCAGGCGGCGTGTCGGACGCTGCGGCTCCATGGCATGGGCGAAAAGGATGCTGCCGTCGCGGGCGCGGATGATGCGCTCCTGCGCCGGGCGATGGCGGCGCAGCTCGGGCAGGTGGCGCAGGTCCACATCGAAGAAGCGCTCCAGCGGCTGGCCGATGAGCTTGTGGCGCTGGCGCCAGTCCAGCTGCGCGGCGGCCACCAGCAGGCGGGCGCCCGCGTGGGTCATGGCGCGGATGCGGCCCCGTGCGTCCACGCTGATGGAGGCGTCAGGATCGACGTCCAGGAAATCGGGCGACTGCGCCAGGCGCACCACCCAGTCCTGGCCGGACTGGGCCATCAGGTTGGCCTGCTCCACGCGCCGCGCGGCGGCCACGACGAGGTTGAGCGCCAGGTTCTGGCTGGCCCGCTCGGCGGGTGAGCGCAGCAGCGACAGGTCCAGCACCGCAGCGAGTTCGCCGTGCATGTCGTAGATGGGCGCGGCCGTGCAGGACAGGCCGGTGTGGGTGAAGTCGAAATGGTCGCTCTGGTGCACGGTCAGCGCCTCGCCCGTTTCCAGGCAGGCGCCCACGGCCGAGGTGCCCGAGTGGTCCTCACGCCATTGCGCGCCCAGGTACAGGCCTGCGCGGCGCAGGTCGCCAGCGTCGGCCTCGTGCCCGAGGAAGTCCACGGCCACGCCGTGCCGGTCTGCCAGCAGCAGCACGTAGTCCAGGCCCTTGAGCTGCTGGTACAGCCGCTCCAGCGCATGGCGGGCGATGTGGATCAGCGGCTCGGATTCCTCGCGGTGCGCGCGCAGCTGGCCGTCGGTCACGATGTGGGCTTCGCTGGTATGCGCCGGGTCAAGCCGGTGGGAGTCGATGCAACGGCGCCAGCTGCGCAGCACGGCGCGGTCGCGCTCTTGGCCGCGGTTGGAGTAGCCCAGGCCGAAGGCTTCGATTTCCTGGATGTGCGAGGCGTAGGACTGCAGGGGCATGGCGTTGAGTCGATGCGGGCTTTGAACGTGCCGCAGACGATTCTGTGCCCCGCACCTGGCTACGCCAATGGAGATTTACCCACTGCTCCTGCTGCGCTGCAGCACGTCTTGTGCGACAGGTGTCGCAGGGCTGCCCCACCTGTCGCGGGCGGCAACTCCGGGCAGCGGGGTGCAAGGCGCAGGGTTTGTACCGGAGGCGCGCAGGCAACCCCTTGATTTGCCTGGCGCATCCTGCCGCCGGGCCTGCCTGGCATGGTGATTGCGTAAGAGCGCCTGCCCGAAGAAAAACCAGCGGGCATGACCGCATCAAGGAGACAACCATGACCGATACGACGCCCAACGCCCGCGCCAAGGCGCTGCTTGACCAACTCAACCATGCCCTGGGAGACCGCGACTTCGCGGCCGCCAGCCGCCTGTTCGCCGATGAATGCTATTGGCGCGACCTGGTGCTGCTGACCTGGAACATCAAGACCATGGAAGGGCGCAGCCAGATCGCCGACATGCTGGCTGCGCAGCTGGACGCCGCGGCGCCCGTGCGCTTTTCGCTGGACGAGCGTGAGGCGGTGGAGGAGGCCGATGGCGTGGTGTCCGCCTGGATCGTGATCGACACGCGCCATGCGCGCGGCGGCGGCCATGTCCGCATCAGGGACGGGCGCATCTGGACGCTGCTGACGGCCGCCCAGGAGCTCAAGGGCCATGAAGAACCCATGGGCACGCGCCGCCCGATGGGGGCCGAGCACGGCATCCGGCGTGGCCGCCAGACCTGGCTGGAGCGCCGCCAGCAGGAGGCCCAGGAGCTGGGCCGTGACAAGCAGCCTTTCGTGCTCGTCATCGGCGGCGGCCAGGGCGGCATTGCGCTGGGCGCGCGGCTGCGCCAGCTGGGGGTATCGCACATCGTCATCGACCGCCAGGCGCGCCCCGGCGACCAGTGGCGCAACCGCTATAAATCGCTGTGCCTGCACGACCCGGTCTGGTACGACCACCTGCCGTACATGCCTTTCCCGGACAACTGGCCCGTGTTCGCGCCCAAGGACAAGATCGGCGACTGGCTGGAGATGTACACCAAGGTGATGGAGGTCAACTACTGGCCCTCCACCGATTGCCTGAACGCCCGCTTCGATGAGGACAGACAGGAATGGGAAGTCACCGTGGAGCGCAATGGCGAGACGCAGGTGCTGCGTCCCAGGCATGTGGTGTTCGCCACCGGCATGTCGGGCAAGGCGAATGTGCCCAAGATCAAGGGGCAGGACGTCTTCAAGGGCGAGCAGCAGCACTCGTCCCAGCACCATGGACCGGACGCCTACGCCGGCAAGAAGGTGGTGGTGATCGGTGCCAACAATTCAGCGCATGACATCTGCGCGGCCCTGTGGGAGCACGGCGCCGATGTGACCATGGTGCAGCGCTCGTCCACGCACATCGTGCGCTCCGATTCGCTGATGGACATCGGCCTGGGCGACCTGTACTCGGAGCGCGCCGTGGCCAGCGGCGTGACGACCAGGAAGGCGGACCTGATCTTCGCCTCGCTGCCCTACCGCATCATGGCCGACTTCCAGGTGCCGGTGTACAACCGCATCCGCGAGCGCGACGCGGACTTCTACCGCAAGCTAGAGGCGACCGGCTTCATGCTGGACTTCGGTGATGACGACTCCGGCCTTTTCATGAAGTACCTGCGCCGCGCCTCGGGCTACTACATCGACGTGGGGGCCTGCGATCTGGTGATCGACGGCAGCATCAAGCTGCAGGCGGGCAAGCAGATCAGCCACCTGTCGGAAAACGCGGTGGTGCTGGCCGATGGCACCGAGCTGCCGGCCGACCTGGTGGTCTACGCGACCGGCTATGGCTCCATGAACGGCTGGGTGGCCGACCTGATCAGCCAGGAGGTGGCGGACAAGGTGGGCAAGGTCTGGGGCCTGGGCTCGGACACCACCAAGGACCCGGGACCGTGGGAGGGTGAGCAGCGCAACATGTGGAAGCCCACGCAGCAAGAGGCGCTGTGGTTCCACGGCGGCAACCTGCACCAGTCGCGCCACTATTCGCTGTACCTGGCGCTGCAGCTCAAGGCGCGACAGGAAGGCCTGCCAGTGCGTGTCTATGACCTGCAGCAAGTTCATCACCTGCGGTAAGGCCGAATAATCGCCATGGGGCGGCTGTGCCGCCCGCCAACCCAGCCTTGCAAACAGAAAGTTCAATCATGAAAGCAGCACGTTTCTACGACCGGGGCGACATCCGCATCGAAGACATCCCCGAACCCGTGGTGGAGCCCGGCACCGTGGGCATCGAGGTGGCCTGGTGCGGTATCTGCGGCACGGATTTGCATGAGTTCATGGAAGGGCCGATCTTCATTCCGCCCTGCGGCCATCCGCATCCCATCTCGGGCGAGTCCGCACCCATCACCATGGGGCACGAGTTCTCCGGCGTGGTGTACGCCGTGGGCGCGGGCGTCGACGATATCAAGGTCGGTCAGCACGTCGTGGTGGAGCCCTACATCGTGGCCGACGACGTGCCCACGGGGCCGGGCGACCACTACCACCTGTCCAAGGACATGAATTTCATCGGCCTGGGCGGGCGCGGCGGCGGGCTGTCCGAGCGGATTGCGGTCAAGCGCCGCTGGGTGCACCCGATCTCCAATGCCATTCCACTGGACCAGGCCGCGCTGATCGAGCCGCTGTCCGTGGGCCACCATGCCTATACCCGCAGCGGAGCGAAGGCGGGCGATGTGGCGCTGGTCGGCGGCGCAGGCCCCATCGGCCTGCTGCTGTCCGCCATCCTGAAGGCCAAGGGCCTGACGGTGGTCATCACCGAACTGAGCGCCAAGCGCAAGCAGAAGGCGCGCGAATCGGGCGTGGCCGATCACATCCTGGACCCCTCCGAAGTGGACGTGGTGGCCGAGGTGATGAAGCTCACCGGCGGCAAGGGCGTGGATGTGTCGTTCGAATGCTCCAGCGTGAACAAGGTGCTGGACACGCTGGTGGCCGTGACGAAGGCCACGGGCGTGGTGGTGATCGTGTCCATCTGGAGCCATCCGGCCACCATCAACGTGCACAGCGTGGTCATGAAGGAGCTGGACGTGCGCGGCACCATTGCCTACTGCAACGACCACCAGGAAACCATCAAGCTGGTCGAGGAGGGCAAGATCAACCTCGAGCCCTTCATCACCCAGCGCATCCAGCTCGATGACCTGGTGGCGCAGGGCTTTGACACGCTGATTCACAACAACGAATCGGCGGTGAAGATCATCGTGCAGCCACGGCTCAGGTAGCCCGGGCGGCAGGCCTGAATCGAACCCGCTGCGATCAGGAGCGGGCTCGCCTGATGCCTGCCGTGTGGTCACGCTGCGCAAAGAAAAAAGCCCTTGATTGAATCAATCAAGGGCTTAGATCATTTTGGCGGAGAGGGCGGGATTCGAACCCGCGGTGGGGATTAGCCCACACACGCTTTCCAGGCGTGCGACTTAAACCGCTCATCCACCTCTCCGAAGACCGCGATTCTAGCATCGATTTTTGGGGGTGGCGGCGAAGTTGCCTGCCTGCGTGATCGGCATGCCTTGGACGGCTGGCACTTGCGGCATGGCCCGCACCTGCGCCTGCAGCCACGTGCACAGGGTGTCGAGCCGGGCAGGCGCGGCGGTGCTGCGGCGCAGTGCTAGGTAGCGGTAGCCGGAGGCCCTGAAGCCGAAGGGCGCCAGCAGGCGGCCGGCCTGCACGTCGTCCATCACCAGGTGCCAGGGGGCGACGGCTGCACCCAGGCCGCGCAGCGCCGCTTCCAGCGTGAAGTAGTAGTGCTCGTAGACGGGGCCGGCTGCTGCGGGCGGGGCCATGTCCATGGAGGCGGCCCACAGGTCCCAGGCATCGCGCCGGCCGCGCGTGTGCAGCAAGGGGAGGCTGGCCAGGTCCTGGGGCCGCGCGACAGGCCCGGCCATTGCGGGGGACATCACGGGGCCCAGGTATTCGTCGAAAAGCGGCAGGGCCAACTCGTCGTCTGCAATGGCCTGGCCGCTGTTGCCGCTGCTGTCGGTGGGGATGGCCGTGATGAGCAGGTCGCAGCCTTCGCGTGCAGCGTCGGTGCCGGTGTCCGTGGTGCGCAGGCGCACCTCGATGCCGGGATGGTGCGCGTGGAAGTCGAACAGCCGGGGGATCAGCCATTTGACGGTGAAGGTGCTGAAGCAGGCCACGTCCAGCGGGCCTTCGTGGGCGTCGCCCAGGCTGCGCACCGCCTCCTGGATCTGCTGGAAGGCCTGGGTGAGCGCGGGCTGCAGGGTGCGCGCCGCTGCGGTGAGCGTGGGGCGGGCCTTGGTGCCCGCGAACAGCGCCAGGCCCAGGTGCTGCTCCAGCTGCCGTACCTGGCGGCTGACGGCGCCGGGCGAGACGCACAGCTCGTCTGCCGCCGCCGTCATGCGGCCCAGGCGTGCGGCAGCTTCAAAGGCGCGCAGGGCGGCCAGCGGGGGCAGGTGGCGGGTCATGGGTCGGGTCATGAGTCGTGTCACGGGGCGGGTGGAGGCTATGTGAGTTTCAGGTACATAGAACCGGCCGAATCATCGCTTTTCAGGCAATGGGCCGGTGGATAGATTTGCCGCTTCGGCCGGCAATTCCTGCGTGGATTCTGGCCGGACTCTCCCTCTCCATTCGATCCCAAAGCACATAGCACCATGCCCTTCGTCCACACCTATCTGCCCCAGTCCACCTCCACTTCCCAGCGCGATGCCGTCGTGCAGGGCATCCACCAGGCGCTGGTGCAAGGCATTGGCATGCCCGAGGACGAGCTGTTCAACATGGTGCACCCGTACGCTCCCGGGCAGTTCGCGTTCAGCCGCAGTTTCAACGGGGTGGCGCGTTCGGATGCGGTGGTGGTGGTCGAGATCACCATGCGGCGCGGACGCAGCGACGCGATGAAGAAGGCCTTGTATGCGGCCATTGCGCGCAACCTGCACGAGGGGGCCGGGGTTGCGCCGGCCGATGTGTTCATCTTCATGCATGAGAACGACTACTCGGACTGGTCCGTGGGCCATGGGCGCTTCGCCATGGCACTGGTGCAGCAGACCGGCGCGCAATGAAAAACGGGCCGCGATGGCCCGTTCTTCGTGGGGGTCCGGCGGATCTCAGCTGGTGCGCTGTCCGGTCTGGATCATCTTCATGGCCGAGGTGATCAGGCTCGATACCTCGGTCATGTTGCTGGGAACGATCAAGGTGGTGGTGGCGTCCGATGCCACCTGGCTGTAGGCCTCGACGGCCTTTTCGGCCACCTTGAGCTGCACGGCCTGTTCGCCGCCGGGCTGGCGGATGGCGGTGGCCACGCGTTCGATGGCCTGGGCGGTGGCGTCAGCCACGGCCTTGATGGATTCGGCCTCGCCCTGGGCCTTGTTGATGACGGCCTGCTTCTCGCCTTCGGAGCGTGCGATGAAGGCTTCGCGCTCGCCGGTGGCGATGTTGATCTGTTCCTGGCGGCGGCCTTCGGAGGCGGCGATCAGGGCGCGCTTTTCGCGCTCGGCCGTGATCTGGGCCTGCATGGAGCGCAGGATTTCAGCCGGCGGCGTCAGGTCCTTGATTTCATAGCGCAGCACCTTCACGCCCCAGTTGAGCGCGGCCTCGTCGATGGCCGAGACGATCTGGGCGTTGATCATGTCGCGCTCCTCGAAGGTCTTGTCCAGTTCGAGCTTGCCGATCACGCTGCGCAGCGAGGTCTGGGCCAGTTGGGTGACGGCCATGATGTAGTTGGACGAGCCGTAGCTGGCGCGCATGGGATCGGTGACCTGGAAGTAGAGGATGCCGTCCACCTGCAGCTGGGTGTTGTCGCGCGTGATGCAGACCTGGCTGGGCACATCCAGCGGGATTTCCTTGAGGCTGTGCTTGTAGGCCACGCGGTCCACGAAGGGCACGAGGAAGTTCAGGCCCGGCGTGAGCGTGCCGGCGTACTTGCCAAGGCGTTCCTTGACCCAGGCGTGCTGCTGGGGCACGACCTTGACGGAGCGTGCGATGAAGATGGCCGCGATGACGGCGATGACGATGGCGATTTCCATGGTGTCTCCAAGCCCGGAGGGCATTCAGTGAAACAAGAGGGTGAGGCGAAGGGGCGCGAGGACTGCATCCCCAGGTGTGCGCAAGAGGTGCAGCGGTGGCTCAGAGCTTGTCCACGAGCAGCCGGTTGCCGACGACCTCGGCCACGCGGTGCATGCCGGCCGAGGGCAGGTTGCCCGGGCGGCCGATCACGGTCCATTGGGCGCCACGGTAGCGGACCTGGGCCGTGCCGTCGGAATTCCATTGCTCGACCATGACGGACTCGCCTATGTCGAGATTGACATCGCGGTTGCTCGATGCCGGCTGGCGGCTGGGCTGGCGGCGGCGCACCAGATAGCAGGCCAGCACGAAGGCGCTGCCCAGCGCGGCGGCGATGATGATCTGTGCAATGGGCGCCAGGCCCGCATGCGCGCACAGCGCGCCGATGATGGCGCCCAGCGCCAGCATCAGCAGATAGAAGCTGCCGGTCAGCAGCTCGGCGATGACCAAGGCGCCGGCGACTAGCCACCAGATGGTGGAATATTCCATGCGTGAGACTCCCTTTGTGACAGTTGCTTGTGTTTAGTGCAGCACATTCTGGGTGAAAATCCGCACGCTTCAAAGGCGCAATAAGGATATTCCTTACACTTCGCGCCTGTTTCGTTTTTTGGCCCGCTCAGGTTACGGAGGCTGCCCCCATGAAGTTTCGCTTTCCCATCGTCATCATCGACGAGGACTACCGCTCCGAGAACACCTCGGGCCTGGGCATCCGCGCCCTGGCCCAGGCCATCGAGGAAGAAGGTTTCGAGGTGCTGGGCGTGACCAGCTACGGCGACCTGTCGCAATTCGCGCAGCAGCAAAGCCGGGCCAGTGCCTTCATTCTGTCCATCGATGACGAGGAGTTCTCGCTGGGCGATGGCGGAACCGATCCCGTGATCCACAGCCTGCGCAGCTTCATTGGCGAAGTGCGCCGCAAGAACGCCGATGTGCCGATCTACATCTACGGCGAGACCAAGACCAGCCGTCACCTGCCCAACGACATCCTGCGCGAGCTGCACGGCTTCATCCACATGTTCGAGGATACGCCGGAGTTCGTGGCCAAGCACATCATCCGCGAAGCCAAGAGCTACCTGGAAGGCGTGCAGCCACCGTTCTTCAAGGCGCTGCTGGACTATGCGGAAGACGGCTCCTACAGCTGGCACTGCCCCGGACACTCGGGCGGCGTGGCCTTCCTGAAAAGCCCCGTGGGCCAGATGTACCACCAGTTCTACGGCGAGAACATGCTGCGCGCCGACGTGTGCAACGCGGTGGAGGAGCTGGGCCAGCTGCTGGACCACAACGGCGCCATCGGCGAGAGCGAGCGCAATGCCGCCCGCATCTTCAATGCCGACCATTGCTACTTCGTGACCAACGGCACGTCCACGTCGAACAAGATCGTGTGGCACCACGCCGTGGCGCCCGGCGACGTGGTCGTGGTGGACCGCAACTGCCACAAGTCCATCCTGCACTCCATCATCATGACGGGTGCGATTCCGGTGTTCCTCAAGCCCACGCGCAACCACTTCGGCATCATCGGCCCGATCCCGCAAAGCGAGTTCTCGGTGGAGTCCATCCAGGCCAAGATCGCGGCCAATCCGCTGCTCAAGGGCGTGGATGCCAAGACTGTCAAGCCGCGCGTGCTGACGCTGACGCAGTCCACCTACGACGGCGTGCTCTACAACACCGAGACCATCAAGAGCATGCTGGACGGCTATGTGGCCAACCTGCACTTCGATGAGGCCTGGCTACCGCACGCTGCCTTCCACCCGTTCTATGGCAGCTACCACGCCATGGGCAAGAAGCGCGCGCGCCCCAAGCACTCGGTGGTGTATGCCACGCAGTCCATCCACAAGCTGCTGGCCGGCATCAGCCAGGCCTCGCATGTGCTGGTGCAGGATAGCCAGACCGAAAAGCTGGACCACCACCTGTTCAACGAGGCGTACCTGATGCACACCTCGACCAGCCCGCAGTACAGCATCATCGCCAGCTGCGACGTGGCCGCCGCGATGATGGAGCCGCCCGGCGGCACGGCCCTGGTGGAGGAGTCCATTCTGGAAGCGCTGGACTTCCGCCGCGCCATGCGCAAGGTGGAGGACGAGTTCGGCGACGACGACTGGTGGTTCGAGGTCTGGGGTCCCGAGAAGCTGGCCGATGAAGGCGTGGGCTCGGCCCAGGACTGGATCATCCGCGGCCATGACGCGGCGCCCAAGCGCTCCAAGGCCAAGAACGGCAAGGAGTTCGACAACTGGCACGGCTTCGGCGAGCTGGCCGACGGCTTCAACATGCTGGACCCGATCAAGTCCACCATCGTGACGCCGGGCCTGGACCTGGACGGCGATTTCTCGGACACGGGCATCCCCGCCTCCATCGTGACCAAGTACCTGGCCGAGCACGGCGTGGTGGTGGAGAAGACGGGCCTGTACTCGTTCTTCATCATGTTCACCATCGGCATCACCAAGGGCCGCTGGAACACCATGCTGACGGCGCTGCAGCAGTTCAAGGACGACTACGACCGCAACCAGCCGCTGGCGCGCATCCTGCCCGAGTTCTGCCAGCAGCACCGCCGCTACGAGCGCATGGGCCTGCGCGACCTGTGCCAGCACGTGCACCAGCTGTACGCCAAGTACGACATCGCCCGCCTGACGACCGAGATGTACCTGTCGGACCTGCAGCCCGCCATGAAGCCCACCGATGCCTACGCCCACATCGCGCAGCGCAAGACCGAGCGCGTGGAGATCGACCACCTGGAAGGCCGCATCACCGTGGGCCTGGTCACGCCGTACCCGCCCGGCATTCCGCTGCTGATTCCCGGCGAAGTGTTCAACCGCAAGATCGTGGACTACCTGCTGTTTGCGCGCGAGTTCGCCAAGGAGTGCCCAGGCTTCGAGACCGACATCCACGGCCTGGTGGAACTGCAAAGCGAAGATGGCGAAGTGCGCTACTACGCCGACTGCGTGGCCGGGACCGCGCCGGCCCGCAAGACGCCGGCAGGTGGCAAGCCTGCTGCGAAGAAGGCCGTGAAGACTGCAGCCAAGCCTGCGGCCAAGGCAGCGGCCAAGACAGTTGCCAAGGCAGCCGCGAAACCGGCAGCCAAGCCGGCCGCCAAGGTTGCCAAGGCCGCCGGGGTCAAGGCGCCTGCCAAGCGCCCCGCAGCGCGCAAGGCGCAGCCCGCCGCGCCTGAAGTCGGCACCGCAGCCAAGCCTGCGCGCGGCCGCAAGATGGTGCAGGTGGGGGACGATGGTCCCTTCGGCCGCACGATCTGATCGCCGGGCCGGCTGACGGCCCATAAAAAAGGCGCGGGTCCCGAAAGGGGCTCCGCGCCTTTTTCATTGCGCCGCTGCGGCGTCGTTATTCCGTGGTCACTCCAGGCGTATCTTTGCGTCGCGGATCAGCGCGGCCCAGTCCGTCTGTTCCTTGAGCAGGTATTGGGCCGCGTCCTGGATGCTGCCGCCCAGGGCCGTGCTGCCCTCGGCCTGCAGTTGCTGCTGCACGGCGGGCTGCTGCAGGGCCGCGTTCACGGCGGTGTTCATCTTCTGCACGATGGCAGCCGGCGTGCCCTTGGGCGCGACGATGAGCTTCCAGTCCACGGCCTCGAAGCCTGCATAGCCCGATTCGGCCACGGTGGGCACCTCGGGCAGGATGGGCAGGCGCTTGGCCGAGGTCACGGCCAGGGCGCGCAGCTTGCCGCCCTTGAGCAGCGGATAGACGGCCTGGGGCGTGCCGAACATGTAGTGCGTCTGCTTGCCCAGCAGGTCGGTCACGGCCGGCGCTGCGCCCTTGTAGGGCACGTTCAGCACCTGGATGCCGGCCTTGAAGGCCAGCATCTCGCCGGCCAGGTGGCCTACCGTGCCCGTCGATGCCAGTCCCTGGCGGATGCCGCCCGGGTCGGCCTTGGCGGCCTTGACCAGGTCCTGCACGGACTTCCATGGCGATTCCTGCGGCACGACCAGCACCGTGGGCTGGGCAGCGACCAGGGCCACGGGGATCAGGTCGGTGCGCGGGTTGAAGGGCATGCTGGGCAGCAGGGCGGGGTTGATGGCGAGGTTGGCGGTCTGGCCCATGCCGAAGGTATAGCCATCCGGCGCGGACTTGGCCACTGCATCCAGGCCGATGTTGCCGCCCGCGCCGGGCTTGTTGTCCACGACCACGGTCCATTTGTTCAGCGTGCCCACGCGCTCGCTGATCTGGCGCGCGACCGCGTCCGTGCCGCCGCCCGGCGTGTAGGGCACGACCATGCGCACGGCGCGTGAGGGCCAGTGGTCAGGCTGGGCCTGGGCCGCCAGCGGGAGCAGGGCGGCAGCCAATGCGGGCAGGGCGCACAGCAGCAACTGGCGGCGCGGGGCGGAGCAAGGGCGGGCCTGGGTCTGTGTCAGTGTCTGTATCTGTTTTTGGGCGGCCGGGTTGCGGTGGATGGCGGGCATGGTGTTGTCTCCGGGAATTTTTGGGAAAAGGCCTCCCCGCCGGGCGCGTGGCAAGCGTCGTCCGGTAAGGGGTGGATGGGATGGAAGGGCGCCGCGCGCCGGGTGGACGGCGGCGCCTTCAGTGGCTCAGCCTGGCTTCAGTGGGAAGCCTTGGCGTGGCTGTCGGTGGCGTCGCCCCGGGCCAGGGCCAGGGCCTGCTCGCTGCTGTAGCCCAGGGCGGTGAGGATCTCCAGGCTGTGCTCGCCCAGGCGCGGCGGCGACAGGCGCACATCCAGGCGCTTGCCGTCCAGCGTGAAGGGCAGCAGCACGGTCTTGGTCTCGCGGCCATCGGGCAGGGTGATAGGGGCCAGCGCGCCCGTGGCGTTCAGGTGCGGGTCTTCCAGCAGGTCCTGCGGGCGTGCGATGGGCGCGAAGGGCAGGCCGTTCTTCTCGAAGATCTCCGCAATGTGGGCGGCGCTGTGCGGGGCCATCTTCTCGCGCAGCAGCGGCATCAGCCAGCTGCGCGCCAGCACGCGGTCGTTGTTGCTGCCAAGGCGCGGATCGTCGCGCAGCTCGCCCAGGCCGAAGGCGTCGCAGAACAGGCGCCAGGCGCCATCGCTGACCACGGCCAGGAAGATCTGCTCGCCGTCCCGGACTTCGAACACGTCGTAGATGGCCCAGGCCGAGATGCGTGCCGGCATGGGCGCGGCCGGCTTGCCGGTGACGGCGAACTGCATCATGTGCTGGGCGACCAGGAAGATGTTGTTCTCGAACAGCGCGCTTTGCACTTCCTGGCCGCGCCCGGTCTTCTCGCGCTGGGCCAGGGCGGCCATCGCGCCCATGGCGCCGAACATGCCGCCCATGATGTCGTTGACGCTGGCGCCTGCGCGCAGCGGGTCGCCGGGGCGGCCCGTCATGTAGGCCAGGCCTCCCATCATCTGCACCACTTCGTCCAGCGCCGTGCGGTGCTCGTAGGGGCCGGGCAGAAAGCCCTTGTGGCTCACGTAGATGAGGCGCTCGAAGCGGTCCTTGAGGCTGTCGTAGTCCAGGCCCAGCTTGCGCATGGTGCCGGGCTTGAAGTTCTCGCAGACCACGTCGGCAGTGGCGATCAGGCGCAGCGCGGCCTGCTTGCCTTCCTCGGTCTGCAGGTCCAGCGTCAGGCTTTTCTTGTTGCGGTTGAACAGCGGGAAAAAGCCCGAGCCCGAGCCCAGCAGCTTGCGCGTGGCATCGCCGTCGCGGCCGTGGCCCACGGGCTCGATCTTGATGACTTCGGCGCCCAGGTCGGCCAGCATCATGCCGCAGGACGGGCCCATGACCATGTGGGTGAACTCGACCACGCGGATGCCTGCGTAGGGCAGTGGCGTGGCCTGGCCTGCGGCCGTGTCGGGGGAGTTGGGTTGGCTCATGGAAAAACGGTGAATGAATATGTGGGTTGTCGCTGCGGCTCAGGCCGGTGCGTAGATGCGGGGCACAAAGCCCTTGGGCAGTCCGGCCAGCGGCGTCATGCCGTGCAGCTCCTCGCCGGGCAGGCCTGCGGCCAGCGGCTGGCGGGCGGCGATCAGGCGATCGATGTCCACGCCGGTGCGGATGCCCATGGCCTCGAACATGAAGACCAGGTCTTCGGTGACCACGTTGCCCGAGGCGCCGGGCGCATACGGGCAGCCGCCCAGGCCGGCCAGCGAGGCGTCAAAGGTACGCACGCCGGCCTCGTAGGCAGCCAGGCAGTTGGCCAGGCCCAGGCCGCGCGTATTGTGCATGTGGGCCGCGCCTGCGTGCCCGCCCAGCTCGGCGCGCAGCCGTGTGAACAGGCGCCGCACCTGGGCCGGGTTGGCCATGCCCGTGGTGTCGGACAGGCCCGATTCATCGGCGCCTGCCGCCACGCAGGCCAGGGCCAGTGCAATCACTTCGTCCTCGGGCACCAGCCCCTGCAGGGTGCAGCCGAAGGCCGTGGAGATGCCCGCCTCGATCAGGGCCTGCGGTGCGATCTCGTCGCGCAGCGCGGCAATGGCCCGCACCTCGTCCACCATCTGTATGGGCGTCTTGCGCACATTGGCCATGGAGTGCGCGGGGCTGGCCGAGACGGGCAGCGTGACCTTGTGGGCGCCGGCGCGCAGCGCGGCCTCGGCGCCGCGCAGATTGGGGGCCAGGGCCATCACGGTGACGCCCGGCAGGGTGATGGCCTGGGCGACCACCTCGGCCGCGTCGGCCATCTGCGGCAGCAACTTGGGCGAGACGAAGGAGCCGACCTCGATCTCCTGCAGGCCTGCATGGGCCAGCGCGGCGATCCAGGCATGCTTGTGCGCCGTGGACATGGTGGAGGCCACGGACTGCAGGCCATCGCGCGGGCCGACTTCGCTGATGAGTACGTCAAAACGGTGGGAGGACATGGGCAGTTGCATCCGGTGGTGGGTGTCGATGGTGGCGGATTCACCTGTTGACATCGGGGTTCTGTGTGGTTCTAATAGATAGAACTGTATTCTCTCTATTGAAATATTCCCTGCTGCACGCGCCATCGTCAAGCCTGCGTGCCTGGGGTTTTCCCTTGGGTGCCTTTTTATGCCTCGCAAATCAGTGACGGAATCGGTGGCCGACGAGAACGCCGCGCCGGGCGGCGTGGCGGCCGTGGACAGGGCCTTGAGCCTGCTGGCAGCGTTTCGCGACGGCGACGACGGGCTGACGCTGGCCCAGTTGTCGGAGCGCACGCGCCTGTACAAGAGCACCGTGCTGCGGCTGCTGGCCTCGCTGGAGCATGGCGGCTGGGTGCTGCGCATGGATGACGGCCGCTACGCCGTGGGCCCGGCCGTGGCGCGGCTGAACACCGTCTATGCCCGGCATTTCTCGCTGGACAGCGTGGTCATGCCCGTGCTGCGCACTCTGGTGCAGGCCACGGGCGAAAGTGCGGCCTACCACGTGCGCCAGGGCCAGGACCGGCTGTGCCTGTACCGCGTGGATTCGCCCCATCCCGTGCGCGACCATGCACGCACGGGCGATCTGCTGCCGCTGGGCCAGGGCGCAGGCGGGCGCGTGCTGTCGGCTTTCGACACCGAGCTGTACGCCGCATCGCGCGGCGGCAGCCGAACGCAGCTGGCCCGTGTGCGCGCCGATGGCTACTGCGCCATGGTGGGGGACAGGCACCGCGAGATCGCAGGGATTTCGGCCCCCGTGTTCAAGCGCGATGGGGAATTGGCAGCGGCGCTGACACTGACCATGCCAGCCCACCGCTATGAAGAGCGCCACGCCCGCCATGTGCTGGCGGCGGCGCGGGAACTGGGGCTTTTGCTGCCCTGAGCCAGGCGTGCGCGGTGCGCTGGCTCAGCCCAGGGCCGTGTCCAGCACCATCATCAGCACAAAGCCCAGCATGAGGCCGCCCGTGGCAAAGGCTTCATGGCCCTTGCGGTGCGACTCGGGAATGATTTCGTGGCTGATCACGAACAGCATGGCGCCCGCTGCAAAGCCCAGGCCCCAGGGCAGCATGGCTGCCGAGCCGCTCACGATGGCTGCCCCCAGCACGGCGCCCACGGGCTCCACCAGGCCGGAGGCCATGCCCAGCAACACGGCAAAGCTGCGCTTGTAGCCTGCGGCCAGCAGGGCCACGGCCACCACCAGGCCTTCGGGCACATCCTGTATGGCAATGCCCGTGGCCAGTGCATTGGCGCGCAATCCGTCGTTGCCCGCATAGCCCACGCCGATGGCCAGGCCTTCGGGCAGGTTGTGCAGGGTGATGGCGAAGACGAACAGCCAGGTGCGCTGCAGCTTGCGCGCGCCTTGCGGGTCCAGGCCTTCGCGGCCCTTGATGAAGTGCTCATGGGGCAGGAGCCTGTCCATGAGCATGAGGGCGGCACCGCCCATCAGGATGGCCGAACCTATGACCCCGCCCGCCGCCCAGCTGCCGCCACCGAATAGTTCCTGGGTGCGCACGGCCTCCAGTCCAGGCAGGATCAGCGAGAAGGCGCAGGCGGCCAGCATGACCCCGGCGCCAAAGCCGAACAGGGTGTCCTGCGTGCGCTCGGACAGGCGCTGGGACAGCATCACGGGCACGGTGCCCAGTGCGGTCGCCAGCGCGGCGGCCGAGCCTCCGGCCAGGGCCTGGAAGACCACCGGATGGTTCTGGGCGTAGGCCCAGAACTGGCTGGTGAGCGCCCAGGCGCCGGCCATCATGATGGCCAGGCCTATCCACAGGCGGATGTTGGACCGTACGCTGGTCTTGGAGCGGAAGCGTTGTGGCAGATCCATGCTGGTCGAGGTCAGAGGTTGGCGTTGCGGACCGTTCAGCCGCGTGCGGCGGCGTAGCGGCGGGCCACTTCGGCCCAGTTGACTACGTTGTAGAACGCCGCGATGTATTCAGGGCGGCGGTTCTGGTACTTGAGGTAGTAGGCGTGTTCCCACACGTCCAGGCCCAGGATGGGGGTGGCGCCGGAGCCGATGCCTGCCATCAGCGGGCTGTCCTGGTTGCCGCTGCTTTCCACGGCCAGCTTGCCGTCCTTGCCCACCACCAGCCAGGCCCAGCCGCTGCCAAAGCGCGTGAGCGCGGCCTGGGTGAAGGCGGCCTTGAAGGCATCGAAGCCGCCCAGTTCCCGCTCAATGGCCTGTGCCAGTTCGCCCGAGGGAGCACCGCCGCCGCCCTGGTCCACCGGGGCCATCACGGTCCAGAACAGGCTGTGGTTGGCGTGTCCGCCGCCGTTGTTGCGCACGGCACCGCGAACGCCTTCAGGCAGCAGGGACAGGTCGGCGATCAACTGCTCCACGGGCTGGCTGCCGTGCGGCGTGTCCTTGAGCGCGGCATTCAGGTTGTTCACATAGGCCTGATGGTGCTTGGTGTAGTGGATCTCCATGGTCTGCGCATCGATATGTGGCTCCAGCGCGTCGTAGGCGTAGTTCAGGGGAGGCAGGGTGTAGTTGCTCATGTGGTTTCTTTCAGGGACTACGGGGAAAAAATCGGTGCGTTGCGATGTCTGTGCGGCTCCAATCAATGCGCCAGCCGGGGCGGCAGGGCGGTGGCTGTGCAGTCGAAGACGCGGGCCGAGGCCTGAAGCGCTGCATCGATGCGGGGCTGGCTGCCGTGCTGGCGCTGCCACTGCAGCAGGGCTGAATGGGTTTCGCGCATATGGCGCCAGGCGGCGCTGCACACGGCGGCCGCATGGTGGCGCGCATCACCCAGGGCCAACAGGCCCTGGTGCGCCTCGCACAGGTATTCGATGGCCAGTGCTGGCTGCTGGCGCAATGCCAGCAACTCGGCCAGGTTGTGGTGGGAGACCACCCAGGCGGCCATGCAGTGATCGGCGTGTTCCGCCAGCAGCGGGCCGGCGATGAGGCGCTGCGCCACATGCAGGGCCTTCATCTGCATGGCGAGCGCGCTTTCGATCTGGCCTGCATGGAAATGCCCATGGGCGCGGCGCGCCAGCTGTTCCCATTGATTCAAGGATGCTTGGGAGGGTGCAGGGACGGGAGAGGGCAGACTGAGGTCAGAGGTTGCTTGCATATCTGCTGGCTCCGAGGTTTTCAGAGGTTCTTTGATATTGATCTGAGAATTGTATTATTCATGAGAATCATTCTCATTCAAAACAAAAATGACCGTATGCAATCCGATGTGTATTTCCTTCGCGCATCGGCAGGATGCGGATGCCTGGATTCCAGGCGAAAAAAAGCCCCGCAGGCGGCAATGCCTGCGGGGCGGGTCGCAGTCTGGCGGTGACTTAGACCTGGTCGGCCGACAGGCCTGCGGTCTGGCTGAAGCCACCGTCCACGTAGGTGATCTCGGCCGTCACGCCCGAGGCGAGGTCCGACAGCAGGAAGGCGGCCACATTGCCCACGTCCTCGATGGTCACGTTGCGGCGCAGCGGCGATGCATCGGCCACGCGGCCCAGCAGCTTGCCGAAGTCCTTGATGCCCGAGGCGGCCAGGGTCTTGATGGGGCCGGCCGAGATGCCGTTGGCGCGAATGGCGCGGCCGTCTGCCGTGCGGCCCACGGCCTCGGCCAGGTAGCGCACCGACGCTTCCAGCGATGCCTTGGCCAGGCCCATGGTGTTGTAGTTGGGGATGGAGCGCAGGGCGCCCAGGTACGACAGCGTCAGCAGCGAGGACTTGTCGTTGAGGTAGGGCAGGGCCGCCTTGGCCATCGCGGGGAAGCTGTAGGCGCTGATGTCGTGCGCGATCTTGAAGCCTTCGCGCGACAGGCCGTCCAGGAAGTTGCCGGCGATGGCCTCGCGCGGTGCAAAGCCGATGCTGTGCACGAAGCCGTCGAACTTGCCCCAGGTCGCGCCCAGGTCGGCGAACAGCTTTTCGATCTGGGCATCGTCTGCCACGTCGCAGTCAAAGATCAGCTTGGAGTCGAATTCGGCGGCGAACTCGGTGATGCGGTCCTTGAAGCGCTCGCCCACATAGCTGAAGGCCAGCTCCGCGCCCTGTGCATGGCAGGCCTTGGCGATGCCGTAGGCGATGGAACGGTTGGACAGAACGCCCGTGATCAGCAGTTTTTTACCGGCGAGAAAGCCCATTGTTGTTCTCCAGAGAAAGTGAGTGGAAGTGCGCACCAGCTGGCGGCGACGGCCGGGGCCCGCGTCAGCGTTTGCCAGCGGAAGGGCTGGCTGCGTGGTGCAGAATTGTCGCATGCGCCATTGGATGATTTCTTCGCTGCTGCTGGCCTCGGCGTGTGTGCCGGCCTGGGGCTCGCATGCCTATGCCCTGTGGGGCGAGCCCCGCTATGCCGAGGGCTTCAGCCATTTCGACTATGTCAACGCCAAGGCCCCCAAGGGCGGCGAGCTGCGCCTGGTGAGCAATCTGCGCATCTCCACCTTTGACAAATACAACCCGTTCACCATCAAGGGGTCGTCGCCCGCCTATCTGGCGGAGCTGATGTTCGACACCTTGCTGTGGCCCTCGCTGGACGAGACCGCCACCGGCTACGGATTGCTGGCCGAAGATGTGCAGGCCGCGGCCGACGGCCTGTCCGCCACATTCCGGTTGCGGCCCCAGGCACGCTTTCACAACGGAAAGCCCGTGCTGGCCGCCGATGTCAAGTTCAGCTATGACACGCTGGTGGGCCCGCATGCACTGCCCGGCTACAGAACGCTGTTCTTCGATGTGGCGGGCGTCGATGTGCTGGACGAACGCACCGTGCGCTTTCGCTTCAAGCAGCCGAACCGGGAATTGCCGCTGACCGTGGGGGCCATTCCAGTGTTCAGTCGCGATTGGGGCGTGGAAAACGGCAAGGCCAAGCCCTTCGACCAGGTGGTGACGGACACGCCCATCGGCAGCGGGCCCTACAAGATAGGTCCCGTGCGATTCGGCAAGGACATCACCTATGTGCGTGACCCGGACTACTGGGGCCGCGATCTGCCTGTGCGCGTTGGCACGGCCAATTTCGATCGCATCTCCGTCAAGATCTACCGCGACAACACGGCGAGGCTGGAGGCGCTGAAGGCCGGGGAGTTCGACCTCATGCGCTTTTACAGCGCCGGTGACTGGGCGCGGCGCCTGTACGGCAAGCGCTTCGACCGGGGCGAGCTGGTCAAGGGCGAGTTCAGCAACAAGCTGCCATCAGGATTCCAGAGCTATGTGCTCAACGTGCGTCGGCCTGTGCTGCAGGACGTCCGGGTGCGCCGCGCCCTGGGCCTGGCCATGGACTACGAGTGGATGAACCGGCAGATGTTCTACGGTTCCTACCAGCGCGTGCGCGGGCTGTTCGGCAACACGGCCTGCGAGACCCATGGCGAGCCCTCGCCAGAGGAGCTGGCGCTGATGGAGCCCTTGCGCAAGAGCATCCCGCCGGAGGCCTTCGGCCCCATGGCCGAGCCGCCGCGCACCGATGGCGACAGCTCGTTGCGCGGAAATCTGCGCCAGGCGCGGCAACTGCTGGCTGATGCCGGCTGGACCATTCAGGATGGCGTGCTGCGCAACGCGCGGGGCCAGGCCATGGAGCTGGAGTACCTGGACAGCAGCGACTCGGGCATACGCCAGGTCTCGCCCTGGATACGCAATCTGGAAAAGCTGGGCATCCGGCTGCGCTTTCGCTCGGCGGACTTTGCGCTGTACCAGCAGCGCGTGGAGAAGTTCGACTACGACATCATCTCCATCGCCTACCAGGGCACGAACAATCCGGGCCAGGAGTTCGCCGACCTGTTCGGCAGCCAGGCGGCGGCAACCGAGGGTTCCGGCAATTTCCCCGGCGTGAAGAACCCGGCGGTCGACGCCATGATCCGCCGCATGACCGAGGCCAAGACAGAGGCGCAACTGTTGCCTGCCTGCCACGCACTCGAACGCATCATCACGCACGGCCACTACCTGATTCCGCAGTGGAGCGCGGGCACGCACCGCATGGTCTACGACTCCTGGCGCCTGGTGCGGCCGGCTGTGGTTCCGGCCTATGCGAAGGGCGAGAGCTGGGCCATGGACACCTGGTGGGCCCGCATGCCGGTGCTGACCGCGCCGCCTCCATGAGCCGGCGTTGCGGCTGTGTCGTTGCGATCCGTTGCATGATGAGGGCGTCCCCCGGCCGGGGCCCCTCCCCGCAATGGACATAATGCAAGACTTCTTATGTGGGCCTACATATTCAAACGCTTGCTGCTGATGGTGCCGACCCTGCTGGGCGTACTGCTGCTGACCTTCGTGGTCGTGCAGTTCGTGCCCGGTGGCCCGGTCGAGCAGTATCTGGCCGAGGCCAAGGCCAGCGTGGGTCGCGGCGGCGAGGGCGGTGGCCTGGCCTACCGTGGCAACCAGGGGGTGGACCCCCAGCGCATAGAGCAGATCAAGGCCCTCTACGGCTTTGACAAGCCGGCCCATGAGCGCTTCTTCCAGATGCTCGGGCAGTTCGCGCGGTTCGACCTGGGGCGCAGTTTCTTTCAGAACAAGGATGTCTGGCAGCTGATCAAGGAGAAGCTGCCGGTCTCGGCCAGCCTGGGACTGTGGACCTTTTTCATCAGCTACCTCGTTGCCGTGCCGCTGGGCATTGCCAAGGCCGTGCGGGCCGGCTCGCGGTTCGACTTCGCCACCACGCTGCTGATCCTGGTCGGCTATGCGATTCCGGGTTTCGTGCTGGGCGTGGCACTGTTGGTGATCTTTGGCGGCCAGTTGCAGTGGTTTCCGCTGCGCGGGCTGACTTCCTCCAACTGGGACGAGCTGTCCTGGGGCGCGCGCATTGTGGACTATCTCTGGCATATCGCGCTGCCGGTGACGGCCATGGTGGCGGGCAGCTTCGCCATCACGGCCATGCTGACCAAGAATGCCTTCCTGGAGGAGATCCGCAAGCAGTACGTGCTGACTGCGCGCGCCAAGGGCCTGTCCGAGCGGCAGGTGCTCTACCGCCATGTGCTGCGCAACGCGCTGATCCCCATCGTCACCGGATTTCCGGCAGCCTTCATCGGGGCCTTCTTCACGGGCTCGCTGCTGATAGAGACACTGTTCTCGCTGGACGGCCTGGGCCTGCTCAGCTATGACAGCGTGATTCGGCGCGACTATCCCGTGGTGCTGGGCACGCTGTATCTGTTCACGCTGATCGGCTTGGTGACCAAGCTGGTCAGTGACCTTTGTTATGTGTGGGTGGATCCGCGTGTACGGTTTGATTGAGCGCCCCCTGAACGGCTGCGCCGCTTCCCCCTCTTGCTTTGCGGGGGGAGCGTTCGGGCCATTGGCGGCTGGCGCAGGCCCTTGCCTGGTGTGCCTGACTTTGGGCGGTCGCGCCACTGTGATGCAGCAACATGGAAACTGAGATGCACTCCCTTGCCACTCCAGGCGCAGGGCTGCCCGGGGCAGCGCCTGCACCGCTGGCTGTGGTGGCAGTGTCGCCGGCGCGTCGGGCCTGGATGCGGTTCAGGCGCAATCGGCTGGGGTATTGGAGTCTGGTGGCGTTTTGCGTGATGGTGGTGCTGAGCCTGGGCGCCGAGCTGATCAGCAACGACCGGCCCCTGGTGGTGCGCTACGAAGGCCAGACCTACTGGCCGCTGTGGAACGATTATTCCGAGAAGACTTTCGGCGGCGACTTCGAGACGGCCACCGACTACCTGGACCCCTTCATCCGTGACCGCCTGAGCCAGGGCGACAACTGGGCGCTGTATACGCTCAATCCCTATGGGCCACAGGCGCTGAACTACTTTGCGACCTCACCCAACCCGGCGCCGCCCTCGCGCGACAACCTGCTGGGTACCGATGACCGGGGGCGCGATCTGCTGGCCCAGCTGATCTACGGGTTTCGCGTCAGCGTGCTGTTTGCTCTGGCGCTGACGGCGTCGGGCGTGGTGCTGGGCGTGGTGACGGGGGCCGTCCAGGGTTTTTTCGGCGGCAGGACCGATCTGGCATTCCAGCGCTTCATCGAGATCTGGGGCTCCATGCCCGAGCTGTATCTGCTGATCATCTTCAGCGCGGTGCTGGCGCCCAGCGTCTCACTGCTGCTGGTGCTGCTGTCGCTGTTCGGCTGGATGGGCCTGTCGGACTACGTGCGTGCCGAGTTCCTGCGCAACCGCCAGCTGGACTATGTGAAGTCGGCTCGGGCGCTGGGCGTGGGCAATGGCGCGCTGATCTGGCGCCATCTGCTGCCCAACAGCATGACGCCCGTGGTGACCTTTTTGCCGTTTCGCATGAGTGCGGCCATCCTGGCCCTGACCTCGCTGGACTTCCTGGGGCTGGGCGTGCCGCCTGACACCCCCAGCCTGGGTGAGCTGCTGAACCAGGGCAAGAACAGCATCGATGCCTGGTGGATCTCGCTGTCCACCTTTGCCGTGCTGGTGGTGACGCTGCTGCTGCTGACCTTCATGGGCGATGCGCTGCGCGATGCGCTGGACCCGCGCAAGGCCGCTGCCAGCGATGCCGCCCCCGGTGTCGATGCAAAGGACGCCGCATGAACGCAGAGCAGCCGGCAATGGAGATACCTTCGCCCCCCGGCCGTGGCCGGACATTGCTGTCCGTGCGCAACCTGCGCGTGCGCTTCGGCAGCAAGGATGTGGTGCACGGCGTGAGCTTCGACCTGGCGGCAGGCGAGAAGCTGGCGCTGGTGGGCGAGTCCGGCTCGGGCAAGACCATCACCGCGCTGTCGCTGCTGCGGCTGGCTGGAGACGCTCAGCTGGGAGGCCAGGCCCTGTTCGACGGCCGCGACCTGCTGCGCCTGCCCGAGCGCGAGATGCGCGCCGTGCGCGGCGGCGACGTGGCCATGATTTTCCAGGAGCCCATGACGGCGCTCAACCCGCTGATGACGGTGGGCGAGCAGGTGGGCGAGGTGCTTCGCCTCAAGCAGGGGCTGACGCGAGCGCAATCCCTGGTCCAGGCCACCGAATTGCTGGCGACCACCGGCATTGCCGAGCCTGTGCGCCGCGCCCGCGCCTTTCCCCACCAGCTCAGTGGCGGGCAGCGCCAGCGCGCCATGATCGCCATGGCGCTGGCCAGCAGCCCGCGCCTGCTCCTGGCCGACGAGCCGACGACGGCACTCGATGTCACGCTGCGCGGCCAGATCCTGCAGTTGCTCGATGACCTGCAGCGCCAGACCGGCATGGCCGTGCTGATGATCACGCACGACCTGCACCTGGTGCGGCGCTTTGCCGACCGCGTGGCGGTGATGGAGCGCGGGCAACTGGTGGAGCAGGGCGGGGTGTCGGCGGTCATGGCGGCTCCGCGCCATGCCTATACGCGCAAGTTGCTGGCCAGCGTGCCGCGCCGCGACCTGATCGAGGTGGAGGCAGGCGCCGAGGCCACGGCTGGCGAGCCGCTGGTGCAGGCCCAGGGCCTCAAGGTCAGCTATCCGGTGCCGCTGGCAGGCATGCGCGGATGGTTCGGCCAGGGGCGCTTCGTCGCCGTGCAGTCCGCAGACCTGGCGCTGTTGCCCGGGCGCACCGTGGGTGTGGTCGGTGAATCGGGATCGGGCAAGTCCACGCTGGCGCAGGCCGTGCTGGGGCTGCTGCCCCATGAAGGACGGCTGCGCATTGCCGGCCATGCCTGGCAGCAGCCAGCCACGCGCAACTCGCCCGCCAACCGTGCGCTGCGGCGCAAGGTGCAGGTGGTGTTCCAGGACCCGTATTCATCGCTGTCGCCCCGGCTGACGCTGGAGCAGATCGTTGGCGAAGGCCTGCGCGTGCATGCGCCGTCGCTGGCGGCGCCGCAGCAACGCGACCGCATCGTGGAGATGCTGTCGGCCGTGGGCCTGACGCAGGAACAGTTTCCCGGCCTGCTTGACCGCTATCCCCACGAATTCTCGGGAGGCCAGCGCCAGCGCATCGCCATTGCACGCGCCCTGGTGCTGGAGCCCGAGGTGCTGGTGCTCGACGAACCCACCAGCGCGCTGGATGTGACCATTCAGCAGCAGGTGCTGGGCCTGCTGCAACGGCTGCAGCGCGAGCGGGGCCTGGCCTATCTGCTGATCACGCACGACGTGGACGTGATCCGCGCCATGGCCCATGACGTGGTGGTCATGAAGGATGGTGCCATCGTCGAATCCGGCCCCGTCGCCCAGGTGCTGGGCGCGCCGCGCCAGGCGTACACGCAGCGGCTGGTGGAGGCCGCCGGCTTCTCGGGCGACGGCATGCCCGAGGGATTCTGAGGCAGTTGCCGGTCCGCGCTACCAGCTGCCCGTGGGATTGACCCCGTCCTGCAGGATCCACTGGACCTTGTCCACGGGCACGCCCAGCAGCCGGGCCTGTGCCAGCAGGCGTGCCGCCACGCCGTCGGCCAGTTCGGGCGTGCGCGAAAGAATCCAGAAATAGCGCAGGTCCGATCCCACCACCATGGCCCAGCGGTACTCGGCATCAAGAGCCACCACGTTGTAGCCGCCGTAGAACGGGCCGAAGAAAGAGACCTTGAGCGCCGCAACGTCCGGGCCGTGCACCGTGCGGGCCTTGCCCTCGGAGGATTTCCAGCGCCGGTGGCGGGCGTCGTAGCCCCGGTTCAGCACATGCACCGTGCCGTCGGGAAGCTGTGTGTACTCGGCCTGGGTGCGCTCCAGGCCTTTTTCGAAACTGTGGTCGATGCGGGCCACTTCATACCAGCGGCCCATGTAGCGCTGGATGTCCCAGCCGCGCACCGGCTCCACGGTAGGGGGGATGGGTGGGTTGCGCAGGCCCTTCCACAGCAACGCTGCTGCGGCGGCGCCTACGGCAAGCCCTGCCAGGCCGGCCGTGGGCAGAACCCAGGCGGGGCGGGAAGTGGATGGGGTGGTTGACTCTGTATTGGGGTGGCGGGGTGACATGGTGCGGAACTCCGTGTTCAGGCAGACGTGCATGCCAGGGTCTTGCGCGCTTGGCAGCGTGCTCCTACTTTAGGACAGAAAACCGGGCCGCAGTGTAGGCCGGCGCTGCCTGCGCCGGTGCTGTGCGGGCCGCGCAACGCTGGAACTTTCCCTATGCCAGAGCAGGCCATGTGTTTTTTTGTGCGCGGTCATGCAGGTCTATGGCCTAATTGCGCGTTCTCATTTTTTTGAAGAAGGAAATGCCATGGGCAACAAGATCGTTACCGAAGCCGACCGCAAGTTCACTCCCCAGCCTCCCCTGCCCAACGGCGTCACCCTGCCGACGCCCGGCCGTGGCCAGCGCGTGAGCCGCGCCCGTGGTGCCCACACCCATACCAAGAAGAACCCCGGCAAGCGTCACCGCTGAGCACGGCGGGCCGCATGCATGCCTGCTGCGGCCACGTTCTGAAAGCAAAAGCCCTCTTTCGAGGGCTTTTGCTTTTGAGGCGGCGCTCTCAATGCTGCAGTGCCTGGAGCTTGCGGCGCAGCATCTGCACTTCCTCGATCAGGTCCGCCGTCAGCGCGGCCAGCTGAGGGTCGGCATCGAAGCTGTGCTCCAGATGGGCTATGCGGCGCGCGCGCACCAGGGTCTGGCTGCTGAAGCGCCACTGCGCCTGTGGCGCGGCCGCTTCGCCGGATGGCTCGTTTTCGCAGTACAGCACGCCGGTCTGCACACGCTCCACCACCCAGGCGGTGTTGCGCTGGCAGTGGCGGGCCAGATCCTGCAGGTCCAGAGCGCCTTCGTCCAGCAGTTCTGCGGGCTCGTAGAAGGGGTACAGCGGCGTGCTCATCGCGTGGCTCCTTGGCCCGCTGCGTGCTGGCGGGCATCGAACGAGGGAAAGGCCTGGGCCAGTGCCGCATAGGCCTGGCGCTGGGCGTCGGTCTTGGGTTCGGGCAGGGCGATGCCCAGCACCAGGTACAGGTCGCCCGGCGTGGCGGCGGGCAAGCCCTTGCCCTTGATGCGCAGCTTGCGGCCAGCGCGGCTGCCTGCGGGCACGCTGACCTCGAATTCACCGGCAATGGTGGCCACGCGGACCGGGCCGCCCAGTGCGGCTTCCCACGGGGCCAGGGACACGGGCTGGTAGACATCCTTGCCTTCGGCCCACCAGCGCGGGTCATGGCGCAGGTGCACTTCCAGCAGCAGATCGCCTGCCGGGCCGTTGCCCAGGCCCGGGCCGCCCTGTCCGGCCAGGCGGATCATCTGGCCTTCGCGCACGCCCTTGGGAATGCTGACCTGCAATTCCTTGTCGCGCGCCACGGGGTGTCCGTCCTCATCCAGCGCCGTGGTGCGCAGGTGCAGGCTGCGCTGCGCGCCCTGGTAGCTGTCCAGCAGGTCCAGCTCGATGCTGGCGTGCTGGTCCTGCCCGCGCAGGTCAGGCGGGGAGCGATGCTGGCCGCCTCCGCCCGCATGTCGGGCACGCGCGCCCTGGCCGAACATCTGTGAGAAGAACTCGCTGAAGTCCGCGTCGCCCTCCGGCATGGCGCCGTCGCTGCTGCGAAAGTGAAAGTCCTGCCCTTCCCAGCCGGGCGGTGGCTGGAAGCCGCCGGCGCCGGGCCCGCTGCGGCGCGGCGCATCGGCCAGGGCGTCATAGGCTGCGCGCTTTTCGGGGTCCGACAGCACGGCATTGGCTTCGTTGACTTCGGCCATGCGCTCGGAGGCGTCCGCCTCCTTGCTGACATCGGGGTGGTACTTGCGCGCCAGCTTGCGGTAGGCCTTCTTGATGTCATCGGCACTGGCCTGCCTGTCCACGGCCAGGATGCGGTAGTAGTCCTTGTAATCCATGAATTTCCGTCCTCCGGCCCTTGCGGGCGATGTTCTGGACAAACCCGAAGGCAGCATAGCCCGGTCATGGCAGGGTCTCAACCGATGGGCCTTTTCCTGCTTGACTGGCATCTTGTGACGGGTTCATTACATTCGCGCGTCGGCAGGACGGAACAGGAGGCGTCGGACATGGCACATGGCAGACGGTGGCGGGCTGGGCGGGGGCGCACAGGCTCCAGGGGATGGAGGGCCCTGCTGGGCGCATGGCTGGTGGCCGGCGCGTGTGGAACCTGCGGGGTGATGGCGCAGACCGCGCAGACCATGCAGCCAGCACCGGGCGTGCCCATGGCAGACCTGCCGCCGGCCGTGGTCAGCGCCCCGCTGCCCGATGTGGGCTCCATGGCCTCCAGGGTGCTGGCCTGCACGGCCTGCCATGGACCCGAGGGCCGGGCCACCCCCAGCGGCTACTTTCCGCGCATTGCGGGCAAGCCCGCGGGCTATCTGTACCGCCAGCTCAAGAACTTCCAGCAAGGGCGCCGTAGCTATCCCGCCATGAACCGGCTGATCGAATTCATGTCGGACGACTATCTGCGCCAGATCGCCACGCACTTCGCAGGCCTGGAGCTCCCCTATGCCCCGCCCGTGCCGGCGCAACTGCCGCCCTCTGAACTCGCCCGTGGCGAGCAACTGGTCTTGCGGGGCGACGCGCAGCGCGGCCTGCCCGCCTGCGCTGCATGCCATGGTGAGCGGCTTATGGGTGCGGGTGACGATATTCCGGGCCTGCTGGGCCTGTCGCGCGACTATCTGAACAGCCAGATTGGTGCCTGGCGCTCCGGCCAGCGCAAGGCGGCAGCGCCCGACTGCATGGACCAGGTGGCCAAGGCGCTGACGGCGCAGGAGGTCGTAGCCGTCACGGCCTGGCTGTCATCGCGCCCCGCACTGGCGGCGCCGGGGGGACATGAAGCCCTGGCCCTGCCCATGCCGCTGCGCTGCGGCGCTGTAGCCGCCATTGCTGGCCAGGAGGGCAAGCCATGAATACCCTGGCAGAAAACGCGGCAAGCGGGAACACGCGCGGGCGACGGCGGCTGGCCAGGGTGGCAGGGCTGGCGTCGCTGATCATCGCCCTGCTGGGCGCGCTCCTGGTCTGGCTCAACCTGCGGGGCGAGCAGGGCGTGCACGCCTATGACCACGGCGGCTGGTCAGGCGCGCGCGAAACGCCGGCCGCCTTGATAGAGCGCGGTGCCTACCTGGCCCGCGTGGGCGACTGCGCAGGCTGCCATACGGCGGCTGGCGGCGCCGAGTATGCGGGCGGGCGGGGCCTGCCCACCTCGTTCGGCACGCTGTACACCAGCAATCTCACGCCTGACAAGGAAAGTGGCCTGGGGCTGTGGACGGCCCAGGACTTCTGGCGTGCAATGCATAACGGGCGGTCACGGGAAGGGCGCCTGCTGTATCCGGCCTTTCCATATGACAGCTACACCCATGTGACGCGCGCCGACTCGGACGCATTGTTTGCCTATCTGCAAAGCCTGCCCGCCGTGCGCGCGCAGGTGCCCCGGCATGCGCTGGACTTTCCCTATGGCTGGCAGGGCTCGCTGGCTGTCTGGCGCGCGCTGTTCTTCACCCCGCAGGAGTGGCAGGACCGGCCGCAGAAGGCGGCTGCCTGGAATCGCGGTGCATATCTTGCCCAGGGCCTGGGGCACTGCGCGGCGTGCCATGCACCGCGCAACGGCATGGGTGCCTCGTCCCAGGCCATGTCCGGTGGCTTTGTGGCAGGGCAGGCCTGGTATGCGCCGTCGCTGCTTGATCCGGGCGAAGCCGGCGTGCGCGCGGGCCAGGAGTCCGCCTGGGTGCAGTTGCTGCAGACGGGTTCGGGTCCTTCGGGATCGGCGCTGGGCCCCATGGCCGAAGTCGTGGCGCGCAGCACCCAGCACTGGCAGCCGCAGGATCTGCAGGCCCTCGCTTCCTACCTGCAGGAGCAGGGCGCGGCAGCAGGCCCGCCCAGGAGCAGGCCTGCTGCCGCGCCCGTGCCATCCGGGCAAATGGCCCTGGGGCGGGCCATCTACGAGCGGCAATGCGCGGTATGCCACGGTGCCGAGGGCCAGGGAACGCCGGGCGCGTTTCCCGCGCTTGCTGGCAATGCCTCCGTGACCCTGGCCGAGCCGCGCAACCTGTTGCTGGTGTTGCTGGAGGGGGGCTACCCACCCTCCACCCGGCAGCAGCCGCAGCCGCACGGCATGCCGCCTTTCGGTCATGTGCTGTCCGATGCACAGGTGGCCGCCGTGGCCAGCTATGTGCGCAACGCCTGGGGCAACAAGGCGGCGGAAATCGGTAACATGGAGGTTTATCGCGCCCGGGAAGGGCGTGGTTTCTGAGAGGCTTTCATGGATTCAATGGTCGGCAAGCTGCCGGACGACAGCGACGCCACCCGCCCCTGGTGGGTGGTTTGCCTGTGCGCGCAATGGTGTGGCGTTTGCAACCAATACCGAAGCACGTTTTCGGAACTGGCAAGCCAATTCCCGCAGATGCGCTTTGTCTGGCTTGATGTCGAGGACCGCGAGGACGTGGCCGGAGATCTGGACATCGAAACCTTCCCCTCGCTGCTGGTGGCCGATGGCGAGCGTGCACGTTTTCTGGGTCCGGTGCTGCCCCAGGCGGGGGTTGTGGCGCGCATGCTGCAGTCACTGGCCCAGGACCCGGGCGCGGCCCCTGCCGATCCCGCCGAGGCGCAGGCCCTCTTGCGGCGGCTCCAGTCGGCGCAGGCGCTGGAGCGCGTTGGCGTCTGAGCTTCGGGCAAGGGCGGGTGGGCGGGCCTGAGGTCCCTCGCCCTGTCCCCGCTTTTGTGCGGGGCAGGCTTGGCCTGAAGGTCGTTTGCGGATACAATGGCATATTCACGACCAAACGGGCGGGTACCAACCGCCCTTTTTTTTGGGCGATCTTCGGGCGACCTTCGGGATTGCCATGGGGCTCGGCGCTGTTGGGACATGGCTGCTGCCAATGTTTCAGGGGCGTTCCGGGTCTTTTGTGTTTGCAGGACTGAATTTAAATACACGTGGCACTACAGCAAATCGTTGAACAAACCGTGACAGGTCTGGGCTATGACCTGGTGGAAATAGAACGCTCGGCGGGCGGGCTGTTGCGCGTCACAATTGATTTGCCTTGGCAGCCCCCGGTGGAGGGTGAGCCGGTGGTGCCGGAGCAGTTCGTGACAGTCGAGGACTGCGAGAAGATCACGCGCCAGCTGCAGTTCGCGCTTGAGGTTGATGGCGCAGATTACACGCGCCTTGAGGTCTCCTCCCCTGGTATCGACCGCCCCCTGCGGCACGAGCAGGACTTCACCCGCTTTGTCGGTGAAGTCATCGACCTGACCCTCAAGGAGCCCATCGGCGCCGCCGCTGAAGGGCAGGTCAGCGCCAATCGCAAGAAATTCCGCGGCACGCTGGAGCGTGCCGAAGATGGTGGCTGGCAGATCGTCTGGAGCGACGAGCCACCCGTCAAGCCTGGCCAGAAGGTCAGCAAAAAGCGTGTTCCCGCGCCCCTGCAGGCGCTGGGCTTCACTCTGGAGGAGCTGCGCGAGGCGCGTCTGGCTCCCATCGTGGATTTCAAGGGGCGTTCTGCCAAGCCGGTCTGATCGGAGCAGGCAGGGTACGTCGAATCATTGGGGCAGGAAGGGCACTGCCATCCCCTTCCTGTGTGATTGAAATAGGAGAGTCGTCGCATGAATCGCGAATTGTTGATGTTGGTAGAAGCCATTTCGCGCGAAAAGAACGTGGAGCGCGATCTGGTGTTCGGTGCAGTGGAATCGGCCCTGGCCCAGGCCACCAAGAAGCTGTACCAAGGTGAGGTGGACATCCGCGTGGCCATCGATCGCGATAGCGGTAACTACGACACCTTCCGCCGCTGGCTGGTGGTGCCCGATGATGCGGGCCTGCAAAACCCCGATGCCGAAGAAATGCTGATGGACGCACAGGACCGCGTTCCCGGTATCTCCGAAGGCGAGTACATCGAGGAAGAGATCGAGTCGGTGCCCATCGGCCGCATCGGCGCCATGGCGGCCAAGCAGGTCATCCTGCAGAAGATCCGTGACGCCGAGCGCGAAATGCTGCTCAACGAGTTCCTGTCGCGCGGCGACCGGATCTTCACGGGCACCGTCAAGCGCATGGACAAGGGCGACATCATCGTCGAGGCCGGCCGTGTCGAAGGACGCCTGCGCCGCAACGAGATGATCCCCAAGGAAAACCTGCGCAACGGCGACCGCGTGCGGGCCATGATCATGGAAGTGGACGCCACGCTGCGCGGCGCGCCCATCATCCTGTCGCGCTCGGCGCCCGAGTTCATGGTCGAGTTGTTCCGCAACGAAGTGCCCGAGATCGAGCAGGGCCTGCTGGAGATCAAGAGCTGCGCTCGCGATTCCGGCAGCCGCGCCAAGATCGCCGTGCTCAGCCATGACAAGCGTGTCGATCCCATCGGCACCTGCGTCGGCGTGCGAGGCACCCGTGTCAACGCCGTCACCAATGAACTGGCTGGCGAGCGCGTGGACATCGTGCTGTGGTCCGAAGACCCTGCACAGTTCGTGATTGGCGCGCTGGCTCCGGCCAATGTGTCGTCCATCGTTGTGGACGAGGAAAAGCATGCCATGGACGTGGTGGTTGACGAGGAAAACCTCGCCATCGCCATCGGCCGTGGCGGTCAGAATGTTCGCCTGGCTTCCGAGCTCACCGGCTGGAAGATCAACATCATGGACGCGGCTGAGTCTGCGCAAAAGCAGGCGGACGAGTCCGCTGTTGCGCGCCAGCTGTTCATGGAAAAGCTCGATGTGGACGAGGAAATCGCCAACATCCTCATCGAGGAAGGTTTCGAGACCCTGGAAGAAGTGGCCTATGTGCCGCTGCAGGAAATGCTCGAAATCGAGGCGTTCGACGAAGAGACGGTGAACGAGTTGCGCACCCGGGCGAAAGATGCACTGCTGACGCAGGAAATCGCGCACGAGGAAAACGTGGGCAAAGTGTCGCAGGATCTGCTGACGCTCGAGGGAATGACTCCGGAGATCGTGGACAAGCTGGCCGAGGCCGATGTGCACACCCGAGACGATCTGGCCGATCTGGCCATCGACGAGTTGACCGAGCTGACCGGGCAGACCGAGGAAGAAGCGAAGGCTTTGATCATGAAGGCGCGTGAACACTGGTTCACCGAAGGGCAAGAGTAAGGTCAGGGAGGTTCAGAGCATATATGTCCAGTAATACGGTTGCCGAGTTTGCAAGAGAGCTCAACAAGACCCCTGACACGTTGCTGCAGCAGCTCAAGGCTGCAGGCGTCGCCAAGGACAACGCATCGGATGCGTTGACCGACGGCGACAAGCAGCAACTGCTCAGCCATCTGCAGGCCAGCCACGGAAGTGGCGCCAAGAAGATCACGCTGACCAAACGGTCCACAAGCGAGATCAAGCAGGCCGATTCGTCGGGCCGCGCCCGCACCATCCAGGTGGAAGTGCGCAAGAAGCGCACCTTCGTCAAGCGTGACGAGGTCGCCGAGGGCGCCTCCGATCCCGCTGTCGTTGCCGCTGCCCAGGAGCAGCGCGCGGCATCGGAGCGCGAGTCCCAGGATCTGGTGCGCCGCGAAGGGGAAGCACGTCGCCAGGCCGAAATGATCGGCCGCGAGGAGGAAGAATTGGCACAGCAACGCCGTGAGCGCGAAGAGCGCGAACTAGTTCAACAACGCGAGCGAGAAGCCGAAGAGCGCGCAAGCGCCTATGCGGCTGCAGAAGCCGCAAAGATCCTCGAGGCCAACCGCGCGAAGCAGGAAGCTTCGCGTGAGCAGGCTGCAGGCCAGGCCGCGCGCGCCGAAGCCCAGGTTGCGGCTCGCGTCAAGGCCGAGGAAGAATCCAAGGCCCGCGCGGCCGAGGAAGCCGAACGCGCCAAGGATCTGGAAGACCGCCGCCGCAAGGCGCTGGCCGAGGCCGAAGCCATTCGCGCCATGATGGCTGCGCCCAAGAAGGTGCTCGTGGCCAAGAAGCCTGAAGAGCCCAAGCCCGTGGCCAAGCCTGCAGCGCCCGCTGCCGGCGATGCCAAGAAGACCACGCTGCACAAGCCCGCTGGCACGACCACCGGTGGAGCCGGTGCGCGTGCGGGTGCGCCTGCCGGTGCCGGCAAGGAAGTCAAGTCCGCCAAGCTCTCGTCGAGCTGGGCTGGCGATGGCAAGAAGAAGGAAATCAAGACCCGTGGCGACAGCTCCGGTGGCGTGGGTGGCCGTTCCAACTGGCGCGGCGGCCCGCGTGGCGGCCGTCGTGGCAATGACCGTCATGACGGTCAGCACCAGAGCGCGGCAGCGGAATTCCGCGCCATCGAAGTGCACGTGCCCGAGACCATCACCGTGGCCGAGCTGGCGCACAAGATGTCGGTCAAGGCGTCCGAGCTGATCAAGGTGCTGATGAAGATGGGCCAGATGGTCACCATCAACCAGCCTCTGGACCAGGACACGGCCATGATCGTGGTCGAGGAAATGGGCCACACGGCCAAGGTCGCCGCGCTGGACGATCCCGAAGCCTTCACGGCCGAGGAAGTGTCCCAGCAGGAAGCTGCCCAGGAGTCGCGTGCTCCCGTGGTCACCGTCATGGGCCACGTGGACCACGGCAAGACCTCGTTGCTGGACTACATCCGCCGCACCAAGGTGGCGTCGGGCGAAGCCGGTGGCATTACCCAGCACATCGGTGCCTACCATGTGACGACGCCCCGCGGCATCGTCACCTTCCTGGATACCCCGGGCCACGAGGCCTTCACGGCCATGCGTGCCCGTGGTGCCCAGGCCACCGACATCGTCATCCTGGTGTGTGCGGCCGACGACGGCGTGATGCCCCAGACCAAGGAAGCCATCAAGCACGCGAAGGCGGCTGGTGTGCCCATCGTGGTTGCCATCACCAAGGCCGACAAGCCCGATGCCAACCTCGACCGCGTCAAGCAAGGCCTGGTGGCCGAGCAGGTGGTGCCTGAAGAGTACGGCGGCGAGTCCCCGTTCATCGCCGTGTCCTCCAAGACCGGCCAGGGCATCGACGAGCTGCTGGAGCAGGTTCTGCTGCAGGCCGAAGTGCTGGAGCTGACCGCTCCCGTGGAAGCCGCTGCCAAGGGCCTGGTCATCGAAGCCCAGCTGGACAAGGGCCGCGGCCCTGTGGCCACGGTGCTGGTGCAGTCCGGTACGCTGAAGGTGGGCGACGTGGTGCTGGCTGGCCAGACCTACGGCCGCGTGCGCGCCATGCTGGACGAAGACGGCAAGCAGACCAAGTCTGCAGGCCCCTCCATCCCGGTGGAAATCCAGGGTCTGTCCGACGTGCCCCAGGCCGGCGACGACTTCATGGTGCTGCAGGACGAGCGTCGTGCCCGCGAAATCGCGACCTACCGCGCCGGCAAGTTCCGCCACACCAAGCTGGCCCGCCAGCAGGCTGCCAAGCTCGAGAACATGTTTGCCGAAATGGGTGCAGGCGAGGTCCAGACCCTGCCCATCATCATCAAGGCCGACATGCAGGGCTCGCAGGAAGCGCTGGGCACATCGCTGCTCAAGCTCTCGACCGACGAGATCCGCGTTCAGCTGGTCTACTCGGGCGTGGGCGGCATCAGCGAGTCCGACGTGAACCTGGCGCTGGCCTCCAAGGCCATCATCATCGGCTTCAACGTCCGGGCCGATGCCCAGGCGCGCAAGACGGCCGAGAGCAACGATGTGGACCTGCGCTACTACAACATCATCTACGACGCAGTCGAAGAGGTGAAGGCGGCCATGTCCGGCATGCTGGCTCCCGAGCGCAAGGAAGAGATCATCGGCATGGCCGAGATCCGCACCGTGTTCGTGGCTTCGAAGATCGGCACCGTGGCCGGCTCGTACATCACGCAAGGCCAGGTCACGCGCAATGCGCATTTCCGCCTGCTGCGCGAGAACGTGGTCATCTACACGGGCGAGATCGAATCGCTCAAGCGCCTGAAGGACGACGTCAAGGAAGTCAAGGAAGGCTTCGAGTGCGGTATCAAGCTCAAGAACTACAACGACATTCGCGAAGGCGACGTGCTCGAAGTGTTCGAGATCAAGGAAATCGCGCGCTCGCTGTAATTCGCCATGGCAACACGCAAGTCCGCTGCGCCGAATCGCAGCTTCAAAGTCTCTGACCAGATCCAGCGTGATCTGGCAGAGCTGATCGCGCGCGAGTTGAAGGACCCGCGCGTGGGCATGGTCACGCTGCAAAGCGTGGAGGTGACTCCGGACTATGCCCACGCCAAGGTCTACTTCAGCCTGCTCGTGGGCGATCCACAGGCGACGCAGGAAGCGTTGAACCAGGCCGCAGGCTTCCTGCGCAATGGCCTGTTCAAGCGCCTGCATATCCACACAGTGCCCACGCTGCACTTCATCTACGACCGCACCTCCGAGCGTGCGGCCGACATGAACGCCTTGATCGCCAAGGCCGTTTCTTCGCGCGGAAAGGAAGAGTAGCCCCATGAACGCGCCACGCACAAGGGTGCAGCGGCGCCCTGTGCATGGGGTGTTGCTACTCGACAAACCGCTGGAGCTGTCCAGCAACGACGCCTTGCAAAAGGTCAAGTGGTTGCTGCGCGCCGAAAAGGCCGGACACACCGGCACGCTGGACCCGTTGGCCACCGGCGTGCTGCCGCTGTGCTTCGGTGCGGCGACCAAGTTCAGCCAGTTGCAGCTTGAAGCTGCCAAGACCTACGAGGCGATTGCGCGCCTGGGCCAGACCACGACCACGGCCGATGCCGAGGGCGAGGTGCTGCGCGAGCGCGCCGTTGACCTCGCCGCCCTCACGGCCGAGCGATTGGCCGCCGTGCAGGCGCAGTTCACGGGTGCGATCCGCCAGGTGCCACCCATGTACAGCGCCCTCAAGAAGGACGGCAAGGCTCTCTATGAATATGCGCGTGCCGGCATCGAAGTCGAGCGCCCGGCGCGCGAAGTGACAATCCACGCACTGGAGCTTTCGCTGACGCAAGACAGCGAAGGCCTGCCTGCGATTCGGATGCTGGTGACCTGCAGCAAGGGCACCTACATCCGCACGCTGGCCGAGGACGTGGGCGAGGCCCTGGGCTGCGGCGCGCACCTGCGCGCGCTGCGCCGTATCGACACCGGGGGGCTGGGTGTCGAGCGCTGTATCTCGCTGGAGGCGCTGGCCGCCATGGGCGAGGGCGAGCGTCTGCAGCAGTTGCAGCCTGTCGACGCCCTGCTGGCCAGCCACACGGCTGTCACGCTGGGCGAGCAAGATGCGGCCCGTTTTCTCACGGGCCTGCCCCGCAAGGGCGCTTGGGCCGATGCCGAGGCGGTGGCTGTGTATGGCGAGAACCCACAGGCTCTGCTGGGAGTGGGGCGCGTGGTGCGTGGGGAACTGATCCCCGGGCGCCTGCTCAGTTCACTGGAAATTCAACAGATTTTGGAAGACACGCCGCGCCCATGACGCAGCGGCAATGGGAAAACACTATGAGCAAACAAATCCGCAATATCGCGATCATCGCCCACGTGGACCACGGCAAAACCACCATGGTGGACCAGCTGCTGCGCCAATCCGGAACCTTCGCCGAACACGAGAAAGTCGTGGACACGGTGATGGACAACAACGCCATCGAACGCGAGCGTGGCATCACCATCTTGGCCAAGAACTGCGCCGTGAGCTGGAACGAGACGCACATCAACATCCTCGACACACCCGGCCACGCGGACTTCGGCGGTGAAGTGGAGCGTGCCCTGTCCATGGTGGACGGCGTGGTGCTGCTGATCGACGCGCAGGAAGGCCCCATGCCCCAGACGCGCTTCGTGACCAAGAAGGCACTGGCCCTGGGCCTGAAGCCCATCCTCGTGGTCAACAAGGTGGACAAGCCCGGTGCGCGTCCCGACTACGTGGTCAACGCCGCCTTCGACCTGTTCGACAAGCTGGGTGCCACCGACGAGCAGCTGGACTTCCCCGTGGTGTACGCCTCGGGCATCAACGGCTGGACCTCGCTGGAAGAAGGCGCTCCCGGCGAACAGTGGGGCCCCGACATGTCGGCCCTGTTCGACACCATCCTGAAGCACGTTCCCGCCGTCAAGGGCGATCCTGCCGCTCCGCTGCAAATGCAGATCTCGGCGCTGGACTACTCCACCTTCGTGGGCCGTATCGGCGTGGGCCGCATCACCTCCGGCACGCTCAAGCCTTCGACCGACGTGCTGGTCATGGAAGGTCCTGACGGCAAGAGCTACAAGGGCCGCATCAACCAGGTTCTGAAGTTCCAGGGCATTGACCGCGTGCAAGTGACCGAAGCCGGTCCAAGCGACATCGTGCTGGTCAACGGCATCGCCGACCTGGGCATGGGCGTCACGCTGACCGACCCGCTGAACCCCCAGCCGCTGCCGATGCTCAAGATCGACGAGCCCACGCTGACCATGAACTTCTGCGTCAACACCTCGCCGCTGGCAGGTCGTGAAGGCAAGTTCGTGACCAGCCGCCAGATCTGGGACCGCCTGCAAAAGGAACTGCGTTCCAACGTGGCCCTGCGCGTCAAGGAAACCGACGAAGACGGCATCTTCGAAGTGTCGGGCCGCGGCGAACTGCACCTGACCATCCTGCTGGAAGAAATGCGCCGTGAAGGCTACGAGCTGGCTGTGTCCAAGCCCCGCGTGGTCTACCGCGACGTGGACGGCGTGCGCCACGAGCCTATCGAGCTGGTGACGGCCGACATCGAAGAAGGCCACCAGGGTGGCGTGATGCAGGCCCTGGGCGAGCGCAAGGGCGAACTGGTCAACATGGAACCCGATGGCCGCGGCCGCGTGCGCCTGGAGTACCGCATTCCTGCGCGTGGCCTGATCGGCTTCACCAACGAATTCCTGAACCTGACCCGTGGTTCCGGCCTGATCTCCAACATCTTCGACAGCTACGAGCCGCACAAGGGCGAAATCGGCGGCCGCAAGAACGGTGTGCTGATCTCCATGGACGAAGGCGAAATCTTCACCTACGCCCTGGGCAAGCTGGACGACCGTGGCCGCATGTTCGTCAAGGCCAACGATCCCGTGTACGAAGGCATGATCATCGGCATCCACAGCCGCGACAACGACCTGGTGGTCAACGCCACGCGTACCAAGCAGCTGACCAACTTCCGCGTGTCCGGCAAGGAAGATGCCATCAAGATCACCCCCCCGATCGACCTGTCGCTGGAATACGCGGTGGAATTCATCGAGGACGACGAGCTGGTGGAAATCACCCCCAAGAGCATCCGCGTTCGCAAGCGCCACCTGTCCGAGAACGAGCGCAAGCGCGCTTCGCGTGGCGCATAAGCGCTGTAGCGACCAGGGCGCACGCAAGCCGCATGGCTTCACCGCCCTGACTGTCAAAGGCCGCATCTGCGGCCTTTGTCTTTTGTGGCGCGCCGTTCAGGCGTGCGGGCGCAACGGCAAAGGAACTGCTGCTACTGCTTGCAACTGCTTGCTACTGCAGCTGCAGCAGCAACTCGCGCAGTCGCTGCCCGGCCGCTGCGCTTTGCTGCGGATTGAGCGCCAGGGCCAGGCCGATGGAGGGCAGGTTCTCGGTATCTGCCAGCGCGCGGAACACCACCCCCGGCGTGCTGCCCTTGGCCACCACGGCTGGCACCAGCGCCACGCCCAGGCCCGCACCCACCAGGCTGACCAGGGTCTGCGCCTGCACGGCATGCTGCTTGACCTGCGGCATGAAGCCCGCGTTCTGGCAGGCCAGCACCACCAGCGCGTGCAGGCCGGGCACCTCGCTGGGGCGGTAGTTGATGAAGGGCTGGTCCGCCAGGTCCCGCAGCCGCAAGGCGGGCCGCTGCAGCAGCGGGTTGCCTTCGGGCAGCACGGCCACCAGCTCGTCCTTTTCCACGGGCGTGATGGACAGGTCGGTGGCCTGCGTCACCGGGTATCGCAGCAGGCCGGCATCGAAATCGCCGCTGGCCACCTGCGCGCAGATCTCGCGCGTGGTCGATTCGGTCAGCACCAGGTCGATCAGCGGATATTCGCTGCGAAAGGCCTGCACCAGCCGCGGTATCAGCGAGAACGTGGCCGAGCCTATGAAGCCTATGTGCAGCCGCCCGCGCTCGCCGCCGGCCGTGGCGCGCGAGACCTCCTGCATCTGGCGCGCATGGTGCAGGGCCAGCTCGGCACTTTCCAGGGCCGCCTGGCCTGCCTCGGTCAGCGCCGTGCCCCGGCGGTCGCGCTGGAACAGCTGCACGCCCAGGCTGTCTTCCAGCCGGCGTATGGATTGGGACAGCGGCGGCTGCGACATGTGCAGCTGCTCGGCCGCCTGCCGGTAGTTGAGCGTGCGGGCCAGGGTGACGAAGTGACGCAGTTGGCGCAGGTCCATTGATATCTACCGTGTATCAGAGATGCTGAATTAAGTCTTAGACGCAGCTTTGAAGATATCAAATACTGGCTCCCTGAAGCAACATGGAGACCACAGTGCAGGCTGCGTTGACAGGGATTCGGGTGCTGGATCTGTCCAGCGTGGTGTTCGGGCCGCTGGCCAGCCAGGTGCTGGCCGACTACGGCGCCGAAGTCATCAAGATCGAGCCGCCGGCCGGCGACTCCACGCGCCATACCGGCCCGGCCGTGGAGCCCGGCATGGCAGCCATGTTCATGGGCACCAACCGCAGCAAGAAGAGCGTGGTGCTGGACCTCAAGCAGGACGAGGCGCGCCAGGCTCTGCATGCGCTGCTGGCCACGGCCGATGTGTTCATGCACAGCATGCGCCCGCAAAAGCTGGCTCCGCTGGGCCTGGACCCCGCAACGCTGCGCGAGCGCTATCCGCGCCTGGTCTATGCAGGCCTGCATGGCTTTGGCGAAGACGGCCCCTATGCAGGCATGCCCGCCTATGACGACGTCATCCAGGGCATGAGCGGCCTGGCCGACCTGATGGAGCGCCAGACGGGCGAGGCGCGCTACCTGCCCACCATTGCGGCCGACAAGACCTGCGCCCTGGTGGCCGCGCATGCCGTGCTGGCGGCGCTGTTCCAGCGCGAGCGCAGCGGCCATGGCTGCTTTGTGGAAGTGCCCATGTACGAGACCATGGTGGGCTTCAACCTGGTCGAGCATTTCTACGGCATGCACTTCAGCCCGGCGCTCAGCGGCGCAGGCTACCCGCGCGTGATGGCGCCCTGGCGCAAGCCCTACAGAACGCTGGACGGCCACGTCTGCATGATGCCGTACACCGATGCGCACTGGCAGCGCTTCTTCGCCGCCGTGGGCCAGCCGCAGCTGGCCCTGGACGCGCGCTTTGCCAGCCAGGCCAGCCGCACGGCCCACATTGCCGAGCTGCTGGAGACCGCTGGCGAGCATGTGGCGCTGCACGGCACCCAGTACTGGCTCGATACCTGCCAGCGCCTGGAGATTCCCGCCGCCCCCGTGGCGCGCATGGACGATCTGCCCGCCGATCCGCATCTGCAGGCCACGGAGTTCTTCGTGCCGCTGCAGGACACCGCCATGGGCACCGTGCACCTGCCTCGCTCCTCCGTGCGCATGGATGGCCGGCAGGCGCCCATGGGCATGCCCCCGCGCCTGGGCGAGCACACGGCGGCGCTGCTGGCCCAGGCGGGCTGGAGCGCCGAGCGCATCGCCGGCCTGCAGATCACGCAACAGGAGACATGAGATGACAGTGAACACCCCGCAGCCCCACCCTGGCGCTGCCTGGAACGCCGTGCCCCGCATGGGCCAGGGCTTTTTCTGGCAGGACCTGCAGATCGGCCAGCAACTGCGCACCTTCCGCCGCACCGTGACCGAGTCCGACCTGGTCGCCTTCATCAATGCCACGGGCATGCTGGAGGCCATCTTCATCGAGGAGGGCTACGACGGCGGCGCCATTGCCGGCCGCCCCGTGCCGGGCGCCATGACCTATGCGCTGATCGAAGGCTTCATCCTGCAAAGCATGATCCAGGGCACGGGCCTGGCCATGCTGGAGCTGCACCAGAAGATCCTCGGCCCCGTGCTGGTGGGCGACACCATCGAGGCCCTGGTCGAAGTCACCGCCATCAAGCCCACCTCCAAGGGCAACCGCGCCGTCGTCACCTCGCGCATCGAGGTCTTCAACCAGGGCCACCAGAAGGTCATGGAATACACGGCCGTGCGCCTGCTGGCCGGGCGCAGCTAGGCGGCCACAAGCATTCCCATAACGACATCAGGAGACAAAAGCATGGACAAGCAGATCGACAAGGTGGCCCGCAAAAGAGGGCGCCGCATGGCGCTGGCTACCCTGGCGGCCCCTATTGCGGCGGCAGCGGCTGCGGTGGTGACAGTGGGGGCGGCACTGCCCGGCGCCGCTCTGGCGCAGCAGCCCTGGCCCAGCAAGCCCATCACGATGGTCGTGCCCTTCCCGCCGGGCGGGCCCACCGACCTGGTGGCGCGTGTGCTGGCCCAGCAGGTCGGCCAGCAACTGGGCCAGACCGTGATCGTGGACAACCGGCCCGGAGCCAATGGCAACATCGGCAATGCCCTGGTGGCCAAGGCCGCGCCCGATGGCTATACCGTGCTCTACAACACCTCGTCCATTGCGCTGAGCCCGTCGCTTTACAAGAAGATGAGCTACGACGTGGGCAAGGACCTGATGCCTGTGGCGCTGACGGCCGTGGTGCCGCTGGGCCTGGTGGTCAATCCCAAGCTGCCGGTGAAGAACGTGCAGGAGTTCGTGCGCCATGCCAGGGACAAGACCGGCCAGCTGTCCTATGGCTCGGCCGGCAACGGCAATGTCACCCACCTGGCGGCCTTCCAGGTCGTGCAGCACTACCAGATCGAGGCCAGCCACGTGCCCTACAAGGGCAGCGCGCCGGCCGACGTGGATCTGGTCGCCGGGCAGATCGACTTCATGACCGACACCATCAATTCCGTCGCACCCTTCATCAAGGAGGGGCGGCTCAAGCTGCTGGCCGTGAGTTCCTCCAAGCGCCTGCCCAACTTCCCCGATGCACCCACGCTGGCCGAAAGCGGCATGTCCGGCTTCGAGGCCGGCGCCTGGCAGGGCGTGATGGTGCCGGCCAAAACGCCGGCCGCCATCATCCAGCGGCTCAACCAGGAGCTGATGCGCGCGCTCAAGGACCCGGGCGTTGTCGAGAAGCTGCAGCTGCAGGGCGCCGAAGGCCTGGGCTCCACGCCCGAGGAATACGGCGCCTATATCCGCAGCGAGATCAAGCGCTGGGCCGGCGTGGTCAAGAGCACGGGTGTCTCTCTGGACTGAGTGCGGGGCGTTGCGGCGCCTGTCGCGCAGTTGCGCATATTGGCACCTGTTTGTCAGGGGTGGGCGCGGTTTTTCAGCTATGGTTGCGGCTCATTGCCCCGGGCTGCCGGGGCAGGGCATGCATAGCAACAAGGAGCAAGATATGACGGGAGCTGCCGGCGAAGTCCTCAGCGAAGTGCGGGGCCGCATGGGCATGATCACCTTGAACCGGGCCAAGGCGCTGAACGCGCTGTCGCTGGGCATGGTGCGCGATCTGCTGGCCACCCTGCTGGCCTGGCAAAAGGATGAGCAGGTGCTGGCCGTGGCCATCCGAGGCATGGGCAAGGAAGGGGTCTTCGGCGCCTTCTGCGCGGGCGGGGACATCCGCTTCCTGCATGGCGCGGGCAGCACGGGCAATCCGCAGCTGGAGGACTTCTTTACCGAGGAGTACGCGCTCAACCACCTGATCCACACCTTTGGCAAGCCCTACATCGCCTTCATGGACGGCATCGTCATGGGCGGCGGCATGGGCATCAGCCAGGGCGGCACGCTGCGCATCGTCACCGAACGCACCAAGATGGCCATGCCCGAGACGGCCATCGGCCTGTTCCCCGATGTGGGTGGCGGTTACTTCCTCTCGCGCTGCCCGGGTCACGCGGGTGAGTGGCTGGCGCTGACGGGCGATGTGATCGGCGCGGCCGATGCGCTGGACTTCGGCCTGGCCGATGGCTACCTGCCCTCGGACCAGCAGCCTGCGCTGTGGGACGCGCTGGCCGCCGGCAGCTTTGCCGATGCAGCGGCCGTCGAGGCCCTGGTGAAGTCGAAGTTCACGGCCCCGGCCAAGCCAGCGGCCCAGCCCCGCGCCGAGATCGACCGCGTGTTTGCCCTGCCTACGGTGGCTGCCATGGTGCAGGCGCTGGAAGCGGCAGATGGCGAGTGGGCCCGGCACACGGCTGCCACGCTGCGCAAGCGCTCGCCGCTGATGCTGCACGTGGTGCTGGAGCAGATTCGCCGCGCGCGCGGCATGACGCTGGCCCAGGACCTGCGCATGGAGCGCGACATGGTGCGCCACTGCTTCTACCTGCGCCCCGGCCAGAGCGAGACCATCGAAGGCATACGCGCACTGGCCGTGGACAAGGACCACCACCCGCGCTGGAACCCTGCGAGCATCGAGGAGGTGCAGGACGCGCAATGGCGCGCCTTCTTCGACAGCCCTTGGCCTGCGCATTCGCATCCGCTGGCGGCGCTGGACTGATCGCGCGGCGGTTGCTCAAACCTCCAAGGGTTCAAAAGGCCATCCGGCGCCATGCCGGGTGGCCTTTTTTCATTCAACGATCCGCAGGCTCCATACGGCAGGAATGGCCTGCCAGCAGCCGTACCGCGTCGTCAATGCGCGGGCCCGGATCCCATTCGGGCACGGGCGGCGTCAGGCCCAGGGCCATCTGCCGCAGCGGCTCGGCAATGGCCATGGACAGCAGCAGGTCGCAGACGACTTCGGGCTGTTCGGCCCGCAGCAACCCCTTGCTGCACTGGCGCCGCAACCAGTCCACCAGCATGCCGCGGCCGCGCTCTATGCCGTTGCGCTGGTAGACCTCCAGCAGCTCCGGCTTGGCGGGGAAATCGGTGGTGAGCAGGCGGAACATGCCCACCGCCTCGGCCGACAGCACGCGCGCGGCAATCACGCGCAGGATCTCGGCCAGCGCTGGCGCCACCTCTGAGGCCGACTGCGCATCGGCCGACAGGGCAGGGCGGAAACCGTCGGTCCAGCCGCGCACCACCAAGGCCACCAGATCCTCGCGGTTGGCGGCAAAGCGGTAGAGCGTCTTCTTGGCCAGCCCTGCGCGCCTGGCCACGGCTTCCATAGTGGTGGCGGCATAGCCTTCGTTGAGCAAGAGCCAGGTGGCGGCGGCCAGGGCGGCGTCGTTGGCCTCGTGCTCGGGCCGGGCCGGCCGCCCGCGCGGCCGGGGGGCCGCAGGAGTGATTTCGGATTCCATTGGATTTCTTGTCGTTCCGTTCGGTGTTGTGCAGGGTCGGGCCTTGTTGTGCAGCATTTTGTTACCCGGCAGGGATTATCCGATTGTTTGGAAACGTTGTTCGTTTCTTTAATATAAGATGGCTTTTCCTCATCAACCCAGGAACGGAAAACACCCATGAACCCCCATGCCTTCGAGCCCGACATTTCCCGCATCGACGACCTGCTGCACATCACGCCGCTGCGGCTGGAGACGGGAATCCAGCGCCTGCCCAGCGGCTGCCTGGTGGTGGCCTGCCGCACCGACCTGCATGGCTGCAGCGGCCGCATGCTGGACTGGTGGTTCAAGTTCTTCGAGACCACGCAGCACATCAAGTGGTGGCATCCGCACGACCACATCGCGCATCGCGGCTGGGATGCGCAATGGAAGAAGGGCGAGAGCTACATCGGCGCGTCCATCGAGGCCGTGGAGTCCCTGGCCGATATTCCGCCCGTGGCGGCCAGGCTCAAGTTCCACGACCCGCGCGAGCTGTTCGACCCTGCGCAGCTGAAGCTGGCCTTTGCCGAAAAACGCGCATCGGCCGCCGTGTATGCGCGCATCGGTTTTGGTGAGCATGTGCAGCTGGACGCCAGCGGGGACCCCATGGACGGGCAGATGGTGCACCTGGCGCGTGACACGCCTTTTGGCTGCGTGCTGCGCAGCCGCTTTTTGCTGGGCCAGTCCTGCGCCGACCCGGCGGCCGAGCTGCCTGACGCGCTGGGCCTGGGCCTGCTGCGCCATTGCTACACGGAGTTCACCTATCTGTCGCGCTTCCTGCCCTCGCTGTACTACGGCGAGCATGGCAACGGCGAGGCGGCGCCGCTGCCTTGGTAGCCGTGGCCCCAGGCTTCAAAGCTGCTGGTGCACGGCCGTGGCCAGCTGCAGCAGCCGGTTGCGCGGCAGGGCGCCGCTGAGCGCATAGCCAAAGCCCTGGTCCACCCAGTAGAAGCTGGGCACGGGGCCGTCGCTGCTGAAGTGAAAGGCGGTCTCGCCGCGCGTGGCCGGGTCCTCCAGCGCACCCAGGTACAGGGTGATGCGCTCGCCGGCCGCGTCCTGGTACATGAACTGGGCGCGTGCGCCGCTGTCGCCGGGCAGCAATCGGCCGCCCACCAGCTCATAGCCCAGGTCCGTGAGTGCCGGCAGCTTCAGCGGCCGGCCCAGGCGCTTGGACAGCCACTGCAGCAGATGGGCCTGCTGCGCGGCCTCCACCTCGACCGGGTGGCGTTGCTCGGGCTGGTAGACCGCGTGGGCAACGGCCGCCTGGTGGGCGAAGCGGGCCGGGGTGGCGGCAGCCAGCGTGGCCGCCGTTGATGGCGCGGCGGCGGGCACCGCCTGCTGCCCATGCACCAGCCAGCCCAGGCCGAAGGCCAGCATCCAGCCCGCGGCCATGCCACCCCAGTGCCACCACTGCTGCTGGCGCTGGTGCAGGCCCTGCAACTGTTCGGCGGCGGCGCGCATTTCGTCGGGCATGCCGGGTTCATCCCGGGCGGCATGCAGGGCGCGCAGCAACTGGCGCTGGCGTTGCCATTGCTCCACGCGCGCGGCACTGTCTTCGTCCAGCTGGTCGCGCAGCGCCTGCGCCTGCTGCGCGGGCAGGCGGCCATCGACCAGGGCGTGCAACTGCTCGTCGGAAATGGGCGGGGTCAAGGGCGAGGAAGATGAAAGAGGGGTGGGGGCGGATGCAGTCATGGCGGCCTCGTCATTTGAGCCGGCGCAGCGCGGGGACTGCGGCTTGGGGTGTTGCGGCCTTGGCAGTCGGTGCTGACTGTGCAGGCGCTGCAGAGGAGGCCGAGGTGGCCGAGGTGGCCGATGGGGCCTCCATCAATTCGCGCAGCCGGGACCGTGCGCGCGACAGGCGCGACATCACGGTGCCCAGGGGCAGCTGCAGCACGCGCGCCGTGTCGGCGTAGCTCATGTCCTCCACGCTGACCAGCAGCAGCACGGCCCGCTGCTCGGCGGGCAGGCGCTGCAGGCAGCGCTCCAGGTCCAGGGCCGCATCGCTGCTGTCCTCGGGTGCCGCCAGGGTCTCGGACAGGCTGTCTATGTCCAGCCACTGCCCGCGCGCGGCAGAGCGCCGCTGGTTCAGGTAGAGGTTGTGCATCAGCGTGAACAGCCAGGCGCGCAGATCGCCGTCGGGGCGCCACAGCAGCCATTTGCGGCAGGCACGCTCCAGCGTGTCCTGCACCAGGTCGTCGGCGGCCCAGGCATCGCCTGCCAGCAGCCGCGCATAGCGGCGCAGGCCGGGCAGGTGCTCCAGGATCTGGCTGCGGTCCATGGGCAGGTCCGAAGGCGGATGCGGCTGGAATCAGGGGCGTGCGGTATGCCAGACGCCCATGACGCCGTCGCCCGTGGTGTCACCGGCCTTGCCGTCCTTCACCCAGTAGTACAGCGGCTTGCCCTTGTAGGCGATCTGGCTGCTGCCATCGTCGCGCTGGATCACGCTGTAGTTGCCGCCGGACGGCGCCTGCTTGCCCATCAGCGGCGGCCAGTTGGTCGCGCAGGGGCCGTTGCAGACGGACTTGCCGCTGCCGGCCGTGTCCTTGTCGAAGGTGTAGAGCGTCATGCCGTTGGCTCCGACCAGCATGCCGTTTTGCACGCTGACCGCGCTGGGCGGGGTCTGGCCAGAGGCGTTGGCCGCAGGCGCGGAATAGCAGCCTGCCAGTGTCAATGTCAGGGCTGCCGTGAAGGCACAGGTACCAAGTTTCATGCCGAGCTTCTTCATCGCTGTCTCCGGTGCTTGCCGGCGCGCGAAATTGCGGCCGGACACTGCAATGAACACTGGGCCGTGCCGGTTTATTCCGCAGCAGTGCAAAAAAAGCTGCGGATGCCCGTCAACGGTTGAAGCTCTTCATGGCGCGCTCGACCTCGCGCTTGCCTTCGCGGTCCTTGATCACGTCGCGCTTGTCGTGCTCGGCCTTGCCCTTGGCAAGGGCGATGTCGCACTTGACGAAGCCGTTCTTCCAGTGAAGGTTGATGGGCACCAGCGTGAAGCCCTTTTGCTCGACCTTGCCGATCAGGCGCAGGATGTCGTCCTTCTTGAGCAGCAGCTTCTTGATGCGCGCCGCGTCGGGATTGACGTGGGTGGAGGCGGTCTTGAGCGGGTTGATCTGGCAGCCGAGCAGGAACAGCTCGCCGTCCTTGACGATGACGTAGCCGTCGGTCAGCTGCACCTTGCCGCTGCGCAGCGCCTTCACTTCCCAGCCGTGCAGCACGATGCCGGCCTCGAAGCGTTCCTCGAAGAAGTAGTTGAACGCGGCTTTTTTGTTGTCGGCGATGCGCGACTGTGTTTCAGGTTTCTTGGCCATGGAGTAATAGATGCGGCGAAAACCTGGAGATGAAAGCTCTCCATACAATACTGGATTGCCGTCTCGCCTCCGTGCGGGATTTTAGTTTCGCCTTGCCGTCATTGTGACAGCCGTATGCGCCATGACCGCGCAGCCGGTGTTTTGCATGCCGTGCAGCCCGCCCCATTCATGAAAAAAGTCAACAAGTCCGTCCTGATCTGGTACAGCCCCCAAGAAATGTTTGCCCTGGTGACGGACGTGGCCCACTATGCCGACTTCCTCCCCTGGTGCGACCAGGCCAGGGTGCTGGAGCAGGACGAGCAGGGCATGACGGCCGAGGTGGGCATTGCATTCGGCGGCATGCGCAAGTCCTTCGTCACGCGCAACACGCACAGCGTGCTCGACGATGGCGGGCGCCAGGTCAGCATCCGCCTGATCAAGGGGCCGTTCTCGCGGCTGGAGGGCAACTGGATGTTCCGCCCCGTGGGCGACGGCTCGCAGCGTGCCTGCCGCGTGGAGCTGCAGCTGGACTATGGCTTTGACAACATGGCGCTGGCCGCCGTGGTCGGCCCGGTGTTCGACCGCATCGCGGGCTCCATGGTCGATGCCTTCGTCAAGCGCGCCGAGCAGGTCTATGGCTGAACCCAGGCTGTTTCTGTGCATCACGCTGGCATGCAGCCCGCGTGCCGGTGAAGTCGTTGAACTGGCCCTGCAATTGCCGGCCGGTGCCTCGATTGCCGACGCAGTCGAGGCCGCTGGTGGCTGGCAGGCGCTGGGCTTTGCACAGGAGGGGCCCGCTGGCCTTTGGGGCCGCAGCGCACCATTGACGCAAGGCTTGCGCGACGGCGATCGCGTGGAGCTGTACCGGCCCTTGACCGTGGACCCCAAGGTGGCGCGCCGCGAGCGTTTCGCACGCCAGGGCGCTCGGGCCACGGGGCTGTTCCAGCGCCAGAGGCCTGGAGCCAAGGCCGGCTACTGAGCCGGCCCGCACGGGCCGGGTTGGGACCGAGCCGGATTCGGCACTCAGCGCACTGCGCCGCAATCGGAGGCGATGATGGCGTCGGCGCGCTTGAGTTCCGCATCGCGCGTGGCGTCGTCCATGAAGCCGCGCTCGCCCTGCTCATTCGTGTAGCCCAGCAGGCGGCCCGAAGACAGCGCGGTCTTGGACTGCTTGGCGCGTGCGCAGTTGTCCTGGCGCTGCTTGGCAAGCCGTTCCTTTTCTGCCTTGGCCTTGGCGGCCTCCTGGGCCTCGGCCTTGCGCTTTTGCTCTTCCAGGGCCTTGTCGGTGCCTGCGGGCTTGGCGTCCTTGGCGGCGGCAGGCGCTGCCTGTGCCGTTGCATCTGCAGCGGGCTGCGTGGCCGTATCTGTAGCCGCCGGTGCAGTGGATGGCGCCGCCGCTGCTGGAGCGGGCGCGCTGCCGCCAGGCTGGCGCAGGATGTTCTTGGCCGGAATGTCAGGGGGTGGCGCGCGGTCGCTGAAGACCTTGCGGCCTGTGGCGTCGACCCATTGCCATTGGGCGGCTGCGGACAGCGAACAGGCGGCAAGCGCGGCTAGCAAAACAAGCTTGGTGGCATGCATGGTGATTGGGGTGATCGGGCCGGTTGCAGGTAGCAATAGCAGGAAATGATGGCGGGCAGCGATAGCGGGGAACAATGGCCTACAGCATACATTGTGATCCGGCGCACGGGTACAATCCTTCTTTTGGAGCTCTCACATGCGCCTTCTCGGTAAAGCCCTGACCTTCGACGACGTCCTCCTGGTCCCCGCTTTCTCCCAGGTCCTGCCCAAGGACACTTCGCTCAAGACGCGCTTTTCGCGCAACATCTCCCTGAACATCCCCCTTGTGTCCGCCGCCATGGACACCGTGACCGAGGCGCGTCTGGCCATTGCCATCGCGCAAGAGGGCGGTATCGGCGTCATCCACAAGAACATGACGGCAGAGCAACAGGCTGCCGAAGTGTCCAAGGTCAAGCGCCACGAATCCGGCGTGGTGCACGACCCCGTGGTCATCACCCCCGAGCACACCGTGCTGCAGGTGCTGCAGCTGTCCGAGAACCTCGGCATCTCCGGCTTTCCCGTGTGCGACGGCGGCAAGGTAGTGGGCATCGTCACCAGCCGCGACCTGCGCTTCGAGACCCGTTACGACGTCAAGGTCAGCCAGATCATGACGCCGCGCGAGCGCCTGATCACCGTCAACGAGAAGGACGGCACCACGCCCGTGGAAGCCAAGGCCCTGCTCAACAAGCACAAGCTCGAGCGCATCCTGGTCGTGAACGACGCCTTTGAACTCAAGGGCCTGATCACCGTCAAGGACATCACCAAGCAGACCACCTTCCCCAACGCAGCGCGTGACAGCGCAGGCCGCCTGCGCGTGGCCGCCGCCGTGGGCGTGGGCGAGGGCACCGAGCAGCGCGTGGAGCTGCTGGTCAAGGCCGGCGTCGATGCACTGGTGGTGGACACGGCCCACGGCCACAGCAAGGGCGTGATCGACCGCGTGCGCTGGGTCAAGCAGAACTACCCGCAGGTCGATGTCATCGGCGGCAACATCGCCACCGGCGCCGCTGCGCTGGCACTGGCCGAGGCAGGCGCCGACGCCGTCAAGGTCGGCATCGGTCCTGGCTCCATCTGCACCACGCGCATCGTCGCCGGTGTGGGCGTGCCCCAGATCATGGCCATCGACAGCGTGGCCCAGGCCCTGCAGGGCACGGGCGTGCCGCTGATCGCCGACGGCGGCATCCGCTTCTCGGGCGACATCGCCAAGGCCCTGGCCGCTGGCGCCTCGACCATCATGATGGGCGGCATGTTCGCCGGCACCGAAGAGGCTCCGGGCGAAGTCATCCTGTACCAGGGCCGTTCGTACAAGAGCTATCGCGGCATGGGCTCCATCGGCGCCATGCAGCAGGGCTCGGCCGACCGCTACTTCCAGGAGTCGAGCACCGGCAATCCCAACGCCGACAAGCTCGTGCCCGAAGGCATCGAAGGCCGCGTGCCCTACAAGGGCTCCATGGTCTCCATCGTCTACCAGATGGCCGGCGGCGTGCGCGCTGCCATGGGCTACTGCGGCTGCGCCACCATCGAAGAGATGAACAACACGGCCGAGTTCGTGGAGATCACCGCCGCAGGCATCCGTGAATCGCACGTGCATGACGTGCAGATCACCAAGGAAGCGCCGAACTACCGCGCCGACTGATCCAGATCCAGCGCCTTGGCGCGAGATGGAAAAGGGGTCCGGGCAGCCACTGCCCGGACCTCTTTTTTTCGTGCGCTCACGAAGCTCAGATGGCGAAGTTGTCCAGCACCGCGCCCGAGCTGGCGCTCGATGCGTTGAATGCGAACTTGGCCTGCACGCCCCGCGTGTAGCGGGGCGCGGGAGCCTTCCATGCCGCGCGGCGCTGGGCGAGCACGTCTTCGGGCACGTTCAGCTGCAGCTGCAATGCGTGCGCGTCGATGGTGATCGAGTCGCCCTCATGCACCAGCGCGATGGTGCCGCCCACGGCCGCTTCCGGCGCCACGTGGCCGACCACCATGCCCCAGGTGCCGCCGGAGAAGCGGCCATCGGTGATCAGGCCCACGCTCTCGCCCAGGCCGGCGCCGATCAGGGCGCCCGTGGGTGCCAGCATTTCCGGCATGCCGGGGCCGCCCTTGGGGCCCAGGTAGCGCAGCACCATCACGTCGCCGGCCTGTATCTTGCCGTCGAGGATGGCCGCCAGTGCCGATTGCTCATCGTCGAACACGCGTGCCGGGCCGGTGATGACCGGGTTCTTCAGGCCCGTGATCTTGGCCACCGCACCTTCCGGGCTCAGGTTGCCCTTGAGAATGGCCAGGTGGCCCTGCGGATAGAGCGCCTCCGAGAGGGGGCGGATGACCTGCGGGTTGGGCGGTTCGTCAGGCACGCAGGCCAGGGTCTCAGCGATGGTCTGGCCCGAGATGGTGATGCAGTCGCCGTGCAGCAGGCCCGCATTCAGCAGAATCTTCATGACCTGCGGGATGCCGCCCGCCTGGTGCAGGTCCACCGCCAGGTATCTGCCGCTGGGCTTGAGATCGCACAGCACCGGCACCCGCTGGCGGATGCGCTCGAAGTCGTCGATGGACCAGGGCACGCCGGCCGCATGGGCGATCGCAAGAAAGTGCAGCACGGCATTGGTGGAGCCCCCGGTCGCCATGATCACCGAGACCGCGTTCTCGATGGACTTGCGCGTCACGATGTCGCGCGGCTTGAGGTCCATCTTGATGGCCTCGATCAGCACCCTGGCGGATTCCTTGGCCGAGTTTTCCTTTTCATCATGGGGATTGGCCATGGTGGAGGAGTAGGGCAGGCTCATGCCCAGCGCCTCGAACGCGCTCGACATGGTGTTGGCGGTGTACATGCCGCCGCACGAGCCCGTGCCGGGGATGGCGTGCTGCTCGATGTCCTTGAGCTCCTGGTCGCTGATCTTGCCGGCGGCGTTTTCGCCAACGGCCTCGAACACGCTGACGATGTTCAGGTCCCGGCCTTTCCACCTGCCGGGCAGGATGGTGCCGCCGTAGACATAGATGGCCGGCACATTGGCGCGCAGCATGCCCATCATGCCGCCCGGCATGTTCTTGTCGCAGCCGCCGACCACCAGCACGCCATCCATCCACTGGCCGCCCACGCAGGTCTCTATGCAGTCGGCGATCACCTCGCGGCTGACCAGCGAGTACTTCATGCCTTCCGTGCCCATGGACATACCGTCCGAGATGGTCGGCGTGCCGAACACCTGCGCGTTGCCGCCGGCTTCCTCGATGCCTGCGATGGCCGCGTCCGCCAGCCTTTGCAGGCCGGAGTTGCACGGCGTGATCGTGCTGTGGCCGTTGGCCACGCCGACCATGGGCTTCTTGAAATCCTCTTCCTTGTAGCCCATGCCGTAGAACATGGAGCGGTTGGCTGCGCGCGCCTTGCCTTCGGTGATGTGGGAGCTTCGGCGGTTGATCAGGTTCGGCGGGGTCATGGCATGTCTCTCGTTGTGGGGGTTGGATGAGTATGGGCCGACTGATCCATCTGATCCAATCCTATTCATCGGCATGATTGATATGCTGTGCATATGAATGAGCTCCTCATTGATCTGCGCGTCTGGCGGCAATTCCTGGCCGTGGCGGACGAGCTGCACTTCGGCCGCGCCGCGTCGCGCCTGCACATGACGCAGCCGCCGCTCACACAGGCCATCGCCCAGCTGGAGCGCAGCCTGGACGTGGCGCTGTTCGAGCGCTCGAGCCGCCACGTCGCGCTGACGCCGGCCGGCGAGGCGCTTGTGCCGCAGGTGCGTGAGCTTCTGGCGCGGGCGGCAGCGCTGCCGGGGATTGCGCGGGCTGCGGCAGCGGGGGAAGTGGGGCGCGTGCGGCTGGCCTTTGTCTCCACCATCGGCTTCACCCGGCTGCCGCTGTGGGTGCGGGACTTCGTTGCAGGCACGCCCGGTGTGGCGCTGGAGCTGGTCGAGGCCACCAGCGATGTGCAGATGGAAGCCTTCGAGCGCGGACAGATCGATGCCGGGCTCATGCTGCATGCCCCCGGGCATGCGCCGGCCGGCCTGGAGCGCCTGGCCGTGGGACGGGAAGCCATGGTGCTGGCCCTGCCTCAGCAGCATGCGCTTGCCGGCGCGGACCGGCTGATGCTCGACGAAGTGCTGGAGCAGCCGCTGGTGATCTTTCCGCGCCGCATCATGCCCTCGCTCCATGACGCGGTGACGGATCTGTACCGACGGCACGGACATGTGCCGCGCATCGCGCAGCAGGCGATACAGATGCAGACCATCGTGAACCTGGTCTGGGGCGGCATCGGCCTGGCCTGGGTGCCCGCCAGCGTGATGCAGTTCTGCAGGCCCGGCGTGGTCTACCGCGAGGCGGTTTTCGCCAGCGCCCGTGCAGGCAGCAAACCCGTTGCCCTGCCGGTCTGCGAGACCAGCCTGGCCTGGCCTGCCGGAGCCATGTCGCCCGCGCTGGCGCGGTTTGTCGGCTTCGTGCGCGAACAGCGCTGAGTGGCGTTCACCGATAGCCCTCCGAGGCAAGGCCCTCTAATATCCGCAAGGTTCTGGTCTGAATTTTTAGAAATTCTGGCCAGAATGCTAGAATTCGGGCCAGGCCGGACACCAGGCCTGTTTTTGTTTTCAGCCCCGCCATGCAATCTGTCGGTATCTACGAAGCCAAGACCCGTTTCTCCGCCCTGATCGAACTTGTCGAGCAGGGCGAGGAAGTGCGCATCACCCGCCACGGCAAGGAAGTGGTGCGCATGCTGCCGGTGCGCCGCCGCCCCGTGATCACCGACGAGCAGATCGCCCGCGAGCTGGAGCAGATGCAGGTGCTGCAGGCCACGGTGCGGCCAGCCCAGCCGGCACAGTCGGCACAGGCGCCGGACTCCACCACCCGACTGCGCCACGCAGGCCGGAGCCAGGCATGACCTCCTTCGTGCTCGATGCCTCCGTCACCGCCGCCTGGCTGCTGCCCGATGCCGCCAGCGTGCACACCCAGCGCCTGTACACCCGAATCCGACGCCACGAAGTGGACCCGCAGGCGCCCAACCTCTGGCAGTGGGAGTGCGGCAACCTGATCGCCTCGGGCGTGCACGGCGGCCGCATTCCGCACAGCTCGGTCGAAGGCCTGTGGGGCGTGCTCGAGGCCATCCGCCACCGCGTGGAACTGCACGAGCTGGCGCCCGCCCAGCACAAGGCCGTGCTCGACGTGGCGCTGGACACCCGCCTGCCGGTCTATGACGCGGCCTACCTGTGGCTGGCGCAGTCGCTGCGCCTGCCGCTGGCCACCTTTGACGCGGCCCAGGCCGCCGCCGCCCGCAAGCGCGGGCTGGCGCTGCTGGCCCCTGAAGATTTTTGATCCCTCCCATCACCTTTGCCTGAGATGACCATGCAACACGACAAGATCCTCATTCTTGACTTCGGCTCCCAAGTCACCCAGCTGATCGCCCGCCGCGTGCGCGAAGCCCATGTCTACTGCGAAGTCCACCCCTGCGACGTCAGCAGCGACTGGGTGCGCGAATTCGCCGCCGACGGCCGCCTCAAGGGCGTGATCCTGTCGGGCAGCCACGCCAGCGTCTACGAAGTGGACGACCGCGCCCCCGACGCCGTGTTCGAGCTGGGCATTCCCGTGCTGGGCATCTGCTACGGCATGCAGACCATGGCCACCCAGCTGGGCGGCAAGGTCGAAGGCTCGCACACCCGCGAATTCGGCTACGCCGAAGTGCGCGCCCATGGTCACACCGAACTGCTCAAGGGCATCGAGGACTTCGCCACGGCCGAAGGCCACGGCATGCTCAAGGTCTGGATGAGCCACGGCGACAAGGTCACCGAGCTGCCCCCGGGCTTCAAGGTCATGGCCTCCACGCCGTCCTGCCCCATCGCCGGCATGGCCGACGAGGCGCGCCGCTTCTACGCCGTCCAGTTCCACCCCGAAGTCACGCACACCGTGCAGGGCGCGGCCCTGCTCAACCGCTTCGTGCGCGAGATCTGCGCGGCGAATGCCGACTGGATCATGGGCGACTACATCGAGGAAGCCGTCGCCAAAATCCGCGAGCAGGTGGGTGACGAGGAAGTCATCCTCGGCCTGTCGGGCGGCGTGGATTCGTCCGTGGCCGCGGCCCTGATCCACCGCGCCATCGGCGACCAGCTGACCTGCGTCTTCGTGGACCACGGCCTGCTGCGCCTCAATGAAGGCGACATGGTCATGGAAATGTTCGAAGGCAAGCTGCACGCCAAGGTCATCCGCGTGGACGCCAGCGATCTGTTCCTGGGCAAGCTGGCCGGCGTCAGCGAACCCGAGGCCAAGCGCAAGATCATCGGCGGCCTGTTCGTGGACGTCTTCAAGGCCGAGGCCGCCAAGCTCAAGGCAGGTGACGGTGGCCACAAGGGCGCCACCTTCCTGGCCCAGGGCACCATCTACCCCGACGTCATCGAGTCGGGCGGCGCCAAGAGCAAGAAGGCCGTCACCATCAAGAGCCACCACAACGTCGGCGGCCTGCCCGAACAACTGGGGCTGAAGCTGCTCGAGCCCCTGCGCGACCTGTTCAAGGACGAAGTGCGCGAACTCGGCGTGGCCCTGGGCCTGCCGCGTGAAATGGTCTACCGCCACCCCTTCCCCGGCCCGGGCCTGGGCGTTCGCATCCTGGGTGAAGTCAAGAAGGAATACGCCGACCTGCTGCGCCGCGCCGACGCCATCTTCATCGAGGAGCTGCGCAACTGGACCGACGAAGCCACCGGCAAGAACTGGTACGACCTCACCAGCCAGGCCTTTACCGTCTTCCTGCCCGTCAAGAGCGTGGGCGTCATGGGCGACGGTCGCACCTACGACTACGTCGTGGCCCTGCGCGCCGTGCAGACCAGCGACTTCATGACCGCCGACTGGGCCGAGCTGCCCTACGGCCTGCTCAAGAAGGTGTCTGGCCGGATCATCAATGAAGTGCGCGGCATCAACCGCGTGACCTACGACGTTTCGACCAAGCCGCCGGCGACGATTGAGTGGGAGTGATTGCGCAATAGGAAACTGCTGGAACTGTCTGGCAGTGTTTCCACCTCAAGCCCGCATCAATGCGGGCTTTTTTGTTTCTGACTTTGGCAAGGCTGGAATTATCTGGGCCCAATGCATTAAATTTTGTGATTGTGCTGAGCTCTGGGCAAATTGTGCTATCGACTATTAAAGGCTGCGGAATTCCAGCAATTCATCCAGATCACGAATCCATTCGGGAAGGAAGCTCTGATCCAATCCGAACGAGCCTTTGAGCTCGGGGCCGTCCGGGGAGTCCTTCATGGTGTATTGCGCGAACAGGTGGCCCCATGCGTTCGCCACCCCGATGGCAAGCAGAAATTGAGGCTCGATCCCCGAGAGTTGGACAGGTTCAATATCAAAATTGCCCGCTACCAATGACTCATAGGCCTGTGAAAGGTCTTGCTGGAATTTTTTGATTTCTGCTGGCATTGTCAACCACTGAACACTGCCCGAAAAATTACCGTCCGTGATTTTTACATTGAGAGTCAACCAGTCCCGATAAGGGACGCCATCTTCCTCGATGGAACGAGAAGTCGGCACGATATCGAATTTGAAGTCATCGAAATCAATGGTCAGCATGTTTGTTTGTTTGTATGGAAATGAGAAATGGTTCCATCGTGCCTGGCGACAGAGATCCAGCTAGTTTGAGGGGTAACGCGCAGGGTCCCAGACCTTGTCCGCCATGCTGTCTGCTGGTGGCGCATGGGCTGCGGCCGAGCTCCCCGCAGCTTTGATCACAGGCGCACGAAAGAGGGCTGAAGAGACCTGCCCTGCGCATCCTCTGGAGCGCGACGACAATAGCCCATGATTCAAGAAAAGCCCCTGGCGGCAACCGAACTGGAGCGGCCTGCTGTGGCCCTGCGCACTCTTGCGAACGGAGTGCGGCTGCTGGCGCTGCCCATGCCGCATTTGCAGAGCGTCAGCGTGGGTGTGTTCCTGCGCGTGGGCTCCCGCGACGAGACCTCCACCAGCAACGGCATCAGCCATGTGCTGGAACACATGGCGTTCAAGGGCACGCACACGCGTTCCGTGCAGGAGATCAACCTGGATGCGGAGCGGCTGGGCGCGGAGGTCAACGCCTTCACCGGGAAGGACATCACCGGCTATTTCATGACCGGCCTGGGCTGGCATGCGCAGGCCTTGCTGGGAATGATTGCGGACATCGTCCTGAACAGCGTGTTTCCCGAGCATGAGCTGCAAAGGGAGCTGCAGGTGATCCGGCAGGAGGCCATCGAGTACGAAGAGGACCCGGAAGACAGCGCCGGTGATCTGCTGGACCGCGCCATCTGGGGCGATGACCCCATGGGCATGCCGGTGATCGGCACGGTGGCCAATATCGAAGGCTTCACCCGGCAGGATCTGGTGCGCCATGTGCAGTCCCATTACGTGGGAGAAAAGACCGTCGTCGTCGCGGCCGGAAACTTCGATGTGCCGGCCTGGCTGGAGCAGGCGGCGCAGCTGTTCGCCGGCATGCCTGCGTCGGCCGATTCCGCTGTGGCGTTGCCCCCTCAGCCCGCAAAGTATGTTGGGCAGGCCCTGGCGCAACGCTTCACGCAGGTGTCCCAGGTGTTCGTGAACCTGGCCTATCCCCTGGTGTTCGAGCAGTTGCAGGGCGAGCATCCGCAGCGTGCGCGTCTCGTGGCCTCGCTGGCGGCCCATCTGCTGGGGGAGGGGATGTCGTCGCCCCTGGTCGATACCGTGCGTGAACGGCTCGGACTGGCCTATACGGCCTATGCGGCGATGGAGGGCGGTGACGTCTGGGCCAACTTCATCGTGCATGCCGTCACGACGCCGGACAAGCTCGAAGCGCTGGTGGCCGCGACAGGCGGCCTGCTGCGCGCCCAGGCTGCCGGCATCGACCCCGTGCATCTGGAACGGGCCAAGAACCAGCTGGCGGTCTCGCGGGTGCGCGCGGGCGAGCGGACGTACGCCACCATGGAGCGGGCTGTCGAGGACCTCTTTGCCCATGGCAGCGTGACGTCCGTGGCCGAGACGCTGGCGATGATCGATGGCATCGGTGCCGAGGAAGTGCGCAAGGTCTTCGAGCGCATGCTGGCCCACCCTCCTGCGGTGGCCATCACCGGCAAGGGCGCCAGTGCCCGGACCGTGCGGCAACTGGCTGCAGGCCTGGCGGCCTGAGCCGGCAGCGCGCGATCAGCGGCCAGCCGCAACACATGGCGCTTTTCCCGTTGTCATGGAGTTGAGGAAGCGGGCGGCGGCGCGTTCCATTGCCGCTTGAGGTAGTGCGACTTCGGGTGCTCCTGCAGGAAAACGCAGCACTGCACCCACGCCGCTGACTCCGGGGGCGCGTCGATCGGGCCGATCGCACCGATCGCACCAGTCGCACGCGAGAGATGCTCGAACACGACCTCGGCCATGGCCGAGCACATCTGCGGCGGGCGCGGGTTGGTCAGCGTCAGGGTGGCGATGAGTTGCTGCGCGTGGGGGTCCTCGCCGCACAGTCCGACGGCGATGGGTGCCACGCGCGACTTCAGGTCCGCGAGCCGTGCCCATCCGCGCTCGGCCAGCGCAAGGTGCATGGCGTGCAGGACCGGCTCCCACTGGATCGACGGGAGCAAGGATGGCGATACCTCGATGGCGATGTGCGGCATGGGGCGGCGCCTTCAGTCGAGCTTGATGCCGACTTCGCGGATCAGCGTCTGCCAGCGTGTCCGCTCGCTGTCCAGCAGGCGTGCGAATGCCTGGGGCGAGTTGTCGATGGGCACCGAGCCGAGTTCGGCCAACCTGTCCTGCGTGGCCTTGGCCGCCAGCGCCGCGCCCATGTGCTTGATCAGCCAGGCCTTGCGGTCGGCCGCAATTGCAGCGGGCGCGAGGAAGCCGTACCAGCCGCTGATCTCGGCGTCCACGCCCGATTCCTTGAGTGTGGGCACGCCGGGCAGCGCGGGAATGCGCCTGGCGGACGTCACCGCCAGCGCCTTCAGGCGCCCGCTTTGCACATGCTGCAGGATGGCCGGCGTGGCTTCGAACACCATCTGCACCGTGCCGCCCAGCACGTCGTTGAGTGCAGGCGCGGAGCCGCGGTAGGGAATGTGCAGGATCGAAGTGCCGGTCTGGCGCTTGACGAGTTCTCCCGCCAGGTGCTGCGGCGTGCCGTTGCCGGCGGATGCGTAGGAGAACTTGCCCGGGTTCTTGCGCAGCCATTCGAGCGCCTCCTTGGCCGTGGCCGCCGAGAAGGAGGGATGCACGGCCCAGATCAACGGCACCGAGGCGGCCCATGCCAGCGGTGTGAAGTCCTTGGCCGGATCGAAGTTGAGCCTGGAGTACAGCGCCGGGTTCGCGGCCATGGGGCCGAGTGCGCCCAGCAGCAGCGTGTAGCCGTCGGCCTCGGCGCGTGCTGCTGCCTCCGTGCCGATGTTGCCGCCCGCACCGCTGCGGTTGTCGACGATCACCGTGCTGCCGCTGTCCGTCTGCAAGGCATTCGCCATCAGGCGGGAGACGGCATCGGTGGTCGCACCTGCCGGATAGGGGCAGATGATGCGGATGGGCTTGGAAGGGAATGCCTGCGCGCGCGCCAAGGGGCTTGCGCCCAAGGCTGAAATGGCCGTCGCCGTGCTGGCGTACTGAAGGAAGTTGCGTCGTTTCATCGGTGCTCTCGTGACCAGAGTTGTCTCGTGGCCGTAGTGTCGGCAGGCCCTTGTTTCTTCGCAATTCGCATTTTCTGGCCGCGCCTATCGGATAATCCGATGGCCATGTCCGCACGCAGCCGCGACCCCCTCGATCTCGTCTCATTGCGCCAGTTGCGCTACTTCGTGTCGGCGATGCGGGCGCACAGCTTCAGTGCGGCATCGCGCGATGCCTCGATCTCGCAGGCGGCGCTGTCGGAGCAGATCGCCTTGCTGGAATCGACCCTGGACGTGCATCTGTTCGACCGTGCGAGCGGTCGCGCCGTTGCCACGGCCTCCGGACATGAGCTCGACCGCCGGGTGTCGGCCTGCCTCAGGGAGCTGCAGGCGGCGCTGCGCGACGTGCAGGCGCGTGCGAGCACCGTGGCGGGCCTGGTGCGCATCGGCCTGGTGCAGTCCTACGCGGGATGCTGGGTACTGCCCGTCGTGCGCAGTGCCCAGGCGCAGTGGCCGCAGCTGGCGATCGCATTGCGCAGGCGCACCGCACAGGCCTTGGTGGAGGGCGTGTTGCGCGGCGATTTCGATCTCGCCGTCAGCTTCGACCCGGAGCCGCATGCCGATCTGGAGATCCTGGCCTGTTTCGACGAGCCGGTGGTGGCCGTGGGATTGAAGCCCCGCCGGCGGCGACGCCTGCTGGAGCTCAGCGAGGTCGCGAACCACCCCCTGGCCTTGCTGCCAAGCGAATACGCCATGCGGCGCCAGCTCGACAACGCCTTTGCGGCGCAGGGGCTGAAGCCGGGCGTGCATCTGGAGTCCGATACGCTGGAGGACCTGGTGCATGCCGCCCGTGAAAACGGCATGGTTGCGCTGCTCAACGGTGCCGCTGCAATGAGCCTGGATGTGCAGGACGCAGTCCCGTTGGCCGAAAGAAATCTGGGCCGGCAAGCCTGCCTGGTGCGCTCACGCAGCCGTCACCACGGCTTTGCCGCCCAGTACGTATGGGACGAGCTGTCGGCGGCAACCCCCACGCTGCCGCCAGCGTGGGGGCGGCGCGTTGCAGCCGCGCGCTAGTCGTCGGCCGGATCTGTACCGCCCGGACCCGTACCCCCCGGATCTCTACCGCCCGTCAGGGCACTTCCTTCAGGCCCACCAGTTGCAGGGGGCGTGCCAGCAGTTCGTCGAAGCGTTTCTCGAAGGCCTTGAAGTACGGCATGCTGAAGTGCGCATCCAGCGCTGCCTGGTCCCTGAATGACTCCCGCATGTAGAAGGTGCCGGGTTTGTCCGCCAGCTCGAACAGCGTGTAGTCCAGGCATCCGGCCTCTTGCCGGGTGAATGGCACCAGCGCGCGCAGGGCGTCGCGCAGCTGGTCTTGCTGGCCGGCCTTCGCCTCAAGGATGGCCAGGTTGAAAATGGTCTCTGTCTTCATGGCTCAGCCCCAGTTCTCCAGCACCACCTTGCCGCGCGCCTTGCCCGACTCGATCAGGGCATGGGCGCGCTTGAGGTTGTCGGCGTTGATGCTGCCGAAGCGCTCGGCCAGCGTGGTGCGGATCAGGCCGGCATCGACCAGTGCGGCAACCTCGTTGAGCAGGCGGTGCTGGCCGATCATGTCGTCGGTGCCGAACAGGGCGCGGGTGAACATCAATTCCCAGTGCACCGACACCGACTTGCGCTTGAGCTTGGTGATGTCCAGCGACGCGGGATCGTCGATCAGGCCGAATTTTCCCTGGGGCGCGATCGCCTCGACGATCTGTGCGAAGTGCAGGTCGGTCTGCGTGAGACTCACGATGAGGTCCACCGTGGGAAAGCCGATGCGCTTGAGTTCGTCGGCAATCGGCTGGCTGTGATCGATCACGTGGTGGGCGCCGAGCTCCTTGACCCAGGCCTGCGTCTCGGGCCGCGATGCGGTGCCGATGACGGTAAGGCTGGTCAGCCGCGTGGCCAGCTGCGTGAGGATGGAGCCCACGCCGCCGGAGGCGCCGATGATGAGCAGTGTCTTGTGGCTGGGGTGCTTGCCCGGCGCGATGCCCAGGCGGTCGAACAGCATCTCCCACGCGGTGATGGCGGTCAGGGGCAGGGCCGCAGCCTGTGCGAAGTCCAGCGACCTGGGCGCGTGGCCCACGATGCGCTCGTCCACCAGGTGCAGTTCGCTGTTCGTGCCAGGGCGCGCAATGGAGCCGGCGTACCAGACGCGGTCGCCCGGCTTGAACAGCGTGACTTCGGGGCCCACGGCCTTGACGATGCCGCTGGCATCCCAGCCCAGCACCTTGTGTGTTTGCCCCTCGGCGGGCGCGCCGCTGGCGCGCACCTTGGTGTCCACCGGATTGACGGACACGGCCCTGACTTCGACCAGCAGGTCGCGGCCGGTGGCCACGGGATCGGGCAGGGTGATGTCGATCAGCGATTCGGGTTGGCTGATGGCCTGGGGTTTCTGGTATCCAACGGCTTTCATGGTCGTGCTTTCAAAGGTTGAGGAAGAGGGGAGAGCAAGGAGGGAGAGCAGGGAGGGCGAGCAAGGAGGGTTTCAGGCAGTGGCGAGGGCTGCGTAGTCCGAGTAGCCGCGCGCGTCGCCGCCAAACAGGGCCTTCGGATCGAATGCGGCCAGCGGCGCCTGGGCGGCGTAGCGCGCCGGCAGGTCCGGGTTGGCAATGAAGGGGCGGCCGAAGGCGACGAGGTCTGCCAGGCCCTCGTGCAGGATGGCTTGGGCGCGCTCCGCGTCGTACTTGCCCGCAACGATCACCTTGCCCTGGTAGGCGCGGCGCAGCGCGTGGCGGAAGTCCTGCGGAATCTCGGGCGCATCGTCCCAATCGGCCTCCGACAGGTGGATGTAGGCCAGGCCGATCTCGTCGAGCCTGCTGGCCAGATGCAGGATGGTCTCAATGATCTGCGGGCAGTTCATGTTGCGCTGCGTGATGAAGGGCGCCAGGCGGATGCCGGTGCGCTCGGCCCCGACCTCGCCCGCCACGGCGGCCGCGACCTCTTCGGCGAAGCGCGTGCGCTGGGCGATGCCGCCGCCGTAGGCGTCGGTGCGGTGGTTGGAGGTGGTGCGCAGGAACTGATCGATCAGGTAGCCGTTGCCGCCGTGGATTTCCACGCCATCGAAACCGGCACGCATCGCATTGGCCGCGCCCCTGCGGAAGTCGCCGATCACGTCCTGGATGTCCTGTGCGCTCAGTGCGCGCGGTACGGGGCAGTCGACCATGCGGCCGACACCGTCGTCGCCGACCACCCAGACCTGGGCTTCGGGCGACAGCGCCGAAGGCGCGACCGGCAGGCCATCGGCGTGAAAGCTGGCATGCGACATGCGGCCAACGTGCCACAGCTGCAGCACCATGCGCCCGCCGGCGGCGTGCACCGCGTCCGTGACGCGGCGCCAACCGTCCACCTGCGCCTCTGAATAGATGCCGGGGGTGAAGCTGTAGCCTTGGCCCTGGCGGGAGATCTGGGTGGCTTCCGAGACGATCAGGCCGGCGCTGGCGCGTTGTGCGTAGTAGGTGGCCATCAATGCATTGGGCACGTCGCCTGGCTGGCTGGTGCGGCTGCGCGTCATGGGGGCCATCACCATGCGGTTGGGCAGGCTGAGCGGGCCGAGCTGCAGGGGGCTAAACAGGTGCGTGAAGGCGGTGGTCATTCGGTTTCTTGGCGGAGCTGTAGAGGTGTTGGGGCGGTGGCGGAAGTCCGGTTCGCAAGTCGTCTGGGCATGGAGCGATGTTGACCTGGGTGTTTCAATTGAAAAAGACCCGCAGGACTGAAGGCGGTTTCAAAAGAAATTTGACGATGAGGTCAGGGCCCGGCCTGCACAACATCCGGGCGGATGGCCTTGCCCCGCCTGCCTGGCTACCATCTCCCCCATGAAGACCCAATACTTCGCCGCCACCTCACTCGACGGATTCCTGGCCACGGAGGACGATTCCCTGGACTGGCTGTTCCCGCTGGGCGACATGCAGGCCACGGGCTACCCGGAGTTCATTGCCGGCGTGGGCGCGCTGGCCATGGGGTCCGCCACCTACGAATGGATGCTGCGCCACGCGGATACGGTGGCCAGGGAGACCGGGGCGGCGTGGCCCTATACGCAGCCTGCCTGGGTGTTTTCCAGCCGCACGCTGCCTGCTATCCCGGGTGCCGATATCCGGTTTGTCAGTGGTGATGTGCGTGCCGTGCATGCGCAGATGCAGGCGGCGGCAGGCGGGCGCAATCTCTGGATCATGGGAGGCGGGGACCTGGCAGGCCAGTTTTATGACGCGGGCCTGCTGGACGAGATGATCCTGTGCGTGGGCTCGGCCACGCTGGGCCGGGGCAAGCCGCTGTTCCCGCGCCGGGTGCTGCATCCGGTGCTGCGCCTGCTGTCGGTTCGGCAGATTGGCGAGGGCATGGCGGTGCTGCATTACGAGGTGCGCAAGAGCACGGCCTGACGGGCTCCCTGATTCGGTCTGCGCGCCGCTCAGTTCGCCTCCCCGCGCCCAGGCGCCGTCATCCCCGGAATGTATTCATTGGAGATGAAGCTGCGGCAGCGGTGCATGAAGGCTTCCACCACGTGGCGGGGCTTTTGTTCGCGGGCCCAGGCCAGGCCCAGTTTCATGGGGCGGTGGTTGCCGTTCAGGTGCAGGTTGACGATCTTCTTGCCGTCCAGCGCGTGGGAGTTGCGCGGGCGCACGTTGACCAGGGAGTAGCCCACGTCGTTGGCGACCAGGGAGCGCACCACATCGGGGCTGGCGCTGCGGGCCGCGATCAGGGGCGAGACGCCGGCTTCGCGGAACAGCGACATGAAGTATTCACGGCTCAGGGGCAGGTCCAGCAGGACCATGGGCAGCTGGGCCAGCGCCTCCAGCGTGGTGGAGCGGTGGTTGGCCAGCGGATTGAGTTCGCTGACGATGACCATGGGCGGCAGCTGGGCCAGGGGCTCGAAGCAGATGTCCGATTCGGCCACCAGCAGGTCGTAGGTGATGGCGACATCGATCTGCGCGGTGCGCAGCTTGTGGATCAGGCCTTCCTGGTGGTCCTCGATCTGGGTGACCGTGGCCTTGGGGTGGGCGCGCGCGAATCCCTGGCACAGCTCGGGGGCGACCATGGCCGCCAGCGTGGTGAAGCAGCCCACGCGCACGGGGCCGCGCACCTGGCTTTGCGCGCTGCTGGCCACGTCGTACAAGGCCATGGCCTGGTCGAGCAGGCCGCGGATCTCCCGCAGGACCTCGGCGCCTGCGGGCGTGACGGACAGGCCTTGCGCATGGTGGCGCACGAACAGCGGCACCTGCAGCTCCGCCTCCACCTGGGTGATGGCCGATGAGATGGACGAGGGCGAGACGTGGATGCGGTTGGCGGCCTCGGCAATGCTGCCGAATTCGCCCGCCGCCACGCAGTATTCCAATTGTCTGAAGGTCAGTCGTGTCAGCACGGTGTGCAAGAGGTGGAGAGGGGGAGGGCGGCCAGGGTGGTCCGCCGCGTAGTTGACCAAGCGGCGGACCGCGCTGCAAGAGGCCCTTCCCGCAAGGCGCCTGCATTGTGCGGCGGTCGGGCACCGGCAGCCTTCAGTCGCTGGCGTTGTGATTGCGAAACCATTGCGCCACCGCACCGTCGCCCTGGGCCGGCGCCTGCGTGGCCTTCACGCGGTCCGTCAGGCCGGCGGACTTGCCCACGAAGTCCAGCGGCGCATCCCAGTTGAAATGCCGGTACACGGCCGCCGTCTGGGCGTAGGGCGGGCATTGCGCAAACAGCTGGAAGCTGAGCCGGTGGCCGGCGTGGTCCGAGTCGAGCAGGTCGCGCGCATAGGCCAGCAGCCTGCGGCGGTCGTCGGCCTGCGATTGCGGCCCGAGCGTATAGAACTTGCGCAGCCAGGGGCCGGTTTCCTCGTTCTCGAAGCTGGCGTGGTCCGGCGTCAGGCAGACCTGGCCGCCGCACAGCTCGCGCACGGTGTTCATCATGTGGTGCAGCTGGCTGGTGGCCAGAGACCGTCCCGTGAACAGCAGCGACTGGTTGGGCATCATCAGCCCGGCCGGGCTGCGCTCGGCCAGCGCGATGGCGGCCGTGAGGTGGGCGTTGATGCCTTCGCGGTAGCAGGCCAGGCCGGCCAGCCTGTCCTGCACGGCCTGCAGCTTCTCCACGCCGGTCTGGCGCGCGTTGTGCAGGGCCGTGCCTATCAGCATGTCGGCCAGCTTGAGGCTGCGCTGCAGGAAGGTGAAGGCCGAGTAGCGGTGCAGGGTGTCGCGCAGGAAATGGGCGGCGCGGGTGTGGCGGTAGAACAGCACGTTCTCCCAGGGAACCAGCACGTCGTCGAAGACCACGATGGCGTCCACTTCGTCGAAGCGATGGCTCAACGGATGGTCCTGGGCCGATGCGCGGGCGGCCAGGCCCGGGCGGCAGATGAAGCGCAGGCCGGGCGCGCCCAGGTCGCAGATGAAGCCTATGGCGTATTCGGACTGCGCAGCGTCGCCCCAGTGCGCCAGCCCCGGCTTGGTGAAGGCCTGGTTGGCATAGGCGGCGGCGGTCTCGTACTTGGCGCCGCGCACGATGACGCCTGCATCGGTCTCCTTGACCACATGCAGCAGCACGTCGGGGTCCTGGTCCTGCGGCAGGCGCGAACGGTCGCCCTTGGGGTCGGTGTTGGCCGATACGTGGAAGAGGTCGCCCTGCACCACGCGGCGGATGTGGGTGCGGATGTTGGCGGAAAAGCGCGGGTCCAGCTCGTTGAGCACGTCCTGGCCGTCGAACAGCGACCACATCTCGCCCACGCTCTCGTCGCCCACGCGCATGACCACGCCGCCCATGTCCTCCAGCAGCAGGTCGGTGGCGCGGCGCTTGTCCCACCAGTCCTGGCGTGTCAGCGGCAGCTTGTGGGCGATGGGGTGGCGCTCGCCGTCGCCTTCGTCGTAGGTGAGCGCGTCGCGCAGCGCGGCCTCGTGCTGCAGGTCGTACATGCGCGCGCGGATGTCCACCAGCGGCTTGAACATGGGGTGAGTGGTCACGTCCTTGACGCGCTCGCCGTTCATCCAGACCCGCCGGCCATCGCGGATGGAGTCGCGGTACTGGCTGCCTGTCCTGATCATCAGCGGCTGGCCCACTTGCCGTCTTTGACCTCGTGCAGCTGCAGCTCCACGGGCACCTGCGTCTGGCCGTTGGCGTCGAAGGTCACGGTGCCGGTCACGCCGTCGTAGCGTATGGCGCGGATGGCCTTGGCCACGGCCTGCCGGTCCTTGGTGCCTGCCGTCTTGAGCGATTGCAAAAGGATGCCGGTGGCGTCGTAGGCGTACTTGGTGTACGGGCTCTCGGAGTCGGCATAGCCCTTGGCGGCATAGGCGCGGCTCATGGCGTCCAGCCGGGGGTTGGTCTGCGATTTGGGCGTGCCGACGATGGTGCCGTCCGCGGCCGGGCCGGCGATCTGGATGAGCTGCGGGTCGAAGATGCCGCTGATGCCCAGCATGGGCTGCTTCATGCCCAGCTCGGCCATCTGCTTGCGCACGATGCCGGCCTCGGTGATCACGCCGCCGAAGTAGACCGCGTCGGGGTTCAGGCTCTTGATCTTGGTGAGGATGGAGCGGAAATCCGTGGTGCCCACGGGGTAGCTTTCCTCGGCCACCACGCTGCCTTTTTCTGCCTTGTAGAAGCTGCCGAACGAGGCCAGGTTGGCGCGCCCGTAGTCGCTGGTGTCGGCAATGATGGCGATCTTTCTTGCGCCCAGGCCCGTGGCGGCCCAGGCGGCCAGGGGCTTGTTCTCGTTGACCAGGGTGGGCGTCACGCGCGTGGTGTTGGCGAAGTTCTGGTCGGTGATCTTGGGGCCGATGGCGCCCCAGACGATGAAGGGCATCTGCACGCGGTTGAACACCGGCAGCGTGGCCAGGGCCACGGGGCTGTTCCAGTGGCCGATGGCGCCCGCCACGTCGCGGTCGTTGACCAGCTTGAGCGCGGCGGACACGCCGGTTTGCGGGTCGGAGGCATCGTCCAGCACCACGCCCTCCACCTTGAACGGCACGCCGGCCGTGGCATTCCACTGGTCGATGGCCAGCAGGAAGCCGTTCTTCGCGCCCAGGCCCTGCTGTGCGTTGCCGCCGCTGACGGGGCCGATGAAGCCCAGCTTCACGGTGGACTGGGACCAGGCCGCGCCGCAGGCCAGCGTGGCGGCGGCCAGCGCCAGGGCGGATGCGGCAAGGCGCCGGCGCGATGGCAGGAGGGCGGTGGTTGTCGTGAAGGCTTGCATGGTCGGTCGGTCCTGTTCAGGTGAAGACGAGGGGCAGCCATGGCGGCCCGGGGAGGCCGGGGCGGCGGGGCGCCACGGTGCGTGGCGGGCTGGCCGGCGCTGTCTGGCAACGCCGCCGGATCAATGTATCGCCGCACCTGCCCGGGACTGGATCGCGTTTTCCGAAGCAGCGCCTCGGCAAAAGCGACGCAGGTTTTGCGCGGTTTCTTGCTTCAATGGTTGCGTGACATGGAGACAAGCGAAGCCCCGCCAACCCGGCCGAACCCGACACAAGAGGAACCCTATCGATGCATGACGCGCTGTTCCAGCAACTCATCAACTGGCTGACCCTGGGCTGCATCTACAGCCTGCTTGCCCTGGGTTTCAGCCTGTTGTTTGGCGTGCTGCAGGTGATTCACTTTTCCCATGGCGACGTGGCCATGGTCGCCCCCTTCATCGCCCTGGCGGCCGTGCAGGCCCTGGCCGCCGCGCTGGGCGGCTCGGCCACCTGGCTGGTGCTGGGCCTGGCCTGCCTGGTGGCCATTGCGGCGGTGGGAGGGCTGGGCGTTGCCCTGGACCGGCTGGTGATCAGCCGCTTTCGCAATGCGCCGGCCATGATGCCGCTGGTGGCCACGGTGGCTCTGGGCATCGTGATCCGCGAGCTGATCCGCCACCTGTACCCGCAGGGCAGCAATCCGCACGCGTTCCCGGCGATTGCGCAGGGGGCCGTTCCCACCCCGTTCGGGCCGCTGCCCCTGATCAGCGTGGTCTCGGTGCTGGTGGCGGTGGCGCTGGTGGGCGTGCTGCTCTATGTGCTGCACCACACGCCCATGGGCATGCGCATACGCGCCGTGTCGCAGGACCGCGAAACCGCGCGGCTGTTCTCCATTGCGCCGGGGCCGGTGTTTCGCAACACCTTCTTCATTGCCTCGGCCACCGGCGCGGTGGGCGGCATCTTCCTGGCCAGCTATGCGGGCGTGGTGCGCTTTGACTTCGGCGTGCAGGCGGGGCTGATCGGCTTTTCCGCCGCGGTGGTCGGCGGCCTGGGGCGGCTCGGGGGCGCCATTGTCGGCAGCCTGCTGATTGCGGCCATCGAGACCATCGTGCAGGGCTATGTGCCCAATGGCACCTCGTACCGCCTGGTGTTCGTGTTCGCGCTGGTGATCCTGGTGCTGATCTTTCGCCCCGCCGGCCTGTTCGGCGTTCAGAAAATGGAGAAGGTGTGATGCAGACAACGACGATACAGGCGCCGCCGCAGGCGGCACCACGGAGTGCGGGCTCTGCCGCCATCGTGCTGGGCGTGGCCCTGGCGGGCGCCGTGCTGCTGCGCCAGTTCCTGCTGGCCGAAAGCTGGATCACGGTGCTGGCGTTGCTGGCCTGCTTTGCCGTGGCCCTGGTCGCGGTGCAAAAGCGCCCGCTGGTGGAAGACCGCATCGTGGCCGCCTTCGGCCAGTGCAGGCCGCTGGCGGTGGGCACGGGCGTGGTGCTGGCCCTGGTGTTTCCGTGGGTGCTGGGCGGTGACAGCTACGCCATGCACCTGATGATCATCGCCTGCCTGTACGCGGTGCTGGCGCTGGCGCTGAACTTCCAGCTGGGCAGCGCCAACATACCGAACTTCGCCACCGGCGCGTCCTACGGCATCGGCGCCTATGCGTCGGCCCTGCTGGCCATCCACTTCGGCGTGAGCTTCTGGATCTGCCTGCTGGTGGCCGCCGCCGTGGCCACGGTCTTCGGCTTTTTGCTGGGCCTGCCGTCCATGCGCACCCGCGACAGCTACCAGGCGCTGGTGACGATCGCCTTCGGCATCGTCGTGCACCAGCTGCTGATGAACCTGGAGTGGACGGGCGGCGCCAACGGCCTGGTGGGCATTCCTTCGCCCACATTGTTCGGGCATTCGTTCAACGACCCCATCACGCTGTGGGGCCACAGCCTGCCGGGCCAGGCCAACTTCTACTACGTGGCCGTCGCCCTGCTGGGGCTGGCCATCGTCTCGGCGCAGCGCCTGCACAGCTCGCGCGTGGGACTGGCCTGGAATGCCCTGCGCGACGACGAGATCGCCGCGCGCGCCTGCGGCATCAACGTCACCTGGTTCAAGGTCAAGGCCTTTGCGGTGGACGCCTTCCTGGCGGGCTTCGCGGGCACGGTGTATGCGTTCTATGTGAGCTTCATCTCGCCGGACAACTTCACCTTCCTGGTGTCGGTGACCATCATGACGCTGGTGATCGCAGGCGGCATGGACAACACGCTGGGCGTGATCGTCGGCGCCTTCCTGCTGACCATGCTGCCGGAGAAGCTGCGGGCGTTTTCCGACTACCGCATCCTGTTCTACGGCCTGGTGGTGATCGCCTTCCTCATCATCCGCCCGCGCGGCATCTTCCCCCAACGGGTGCGCAACCATGAGCATTGATTCCCATCCCACCCACCATGCCGCGCCCGCAGGTCCGCTGGTCCTGGAGGGGCGTGGCCTGACCATGCGCTTTGGCGGCCTGACGGCGGTGCAGGGCGTGGACATCCACCTGGCGGCGGGCGAGGTGCTGGGCATCATCGGGCCCAACGGCGCGGGCAAGTCCACCTTGCTGAACCTGCTGACCGGCATCTACCAGCCCACCGAGGGCGAGGTGCTGCTGCAAGGCCGCTCGCTCAAGGGCATGGCCGCGCACGACATCGCGGGCGCCGGCATTGCGCGCACCTTCCAGACCAGCCGGCTGTTCGGCTCGCTGAGCGTGCTGGACAACGTGATCATCGGCATGCACGCGCGCACCCGCTGCGGCGTGCTCACCGCGCTGCTGCGCCCGGCCGTCTCGCGCGCCGAGATGAAGCGCTGCGCCGAGCGCGCCTGCGCGCTGCTGCAAAGCGTGTCCAGCGACCTGCACCAGCGCCGCAACGTGCTGGCCAGCAGCCTGCCGCAGGCCGACCGCCGCCGCTTGGAGATTGCGCGCGCCCTGGCCGCCGAGCCCCGCATCGTGCTGCTGGACGAGCCCTCCAGCGGCATGGACGACCGCGACACCGATGCGCTGATCGCCGACATCCAGCGCCTGCGCGAAGGCAATCCGGCGCTGGGCTTCATCATCATCGAGCACGACATGCGGCTCATCGCCACCTTGCCGCACCGCGTGATGGTGCTGGACTACGGACGCAAGATCGGCGACGACAGCTTCGAGGCGGTGCGCCGGCTGCCGCGCGTGCAGGAAGCCTATCTGGGCAGAAAGGCCAGCCATGCTTGAACTGGACTCCATCAGCACACGCTATGGCGTGGTGAACATGCTCAACCAGGTCTCGCTGCAGGTGCCCGAGCACAGCATCGTCTGCCTGCTGGGCCCCAACGGCGCGGGCAAGACCACCACCTTCAAGGCGATTGCGGGCCTGCTGCCCGTGCACCACGGCGCCATCCGCGTCATGGGCCAGCCGCTGGCGCGCATGCGCACCGAGGACCTGGCCGGCCTGGGCGTGGGCTTCGTGCCCGAAGGGCGGCGCCTGTTTGCCGAGCTGACCGTGCAGGAAAACCTGAAGATCGGCCACGACGCGCTGCGTCCGCAGCAGGGCTTTGCCCAGGCGCTGGAGCGCGTGGTGGCCCTGTTCCCCCGGGTGGGCGAGCGCCTGTCGCAGGCGGCCGGAACCCTGTCCGGCGGCGAGCAGGCCATGGTGGCGCTGGGCCGCGTGCTCATGGGCGAGCCGCGCCTGGTGGTGATGGACGAGCCCACGCTGGGGCTGTCGCCCAAGCTCATCGAGGAGTACTTCGAGACGGTGCAGCGCATCCACAGCCAAGGCATCACCGTGCTGCTCATCGAGCAGAACGCCGAGGCGGCGCTGTCCATCGCCCACACCGGCTATCTGCTGCTCAAGGGCCAGCTGGTGGCCTCGGGCACGGCCAGCGAGCTGCTGGCCAACGACGTGGTGAAGCACCTGTACCTGTAGCGCCGCACGGGCGGCCTTCACCTTCTTTCCTTTTTTATTGCGGACCACACCAAGGCAGTCGGCACTGCGCCGATGCGGGACGGCCTGCGCCTTTTTTTCCTGAGAGACCCACACCATGACAGCTGAAATCCAAACCATCAACACGCTCGTGGTCGGCGCCGGGCAGGCCGGCATCGCGGCCAGCGAACACCTGAGCCAGCTCGGCGTAGAGCACCTGGTGCTGGAGCGCCAGCGCATCGCCCAGGCCTGGCGCACGGGGCGCTGGGACTCGCTGGTGGCCAACGGGCCGGCCTGGCATGACCGCTTTCCGGGCCTGCAGTTCAAGGGCGACCGCGACGGCTTTCCCGGCAAGGACGAGGTGGCCGACTACTTCGAGGACTATGTCCGCCAGATCAAGGCGCCCGTGCGCACCGGCGTGGAGGTCAGGCGGGTCACGCGCAACCAGGGCCGGCCGGGCTTCACGGTGGAAACGTCCGAGGGCGTGATCGAGGCCCGCAACGTGATCGCGGCCACGGGGCCGTTCCAGGTGCCGGTGATCCCGCCGATAGCGCCGGCTGCGCCCGCCGATGGCCGCCTGCTGCAGATCCATTCCGCGCACTACCACCGCCCCGCGCAGCTGCCCGAAGGCGCCGTGCTGGTGGTGGGGGCAGGCTCCTCGGGCGTGCAGATTGCCGATGAACTGCAGCGCGCGGGCCGCAAGGTGTTTCTCTCGGTAGGCGCCCATGACCGGCCGCCGCGCGCCTATCGCGGCCGTGATTTCTGCTGGTGGCTGGGCGTGCTGGGCGAATGGGATGCGGCCATTGCCAAGCCCGGCCGCGAGCATGTGACCATTGCCGTCAGCGGCGCGCGCGGCGGCCACACCGTGGACTTTCGCGCGCTGGGCCACCAGGGCATCACCCTGGTGGGGCTGACCGAGTCCTTCGCCGATGGCCGGGTGCGCTTCAGGGACGACCTGGCCGAGAACATCGCCAACGGCGACGCCAACTACCTGGCCATGCTGGATGCGGCCGACGACTACATCCGCCGCAACGGCCTGGACCTGCCCGAGGAGCCCGAGGCGCGCAGGCGCCTGCCCGATCCGGAGTGCATGACCCATCCGCTGCGCGAACTCGACCTGGCTGCCGCAGGCATCACATCCATCATCTGGGCCACGGGCTACAGGGTGGATTTCAGCTGGCTGCAGGTGGACAGCTTCGAGCCCGGCGGCAAGCCGCGCCACCACCGCGGCGTGGGCCATGAGCCCGGCATCTACTTCCTGGGCCTGCCCTGGCTGTCGCGCCGTGGCTCGTCCTTCATCTGGGGCGTGTGGCATGACGCCAAGTTCGTGGCCGACCACATCGCCAAGCAGCGCCGCTACAGCGACTACGACGCCGCTGCCCGCAGCAGGTAGCAGGTAGCGCGCTCTGAGACACCTTCCCATCCACCCCCTGCAGGAACCAGACCATGCCCACCCATACCCGCATCCGCATGTTCAACACCAAGGACACCTATCCCAACCAGTCGCTGGACAACGACCTGTGCCAGGCCGTGCGCGCTGGCAACACCGTCTATGTGCGCGGCCAGATCGGCACCGATTTCGAGGGCAATCTGGTCGGCCTGGGCGATCCGCAAAAGCAGGCCGAGCAGGCGATGAAGAACGTCAAGCAGCTGCTGGAGGAGGCGGGCAGCGACCTGTCGCACATCGTCAAGACCACCACCTACATCATCGACCCGCGCTACCGCGAGCCCGTCTACCGGGAAGTGGGCAAGTGGCTCAAGGGCGTGTTTCCCATCTCCACGGGGCTGTGCATCTCGGCCCTGGGGCAGCCGCAATGGCTGATGGAGATCGACGTGATCGCGGTCATCCCCGATGACTGGCAGCCGCCGGCCAGCGCCTGAACGTCAACCACAGCAATCACCTGGTACAGCCGCATCGGCAGGAGGAAGAAACCATGACTTTTTCGATTGTGGGGCGCTGCGAGCGCACCGGGCAGCTGGGCGTGGCCATCAGCTCGTCCAGCATTGCGGTGGGCGCGCGCTGCCCCTGGGTGCGCGCGGGCGTGGGCGTGGTGTCCACGCAGAACATCACGCTGCCCGCCCTGGGCCCGCGCGTGCTGGACCTGCTGGAGCAGGGCGCCGACCCCCAGGCCGCGCTGCGCCAGGCGCTGGACGACGGCAGCTGGCCCCAGTACCGCCAGGTCACCGTGGTGGACGCGCAGGGCCGCACTGGCGTCTTCAGCGGCAGCCAGGCGCTGGGCATCTTCACCAGCGCCGTGGGGCGGCAGTGCGTGGCGGCGGGCAACCTGCTGGCCAGCGAACGCACCATCGAGGCCATGGTGCCGGCCTTCGAGCGCAGCGCGGCGCTGCCGCTGGCCGAGCGCCTGCTGGCCGCCATGCAGGCCGCCATGGCCGCGGGCGGCGAGGCCGGGTCCGTGCATTCGGCCGCGCTCAAGGTGGCGGGCGAGCACAGCTGGCCCATGGCGGACCTGCGCGTGGACTGGTCCGAGCACGATCCCATCGGCGCGCTGCAAAGCCTCTGGGCCGCCTACGCGCCGCAGATGCAGGACTACCAGACGCGCGCCATCGATCCCACGGCCGCGCCCAGCTACGGGGTGCCCGGCGATGAGTGAGGCGGCCGGGTAGCTGACACATCGCCTTGCCCGGGCGTGCGGGCGTGTCGCGGCACTGGCATCGCGCTCACTTGGCGTCCGAAATCACGGGGGTATCGGGCGTCCAGCACGTGGTGCGATTGCGGCCATTGCGCTTGGAGAAATACATGGCGGCGTCGGCCCGCTCCAGGCAGCGCTCGACCGATGCCTCGCCCTCGTCCATGAGGCATACGCCCAGGCTCACGGTGAAGCGGATCGGGCTGTCCTGGCCCTGTACGGACACGGCCAGCGCCGCCACGGCCTCACGCAGGTTCTCCGCGCGCCGCAGTGCGGTCGGGGCGTCCACGTCCGTCAGCAAGACGGCGAATTCCTCGCCGCCCAGGCGGCCCAGCATGTCGCCCTGGCGCAGCTCCTTGGACACCGCGATCACCAGATGCCTGAGCACCTCGTCGCCCACGCCATGGCCGAAGCTGTCGTTGACGCGCTTGAAATGGTCGATATCCAGCATGATCAGTGCCGACGGATGGCTCAGTCCCAGGCGCAGGTGCTCCAGCTCCGACTCCATGCGCGTGATGAAGGCCCTCCGGTTGCTGGCACCCGTGAGCGCATCGGTCAATGCCAGGGCTTCGAGCTGCGTTTCGCGCCTCTTGTAGTCCGTCACGTCGTGGAATACCCAGCAGTAGCCAAGCAGCCGCTCCTGCCTGCGAAGCGGCAGCAGCTCCGTTTCTATATGGCGGCCGTTGGACAGGGCAAAGATCGTTCGTTGCGACAGGGCACCTGCCCCCGGTTGCGGCGCAGGCTGCAAGGCCGTTGCCATGGCCGGGGGCAAATAGGACAGCAAGGTCTGCAGGCTTTTCCCCACAAGGTCCGTGGCGGACAGCGGCAGCTCGAACAGGTCCACCAGCATTGCGTTGCTTGCCCTGATGCACTGCCCCGCATCGTCGGTCACCAGGATGCCCGACGGAAATTTCTCGATGATGGCCTCCAGCCGCTGCTGGACCTCGTGCAATGCACTCTCCGCCTGATGGCGGGCATCTACGTCGAACAGGGTCCAGATCACATTGCCTTGGGGATCTTCGGGGTCCAGCAGTGCGCCCTGCATGTCGAACCAGCGCATGTGGCCGCCCTTGACCTTCAGTGCCCACTCGGTACGCACCGTGCCCTTCAGGCTCAGGCGCTCATACAGCGATGCGAAGCTGTCGAAACTGTCGCTGGACGGATGCAGCTGTTGGAATGAACACTGCGGCTCCAGTGCGCCCGCCGCAAGGCCAAAGCACTCGGCTGCCCGGGCATTGGCGTAGACGATGCTGCGGCGATGGCTGGCGACAAGCACCAGGGCGCTTCCGCGCTCCAGCAGGGCGCTCACCATGTGGGTCTGCTCCACCCGTTCCTGGATATCGGTGTGCATTCCCAGCATGCGCAATGCCTTGTTGTCGGCATCGCGCAGGGTGACTTCCCCGCGCGATTCGATCCATCGCCAGGAGCCATCGGCCTGCCTTATGCGCATCTCGACACGGAATGGGTCGCCGTGTTCGAGGTGGCGCCTGAGCCGTTCCTGGACGCGAGGCTGGTCCAGTGGGTGCAGCAGATGCATGAAGCCGGCCACGGTGAACGAACCGAGTGCCTGATCCGGCATGCCCAGCATCTGGTAGCAGCGGGCATCCCACAGCACCTGGTCCTGTTCGCGGTCCCACTGCCAAAGTCCGTCACGCACGGCGCCTATGGTCAGCCGCAGACGCTCCTCGCTCTCGTGAAGCGCCTTGCGCAGGCCTTCGTCCTGGGTGACATCGAGGATGTAGCCATGCCAGAGCACGGTTGCGTCTTCAGTGCGTTGCGGGCGTGCATGGCCCTGCAGCCAGCGCACGGAGCCATCGGCGGACTGCACGCGGTACTTGCAGGCCCAGTCCCCCTGGCTGCGCATCGCTTCGTCGATGGACTGCCTGAGCGCCGAGATATCTTCCGGATGAACCCGCTGTGCCAGGTCCTGCAAGGCAGTGCCTGCCGTATCCGCATCGATGCAGTGCATTGCATAAAAGCCGGGGTTGGCAAACGACAGGGCGTAGTGGCCGGCAGGGTCCCAGCTGTACTGGAACAGGCCGCCCGGGACTTCCTCGGACAGGAGATGAAAGCGCTCTTCGGACTGGACCCGCTGGTCCTCCTCCCGCCAGCGCTGGAACGCCAGCCAGGCCGTCAGCATCCCGCCCAGAAAAATCAGCAGCGTGCCTATCCCGTTGCGCCACAGGCTCTGCCGTATGGTCTCGTTGAGCGGGCCGAATACGGCCTCTCGGTCCAGCCCCGTGCTCACCAGGATCGGAAAGCCGCTCACGCGGCTCCAGGCATACATGCGCTGTATGCCGTCGGTGCTCGCCAGCGCCTCGTAGGTGCCATGCGTGACGTCGGGGGCAAACAGCGCCACCCGCTTCGCGGGCAGCTGGCGCCCGAGTACCCGATCCTGGTTCTGCGAGCGTGCAAGATAGGTGCCGTCCTCGCGCAGCAGCAAGATCACGTCGCGCGGGCTGTCGAAGATGGCCTGCAGCTGCCGCGACAGGTACTGCGGCGACAGCGACACCACCAGCACGCCAGCAAACGCGCCTCGGTGGTGCAGGGCGCGGCTCAGCTGGATACCCCATTGGCCGGAAACCCGTCCCTGCACCGGACGGCCGATGAAGGTTCCCTGCGTCAGGCCCTTCAGATGCGCCTGGAAATGTTCGCGGTCGAAAATGGACACGCCCTGCGCAGGCGGCTCCGAGGCTGCCAGGCTCGAATACACCACCTGGCCGTTCGCATCGGCCACGGCCACCTGGACGATGGTGCCGGGCGGATAGGCCTCCTGGACGCTGGCGACGGCCCGCCCGAACGCCTCGGAGTCACCCGACTCGTAGTCCTGCGCCAGGTCCCGCAGGGAATAGTTCAGGCCCGACAGCATGGTCCCGGCCTGCGCGGAAACCGCCTGGGACATCTGCGAGACGCGCAGCCATGCCTGATCCCGTGTGTAGCGCTGCATGTACTGGTGGCTGGCCAGCAACGCGGCCCAGTACAGCCCCGCTGCGAGCACCATCAAGCAGACGCCTGCAATGACGGCCAACGATGTTCTTGCGTGCGAGCGCGAGGAAAGGGCGGGACGATGGATAGCGGTGGAACGAGAAGACATGCAACGCAGCGAGACAAGAAAAAAGATCTGCAACGCCAGCTGTCAACCGCAATGGCCCACCGATATAGCGCCCCTGCACGCCACAGCGCTCGAGACGCAGGTCCTGCCTGCCGGTGGGCCAGAGCAACCGATATGACTCTGTGAATACGTCGCTCTATAAGCATGCTAACTCAGATAAGGGCCCGCGCGATAGCCAGCAAGTCAGGGCAGCAGCCGGCGGGCAGCCTATCTGCGCGTCTCGGATGTCTGGGGTGTCTTGGGTGTCTTGGGCGCGCCGGTCCTGGCAGCGTCCTGGGCCTGCCCGGGTTGCGCCTGCGGAAACACCCGCGCGCACAGGAAGTCCACCAGCGCCCGCAGCTTGGGCGAGGGGTGCTTGCTGGCGGGCCACAGCACGTGGAAGACATTGGTGTGCTCCATGCAGTCCGCCAGCACGGGCTGCAGCCGGCCGTCGGCCAGCGGCTCGCGGATGGAGAACTCCGGCAGGTAGGCGATGCCCAGGCCCTGCAGCGCAAAGCACAGCCGGGTTTCGATGTTGTTGCAGATCATGGAGGTGGGCAGCTGCAGCTCGGGCGCGCCCGCTGCGCGCCGCAGCACCCAGGGCTCCAGCTTGCCGCTGTGGGGGTAGCGGTAGTGCAGGCAGCTGTGCTCCAGCAGATCCTCGGGCACCCGGGGCGTGCCGCGCTGCGCCAGGTAGTCGGGCGAGGCCACCAGCAGGTAGCGGAAGTCGCCCAGCCGGCGCGCGGACAGGCGTGAGTCGGCGGGCGCGCCCGTGCGCACCACGGCGTCGAAGCCTTCCTCGATCACATCGACCAGCTGGTCGGTGAAGTCCAGGTCCAGCTCGATCTCGGGATAGGCGCGCATGAACTCTCCCAGCACCGGCAGGACCAGCGAACTGACCAGGGGCAGGCTGACCCGCAGCCGGCCGCGCGGCACGGTGCTGGCCTGCGACAGCTCCAGCTGCGCGGCCTCGATCTCGGCCAGGATGCGCCGGCTGCGCTCCAGGAACAGCGCGCCCTCGGCCGTCAGCGTGATGCTGCGCGTGCTGCGGTGGAACAGGCGCACGCCCAGCCGGTCCTCCAGCCTTGCCACGCTCTTGCCGATGGCCGATGCCGAGACTCCCAGCAGCCGGCCGGCCGCCACGAAACTGCGGGTCTCGGCGACCTGCACGAACACCACGAACCCGTTCAGGCTGTCCAAACGCCGCTCCTTCATTGCGGACGCCCAGTTCCGCATAAACCGGAAATCTACCCCACTTTTTCTTTAATCGCGGTCTTTCTATCGTCGGAACCCTGTTCATTTGATCCCGGGAATTCCCATGACGATTGCCCTTTCTGCAGCGCCTTCAGCACCTGCGGCGCCCGCTGCGCTGCCTGCAGCCCCGTTGAACTCGCCCCTGTCCGACCGCATTCATGCCGTGGTCCGGCAGGCGCTTGAGGCGCAGCGCCTGGTCGGCGCCGTGGTGCTGGTGGCGCGTGGCGGCGCCCTGGTCCACCGCCAGGCCGCGGGCTGGGCCGACCGCGAGCGCGGGCTGCCCATGGCCGTGGATGCGGTGTTTCGCCTGGCCTCGGCCAGCAAGCCCATCGTCTCGGCTGCCGCGCTGGTGCTGGTGGCGCGGGGACTGCTGGCGCTGGACGAGGGAGTGGAGCGCTGGCTGCCACGGTTCCTCCCCCGGCTGGCCGATGGCCGGCCCGCCCGCATCACCGTGCGGCAGCTTCTCAGCCACACGGCGGGGCTGGGCTACCGCTTCTTTGAGGCCGATGCACAAGGCCCCTATGCGCGCGCTGGCGTATCGGACGGCATGGACCGCCAGGCCATCGGCCTGGCAGAGAACCTGGAGCGCATCGCCAGCGTGCCGCTGCTGTACGCGCCGGGTACGGCCTGGGGCTACTCGCTGGCCACCGATGTGCTGGGCGCCCTCATTGAACAGGTGCACGGCAGGCCGCTGGACCAGGCCGTGCGCGAGCTGGTGACCGGGCCGCTGGGCATGACCGATACCGGCTTTGCCGTCACCGATGCGCTGGCCGCGCAGCGCGTGGCCACGGCCTATGTCAGCGATGTGCCGCAGCCCCATCCGCTGGCCGAGGGCGAGACCGTGTCGCCCTTCGAGGGGAGCATCGGCATTGCCTTCAGCCCTTCGCGCATCTTTGACGCCCAGGCCTTTGCCTCCGGGGGCGCCGGCATGGCGGGGACTGCAGGCGATTTCCTGCGGCTGCTGGAAGCCCTGCGCCAGGGCGGCAACACCCTGCTGCCCGACGCCCTGGTCGCCGAGATGGCGCGGGACCAGACCGGCGGGCTGGCCCTGCCCAATGCGCCGGGCTTCGGCTTTGGCCTGGGCTTTTCCGTGCTGCGCGATGCGGCGCAGGCGGCATCGCCGGAGTCGGTGGGCACCTGGCGCTGGGGCGGAGCCTACGGGCATTCCTGGTTCGTGGACCGGGCGCAGGAGCTCAGCGTCGTGGCCTTCACCAATACCTTGTACGAAGGCATGTCGGGGCGCTTCGTCAACGATTTGCGCGACGCGGTCTACGGGGTTTGTGAGGTCCACGGGGCTTGGGGAGAGCCGCAATGACCGGAACACGCCAGGACCGCCTGCCCGTTGCCTCCCTGCTGGCGTTGGCCATGGCAGCCTTCATCACCATATTGACCGAGGCGCTGCCGGCTGGCCTGCTGCCGCAGATGGCCCAGGGCCTGGCCGTGTCCGAGGCCTGGGTGGGCCAGACCGTCACCCTCTACGCCATAGGCTCCCTGGTGGCCGCCATACCGCTGACGGCCGCCACGCAGGGCATGCGCCGCCGCCCCCTGCTGCTGGCGGCGATCGCGGGCTTTGTCGTCGCCAACACGGTCACGGCCTTGTCCACGCACTTTGCGCTGACCCTGGTGGCGCGCTTTCTGGCGGGGGTCTCGGCCGGGCTGCTTTGGGCGCTGCTGGCCGGCTACGCGGCACGCATGGTGCCCGGCCATCTCAAGGGCCGCGCCATCGCCATTGCCATGGTGGGCACGCCGCTGGCGCTGTCGCTGGGTGTGCCGGCCGGCACCGTGCTGGGCCAGTGGGTGGGCTGGCGGCTGTGCTTCGGCCTCATGAGCGTGCTGGCGCTGGCGCTCATGGTCTGGGTGCGCGCCCGCCTGCCCGACTTCGCGGGGCAGGCGGCAGGCCGCCACCTGCCGCTGCGGCACGTGTTCACCCTGGCGGGCGTGCGCCCCGTGCTGTTCGTGGTGCTGGCCTTCGTGCTGGCGCACAACATTCTCTACACCTATATCGCGCCCTTCCTGGCGGTGGCGGGCATGGCCGCGCGCACGGACCTGGTGCTGCTGGTGTTCGGCGCCACCTCCGTGCTGGGCATCTGGATCACCGGCGTGCTGATCGACCGCCACCTGCGTGCGCTCACGCTGGCCAGCATTGCGCTGTTTGCACTGTCCACGCTGATGCTGGGCGTGGCCGCAGATGCGCCGGCCCTGGTGTATGCGGCGGTGGCCGTCTGGGGCCTGGCCTTTGGCGGCGCCGCCACGCTGCTGCAGACCGCCATTGCCCACACGGCGGGCGAGGCCGCCGACGTGGCGCAGTCCATGCTGGTCACGGCCTGGAACATGGCGATTGCCGGCGGCGGCATCGTGGGCGGCCTGCTGCTGGCGCGCATGGGCGTGGGCGCCTTCACGCCCGTGCTGCTGGCGCTGCTGTGCGCATCGCTGGCCGTGGTGTGGGCGGCCAGGCGGCATGGGTTTCCTGCGGTGTGCAGGTAGGGCAGACCGGTCATCCGAGTTTCAGTGCCGTGGGCCGCGTGAGGATCTCGGGCCGCAGGATGGTGTCCAGCTGCGTTTTGCTCAGCAGGCCCCGGGCCAGCACGATGTCGTAGACGCTGCCGCCGCTGGCATGGGCCTGCTGGGCCACGGAAGTGGCATTGGCGTAGCCGATGTAGGGGTTGAGCGCGGTCACGATGCCGATGGAGTTCTCCACCGCCGCGCGCAGGTGTTCGCGGTTGGCGGTGATGCCCTGCACGCAGCGCTCGGCCAGCGTCAGGCAGCCGTTGCGCAGGTGGCTCACGCTTTTGAAGATGCTGTGGGCGATGATGGGCTCGAAGGCATTGAGCTGCAGCTGCCCGGCCTCGGCCGCGAAGCTGACGGTGATGTCGTTGCCGATGACCTCGAAGGCGATCTGGTTCACCACCTCGGGGATCACGGGGTTGACCTTGCCCGGCATGATGCTCGATCCCGCCTGCATGGCCGGCAGGTTGATCTCGCCCAGGCCCGCCCGCGGGCCGCTGGACAGCAGCCGCAGGTCGTTGCAGGTCTTGGACAGCTTGACGGCCACGCGCTTGAGCACGCCCGACAGCTGCACGAAGGAGCCGCAGTCCTGGGTGGCCTCGATCAGGTTGGGTGCGGTCTGCAGCGCAATGCCGGTGATCTCCTGCAGGTGCTTGAGCACCAGGGGCGCGTAGTCGGGATGGGCGGTGATGCCCGTGCCTATGGCGGTGGCGCCCATGTTGATCTCGCAGATCAGCAGCACGGCCTCGCGCAGCCGCGCCTGGTCCTCCTCGATCATCACGGCATAGGTGCTGAATTCCTGGCCCAGCGTCATGGGCACGGCATCCTGCAGCTGGGTGCGGCCCATTTTCAGCACATCCCGGAACTCCTCGGCCTTTTGCGCGAAGGCCAGGCGCAGCGTGTCCATGGCGTCGATCAGCCCGTGGATGCCGAACCAGGTGGCGATCTTGAGCGCGGTGGGGTAGACGTCGTTGGTGCTCTGGCCGATGTTCACCTGCTCGTTGGGATGCAGGTACCGGTACTCGCCCTTGTGGTGGCCCAGCAGCTCCAGCGCGCGGTTGGCGATGACCTCGTTGGCGTTCATGTTGGTCGAGGTGCCTGCACCGCCCTGGATCACGTCCACCACGAACTGCTCGTGCAGCCGCCCGCCCTGCAGCTCCTGGCAGGCGCTCACGATGGCATCGCAGCGCCGCTGGTCCAGCAGGCCCAGCTCATGGTTGGTCAGGGCCGCCGCCTGCTTGATGCTGGCCAGGGCGCGGATCAGTTCGGGGTAGATGGAGATGGGCGTGCCGGTGATGCCGAAGTTCTCCCGGGCGCGCAGGGTGTGCACGCCGTAGTAGGCGTCGGCGGGAACCTCGCGGTCCCCCAGCAGGTCGTGTTCGATGCGGACGGATGGATCGGTGCTCATGCTTGTGTCTCCATTTATTCGGGTTTGACGATCAACGGACCCAGGCCTTCCTGAACGGCCTGCTCCTGTTCCACGCGGCCGGGTTTCGGGCGGCCCCAGTGGAGCTTTTGCGCCAGCATGCCCAGGGCGACCAATGCACCGCCCAGCACGCTGGTGTAGAGCACTTCCTTGCGGTAGGTGCCCTCGGCCACCATGACCACCATGGAGGCGACGATGAAGAAGATGGTGGCGTAGGTCAGCGCCGGGAAGCACCACATCTTCAGGCGGATGGGCGTGCCGCTGGCTTCGAGCTTGCGGCGCATGTGCAACTGCGACACGGCGATGCACAGGTACACCAGCAGCGCGATGGAGCCGGTCGCGGCCATGAGCACATCGAACACGTCCATCTGGCCGGTGGCGGTGAGGGCGACCGTCAGCAGGGCCAGGGCGCTGGAGGCGATGACGGCCATGTAGGGCGCGCTGGTGCTGCGGCCCAGGGTCGTGAACATTCGGGGGGCGTCGCCGCGGCGCGCCAGCGAGAACAGCATGCGGCTGGAGGTGTAGAGCGCCGAGTTGAAGCAACTGCACACGGAAGTCAGCACCACGAAGTTGACGATCTGGCCGGCGAAGGGAATGCCCAGGTGCTTGAGCGCGACGGCATAGGTGCCTTCGGTGGAGAGGATCAGGCCCGGGGTGTCGTACGGAATCAGGCAGACCACGATGAAGATGGAGCCCACGTAGAACAGCGAAATGCGCCAGACCACGGACCGGGTGGTCCGCACGATTTCCTTGCCCGGGTCCCGGGATTCGGCCGCCGCCACGGTGACGATCTCGGCCCCGATGAAGGCGAACATCGCGCCCAGCAGCGCCACCACCACGGCGCCGGGGCCGTTGGGCATGAAGCCCTTGCTGGTCAGGTGCGCCATGCCTGCGACATCGCCCGCAGGCCAGAGCCTGGCGATGGCCAGCGCTCCGATGGCGATGAACAGCACAATGGCCACGACCTTGATCAGAGCGAACCAGAACTCGAACTCGCCATAGTTGTGCACCGGCAAGAAGTTGACGGCCATCAGGCCGAAGACCACCACCAGCATGTAGCCCCAGATGGGAACGGCCGGCATCCAGGCGTTGAGGATGGCCCCGGCCACATAGGCCTCCCAGCCCATCAGCAGTGTCCAGAAGCACCAGTACAGCCAGCCGATCGTGAAGCCGGCCCAGCGCCCGATGGCGCGGTCTGCGTAGGTGGAGAACGAGCCGCTGTCAGGCTGCGCCACGGCCATCTCGCCCAGCATGCGCATGACCAGCACCACCAGGATGCCCCCGCCCATGTACGCCAGGATGGCTGCGGGGCCGGCACTGGCAATCACCTTGCCGGAGCCGACGAACAGCGCACCGCCGATCACCCCCGCAATGGATAGCATGGTGAGGTGCCGCGGCTTCAGCCCACCTTCGAGTTGCTGACTCATTTCTTGTCTCCTTGTATTTGCTGTTGCAAAGTGGGCGCGACCCGCGTGCTGCATGCCGTGCGCAGAGCGAGGCCAGGCGAGGCGCCATCCGGCGTGCAATGGGTGCAGGCAGTAACCGCCTCAACGGGGTTGGACGGCCATGGTCTCGATGAGGGTCTGCAACTGGGCGCTCATCGGCAGGTCCAGGCTGGTGCCCGAGGGCAGGCGGCGCAGGAACCAGCGCCTGTACTGGCGCTCGATCTCGCCGTCCTCGGCCAGCGCCTGGAAGCTGCTCCTCACCACCTGGGCCAGCTGGGGGTCGTCCTTGCGGAACATGATGGCGTAGGGGTCGTAGGAGAGGTAGTCGCCCACCACCTGGAACCTGGCGCCCGGGCTCGCGTCCGTGCTCGCGCCCGTGCCGCCGTTGCCATCCGCCTTGCCGGCGTTCTCCGCGATCAGGCCGTACAGCAGAACGTCGTCGGTGGCGAAGGCGTCGGACTGGCCGCCGGCCACCTGGGCAAAGCCCTGGGAGTGGTCGGGCACCACCTGCAGCTGCATGCCCAGGTGAAATTTCCGGTCCAGGTCGCGCATGGCTTTTTCATTGGTGGTGCCGGCCGTCACCGCCACCTTCTTGCTGGCCAGGTCGCGCAAGGAGCGGATCCGCGCGTCCTGCCGGACCATGACCTTGGTGCCGGCCACGAACATGATGGGCGAGAAGGCCACGCGCTTTTGGCGCTCCAGGTTGCTGGTGGTGGAGCCGCATTCCAGGTCCACCTGGCCGTTGGCCACGGCGTCCACGCGGTTGTCGGCCGTGACGGGCACCCAGCGGATGGCCAGGCTCCTGTTGACCGCATCCTCGATGCTGGTCACCAGCGCCTTGCACAGCTCGATGGAGTAGCCGATAGGCTCGTTGCGCGCGTTCAGGTAGGAAAACGGCACCGAGGCCTGGCGGTAGCCCAGCGCAATGGAGCCGCTGGCGCGCACCTTGGCCAGCGTGCCGCTGAGCGTGGCGGGCGCGAGGCTGGCGGCGGTGCGCTCTGGCGTGTCGGCTTCCTGGGCGCCGGCCGTGGTGGCCAGCAGCGCAAGGGCCGCCACGCCCGCTGCCGCTGCCACCCGCGCCGGTCCCCGCAGCGCCCATGGCTGCCCGGGCCGTGATCTGGGTTCGGGTTTCATGGCGTTTCCTTGTGCGGGTTGTCAGGAATGGGCCGGGGAGGCGGGATGGGCCAGCGCGGCCCTGGCCTCCGAATCCAGCCGTGCGGCGTTGGCGGCGGCTTCGGTCTCGGGCAGCAGGTCGCCCTCCCACTTGGCGACGACGGCGGTGGCGATGGAGTTGCCCACGGCGTTGGTGGCCGAGCGGCCCATGTCCAGGAAGGTGTCCACGCCCAGGATGAGCAGCAGGCCGGCCTCGGGGATGTTGAACTGGTTGAGCGTGGCGGCGATCACCACCAGCGAGGCGCGCGGCACGCCGGCCATGCCCTTGGAGGTCAGCATCAGGATCAGCAGCATGGTGATCTGCGTGCCCAGCGACAGGTGGATGTCGTAGGCCTGGGCGATGAGCAGCACGGCGAAGGTGCAGTACATCATGGAGCCGTCGAGGTTGAACGAGTAGCCCATGGGCATCACGAAGCTGGAGATCTTGCGCTTGACGCCGAAGCGGTCCAGCGCGTCCAGGATCTTGGGGTAGGCGGCCTCGGAGCTGGCGGTGGCGAACGACAGCATGAAGGCCTCCTTGATCAGCACCAGCAGCCTGAAGATGCGCGGGCCCAGGAACAGGAAACCGGCGATCACCAGCACGCCCCACAGCAGAAACAGGCCCAGGTAGAAGTCCCCCATGAAGACGGCGAACTTCAGCAGGATCTCCAGGCCGTTGACCGACACGGTGGCCGCCATGGCCGCCAGCACGGCCAGCGGCGCGAGCTTCATCACATAGCCGGTGATCTTGAGCATGACGTGGGACAGCTCGTCGATGGCGGCCACCAGCGTCCTGCCCTTTTCACCGAGCGCGGCCAGGGCCACGCCGAAGAACATGGAGAACACCACGATCTGCAGGATCTCGTTGTTGGCCATGGCCTCGGCAAAGGACTTGGGCACCAGGTGGCTGACGAAGTCCTTGAGCGTGAACTTGGCGGTGGCGAGGTTGGCCGAAGCGCCGATGTCCGGCAGCGGCAGCCCCAGGTTGTGGCCCGGCTGCAGCACGTTGGCCAGGACCAGGCCCATGACCAGCGACACCAGCGAGGCGGTGACGAACCAGCCCATGGCCTTGAGGAACACCCGGCCCACCGAGGCCGCATCGCCCATGTGCGCGATGCCCACCACCAGCGTGGAGAACACCAGCGGGCCGATCAGCATCTTGATCAGCCGCAGGAACACGTCCGACATGATGGAGATGTAGCCCGCGATCTGCGCGGCCGCCTTCTTGTCGGGAAAGTTGATGAACACCATGTAGCCGATCACGATGCCCAGCACCATGGCAACCAGAATCCAGATGGCGGGCGGAAGTTTTCTTGTCATTTCCATGTCTCCTTTGGTAGTCGTCGTGTATGTGTGGCAAGAGGCAAGAGGCAAGAGGCAAGAGGCAAGAGGCAAGAGGCAAGAGGCAAGAGGCTGGACCTGCGCCGGCGCATGCAGGGGCCTGGCGCGCGGGGTCCGCTCACGGCGGGCGCTGGCCCGGGTAGGCGATTTCGCGCTGGCCTTCCTCGAAGGCGTGCAGGCTCTGGAGCCAGGTCTGGCCCGGCCACGACAGCTCGATGCGGCCTGCTCCTGGCGCATAGGCGGCCGTGTACAGCGTTCCGTATCCGCGCCGCCAGGCGGGCTGGTACAGGGGCTCGCGCAGCAGCGCGGCCTGCGTGTCGCTGGCCGGCGTGCCGGCTTCGATCTGCTGCTGCAGGGCGGCCAGCCGCTCGCAGGCGCTGGTGGCGCGTGCATGCTCGGGCCATTCCACCGTGTGCTGGAAGTTGGTCACGGCCCGGCGCCGGGTCACTTCCACGGGGCGGTCGGGGTTCAGGAACACCGTGGCCCATTCGCCCCGGGCGTCCAGCAGCGTGACGCTGTAGCACATGTGCACGGGCACGCGCTGCAGGATGGCCACGGCCGATGCGGTGTCCTGCGCAATCTCCAGCACATAGCGCAGCACCAGCGGAATGCCGAAGCCGTCGCCATGGGCCGTGCGGCCGCCGAAGGACAGCGAGGCGGCCAGGCCCGACTCGTTCATGCCGTCCAGTGCGCCCCACAGGCAGTCGCCCATGGCGGCCACGCGCTGCCCGCTCCAGCGCGTGGCCAGCCAGTGGCCCTCCAGCAGCGCGGGCGCGAAGTCGTAGTTGCGCAGCAGCATGGGTTCCTGCTGGCCCACCGCATCGAGCCAGACGGCCTGGGAGCAGCCGGTGATGTAGGGCGGCGGGCACCACAGCGACAGGAAGCGCGCCTCGATGTCGCCGCCGCCGGCCAGCTCCACCAGCCGCTCCCAGGTAGGCACCAGTTCCGGCATGTGCTGGCGCAGGGCGCGGCGGCACTCCAGGAAGCCGGCGCGCGCCACCGCGCCCTGGCGCAGGAACCAGGCCCGGTAGTAGGGCCAGGCCTGCTCGCACAGGGCCTGCCATTTCCGGCCGGGCAGGTCTTCGGCGATGGCCTGGAAGCGGATGCGGGAAGGCATGGACAAGGGCATGGGATTGCCTTCAGAGGATCTTGAACGAGCCCGGCGCCGGTGCTGCGCCGGGCTGGGTGGCCAGGACGGGCTTGCCTGCGTAGTAGTTCTTGATGCCGCGTATCCAGTCGCGCGCCCGGATGTTGAGCTTGAAGTTGTCGTCCATCGAGCGGCCGCGCGTGATCAGGATGCCCAGGTCGGCGCCCTCGTAGCGGTAGTCGCCGGGGCCGGTGATGCGCAGGAAGAAGGCCTCGCGCTCGGTGTCTATGGCCTTGCGGTTGTAGTCGAAGCGCTGGTAGGCGACGCTGCCGTCCTCGCCCATGCGGTAGATGCCGGTGGCCGGAGCATGCGTGACCTGGTCGATGCGGTCCTCGTTGAACTTGAGCACCACCTGAGACCAGGAGTCGATGAAATGCGGCTGGGCCCAGCGCTCGTTGATCTCCTTGACGTTCAGGTCGAACGGCACGCCCGAGAATTCGAGCAGGTGGAACAGGAACAGCGGCGCATCGGCGTAGGCGAAGGCGGCATGGTTGGTCATGGGGCTGGCGCCGCAGATGCGCGGGTTCAGCTCGCCCAGGTAGACCTCGCCGGTGTCGGTGTCGATCAGGAAGTCCAGGTCGAAGTAGCCGCGGTAGCCCTCGGCCAGCAACTGGTTGCCGAAGCGCTCAGCCATGTCGCGCGCCCTGGCGCGCACCTCCTCGGAGAAGGCGCCCGGGAACACCTCGTTGCCGCACCAGCCGCCCTTGTAGGGCGTGAGTTCGCGCGCGCCCACCACCTCGGTCAGCAGCGGCCCGACCAGGGTGCCCGACTGGGTGGCGCAGGCCTCCAGCGTGGCGCCGCGGCAGTTGATGCGCTTCATGATCTTGACCTCGGGGTCGTTGACGATCTCGTCCTTGTGCTTGTCGAAGTCCTCGCGCGAGGCGATGAAGAAGGTGGTGTGGCCCGAGTCGCCGAAGGCCGACTGCACCACCAGGTCCTTGCCCAGGCCGTGGCGTTCGGCGATCTGCATCAGGTGCTCGTAGCTGTCCACCTTCTCCAGCGCGTTGGGCACCGAGTAGACGCCGGCCTTGTTGCCTATGCGCACGGTCTCCATCTTGTTGTCGCAGCGCTGGCGCAGCGCGGCTGGCGGAAACCAGACCTCCATGCCCAGCTCCCGGGCCAGGGCCTCGGTCTTCTCGTCGAACATCAGGAAGGTGGCGACCGGCTTGCCGCCGCGCCGCTCGATCAGGTCCACCACGTCCTTGTGCTGCAGCAGATAGTTGTTGATGTCCTCGATGGACTCGAAGGGCTCGTGCGGCAGCTCCTGCGGCACGAAAGCGTTGGGGTGGCGGCCGTCGAAGCAGTCGATGTAGTTGATGTAGCGGAAGCGGTTGACCCAGCGGTCCATGCCCAGCAGGTTGAAGTTGGTGGCGCTGATGAAGTAGATGGGCCGCTCGTTGCGGTGGAACATCAGCAGCAGGTCGGCAACGCTTTTGACTTTGTTGTTCACTTCTTGCTCCTCGTCGTGGTCTTCTTCGGGGTGGGGGAAAGCGTGATCAGTTCAGGTTCGGGCTCGGGTCGGACCAGGCCCAGGCCTTCGTCGCCCGCCTGCGGCTGCGCCGCGCGGCCCGACAGCGCCAGCGCGGCGCGCGCGGCCGTGGCCTGGGCGGCGCGGTCCAGCGCGGCCCGGCTGAAGATGCGAAAGCCCAGCTCGGGCCGGAAGCCGTGGATCTCGCGCACATCGAGCGCAGCCATGAACTGCAGGATCTCGGCGCTGATCACCTGCCCGGGCACGAGGATGGGAAAGCCCGGCGGGTAGGGGATGACGAAGAGCGCGGACACCAGCTCGCGCCCCTCGGCGATGGCGCACGCGGCCTCGGCCATGTCGATGTATTCGCAGTTGGTGTCGTCGTACGAGAGGAAGAAGGCGCTGCGGATGTCGCCGTCGCGCGTGCCTGCGCGGCCTTCGACGCTGCGGCCCCGGAAGGCGAAGTGGAAGCTGGAGAAATTGGGCAGCGGCGGCTGCTCCAGCGTGAGCGAGCGCACGCGCCTTTCATGGATGCGCCGCTCGATGGCGCTCAGGTCGGCCACGCGGGCGTCCACGTCGCGGGCAATCTTGATCAGCACCTCGATCAGGTAGGCGATGGCCGAGCGCGTGCTGCCGATGTTGGTCATGAAGAGCACGGTGTTGCGCGAGGTCTTGTTGATCTGGATGCCGTACCTGTCCATCAACTCCTTGTTCTTGAAGGTGTCGCCGTCCATGCCCGTGGTGCCGATGACCAGGGTGGCGCGGCTGGGGTCGAGCACGAACTCGTCGCTGCGCCATGCCACCTCCAGGTTGTCCCAGCCCGTCTCGTCGTTGTAGTAGTTGTCCACGCCCGACTCGCGGTAGGCCAGCGGCACCAGGTCGCCGATGCGCAGGAAGCGGAAGTAGCGTTTGAGCAGTGGGTGGTGCAGCACCTGCTCGCGCAGGCTCATGGCCAGCTCCAGCTGACGCTGGATCAGCTCGTAGCCCTCCAGCTCCACCTGGCGGCGGCCCACGTCCAGCGAGGCGAGGATCTGGTAGTTGGGCGAGGTCGAGGTGTGCGTCATGTACGCCTCGTGGAAGGACTCCTCGGCCTTGTCCTTGAAGTCCTGGTCCCAGATATGGATCATCGAGCCCTGGCGCAGCGCCGTCAGCGTCTTGTGCGTGGAATGCGTGGCGTAGACCCGGATCCGGGCCTTGGCGGGGTCGGGGATCAGCCGGGTCTCCAGCAACTGCTGGTCGTCCTCCCAGTCGATGCTGGCGGCGAACTCGGCGTGGCGCCTGGCGTAGGCCGGGTCCTTGAAGGTCTCGCACAGCTTGGCGGCGCTGGCCATGGCCGTGCGCGGGCGGTAGATGGGATGGCAGCGCGCGAAGGCGAACCAGGCCTCGTCCCAGAGGAAGACCAGGTCGGGCTTGATGGCCAGGTATTCCGTCATCACGCGCTCCACGTCGTAGACGATGCCGTCGAAGGTGCAGTTGGTCAGCAGCACCATGCGCACGCGCTCCAGCGTGCCCGCGCGCCGAAAGCCCAGCAGGGTCTCCTTGATGTGGCGCAGCGGCACGGCGCCGTACATGGAGTACTGGTCCAGCGGATAGGAGTCCAGGTAGGCCACCTGGGCGCCGGCCAGCACCAGGCCGTAGTGGTGGGACTTGTGGCAGTTGCGGTCCACCAGCACGATGTCGTCGGGCCGCACCAGGGCCTGCACCACGATCTTGTTGCAGGTGGAGGTGCCGTTGGTGGCGAAGTAGGTGCGCCTGGCACCGAAGGCGCGGGCCGCGTACTCCTGGGCCAGCTTGAGCGGGCCCACGGGGTCCAGCAGCGAGTCCAGCCCGCCCGAGGTGGCCGAGGTCTCGGCCATGAACAGGTTCATGCCGTAGAACTGGGCCAGGTCCCCGATCCAGTTGCTGTTCATGATGGACTTGCCGCGCGCCAGCGGCAGCGCGTGGAACACGCCCGTGGGCTGCTTGGCGTAGTCGCGCAGCGCGTGGAAGAAGGGCGTCCTGTGGCGCTCGCCCACGCCTTTCATGATGGCGCTGTACAGCTCGATGTGGTCTTCCTCGCCGAAGAAGATGCGCTTGAAGACCTCGCCCACGCGCGCGGCGATCTCCTCGACGCTGACATCGGTGACCAGGTACAGATCCAGCTCGGGGCGCAGCTGCGCGATCTGGCGGCCCAGCAGCGGGCCGCGCTCGAACTCGGGCATGGCCTCGCTGTTGTCGTCCATGCCTTCCAGGAAGCGGCGCAGCATGCCGTTCCTGTTGACCGAGCGGAATGGAAAGCCGTGGCGTATCACCACGGCCTGCAGGTTGAAGTTGACCAGGGTGGCGATCAGCGCGTCCTCGAAGCTGGGCACCACCACGATGTCGAACACGAAATCATCGTCGGCGCTGCGCTTGCGCTGCACGCGGCGGCGCAGCGCGTCTTCCTCGCTGGCCGACATCTCGTCGACGATCAGCACCTCGAAGTAAGGCCGCGTCAGCTGCGCCTGGCGCTCGCTGTCGGTCTCTATCTGCGAGGGCAGTTCGTTGTCGTTGTCCAGCGTGTTGGCGTCATGGCGGTAGGTGCGCGCAGCCAGCACGCGGTGGATGCGCCGCGCCGCCTGGTGCGCGCGCGCCAGCTCCTCGCGCTCTATCCACTGGCACAGCTCACCGAAGACCCGGCCCCCGGGAAAGGCCCAGTAGCTTTCGACCGGGGCCAGCGCGTCGATGATGGTCTGCACATGGGCCAGGCGGCTGGCACGCTCGAGGTGCTCGGGCGCCAGGATGGCCAGCCGGCTGAGATCGTCCACCAGGCTGATCCAGCCATCGGCACGCATTTCCCAGACGCTGCGGTGGCGGCTGAGGGAGGCACGGGCGCGCGTTTCGGTCGGGGGGCGGGATGTCATCGTTGTCTCCTGGTTTTTTGCCGCATCGCCCGGTGGCTTGCGGCTTTGTGGTGCTCGTGATGTCGATCGCTGGGAAAAGGGGCGTGTCAGGTCATTGGGGCTTGTCCAGTGCTCCCAGGCTGTGCAGGTAGGGGAAGTCGGTGCCGTCCTTGCGGTAGACGGTGAAATCGCAGTCGCGGTCGCGGAAGCTCTTGAGCGGCTGGCCCAGGTTGCTGCGCAGGCCGTGTTCGCGCTCGTGCCGCAGCCGGGCGAAGTCGACCTCGATGGGCATGATCTGGGCGCCGCTGTCGGCCTGGTGGAGCACGTAGCCCGAGGGGTCCACGATGATGGAGCGGCCCACGCCGCCGTCGCCCACGCCGTTCACATCGAAGAAATAGACCTGGTTGGTGACGGCCGAGGCGCGTGCGATGCACAGCTCCACATCGCGGTCGATGGTGTCCGTCATGGTGGGGTGCAGGATCACCTCGGCGCCCATGGCCACCAGCGTGCGCGTGGTTTCTGGAAACCACATGTCGTAGCAGATGGACACGCCGAAACGGCCCGCGCCAGGCACGTCGAACACGCAAAAGCCGGTGCCGCCGGCCACATCGCGCTCATAGGGCCTGAAGGGGAAGAGCTTGCGAAAACGCGTGACGACCTCGCCCTGCGGGTTGATGACGGGCGTGGTGTTGTAGACCACGGTGCCCTCGGGGCCGGCCACGCTCTCGAACAGCGAGCCGGGAATCAGCCACAGGCCGGTTTCCCGGGCCAGCCCGCACAGCCGGTCCTCGGTGGGGCCGGGCAGCGGCTCGGCCCTGTCGTGCTTGGGGCCCAGCGCCGCCAGCTCGGAGAACAGCACCATGCGGACCCAGGGAAAACGCGAGCGGATGTGGCGCAGGTAGCCGGCCATGCGCTCCAGGTTGCTGTCGAAGGCGCAAACCTCCATCTGGACGCCGGCGATGCCGAAGGTGGTGGCTGTGCTCATGGCTGCACCTCCTGGCAGGCGGCTTGCCGGGCCGGCAGGGTGCCGCAACGAAAAGCTTTCAACTTCAAGGACATAGGCTGACTGAGGGGCGAATGGAACCGGGCGGAAGGCACAGGTCTTTGAAGTGTCTGGAGGCGGATCATTGAAAAAATATTCGGCTTTCACGCCTTCGATAGCTATACATGGGGGCGAGTCTATGTTCACATTGATCCCAACAAAAGAACCAAATACCGTGAACAAAAGAGAACCAATTTCCCGCGTTGGAAGTGCCACGCTGCCGGACTTTGTCAATCGGCATTTCCAACGTAGCGATGCCGAGTATAACCACCGCCAGCTCTACCGCATCGTCAAGGAAGGCATCCTGCGCAAGGCCCTGCCGGCGGGCTCGCGGCTGCCCACCAGCCGCGAGCTGGCGCAGACGCTGGGCATTGCGCGCAACACCATCGTCCAGGTCTATGAGCAACTGGCGCTGGAGGGCCTGGTGCAGGCCGGCGTGGGGCGGGGCACCTATGTGGCCGAGGTGGCGCCGGCCTTCGTGAGCCAGCCGCCGTTGCCGCGCCGCCGTGGCACGCCGCTGTCGCGGCGCGGCAGCGCCATCGTGAGCGGGGCGCGGGCCAGCCACCTGCAGTGGGGCGCCTTCGCGCCGGGCGTGCCCGAGCTGCGCCAGTTTCCGGCCGCGCTATGGAGCCGCCTGCACGCCCAGGCCTGGCGCGATCACAACCCGCTGCAACTGAGCTATGCCACGGGCGCAGGCCATCCCGCGCTGCGCGAAGCCATTGCCGAGCACTTGCAGGGCACGCGCGGCGTGGCCTGCAGCGCGGACCAGATCCTGGTGACCAGCGGCGCCCAGCAGGCGCTGCACCTGATTTCCCAGCTGCTGGCCGATCCTGGCGACACCGTCTGGCTGGAGGACCCCGGCTACTGGGGCGCACGCAGCGTGTTCCGCATGGCCGGCCTGCAACTGCAGCCCATCGCGCTGGACGGCGAGGGCCTGGCGCCCACGCCGCAGCAACTGAAGACACCGCCGCGGCTGATGTTCATCTCGCCCTCGCACCAGTACCCCAGCGGCGTGCTCATGGGCCATGGCCGAAGGCGCCAGCTGCTGGACTACGCGGTGGCCCAGCGGGTCTGGATCGTCGAGGACGACTACGACAGCGAGTTCCGCTTCACCTCGCGCCCGCTGCCGGCGCTGCAGGGCCTGGACGAGCATGGCCGCGTGATCTACCTGGGCACCTTCTCCAAGACCATGTTTCCATCGCTGCGGCTGGCCTACCTCGTGCTGCCCAGCGACCTGGCCGACAGCTTTGCGCGCGCGCTGAGCGAGCTGTTCCGGGAGGGGCAGATCATGCAGCAGATCGTGCTGGCGCAGTTCATGCGGCAGGGCCACTACGTCAACCACATCCGCCGCATGCGCCAGGTCTATGGCGAGCGCCGGCGCGTGCTCATCGACGAGATAGGCCAGCGCCTGGGCACGGCGGTGACCGTGCAGGGCGGAGACGCGGGGCTGCACCTGGTGCTGGGCCTGCCGCCCGGCTCGGACGATGACGCCATTGCGCGGCAGGCACGCAAGCTGGGCGTTCTCACGCGGCCGCTGTCCCTGTACTCGCTCAGGCCCGATCCGGCCCGGGGCCTGGTGCTGGGCTACGGAGCCGTGACGGAGCAGGAGATCCGCCACAGCTTCGGCCTGCTGGCCGAGGTGATAGCGCCCCATCTGCCGTGAACGGGCGACAGGGCGCCTTCACTCCGGCGCGCCATTCACTCCGGTGCGCCGGTGCAGCCAGCCCAGCAACTGCTCCTTGTCCATGGGCCGGGCAACGTGATAGCCCTGTCCCTCCTGGCAGCCCATGGCGCGCAGGGCCTGCCAGGCGCTGGCGTCCTCTATGCCTTCGGCCAGGACCTGCAGGCCGAGCTTGCGGCCCAGCTGGGCGATCATTTCGGCGATGCGCGCTTCCTGTGATTCGCCAAGCTGGCGCACGAAGCTGCGGTCGATCTTGATGCGGTCCAGCGGCAGGCGCTCCAGGTAGCTCAGCGAGGAATAGCCGGTGCCGAAGTCGTCGATGGCAATGGTCACGCCCAGGGAGCGCAGGGCGCTGAGCGTGGCCTGCAGCAGCTGGGTGGGCAGGACCGCGACGGATTCGGTGATCTCCAGCTCCAGCTGCGCGCCCTGCAGGCCGTGCTCTGCCAGGGCGTTGCTCACGGTCTGCAGAAAGCCCGGGTCCTGCAGCTGCACGGTGGAGACATTGACGGCCATGCGCCTGGGGGCGCGGCCGGCGTCCAGCAGTTCGCGCATGGTGCGGCAGGCCGTGGCCAGCACCCATTGGCCCAGCGGCACGATGAGGCCCGAATGTTCGGCCACCGGAATGAAGCGGTCGGGCGGCACGAAGCTGCCGTCCTGCCGGCGCCAGCGCAGCAGGGCCTCCAGGCCGACCAGGGCATGGGTTTCCAGGTCCACCTGGGGCTGGTAGACCAGGAAAAGCTGGGCGCCGTCGATGGCAGCGCGCAGGTCGGACAGCAGCAGGGCGCGGTCGCGCGCCTCCATGCCCATCTGCTCGGAGTACTCCAGCAGCTGGCCGCGGTGATCGCGCTTGGCGCGCTTGAGGGCGATGGTGGCGTCCTTGACCAGGTCGGTGCCGGCCTGGCGCTCATGGGGCAGGTACACGTAGCCGCAGGTCAGCGAGACCTTGTGCGGCACGCCGTCCACGGCCAGCGGCTGGCGGGCGCAGTCCAGCAACTGGGCCAGGGCCACCTCGTCGGTGGGGCCCAGGATGCCGAAGGTGTCCGATCCCACGCGCGCCAGCAGCACGCCTGCGGGCAGCGCGCTGGCCAGGCGGCGGGCCATGGCTTCGAGCAGGCGGTCGCCAAAGCGGTGGCCCATCACGTCGTTGGTGGCGCTGAAGTCGTCGATGTCCACCAGGGCCAGCACATGGTCACGCGTGCCGCGCCACACGCATTCGTCCACTTTTTCCACGAAGTGGGCGCGATTGGGCAGGCAGACCAGCGGGTCGAAGTAGGCGGACTGGTGCAGGCGCTCCAGCAGGCCGCGGTTGTGCAGCAGCGTGCGCAGGTTGGCGCAGAAGACTTCGAGCAGCTGGCGGTCCAGTGCGCTGTGCGAGGCCGGTGCGTCGATGAAGACGGCCATGTCCTGCTCGTCGCCCCGGCCGATGTACAGCGCCACGCCGCGCTGCACGCCGTAGATGTTGCGCCGCGCCTGCAGCGCCTGGCGCAGCAGGCGCAGCCCGCGCGAGGCCAGCACGGTGGCGATGGGCTGGTCGATGAGCCGGGCGAATGGTCCCGTGGCTGCGAGCACGCGGTAGGGCTCGGCCGGGTGCGTTCCCTCCGAGCAGACCAGGCCTTCGCTGGCCACGCCCAGCAAGGTGGCCAGCTGGGTGATCACGCCCCGCGCGAAGGCGTGCAGATTGGTTTCCTCCAGCAGCGAGGCGCTGGAGCGCACCATCAGCTCCAGGCTGCGGCGGTTGGCCTCGATGGCGCACAGCTGCTCGTAGGAGCGCACGGCGGTCACCACGATGGCCAGCAGCCGGTCGGGCGTGAGTTCGGTCTTGGTGCGGCAGTCGTTGATGTCGTAGCGCAGCAGGGTTTCCAGATCGGGCGCCTGGCCCGGGCGGCCGGTGCGCAGCACGATGCGGCTGTTGCGCAGGCCGGCCGTGTAGCGGATGAAGTCCACCAGGTCCAGGCCGGCGCCCGTGCCGTCGGTCACGGCGTCGAGCACCACCACGGCCAGGTCCTGCTCGCTGCGCAGCAGATTGCGCGCCTGTGTGCCGGAGCGGGCGTAGAGGAACACCAGCGGCCGGCCGAACAGGCTGTGGCCTTCCAGCGCCAGGCGGAAGGCGGCGTGTACGTCGGGGTCGCTGTCCACGATCAGCACCCGCCATTCAGGCCCGGGCACGGGCGATGGCGGGGGCGGCTGCAGAGCCGGCTGCAGGAGGGCGGAAGCAGGGGCGGGCGCCCTGGGCGCCCGTGCGCGCATCACGAAACTCATGCCTCAGCCCTGTCTGTGTCCGCGCCGCTCAGGCCGTGGCATGGTCTGCCGCGCGCACGACCTGGTTGCGCCCGCTGCGCTTGGCGGCGTACAGCGCCTCGTCGGCCAGGCTGTAGGCGTCGTCGAAGCGGCCGCCGCTCGGGCGCCAGCTCACGCCGAAGCTGGCCGTGATGCAGCTGGCGTCGGGCAGGCCAAAGGGATGGGCCTCGATGGCGGCGCGCACCTGCTCGGCCACGCACACGGCGCCGTCGCTGTCGTGCTGGGGCAGCAGCACGGTGAATTCCTCGCCGCCCACGCGGCCGATGTGGGCGGTGGCCGGCACGGCGGCCTTGAGGCAGCGCACCACGCCCAGGATCACGCTGTCGCCCACGGGGTGGCCGAAGCTGTCGTTCACGCGCTTGAAGTGGTCTATGTCCAGCACGATCAGGGCCAGCCCCTGCTGGGTGAAGTGGCGGTTCACGCGCTCGATGATGGCCGCGCGGTTGAGCACGCCGGTCAGCGGGTCGTGCGTGGCGCGGTATTCCAGCTCGCCGGCCAGGTCCTGCAGGCGCTGGTTGAGCTGGGTCATCTCCAGCTCGGCCCGGTCGCTGCGGCGCACCAGCCGGCGCGTTTCGCGCAGCAGGCGCTCATAGGCGGTCAGCAGCACGCCCAGGGCCTGGTGGCAGGCCTGGGCGCCGGCTTCTTCGCCCCGGTCGTGGGCGGCGCGGGCCGCCAAAAGGGCCTGGTGCTCGGCATCGAAGAGGTCCGCGGGAGCGGCCACGGTGTCCATCACGCCGCCTTCACGGGGTGGCCGGTGAAGGCGATGGCGGGAAAGTCGTCGCGCAGCTCCTCGCCAAACTCGCAGATGGTGTCGTCTTCCTCGTCGTGGTACCAGTGCAGGGCCACGGGGCGGCCGGCCTCGGCGGCGCCGCTCAGTGCCTCGATCAGGTTGAACAGCATCTTGGTGCTGGAGCTGTTGAAGTAGGCCAGCGCGATGTGCACCTCGATGCGCGCCTGCTGCTGCGCCGGCTGCGGCTGGGCCAGGTAGTCCTTGAGGCGGGCCAGGATGCCGCCATAGAAGGCGGCGGCGTTCTCGGGATAGGACTCGCCACGCAGGTGCAGCGTGTGCGTGTCGAACTGGAAGTCCACTTCCGGGGAACTGGGAGTCGGTGCGATGTAGAGGTTGTCCATGCGTGATCTCGGTGCGTTGTCCGTGCCTGCGGGCCGGGCCTGTCCAGGCCTGGTGCCGGAGCGACGGCTCAGAGCGTGGCTTTCAGGTAGAAGACGGGCCGGCCGTCCACGGTCTGGGCGGGATCGAAGTCGAACTGCAGCGGCTCGCGCGCATCGCGGGCCAGGGTCAGGAAACCCATGCCCGCGCCCTTGCTGCCTTCGGGCGCGTCATCGCGCAGCGACTGGCGGCAGGCCTTCTTGATTTCGTCCAGCGTCATGCTGCGCAGGGCGTCGAGCTTGGCGCGCAGTGCCTCGCCCATGCCCGGCTCGATGGGGTTGGCGCACAGCAGCACGAAGCTGCCGTCGTCCTCGCGGCGGATGCAGACCGCGCCGTGGCGCAGCTCGCCATCGTCCTGGTGGGGCGGGGTCAGGGCATCGGCCGAGTAATGGATGATGTTCTGCGCCATCTCGACAAAGGACGAGAACAGCTTGCGCCGCGTGGGGCCCGGCACGCCGGCCACTTCCAGCTGCAGCCGCACGGCCTCGGCCATGGCCGCGACGATGTTCTGCGAGAAGTAGCCCACGTAGTAGAAGATCACCTGGTGCTGGCGCGCCAGGTGGAAGAAGCTGCCGTACTTGTCGGCGATCTGTGCGGAGGGCATGGGAGGCATTCAGGTTCTGAAGCAGAAAAAGGTCAGGTCGTCGCGGCGGTGGTGCTCGCCCTGCCAGGCCTGCAGGGCGGCCAGCAGGGCGCGGTTGATCTCGGCGGGCGTGTGGCCGGCCTGCTCCAGCAGCAGCTCGCGCACGCGCTTCTTGCCGAAGGTGATGCCGCGCGGGCCGCCGACCTGGTCGATCAGGCCGTCGGTGGTGATGAAGACCAGGGTGCCTGCGGGCAGTTCCAGGTCGATGTTGTTCCAGGCGAAGTCGAACTCGCTGTCCACATAGCCCACGCCCTTGCGCTGGCCATCGAGCACCTCCACCGCCTCGGCGCCGGGGCGCAGCACGAACAGCGCAAGGCGCGCGCCTGCAAAGCGCAGGCGCCGGTGCGCGTGCTCGAACCAGAAGCAGGCCGCGTCCAGCCCGTCGTCGGAGCCCGGCGTGCCATCCTTGCCGTCGAGCTGGCCCAGCATCTGCTTGACGCTGCGGTTCACATGGCCCAGCAGCGCGGCCGGGTCGCGCGGGCCGTGCTCCTTGATGGCCTGGCTCAGGCTGCTGGTGGCGATCAGCGTCATGAAGGCGCCGGGCACGCCGTGGCCCGTGCAATCGGCCACGGTGGCAAACCAGCCATCACCGTCCTGGCTGAACTGGTAGAAGTCGCCGCCGACCACATCGCGCGGCTCCCAGACCAGGTCGGCCCCGGGGCAGGCGCGGGCCAGGGAGTCGCGCGAGCTGCGCAGCAGCGACTGCTGGATCACGCTGGCGTATTCGATGCTGTGCATGATCTGGCGGTTGCGCGCCACCTGCATGTCCGCCACCGCGCGCATCAGCTGCAGACCGTTGCCCACGCCCGCGAACAGGCCGTCGCGCGTGATGATGAAGCCATCGGTCAGCGCCTTTTCGCCGTACTCCACGGTCTTCACGGTCAGGGTGTCTATGTCGGTGGAGGCATCGACCACCAGCGGCTCCTTGTCCATGAAGGCGATGCAGCTCTTCTTGCCGTACAGCTCCATGCGAAACGGCTTGCTGAACTGGGACAGGAAGATGCTGCGGTTGATCAGGCCGATGGGGCGGTTGCCCTCCACCACGGGCAGGCTGATCAGGTCCCGGTGGCGCGTGAAGACCTCGAGCACCTTCTCGTTGGTCTCGTCGGCGGTCATGCAGGGAACGGGGGTACACAGGTCCGCTGCGCTGGGTGGGCGGAAACGTGGCCTGGAATCGCTCAGGTAGGCGCGGGACTCATCCATGGAAGGCACATCGCAAAATTGTTAAGGAATGTTACGTTTTCCTTGTTGCAGTTTTGTGACGCGCACAGCCCCGGTTGGCATGCACTTGTCTTGCGCATAACCATGCGCCAAAAGCTTCGTTGTGGCGTGGCAGGGCGGTTCCTAGCATGGGGACTTCCACCCATGCAAGCACTGAGGAGAGACACCGTGAACGCTGTCACCGAAGCCAGCCACCTGAGCACCGTGGCCCAAGACCTGGAGCAGGACCGGCAACAGCCGCTGCAGATCCAGCCCCTGTCCGGCCGCATAGGCGCCGTGGTCCACGGCGCCAGGCTGTCGGGCGAGCTGGCGGCCGAACAGTTCACGCAGATCCATTCGGCCCTGCTGCGCCACCGCGTGCTGTTCTTCCGGGGCCAGCACCATCTGACGGATGCATCGCACCAGGCCTTCGGGCGGCTGTTCGGCGAGATCGAATCGCACCCCACCGTGCCTGCCCCGGACGGCACGGCCTTTCTGGAGCTCAATTCCCAGCATGGCGGCCGCGCCGATTCCTGGCATACCGATGTCACCTTCAAGGCGGCCTTTCCCAAGGTCTGCGTGCTGCGCGCCGTCACGCTGCCCGGCCATGGCGGCGACACCGTCTGGGCCAATACCGTGGCCGCCTATGAGGGCCTGCCCGAGCCGCTCAGGCAACTGGCCGAGCAGCTGTGGGCCGTGCATGGCAACGACTACGACTACGCCGAGAACTTCCGCCAGAACGCGGCCAGCCAGACCGAGACCGCAGGCCGCGCCAGCTACCGCAAGGTGTTCACGCGCAAGACCATCGAGTCGGAGCAGCCGCTGGTGCATGTGCACCCCGAGACCGGAGAGAAGGCGCTGCTGCTGGGCCACTTCGCCAAGCGCATCAAGGGCCTGCGCGCCAATGAATCGACGGCGCTGCTGCAGCTGTTCAACGAACGCATCATCCGGCTGGAGAACACCGTGCGCTGGCAATGGGCGCAGGGCGACGTGGCCATCTGGGACAACCGCGCCACGCAGCACTACGCCATCAACGACTACGGCGATGCCCACCGCGTGGTGCGCCGCGTCACCGTGACCGGCACCGTGGCCACCAGCGTGGACGGCCGCCACAGCGTGGACATCACGGTGCCCGAGCCGCTGGCGGCCTGACTGCCCGTGCTATCGGGCAGCGCGCTGCCTGACCGCGTCTTCGTGCAGCGACTCGCTGAGCTGGTCCACGACGATGGACCACGACGCATCGGCCTTGAGCTGCTCGGCCAGGAACTGGCGCTGCGCATCGCTCCAGTAGGGCGCATCCACCACATCCACATCGGCGGCCAGCTGGTGCGCGCGGATGAAATCGGCAATGGCCTGGTCACTGGCATCCAGGCCCAGTTGCAGGAAGAGATTGGACATGCGTACGACGGAGTTGTTCATGAAGGCGTGTGGATGTGTGTGGGATGAGAGGGCGCTATCTTCCCCGATTTGACCGGCCCTGCGGCCCGGTTGTGCGGAGGTTGCGGCCCGGTTGCGGTCGTTCGTTGCGCGGGTAGGTGCAGGCTGACAGCCTGCCGCGCTCCGGGCCAGCGTGCGCGCGGCGACCGCCCCACTAGCATGGGGCCATGAGCATTCCCGCCCCTGATCCCGCATGCCCGCCGACCTGATCGTGGCCCGCCCCGAAGGCCTGTACTGCGCGGCCGGCGACTTCTACATCGACCCCTGGCGGCCCGTGGACCGGGCCGTGATCACGCATGGCCACTCCGACCACGCGCGCGCCGGCCACGCCCATTACCTGGCCCATGACGACAGCGAGGGCGTGCTGCGCGCACGGCTGGGCGCGGACATCACGCTGCAGACCCTGCCGTATGGCGAAGCCGTGGAACACCACGGCGTGCGCATCTCCCTGCACCCGGCCGGCCATGTGCTCGGATCGGCCCAGGTGCGGCTGGAGCATGGCGGCCAGGTCTGGGTGGCCTCGGGCGACTACAAGACCGAGGCCGATGGCACCTGCACCCCCTTCGAGCCCGTGCGCTGCGACACCTTCATCACCGAATCCACCTTCGGCCTGCCCATCTACCGCTGGCCCCGCCAGCCCGAGCTCATGGCCGACATCAACGCCTGGTGGCAGGCCAACGCCGCCCAGGGCCGGCCCTCGGTGCTGCTGTGCTATGCCTTCGGCAAGGCCCAGCGCATCCTGCACGGGGTGGACCGCCGCATCGGCCCCATCGTCGTGCATGGCGCGGTGGAGCCGCTCAATGCCGTGTACCGTGCCGCAGGCGTGGACCTGCCGCCCACGCTGCGCGTGACCGACCCCGGCGTGGATGCACAACTGCTCAAAACCGCCCTGGTGCTGGCACCGCCTTCGGCGCAGGGCACGCCGTGGATGCGCCGCTTTCCCGGCCATGCCGATGCGTTTGCCAGCGGCTGGATGCAGCTGCGCGGCACGCGCCGCCGCCGTGGCGTGGACCGGGGCTTTGTCATGTCCGACCATGCCGACTGGCCCGGCCTGCAGTACGCCATAGGTGCCACGGGCGCCGAGCGTGTCTTCGTCACGCATGGCAGCGTGGCGGTGCTGGTGCGCTGGCTGCGCGAGCAGGGCCTGGATGCGCAAGCCTTCCAGACCGAATACGGCGATGAGGACGAGGCCGCCGCCGCCCAGGCTGCACCGGATGAGGCGCCCGCTCCATGAAGGATTTCGCCGCCCTCTACCGCGCGCTGGACGCCAGCACCGCCAGCCGCGACAAGCAGGCTGCGCTGCAGGCCTATCTGCGCGCCGCCGCGCCTGCCGATGCGGCCTGGGCCGTCTATTTCCTGGCCGGCGGCAAGCCGCGCCAGCTGGTGCCCACCAAGGTCTTGAAGGAGCTGGCGCGCGAGGCGGCCGGCCTGCCCGAATGGCTGTTCGACGAAAGCTACGAGGCCGTGGGCGACCTGGCCGAAACCATTGCGCTGCTGCTGCCGCCACCCGGTGACGCGCACGACCTGGGCCTGGCCGCCTGGGTCACGGACCACCTGCTGCCGCTGCGCGGCATGGCGCCCGAGGCGCTGGCGGACACGCTGCGCATGCAATGGGCGCGGCTGGCGGCCGATGAGCGGCTGGTCTACTTCAAGCTGATCACCGGCGCTTTCCGGGTCGGCGTGTCGCGGCTGCAGGTCACGCAGGCGCTGGCGGCCGTCAGTGGGGTGGATGCCAAGCGCATCGCCCAGCGGCTCATGGGCTACACCCACATCGGCGCGCGGCCCGGGGCAGCCGACTACCTGCGGCTGGTGGCGGGAGAGGAAGAGGGCGATGACGCACATTCGGGCGAAGCCCGTGGCCACCCCTATCCCTTCTTCCTGGCCCATCCGCTGCAGTTGCCGCTGGAGCAGTTCGACGCCGTGCTCGGCCCGCCGTCCCAATGGGTGGTGGAGTGGAAATGGGACGGCATACGCGCCCAGATCGTGCGGCGCGGCAGCGGTGACGCGCTGGGCACCTGGATCTGGTCGCGCGGCGAGGAACTGGTGAGCGAGCGCTTCCCCGAGCTGCAGGCCATGGGCGATGCCTTGCCTGCGGGCACCGTGATCGACGGCGAGATCGTCGTCTGGGCCGCGCAGCAGGGTGAGGCGCCCGCCCATGTGCGCCCCTTTGCCGACCTGCAAAAGCGCATAGGCCGCAAGACCCTGGGCCCCAAGCTGCTGCGCGAGCTGCCCGTGGTGCTGCTGGCCTATGACTTGCTGGAGGAGGGCGGCCAGGACCTGCGAGCGCTGCCCCAGCATGAACGGCGCGCGCGGCTGGAGCGGTTGGTGGCCCTGGTGGCGCACCCGGCGCTGCTGCCCAGCCCCGTGCTGGCAGGCGACAACTGGCAGGCCCTGGCCGAACTTCGCGAGCAGGCCCGTTCCCTGGGTGTGGAGGGCATGATGCTCAAGGCCCGCGATGCCGCCTACGGCGTGGGCCGCACCAAGGACAGCGGCGTGTGGTGGAAGTGGAAGATCGATCCGCTGAGCGTGGACGCCGTGCTCATCTACGCACAGCGCGGCCATGGCCGTCGCGCCAGCCTCTACAGCGACTACACCTTTGCCGTCTGGAACGCGCCGCCCGGCACCGAGGGGCGCGCCCTCGTGCCCTTCGCCAAGGCCTATTCGGGCCTGACCGATGCCGAAATGGCGCGCGTGGACGCCGTCATCCGCAAGACCACGGTGGAGAGCTTCGGCCCCGTGCGCAGCGTGCGGCCCACCCTGGTGTTCGAGCTGGGCTTCGAGGGCATTGCGCGCAGCGCACGCCACAAGAGCGGCATTGCCGTGCGCTTTCCGCGCATGCTGCGCTGGCGCGAGGACAAGCCTGTGCAGGAGGCCGACTCCATCGACACGCTGGCCGCCCTGCTGCCGCACTCCGACCCGTGACCGATGAATGACCGACCCGTGACCCACCCTTGACGCACCGCGCCATGGCCACCCGTTCCCCCCACCCCCTCGCCACCGCCTGGCTTGCCGCACGGGGCTGGAAGCCCTTTGCCTTCCAGCGCGCCGTGTGGAAGGCGCTGGCCCAGGGCCACAGCGGCCTGCTGCATGCCACCACGGGCGCAGGCAAGACCTATGCGGTCTGGCTGGGCGCGTTGCAGGCCTTTGCGCAGGCCTCCAAGGCGCCTGCCCAGGCCCCTGCCCAAGCCCCATCCAGCAGGAGAAAGCCCGCCGCCGCGCCGCTGACCGTGCTCTGGATCACGCCCATGCGCGCCCTGGCGGCCGACACGCTCAAGGCGCTGCAGACGCCCTTGGAGGCGCTGGCCCAGTGCCATCCCGCGCTGGCGCGCTGGACCGTGGGCGCACGCACGGGCGATACGGGAAGCGCCGAGCGCAGCGCGCAGTCGCGCCAGCTGCCCACCGTGCTGGTCACCACGCCCGAGAGCCTGTCCCTGCTGCTGGCGCGCGCCGATGCGCGCGAGCTGCTGGGCTCCGTGCGCCTGGTGGTGGCCGATGAATGGCACGAGCTGCTGGGCAACAAGCGCGGCGTGCAACTGCAGCTGGCCCTGGCACGGCTGCGCGGCTGGAGCCCGCAACTGAGCGTCTGGGGCATGTCGGCCACGCTGGGCAATCTGGACGAAGCCATGCAGACCCTGCTGGGCCTGGACGACCATGGCCAGCCGCGGCCCGGCGTATTGGTCCAGGGCCAGGTGGACAAGCGCCTGGTGGTGGACACCTTGCTGCCCGACCGGCCCGAGCGCTTTTCCTGGGCCGGCCACCTGGGCCTGGCCATGCTGCCGGCCGTGGTGCGCGAGCTGGAGGCCACGGCAGGCTCCACTTTGGTCTTTGTGAATGTGCGCTCGCAGGCGGAGCTCTGGTACAAGGCGCTGCTGGAGGCCCGGCCCGACTGGGCCGGGCTGCTGGCCATACACCATGGCTCTCTGGACCGGGGTGTGCGCGAATGGGTGGAGGCCGGGCTCAAGGCCGGCACGCTCAAGGCCGTGGTCTGCACCAGCAGCCTGGACCTGGGCGTGGACTTCCTGCCCGTGGAGCGCGTGCTGCAGATCGGCTCGGCCAAGGGCATTGCACGGCTGCTGCAGCGCGCGGGCCGCTCGGGCCATGCGCCGGGCCGGCCCTCGCGCATCACTCTGGTGCCCACGCACAGCCTGGAGCTGGTGGAGGCCGCCGCCGCCCGCGCCGCCGTGCGCGCGCAGCAGGTGGAAATGCGCGCCAGCCCCCGCCAGCCCGTGGACGTACTGGTGCAGCACCTGGCCACCGTGGCCCTGGGCGGCGGCTTCGTGCCCGATGAGCTGTATGCCGAAGTGCGCCGCACCGTTGCCTACGCCGGGCTGGCGCCTGGGGTCTGGCAGTGGTGCCTGGACTTCGTGCACCGGGGCGGACCCTCGCTGGCCGCCTATCCCGACTATCAGCGCGTGCGGCCCGACGGGGAGGGCATCTGGCGCATGCCCGACGCGCGGCTGGCGCGCAGGCACCGCGCCAACATCGGCACCATCGTCAGCGACGCCAGCATGAGCGTGCAGATCCTGCACGGCGCGCGGCTGGGCAGCATGGAAGAGAGCTTTCTGTCGCGCCTGTCGCCCGGCGATGCCTTTGTCTTCGCGGGCCAGGTGCTGGAGCTGGTGCGCATCGAGGACATGACCGCCTACGTGCGCCGCGCCGCCAGAACGCGGCCCACCGTGCCGCGCTGGGCGGGCGCGCGCATGCCGCTGTCCACCGTGCTGGCCGACTTCGTGGTGCAGCAATTGGCGCTGGCGGCAGCGGGCGACTACCACTCGCCCGAGCTGCGCTGCGTGCGCCCCCTGCTGGAGGTGCAGCAGCGCTGGTCGGCCCTGCCCACGCCCGGCACGCTGCTGGCCGAAACCCTGCGCACGCGCGAAGGCTGGCATCTCTTCCTCTACCCGTTTGCGGGCCGCCATGCCCATACGGGGCTGGCCAGCCTGCTGGCCTGGCGCGCCGCGCAGGGCGAGACGGGCACCTTCTCCATCGCCGTCAACGACTACGGGCTGGAGCTGCTGAGCGCCACCGAGCGTGACTGGGCCGCCATGCTGCCCGAACTGCTGCGCGCTGAGCCGGTGCAGGCCGTGGCGGCGCCCGGACGTGTCTCCGCCACGGAGGCGGGCGCCATGCGCAATACCGCCAATGCCGACCGCCACTGGGACCAGGCCGCCGACGACGCCCACCTGGCGGGCGATGACGCGCGCCATGCCCTGCTGCACGAAGTGCTGGCCAGCCTCAACGCCACCGAGATGGCGCGGCGGCGCTTCCGCGAGATCGCCCGCGTCTCGGGCCTGATCTTCCAGAGCCACCCGGGCGAGCGCCGCAGCGCGCGCCAGCTGCAGGCCTCGGCCCAGCTCTTCTTCGAGGTCTTTCGCAAATACGACGACATGAACCTGCTGCTGCGCCAGGCCGACGAGGAAGTGCTGAGCCAGGAGCTGGACGTGGCCCAGCTGCTGGCCGCGCTGCGCCGCATGCAGGCGCAGCAGCTGGTGGTGAGCGCGCTGCGCCGGCCCAGCCCGTTTGCCTTTCCGCTGATGGTGGAGCGCTTTCGCGAAAAGCTCACCAACGAGCACCTGGCCGACCGCATCGCGCGCATGTTGGCCCAGCTGCACGAGGCGGCAGACGCCGGCGGTGCAGCCAGCGAGCCGCGCACGCAGGACCTAGTCCCGCCCGATCCACCGCTGCGTCCACGGAAAAAGCCCAAGGCAGACCAGCGCCCCGCCCTGGACGAGGACACGGCCGCCGTGCGCCGTACGCTGGATTTCTCGCTGCAGGCCACCGACGGCCCCGAGGCCGATGCCACCAGCCGCCGCCCGCGCCGCGTACGCAAGCCCTCGCGGCCCTTGCCGCTGCTGTAGAACCATTGCACCGCTGATGAAAGGCCACGCACCGTTGCCAAGTCCTTTTTCCCCCGACGCCCTGGCCGGCAGCCTGGGCATCCTCCTGGCGGGCGAGCCCGTCCACCTGCTGGCCCAGCACGCCCTGTGGTGGCCCGCCCAGGGCACGCTGTTCATTGCCGACCTGCACCTTGGCAAGGCCGCCACCTTCCGCGCGCGCGGTATTCCCGTGCCGGCCGGCACCACCCAGGGCAACCTGGACAGGCTGTCGGCGCTGCTGCAGGGCCTGCCGGTGCGCCGGCTGGTCGTTCTGGGCGACTTCCTGCATGCCGCGCAGGCCCGCACGCCGTCCGTGCTGGCCGCCCTGGCCGACTGGCGACGCCGCCACGCGGCGCTGGAGGTGGTCCTGGTGCGTGGCAACCACGACAGCCATGCGGGCGACCCGCCGTCCGCGCTGGGCATCGGCGTGGTGGACGAACCCTGGCGCCTGGGGCCATTCGCGGGCTGCCATTACCCGCAGGAGGCTCCTGCCTGCCATGTGCTGGCCGGCCATGTCCACCCCGCCGTCGTGCTGCGCGGCCCGGGGCGCGATGCGCTGCGCCTGCCGTGCTTTGCCGTCCATGCCGGCTTCACCCTGCTGCCGGCCTTCGGTCTGTTCACGGGCATGGCCAGCCTGCCGCCCGGTCCTGGCCTCCAGTGCTTTGCTGTGGGCGGCGGGCGGGTCTGGGCCGTTCCCGGTGGAGGGGGCGGGATGTAATCAGGCGTAATTTTCTGAAGGATCGTTGTTCCCTACAGTGCGCTTGCGCCCGCACGGCGGGGCAGCAGAAAGCGCCGCAGCGCTTTTTTGATCCATCAGGAGAGATGCATGGGCGTTCAACTCAACTTCGTCAATCAATCGAACGACGCAAACAACTCGCAGATCGTCATCTTCCAGAAAAACGTGGCCAGCGATTTCGAGGAACTGGCCGTGGCCTGGCGGGTCATCAAGTACTGCGGCCAGGGCGACAACCACCCGTTCACCTTCCCGCTGGGCCTGCAGGTCGGTGCCAGCGACAGCTATGGCAACCACACGCCCCAGCTGGAGGCGCAGTTCGGCCAGCAGTTCCAACTGTCCCTGAGCAGCAGCGGCGATCGCCTGGCGCCCGCAGGCTATGGCGCAAGCTCCAACGAAGTGCAGGTGCTCAACTCGCTGCCCCGGGGCGCCATCAATGCCAGTTGTTACAAGGACGGCCGGCTGCTGGCCGTCAAGACCGCGATTGCCCCCCAGCAAAAGGCCGTCTTCGAATTCAAGCCCTCCATCTGGATCGGGGTGGTCTCGCAGATCGAACAGGGCCAGGTCATGAACTCGGCCATCCTGGGCGACATCAACACCGAGATCTCCCTGCTGGGCATCTCGCGCGCCGACATCGTGATGCGAGGCGGCGGTGCGGGCGCCGGGTCCACGCCGTTCTCGTTCACACTGGAGAACGTCGTGATGTGCTGAGGCCTGCGCCGCACCCCCGACTGGGGGGCAGACCCCCCGGATGACGACTCCGTGACAGTTGTCACACCTCTGTCATGGAGGCGGCCAAGAATCCCGCACTTGTCCGGCCCGCGCAGGCCACTCCCCGCAGGTGCCCCACCCATCCATGACTGACGCAGCCTCCCCCCTGGCCCAGGCCAATGAAGACGCAGGCCTGATCTGCGGCTGGCGGTTTTTCTGCGACACGCAGCGGCGTGTGGAGGCCATGACGGCGCAGTCGGCCGCGCAGTGGCTGGGTGGAGAGCGTCCGCTCACCGAGCCCGGCCGGCGCGACTTCCTGTGGCTGCACTTCAACCTGGCCAATACCCAGTCCCTGCGCTGGCTGCAGCGCCACGCCGCGCTGCCCGAAGTCTTCTACACCACGCTGCGCGAGGGCTTGGCCTCCACGCGCATCGAGCGCTCCGATGACTCCCTGGTCGCCGTGCTCAACGATGTGAATTTCGAGTTCAACTTCGAGTCGGCCGACATCGCCACGCTGTGGATCTGCCTGGACGAGCGCCTGGTCGTCACCGCGCGCACCCAGCCGCTGCGCTCGGTCGATGCGCTGCGTGCCGGCGTGCGCCAGGGCGACAGCCCCGCCAGCACGGCCGAGCTGCTGGAACACCTGATGCGCACCCAGGCCGACGTGCTGGTCAAGGTGGTGCGCGAGACCACGGCGCGCGTGGACGACATCGAAGACGCCATCATCGCGCAGCGCTACCACCATCCGCGTGCCCACCTGGGCCGGCTGCGCCGGCTGCTGGTGCGCCTGCAGCGCCTGCTGGCGCCCGAGCCGGCCGCGCTGTTCCGCCTGCTGCAGCAGCCCCCCGCCTGGATGGGCGAGGACGACCGCCGCGGCCTGGCCGCCGCCAGCGAGGAGTTCTCGCTCATGCTGCGCGACATGCAGACCCTGCAGGACCGCATCAAGCTGCTGCAGGAAGAAGTGGCCGCCGCCGTGAACGAGGACAACAGCAACAGCCTCTTCGTGCTGACCGTGGTCACCGTGCTGGCCCTGCCCATCAACATCCTGGCCGGCCTGTTCGGCATGAACGTGGGCGGCATACCGCTGGCAGAGCACGAGCACGGCTTCTGGATCGTGGTGTCCATCGTGATCGCCTTCACCGTCATCGCCGCCTGGCTGGCGTTTCGCAAGAAGCGGTACAGGGATTAGCGTCTCAGGCCGCCACAGCTCGGCTCCCGAACGCCATCGCCCGCAACTTGCCCAGCAGCGGCCACACCAGCATCAGCAGGGCCAGCGTGGTGATGGTGCCCGACAGGCCGTTGTGCCAGAAGATGCCCAGCTCGCCCTGGCTGGAGAGCATGCTCTGGCGGAAGGCGTCTTCCATGCGGTCGCCCAGCACGATGGCCAGGACCATGGGCGCCAGCGGATAGTCCAGCTTCTTGAAGACATAGCCGACCACGCCGAAGACCAGCATGAGCCAGATGTCGGTGGCGTTGCCGTGGACGGTGAAGGCGCCGATGGCGCAGACCATGAGGATCATGGGCGCGACGATGGAAAACGGCACGCGCAGGATGGCGGCGAACAGTGGCACGGTGGCCATGACGATGACCAGGCCGGCGATGTTGCCCAGGTACATGCTGGCGATCAGTCCCCAGACGAAGTCCTTTTGCTCGGTGAACAGCAGCGGGCCGGGCTGCAGCCCCCAGATCATCAGCCCGCCCAGCAGCACGGCCGCCGTGGCCGAGCCCGGAATGCCCAGGGCCAGCATGGGCAGCAGGGCCGAGGTGCCGGCCGCGTGGGCGGCGGTCTCGGGGGCGAGCACGCCTTCGGGGTTGCCCTTGCCGAAGCTGTCGGGGTCGCGCGAGAACTTCTTGGCCAGCCCGTAGCCCATGAAGCTGGCCGCCACGGCGCCGCCCGGCGTCACGCCCATCCAGCAGCCCACCAGGGCCGAGCGCAGCATGGTCAGCCAGTAGCGCGGCAGCTGGGCCCAGGTCCTGAACACCACCTTGAGGTCGATGGAGGCCTTCTTGCCCTTGAAGGCCAGGCCTTCCTCGATGGTCATCAGGATTTCGCTGATGCCGAACAGGCCGATCACCACCACCAGGAAATCAAAGCCGCGCAGCAGCTCGGTGGAGCCGAAGGTCATGCGCAGGTCGCCCGAGATGGTGTCCATGCCCACGGCCGCCAGTAGCAGGCCCACGGCCATGGCGGCCACGATCTTGGCCTTGGGCTCCTTGCCCATGCCGATGAAGGAGCAAAACGTCAGGAAGAAGACCGCAAAGAACTCCGGCGGCCCGAACTGCAGCGCGAACGAGGCCACGACCGGCGCCAGGAAGGTGATCAGCATCACGCCCGAGATGGCGCCGATGAACGAGCCCGTGAAGGCCGTGGTCAGCGCCGCCCCGGCGTGGCCCTGCTGGGCCATGGGATAGCCGTCGAAGGTGGTGGCCACCGACCAGGCCTCGCCCGGGATGTTGAACAGCACCGAGGTGATGGCGCCGCCGAACAGCGCCCCCCAGTAGATGCAAGACAGCAGGATGATGGCCGAGGTCGGCGACATGCCGAAGGTCAGCGGCAGCAGGATGGCCACGCCGTTGGGGCCACCCAGGCCCGGCAGCACGCCGACCACGATGCCCAGCAGGATGCCCGTGAGCATCAGCCCCGTGTTCTGCCAGGTGGTGACGGCCGCGAAGCCGTGCGCAAGGTATTGGAGTTCGTCCATGGTGTTGCTCCGTGGCGGCGACAGGGGTCAATAGCCGAGCCAGGCTTCAAGCGGACCCTTGGGCAGGGGCACCTTGAACTGGATCTCGAAGACGTAGAACAGCAGCACGCTGGTGAAGCCCGACAGCGCCACGGCCTTCCACCAGGCATAGCGGCCCGCAAACACCATGAAGCCCGTGATGAACAGCACCGAGGCCGCGTAGATGCCCAGCGGCGCGATCACGGCGATGTAGGCCGTCAGCGGCAGCAGCACCTGGGCCACGCGCCTGAGCTGCAGCCAGCTGGCGAACTGCTCCTGGCTGCGGCTGCGCAGCGCCTGCACGAAGACGGCGATGGCGCAGATGCCCAGCACGGCGCCCACGCGCAGCGGGAAGTAGCCGGCCTGCGGGCCGGTGTCGCTCCAGCCCGCGCCAATGCGCTGGTTGTCCCAGACCACGAGCACAGCCAGCGCCAGCAGCACGGCGGCCACGCCGTACTCCACATGGCGGCGGGACAGGCCGGGGGCCTGGGCTTCGGTGGCGGGGATGGATTCGGTGGCCGCGCTGGAGGGCTGGGCCGGGGCTGCTGCTGCCGCTGCATTGGAGGAGGGCGGGGCAAGGTGGATGGCGGTGTCCATGGCGCGGCTCCTCACTTGGCGGCGGCGGCCACGCTGGCCGACAGGAAACCGGCCTTCTTCATGATGTCGAGGTGGCGCGTCTCGTCCTTGGCCAGGAAGTCCACGAAGGCCTGCCCCGTCATGTACTCGGGCTTGAGCGCGTTTTTCTCCAGGTACTCCTTCCACTCGGGCGTGGCCACCACCTTGTGCATCACGCCTGCATAGAACTGCGCCTGCTCGGGCGTGGTGCCGGGCGGCAGGAAGAAGCCGCGCAGCATGGTGTATTGCACATCCAGGCCCTGCTCCCTGCAGGTGGGGATGTCCGACAGCGCCTGGCTGCCCGTGACCTTGGCCGTGTACTCGATGCGCTGCGTGTCGAACACGCAAAGCGCCCGCACCTGGCCCGCGCGCCACTGCGCCATGGACTCGCTGGGGTTGTTGACGTTGGAGTCGATGTGCTTGCCCACCAGCTGGGTGCTGGCCTCGCCGCCGCCCTTGTAGGGGATGTAGGTGAACTTCACGCCGGCGGCCTGTTCCATGTTGGCGGTGATGATCTGGTCCTCGCGCTTGGAACTGGTGCCGCCCATCTTGAACTTGCCGCCGGCCTGCCGCGCTGCGGCCAGGTAGTCGGCGGGCGTCTGGTAGCCGGTCTCGGCATTGACCCAGAGCACGAACTGGTCCTGGGCAATCATGGCCACGGGATTCAGGTCGCGCCACTGGAAGGGCAGGGCCGTGGCCATGGGCAGAGTGAAGATGGCCGTGGAGGCCACCAGCAGCTTGTGCGGGTCGCGCGCCGAGGCCTTGACGTCCAGAATGCCCTCGGCGCCGGAGGCGCCCGCCTTGTTGAGGATGACCACGGGCTGCTCGATCAGCTTGTGTTTGGTGACGATGGCCTGGATCACGCGCGCCATCTGGTCCGAGGCGCCACCGGCCGAGAACGGCACGACGAGTTCGACGGACTTGGCGGGCTTCCACTGCGCCCAGGCGGCAGGGGCTGAGAGGGCGCAGAGGGCGGTGGCGGCGAGGGTGGCGACGGCAGTTGCCGCCAGGCGGTTGCGGGGCGATGTCATGTCTCTTGTCTCCTGTTATTTCCTGGTATTGGTGCAATCCACGATCAAGGGGGCGAGCCATGTGCTCCGGCTCTGCCAAGGGTTTTCGGCGCGGGGCCGATGGGTTCAGGCGGCCTTGCGCAGCGCACCGGCTGCGGCGTGAGCAGCGAAGTAATCCATGGACGCCTGCACGCCGCTGCCGGCCAGCCGGATGCCGGACAGCTTCAGGCCCATCTCCACGCCCGCCACCATGGCCAGCAACGTGAGGTCGTTGCTGTCGCCCAGGTGGCCCATGCGGAACATGCGGCCCTTGAGCTTGCCCAGGCCCGCGCCCAGCGACAGGTCGAAGCGCGTGTGGATCAGGCGGCGCAGGGCGTCGGCATCCACGCCTTCGGGCGTGATCACGCCGGTGAGCACGGGCGAGTAGACCTGCGGATCGGCGCACTGGATGGGCAGGCCCCAGGCCTGGACGGCGGCGCGCACGCCGGCCGCCCAGCGCTGGTGGCGCGCAAACACCGTGTCCAGCCCTTCGGCCAGCAGCATGTCCAGCGATTCGGATAGGGCGTACAGCAGGTTGGTGTTGGGCGTGTAGGGCCAGTAGCCGGTCTGGTTCATCTCCACGATCTCGTCCCAGGCCCAGAACGACTTGGGCAGCTTCGCGCTTTTGGCGGCCTCCAGCGCACGTGCCGACAGCGCGTTGAAGCTGATGCCGGGCGGCAGCATCAGGCCCTTTTGCGAGCCGCTGATGGTCACGTCCACGCCCCATTCATCGTGGCGGTAGTCGGCGCTGGCCAGGCCCGAGATGGTGTCCACCAGCAGCAGGGCCGGGTGGCCCGCCGCATCGATGGCCCGGCGCACGGCGGCGATGTCCGAGGTCACCCCCGTGGAGGTCTCGTTGTGCACCACGCACACGGCGCGGATCCGGCGCTCCGTGTCCTTGCGCAGCCGTGCCTCGATCAGGCCGGCCTGCACGCCATGGCGCCAGCCCGGCGCCTGGGGCAGGTGCTCATCGGAGCCGCCATAGGACAGGAATTCGGTGGACAGGCCCAGGCGCGTGGCCATCTTCTGCCACAGCGAGGCGAAGTGGCCGGTCTCGAACATCAGCACATGGTCGCCAGGGCTGAGCGTGTTGATCAGGGCCGCCTCCCAGGCGCCCGTGCCGGAGGCCGGATAGATCACCACCGGATGCCGGGTCTTGAAGACCTGCTGGATGCCGGCCAGCACCTTCAGGCCGAGCTGGCCGAACTCCGGCCCCCGGTGGTCGATGGTGGGCAGGCTCATGGCCCGCAGGATGCGGTCGGGAACCGGGCTGGGGCCGGGGATCTGGAGGAAGTGGCGGCCCGTGGGATGGTTGTCGAGCGTAAGCATGGTGCGTCCCTTTCAAGGAAATGCCAGGTCGGTCTGCGGGGGGAGGGTGTTTGCGAATTTTTGCATTCAAAATTCATAAATGCCTTGGTGATAACCATGAATGCCTTGAGAAATGCTTGCGTAAAAATGAATGCAAAATTCATTCGACCAGGAGAATCCATGGCGGAGATCATCGAGATTTCGCGGCTTGCCCTGCATGACCAGGTGGCGGCGCGGCTGCGCACCTGGCTGGTGGAGGGGCGCATACCGCCCGGTGCCAAGCTCAACGAGCGCGCGCTGTGCGAGCAGCTGCGCGTCTCGCGCACGCCGCTGCGCGAGGCCATCAAGCTGCTGGCCTCCGAAGGGCTGGTGGACCTGGTGCCCAACCGCGGCGCCGTGGCCGTGCGGCTGGGCGAGGCCGATGTGCTGCAGACCTTCGAGGTGCTGGCGGGGCTGGAGGGCATGTCGGGCGAGCTGGCCGCGCAGCGCATCAGCGAGCAGCAACTGGCCGAGGTGAGGGCCCTGCACTTCGAGATGCTGGCCAGCCATGCGCGCCAGGACCTGTCCGGCTACTACCGGCTCAATGCGCTGATCCACTCGGCCATCAACCGCGCCGCCGCCAACCCCGTGCTGGCCGAGACCTATGGCCGCATCAACGCCCGCGTGCAGTCGCTGCGCTTTCGCACCAACCAGGACGCGGCCAAGTGGAAGCGCGCCGTCCAGGAGCACGAACGCATGCTGGAGGCGCTGCAGGCGCGCGATGCCGCCGCGCTGCGCCAGGTGCTGGTCGCCCACCTGGAGCACAAGCGCGACACCGTCATCGCCCTGCTCAAGGCAGGCCAGATCTACCCACGAACCATGAACGAATGAGAGCCGCCATGCTGATGGAATCCACGCACCGCCTTGCCGCTTCCCCCGACGACACCGTGCCCGCTCCCGGCACGGTGCTGCCCTCCAACGATGTCAGCCAGGCGCTGGCGCGGCGCCTTCGCTCGGACACGCGCGGCCAGGTCCTGTTCGATGCCGCCTCGCGCGGGCGCTATGCCACCGATGCCTCCATCTACCAGATCATGCCGGTGGGCGTCTTCGTGCCCACCTGCGAAGAAGACATCGCCACGGCCCTGCAGATCGCCCGCGAGCTGAAGGTGCCCGTGCTGCCGCGCGGCGGCGGCACCAGCCAGTGCGGGCAGACCACGGGCGCGGCCCTGGTGATCGACAACAGCAAGCATTTGCGCAACATCCTCTCGGTGGACCCTGATGCAGGCACGGCCGAGGTCGAGCCCGGCCTGGTGCTGGACCACCTCAACGCCCGGCTCAAGAAGCTCGGCCTGTGGTATCCGGTGGACGTATCGACCAGCGCCCAGGCCACGCTGGGCGGCATGGCGGGCAACAACTCCTGCGGCTCGCGCTCCATTGCCTACGGCAACATGGTGCACAACGTGCGCGGCGCCCGCGCCTGGATGGCCGATGGCGAGCTGCTGGACTTCGGCCCCGTGGCCCAGGCCACGGGCCGCGCGGCGCGCATTGCGCAATTCGTGCACGGGCTGGCGCAACAGCACCGCGAGGACATTCACGCCCACTGGCCCAAGGTCATGCGCCGCGTGGCCGGCTACAACCTCGATATCTTCGACAACCAGAGCGAGCGGCCCTACACGGCCGACGGCAGCGTCAACCTGGCCCATCTGCTGATAGGCGCCGAGGGCACGCTGGCCTACACGCGCTCGCTCACCCTGCAGCTCAGCGCGCTGCCGCGCGCCAAGGTGCTGGGCGTGGTGAACTTTCCCACCTTCCACGCGGCCATGGACTCGGCCCAGCACATCGTGAAGCTGGGCCCCACGGCCGTCGAGCTGGTGGACCGCACCATGATCGAGCTGGGCCTGGCCAACCCGGCCTTCAAGCCCACCATAGAGACCGCCCTCATCGGCCGCCCGGCCGCCATCTTGCTGGTGGAATTCGCCGGCGACGACCGCGCCGCGCTGCTGGCGCGTCTGCGCCAGCTGGTGGAGCTGATGGGCGAGCTGGGCCTGCCCGGCAGCGTGGTGGAAATGCCCGAGGAAGCGGCCCAGAAAAACCTCTGGGAAGTGCGCAAGGCGGGGCTGAACATCATGATGAGCCTCAAGGGCGACGGCAAGCCCGTGAGCTTCATCGAGGACTGCGCCGTGCCGCTGCAGCACCTGGCCGAGTACACCGATGCGCTCACCGAAGTGTTCGCGCGCCATGGCAGCCGGGGCACCTGGTACGCCCATGCCTCCGTGGGCACGCTGCATGTGCGGCCCATCCTGGACATGCGCACCGACGGCGCGGCGCGCATGCGCGCCATTGCCGAGGAAGCGGCCGAACTGGTGCGCAAATACAAGGGCGCCTTCAGCGGCGAGCACGGCGACGGGCTGTGCCGCGGCGAGTGGATTGCCTGGCAGTTCGGGCCCGCCATCACCGAGGCCCTGCGCGCCATCAAGCAGGAGTTCGATCCCCAGGGCCTCTTCAACCCCGGCAAGATCATCGATACGCCGAAGATGGACGATGGCCGGCTGTTCCGCTTCGCGCCCGCCGACACCCCCCAGCCCTACCGGCGCATTCCCATCACGCCCGTGCTCGACTGGTCGGCCTGGAACGTGCAGGCCGACCCGGTCACCGAGGTCACCACGGCGCCCGGCACGGGCGGCGACGTCACGGGCGGCTTTGCCAAGGCCGTGGAGATGTGCAACAACAACGGCCACTGCCGCAAGTTCGACGCCGGCACCATGTGCCCCAGCTACCGCGTCACGCGCGACGAGCAGCACCTGACGCGCGGCCGCGCCAACACCCTGCGCCTGGCCATCTCGGGCCAGCTGGGGCCGGACGCCTTCACCAGCGAGGCCCTGCACGACACCATGGACCTGTGCGTGGGCTGCAAGGGCTGCAGGCGCGACTGCCCCACGGGCGTGGACATGGCCCGCATGAAGGTGGAATTCCTGGCCCACTACAAGGCCCGCCATGGCCACACGCTCAAGGACCGGCTGGTCGCCCATCTGCCGCGCTACGCGGCCACGGCCAGCCGCATGCCCTGGCTGCTGAACCTGCGCAACCGCCTGCCCGTGCTGCGCCAACTGGGCGAAAAACTGCTGGGCCTGTCCGCCCGGCGCTCGCTGCCGGCCTGGCGCAGCGACACCTTCTGGCGCGCGCCCGAAGCACATACCTTCCTTGACCGCGACCAGGCCCTGGCCCGCGCGGCGGCCGGCGAGCGCGTGGCCGTGCTCTTCGTGGACACCTTCAACGGCACCTTCGAGAGCGAAAACGCCCTGGCCGCCGCGCGCGTGCTGCAGGCGGCCGGCTATGCGCTGCACACCGCCAGCAAGTCCGCCAAAGAAGGCGGCGGCCACCACTGCTGCGGCCGCACCTACCTGGCCACCGGCATGGTCGAGCAGGCCAAGGCCAGCGCCGGTGCGCTGATCAACACCCTGGCGCCCTTGGCCCGCGCCGGCATCCCCATCGTCGGCCTGGAGCCCTCCTGCCTGCTGACCCTGCGCGACGAAGCCCTGGTCATGGGCCTGGGCGAGCCTGCGCAGGCCGTTGCCGCCCAGGCCCTGCTGTTCGAGGAATTCATTGCCCGCGAAGTGAAGGCCGGCCGCTTTGCGCTGCCGCTGCGCGCCGCCGAGGCGCCCATCCTCGTGCACGGCCATTGCCACCAGAAGGCCTTTGGCGCCGTCAGCCCCATCCTCGACGTGCTGCGGCTGATTCCCGGCGCCCAGCCCGAGCTCATCGAAAGCTCCTGCTGCGGCATGGCCGGCAGCTTCGGCTACGAGGCCAGCCACCACCAGGTCTCCATGGACATGGCCGAGGCGGCCCTGCTGCCGGCCATCCGCCAGCGCCCCGAGGCCATCGTCGTGGCCGACGGCACCAGCTGCCGCCACCAGATCGCCGACGGCGCTGCGCGCGAAGCCGTGCATGTGGCGCGGCTGCTGGAGAGTCTGCTGGACGTGCGCTGACCGCCTGATCCATCCTGCAAAAGGCCCGAAAAATGAAGCACAAACCCTGCCTGGACCTCCAGGACATCAAGACCATCGCCCAGGCCGCCGAGGCGCATGCCACGGCGCGCGGCTGGGCCGTCAGCATCGCCATCGCCGATGACGGCGGCCACCTGCTGTGGCTGCAGCGCCTGGACGGCGCGGCACCGGCCTCGGCCCACATCGCGCCGGCCAAGGCCCACGCCGCAGCACTGGGCCGCAAGGAAAGCCGGCTCTATGAGGAAATGATCAATGGTGGCCGTACCGCCTACCTGAGCGTGCCCGCGCTGCAGGGCCTGCTGGAAGGCGGCGTGCCCATCAGCAGGGAGGGCCACTGCCTGGGCGCCGTGGGCGTCAGCGGGGTGAAGCCGGCAGAGGATGCGGAGGTGGCGCGGGCGGGGATTGCGGCGCTGGAGGCCGCGCCGCAGCGGTAGCGGCCCTTGGATTCAGCGCGACTTGCGCGGCTGCAGGGCCTCGGCACGCAGCATGGCCAGCACGGCATCGCGCTTGTGGTGCAGGTGGGTGACCAGCAGCTCGCGCAGGGCCGTGGCGTCGCGTGCGCCCAGGGCCTCGATCATGGCCTCGTGCTCCTTGACGGCCTGCTTCCACTTGGCCGTGTCCAGGTTGGTGCGAAAGCGCAGCGACTGCACGCGGTTGTTGATGCGCTGGAAGGTCTCCGTCAGCACGGGGTTCTTGGCTGCGCTGTTCAGCGCCGCGTGGATGGCGGCGTTGAGCCGGTAGTAGGCAGACACGTCGGCGCGCGCCACGCTGGCCATCATCTCGTAGTGCAAGGCGCGGATCTCGGCGAATTCCTGGTCGGTGATGCGCTGCGCGGCCAGTTCGCCCGACAGGCCCTCGATGCCGGCCAGCACCTCGAAGGCGTGCATGACATCGGCCTCGCTCAGCTTGACGGCGATGGCGCCGCGGTTGGGCAGCAGGTCGGCCAGGCCTTCGGCGGCCAGCAGCTTGATGGCCTCGCGCAGCGGCGTGCGCGAGACGCCCAGCTGCTCGCACAGCTCGCGTTCGTTGAGCTTGGCGCCCGGGGCGATGCGCCCTTCGATGAGCATGGACCGCAAACGGTCCGCCACCTGCTCGTGCAGCGCCGCCCGCGATATCTCGATGATCTCCGCCATCTAGCGGTCTCCTTGGCTGTTCCTGGCTGGTGGATGCCCCTGCCACAGGCATTGCGCCATGCGGGGCGGCGCCGATGTTAGCCGAGTTTGCATCCCCGGCGGGCCTCCTGCCCGGCGCACGCGCTGTCCCTGCCAAGCACTACAGGCTTTTCAGCAGGGGCCTACGGCCTGCGGGCGTGGCTGCCCGCACCATGGTGGCGATCAGACACACCAACCAGGGACAACCAATGGCCAACGCAGCGATCAGGCTGCAGATCCAGGTGGATCTTGCTTATGAAATCCGCGATCCGGCCGGGGCCGATTTCGTGTTCAACATCCATGCGGCCCACACCTCGCACCAGACGGTGGAGAACGAGCGTTTGGTGCTCAGCCAGCCCGTGGAGCCCGACATTGCGACCGAGCCCGCCACCTCCACCCGCTTCATGCGCCTGCATGCCAACCCAGGCCCCCTGCACCTGACCTACACGGCCACCGTCTGCATCGCGCACCACCGCGAGGATCCGGCGGCGCTGGGCGAGGTTCCGGTGCGTTGCATCCCGCTGGAGGTGCTGCCGTACATCTACCCCAGCCGCTACTGCCAGTCCGACCGGCTGATGCAGCTGGCCTTCCGCAATTTCGGCCAACTGGCGCCCGGCTATTCGCGCGTGCTGGCCATACAGCAATGGGTGCAGGAGTTGGTGACCTTCGCTTCGGCCACCAGCAACTCGTCCACGTCGGCCGTCGATACCCTGGTGGAGCAGGTGGGCGTGTGCCGCGATTTCACGCACCTGATGATCGCCCTGTGCCGTGCGCTGAACATTCCCGCCCGCATCGCCACCGGCACGGACTACGGCGCCGATCCTGCACTGGGCCCGCCCGATTTCCATGCCTACGTGGAAGCCTACCTGGGCGACAGGTGGTATCTGTTCGATGCATCGGGCACGGCCATTCCCATGGGCTTCATGCGCTTTGGCACGGGCCGGGATGCAGCCGACGTGGCCTTTGCCACCATCTTCGGCAACGTGGTGGCCGAGGCGCCCGTCCTGCACACGCAGGCGCTGGAAGACGCAAACAGCCAGCTGCCACGGCGGTGCAGCGAGGCGCTATCGACCACGCCACCTTCGCCGGCCGTGCTGTCGGGCTGCGCATCGTTTGGCAGCACGGCGGACCGAAGGAGCTTCAGGCAGCTGCCTGCCTGAGCTGCCTGCGCTGTGAAAGGCGCGCGGCGGCGGTCCTCAGAAGCGGTGCGTTCCCGTCACCGCAAAGGTGCGCCGCTGGCCGTAGAAGCAGTCGCCGCGTGCCAGGCACTGCGTGATCTGCACCTTGTCGGTCAGGTTGACCACGTTGAAGGCCAGGCGCCATGGGCCGGCGTCATAGGACACCATGGCATCCAGCAGGGTGGCCGAAGGCGTGTCCACCAGGCTGGTGCCCGTCCACTGCGAACCCGTGTAGCGCACGCCCGCGCCCAGGCTCCAGCCGCCGCGCCCTTCGCTGGCAAAGCGGTGGGTCAGCCAGGCCGATGCCGTGTGGCGCGGCACGCTGGTCACGCGCTGGCCCTGGTCGCCGCCATTGCTGCGCGAGATGACGGCGTCGGTGTACGCATAGGCCAGGGTGGCGTCCCAGTGGCGCGCCAGGCTGGCGGTGAGCTCGGCCTCGAAGCCGTTGACCTTGACCTCGCCGATCTGCAGGCTGTTGAGCGGGTTGGCCGGGTCGGTGGTCTTGCGGTTCTTCTCGCGCAGCGTGTAGACGGCGGCAAAGGCCGACAGGCCCTGGCCCGGTGGCTGCCACTTCACGCCGGCTTCCCATTGCTCGCCGCGCTGGGCCTTGTAGGGCGTGCCGTAGACATCCACGCCGCCCAGCGGCTGGAAGGACTCGGAGTAGCCCAGGTAGGGCGCCCAGCCACCGTCCATCTGGTAGGTGGCGCCTGCGCGCTTGGTCCAGGCCTTTTCGTCCACGGCGGAGGCGGGCCGGCCTTCGGTATCGGTCTGGGCGCTGTCGTGGCGCAGGCCCAGGGTGGCGGTCCAGCGGCCCCACTTGATCTGGTCCTGGGCGTAGAAGCCCAATTGCTTTTGCGACACGCCCGGCTGGCGCACCAGCTGCGAGGCCGTGGGCGGCGTGAAATTGCCGTAGACGGGGTTGTAGACGTCAAACGGCGCGGTCAGGCCGCGCCAGGTGGACTGGCTGGTGCTGTTGCGCTGCGCATCCATGCCGGCCAGCACGGTGTGCTCGGCCGTGCCCCAGCGCAGCCGGCCTTCGAGCTGCGTGTCGATCACCAGCATGCGCCCGCCGTTGACCTGCCAGGAGGCATCGCGGTAGACGCTGCGGTTGTCGGGGTTGAAGACCGGGCGCGCAGGGCGGCCCTGGCCGGGGATGGCGGTGAAGCTGGTGTAGATGGAGCGGTAGTCCACGTCGCTGATGGTGCGTCGCAGGTTCTGGCGCACGGTCCAGTCCGCGTTCAGGCGGTGGCTGAACAGGTAGCCCCAGGATTTGTTCTCTGTGTCGAACGAGTCCCAGCCGGGCTCGCCGATGAAGGTGCTGGTGGGAATCTGGCCGTAGGGGCTGGGCAGGCGCGTGCCCTGCCAGGGGAAGAAGCCGATCAGCGAGCCGCTCTTGTCCTTCTGGTAGAGCGCCTGCAGCGTGAGCGAGGTATCGGCGCTGGGCCTCCAGGTCAGGCTGGGCGCGATCACCAGGCGGTCGTCGTTCACATGGTCCACCTGGGTGCCGCTTTCCCGGCCCACGGCCACCAGGCGGTACAGCCACTGGCCGTCTTCGGTGACGGCGCCGGTCAGGTCGGTGGCGATCTGCTTGCGTCCGTAGCTGCCCATCTGCACCTGCACCTCGCGCAGCGCCTCGGCCTGCGGGCGCTTGCTGGTCAGGTTGAGCACGCCGCCCACGCTGCCCTGGCCGTAGAGCACGGAAGAGGGGCCGCGCAGGAATTCCACGCGCTCCAGCGTGTAGGGGTCGGGGCGGCTGGTGTTGTAGGTGCCGTAGGTGCGCAGCAGACCGTCCTGGTACTGGCTCACGTTGCCGCCGCGTGCCGAGAAGCTGTCCACCCGGCTGTCGAAATAGTTGGACACCACGCCGGCGCTGTAGGCGGTGGTCTGGCGCAGCGTCTGCACGCCCTGGGCCTCGAACTGGTCGCGCGTGACCACGCTGATGGCCTGGGGCGTCTCTATCAGCGGCGTGTCGGTCTTGGTGGCCGAGATGGCGCGCTTGGCGGTGAAGCCCACCACAGGGCCGGTGGGATTTTCCTTCTCGGTGCCTGCGTTCACGGTGACCGGGGCGAGCGTGGCCTCGGGGACCTTTTCAGGCTGGGCCTGTGCGTGGGCTGCGCCGCACAGGGCAAGCAGGGCGGCATGCGCAACTGCCGTGCGCGAGAGTCTTTGGGTAAGCATGGTCAATGGTCGAGAGCTGGGAAACCTGTGCCGTGGGGCGTGCTCTGGGTGCGTCGGCGCTGCTGCCGGCCTGGGGCCAGCAGCGCAGCCTGTCATGGCGGGTGCGGATTCTAGAATGACAATAGGAATGATTTCTTTTTCTTTTCATTTGTATGTAGCATGCAACGCATTGTTATCATTTTGATAGCGTAGAAGCTTGTTTTGAAGGGACCTGCGGGTCGATGTGCAGGGCGGTGCGATACGCGTACGGACTTGCTTGCGGGAAGTCCGCGCAGCGTGATAGCCCTCTTCGCGCCGGGGCGTCAACGGCCCCGGTCGCCTCAGGCCTGGGCGGCCTGCAAGGGGTTGCCTGGGTGTGAAACGGCCTCGGGCCACAGCCGACCGGCCGCCGCCTGCAACGCTTGCACCAACTGCTGCGTATCCGTCTTGCCGGTGGCGTGCAGCGCTTCGGTCACGATCAGCGCGTTGACGGTGGATTCGCGCACTGCCGAGTGGCCGCTTTGGCGGTTGCACCAGCGCCGGGCGTGGGCGCGGCCAGCCGTGTCGGCAAAGATGATTTCGCCGGTCTCGGGATATTCGATCTCGCCCGAGAAGGTCTCGTAGACCTCGCTGCCGGTTGCGGGGCGCACCTGCAGGCAGCCGCTGATGCGGTCCAGGTCGAAGACGGCCACGGGAATGGCAAAGGCCACCGAGGCCGCATTGCACAGGTCCACCAGCGGATGCAGGCCCGGCAGATCTCCTTCCTTGCGCAAGCGGCGCAGCAGGGCCTCGGCGGCGCAGCGGTATTGCGTGGGCTTGAGGCCCATCCTGGCAAAGCCGCGCCGCCAGGCCTGAATGGATGGCATCTCGCTTTCCGGGGTGCAGGCCAGGTTCTGCCTGGCCTGTGCCATGAAGGGGGCGATCACGGCGTGTGCGGGCACGTCGGGTGACAGGCCGCGCAGCAGCAAGGTCTGCGAGGCCAGTTCAGGAAAGTCGCGGGGGATGGAGGGTGAGTAGGAGAACTGCAAGATCAGGCCTTGTGAGTGGAGAGGGGATGTGATCTCCATCCTCGCCAGGCCGGTTTGCGTGGTCTTGAAGGAAATTGCAGCGCGTCACGCAGCGCAGGCCTTGGCTGCCCTGGCGTAGAAGCCGGGCGCCATGCCGAAGCTGCGCACGAACAGGCGCGTCATATGGCTCTGGTCGGCAAAGCCGCTGTGCGCGGCGGCCTCGGCCAGCGGCATGCCGCTGGCGATGAGCCTGCGCGCCTGGTGCAGGCGCCGCTGCAGCAGATAGGCATGGGGCGTCATTCCCGTGGCGAGCGCAAAGGCACGCAGGAACTGGTAGCGGCTCAGGCCCGCCTCGTGGGCCAGGGCGCCCAGGGTCAGCGGTGCACCGGGATCGTCGTCCATCCGGGCGCGGGCCAGTGTGATGGGGGCCGGTGCGCGGGGCGCCGGGGCAGGGCGCTGCAGCATGCCGCCCAGCAGTTGCAGCAGGGCTTCGTCCAGGTCCAGGGCGTCCGTTGCCTCGCCGCTGCCGGTCATCCTGCGGTACAGAGCCTGAAAACACGCGGCCAGGCGCGGGTCGCGCACGGCGGGCTGGCGGAACTCGAAGCCGGTCGCTGGCCCTGCGCCATCCATGTCCGCCATGAGCCCGGCCACGACCGAGGGCTCCAGGTAAAGCATGCGCCAGGCGCGACCGCCATCGCCCAGGGGCATGCCGTCATGCAACTCGCCGGGGTTGACCATGATGAGGTCGCCGGCCCCGGCCTCGTACAGACCTCGCCCGCTGGCGGATTTCTGCGCGCCACGCTCAATCAGGCCGATCCCGTACTGCTCGTGGGCGTGCCGCCCAAAGTGCCTCGCCGTGTCTGCGGCCACGGCCTCCACGCCTGCGGTGCGGCAGCGCAGCCAGCTGAAATGCCCATCCGTGGTCGAAACCATGCCGCAGCCTTTCCTACCCACCCTGGCGCGCCAGCGTGATCGCCAGGCCGGCCAGCCCCGCGCCGACCACCACGGGGATCACGCCCACCTTCCAGCGCAGCAGCGCGGCCGCCGCAGCCAGGCCCAGCAGTGCGGACGGCCAGTCGAAGGGACCCGCCCAGCCCTGGGGCCACAGCACATGCCAGGCAAAGAACACGGCCAGGTTGGCGATGACGCCCACCACGGCGGCCGTGATGCCCGTCAGCGGCGCGGTGAAGCCCAGCCTGCCATGGGTGGACTCGATGAAGGGGCCGCCCAGCAGGATGAAGGCAAAGGACGGCAAAAAGGTGAAGAAGGTCACGACCAGGGCGGCGGCGGCGCCGGCCGGCAGCAGCGCATCGGGGCCGAACACCTGCGTGCTCCAGCCGCCCAGGAAGCCCACGAAGGACACCACCATGATCAGCGGCCCCGGCGTGGTCTCGCCCAGGGCCAGCCCGTCCATCATCTGCGTGGCCGTGAGCCAGTGGTAGTGGTCCACCGCGCCCTGGTAGAGGTAGGGCAGCACGGCGTAGGCGCCGCCAAAGGTCAGCAGCGCCGCCTTGGTGAAGAACCAGCCCATCTGGGTGAGCGCGCCCTGCCAGCCGAAGGCGGCGGCCAGCAGGCCCAGCGACAGCGCCCACAGCCCCAGGCTGGCCGCCAACACCTGGCTGAAAAAACGCCAGCTGAACCGTGCATGGGCCGGTGTGGGCGTGTCATCGTCGATGACGGCCGGGCCGTGGCTGCCCCCGCGCGGGCCGTGCCCGCCCGCAGGGGAGAAGTGGCGCGGCGTCAGCCTGCCCCCCAGGTAGCCCAGTGCGCCGGCCGCCAGCACGATCAGCGGAAACGGCAGCTTCAACGCGAAGATAGCCACGAAGGCCGCCGCGGCAATGCCCCACAGCCAGCCGTTGCGCAAGGTGCGCGAGCCCACGCGCCAGGCCGCATGCACCACCAGTGCCGTCACGGCCGGCTTGATGCCATAGAAGATGCCGGCAATGGCCGGCACATGGCCGAAGGCCACATAGATCCAGGACAGGGCGATGAGCAGCAGCAGCGAAGGCAGCACGAACAGCCCGCCGGCCACGATGCCGCCCCAGGTGCGGTGCAGCAGCCAGCCGATGTAGGTGGCCAGCTGCTGCGCCTCGGGGCCGGGCAGCAGCATGCAGTAGTTGAGCGCATGCAGGAAGCGCCCCTCCGAGATCCAGCGCCGCCGCTCCACCAGGTCCTCATGCATGATGGCGATCTGCCCGGCCGGCCCGCCAAAGCTGATGCAGCCCAGCTTCAGCCAGTAGCGCAGGGCTTCGGCGCGGGTGGGCGGGAGGGGTGCAGCGGGTGCAGCGGGTGCATCAAGCGAACTGGGAGGCATGCCGCAAATGTCTCATACGGCAGCCGCCGCCGACGCCTGCAGGCACCTGGACCGCACCCGCACCGCACCCGTGCTGCGCAGACGCTACATCTGCCGGGCGGCCTGCTTGACCAGCACCGGCTCGGCGCGGTAGCTGCCCGGGAACAGCTGCTTGAGCTGCTCCACCTTGGGCAGGTCGTTGATGACGATGTAGGGATGGCGCGGGTTCTCCGTCATGAAGTCCTGGTGGTAGTTCTCGGCCGGGAAGAAGCTGGGCTTGTCCTCCAGCCGGGTCACGATGGGCTTGCCGAAGACCTTGGCCGCGTCCAGCTGGGCCACGTAGGCCTGGGCGGTCTTGAGCTGGGCGGCGTCGGTGGCGAAGATGGCCGAGCGGTACTGCGTGCCCGTGTCCGGCCCCTGGCGGTTGAGCTGGGTCGGGTCATGGGCCACGGAAAAGTAGATCTGCAGCAGCTGCCCGTAGCTGACCTGGGCCGGGTCATAGGTGACCTCGACCGACTCCGCATGCCCGGTGCGTCCGCTGCTCACCGCCGAATACGAGGCCTGGGCCGCCGTGCCGCCGCTGTAGCCCGAGACGGCGCGCTGCACGCCCTTGACATGCTGGAACACGCCTTGCACGCCCCAGAAGCAGCCGCCCGCAAAGATGGCTTTCTGCGGCCCCTGGCCCGTGGCGGGCGCATCCTGCGCGGGTGGCGGAATGCGCACGGCCTGCTCGGCCGCCTGCAGGTTGCTGCCCTGCCACAGCAGGGCGCCGCCCAGCAGCACGGCGCTGCCGGTCAGCAGTTGGAGAAGGCCGCGGCGCCGGGGTGCGGTGGCGAGGGTGGAATCGTTGGTCATGGTGTCTCTCCGGTGAAAGTGAAGTGGCCAGGGATCAGCCAAAGGTGAAGGCATAGGCGGAGATGCCGGGGTCCAGGAATTCGATGCTGAAGGTGCGTTCGGCTGCGCCGCCGTCCTGGCGCACCAGTTGGTACAGGCGCTGCTCGGTCACGCTGCCGCTGCCGTCGGCGGCCACGTCCATGCCGCGCGAGGCGCCGGGCGCCTTGCCGTCGATCAGCACCTTGAAGCGCACGGGCTTGCCATCGCTGCCGGGGCCCAGCACCAGGTGCAGGTCGCGTGCCTGGAAGCGGTAGGTGATGCGACCGGTGGCGCCGTCCAGCGTGGCGCTTTCCGGGCCCACCGTCCATTGGCCGCTCAGGCCCCAGGCGTTCAGCGGCAGGCGCTCGGGCGTGGCATAGGCGGTGGCCTGGTTGTGCACGGCGGCTGGCGTGGCGGCAAATTGCTCGGCGCGCTCATAGCCCAGGTAGGTCTCGTGCGAGCGCACGGCTGCCATGTCGGCTGCCTGCTGCACGCCCTTGGCCTGCACGTCGATCAGGCCCTGGTCCACCTGCTTCGATCCGGCTTCCTGCAGCAGTTGCTGGATCACGCGCTCGGACTCGGCATAGCCGCCTTCGCCAAAGTGGTGGTGCCGGATGCGGCCCTGGGCATCAATGAAGTAGTGCGCCGGCCAGTATTGGTTGTTGAAGGCGCGCCAGATCTTGTAGCCGTTGTCCACGGCCACGGGGTAGCTGATGCCCAGGTCCTTGATGGCCTTTTCCACGTTGGACAGCTTGCGCTCGAAGGCGAACTCCGGCGCATGCACGCCCACCACCACCAGGCCCTGGTCGCGGTACTTCTCGGCCCAGGCCTTCACATAGGGCAGGGTGCGCAGGCAGTTGATGCAGGAGTAGGTCCAGAAATCCACCAGCACCACCTTGCCGCGCAGTTGTTCGGCCGTCAGCGGGGTGGAGTTGAGCCAGTCGGTGGCGCCGTCCAGCGCAGGGGCCAGCCCTTCGTCCGGCAGGGCGGCGCGGGACGGGCCACCGGCCATGCGCATGGCGCCGCCTGCGGCCATCATGGCCGGGCCAGCACCGGAGCCCCTGTCCACGGCGGCCATCATGGCGGGACCAGCCTGCATGGCCATGGCGCCACCCTCGGGCCTGCCGCTCAGGCGGTCCACCAGCCTTTGCTCCAGGCCGCCGGTGGAGGCCGTGGACACTTGCGCCAGCACGCCCGTGTCCAGCCCCAGCGCAATCGCGCCCACGCCGGCCAGCATGGCTGCGCCCAGCCCGCGCCGCACCCATTCGCCCGCGCCCAGCATGCGCTTGAGCGCCGCAAACACCTTGCCGCCCAGCAGCAGGGCCGCCGCCATGGAGGTGGCCGCACCGGCCGCATAGGCCAGCAGCAGCAGGCTGGAGGTGGTGTTGGCGCCCTGCAGTGCGGCGCCCGTGAGGATCAGGCCCAGGATGGGGCCGGCGCAGGGCGCCCACAGCAGGCCCGTGGCCACGCCCAGCAGCAGCGAGGCGCCGGGGCGGGCGCCGCCGTCCGTGCCCTGGGCACGCTCGGACAGGCGCGAGCCCGCCGCCACCAGCGGCCGCGTCAGCCGCTCGGACAGGCCGGGCCACAGCAGGGTCAGCGCAAACACGGCGACCAGGCCCAGGGCCAGCCAGCGGCCGTATTCATTGGCGGCCACCACCCAGCCGCCGCCCACGGCGGCCAGCGAGGCCACCAGGGCGAAGGTCAGCGCCATGCCCGCCAGCAGCGGCAGGCCGCTTTTGGCGAATGGCTGGTCGGCGCGTGCAAAGACGAAGGGCAGCACCGGCAGGATGCAGGGGCTGACGATGGTCAGCACCCCGCCCAGATAGGCCAGGACGATCAGCAGCATGGCGTGGCTCCCGGGTTCAGGCAGGCTGGGGCGTGAACGTCAGCGACAGCCCGTTCATGCAGTAGCGCAGGCCCGTGGGCTTGGGGCCGTCGTCGAAGACATGGCCCAGGTGGCCGCCGCAGCGGCGGCAATGCACCTCGGTGCGCAGCATGCCGTAGGTGCGGTCCTGGCGCGTGGCCACGGCCTTGTCCAGCGGCTGCCAGAAGCTGGGCCAGCCGGTGCCGCTGTCGAACTTGGTCTTGGACGAGAACAGCGGCAGCGCGCATCCCGCGCAGGCAAAGGTGCCGGCGCGGTGCTCCTTGTTCAGGGGGCTGGTGCCGGCGCGCTCCGTGCCTTCCTTGCGCAGGATCTGGTACTGCTCGGGCGTGAGCCGGGCACGCCACTCGGCGTCGCTGTAGCTCACCTCGAAGATTTCGCTGGAGGCGGCGGCCGGTGCGCGGCGCGGGAACAGGCTGGCCGCCAGCACGGCGGTGGTGCCGGCGCCTGCAGTCCACAGAAGATGGCGTCTGGTGGTCATGGTGTGCTCCTGAAGGTTCTTTGCGTCTGAAAACGATGCGATGCCAGTCAGGTTAGGGCGGCGGCCTCCCGAAGTCTTCACGCAGAGTTCAAAGATTCGTGATAACTCCCGGTCCCGGTATTGCGCACAATGGCAGCCACTCCCGCCACTCCCGCCACTTCCAGGAAACCGCATCCGATGACCGCCACGCGCCGCGTACTTCTCGTCGAGGACGACGCCCATATCGCCGACCTGCTCACGCTGCACCTGCGCGACGAAGGCCTGGAAGTCATGCACTGCGCGCGTGGCGACGACGGCCTGCGCCAACTGGAGCGCGGCGGCTGGGACGCGCTGGTGCTGGACATCATGCTGCCCGGCGTGGACGGCCTGGAGATCTGCCGCCGCGCCCGCGCCATGGCGCGCTACACGCCCATCATCATCATCAGCGCGCGCTCCAGCGAGGTGCAGCGCATCCTGGGCCTGGAGATCGGCGCCGACGACTACCTGGCCAAGCCGTTTTCCGTGCTGGAACTGGTGGCGCGCGTCAAGGCGCTGCTGCGCCGCGTGGAGGCGCTGGCCCAGAATGCGCGTCTGGAGTCCGGCAGCCTGACCATCGCCGGCCTGGCCATGGACCCCGTGGCGCGCGATGCCCGGCTTCATGGTGCCCGGCTGGACCTGACCCCGCGCGAGTTCGACCTGCTGTACTTCTTTGCGCGCCAGCCCGGCAAGGTGTTCTCGCGCATGGACCTGCTCAACGCCGTCTGGGGCTACCAGCACGAGGGTTACGAGCACACCGTCAACACCCACATCAACCGCCTGCGCGCCAAGATCGAGGCCGACCCGGCCCAGCCCGCGCGCATCCTCACCGTCTGGGGGCGCGGCTACAAGTTCGCCGAGGCGGGGGAGGGCGCCTGACATGAAGCTGCGCCTGACACTGACCCAGCGCCTGTCCCTGGTCTTTGCCGTGCTGCTGCTGGTGTGCAGCGGCACCTCGGCCTGGATGCAGCTGCGCGCAAGCCGCATGCACGAGCTGGAAGTGGTGCAGGGCCTGTCGCGCGATGTGGCCGAAAGCATTGCGCGCGACGCCCAGCTGACCGACGCCAACGGCCTCATGCCTGGCGCCGTGCGCAGCTTCTTCAACCAGCTCATGCTGGTCAACCCCAGCGTGGAGGTCTACCTGCTGGATGCCGACGGCCGCATTGCCGGCCATGCCGCCCCCGACGGCCGCGTGCGCCGCGAGCGCGTGGACCTGGCGCCCGTGCACCGGCTGCTGGAAGGCGGCACGCTGCCCATCCTGGGCGACGACCCGCGCAGCGTCGAAGGCCGCAAGGTCTTCAGCGCGGCGCCGCTGCGCGTCAACGGCAAGGACGTGGGCTTCATCTACGTGGTGCTGCAGGGCGAGGCGCATGACCAGCTGGTGGCGCAGGGCTCGGCCAACTCGGTGCTCAGCACGGCGCTGTGGTCCATCGGCATGGTGGCGCTGCTGTGCCTGGTGGCGGGCCTGGTGGCCTTTGCGCTGATCACGCGGCCGCTGCGCCGGCTCACCGAAGAGGTGGCCGGCTTCGACATCCATGGCGCGCCCCCGGACCTGCCGGCCCCCCAGCCCGGCGCCGCACAGGACAGCCGTGACGAGATCGCCGTGCTGGACTCGGCCTACCGCCGCATGGTGGCGCGCATCGGCGAGCAGTGGCGGGCGCTCACGCGCCAGGACCAGGAGCGGCGCGAACTCATCGCCAACGTCTCGCACGACCTGCGCACGCCGCTGTCGTCCCTGCACGGCTACCTGGAAACGCTGTTGCTCAAGGACGCCGTGCTCGACGCCACCGAACGCCGCCGCTACCTGGGCATTGCCCTGGCCCAGAGCCAGAAGGTGGGTGAGCTGGCGCAAAGCCTGTTTGAGCTGGCGCGCCTGGAATACGGCTTTGTCCAGCCCGAGCCGGAGCCGTTTTCCATGCCCGACCTGGTGCAGGACGTGTTCCAGAAATTCGAGCTGCGTGCCGAGGCGCGCCAGGTGGCACTGCGGGCCGACTTCCCGCCCCGCCTGCCCGTCGTCCAGGCCGACTTGGGCATGATCGAGCGCGTGCTGGGCAACCTGCTGGACAACGCACTGCGCCACACGCCCGGCGGCGGCAGCATCCAGGTGGCGCTGGCGGCAGCGGGCAACGCCGTCGAAGTCACCGTGGCCGACACCGGCCCCGGCATCTCGGCCGATCTGCGCGAAGGCCTGTTCGAGCGGCCCTTCACCGTAGGCGGCGCCCGCCGCGGCGGCGGCCTGGGCCTGCGCATCGTCCACCGCATGCTGGAGCTGCACGGCTGCCGCATCGAACTGGTGGACCAACCGGGGCAGGGGGCGAGCTTCCGGTTCGTGCTGCCGGCGGCCGCGCAGGCAACGGGCGCCGGCGCCCGGCCGCGCCAGGGCTGACGCGCATCGTGGGTTACCCTTGTGCACAGCGCGCCCTCGACGGCGCGGCATGCACAAGATCGTCAACACGCCCCCAAGGACCCACGCCATGTCAACGTCTGCCTCCCCGGTTCATCGCCTGCCCGCATGGGTGCCGCTGCGCTACACCACGTTCTGCCTGAGCCTGGTCGGCAGCGCGGGGCTGCTGGTGGCGGCGCTGGTGTGGGGAGGGCTGTGGTGGTGGCTGGGCTTTGGCGTGTGCGCCGCGCTGGCGCTGCTGGGCGTGCGCGACATGACCCAGGTGCGCCATTCGGTGCTGCGCAACTACCCCATCATCGGTCACCTGCGGTTTCTGCTGGAGTTCATCCGGCCAGAGATGCGGCAGTACTTCATCGAGTCCGACCATGAGGCGCTGCCGTTCTCGCGCGCCCAGCGCTCCCTGGTCTACCAGCGCGCCAAGGGCGATCCGGACAGCCGCCCCTTGGGCACGCAGCTCAATGTCACGGCCCAGGGCTATGAATGGGTGAACCATTCCATGCAGCCCACCAAGCTGGCCTCGCATGACTTCCGCATCACCATCGGCTGTGCCGATGAAGGCACCTCGCCCTGCACCCAGCCCTACAGCGCCAGCATCTTCAACATCTCGGCCATGAGCTTCGGCGCGCTGTCGGCCAATGCCATCCTGGCGCTGAACAAGGGCGCGAAGATGGGCGGCTTTGCGCACGACACGGGCGAGGGCTCCATCAGCCAGCACCACCGCGTGCACGGCGGCGACCTGATCTGGGAGGTGGCCTCGGGCTACTTCGGCTGCCGCAACGACGATGGCAGCTTCAACGAAGAAAAATTCATCGCCAACGCCACCGACCCGCAGGTCAAGCTCATTGAGATCAAGCTCAGCCAGGGCGCCAAGCCCGGCCACGGCGGCATGCTGCTGGGCGCCAAGGTCACCCCTGAGATCGCCGCCGCGCGCGGCGTGCCCGTGGGGGTGGACTGCATCAGCCCGTCCAGCCACAGCGCCTTCAAGACACCGGTGGAGATGATGCATTTCATCGCCCGCCTGCGCGAGAAGTCGGGCGGCAAGCCCACGGGGTTCAAGTTCTGCGTTGGCCATCCCTGGGAGTGGTTCGCCATCGTCAAAGCCATGCAGGAGACGGACATCACGCCGGATTTCATCGTGGTCGATGGCGCCGAGGGCGGCACGGGCGCGGCGCCGGTGGAGTTCACCGACCACGTGGGCGTGCCGCTGCAGGAAGGGCTGCTGCTGGTGCACAACACGCTGATCGGCGTGGGCCTGCGCCACCGCATCAAGATCGGCGCGGCCGGCAAGGTGATCACGGCCTTCGACATCGCGCGCATGATGGCGCTGGGCGCCGACTGGTGCAACGCCGGGCGCGGCTTCATGATGGCCCTGGGCTGCATTCAGGCGCAGAACTGCCACACCGGCCACTGCCCCACGGGCGTGGCCACGCAGGACGCGGCGCGCCAGAAGGCCCTGGTCGTGCCCGACAAGGCCACGCGCGTGGCCAACTTCCATGACAAGACCCTGCATGCGCTGCAGGAGCTGGTGCAGGCGGCGGGCCTGGAGCACCCCTGCGACATCACGGCCCACCACATCGTGCGGCGCATCTCCGACACCGAGGTGCGCCAGCTCGCCAACCTGGTCCTGCGCGTGGAGCCCGGCGCGCTGCTGGGGCCGCTGGACAAGCAGCACAACGTGTTCAAGCTCTACTGGCCGGGCGCCAGCGCCCACACCTTCCAGTTCGCGCCGCCCACGCTCAAGCCTTCTGCGCCGCAGGCCAAGGCGCACGCGGCAGGCCAGGCTGCATAGAGGCGCCACAGACCACAGCCGATTACAGGTTTTAACAACCCTCGGGGATAATGCGCCCCGAGAACTTGGTGCACAACTGTATTTTTCTGTGTAAATGAAAACTATTTTGGTTCGCATTGCGGCTGCCGTCTTCGGCGGCTATGCCTTCACCTGGGGCTTCATCGCCCTGGGCGTGGTGCTGATGTTTGCCGCCGGAATGGAGTTCCACGATGCCGAGCATCTGGGCTACATCCTCGGCTTCCTGGTGTTTCTGACGGTGTTTCTCTGGGCCTTTGCGGCACAGAGCCTCCCGCGCGTCTGGGCCGTGCTGGCCGGTGGCGGCATTGTCATGACCGGCTGCGCATCGCTGCTCCAGCAGATGCTGCTGCCCTGATCCGGAGATCGCTTCCCATGTTCCAGAATTTCCGCCTTTCCATGGCCTGGCTGCACACCTGGTTCGGGCTGGTGCTCGGCTTCGTGCTCATGGCCGCCTTCTTCTTTGGCGCGCTGTCGGTGTTCGACCGCGAGATCGACCGCTGGGCCATTCCGGCTTCGCGCTTCGAGCCCACGCCCATGCCCTCGTACGACCAGATCCTCAAGCCGGTCTTCGAGTCCATGCAGCCCAATGCCCAGGCGCGCGAGGCCATGCGCGGCGAGGTCAACGGCCCGCTGCCCGAGCGCTTCGACACGCCCCAGCGCTGGGGCGCCTACACCACGCACCGCGACCCGGTGCTGGGCCTGTTTGCCGGCTACGAGGTGGCCAACGCCAAGAAGCCCGAGACCCTGATCTGGGCCATGCGCACCATCGACCCGCGCAATGGCGAGTCCCTGCCGGACGACCACCTCAAGATCGGCAGCCAGTTCTTCTACCCGCTGCACTACAGCCTGACGCTCAACTGGATGGGCCTTGGCTACTGGATCGTGGGCTTTGCCGCACTCATCATGCTGGTGGCCCTGGTCAGCGGCGTGGTCATGCACCGCAAGATCTTCCGCGAGCTGTTCACCTTCCGCCCGAAGAAGGCCACCCAGCGCAGCGTGCTGGACCTGCACAACATGACGGGCGTGGTGGCGCTGCCCTTCCACTTCTTCTTCGCCTTCACGGGGCTGGTGATCTTTGCGGGCATCTACTTCCCCATCACCCACACCCAGCTGGAGCCGCTGCACGAGCTGCACGAAAAAATGGAGGCCGAGGAAACCGGCCTGCCGCACGACCGCGCCGGCGTGGCCGCGCCCGTGGCCTCGGTGGACGCCATGGTGGCCGAGGCGCAGCGCCGCTGGGCCGCCAAGGGCATGGCCGGCGACGTGGGTTTCCTGTCCGTCACCCATGTGGGCGATGCCAATGGCTACGTCAGCGTCTACCGCGCCGGCACCGACCGCATCGCGCTCACGGGCGAGGGCATCCACTTCAAGGCCAGCACCGGCGCGCTGCTGCGCGAAGACCCGCCGCGCACGGCCGTGGACAGCCTCAACACCTTCCTCACCGGCCTGCACCTGCAGCACTTCCGCCACTGGCTGCTGCGCTGGCTGTACGTGCTCGGTGGCCTGGCCGGCTGCGCCTGCATTGCCACCGGCTTTGTCTTCTTCGTGGAAAAGCGCAAGAAGCAGCACGCCAAACAGGGCGTGCAGGGTGCGCGCGTGGTCGATGCCCTGGCCGTCACCACCGTCACCGGCATGCTGGTGGCCGCCCTGGGCATGCTGATTTCCAACCGCCTGCTGCCCGAGGCCATGCCCCAGGGCTGGCCGGGCCGGGGCGACATGGAGCGCTATTTCTTCTGGGCCGCCTGGCTGCTGGCCATGCTCCACGCCTTTGTGCGCAGCGCCCCCGTGGCCCAAGGCCTGCCCAATCCCGCCTGGCGCGAGCAGTGCTGGGCCGTGGCCGCCATGGCCGTCACGGCCGTGCTGCTGAACTGGCTGACCACGGGCGACCACCTGTTCAAGACCCTGGGCGCGGGCTACTGGCCCGTGGCCGGCGTGGACCTGTTCATGCTGGCCAGCGCCGTGCTGGCCGTGGTGGTTGCGCGCAAGCTCAAGACGCGCGCCGTGCCCGCCATGCTCTCGCGCGCCGCGGAGGTGGCCCATGTCTGAGGGACTGATGGACGCACTGCTGCTGGCCGCCGCCTTTGCCGCCTCGCTGGCCGGCATGGGCTGGTTTGCGCTGGCCAAGGACGTGCACTGGGAGCAGGTGCACGGCGACATGCCCCAGCCCGATGGCAAGGTCAGGCTGCTGCGCTGGCTGGGCGCCTCAGGCCTGGCCGCCTCGCTGGGACTGTGCTTGGCGGTGGACCATGCCTCCATGGCCTCCCTGGTCTGGATCATGACGCTGGCCGCTGCCGCCCTGGCCATTGCCTTCACCCTGACCTGGCGGCCGAGCTGGCTGCGCTGGCTGCCGGCCTGACGTTTGCGCGGGGACCTCTGCGCTCGCCGCAGGCTCAGGCCTGCCTTTTCCTCATCCTGCGGCTGGCCAGATAGGCCATGCCGCACAGCAGCGCCAGCATGCCGCCCTTGCCCAGGCCGGGAACGGCCTGGACATTTCCGGGGCCGGGACCGGGTCCTGGGTCCGTGCCCGGACCGGGATCGGTGCCCGGGCCGGGATCGGGAGGATCGGCAGCGACCACCTCGATGGACACGGCTGCCGGTGCGGCAGCGCTCTGGTGCCCGTCGGATACCGTGAAGGCGAAGGTATCGGGCCCGGAGTAGCCGGCCGCCGGCGTGTAGACCAGCGCGCCCGTCTGGGGATCGAAGCCGCTGATGACGCCATGGGCGGGGCCGGCGGTGATCTCGAAGCGCAGCGGGTCCGACTCGAAGTCCGTGCCGGCAAGGGTGATGGACAGCGCCGTATCCTGCGGCGTCGTGACGGCTTGCGGCAGCGCCACGGGGGCGGCGTTGGCCGCCATCGCGTTGGAAAAGCGCGAGGTGTCGCCGGTGGAAATCCGGGTGGCGGTCGCCGTGACAGCGGCCTGGTCGCCCGGGGGCATGGCGCCCTTGAACACCAAAGGCGCATGGCCGGATGCATCGGTGGTCACGGTCTGCGAGCCCAGCAGAACCTTGCCGGCGGCGCGCTCCACCAGCCCGTCGGGCAGCCTGGGCGTCGAGAAATACTCGATGCGCATGCTCTCGTTGGCGACGCTGTCCAGCGTGCCGGACAGGCCGTCGGGCGTCACCGTGAGCAGCACCGGATCGGCAGGATCTCCGTTGGCCAGGCTGGTTCGTGCGATGCCTCCCTCGGTATTGCCGTAGATGGCATTGCCGAGCATGGAGACGCCCTTGACTTCGTCCCCCCGCAATCCCACGCCGAACAGCCTGTTGTGCGCAATCACGTTGGCATGTGCCGCGTCGTCACCGCCGACCAGGGTGTCATGGGCCTTCTGGAAAAAGGAAACGCCTTCCCCATTGGGCAAGGCGGTTCCCTGGGGACTGACGCCCACGTAGTTGCCCTGCACGAGGTTGTTCTTGCCGGCGCCCTGGAACTGTATGCCGGACGCCTTGCTGCCACCGACGATGTTTCCGCGCACGGTCACCTCGTCCGAATCCTTGATGACGATGCCCCATTGATTGGGCAGCATGGTGCTGGCATCCAGGCTGGTTCCCACGATATTCCCGGCAATCAGGGTATTCGAGTTGCGTGCGGCGTAGTTTCCATTCAATTCAATGGCCGTTTCCTTGTTTCCGGCAACCAGGTTGCCGTCTTCAGGGCCTGTGCCAATGCGATGTCCGCCTTCCGGCGAAAAGAATACGGCAATGCCTGGCCCATTGTTGGCAATCATGGCCGTGCCGGCTGCATTGGTCCCGACACGGTTGCGGGTCACCAGCGTGTGCGAGCCGGAAATGGAAATCCCGGATGAACCACCGGTTTCCCTGACATTGCCGGAGACGAGGTTGCTGTCGATCAGCGTGCCGGTAAATTCGGATGCCACGCTGATGCCGTTTCCCTGGTTTCCCAGCGCCACATTGCCGGTGATATCGGTGCCTATGTAATTTCCCTGAATGATGTTTTCTGTACCGACGCCCGGCCAGGAAAGCCATATTCCGGAATTTTCCGCCGCGGAAATGACATTTCGTCCGCCAATATCCAGATTACCGATGCGGTTGCGGTTGCCGGAGTTGACAAGGATGTTGCTGCGATTACCCATGGCGACCGTTCCCGATGCGTCAACGCCTATATGGCAGCCCAGCACGGTGTTGCCGTCGCCTGTCACCGCCAGGGCCGTGTTGAAGCCGCCTATCGCCAGACCCCGCACCGTGATGGCGCCTGCCAGCTCGAGCCCTGTACCGAACTCGGAGCTGCCTGCCTGCAGCGTGATCAGGGGGCGGCGTGGCAAGTGGTCCTCATAGCCGGGTTGCGTGCTGGCGTCCACCGTCAGCGATGTGGCCGGTGCAATGGGCTGCATGAGGCTGCCATTCCAGTTGCTTTGGGTGACGATGGTCTGCTCTCCCCCCGCACCGATGCTGAACTCGATGCGGTTGTCGCCCCCTTTGTTGCGGTTGGCGTTGGCGTAGGTGATGGCGTCGCGCAGGGAGCAGGGTCCCAGGCCGGTGCTGGCGCACGGGCCGCTTGCGTCGGCGGCGCTGTCCACCACGACGGTCCATGCATGGGCCGTGGCGACACAGCCTTGCAAGAGCAACGCCAGGGCGAGCAGGCGCAGTGGCCTGCTTGCCGGCCTGATAGTGAATCGTCGCCTGTATATCCTCATTGCCATTTTTACTTCCCCTGAAATGGGCTGCCGAAACGCATTCTGGATATTGCGCAATACAGGACGTGAAATAGCGCTGGCATTCTGCATGCGCGACGTCTGTGTGCAATATCACAGGGGTGGTCAGAAACGGAGCAGCCTTTGTCGATGAATCAATCCGGCAATGATCTCCAGGGCATCGGAATATTGGTTTAAGAATTTTCTTAAAGTGACAGGAATTATGGCATCTTCAAAGAGAGTTGACGATTTTCCGATGGCGGATCGATGCTTGAAATCGCTCTTTGGCGAGGCGGCGTGCAAGAGGTTTCAGTATTAAGAAAATTCTTAGACCAAATTCTCCTTTTGATTCCTAAGATTTGGCAATGCGCCAGTTTCAAGCTCTCTTGTTTTCTTCCAGATCGATACAACACAGGCTGTGCCTGCCCCTGGCACGGCGTGATTTGATGGCATTTGCACTGGCGATCATGGCCATGCTGGCCTGTGCCGGTCACGGCGGCAGGGACGACACCGCCCCGGCGACGCCATCGCGCAGCCTGGGCCATGTGCCCGTGCGAGACATTCAGTTGTTTTTCATGGACCGATGTTTCCTGCTGCTGGACGCTGCGGTGGGGGCCACGCACGCAGCCATCCACACGCAAGCCGGTTATGCCTGGCCGTGGCGCGCCAGCGCAGCGCAGGGCCAGCCCGGGCCGCTCCATTCACTGATGCAGGCAGGCCGGGCGCTTCCCGAATCCCTGTTGCTGCGCAAATCCGCGAACAACGCCGGATGGCTTGCAGACCGCTGGGAGCCCGCGCGGCAGCTGGTCAGGGCCCATGTCTGGCTGCTGCTGGGGTCCGTGTCGCTGGGACTTGCCTTCATGGCTGCACTTGCATGGTGCGTGCGCCGGCTGCGCCGCGGCGTGCCGGCTTCGGCCTGGAGCCGGGCAGGCGCCTGCGCCGCCGGTGATGCGCTCTGCCGAAAGCTGCTGGACACGGCACCCGTGGGCCTGGCGCTGGTGCGGTGCAGCGATCGCAGCCTGCTGCTGTCCAACGGACTGGCGCGGCAGTGGGTGTGCAGTGATTCTTCGTGGTTCGAGCATGCCGTTGCCGAGGGCGCGCAGGAAGGCCGGCGCGAGCTGGTGCTGGGAGACGGTCGGCTGGTGGAGGTCAGCACCACGCACACCAGCCACGCAGGCGAGCCGGTGGTTTTTTGCCTGGTCAGCGATGTGACGGCGCTCAGGCAGGCGCAGGCAGCGCTGGTCGATGCCAAGCTGCGCGCCGAATCGGCCAGCCAGGCCAAGACGCAGTTTCTGGCCACCATGAGCCATGAAATACGGACGCCGCTCTTTGGCATCCTGGGAACGCTGGAGCTGCTGGCGCTGTCCAGGGCTCCTTCCGAACAGACCCGCTACCTGGGGGCCATGCAGCAGGCGTCGGCCTCCTTGCTGCGCATCGTCAACGACAGCCTGGACCTGTCGGCCATCGAGGCGGGCCGGCTGCAACTGGAGGCCCATGCGTTCTCGGCCACCGAACTGCTCGACAGCGTGGCCGCGGGCCTGCTGTCGCGTGCCGAGCAAAAGGGGCTGCAGCTGTATGCCGTCTCCGATGTGAAAACGCCGCCCCTGCTGGTGGGCGATGCCTTGCGGCTGCGGCAGATCCTGGACAACCTGGTGGGCAATGCCATCAAGTTCACGTTCTCCGGCCATGTGGCCATCCGCCTGCAGGTCATGGGCGACAGCGAGGAAGGCACCGACCTGCGGTTCCAGGTGCAGGACACGGGCATTGGCATCGATCCGGAGCAGCAGCCCTTCCTGTTCGACCCGTACTTCCGTGCCCATGCGGCCACGCAGCGGCAGGTCCAGGGCGCGGGCCTGGGACTGTCCATCTGCCTGCGCCTCAGCCAGGAGATGGGCGGGCGGCTGACGGCCGCCAGCCAGCCGGGACTGGGGACCTGCGTGTCATTCGAGCTGCGCCTGCCGCGCGAAAGCGCGGCAGGCTATGAGGCAGTGCCCAGCCTGTTGCCGCACACCGTCTACGTGGATGGCGCCATTCCGGAAGTCGTGCACAACCTGTGCGCCTGGCTGCGGCATTGGGGCGCCATGGCCCAGCCCTACCGGGAGCAGGTGCAGGGCTCCAATGAACAGGCGGTACTGGTGCAAGCCTGGCCACGGTCGGTGCGCCGTCCGCAATGGACGGGCAAATGCGTTCTGGCGCTGGCGCCGGGCGAGGTTCCCCGCGAAACCCTGCAGGCCCGTGTGTGGGAAACCAGCATGCCTGGCGTGCTGGCCGTGGGCCAGGCGCTGGGCATGGCCCAGCAGGGCATTGCGCCGGGCGCGCGCCCTGACCTGTACGCCGCCGTTCCCCAGGTCCACGAGCCGATGGGGCTGAGTGTGCTCATCGTCGAGGATAACCCCATCAACAGAATCATCCTGCGAGAGCAACTGCAGGTGCTGGGCTGCGAGGTCCAGCAGGCCAGCAATGGACAGGACGCGCTGTCCATGCCCGGCCTGCTCGAATTCGACGCCGTTCTCACCGACCTGCACATGCCGCTGCTGGACGGCCTGGCCCTGGCGCGTGCGCTCAGAAAGCGTGGCTACGGCCGCCCGATCGTCGGGCTGACGGCCAATGCCCAGCCGCAAGGGCAGACGCAGGCGCAAGGGCAGGGCGACGGACTGCCGGCCGGCTTCGACAGCCTGCTGTGCAAGCCATTCACGTTGGCGGTGCTGCGCACCACCCTGAACCACATCAAGCAATGCAGGACCTGATCCCATGCTGTCGACATTCAAAGTACTCATTCTTGACGACCACGCCCTGTGCTGCGAGCACACGCGCAGCCTGCTCATGGAGGCGGGAATCGTGGACACGCACATTGCCTGCAACGCACGCGATGCCCTGCAAATGCTGCGCGATGGCGGATTCCACCTCGTCATCACCGACCTGAAAATGCCCGACATGGACGGCCTGCAGTTCATCAATGAACTGAGCCAGCGCGGCCTGCATCCCATGCTCGTCATATCCAGCTCCTGCTCGCGCCGGTTGATGAACAGTGTCAGTCTCATGGCCAAGGAGTCCGGCTTTTCCGTCATCGGGATGTTTCAAAAGCCGTTCGGTGCGGACCATGTCCAGGTCCTGGCCAGCCAACTCAGGTCCTTGCGTGCCTACGAGAGGAAAAGCGCTCCAGGCATCAAGGAACGGCCGATTTTCGCCAAGGCACACCTGATCCAGGCGCTGGAGGAGAAAACCATACAGGCCTGGTTCCAGCCCAAGAAATCCCTGCTCACGGGCCACACCGTCGGTGTGGAAGCGCTGGCACGCTGGAACGATCGGCAGTTCGGCTTCATGATGCCGGGCTCGTTCATGTCCGCCATCCGGTTCCATGGCCTGGACCATGCCTTGCTGGTGCGCATGATGGAAGACGCCATGGCAGCGCACCTGGCCTGGCGCAGTGCCGGACATGTCGTGCCTGTGTCCGTCAACTTGCCGATACCGTTGCTGGACGATATCGGGCTGCCGGATGAGTTGCACGACATGGCGGCCCGGTGCGGCATCGCTGCGGAGAACATCACGTTCGAGCTGCTGGAGGACCAGGCCGTCGGCATACCCGCCAACTACTACATGTGCGCGAGCCGCCTGCGGCTCAAAGGCTTCGGCCTGGCCCAGGATGACTACGGGCGGGGTTACAGCTCGATGTACAGCCTCATCTCCACGCCCTTCACCGAATTGAAGATAGACCGGGCCTTCGTGGCCGGCGCCGCAGGTGACGAGGTGCGCACTGCGGCCTTGACGTCGTCGGTGCAGCTGGGGCGGCAACTGGGCCTGACGGTGACGGCGGAAGGGGTGGAGACCACCCAGGACCTGGAGTTGCTGCGCAGCATCGGATGCGATTGCGTGCAGGGATATCTGCTGTCCGCCGCGGTGCCCGCCAGCGAATTTGCCCTTATGCTGGCATCCGAACCCCGACACCAAGGCAACCCCACCTGACCCAAGCACGCAAGGCGTCCATGCCCGACTCCCCGTTCAGCAAGATCACACGCACCACACGCTGGCAGAACCGGGTACTGTTTGGAGTGCTTCCCCTTGCGATCTTCCTCATCGCCGTGCTGCTGTGGGGCTCTGAGAGGATCTTCGAGCAGGAGCAGGGCCGCCTGGCCTTGAACTTCTCCGCCATCGTCGGCTCGCTCGACGAGCAGGAGATCTTTCTTCGGCGGCTCAAGGGCCGCAACGAGTCCTGGAAAGCGCTGCCGGACCAGAGAGTCGCCACCATCGTCGACGTACCCGCACCTGCGCAGGCGGACTACCGCATGTTCCGTGGCCGCGAGGCCATCGGCGGCATTCCCTTTTCACTGCAATGCTCTGCGCGCGCGGCCTGCGACACGCTCCCGGACCGGCTTTTCTCGCTGGGCAGCTCCCTGGCCGCGGGCTATTCCTCCTTCTGGGCAGGCTCCTACTTCCCGGCAGCCGCGGCATTCTTCACCAAGGAGGACGGGGCGATCAGCATCGGCGTGCCGGCCATCGACGTGCCCATCGGCAATGAGAGCGTCACGCAGGAAATGTTCGACAGCACGATTGCCGCCGTCAAGGCGCATCTGCGGGCCAGGGCCGCCGATGCCCGGCCGGGCGCCGGCTCCACGCCACCGGCGCAGGAGATCGTCTGGTTCCGGTCGCCCCAGTTCCCGGAAAAGATGATCGGCATGGTCGCAGCCGGCTTTTCAAGCCATATCGATGCCGGCGACGAAGCCGCCACAAGCCCGATCTACGCCGCCATCCTTTTCAGCCGCCAGCGCATCAGCGCGATAGAAAGATCCATCCATACGCTGCCCAGGCATCTTTTCTGGCTGGAGCACCGGGATTTCGGCGTGCTCATGGGCACCGGCCCGGTGCCGCAGGTGGACGAGGCGGGGATGCGGTACACGCGCAATGGCCTGATCCTCAAGACCGAGGATGCCTCCGGCCGGTGGACCGGCTACTACCAGGTGGACTACGCCACCTTTTTCCAGGGCCGGCTGTTCGCGCCCTCTGCCGGCCTGGTGCTGGCCCTGCTGCTGAGCCTGCTGGCCGGTATTGCCTATACCCGCTGGTTCAACCGCAAGGTGATTGCGCCTGCCCAGGAAGCGCAGCGGGTCATCGTCGAGAGCAATCAATTCAACAGGACGCTGATCGAAACCGCCCCCGTGGCTGTCTGCCTTGTCGCCTACGGCAGTGGAAAGATCATCTTCAGCAACTCGCTGGTGCAGGAGTGGCTGCACTCGGCCGATGGCTACCTGCGCCCCGGCTCGCCGGAAAACAGGGCAGCGCTGGATGAAATTGTCCACGCCAGGGCCGCAGGAACCATGGAGCAGCTGGTCACCGCGCAGGGCCGAACGCTTTACGTGGCCTACGCGCCCACCCGCTACCTGGGCCAGGATGTGACGCTGTGCGTGTTTGCCGACGTCAGTGCGCGCGCAGAAATCGAGAGCAATCTGGAGCGGGCAAGAATCGCGGCGGACGAGGCCAACGAGGCAAAGTCCACCTTTCTGGCGACCATGAGCCACGAGATCCGCACGCCGCTGTATGGCGCGCTGGGCACGCTGGAACTGCTGGGCCTGACCGAGCTCACGCAGTTGCAGCGCAAGTATGTGGACCGTATCGAAGCCTCCTCGTCCATCTTGCTGCAGATCATCAGCGACATCCTGGACACCAGCAAGATCGAGGCGGGCCAGTTGCAACTGGAAAAGGCCCCGTTCAATCCCCGGGAGCTGGTGCAAAACTGCACCAGCTCCTATGCCGCCATGGCGCAGCAAAACGGCTTGCTGCTGTTTTCCTGCGTGGACGCGCAGGTGCCCGAGTCGGTGCTGGGCGATGCGGTGCGCATCCGCCAGATCCTGGGCAATCTCATCAGCAATGCCATCAAGTTCACGGAGGCCGGCCATGTGATCGTCCGCCTGCGCAGCGTGCCGGGCACGGCCTCGCAGGTCCGGCTGGTGTTCGAGGTCTGCGACACGGGCGTGGGCATAGAAAAATCCCTGCATGGCGAGCTCTTCACACCCTTTTATCTCGTCAAGAACAGCAGCCGCACTGCCCGTGGAGCGGGCCTGGGCCTGTCCATCTGCTGGAGCCTGGCCCGGATGATGTCCAGCTCCATCGAGGTCTGGAGCGAGCCCGGCCTGGGCAGCCGGTTCTGGTTCGAGCTGGGGCTGGAGACCGTCGCGCAGGAGGAGGAGGCGCCCGAGCTCAAGGGTGCCCGCATCGCGGTGCGCACTCCCCACCCGGAACTGACGGACAACATCTGTGCCTGGCTGCGGCGCTGGGGCGGCCAGGCCCGCGCGGCGGCAGCCGCCCCGGTGGCGGCCCATGACGATGAGCTGCTGCTGGACGCCCTGTTGCCGGCGGACAGCCCCGCGCCCGGATGGATGGGGCCGCACCTGAACCTTTCCTCGCCGGACAACCGGGGCATCGACGGGCACAACGTTATGAGCATCGGCTTGGGCATTGCGCAAGTGCTCGGCGGCGCACAGCGCTCGGCCGGCTCCGGCTCCGATCTGCCCCTGTTCGACCTGCGCGTGCTGGTCGCCGAGGACAATCCCGTCAACCAGGTGACGCTGCGCGGCCAGCTCGAGAGCCTGGGCTGCGAAGTCACGGTCGCCGACGACGGGGAGGAGGCGCTGGCGCTGTGGGACATCAGCCCGCACGATCTGGTGCTGACGGACGTGAACATGCCCTACCTCAACGGCTACGAACTGGCGGAGCGGCTGCGCTCGGAGGGCGTTGCCTGCCCCATCGTCGGCGTGACCGCCAATGCCATGCTGGACGAGGAAAACCGCTGCCTGGATGCCGGCATGAATGCCTGGCTGGTCAAGCCTATCCAGTTGCGCACGCTGGTCCGCACCCTGGAGAAGTTCGCGCCGAAAAAGCGGCTCCGTCCGGCGCCTGCCCAGGCCGGTACCCCGGCGGGGGATACCCCGCAGCCTGCGGCCCTGTCGGAGCCCAACGTGCTGCAGACGCACCGGCAGGTCTTCGTACAGTGCATGAACGACGACATCGCAATGCTGGCCCGTGGCCTGGAGGAGCGCCGGCCCGACCTGGCCGCGCAGGCGCTGCATCGCATGCGCGGCGCCTTGCTGCTGGCCAGGATGCACGAGCTTGCCGCGCGCACCCAGTCGCTGGAGGACCAGCTCCCGAACGGCACCCGGGAGCCCGGCCTGCAGGCCGGGCTGTCAGTCCTGCTGGACGACCTCTTGGCCGACCTTCGCGCCATGATGGCGCAATTGCCCCAGCCCTAACCCTTTGCTTGCGATCCCATGAAACTGAAACTGCGCATTGCTGTCGTGGACGACCACGCCGTGGTCCTGCTTGGCGTCAAGGACTTCCTGGAGCAGGACCCCAATCTCCAGGTCGTGGCCACGTTCAGCACGCCATCGTCCTTGATGCAATACGCCAGATCGAACCCCCTGGACGTGGTTCTGACCGACTACTCCATGCCGGGCGACGATGTCTATGGCGATGGCCTGCGCTACGTGGACTATCTGATACGCCACTTCCCGGACATCAAGGTGCTGGTGCTGACGACCGTCTCCAATCCCATGATCATCTCGGCCCTGTATGACGCCGGCGTCGCCGGTGTGCTGCTCAAGGAAGAGCCGCTCACCCAGATCATGGCGGCGCTGCAGTGTGTCCGCCTCAATGCCCGCTACTATTCGCCCTCATTCCAGGCCGACACGCCCAGGCAGGAGCGGTCCGTTTTCCTGGCCGAGCGCGCCAACAGCCTCTCGCCGCGCGAGTTCGAAGTTCTCAGGCATTTCGCCAATGGCGAGTCCATCACCGAAATCGCCGCACGGCTGCGGCGCAGCGTCAAGACCGTCAGCCTCCAGAAGAACTCCGCCATGCGCAAGCTGAACGTGGACAGCAACCAGGACCTGGCGGCCTTCTGCGCCGAGCACCATCTCTTCGACTGACCGGCCTGCGGGCTGCACAAGCCGGTCACCCTTTTAGCGCCTGGCCTTGCGCCGGGCCGCCGTCCTCGATGTCCCCCTCACCCAGGGGATAGTACGGTTCGGACGGCATCAGGCGAAACCCCAGAAGTGCCCCGCGCCGGCTTGTCTTCATCGCCAGGGGCGCCTGGCAATGCACGCAGTCATAGTTCACGAAATTGGCGTCCTGCTCCAGTGAGTAAAAGCGGAACCTCAGTCCGGGGTGGGGCGTTGACAGGCTCGTATTGCTCAGCAATTCGTAGCACGGGTCGCACAGTTTCTGGGACGTTCTCTTTGGCTGCATTTCTGGAAAAAACGGATCGATATACCGCTCTCCAGTCTTGCCCGGCCTTGCGCCGCCAAGGCTAAGACGATTCTTATTGCCGTAGGCGCGCATCAACGCGGCTGCTGCTGTGTCGTGCAGTGGATGCCGCCACCCTCCAACGCCAGCTCGGTCTCCAGGTAGCGCACGTTGGCGGCTTCGGTGACAAAGCCCGCCACCTCGGCATCGTTGTCATGCGCCTGTTTGTGCCCCAGCCGTTCTGGCGGGCGTTGGCCGAAGCCTGCGGCGATGGCCGGACGCTGTCATTGCAACACTTGGTTACTTCCTTGACCCATCTCAAATCCCGCATGCGGCAGCGTCGATACGCTTCGGCCCATGAATCACCAGGGCTTGACTTTGGTCAGCATGGCTTGGCACGCAGGCATTCCCCGCCTGTGCGCGCACAACAGCGGCGCACAACGCCGCACAGGAGATGCATCAATGCACATCGGTCAACGTTTCTGGCGCCGCCAAGGATTGGGCGCAAAGCTGTCACTCACCAATTTTGTCTGGGTCGCCGCCATCCTGGCGCTGCTGGTGCTGGGCATTGCCTGGGATGTGAGCAAGTCCCTGCAGAAAAAAATGCACAACGAGATGCAGCAGGGCGTCCAGATGCTGCACAACTTCGTCGAGTCCACCGACAAGGAACTGCGCCAGCGCACCCAGTTCCTGGCCGACAGCCTGGCGCGCAGCCTGCAGGGAACGCTCAGCCTGGACACCAGCGGCGGCGAACCCGTGCTGAGCCTGGACGGCCAGCCGCTCAACGGCAACGATGCGCACCTGCAGGCCTTCACGCGCAGCACCGGCGCCGTGGCCACGGTGTTTGCGGCCCAGGGGCAGGGCGACTTCGTGCGCATTGCCACCACGCTCAAAAACGAGAAAGGCGACCAGAGCGCGGCCGTGCTGGGCAGCCGGCTGGACCGCGCCCATCCCGCCTACGCCGCCATCCAGGCCGGCCAAAGCTACATGGGCCTGGCCCACCTGTTCGGCCGCCAGTACATGACGCAATACCGCCCGCTCAAGGACGCCTCCGGCGCCACCGTGGGCATCGCCTTCGTGGGCCAGGACTTCTCGCAACTGCTGGAGCACTTCAAGGACTCCATCCGCGCGCTCAAGGTGGGCCAGACCGGCTACTACTACGTGCTCAATGCCGAAGACGGCCCCCAGCGCGGCCAACTGGTCGTGCATCCCGCCCTGGAAGGCCAGAACATGAGCGATTCCAAGGACGGCGATGGCCGCTTCTTCATCCGCGACATGCTGGACCGCAAGCAGGGCAGCATGGCCTATCCCTGGACCAATCCGGGCGAAACCCAGGCCCGCGACAAGCTGGTCGTCTTCAGCCAATACGCACCCTGGAACTGGGTCATTGCCACCAGCGCCTACGTGGACGAAGCCGTGTCCGAGACCCGCAGCCTGGTCCTGCAGTTCGCCCTCATGGGCCTGGGCGCCGTGCTGCTGCTGTCGGCGGCATGGTTCTGGCTCATCCGCCGCATGATCGTGCGCCCCTTGAAGCAGGCCAGCCACATGGCCTACGCCATTGCCGATGGCGACCTGACCGTGCGCATCGCCAGCGACCGCCAGGATGAAATCGGCCACCTGCTGGAAGCCATGAACACCACCAGCACGGGCCTGACGCGCGTGGTCGGCAGCGTGAACGAACAGGCCCACAGCGTGGCCCTGGCCAGCGCGGAAATCGCCCAGGGCAACCAGGACCTGGCCGCCCGCACCGAAAGCGAAGCCAGCGCGCTGGAGCAGACCGCCGCCGCCATGGAGGAGCTGGGCTCCACCGTGGCCCACAACGCAGACCACGCGCAATCGGCCGACCGCATTACGCGCGAGGCCCAGCGCGTCGTCACCGAAGGCGGGCAGGCCGTGCGCAAGGTCGTGCAGACCATGCAGGGCATAGACGCCAGCAGCAAGAAGATCGCCGACATCATCGGCGTCATTGACTCCATTGCCTTCCAGACCAACATCCTCGCCCTCAACGCCGCCGTGGAAGCGGCCCGGGCGGGCGAGCATGGCCGGGGCTTTGCCGTGGTGGCCGAGGAAGTGCGCGCCCTGGCAGGCCGCAGCGCCGAGGCCGCCAAGGAAATCAAGCAGCTCATCAGCCACAGCGTGGCCGAAATCCACACCGGCAACCAGGAGGCCGCGTTTGCCGGGGAAACCATGGAGCAGGCCATGGAGGAAATCCGCAAGGTCACCCAGCTCATCTCGGACATCAGCCACGCCAGCGCCGAGCAAAACAGCGGCGTCGCCCAGGTGGCCGAGGCCATCACCCACATCGACCAGACCACGCAGAAAAACGCGGCCCTGGTCGAGGAAATGGCCGGCGCCGCCGCAGGCCTGCGCCACCAGTCCGATCAACTGGTGCGCGTGGTCTCGGTCTTCAGGCTGCCGGGCGGCAGCGGTGCGCCGCTGCAGACTGCGGCCCGCGCAGCGAGCGCCGCGCCAACAACCAGCGACGCAATCCACCGTGCCCCGGCGCTGGCGCCCAGCGCTGCCGCGGCCAAGCCCGCAGCCCCGGCGGCCCCGGCAAAAACGGCCGCCGCCAAGCCCGTCGCCATGGCCTCCACGGCCGATGACGACTGGGACAGTTTCTGAGAGTCACCGGGTGAGGCCAGGGGAGCATGGAGGCCCTGAAGCCCCTGGCTCCAGCGGCCCGCCCTCTCAGGCCCGCGGCGCTCTGGCATGCTCTGCAGCCACTCCATGAACCGGTTGAATCCCATTGACGCCCCTTGAATACATCGATCGCGCCCTGGCGCTGGTGGCCCAACGTGCCCTGGCCCTGCCAGGTCACGATGTCTTCCAACACCTGGCGCAACAGCTGCAATACGTGCGTGCGGTGCTGCTGGACCGGGGCCTGGATCGCTCCAGGCTGCACCAGATCACCATCGGCAGCGTTGCGGTCAAGGAGTTCGACGAGACCGATCCAGAGCTGGCCCGTGCCCTGAAGGATGCGCACCACGTGGCCGTGCAGACCGGGCGCGGGCTGAAGATCGATTTGCCCTGAGCGCGCTCCAGCAACGGAAATGGCGGGGGCAGTTGGGCGCTACGCCAGCGGAGTCTCGAAGACCATCCGGCCCAGGCGACTCTTGACGATGTAGCTGTTGCCGCTGATCTCGGCGGTCTTGAAAGAGTCGCGCCGGTCAATGAAGCCGGGCACATCGCTCATCCACAGTTTTTGCGGGGTGCTCTGGCCTGCCCTGGTCACTTCGCAATACCAGGCTTCACCCACTTCGGAATCAAGGCGCCGGAACACTTCCCGGCCAGCCGCTGGCCACTCCTGGGGTAAAGGAGTGGCATTTGACGCCCGCGTCAGTCGTGCCGCGCCATCAGGTCACGGCGGCGGCGCTCGTAGTAATGCCGCTGGCACTCGGCCGCCTCCTGCCAGGCCTGCCTGTCGATGGCCTCCTGCACATGATCCGGCAGCGGCCGGGGCGCAGCCGCAGTCGCCAGCATGGCCTCCATGCCCTCCAGCGGCGCAAAGCCCAGGCAGGGCAGCTCGAACGGCAGCGCGGGCTCCTGCGCATTGGCCAGAATGGCCCCCAGCGCCCAACGTGCCATGCGGTCAAAGAACCCGTCAGGGTGCCCATGGTTCCAGTACCGCGCCATCTCCGGCCCCGCAAACCGCATGGCGTCATAGGCATGCCTGGGGTTGTGGCGGGCCAGCTCCACCACCTCGCTGAACCAGATCTCTCCAATCCCGTAGTGCTCATGCCCGCTGTTCACGCGCGGCGGCACAAACCACTGAATGCGCTCCCCCTTCGCATTGCGCCGTGTGAAAGACAGGTCATCGCAGGTGCGGATGCGGCGGAAGACCTTGGGCGCAGGCCCCGGGATCAGGCTCTGGGGCGGGTGCCTGGCATCGCGCCTGGGCCGGGTCTTGTACTTGGGTTTGCTGTCTTTGGCCGGGGCATCCTTGGCGCCCAGCATCTTGCGCTGCACCCAGCGCCTGAAGCGCTTGGCTTCAGGTGAGGGGCTGGCCTGGATCAGTGCATGCAAGCCGTCCGCGTTGACGGCCGCCAAGGCTTCGCGCCTGGGCTTGCGGCCGGGCTCGCTGGCAAGGCGGACGGTGCAGCGCTGGTCGTCAGCGAGCTTGCCGGTGGTCAGCTTGTGGCGGGAGATTCCCAGGGCGGTGAACACATCCTTGGCCAGGAACCAGATCACGCCGTTCTTGGAGAACGTGCGGATCGGGATGTCGCCGAAGTGGAGGGTTTGGGGGGTGATGTCGTCTGCGGGGACGGCACGGGAGGGGGATCGCAAAGCCATGAATGGCCTCCTATGTCAACACGGTCATAGGGTTGCCCGTCTGTCTTTGCCGCAATGGCTTTGTGCAGCGGCGGGCAGCCCGGCCATAAACAAGACTTGCCCTGGATTGCAAGGCAAGACAAAGCGTATGGACGAAACGCCACTGACTTTCGGGAGTGACTTCCGCCTATGAAGGTGTGTTGAGCACCGGGGGGATCGTAGCAGGTGTGGGCGTGCGGGAGCTGCCCAAAGCGGTTACGTAGGGGTGCTGGATGGAGGGGGCAGGGACGTGTTGAATGAGGGGCTTTGCAGTGAATTGCGAGGGCAACGTCACCTGTTTTGCTTTCTTCGCAGATCAGTTGTTCAAGGCCTGTGTGTCAGCAGTAGGCCACCGCAGACGTTTGAACGACGGCTTCAGGCTGATCTGAGACATTCTCAGTCGTCTGCTCTTGCGGCCCTTGCGCTCACCACCAGTCATTGAAGCTCAGTAGGTATCAATCGGCGTCGTCGCATCGAAGGCAAGTTCCTCACCGTGATCCAGTGCCGTCTCAAGAATCCCGGGATGGCGGGGGTGTTCTGAAATCCCGTGCAGGCAGGCTATTTCCTTGATGAAGGGATCGCCTGCACTCATTAGCTCATGCCCGCGCTCGTTCCATAAAGCGAAGCGATTGAGTTCATCGTCGGCCGGACCGGCAACGCTGATACCGTTTGCTCGCAAAATGGCCAAGCTCTTACGTTCTGCGGAACCCCAAGATTCGATTTGGCAAGTGATTACGCCGGGAGTAATTTTTAGGGGCTGCGCAGCCGATTGGGCCGCATTATTACCCAATCGCAAAAGTTGCGTGACGTCTCGTGTGCCGACTGCGTGGAGTATTTCCGCAAGCATGGCGAGCTCTGGATATCGCCGCAGCCGCTCTGCAATTTTTGCCAAATCTTCAGTTTTGGCTAGGTAGAGTAGTCTGCCGGCGAAATAACGAATCTTAGTAACGACCCTCTTACGAGCGTAACCATCCAAATCATGGCCGGCGTCCAGGATTTTAAACAAACTATTTGAAAATTCAGCCCGAAGGTTTTGTGCAGAAATCAAAAGCGTGTTTGGAGTAGCCCGTCGGAATATTTTCTTTAATAACCAAGGATAGCGGCGCAATTGGTTAAAAAATCGTTCTTGATACCTCGCATCACTGACTTGCATGCTGTAATCCAGCAACGGTATCCTGAATCCCTCTGCAGCAAATCTATTAACTAGGTTGGCACGAGACGATGGCTGTGAAATTAGGAACTGCTTAATGTCATGAACAAAGAGCATCCAGTTGTATGAGTCTTTTCCGCTGAAATCCCCCTCTCCATGCAGCCAATCATCAGAAGCGAGCTCAAAGTCCTTACCCGTGCCGTTCTCATGCAATTCAAGCCCTAACTCTGTCAACATCGCTGCCAATTGCGACCGGCCTGTGGAAACCTCTGCTGCTGATCCTACCAGGACTACGTCATCCACATAGCGGAAGTAACGCATTGGGAAGGCCGCAGACATTGCTTCGTCAACATCGCGTAACACAAGGTTGGCAATTAGGTGACTGAACATGGGGCCGGTAAGCAATCCCTTGCCATGAGCGGCTGTCTGACATACCTGTGCGTGTTGAGTTAAAAGTTTTATACCTAAATCACGGTACAAGGTGGCTATTTTAGTTGCATCGCATGCCTTCAACCAAGCACCAATTGCCAGCTCATAGGATATATTCGGATAAAATCGTTTAATATCGGTATAGCGCACAACCTGACCTGCGCCTGCTTTGCATGCATCGGCAATTTTTTTTTGCCGCTCTTGTAACCCCATGAAGTAAGGCTTGTAGACCCCTTGAGTTTCCTCGCCCTCTGCCAAACGATAGCTAAAGACAAAGCTGGGTGAACGAAATACTGCGTGTCGACTGCACTCGGAGAGCAATGCGGCTTCAGCATAAGACTCATTGGGGCCAGGCACAAAAATGCTGCGGTAGCCAACCAAGCCGTCAGAGCGAATATCCTTGAAATGCAGGGACTCGAAATAAGCACTGCTGCCGCTCATCACAAGATGAGAAGACACCTCTTCAGCCCAGCGATCCCTGCGTGCGCACTGATTGGCAAAGTAATAGCGCAACCCAAGGTAGGCCATAATGTCACGTGTGCGGTACTCATTGGCTGTGCGCAGTGCGAGTAGCTGTGGCCTCATGCCTTCGCTCCGTTCAAAGGTAAATCGAAGCGCTGAACTACTAGTTGAACTTTGAATTGATGATCCTTTAATGGGTGTTGGACGTCAGCAGCACTCTTTCCGAGGTTCTCAACAACTAGAGCATCTTGCTCGTCCTTAGTGTGATGTGCTGAAAACAGTTTTTTAAACCAATTAATAGCTCTACTGAAGAATCCCCCAGAGCCAAGCACCTCGTTTGTTTGCGGCTCAATCCAGAGTACAAAACTGTTATGAGCTCGGCCATGCAGGAATAAGTTTTCAAATTGAGGGAGAGCCTCCTTCCATTTTCCCTCGCGCTGTAAAAATCCGGAAAAATTGGCCAGAACTATTAGGCGGGCTGAACATTCCTGGCCAAGCACGGTCAGGCGGTTAGTTAGTTCTGCTGTAGAAAATTTATCCAATGCATTCCAGGAAAGAAACTCAGCGGATACCCAGATTGCTTGTTCGGCCAACGCATCTTTGATGTGTTTTGTTGCTAGGTCGGCATAGCCTCGTGCGAACTCTGACAACTCACCGCCAACAATCTTGACGTTAAGCGGGTTACGTGGGATTCGGTCTTGGCGCCGCAACTCAGCAATGTTTGCCAGCAACGTCAATGCTGCAGCACCTGAGCCGCAGGGTAGGTCTGCAAGCAACACGGTTCCACCAGAAAAGACTTTTGCAAACGCATCTGCCACCTCAGTAAGTTTTTCCTCTGGATCGAGAAAACTGAGCTGAACCCGCGCCGACGACCCACTGAAGCGCCATGCCAGATGATCGTCCGTATCTTCCTTACTCAAGCCGCCGATTCTTCCCTCAGGAACCGGTAGCCGAGCCTTATCTTCGAGTCCGGCGTGTAGTAGCAAGTGCTCCCAAGCTCTCCGAAGTGTCGGGGCAAGATGCAAACACGTTGTTTTGGCATGCCAAAGTGTTTCCGGAATATCTGCAGGTCTAATTAGTCGGGACATTACTTCAATCACGTTGACATGGGTTCTTCTTCCATAGAAGCTGGCTTGGTTCGCTAGCTTGCAGGAGAGGTCTTAATTACGTAACAAATATATACTCAACTTGAAGGAAGATGAGCGATGACCGCTTCAGCTCGTAAGCAAAGATGCGATCTTCGGAAGCCGAGACCTGCATTCGCAGCAATACGCGCGCCGGCACGCGGCCTTTCGGGCGGCAGCCATGGGTCGCGACTAACGTCGGTCGGTGACGGGTATCTCCTGCGGATGCTCGACATTTGAGGCGAATCTCACCTAGTGGCTTGCCATAGGAGCTCCCGTGCTTAGCGAACATCGGCAGTGTAGCCAGGCAGGTTTTTCCGGTAGTTGCGTATGAGTTCGACCACGCGCTCGATAGACACCAAATAGTCCTGTGCGGATTCGGGCGTGGGAATGACCTTCGCGTGAGCGACTTGATTTCGCAACAGCCGAAGGTTTTTCACTAACTGCCTTGTCTCGACTGGAATTACGTTTGAATCCATGACGGCCTGATACACCTTGAGTTGGTTTTCAAGTGGATCAACCACGATTCCAGTCTGACGTCCAAGCTTATACAACTCTCCGTCCAATGTTGACCAACCCTCGATGATGGTTGCGGTCGGTTCAGATCTTGCTGTAAGCAATTTCTCTGCTGTGTCTCCCTCGTTCGGTTGAGTTCCCGTTTGGGCAACATCTGGTGTCTGCTGCTTCGAGGTCAGCTCAGCGGTGCTTGCCAGTACTTGCTTTGCTGCGATCTCGAACTCAGCTTCCAATGGACCCGCCTTCACCCTGCGGAGTAATGGAATCAGGTCAAGTAGCTTCTTGCGGAAGATGAGGCCCAGAAGAACTCCTGCCACTGGCCATGCTAAAGAGTCAACTAACTTGCTGATGAACGTAAGCCAGTCCATGCTTCTCCACTTTATCGAGGGTGTGTGATGCGGCGCCTAAACGTAATAATATCGCAGAGGAACCTGCGGAACTAAACCAGTAGGCTGGGTCTTAGCTTTCCAGTGGCACTTTTAGGATTGTTAGTGGATCGGGTTCTGACTGCTTTCGGGGAACGGAGCCCGTTTCGAAGTTGACCGTCAAGTCGCCCCCTGTGCTTCGCTGCGGCTCCTGTTTAGTTGTCGCATCTTCAGCACGTTCATCCGCTTCGTCAGCGCGGGGCGGCATCACTGCCTGACTGCTGCCTAACGTGGTCGTAACACCTTCGGCTTGAAAGTCTTCTCCGCGCGCCGCGTCCACTTGCTGGATAGGTGGCTCGACTGGATCCCTCGCCTCACCATCGAACGTGAGATACGGAGGCTGCGTACACTTCAACGCACGCAGCTTGATTGCTCGTCGACGCGGAGGTGAACTGGCTAGCCGTTCGGCGGCCTCAACCGCATCCCCGAGGACCTTGGCGTAGACACGCATGCGCGCCTGCCTGTAGCCCTCGGCAAGAGAGTACGGTATGAAGGTACCATTGCTCTTGAGTGCCATATCGCTTGCAAAATCAAGTGCGAACTTTAAGAGTACCTCCTGATTGCAGTGCGGATGGCGAAGGCTCGCTTCGACGATGTGGCCCATGAGCTCCGCAAACGCCTTGAACTGAGTGGGGTGTTGCGCTTGAAGCTCGAGGAACTCGAACGCAACAGAAACAGCCGACACAAGCTCAGTGGAACCGGAGGCCAAGTAGTCCTTGAATCGCTGAAGCCCCTCGGTTAGCGCGTAGCCTCCTTGCAAGCACATGAACACCAAGTCGTACGAGCCTAGCGAGACGAAGCTGCGATTCCGCAGAAACATCCGAACGACAGCGTAGGTGTATTGCTGGGGCGTCAGTTCCCCTCGTTCTCCGGCGTACCGGAGAACCTCCTGCGGCCACACCGACTTGAGCTTCGCCGATGCAAGACCAAACTGAGCGAGTCGCCCGTCAACGGTGAACAGGGTTGCGTTCTTTTCCGATGTCAGTAGCAGTGCAGCGAGTTCCTCGTCTTCGAGAACGTCCTGCGCTCGCTCCAGGTCTGCCGGAATCTCTTCCGGGCCATAAGCAGGAGCCATCACACAGTGCAGTCGGACGGCGTCAACCATGGTTTGAATGAACGCGGTCTGCCGCTCCCTGTCCTGGGTCGTGTACTCGACAAACCGCATCGTGCCGTTGTCATCAAACATCTGCCCGTCGGAGCGTTCGACCTTCGCCTCTTCGAGTCGAGCTTCGAGAGTCTCAACGGACTTCGTAGAGATATAGACGCGAGGTAACGCCGCCAGGGCGGCAAGACAGTCAAGTGACGCCAGTTCGGCAATGGTTGCAGCGTCAACAACATACTCGACGTCATGCCGTTGGAGCAGTTCAACAGCAGCCTCCCGTTGCTCCTTGGTGCCATCGCACACGAACAAGGGCGGCGCGTCAGACGGCCAACCAGCGACCATGTCTATCACGCTTCGGCCGAGCAGCTTGCCCAAAATTCCCAGCGTGATGGGGCTGTCCGCGTAGCCTTGAAGCGCGCGGCGTGAGTGCTCGGACTGCCGCTTCAGCATGGCGTGCACGTGGCTGAAATCGACCCCTTTGTCTGTTTTCGGGACAGGAACGGACATCAACGGCAGGTTTGAAGCAACAGGCGAGTTGACCCGTGCCTGCGCGATGTGAAGCAGCCGCCGGAAGGTACTTGTCACCCCTTCGACAACGAAGCGCAGTTCGGTTCCGAAGGGTCCGGGCAGAGAGACTTGCTGGCCCACGGCCGCGCCCAGTAGGCTGCGGGCTAGATCATCGGACGGAGCGACCATGCCTTCGCGAGCTGGGAGGCCCGGCAAACCCGCCGGGTCCAGAGACAGTGTCACCGTCTCGCCCAATTCGTTCTTGAGCGTCACGGCAACCCCAGGCTGAACTTCCGTCAGTTCCTCTTCCATGAATGGAAGCTCTTGAGGTGCGGCAACTAGGGCGATGAAGTAGGCTGAGGCTGCATCTACATCGTCGAGGTTGCGACGAAACATGCCATACAGCCGCAGCATGCCGGTCTCTTTGCGGCCGAAGCGGAGTTCAAGTGACGCAACCTGAGAAAGGAGTCTTGGTGGCCCTGACAAGTCGGCCGGAACCGACTCAAGCGCATGGTGGAATCGGGCCATCTTGCGCATCTTGAGGTCGAGCGCGAGACGTAGCAACCAGCCGCCGGCCTCCTGCGGCCGCCGCTCGCAATGCAACTCAGCAAGGGGAACCAGAAACTCCCAGTCTGATGCCTGCTGTCCTAGGTCAATTGCGAGACTCAAAGTTCGTTCGTCGCTTGTCCAGGTGTCTGGAAACGACAAGATCAGTTCCTTCGCCTTGCGGAGTGCGCCCGTGCGCACATAGCAGCGAAGCAGCCGGTTGTGGAGCTCGGAGTGCTTGCCGCGTGGGGCGAGTAGCTCGTACTGACGAGCGGCAAACTCCAGCTTGTCCGTGGCGAAGAGCAGGTCCGCGAGCAAGAGTCGCTCTGCCGAAGCAGTGTCCTTTGACACCAGGGTGCAGGCCTTTTCAATCGCGGCATCGGCTGTCACTTCGTCTTTATCCGCATGCAGTATCCGGGCGCCGCCACATATGACGGCGAGGCTGTTTGAGTTCGCAACATCCGCTGCCTTGACCTCCGTCAGCGCTTGCAGCTTGCCGGTGCCCGAGCGCCAAAGAGCGACCCACCGCATAGCGAGCAGCAAGTGCGGCACCTCTGCCTGCTGGTAGCCCTTTTGCGTCACCAAGGCTTGCACTGCCTCGACCAGCTGAACATCGCCCACATCAGCGGCATGCTCCGCGACCAGAATCAACGCCTCTTCCTCCAGATCTTCCAGCCACTCCCGACCAAGTTGGTCCAATTCGTCTGAGCGGCCCAGTCTACGATAGGCTTCTAGTGCGACGCGTTTCAGCCGAGGGGGCAGCACGCCGGCGTGTCGGGCCTCCTCGATAAGAGCCAAAGTCTCACCAGGCGCACCCAGCACAAGGTAGCTGTAGCCAAGGTGCACCAGCGTTTCTTCGACTGAGCCCGGCGATTGCACCGCCCAAACCTGGTCTTTTCGCGGGGTGAGCGCTTCGACTGCCTGCCTAAGCGCGGCGATTGCTGCTTCGCCCACCAGACCATGTGCGACCTTTACGGGGTCGCAGGCAGCTGCCTCGAGTGCCAACACCAGCGCCGTGTTCCTGACAAAGAACGCAGCGTTCGGCTTGGCCAATGCTTTGGCGCTAAGCTCGACGGCGCCAGCTAGGTCTCCGGCCTTCTTCCGCGCCCAAGCAAGGAGCTGCAGCACATCGCAGTCGTCGCGCATCGCGGCCGGTGCATCAGCGAGCGCCAGGGTGTGACCCTTGACCATCCTGGCATTGGCATGGGCAATCCAGACGTGGACTGATACGGGATACCTTGCCAGTGCCTCATGTCCTGCGGCCAGTGCCTCGTCGACCTTGTCAGTGAAGAGGAGGCCTCTCACCTTCGCAGCTGCGATTTTCTCGTCGTCGGGATACAGCTCGGAGGCGCGAAGGAAGTCAGGGGCAGCAGCAGCGCCGCTCTCCAGATGCCACGTGCAGACGCCCCGCTGCACGTACCAGCGTGCCTGCTGGTGAGCATCGAAAAGCGACATGTCCGCGCCGATACGCTGCAAGTCTTCAAAGGCATCCTTGAACCTTGAGGCTCGAAGCACATCGTTGACGGCGTCAAGTTGCGAAGTAAGGAACTTATTGACCGAGTCGGCACGGCCGCTGGGCAGGCCAGTCAGAACTTCCAGTTTGGAGTTGATGCTGAGCAGGTTCGCCTCAATCCCTGAGTTCTGTTCATCCAAGCGGTGAAAGACGGCGCCAGGTGCATTGGGAGCGTAGTCGTTCTGGAGCTTCGAACTGCCGCGAATGTGCCGGCAGAGGTCCTGCCAGAACTCAATCTTGACTGGATACTTCCCCTTAGCCACCCTGGCATCGGACAGGTCCTGCACTTCCCGCAGAAGCACCGCATCACTCGTGGCAGTGGTAGAGACGATGAGGCGTACGATTGGGGTGTTCGCCTTGTCTGCTTCTGAGACCTCATGCTCTACGTGCTTGAGCTTCAGGGCACCGTCTGCGTACCTCTTGCATTGAACGCCTAGCCGGCCTTCTGGTGCATCGATGAACACATCGATGCCGCCTTGTTTCTGACCCCGGCGCCCGTTCGTCTGCGGCAATGGATCATTGAAGACAGTCCCGTAGATGCGGGCACACATGTCTTCGAAGGCCCCATCTTCGGTGGGTTTCGAAATCTCGAACTGCACGTTGTGCATCTTCCTCCCCGCGGGTGTGAAAACGGATCCAGCCAGGCCCGGGCAGCCAACGGCTGGTGGGAATCATACGTGCGCAAGTCGCCTGGAGCCCCCGAGTTGTTCGAGTCTGCCAACGGCGACACTCCTTGAGTGTGAGACGGTTTGGCAGACTTCCTTGATGCGTTCTTTGGTAGGCGTCCGCTCTTGGCCGACTGGCGACGGCCTGCACCAGTTGAATGCCTCTCCTTAACCGGACGCTCAAGGTGCAGCCTCGAAGGTCAGCTTTGCGGTGCTGTACTCACCATTAGCTAGGCCCGGCTTCGGCCAACAGCAGACGGTCGCCCAAACAGCAGAAGTAGGTATTCGTGAAAGTTATCTCCGTTGAAATCACACGTCTCGTCGACGACAGCGCGTATCCGCCCCTGGTGGAATGCATCCTGGTCGACGCACAAGGTCGGACGCATCGGTTCGTGGAGAAGGATGCCATCGTGAGTTCCGCCCCCTTACCTGTCGACCAGTTGCCGGTGCCAGGCGCTATCGCTTGCGAGGTCGAATCAGAGTGGATTGACGCGGCGGGCCGGTCATTGGTCAGTGCTTCGACGACGAAGCCTTCGGGAGTCGAATCCACGGCTGGCACCAGCAACTTTGTCGTGCTTGCCGGGCAACTGCGGGAAGCCTGAGCATCGGACAGAATCCGGCCAGGGGCGGACAGCCGCAGTGCGCTACCGAACGACGACTGCAAGCTGACTACTGACTTTGAGATTTCAGAACTGAGCGACCGTCGCCTGCGAAAGAGGCCACTGACTCTCGACAGGCGCGGCGGTACGCTGTGCACCTGGAACAGGTCAATCAGAGACGACTCAACGCTAAATCGTGCAACCGGCTGCTCGCGCAGTTGGCGAGTTAGCGCTTTGCGCCGAAAGTGGCTCGTCCGCGTTACCCGGAATCAGCCGCTTATGCCGGAGCTTATCGGCGCTGTAGGCGATCGGCTGCTGTGGCAGGCGCGGATCTGAGCCTTGAAGATGAGGCAGCGCACGACCTCTGGCGTGGCCTTCGGCTTGCGCGAAGTCGCTCATCACTTCTCTGGCACATGGCTCAAATCGGCATCGGCGCCATCAATTGCCCAATGACGTGCAGATGCCGTACTATCCGCAGCACTGCTCACAAAGCATTTGCCGCCGAGAAACTACTGCAAATGTATGCGCCGTTGCTGGCGGCACATCGTCGGCTCGTGTTTTGCACACCAGCGTTTGGCATCAAGCTACTCCTTTTCGGAGGTTTTAGATGAATCCATCGTGGTTTCGGACGCTGGCAACGGCTGCCGCGCTGCTCACTCCTACGTTGGCGCCAGCCCAATTCAGTGGCGATTTGGTGCTCTGGCCGAAGGGATGCGAGGCCGCTGGGGAATGCATCATCAAGGAGGCTCTGCGTTTCAAAGATGCATCTGGAACGGTCTGGGAGGCGAAGGCGGGGCTCAAGACGGACGGTGCCTCAATCCCGGGAGTCTTCCAGCCGTTCATCGGGAGTCCCTTTGAGACAAGGTTCATCAAGGCAGCTGTGATCCACGATCACTACTGCGACCGTCACGTCCGCTCGTGGAGGATGACGCATCGGGTGCTCTACGATGCACTGCTGGACCAGGGTGTTTCCCAAGCGAAGGCCAAGACCATGTACTTGGCGGTGTTGGTTGGCGGGCCCAAATGGATCAGGCTCATCGCCGGCAACGCCTGTGGGAAGAACTGCATCAACGCGATGAAGTCGGTCACAGGCGACACGGGGTTTCGGACCCGGCCTGCCGACTACAGCTTGCCGGCATTGGCTCCAGCCATGCAAGAGGTCTTAACCCAGCTGGAAGCCAACCCAAACGCGCTGACGCTCGAACAGATCGAAGAACGAGCGCAGCAGCTAATACCAGGGGACTTCTACTTTGCCAACGGTGACACCTTAGTGGTGACCGGGGAGGACGCCATCCAGTGACCGTACGGACCAATGAGGCGCCAACGCGCTACTGGTCTCTCCGCGACTACTCTGGGAAAAAGGAACTGCCATGGCAATTTTGAGTGCACTGAAGAGCGGCTCCAAGGGGCCTGCGGTCGAGAACATTCAGAAGCAGCTTTTAGCGCTCGGCTATGCTCTGCCTCGTTTCGGCGCTGATGCAGATCTTGGGGATGAAACGCTGACTGCGTATGCCGCTTTCATGATCGAAGCAGGGTTGCTTGCACCAACCGATGATCTCCCCAAATCGGTCACCGTGGCCGGAGCAGCCGCACTGGACAAGGCCTTCAACTCCTTGAGCACGAGTCCGGCTCCCAGCGAGATCATTAACGAAGAACTCAAGCACCCACACTCAGGGCGTTCCAAGTCCAATCCGTTCAGGCCTTGGTCCGCGATCACCGCGATCGTGCTGCACCAGACGGCCGCCAAGATCGGGGAAACGGCAGAAGCCTGGCACAACGTGCCCATTCATTTCGGCGTCACGCGCGGGGGAAAGATCTACCAGCTATATGCGCTGACTGAGGTTTGCAACCATGCAGGAAACCTCAACAAGATCAGCGTCGGCATCGAGATCGACGGCTGGTTTGCTGGGATAGAGGGGAAGCCGGAGACACTCTGGCAACCTGGCGGCTCGAACCCCAAGCGCTTGCCCATGAATCTCCCGAAAGCGCAGACGATAGCTGTCCAGACGACGATCAGGTGGATCATCGATTCGGTCGCGGCCCAGAATGGCGCCATCAAGACGGTCCACCCTCATCGGCAGTCGAGTAAGGATCGCCAATCCGATCCAGGGTCGTTGATCTGGCAAACGCTGGGCCTGTGGGCAAAGAGCACGTTCGGGCTCCAGGATGGTGGCAAGAACTTCACCGTGGGCGACGGCCTGGTGATTCCCGAAGCCTGGGATTCAACGTACGTGGGCAACAAATACTGAACACCTTAATAGCGCGGACTCCCCACGCCTTCACAACTACGGAAGGCGCGTGCAGCGACGGTTGAAGCCATTCCGACGAGGACACAGCATGGCAACAGAAGAAACAACAGTCACTCTGATAGTCCGTCCTGGCATTGATCTTCAGAGATCCGAAGGATTGAAGACGAGGTTGAATGTCGTCTGCGGCAGCGTAGGCGGCACCATCTTCACTGCGGTCATGGATGGCAATGGGAAGGCCGACATCCGTATTTCCTGTCTCAAGATGGCCATGGATACACAGGACGGCGTGGAAGCCATCATGGATCATTTTGAGATCCTGGCCACGAAAAGCCAACGACCCTTCATATGGGTGTTGCTGTCTGAATTTCTCAAAGGCAGGTAAGGTCGTAGCAACGCAGGAAGAGTTGCCGTGTAGCCGCGATGCGATTGCCAAAGCACGGTCACCCATAGTTGCGGCGATCGCGACGCACTCCAACATTGGATTCGACGCGGGGCCGATCTCCGCCACTGTTTTCGCGTTCAACACGATTTGGAGAGCGACCTTGCGCGAAGTCGATCCCTTGCTGCCCGAGACAGCCCTCGAACGACGAAGACGGGATTGTCCGTAGGCCCTTCCAGCGAGTCGTTCGATCCACGGAGGCTTAAGCGACAGCAAACTGGCGCAGACCGTTCGCTCGCCGTTTTGGTATCAGCGCCGGCAACCGCTGCAAAGCCGACACCTGACGGCTAAGGCCGAACGACTGCAGCGGGTAGCGGGTTCAATCGCCCAACCCAAAGCCGTCGTCAAACCTCACCCAGCTTGAGCCGCTTTACAGCGCCCGCACCGGAATGCAGATGTCGCAGCAGAACTCACCGGTGTTGGCATCAATGGTGGTGACCGCAGAAAACATCTCAAAGCAAGGCCGGTCGTCGCATTGCATTCCGCTGGACGGCATCCATTCGCGCGTCAGCCACATCCAGGCATTGGCCAAGCCCTCGGGTTTTCCTTTGAACCTTGCCACGGCGTAGCGGCCGCCCGGCAGGGCTTGGGTGTCCACCTGGCCGCTGGCGACGAAATGCGCGGGGACTTCCACGCATGCGTCATAGCGGCATTTGCTGGCGGGCGTGAGAGAGGGGTCGTCATAACCTATGCCGTAGCACGTTTGGTCGCTGAGGCCATGTGAGTGCATCCACGGCGCAATGGTGCCTCGCCAGAATTGGCCTATGGCTGGCCCATAGGGGCCGATCAAGCGTTGATAGGCGACATGTGCTTTGGGTAGATCAATGATGCGGACGTCCATGGCGATTTCTTCCTTCAGGTGACAAGAGCCCTGAGGTTCGCCGAACGCGCGTGGGTCTGTCTGATGGAAATTGCCGAAGACCTGATCAGGATTGCTCTCCTGGCTGCCTGGCGGCTGTCCGATGGCGGCCGCCTGGGTTTTCAGTCGCTCAAGCGTGGTGGAGCGCCAGGCCGATGGCGTGCAGCCAAACTTGAGCTTGAAGGCTCGCGCAAATGCTTCGCCCGATTGGAAGCCGGTGGCCAAGGCGGTTTCAAGCACGGTTTCCTTGCTGCCGCAGGACAGCCGGAACGCCGCCTTCTCCAGCCGTCGGCGCTGCGCATAGCTGCCCAGCGTTTCTCCCATCCATGCCGCAAAAATTCGGTGAAAGTGAAAGCGCGAGAAATTGGCGATGTCGGCCAGATGTGCGCCATCCAGAGGCTGATCCAGGTGGGCATCGATGTAGTTGAGCACGCGATTGATCCGTCGCGCGTACTCGGCGCGGGATGCCTGCTCGGAAGGCTTGTTCGTCATGGTCGTTGTTCTTCAAATCACCGTGCATGCGGCGGCGGGGCCTGCCTGTCAGCAGGGGGCGGATGGAGACAACCAGCCGGCGCAGTTCTCGTCAGTCCGGCGCTTTCCCCTTCACCCACAGCCCAAACTCCTTCATCACTTCCACCACGGGCTTGAGCCGCTCCCCATCCTGGGTCAGCTCGTACTCCACCTTGATCGGCGCCGTGGGGTAGACCGTGCGCTTGACCAGGCCCGCTTCCTCCAGCGCGCGAAGGTCCAGGGTGAGGGAGCGTTGGGAGATGCCGGGCATGTCGCGGCGCAGGTCGTTGAAGCGCCGGGGGCCGTCGATGAGGTAGGAGGCGATGAGCAGCCTCCAGCGGCCGCCCAGCAGGCGCATGGCTTCTTCCACGGAGCAGCCGGAGATGTTGGATTTCATAGCACATTCATCATAGGCAGGCGGCAGGTATATTTTTTTAACCTATGGGCAGTTTTATTGCCTTCTTCCAGATTTATCCCTGGTGCATGACATTGGCCAGGGGCTGTGCCTGAATGCGCAGGCCCCTTGTTCCATCACCAGAGAAATTCCATGAAGCTGTATTACCTGCCGGGCGCCTGTTCGCTGGCGCCGCACATTGTCCTGAACGAGCTGGGGCTTGATTTCCAACTGGTCCGGGTGGACCACAAGACCCACCAGACGGAAGACGGCAGGGACTTCCGTGCGCTCAGCCCGTTCGGCTATGTCCCCTTGCTGGAGTTGGACGACGGCAGCCTGCTGCGGGAAGGGCCCGCCGTCCTGCAGTACCTGGCGGACCTGCGGCCTGCAGCGCTTCTGGCGCCGGCCCAGGGCAGCCTGGAGCGCTATCGGCTGCTGGAGTGGCTGGCCTTCCTGAATTCGGAAATCCACAAGGGCTTCATCCCGCTGCTGTATGCCGTGCTGGCGGGAAAGTACGGCGTGGAGACGGCCAAGCCCAAGCTGGAGCAGCGGTATGCCTGGGTGGATTCGCAACTGGCCGGCAAGCGCTACCTGATGGGCGATGGCTTCACCGTGGCCGATGCCTATCTGTACGCGCTCACGCAGTGGGGGCAGGCGCCGTGGCTGGAGTCGGTCTACAAGACGAGCATTCGCTTTGATGGCCTGGAGCATCTTGCAGGCTGGTACGCGCGGATGCGGGAGCGGCCTGCCGTGCGCCAGTCGCTGCAGGCGGAAGGTTTGCGATAGGGTGGGGGCCGCCACGCATTCGGCCACCAAGCACTTTGCTGCGTCATGGCAAGCAGCCTGCGCCTTGCGGCCCTCGGGTGCCCAATGCAATCGTCTGACGTGACGTGACGTGACGTGACGTGACGTGACGTGGACGTGGACGTGGACGTGGACGTGGACGTGGACGTGACGGATCACGCCAAGGTTTCGAGGCTCACGGCCACGATGACGGGGGCAGGCTCCGTGTTCACGAGGCGCAAGGCCTGGTTTGGCTGTCCGTCTCCGCGTGCGCGCTGAACCGTCACCCCCATGGCCTGCACGGTGTCAGCCTCATCCAGCGTCTGGCGCAGCGAGGCGGGGATCGGCGCTGCGGCAGTGAAGTCGAAGCGGGGTTTCAACGCGACGTAGAAAGTTGACACACGGCACGCCATCAGGCCGCCAGGCCCGAAGAATACGCCCGCATCCGGCACCAGGCCGCGACCCAGCGCCACCATCGAGGCGTCGTACCAGCTGCCGGGGTAGATCGGCACTTGGTCCCAGCATTCAGAGGTGATCGTGACCGTCTCCAGTGAAGCGGCGGGTAGCGCAAGGACGCGGCCGGAAGCGTCCAGGGCCTGCAGAGACGCCGGAGCCTGCGGCCCTGCGCCAGATGTGTCGTTGAGATTCAAGCGCAAGGTGCCGGGGTTTGCGATCGTGCCGACAGCCACTGCTGCGCTCCACTCCGACGAACTCTTGGGCAGTGTCCAGATCGGTTTCCACTGGAGGTAGCCGGTCTCGTACACCTTGGTCCATCCCACCGGAGTGGGCGAGTATGCAGGTTCGCCTGGAGGCGTTGCCATCTTCTGCATGGCGCCTGCAAGCATCGACTGATAGGGGAATTTGCAGGCTTCGAGTACCTGCAGAAAGGTCTTGTATCCCTGCGAAAAGCTGCGCCCCGACGCTTGGTACAGCGCGCCATTGGCAGCGGACTGGGGCACCGTATCTGCAAAGAGAAACTGCGCATCGGCCATGGTGCCGGTCACTGGATCCGGCCAGTTCCACGCGGTCACCGGCATCAGCATCTGCCCCCGCACCAGCGGCGCCGAAATGGATGCCGAGCGCTTGAACACCATGCCGGTTTTCGGCCCGCTCGATACGCTTGGGGCCCTTGGGGGCGGAGGCACCAGATCAGCCAAGCCGCCGAGGAACTGATGGATCACGTTCATGAACGCTGTCTCCGGTTGACGGGGGTGGGCGGGGTGGGCGGGACCCGCCACGGCGTCCCGCCCACCCGCTGGTCTTCAGGTCAATGGATGCCCGGGAAGTCGACGATCACGCCGATGATTTGCGGGTTCACCGAGGTGCTGCTGCCCTTGAAGGTATTGGCCTGTGCGGTGCTCTTGGTGTACTCGGACTGGTGACCGCCCGTGCCACCGAAGGTGAAGGGCCCGATGCGCACACCCGCGCTGCCCTCGAAGGCCTGCTTGTTTTGCTGATAGGTGTTGGCGCTCATCGTGATCTCGAACGAAGGCTTGTAGACGACCAGCAGCTCGGACACCCTTGCCGCGACGATGCCGTTCGGGCCGAACAGGGAGCTCGACCCCGGGCCACCGTTTGCCACCCACGGGGCGACGATGGTGTAGCCCTGGCCGTTCGGCCCCTGCTGTGCCTTGGCCAGTTCGCTCATGAAGCCGCCGGGGTACCAGTCGCCCGGATTCACCTTCACGCGCGTGGAGGACTCGCAGCTGATCTTCACGGCCGAGCTCGAGTCCTGGTTGAACAGGTCCGACTTGCTCCAGCCGCCCGATGCGTTGACGCTCCAGAAGAAGTTGCCAACGCTGGTCGAGCCCTTGGCAAACGAGGACTTGAAGTCGCTGCTCGATTGCGAAGATTTCATCGCGATCGAGAACGCGCCTGCGCTGCCATTGCTGAGCGCTGCGCGCCAGTCCGCGCCCGTCGTGTCGATGTGGAAGTCCGGCTGCCAGCGCAGGATGCCCGAGCCATCCGGCACCTTGGTCCAGCCTGCCGGTGCGTTGTTTGAGGCAGGGTCGCCCGACGGAATCTGCATCATGTCGATGGCGCGCTGCAGATCGCTGGGCATGCTGGCCCGCTCCAGCTCCATCTTCATCTTGACCGCCTGGTTGTAGGCGTTGGTGGCCGCCTGGATGGTCGTAATGTAGGCAGCAGCCTCCGGCGCGTTGTTGATCCACGTGCTGATGTCAGGGTAGCGGGCTGCGAATATGAGGCCGCCGTTCTGCTTTGAACTCAGGTAGAACTGGTTCATGTCGCTGTTGGCCTTGGCCATCGCATTGCTTTTCTGGACGCACAGGTTGGCCAGCTCCGTCTGATTGGCCTGCTGCTCGGGGCTGACCTTGAATGTCACGTGACCGAAGATCTGACGAACGGCGTCGAAGAGCGTTGCATCGAGGCTGCCGTACTGGCCGATCGCGGACCACTGCGGCATGCCGCTGACGATCTGATAGGCGGCCGGGTCCCATTGCCCGGTCGGAGCCGTGCCCCAGCTGAAGTCCTTGGGGGTGCCAAGCAACTGGAAATTCGGGGTGCCGAGATTATCGACAAGGGCGTTGTACAACTGGCTGAACATGGCTTGATCTGACATGGCTTGCAATTCCTGAAATTGAATGGATGGGGAGCGACATGAGGTTTGAAGTCATGAACGCTTTTCTTTGCCAATGAGAATGATTGCCCGGTATTGGGCCTAAGGCATGGGGTACTTGGGAGAAATCGCAGGGGGTGACCGCGAAGAGTGGTTCATGGCGGGATACTCCTTTGAGTTGCGTGCAGGAATCCGACACGTGGGCGCCGGGAAGATGCCTCGACGGACGCTAACCGTAGAGACGAAGAGGTGAAGGGATATGAGCCTTTGCAGCCTTTCAAGGCTCGCGCGGATATTCCATATCAACCGCGCAAACCTGGAATGCACTGGCGCCTGCTGAAGCCGTCATAAATATTCGTTGGACTCATCATGCCCAATTGCATCAGGAGGATGGAATACTTCCAATGTCGTATTCGGTGAGCACGGACAGGCGATGCATGCTGGCCTGGATATCAGATGCTGCCGCCATTGCGAGTTGCCGTTGGCGCGAATGTCTGCAATTGGGCGGTGCTTGTCAGGCCCAGTTTGCGCAGAATGTTTTCGCGATGCTTGCGCACGGTCAAGTCGCTGAGGTAAAGCGAACGTGCGATCTCCTTGCTGGTCTGGCCCGCCAGCACGTGCACCATCACCTCCTGCTCGCGGGGAGACAGAGGGAGCGGTGAGCGGGCAGCGCTCAACCAGCCTTGCCGCCTGGCATGCGTGACGAGTTCTACGGCATTGCGCAGGCCCAACCGCGTACACATATTGCTGCGGTGCTTGCGTACCGTGTGTTCGCTGATGCCCAGCGTGTGCGCAATGTCCCTGCAGCCGAGGCCTTTGGCCATCGCTTCGAGTACATCGATTTCGCGCGCGGTGAGCGCAGACGCGATGACTTCATCTGCTATTGGATGCGCAGCATCGAGATGGCATTCGCTATTTGCCAAAGCTATTTCCGATCTATCCATGGTATGTCTCCCATTTGTTATGTGCCGATGCCATAGGGCCATTCCACGCCGAAGCCTCGGCGAGACTGCTTTGCACAGTGCCGTTTGAAAGATTGAATAACTCGCTAAACCGCCTGTTTACCGCCTGAGTAAACTGACGTCATGCCATTCGTGTGAAAATTGTGCGGTAAAGGATCAGCCGGAAAAAGCCTGAACATTGGACGATGGAAAATCGCGCGCATTCAGCCTGTGGCAGCCTTTTGTATCCAAGGCGGGAGATTAGTAAACCATTATCAAGATGGTGTGGTGCGTTGAGGGAGTATCAAAGTCGTTTGAGAATCTGTTATCGCCATTTCACCGTTGGAATGGACATCTTAGTGGAAATCTTTGGTGAAATCATTACATCTGGCTACAAAAATTCGACACCAAGGTTTTTGCAGCAGATTGTGGGGAAGCCAATGGTCTTCTGTGGGTCGCGCTTGCGTGATCAGGATTTTCTGGCATTGCCCATCCGAGTCCAGGATGCGGGCTGTTGCGCAGGTCTTGAGACATGCGCGTAAGCAATTCCTGCCATGGCGTATCGAGAAGCGGCTGGGTGCCTGCGACGTGCTTCAAGGGAAGCACCTCTTTTGCCAAAAGCGTTCCCGGGTCATGACGAAGGGCGTGAGCACCACGACCGTCGCCAGTCCCAATGACCTGGATATACGCCAGTTCAGGGGGCAGGGCGAGTGCCCTCGTCAGGCCCGCCCTCCAGCACGCGCAGCAGCTGGGACAGCCGCTGGTCCAGCGCGGCCAGTTCGGCAACGGGCATGGGCGCCAGCATGGCGCGCTCGTTGTCCAGGTGCGCTTCCACCGCGCGGTCTATCAGCTCCAGCCCCTGGTCGGTGAGCTGCACCAGCATGCTGCGCGCGTCCTGCGGGTTGGGCAGGCGCTGCACCAGGCCGCGCGTCTCCAGGCTTTTCATGCGGTGGGTCATGGTGCCCGAGGTGACCATGAGCGTGGAAAACAGGGCCGTGGGCGTGAGGCAGAAGGGCGCGCCCGAGCGGCGCAGCGTGGCCAGCACGTCGAATTCCCACATGGTCATGCCGAAGCGCGCAAAGCACTCTTCCAGCCGTTGCTCCAGCAGGGCGGCGCAGCGCTTGATACGGCCGATGGGGCCCATGGGGCTGGCGTCCAGGTCGGGGCGTTCGCGCGCCCATTGTTCGAGGATGGTGTCTACCCGGTCGGGCAGGCGGGGGAGGGTGGGTTTCGGCATTTGTCTTGATTTTAAGATAAGTCGTGCATAATGGATTTGTCTTGAATTGAAGATAAATGCCATGTCCTACTCGCCATCCTCCTCCGCCTCACCCTCGGCCAGCCCCGCCCTGTCCTGGCGCGACATCCTGCTGACCGCGCTGGCGCCCGCCATCTGGGGCTCCACCTACATCGTCACTTCCGAACTGCTGCCGCCAGACCGTCCGTTCACGGCTGCGCTGATCCGCGTGCTGCCGGCCGGGCTGCTGCTGGTGCTGTTCACGCGGCGGCTGCCCGTGGGCTCGGGCTGGTGGCGGCTGCTGGTGCTGGGCGGGCTGAACATCGGCGTGTTCCAGGCGCTGTTGTTTGTGGCGGCCTACCGGCTGCCGGGCGGGCTGGCGGCCGTGCTGGGTGCCGTGCAGCCCCTGCTGGTGATGGCGCTGGCCTGGGGCGTGGACGGGCGGGTCCCCGCGCGGCTGACGTTGTGGGCCGCCGTGGCGGGCATTGCGGGCATGGCGGTGTTGCTGCTGTCGCCGCAGACGGTGTTCGAGCCTGTGGGCATGGCGGCGGCATTGGCGGGTGCGGTGTGCATGGCGGCCGGCACCTGGCTCACGCGGCGCTGGCGCGTGGACTTGCCGGTGCTGGCGCTGACGGGCTGGCAACTGCTGTTTGGCGGGCTGATGCTGCTGCCGCTGGCCTGGTGGGTGGATGCGCCGCTGCCCGCGCTGTCGCCCACCCAGCTGGGCGCCTATGCCTACCTGTGTCTTGCCGGCGCGCTGCTGGCCTATGTGCTGTGGTTTCGCGGCATCGGGCGACTGCCTTCGGTGGCCGTGTCTTCGCTGGGCCTGCTGAGCCCGCTCACCGCCGTGGTCCTGGGCTGGGCGCTGCTGTCGCAGTCCATGACGGGCCTGTCCTTCCTGGGACTGCTGGTGGTGCTGGCCAGCGTGCTGGCGGTGCAGTGGTCTGCTTCGCGCGGCGCCTGAGTTTTTGCACTGAGTTCTTTCTCTTTTTCCCACCGAGCGTTTCACATGACTTCTTCCGCACTTTCCTCCATGCCCATCGGGCAGGCCATCGCTTCGCGCATTTCCGCAGACCGTTTCGAGCCGGGCTGCCCGTTGGCCGATGAGACGCTGGCCGCGCTTGTGGCCCAGGCCTCGCTGTCCCCGTCGGCCTACAACCTGCAGAACTGGCGCTTCATTGCCGTGCGCACACCCGAGGCCAAGGCGCGCCTGAAGGCCGCCGCCTATGGGCAGCAGAAGGTGGAGGACGCCTCTGCCGTCTTCATCGTCTGCGGCACGCTGGCCGCGCATGCGCGGCTGGCGGAGTTCTTGCAGCCCAGCGTGGACGGCGGGCTGATGAGCCAGCGCACGGCCGATGGCTGGGTAGCCCAGGCCCAGGCCGCGCACGCGGACAACCTGCAGCTGCAGCGCGATGAGGCTGTGCGCTCGGCCTCGCTGGCGGCCATGACGCTGATGCTGTCCGCCCAGGGCCTGGCGCTGGCCAGCTGCCCCATGGTGGGATTCGATGCGGAACTGCTGGCAGCGGGCTTTGGCCTGCAGGCCCACGAACTGCCCGTGATGCTGGTCGCCGTGGGCCACGCGGCAGGCACGCCACGCCCCCAGAAGGCGCGCAGGCCGCTGGCCGACATCCTGGCCTATGCCTGAGCACGGCCATCGGTAGCCAGGGTGCCGCAGATTAATTATCATACGATGTATGTTTAATTGGATGGAGAGACTGCCATGGCACCCGACAGGACACCCGCAAAAGCACACGGCAATGCGTTCGGCAATGCATTCGGCAAGGTCTTCATCGCCACTTCGGTGGATGGTTTTATTGCCCGGCCCGATGGTTCGCTGGACTGGCTGCCGGCCGGGGGCGATGGTGGCGAGGACTATGGCTACGCGGCCTTCATGAAGACGGTGGATGGCATCGTCATGGGCCGCTCCACCTATGAAAGCGTGCTGGGCTTCGACGGCTGGCCGTTTGAGAAACCCGTGGTGGTGATGAGCCGCACGCTGGGCGCGAGCGATGTGCCTGCCCACCTGCGCGGCAAGTTGCGCATCACGTCAGCCCAGCCTGCCCAACTGGTGGCCGAGCTGCGGGCCGAGGGCTGGAGCAGCGCCTATATCGACGGCGGCGCCGTGATCCGCGCGTTTCTGGCGGCCGGCGAGATTGGCGAGATGACGATCACCCGCGTGCCCGTGCTGATCGGCGCGGGGCGGCCGCTGTTTGGCGATATTGGCTGCGATCTGCGGTTGACGTGCCTGGCCTCCCAGGCCTATCCCAGCGGCATGGTCAGCACGCGCTACCGGGTGGAGGCGGGCGGCCGGGTCATGGTGCGCAACGGGGGCGGCGATGAGTGAGCAGGCTGTACCGTCTGCACAGGCTGCACGGCGCGGGCGCCCCTCGGCAGGGCGTTCGCTCAGCCGTGATCAGGTGCTGGATGCCGGGCTGGCCTTGCTGGAGGCCGTGGGCGCGCAGGGCTTTGGCCTGCGGCCGCTGGCGCGGCAGCTGGGCATTACGCCCATGTCGGTGATCCACCATGTGGGCGACCAGCAGGAATTGATGCGCAGCCTGGTGGAGCGCGTGCATGGCCAGCCGCTGGCCGAACCGCAGCCCGGACTTGCGCCGGCGCAGCGTGTGCAGGCGCTGCTGGCGGGCTACATGGAGCGCGTGCGCCGCCATCCGGCGCTGACGGTGTGCATTCTGGGCGACCCGGCCCTGTTCACCGAGTCGCTGGCCGCCTTCACGCAGCGGCTGCGCGGCGAGGTGCAGCAGTGCGAGTCCAGCGATGGCGATGCCGCCGTGCTGCTGGACTTGCTGATCGATTACACCCATGGCCATGCGCTGGCGCTGGCCCTGTCGGGCGAGGGCGCGCAGGCCTTGCATGGCCGGTTCGAGCAAGGGCTGGCGCGGCTGCTGCGCTAGGCGCCGGCCTCCACGCGCAGGCCGGCCTGTTGCCAGCCGGTGAAGCCTGCCTCGAAGCGCCGCGCCTCCCGGCCGCTGGCGCGCAGCGCCGTGACGGCATTGGCCGAGAGCACGCAGTACTGGCCCCCGCAATAGGCCACGATGTCCTTGTCGGGCGGCAGCGCGTCCAGCTCGCCTTCCAGCGCTTCCAGGGGAATGTTGACGGCCCCGGGCAGGTGGCCCTGGGCGAATTCCGCTGGAGGACGCACGTCCAGCACGATGGTGTCGTCCATCTGCATGCGCTGCAGCAGCTCGTCCAGCGCAACGGCTTGCAGGCGGTCACGCTGGCGCAGGCTGTCGGAGACCACGGCGCGGATCTCGGCGTGGCGGAATTGCAGATAGTTGTGCAGCGCATCGATGATGCCGGTGATGGGCCCGTCGCCCAGCCGGTACAGCACATGCTTGCCCTCGCGCCGTGTGAGCACCATGCCCGCGCGCTTGAGGTGCTGCAGGTGCTGGGAGGTGTTGGCCACGGACAGCCCGCACAGCTCGGCCAGGCGCTCCACGGGCTGCTCGCCTTCGGCCGCATGGCTCAGCAAGGCGAGGCGGTGGGCATGGCCCAGGGTGCGCGCCAGGTCGGCCAGGTCGGGGAAGGCCTCGATCGGTACAGGGCTGCTTGACGGATTCATGGGGGATAGCCTAGCATCGCACAAACATTCAATCAATTAATTGAATGTATTGTTCATTGTGCATGCGGTGGCATCCAAGGAGGCCGCTGCAAACCTGCAAGAGAGTGAAGAGACATGCTGGATGTGCCGGAATTCCTGCTGCGCGCCGTGCTGACGGGCGCAGGCGCGACCTTGGTGATGGATGTGTGGGCGCTGCTGCTGCAGCGTCTGTGGGGCGTGCCTTCGCTGGACTACGCCATGGTGGGCCGCTGGCTGGGCCATCTGCCGCGCGGCCGGCTGGTGCATGCCGGTATCGGCCGGTCCGCGCCGGTGGCGGGTGAGAAGGCCCTGGGCTGGGTGGCGCACTATGCGATCGGCGTGGCCTTTGCGGCAGCCCTGCTGGCCCTGGCGGGTGAGGGCTGGGCCCGGGCGCCCACGCTGTGGCCGGCCCTGGCCTGGGGCGTGTTCACCGTGGCCGTACCCTTCCTGGCGCTGCAGCCGTGCATGGGGGCGGGGCTGTTTGCCCGCAAGACACCCAAGCCCACCGTGGCGCGGCTGCGCAGCCTGATGGCGCACACGGTGTTCGGCCTGGGCCTGTTCATCGCGGCCTGGGCCGTCTCGCAACTGCGGGGCTGAGCGGATGCGCTGACCCGGTTCAGGCAAACAGCCTGTGCGCCATGAATTCGAGAAAGGCCCTGACCTTGGGCGAGAGGTCGCGGCCCGGGGGCCAGACCATCCATACCGTGCCCTGGGCGTTGGCGGTGAACGGGTCGAGCACGGTCTGCAGCAGGCCCTGCTCCAGCTGGCGGGCCACGGTGAAATCCGGCAGGCAGGCAATGCCCTGGCCGCGCAGCGCCAGGAAGATGCGCATCTCCACGCTGTTGCAGACCACGCTGGAGGGCAGCGCGGGCGGGGCGGTGTCGTCGTCATTTCCCAAGGGCCAGCGCTCCAGCCGGCCGGTGGCCGGATAGCGGTAGTGCAGGCATTGGTGGCGGGCCAGGTCGGCAGGTTGCGCCGGCCTGCCATGGCGCTGGAAATAGGCGGGCGAGCCCACCAGCACGCGCCGGAAGCCGCCCAGCCGCCGGTGCTTGAGGCCCGAGTCCTGCAGCGGCGCGGCGCGTATGGCCACGTCAAAGCCGTCGCCGATCACATCGACCAGATGGTCCGAGAAGTTCAGGTCCAGTTCGACCTCGGGGTACTCCAGCAGGAAGTCCGAGAGCGCCTGCTCGAACAAACCGCAGTGGCGTGGCAGGCTGACCTTGAGCCGGCCCTGGGGCCGCTCGCCCGCATGGCGCAGTTCCTGCTGGGCGGCCTCGACCTCGCAGAGGATGCGCCGGCAGCGCTCCAGAAAGCGTTCGCCCTCGGCCGTCAGTGCCAGTGTGCGCGTGCTGCGGTTGAACAGGCGCACGCCCAGGCGCTCCTCCAGCCGCGCCACGGCCTTGCCCACGGCCGAGGGCGACAGCCCCAGCTCGCGCGCCACGGCAGAAAAGCCCAGCCGCTCGGCCACGCGCACAAACAGGCCGATGCTGCCCAGGCTGTCTATTTCCATGCGCTGTGTGAAGAGGTGAATGAAGAAGATGATTTGAGACTCGGGTGTCTCAAGTGTTCGGAAATGAAGATGGATTGTCTCAGATGAAGGCGGGCCTACGCTGGCGGTCGTTTCTTGAAATGGCGCACAAACCATGTCTTCCCTCTCTCGCGGCAGCCCCCTCAAATGGCTGCAACTGCTGGCCGTCTGCCTGACGGGGCTGCTGATTCCCCTGAGCTTCACGGGCCCGGCCGTGGCCCTGCCTTCCATCCATGCCGAGCTGGGCGGCACGCCCTCCCAGCTGGGCTGGATCATGAATGCCTACATCCTGAGCTACGGCAGCGCCATGATGGTGGCCGGCAGCCTGACCGACATCCATGGCCGGCGCCGCCTGTGGCTGCTGGGGCTGGCCTGGTTCGGCCTGCTGAGCTTTGGCGTGGGCCTGGCAACCGATCTGCGCTGGGCCGATGGGCTGCGCCTGCTGCAGGGGCTGGGCGGGGCGGTGGCCTTTGCGGCGGCCATGTCTTCGCTGGCGCCGCTGTTCGAGGGCGCAGCGCGCATGCGGGCCTTCAGCCTGCTGGGCACGACCTTTGGCCTGGGCCTGGCCTTCGGCCCCTGGGTGTCGGGCTTGATGGTGGACAGCCTGGGCTGGCGCTGGGTGTTCCATGGGACGGGGCTGGTGGCGCTGCTCGGCCTGCCCATGGTGATGGCCAGCGCGCGGCGCGATGAAGCCGTGTCTGCCGACCGGCCCGACTGGCTGGGCGCAGCCCTGTTCACCCTGGCCCTGGGCGGCTTCACCTACGGCGTGCTGATGGTGCCCGAGCGCGGCTGGCTCCATGCCGAGGTGCTGGGGCCGCTGGCGCTGTCCGCCGTGCTGCTCGTGGTCTTCGTGGCGGTGCAGCGGCGCGTGGCCCGTCCGTTGCTGGATCTGTCGCTGTTCTCGCAGCCGCGCTTTCTGGGCGTGCAGTTGCTGGCGGCGTCACCGGCGTTTCTGTTCATCTCTCTGGTGGTCATGCTGCCCGGGCGCTTCATCGGCGTGGAGGGCCTCAGCCCGCTGGCGGCGGGCCGCATGATGGGCTGGCTGGCGGCGCCCTTGCTGGTGGTGCCGCTGCTGGCGGCCCTGCTGGTGGGCCTGCTGTCGCGCTGGATCAGCCCCGGCCGGCTGTCGGCGGCCGGTCTGCTGCTGGCCGCGGCGGGCCTGTGGTGGCTGGCCGGTGCCTTCGGGCAGGGCGCCGGTCCGGCGTTGGCGCTGCCCTTGCTGCTGATAGGCACCGGCATTGGCCTGCCCTGGGGCCTGATGGACGGGCTGGCCGTGAGCACCGTGGCGCCAGACCGCGTGGGCATGGCCACGGGCATCTTCAACACCGTGCGCATCTCGGCGGACGGCGTGGCCCTGGCCGTGGCGGGCGCCGTGCTGGCGGTGCTGGTGGAGGGGCGGCTTGGCGGGCTGTCGCTCGATGCAGGCCTGCGGCGCGAGATGGCCGGGCAGCTTGCCCAGGCCGATCTGGCGCGTGCCGCCCAGGTGCTGCCGGGGCAGGACGGATTGCTGGCGCAGGTGTACGGCGCGGCCTTCCACGATCTGTTGCTGCTGCTGGCGGGGCTGGCGGTGGTCACGGCGCTGGCCGTGCTGTGGCTGCTGGAGCGCAAGGGCCGGGCCGTGTCTTCCCCGGAGCAACTGGCCCCGCAAGCCGGGCGCAGGCTCAGCTAGCAGGCTGCAACTGCACGCCCAGGCGCGAGAACAGGATCTGCCGGCCATCGCCCTGCAGGCGCTGTATCACCATGCCACCATCGCGGTGCAGGTAGATGCGCAGGGCGCTGCCGTTGCCGGGATCGTGGTCCAGGTAGCAGGGGTCCTTGTCCAGATCCTTCCAGCCGTGGAGTTCGACCAGCCTGCGTCCGGCGAGGCGGCGCAGCTCGGTCTCGGGGGCCGCGAAATAGGTGTGGGTCTGAAGCCACAGCGTGCGCAGCTGCTCGAAGGACTGTTCGCGCGAGGAACAGGCGGGCGCAGCCTCCAGCAGGGACAGCAGCATGTCCAGAAGCTGATCGAATGAATACTGCATGCCGCGCCCCTTTCAGCGATCGACGGTGCGCACTGCGCAACCTCGATCAGGGTAACCGGATATTGCGCGAATGTGAACAAAGCATGACCGTGGTGGTTTGTCGCTATTGCCAGCCTGCGCCGACAGTGATTGGCGCGGGTGTTGCATGCAGGGCACCGGCCTGGATGGCCGGACAATGGCCGGCACATCCTGCGTGATGCCGACCTTTTTTGTTCCCGCCACCTGTTTCCCCACTTCTGCTGCCCATGGAACGCTTCACCATCTCCATCGACGACGACCTGGCCCGTGATTTCGACGCATGGATCGCCGCGCGCGGCTACGACAACCGCTCCGAGGCCATCCGCGACGTGCTGCGCGCCCACCTGGCCCAGGTGCGCGAGCGCGAGGACGCCGACGGCCTGTGCGTGGCCAACCTGTCCTATGTCTACAACCACCACGAGCGCGACCTGTCCGAGCGCCTGGCCAGCCTGCAGCACGACCACCATGAGCTGCACATGGCCACCACCCATGTGCACCTGGACCATGAGCAGTGCATAGAGACGGTGATGCTGCGCGGCCCGGCCAGCGCCGTGCGGCGATTTGCCGACACCATCACGGCCGAGCGCGGCGTGCACCACGGCCAGCTCAACGTGGTGATGGTGCGCAGGGCAGAGCCTGGCGGGCACGATCACGCGCACCACCATCCGCATTCGCACGACGATTGAGCCAGCCCGGGGCCGGGCGCCTTGCGCAGCCCTTGTCATGCAGGTCGGTATGAAGTTTGCTTTTTTCTTCATACAACTCCTGGAAACGCATGACACATTCCCTGAATTCCCTTTCCCGGCGCCTTGCCGTGCACCAGATTGCGGCAGCTGGCCTGCTGGGCCTGGGTTGCATTCCCCATGTCGGTGCACAGCAGGCGGGCGACGCCACGGCCAGCCTGCAGCCTGTCGAGGTCAAGGGCCAGACCGCGCGCGGCGCCTCGGCCGCCTACACCACCACGGTGATCGAGGCCGAGGACATCGCCAACGCCCATGTCAGCCATCCGCAGGAGCTGCTGCGCCAGGTGCCGGGCATGAATGTGCAGAACTACCAGCTGTCCGGCGTGGGTGACGCCATCGTCATGCGCGGCTTCGGCGGTGGCGGCCATGGCGGCGACGTGGGCGTGGTGCTGGACGGCATTCCACTGAACGAGGCCATGTCGCATGCTGACGGCTATGTGGACCTGGGCGTGATCGTGCCGCTGGAGATGGAGCGCATCAGCATCTACAAGGGTCCCGTGTCCGCGCTGTACGGCAACTTCAACCGTGCAGGGCTGATGGCGATAGAGACGCGCAAGCAGGGCGACTACACCCCCTACCGCGAGGCTGATGTCAGCCTGTCCTCCCACGGCACGCTGGACGCGCAGGGCGCCCTGGGGCTGAAGCTGGGGGAGGGCGAATTCCTGAACCTGGCGGCCCAGCACTACCGCACCGATGGATTTCGCGCGCAGTCGCAGTTCCAGCGCAGCACGGCGGCCCTGCGCTGGAGCAAGCGGCTCACGCCGCAGCTGGAGGTTGCGCTGTCGGCACGGCTGCACCATGGTGAGGGCGATTCGCCGTCGTACCTGACGGCGGGGCAGTTCGCGCGCGATCCGCAAGGCATGGACCCGCGCGCCATGAACGATGGCACGCGCAAGAACTTCGCCACGCTGCGGGCCGATGTGCAGTACGCGCTCTCGCCCCGGCTGACCTGGCTGGGCCATGCCTACACCACGCAGCAAAGCTTCACGCGCTGGTTCAGCCGGCCCATCGACGCACTGCAGTGGCGCCAGCGCGAGGAAAGCTATGACCGCGCCGTCTACGGCGCCGGCACCAGCCTCAATGGCCGCCATGTCACGGCGCTCACCCCGCTCAACTGGGTGGCCGGGCTGGAGGCCGTGCGCGAGTCCACCGACTACCAGTTCTACGACGGCCTGCAATGGCGCGAGCGCACCGGCGCAGCCATTGACGACCGCAATTCCAGGCTCAACACCCTCTCGGCCTTTGCCGAGGTGGATGCGCCCGTTCACCGCCTGCTGCAGCTGTCCGCCGGCCTGCGCTGGGACCGCTTCACGGGCGGCTGCCGTCCCAACGGCCCCGAGACGGGCAGCGACCCCTGCGGCCCGCTCGCGCGCACCTCGCATGCCAGCCCCAAGCTGGGCCTGCGCTCGCAGGTGGCGCCGGGCGTGCTGCTGCGCGCCAGCTGGTCCGAAGGATTTGCGTTGGCCAGCGATTTCGCCAAGTACGCGCTGGGCGCTGCGCGGCTGGACCCCAATATCTTTCGGCAGACCGAAGTGGGCGCGCAGATCAAGCCCATGCCGGGCCTGGTGCTGGATGTGGCCGCCTATCGGCTGCAGTCCTCGGGCGAGATCCGCAACGTGGCGCCCGGCGTGTACGAGAACTTCGGCGCCACGCGCCGCACGGGCTTGGAGGCCAGCGCGCTGTGGGCGGTGCGCAAGAACCTGGACCTGCAACTGGCCTGGGGCAGCGCCCATTCGCGCGTGACCGAGAACGGCAACCCGGCCCTGGTCGGCAACCAGGTGGCCGGCGTGCCCCGGCAGACGGCCACCGTGGGCCTGGCCTGGCGCCCGCTGGCGCAGTGGGAGGGCACGCTCACCTGGCGCCGCGTGGGCCGCTATGCCGTCACGGCCGACAACAGCGTGTTCTACGGCGGCTACGCCACCTGGGACCTGGGCCTGAGCTGGCGCCTGCCTTCGGCGCGCAGCCGCATCTATGCCGTGGTCTCCAACCTGGGGGACAAGGCCTATGCCACGTCGGCCTCGGTCATCCGCGGCGTGCCGCTGTTCGCGCCCGGCGCGCCGCGCACGCTCAAGGTCGGCGTGCAGACACAGTTTTGAGGAAGCAAGAAATGAAATCCCACCCCTATTTCACATCCGCCGCATTCGCGGCCTTGCTGGCCTGCGCACCGCTGGCCCAGGCCCACAACGTCTGGCTGGAGCCCGATGCCGACGGCGCCTACACCGTTCAATTCGGCGGCCATGAGGGCAAGCTGGAGAACTTTGCGGCCGGCAAGCTCAAGAGCGTTGAGGCCTATGACGCGCGCGGCCGCCGCATCGACGTGGCCGTGCAGCCCGTGCCCGGCGGCGCCCGCGCCACGCCGGCCCGCAAGGCTGCGCTGCTGGCCGCGCATTTCGACAACGGATTTTTCAGCCGCGTGGGCGAGGGGCCGATGGTCGAAAAGCCCATGACCGAGAACCCCGGTGCCACCAGCGGCGTGCATGCGCTCAAGTTCCACAAGACCATCCTCGAATGGGGCCCGGTCACCCGCGAGAAGCTGGGCCAGACCCTGGAGATCATCGCCAGGACCCGCCGCTCGCCTCACGCGGGCGAGCCCCAGCAATTCCAGGTGCTGCTGAACGGCCAGCCCCGGGCCGGCGTGCGCGTGTCGCTGGGAGAAAGCGGCACGCCACTGGCAACCGATGCCGACGGCCTGGTGACCGTCACACCGCGTGCCGGCATGAACCAGTTGCTGGCCATCGTGCGCCTGCCCGTGGCAGGCGACGCGCGCACCACCAGCCTCAGCTACGAATACCTGCTGGGGTTCTCGGCGCATTGAAGTGGGGGCGACGCCCGGCCGCGCTCAGGACGCTCAGGCGGACACGGGCGTGGAGCTGCCCCCCAGGTGCCGGGCCGGCCGGTGCGTGTAGCGGTCCAGGGCCAGGCCGTCCGTGCTGATTTCCGGGCTGCGGCCGGTGATCAGGTCGGCGATCAGGCGGCCCGAGCCGCAGGCCATGGTCCAGCCCAGCGTACCGTGGCCGGTGTTCAGGAACAGGTTGGCATAGTGCGTGGCGCCGATGATGGGCGTGCCGTCCGGCGTCATGGGCCGCAGCCCGGTCCAGAAGCTGGCGCGCGCCACATCGCCGCCCGGGAACAGGTCGTTGACCACCAGTTCCAGCGTGGCGCGGCGGCGCGGGTCCAGGCGCAGGTCGAACCCGCCCAGCTCGGCCATGCCCCCCACGCGGATGCGGTCGTCAAAGCGGGTGACGGCAATCTTGTAGGTCTCGTCCAGCACCGTGGACTGCGGCGCCAGCGCCGGGTTGCCCAGCGGCACGGTGAGCGAATAGCCCTTGACGGGGTAGACGGGCAGGTCCAGCCCCAGCGGCTCCAGCGCCTGGCGCGAGTAGCTGCCGAAGGCCATCACATAGCGGTCGGCGGTCAGCAGCTCGCCATTCACGCGCACGCCGGCAATGCGGCCGCCTTCGACCACCAGGCCATCCACGTTCTGGTTGAAGCGCAACTCCACGCCCAGGCCGGTGGCGATGCGGGCCAGCTCGTTGGTGAAGCGGTGGCAGTCGCCGGTCTCATCCTTGGGCAGGCGCAGGCCGCCCGTCAGCCGGTCGCGCGCCTGGGCCAGGGCGGGCTCCACTTGGGCGAGCTGGTCGCGGTCCAGCAGCTCGAAGGGCACGGCGCATTCGCGCAGCACGGCCACGTCGCGCCCCACGGCGTCCAGCTGGGCCTGGGTGCGGAACAGTTGCAAGGTGCCGCCCGTGCGCTGCTCGTAGGCAATGCCGGTGTCGGCGCGCAACTGCTGCAGGCAGCTGCGGCTGTACTCGGCCACGCGCATCATGCGTTCCTTGTTGACGGCGTAGCGCTGGGCCGAGCAGTTGCGCAGCATCTGCGCCATCCAGCGCAGCTGGAACAGGCTGCCGTCCAGGCGCACGGCCAGCGGCGCGTGTTCCTGCAGCATCCACTTCAGGGCCTTGAGCGGAATGCCGGGCGCCGCCCAGGGCGTGGAGTAGCCGGGCGAGACCTGGCCTGCGTTGGCAAAGCTGGTTTCGGACGCGGGCGCATCCTGCCGGTCCAGCACCGTGACCTCGGCACCGGCCCGCGCCAGGTAGTACGCACTGGTCACGCCGATGACACCGCCGCCAAGAACAAGGACTTTCATACGATTCACCGCCAGGTCAACAAGATGAAATCAAAGTCTATTGACGATGAGGCAGTGGAAACCACTGAAATATTGCTACTCTCCAGTGATTGATAAGCCCCGGGAATCGCCGCCATGGCCGCCAAAAGTGAAAACCGCGTGCTTGACCGCACCGATCGCAAGATCCTCGACATCCTGCAGCGGGACGGCCGCATCTCCATGACCGAACTGGCCGAGCAGGTCAGCCTCTCGGCCACGCCCTGCTCGGAGCGCGTGCGCCGCCTGGAGCGCGATGGCGTGATCACCGGCTACCACGCCCACCTCTCGCCCGAGGCGCTGGGCAAGACGCTGCTGGTGTTCGTGGAGATCAAGCTCTCGTCCAAGTCGGGCGAGGTCTTCGACAAGGTGCGCCAGGAGCTGCTGCACGTGCCTGACGTGCTGGAGTGCTTCCTGGTCTCGGGCAGCTTCGACTACCTGGTCAAGGCCCGCCTGGGCGGCATGCGCGAGTACCGCCGCCTGCTGGGCGACATCCTCAAGAAACTGCCCGTGCCGGCCGAGTCGCACAGCTATGTGGTGATGGAAGAGGTCAAGGAGACGCTGGCGCTGCCTGTGGATCGGTGAGGGAGCCGTCCTCGGCGTTCCAGGGTCGGATCTACCGCCATTTCTTATTGTTATTTACTGTTTGAAACGTTTGTCACAATATCGTTGATTCAAATGGGGTATTGTGCGATCCAATCAAAAAGGATATTGGGCGGAAGATCGGTTGTTATGGAGTTCCGCATTCATCGGCGCTCTCCGTTGAAAAGTAAACAGGACGACGGCTTGGAGTTCAATTCCAATGGCGGGATTGCAAATATTTGTCATTGAATAGTGGCTGTAAGGGATTGTTGATTTTTAAAGTTCAATGCCAGTGATACCTTGATAGCTCAAATCTATCTATCACTGGGAGTTCTATGAAAAATCACGCCCTCATGGCTGCCTTGATGGCCGGCGCAGCACTCTCGGCCTGCCCCCCCGCCAGCGCGCAAGTGACCCGTTACTACGGGGAGATGAGAACCTCCTACTCGGATTTCCAGGATCGCACGGCGTGTCCCCTGGGGTCTCACGGCTCATGCCAGGATTTTCCGAGGACCGCCCGCCTGGCCGGCTGGTTTGAAACGGCCGCACCCTTGCAGCCCAATCTGGACGAGAGCGAAATAAGGGCGCTGGTGACTTCCTATAGTTTCTCGGACGGATTGAACACCTACAGCAGTTCCGATCCGGATGTGCGCGCATTCATTTTCAGGGTTTCCACGGACAGTGGGTCCAATATCGTGAGAAACAGAATCCACCTTCAACGCTGGCTGACGGGAAACAATCCGCACCGCTCCATCAATCAAATTGGCCCGGGTGGATCTCCCAATGATGTGGATATGCTCAGCCGGTTTGAAATGGCCACAGAACAGGTGGGTGCCATGAACAACGCGATGTGCGCTTCCTTGTTCTCGGAAACATCCCAGCAGGTCAGCCATTCGGGTGAAAGCGACACCTGTTTGGGCACCTATGAGATGCCCGACAACGGCGTGTCCGTTGCGTGGACCGGGGCGCCCGTGCAAAACCAGAACGTCATGTCCTGGCACAGGGAGGCCGTGCATCCTGCCCTGTCGTTGACCCACAGCATCTCGCCCGCAGGCCAGGTGCAGGCGGGGCAGGAGGTGCGCTACACCATCACCGTCAGGAATACGGGGACCGTGCCCGCCACCCAGGCGCAGATTGCCGACAGCCTGCCTGCCGGCCTGGAGCGCGCCACCTGGATCTGTACGCCCGGCGCCAGCACGCCATGTCCCGTGGCGTCAGGCTCCGGATCGCTGGCAGTCACGGTGCCCGTGTTCGCGGCAGGAGACTCGCTGGTTTTCACCGTGATGGCCAGCGTGTCCAACCCGGCGCCCGCAACCATTACCAATGTGGCCACCGTGAATGCCGGGGACCCGGCGGTGCAGTGCATGCAAGCAGGGCAGGTCGTGGGAACGGTGCCGTGCATGGCTTCCGCGTCCATCAATACGGTGGCGGCTCCACCCGGCGGTGGCCAGGTGACCCCCGTGCCGACGCTGCAGCACACAGCCCTTGTGGTCCTGAGCCTGCTGGCTGCAGCCATCGGATGGATGGGGCTGGGGCGGCGGCAGCGGGTCGGCGCGGGCCGCTGACGCGGCCACAGGGGCGCTGGCCCGGGCTCAGTCGATCAACCGCCCGTCCGCATCCCAGAACGGGTGCGGCCCGTCGAATTGCCCGCTGGCCACGGCATGGCTGACCAGCCGGCCGCCGTGCGGCAGGGCGTGCAGCATGAAGCCGGGCGGCTCCAGCGTCCAGGCCGATGCGGCGTCGGGCGCCAGGTCCAGGCAGACCTGGTGGGCGGGCGCGGGCGAGGTCATGGCCACCGTGCCGCCGAAGGCGACCTGGATGCTGCGGTGCAGGTGGCCGCAGATGACGCGCTGCACGTTGGGGTGGCGGCGCACCAGGTCTTCCAGCGCCTGTGCACCCTGCAGCAGGCCGATCTTGTCCATGTGGCCTATCAGGGTCTCGAAGGGCGGGTGGTGCATGGCGATCACCACGGGGCGGCCTTCGCTGGCGGCCAGCTGCAGCTCCAGCCATTGCAGGCGCTCCTCGCACAATGCGCCCTCGCTGTGGCCGGGCACCACGGTGTCCAGCGCGATCAGCCGCAGATCGCCAATGTCCACGGCGTACTGGATGAAGCCGTCGCTGCGCAGCCAGGTGTGCTCGGGAAAGGCGGTGCGCAGCGTGTCGCGGTCGTCGTGGTTGCCGGGCAGCAGGTAGATGGGAAGCGTGCCCATCGGCGCCAGCAGGCTGCGCAGGTGGGCGTATTCGGCGGGCCGGCCGAAGTCGGTCAGGTCGCCCGTGATCACGACGGCGTGCGGCTGCTGCGGCAGGGCGAGCACGCTTTGCACCGTGCGCTCCAGGTATTGGGCGGTATCGATGCGGCGGTAGGTCAGGCGGCCGGGTTCGCGGATGTGCAGGTCGGTGAGCTGGGCCAGGAAGGTGGTCATGGAGGGGCGCAGGGTTTCAGGCGTGGGCATGGTTGGGCATCCATTGGTGGGGGGCGATGCGCAAGGCCACGCGGTCGCCCGATTGCGCGGCGTGGTCGCGGGCCACGTCGGCCATCAGCGGCGTGTGGCCTGCCAGTTCCAGCGTGAGCTGCAGGCGGTCGCCCAGAAAGACGCGGCGCGCCACTGATGCGGGCACGGCGCCCGGCGTGCCGGCGGCGCAGACCTCGATGTCTTCAGGGCGCAGCAGCAGCCGGGCCGCGCCCGTGCATTCGGCCGGGCAGGCCAGCTCCATGCCGGCCAGCGCCAGCCGGTTGCTGCGCGCATCGTCTTCGCTGCGTTCGACCTGGTTCACGCGCCCCAGGAAGGTGGCGACAAAGGGATGGGCCGGTCGGCGGTACAGGCTCTCACCGTCGCCCACCTGCAGGATGCGGCCTGCCTGCATGACGGCCATGCGGTCGGCAATGGCCATGGCCTCCTGCTGGTCGTGCGTGACGTGGACGGCGGTGATGCGCAGCTGGCGCAGCAATTGGGCCAGCTCGTCGCGCAGGGTTTCCTTGAGCTTGGCGTCCAGTGCGGTCAGCGGCTCGTCCAGCAGCAGCACGCGCGGGCGCGATGCCACGGCGCGGGCCAGGGCCACGCGCTGGCGCTGGCCGCCGGACAGTTCGGCCGGGCGCTTGTGCTCCAGGCCGTTCAGGCGCACAAGGTCCACCAGTTCGCCCACCACGCGGCGCTGCTCCTGCTCGGACACGCCGCGTATGCGCAGGCCATAGGCTATGTTGGCCTGCACGCTCATCTGCGGGAACAGCGCGTAGTGCTGGAACACCATGCCCACCTGGCGCTTTTCTATGGGCACGCGGGTGACGTCGGTGTCGCCGAAGGCGATGCGGCTGCCCGCGTCCGGCGTCTCCAGCCCCGCGATGATGCGCAGCAGCGTGGTCTTGCCGCAGCCCGAGGGGCCGAGCAGGGCCAGCACCTCGCCGGGCTCCACGCGCAGGTCGGTGGCCTGCAGGCCGCGGGTGCCGTCGGCATAGGTCTTGGCGCATTGCCGGATGTCGATGGCGACGCTGTTACTTTCCATAATGCTTCTCGATGAAATGCCCCAGCGCCTGCAGCAACCACATCACGGGCAGGATGACGATGAGGAAGATGAGGGTGTAGGCCGAACCCACCTCGATGCGCATGGACGCATAGCTGTCGGCCAGGCCCACGGGCAGGGTGCGCGTCAGCGGCGTGTGCAGCATCCAGGTCAGGTTGAACTCGCCCATGGACAGGGTGAACACCATCAGGCAGGCGGCCACGATGGCGGGCAGCACGGCAGGCACCAGCACGCCCAGGAAGCGCTGCGTGAACGAGGCGCCCAGGCTGCGCGCAGCCTCCTCCAGCGCCACCAGCTCCTGGCGGCGCAGTGCCGAGCCCACCATGCGCACCATGAAGGGCAGGGTGAACACCACATGGCCCACCAGGATGAAGGCAAAGCTCTGGCGGAAGGCGGCCACGCTGCCATAGGCCAGCAGCAGGGCCAGGGCGCTGGCCAGGCCCGGAATGGCCACGGGCAGCGTCAGCAGCTCCTCGAAATGCCGGGCCCAGGGCGAGCGGCTGCGCGCCAGCGCATAGGCGCAGGGCACGCCCAGCACCAAGGTCATGGCCACGCAGGCGCAGGCCAGCAGCAGCGACATCAGCACGGTATTGCCGTAGCCGGCCCAGACTTCGGCCAGCCAGCGCGTGGTCAAGCCGCTGGCCAGGCCCTGGCCGTAGTTCTGCACCAGCCCGGCCAGCACCGACAGCAGCATGGGCGCCAGCATGAACAGGGTGACCGTGGCCGTCACCAGCCACATCAGCGGTGGCATTTTTGGCCGCCGGGCCGCCCCAAGGCAAAAAGCGGCCCCTTCGGGGGGCAGCGGACCTTGCGCTGCAAGGGCAGCGTGGGGGCTATTTTTTTGTGTGGTCCGCATGTTCAGACTCCCGAGGCGGCCGGACCCGCCCAGCGCCGCGACAGCCACAGCACCAGCCAGGTGATCAGCCCCAGGCTGATCGACAGGCTGGCGGCCAGGGCGAAGTTGGCGTAGTTGGTGAACTCGTTGTAGATGGTGATGGGCAGCACCTCGAACTTGCTCGACAGCGTGAAGGCCGTGCCGAAGGCGCCCACCGACGTGGCGAACACGATGGCGCCGCAGGCCAGCGTGGTGGGCAGCAGCTGCGGCCACCACACATCGCGCGCCACGCGCCAGCCGTTGCCGCCCAGCGAGCGCGCGGCCTCTTCCAGGTGCGGGTCCAGCGCCTCGGCCGCTGCCGTGTAGGAGGCAATGGCGCGCGGCAGCGAGAAATACAGGTAGCCCAGGAACAGGCCCAGCAGCCCGTAGGCGAAGGTGATCCGCTCACCGCCCAGGGCCACCGACAGGTCGGCCAGCGCGCCCTGGCGCCCGCCCAGCAGGATGATGAAAAAGCCGATGATCACGCCCGGAAACGACAGCGGCAGCGTCAGCAGCGACAGCAGCAGGCCGCGCCCCGTGAAGCGGTGGCGCGCCAGCGCAATGCCCATCACCGCGCCGATCAGCAGCGTGGCCAGGGTCACGGCCAGTGACAGGGCCAGCGTCTGCAGCAGGCTTTGCAGGTACAGCGTGTCGGTCAGCGTGGCGAAGTAGGTGCGCCAGCCTTCACGCGCCGGCAGCGCCAGCAGCAGGCCGGCCGGCAGCAGCCAGAACGCCGCGAAGAAGGCCACGGCCGGCGCGCTGCAGGCCAGCAGCAGCGCGCGGGCGCGCCAGTCGCCTGGCGCTTGGGAGGGAATGCCCACGATGCAGTCCGCCTGGCTCAACGCACTTCACGCAGGTAGCGCGTGGAGAAGCCCTTTTGCACATCGGCCATCTTCTGGTAGTCCACCGAGGTGGCGCGTGCGTACTCGCTGGCGGGCAGGAAATGGCCGGCCACCTCCTTGGGCAGGGCCACGTCGCGCACGGGGCGCAGGTAGGCGTTGGCCCAGATGGACTGGCCCTTGTCGGACAGCACATAGTCCAGCACCTTCTTGCCGTTGTCCGTGTGCGGCGCCTTGTTCACCAGGCTCATCACATAGGGCATGACCACGGTGCCTTCCTTGGGGATCACGAAGTCCACGTCGGCCTTGTCCTTGTAGCGGGCGCGGTAGGCGTTGAAGTCGTAGTCCAGCAGGATGCCGATCTCGCCCGACAGCAGGCGCGCATACGAGGTCTGCTTGGGCACGATGGGCTCGTTCTTCTGCAGCTTTTTGAAGTAGTCGATGGCGGGCTGGAAGTTGTCCAGCGTGCCGCCCATGGCCTGGTTCACGGCCACGGCGCCCACATAGCCCACGAAGGCCGAGGCCGGGTCCAGGTAGCCCACCAGGCCCTTGTATTCGGGCTTGAGCAGGTCTGCCCAGGACTGCGGCACGGGCTTGCCGCCCAGCGCCGCCTTGTTGACCATGAAGCCCAGCGTGCCCGAGTGGATGGTCACCCACTCGCCCTTGGGGTCCTTGAGGCCGGCGGGAATCTGGTCCCAGTTGGCGGGCTTGTAGGCGGCGACCACGCCGTCTTTCTGCGCCTGGATGGCGAAGGTCACGCCCAGGTAGGTCACATCGGCCACGGGGCTGGCCTTCTCGGCCACCAGCTGGGCCAGCGACTGGCCGGAGTTCTTGTTGTCGGGCGGCACGGTGATGCCGGTATCGGCCTTGATGGCCTTGATCTGCGTGCCCCAGTCGGCCCATTCGGGCGGGCAGTTGTAGCAGATTGCGCTCTGGGCCAGGGCCGTTCCGCAGACGGCGGTGGTGGCGGCCAGCAGGGCCAGGCGCTTGAAGGAGGGCTTGAAGGAGAGCTTGAAGGGGAGGGCAGTCAGTTTCATGGTGCGTACTCGAAGAGGTGGGGGAGCGTGGGGAAGGGAAGGGCGCGGCCTTGGCTTGCGCGGGCCGCTGTTGTTGGTTTCAGAGCCGGCAGGACTCGCCGCTGCGCCAGCCATGCGGCAGGCACAGGCTGTCTTGCGCGGCCAGGGTTTTCTTGCCCGCCAGCGCATCGCACAGCAGGCGCACGCAGGCCGAGCCGATGTCGTGGTTGGGTTGGGAAATCGAGGCCAGCGAAGGCGTGAGATCGCCCGCCATGGCAATCCCGTCAAAGCCGACCACGCTGAGGTCCGCAGGCACGCGGAACCCGGCCAGCGATGCCGCGCGGATGGTGCGTATCGCCAGCAGATCGTTGCTGCAGACAATGGCCGTGGGCGGCGCCTGCTCGCTCAGGTGCTGCTGCAGCATCTGCACGGCCGTGGCGGCAAAGGGCACCTCCCAGACGGGCAGCGGCGCCAGGCCTGCGGCCTGCATGCCCAGCGCATAGCCACGGCAGCGCTGCTGGGCGCGGTCGGACGCGCGCAACTGGCCCGTGACCATGCCGATGCGGCTGTGGCCTGCCGCAGCCAGGCGCAGCACCAGCTCCCTGACGGCGCCCGTGTTGTCCACGCCCACGCAGGCATGCTCATGGGTGTGGTGATAGGCCAGCACATAGGGCTTGCCGGCCTGGCGCACACGCGCCAGCGCCGCCGAATCGCCAGGGTTGGAGACCACCAGCACCAGCGCATCCACTCCGCTGGCCAGCAGCCGCGTGGTGGCCGCGTCTTCACCGGCGTGGTCGTATTCGGTGGTGCAGGGCGAAATCGCATAGCCGCGCAGCGCCGCCTGTGAGGCAATGCCCTGCAGGCACTCGGCAAACACCGGATTGGTGAGCGTGGGCAGCACCACGCCCAGCACCTTGCTGCTGCGCGTACGCAGCGTGCGTGCGCTGGCATTGGCCACATAGCCCACTTCCTGCGCCACGCGCAGCACCGTGCTGCGCGTTTGCGCATTGACCACCTCCGGCGTATTGAAAACCCGCGAAACAGTGGCGACGGACAGTCCCGCGCGGCGTGCAACCTCGGTGATGCTCATGGATGTAAACGATTTCTTGAAAACGTTTACATTGCACCCGCTGCGCGTGACAGGGAGGTGACGAAGGTTTGAAGCTTTTGTGGCAGCCAGGCGTTTGGCGGCTTGGGGCTCTGGCGTTGCCCGGTACCTAGACTGCCGTAGATGCAGCCCGCTGGCGCCGAATCCAGCTGATGAAGGCCGAAAGCTCTGCGTTGAAACGAGCTCTGGGTGCCTCGGGCGTCCTTGACTGCGCCAGAAAGAAAGCCATGGACTGCGCCATTTCCGGATGGAGCTGCGCAAAGCAATCGGCGAACTCCTCCAGCGTGCGCGGCCAGAAGCCGCCTGAGCAGGGGCGCAGCACATTGGTGGCCCGGATCAGCTTGCGTGCGGCTTCGCGTTGCAGACGCAGGGCCTCCATGTCGTCCCGGGTTGCGGCAATGCGCTGCAGGTAGTCGTTCAGCACCTGCACGTAGTCGCCATTGACGGCCTGTGCAATCGCCCTGGACGGCTCGAACGCCTCAAACTGCTGCGCCAGGTCTTCTCCATGGATGCAGCGGCACTCATGCTTGAGCCAGTAGCCCCAGCTGTAAAGATGAGCCGGATCCAGCACCTCTTGCCGAGTGCCCAGATCGAAATCGATCTTCACGACTTCTTTGTGACGTAGTTGCAGGTCCTGGCGCAGCTGCTCCAGCCGGGAGCTCTCCTGCCTGGAGAGGGGGCGGGCCAGCACGATCGTCAGATCCAGGTCCGAGAAGCCCGCCCTCGCGCAGCCGCGCGCCACGCTGCCATACAGGTAGAGGCTGTCCAGCGCCTCGCCGAGGGCGCTGGCGATGGCTGCGCGCGCATCATCCTCCAGGCGCTGGAACTCGGGCTGGACAGGATCGTTGGGGATGAGGTCCAGAGTGCGGGGCGCGTGAGGATCGCTGCAGGAGTGCATGGGGATGCCTGGGCTTATCGCCCGCTCATTCGTCTGTCGCAAGCCGCGCATAGAGCGCATAGTCCCTGGGCATTCCGCGAACCAGCCTGAACGAACGCAGCAGCCCCTCATGCCGGTACCCGCAGGCCTGCACGACCTTGGCCGAGGCCTGGTTCGACTCCAGCACCGCAGCCTGGATGCGGATGAAGCCGTATTCCTGAAAGGCCCATCGGGTCACTGTCGCGCACAGGGCCTTGGCTATGCCGCGTCCCCAGTACTCCGGGGCGAGGTCGTAGGCGATTTCGGCGGTGCGGTTCACGCCGGAGATGGTGTGAAAGCCGATGCTGCCCACCATCCGGCCACTGCGGGCATCGACGACGGCCAGGCGGCGCTGGGAGTCGGCGGACGGGGACTCGAACGCATCGAACAGCGGCAGCAGGTCGTCGCCTGAGGCGAGGTTCCAACTGGTGTGCTCGGTGACGGCGGGCAGCCTCAGGTAGGCGTACCAGGCGCCGATGTCCGAGCGTTCGATCTGGCGAAGGGAGATTCCGGGCAGCTCCGGTACGGGGGGATGGTGTATGCGCATGGGTTCCGGGATGGCAGCACCGGGCTTGCCCGGCAGGCACGATTGTGGACCGGCGCCAGCGCGAACTCTGTGAACAAGCCTGAAACCTACAACCCGCCGACAGGCCCAGGCATACGATTTGTAGCGATTGGAAACCGCCCACCGCTTGCGGCATGCCGCATGCCGCAAGCGCGCAGGCGGGGTCCAACGCCAAGAATCACAACTCCAAGCTTCCTATGTCTTCATTCGATACCCAACTGCTGCTCATCGCGCTGGCCAGCGTGCTGGTCCTCGTCGCGCTGATCGTCTCGCGCATCCGTCTTCATCCCTTGCTGGCCCTGCTGGTGGTTTCCATTGGCGTGGGCTTTGCCACGGGCATGGCGCCGGGCGAGATCGTCAAGAACCTCACCAACGGGGCCGGCAAGACGCTGGGCGCGGTGGGCGTGGTGATTGCCCTGGGCGCCATGCTGGGCAAGATCCTGGCGGACTCCGGCACCACCGAGCGGCTGGCCAGTGCCATCCTGCAGCGCACCTCCGAGCGCATGATTCCCTGGGCCATGACCCTGGTGGCCTTCGTGATCGGCATCCCCATGTTCTTCGAGGTGGGGCTGGTGGTCATGCTGCCGCTGATCTTCAGCGTGGCGCGCAAGCTGGAAAGCAATGAGCGCTTCAAGGGATCGGCCTATGTCTATGTGGGCGTGCCCGTGATCGCCGCGCTGGCCGCCATGCACGGCATGGTGCCGCCGCACCCCGGCCCTCTCACCGCCATTGCCACGCTGCACACCACGGTCGGCCCGACCATGCTGTACGGCTTTCTGGCAGTGATTCCCGCCATGGTGCTGGGTGGCCCGCTGTATGGGGCCTTCATCACGCCGCGCATGAGCACGCGCCCCGATGCAGCCCTGCTGGAGCAGTTCACATCAGGCAAGAAGGAAGGCGGGGAGGGCAGTGCGCCCAGCATCGGCATGGGCGTGCTGTGCGCCTTGCTGCCCGCGCTGCTGATGCTGGTGCATGCGCTGGCCGAGGTGCTTCTGCCCAAGGATTCGGGCCTGCTGCATGCGGCGGCCTTCCTGGGCAATCCGCTGGTGGCCATGCTGCTGGGCGTGGTGTTTGCCTCCATCACCCTGGGCTATCTGCGCGGCGCCGATGCCGAGAAGCTGCGCGACGCGCTGGGCCAGAGCCTCAAGCCCATCGCCGGCATCATGCTCATCATTGCGGGCGGCGGCGCCTTCCAGCAGATCCTGACCAGCGCCAAGGTGGGCGATGCCATCGTCCACATGACCCAGCAGTTCGCCCTGCCTCCGCTGGTGCTGGGCTGGATGATCGCCATGCTGCTGTCGGTGTCCACCGGCTCGGCCACCGTGGGCATCGTGGGCGCGGCGGGCCTGCTGGCGCCGCTGGCGGCCTCCGATCCTTCGCTGAACGTGCCGCTGCTGGCGCTGGCCATTGGCTGCGGCTCGCTGTTCTTCAACTACGCCAACCACGCGGGCTTCTGGATGGTGAAGGAGTCCTTCGGCATGAGCATGGGCGAGGCCACCAAGACCATTACCGTGGTCCAGTCCATCGTGTCCTTTGTGGGCCTGCTGATGGTGCTGCTGTTCAATCTGCTGCCCAAGCTGGGATAGGTGAAAGGCATGAGGCGGGCCGCCGGCGGCCGCTTCGATGCCGCGGCAACCACCAAGAGAGGGCACTTCTCCCGGTTCGACTGCGAATTGCCCCAGTCGCGACAGGGAAAATGCCGTCCCGTACAGGTGTGGTACCCGGCGCCGCTTCAACGCGCGGCCGGCAATTCACCTATACTGATGGAGGTGCTGTCCTTGTTGTTCGCCTCCTCAGTGCCCGTCTGACACCTTCGCGGTCTCCGGGCTGCCGTTAGCCGCCCACTGTCACAAAGTCTGTGACGAGGTCCGCAACTGTCACTCTCAACGGCGAGCACCACGCGAATCCAACCCACCTCCCGGGTCCGCACTCTCCCTGCCACCTGCAGGGACCTCTTTTCCCTTTTTTCGATGCTCCGCTGCCTGCGTGCAGCGGTCATCCTGCGCTGGCCCAAGGCCGCAGCATGGTGCTGCACCAGCAACTTGCGGCGACGCAACCCTTTCAACATGTACTCACAGGAGTCCCATTGGCTAAAGAAGAACTGATCGAAATGCAAGGCCGGGTAGACGAAGTGCTGCCTGATTCCCGCTTCCGCGTAACGCTGGAAAACGGCCACCAGCTCATCGCCTATACCGGCGGAAAAATGCGCAAGCACCGCATCCGCGTGCTGGCCGGCGACAAGGTGACGCTTGAAATGTCGCCCTATGACCTGAACAAGGGTCGCCTCACGTTCCGCCACATCGAGCAACGCTCCGGCGCACCGGGCCCGCGTCCTCCGCAGCGCCGCTGAAGCCCGCCGGCCCGCTTCTGTTGCAGAGCGGGCACTCGGGGCGCAGGCAGGACCGGGCTCTGTGCCTGGTTGCCTGATCGGCAGCCCCAGTCAGCTTTCCAAGCAGCCCCGACGGCCCGACCGCCTGGAGGGCACCAGACGGATCAGGCGAGTCCGTCTGCTTATTTGGACATGGCGTCCTTGCCCATGGAATCCTTCTTCATTCCATCCTTGTGCATGCCGTCCTTGGACATCGAGTCCTTCTTCATCCCGTCCTTGGACATGGAGTCTTTCTTCATGCCGTCCTTGGCCATGGAGTCCTTCTTCATTCCGTCCTTGGACATCGAATCCTTGGACATGGCTCCGTTGGACATGCCGTCCTTCGCCATCTCATCCGCAGCGAATGCCGTGGTGGCACCGGCCAGGGCGAGGCAGGTGGCGAGCAGGGTGGTGGTGAGCTTGGTCATTTGAGTCTTCCTTTGGATTAGCGGTTTGCGGTATTGCAAATCGGCCGGCTTTGGATGGGCCCGGCCTCGCACCTTCGTTGGCGGCCCAGCGGCTTGGAAGGCCGCTCAACTGCCTCCGAACCAGTTGTAGCCCTGGTCTTCCCAGTAGCCGCCGGAGTAGGTGTTGGTGACGAACATGGCCTGGATGTGCTTCGGGTTCTTGTAGCCCAGCTTGGTGGGCATGCGCAGCTTCATCGGAAAGCCATATTTGGGCGGCAGGGGCTGCCCGTCGTAAGTCAATGCCATCAGCGTCTGCGGATGCAGGGCCGTGGCCATGTCTATGCTGGTGAAGTAGTCGTCAACGCACTTGAAGCCGACGTACTTGGCACTGGTGTCGGCGCCTATGTGGCGCAGGAAATCGGCAAAGCGCACGCCGCCCCAGCGGCCTATGGCGCTCCAGCCTTCCACGCAGATGTGGCGCGTGATCTGTTCGTCCTGCGGCATGGCGCGCAGCTCGGCCAGGGTCCAGGCATGGCGGTCGGCGACCATGCCGGTCACCTCCAGGCGCCAGCTGGCCCCGTCCACCTCGCGTACCTCGTCCTCTCCGTAATAGGCATTGAAAGGGAAGGGGCGCGTGATCTCGGCTGCGGAATAGGTGGGCGCCAGCCGCGAGGGGCTGAACAGCAGGCCCTGCATGCGGTCGTTGAAGCGCGATACCTGGCTGAGCGCGGCCTCGACGTGGCTGTCATCGCTGATGCTGCAGCCCGTGAGCAGGGACAGGCCGCCCAGCGTGAGCGAGCGCTGCAAGAAGGTGCGGCGTGCGGGCTGGTCCAGCTTGCGGGAGATCAGCGAGCGTGCCTCGCGCACCACGGCCGCGCCATCGACGCCGGGCAGGGAAGGGGCTTTGAAGATGTTCATGGGGACTTGGGCGCACGGCCGTGGATCATGGTCAGGAAGGTCCGGGGCACCAGGGCGACCATTGCCAGGTGCACCACCACGAAGGCCACCAGCGCGGACATGCCGAAGAAGTGCACGCGCCGTGCGGATTCATAGCCGCCCAGCAACTCGCGCAGCAGCGGGAACTGCACCGACTTCCAGAGCACCAGGCCCGACAGCACGATCACCACCAGGTCCAGCACCACGAACAGGTAGGCCAGCTTTTGCACATGGTTGTAGCGGGCCGGGTCGGCGTGCGACAGCCGGCCCTTGAGGGCGGCCACCAGGTCCTGGCGCACGCCCTGCACGCTGACGGGAAAGAACTTGCGCAGCCACCGGCCGCTGGCGATATTGAGCAGCAGGTACAGCAGTCCGTTGAACACCAGCAGCCACATGGCCGCGAAGTGCCATTGCAGCGCCCCGCCCAGCCAGCCGCCCAGCGTGATCGAGCCCGGAAAGCTGAAATCAAAGAACGGCGCCGCGTTGTAGATGCGCCAGCCGCTGGTCACCAGGATGACCACGGCCAGCGCATTGAGCCAATGCGTGAGGCGCAGCCACAGCGGGTGGATGCGCTGGCCATCCTTGGGCTGTGCCGGTTGGGGGGTGATGAGGGCGGTGTTCATGGGTCCCATTGTTGGAGGGACCCTGTAGCGGATGTATCACGCAAACTTCAATTAATCGTGATAACTCCGAAGGTGCTGGTCGGGGCCAGCCAGAAAACAGGGGGCGGCCTGGGTGTCTTCGGACACAGGCTTGCGCTGTCCAGACGCTGCAACCAGCGACACGTCGTCATTTGAAATACATCTATCGGATTCAAATTGTCAATATCTGATCCGTATTGGATGAATTATTGTGAAGTGTGCTTGAATCTGGGTGAGGTGATGGCTGGTTCATTCTGTTGAAATATCCGGTAAAGGTGTGTCATATCAATTTTGAACAGGAGGAATGACTATGCATGATAACTTCGCGATAGAAATGTCGAGGTGTTTCAGGCTCAGCATCGCTGGGCTTGCAATTTCTTTGTCTGTGCTCACATCTCCTGGTCTGGCTCACGCACGAGGTTTTACACAAGCCGAGATTGACGAGGCAAAAGAAGTTCTTGAGCTTTATGATTTTTGGGACGGTCGGGATGGAGACGATGTAGATTCGAATTGCTTTCAAAAACATCTGGAGGAAATCAGGCCTGGAAACTTGGGCTTGGATTATCTTTTTACTATCTCTGATTCAATTAAATGCTGAGCGCAGTGCCGCAGTACAGGGAAATCTGAGTCATTGTCAGTGCTGACATGGCGCATCGGGATCGACCCGTACGGCAATTCGTGCCGTGCTGTTGGCATCGGGGGCTGATGTCCATTTCCTGGAGAGCGCGTTTTTCAACTGGGCCAGGCTGAGCTGCTGGCCTTCCAGGCTGTAGGGGCGATCATTGCCGCCTGCCGCCTGCCGCCTGCCGCCTGCCGCCTGCCGCCTGCCGCCTGCCGCCTGCCGCCTGCCGCCTGCATTTCGATCACGGTCACTTCTCCCAATTTCCCCCCAGATTGGTCGCAAGAATTCCTGTGCAACTCCAGGAAAAGACCATGATTGATTTCTCGCAAACCAACGCTTCACGCGTTCGCCCGGCCCTTGTGCTGGCTGTGGCGGCCTTCGCGGCGGCCTGCAGCCATGCGCAGGGCCACGGGGGGCACGGCAATCCGCCGTCGCCGCCGCCCGAGGCCTATACGGCCTGCCAGGGCAAGGCCGAGGGCGACAGCGTGACGCTGACCATGCCCGATGGCAAGACGCTGGCCGGCACCTGCCGCAGCCTGAACGGGCAGCTGGTGGCCATGCCGGCCGGCGGACCCGGCGCAGGCGGGCCGCCGCCCCATCCGCAGCAGTGATCGCGTGGCCCGGCGGGCCACGCCGCCGGGCTGTCTGCAACCCCACGGGCCTGCGCACAGGCCCTCATGAAAAGCCATCCCCATGAACCACTCTCACGATGCCGATGATCTAGCCCACGACCTGGGCCTTCAGCACGATCTGCAAGTCATGGCGCGCCGCCTGTCCGAGCGCCGCCGCCTGTTGGGCCTGATGGCTGCCGGTGGCGCTGCCGCGCTCTTGTCCGCCTGCGGTGGTGGCGGAGGTGATTCCGGTGATTCGACAGGGACCGGCACAGGAACCGGGACAGGAACGGGCACCGACACGGGCACAGGTACGGGCACAGATACGGGAACCACGACCACCACCTGCATGGTCGATCCCACGGAAACCGAAGGCCCTTACCCCGCCGACGGCTCCAACGGCTCGCGCGGCAGCCTGGTCAATGTGCTGTCGCAAAGCGGCGTGGTGCGCAGCGACCTGCGCAGCAGCTTTGGCGGCATGAGCGGCACGGCTGCGGGCCTGCCGCTGACGCTCAAGATCACCCTGGTCAACGTCAGCACCAACTGCAGCCCGCTGGAAGGCTATGCCATCTACCTGTGGCACTGCACCCGCGAGGGCGAGTATTCGCTGTACTCCACCGACCTGCTCAACCAGAACTTCCTGCGCGGTGTACAGGCGACGGACAGCAATGGCGAATGCACCTTTGTGACCATCTTCCCGGGCTGCTATGACGGGCGTTGGCCGCACATGCACTTCGAGGTGTTCCGCAGCCTCAACACGGCCGGCAGCTACACCAACAAGCTGCTGACCTCGCAGATGGCCATGCCCAAGGACGTGGCCAGCGCCGTCTATGCCGGTGTCAGCGGCTACAGCGCCAGCGTCTCCAACCTGTCGCGGGTCAGCGTGACATCGGACAATGTCTTCGGCGACAACACCAGCGAGCAGATCGCCTGGCAGACGCCCACCTTCACCGGAGACACCACCAATGGCCACACCGCCACGATATCCATCGGCATTGCCGTCTGACGCAGGGACTGAATGAGCCTCCGCCTCCCACGCCTGAAGCTGCAGCACAAGGCCTTCTTCGCCCTGGCCGTGCTGCTGGTGGCCCTGCTGCTGGTGTTTCTCGGGTTCTCGCGCCTGGGGCTGCAGAGGGGCCTGGGGCCCTACATGGCCGAGGTGGAGCTGACCGGCATGGACGGGCTGGCCGAGCGGCTGGTCCAGCACCATGAGCAAAACGGCGGCTGGGATGCGGCGCGCGCCAACCCCGGTTTCTGGCGCGACATGGTGCGCCCGGGCGCAGGCATGGGCCGGGGCTTTCCTGCGGGCGAGCCCGGGCCACGGCCCCCCATGCCCATGCCCATGCCGGAGCCGAGGCCTGGTTTTGAGGGAAGCCACGGTCCGGGCCCGGGCCCGGAGTTTCCGCCGCCACCTGGGCCGGAAGGCGGAGAGCCTGCCGATCGCTCAGATCGATCAGATCGCTCCGACCGTACAGACCGTACAGACCGCCCAGGCCCGCCGCCAGACCGCCCGTTCGGCGGCCCGTGGGCGCGCGTGGGCCTGCTGGATGCCCAGGGCCAGCTCATCTCCGGCATGGCGCCGCAGCCAGGCGCGGCGCATCGCGTTCTGCGCGCAGCCAATGGTCAGGCCATTGGCGAGATCGTGCTGTCCCCCGTGCAGACCGGGCAGGGCATGCAGCGCGACCTGGACCGCGCCTTCCTCGCGCAGCAGATGGGTTTTGTGGCCTGGACCGGGCTGGCCGGCCTGCTGCTGGCGCTGCTGCTGTCGGCCTGGCTCACGCGGCGCTGGCTGGAGCCGCTGACCGCCTTTGTCGATGGCCTGCGCGGCATTGCGGCCGGGCGGCTGGATACGCGCGTGGCCATCAAGGGCGATGCGGAGCTGGCCCGCCTTGCGGAAACCTTCAACGACATGGCCGTGCAACTGGCCACCATGGAGGCCTCGCGCCAGCGCTGGCTGGCCGACGTGGCGCATGAGCTGCGCACGCCCCTGTCCACCATGCGCGCCGAGGTCGAGGCCGTGCAGGACGGCGTGCTGCCCATGGACGACCGCATGGCGCTGCGCCTGCACCGGCAGATCATGCGGCTGATACGGCTGGTCAGCGACCTGCGCGTGAGCCTGGACGACCCGCAGGCCCTGCACGGCTCGGGCCATGTGCCCGTGCATGTGCTGACCCTGCTGGGCGAGGCGCTGGACGGCGCGCGGCCCGGTTTCGAGCAGGTCGGCATTGGCCTGGACCGCTCCACCGTGGACCAGCTGGCCGCGCGCGTTCCGCCGCCGCTGGTGCAGGGCGACCCGCACCGGCTGCACCAGGTGTTTGCCAACCTGCTGGAAAACAGCCTGCGCTACACGGCTGCGGGCGGGCGGCTGCAGGTGTCTGCCGAAATGGTCCAGATGCAGGACCGCAGCATGCTGCAGCTGTGCTGGGACGACACGGCTCCCGGTGTGGCCAGCCAGCACCTGCCGCGCCTGTTTGACCGCCTTTACCGCGTGGACGCCTCCCGCGTGCGCGACGGCGATGGCCTGGGCGGCTCCGGCCTGGGACTGGCCATCTGCCGCACCATCGTCCAGGCCCATGGCGGCAGCATCGAGGCCGCTGCCTCGCCGCTGGGCGGCCTGCGCATCACGCTGTGGCTGCCCTTGCTGGAAAATCCCGCGCCATGAAGCCTGCCCGCATCCTCCTGGTCGAAGACGAAACCGACATGGCCGCCATCGTCATCGACTACCTGCGCCATGCAGGCTACGAAGTCGAGCACATCCGCCACGGGCGCGAGGCGCTGGACCGCATGCTGCGCTCCCCGCCCGACCTCACCGTGCTGGACATCATGCTGCCGGGGCTGGACGGCCTGGACATCCTGCGCCAGTTCCGCCCACACAGCGCCAGCCCCGTCATCCTGCTCACTGCGCGTGTCGAGGAAATGGACCGCCTGCTGGGCCTGGAGCTGGGCGCGGACGACTACATCTGCAAACCCTTCGCCCCGCGCGAAGTCGTGGCCCGCGTCAAGGCCGTGCTGCGCCGCAGTGCCGGCCCCGGCCCCGCGCAGCAACGCCTGACGCTGCTGCCTGAGCAGGGCCGCGCCATGCTCAACGGCAGCGTGCTGCCGCTGACCAAGCGGGAGCTGACCTTGCTGCAGGCCCTGATGCGCCAGCCCGGCCGCCTGTACTCCCGCGCGCAGCTGCTGGAGCTGGCCTGCGCCGACACGCTGGACGTGAACGAGCGCGCCATCGACAGCCACATCAAGAACCTGCGCAAAAAGCTCAAGGCGGCGGACGACCGCCATGAGTGGATTCGCTCCGTGTACGGCGTGGGCTTTGCGTTCGAGCCCGATGGCGGGTCCGACACGCGGGCGCAGTGAAGGCCCGGCGCGGGCAGGGCGCAGCCCCTACCTCGACTCGTCGAGGTGCTCCATGAACGTGGTGCCCGTGTAGCGGGAGCGGAACAGGCCGGCCTCCACCAGGCACGGCACCAGCTGCTCCAGCACGCAATGCAGGGACTCGACGGAGCCGCCGGGCGCGGCCAGAAAGCCGTCGATGGCGCCAGCGGCGCTCCACTCGGTGATCTGCGCCACGGCATCGTCCACCGTGCCGACCACCTGCCAGTGCGCGGCGGAGAGGATTTCCGGCCGCAGCAGCAGCTCGTCGATGCGCAATGACTCGCGCTCCATCAGGCGCCTGAGCAGGCCCGCATGCGTGCGGCTGGACGGGGTTGCCACGGGCGGCGGAAGGTCGGCTGCGGTGATCGGCCGGTCTGCGGGCCAGTCCGTCAGGTCCAGGCCGACCATGGCCTTGATCGATGCCAGCTTGCGGCCCCTGTCCACCCGGCCGTGCGTCTGCTGGAACATCTCCCGGGCCTGCTCGCGGGTGTCGGCCAGGTACAGGCTCAGGCCGGGCAGCAGGCGCACATCCTGCGCCTGGCGGCCATGGCGCTGGGCGCGCCGAGACAGGTCCCGGCGCAGCTCCAGCGCCGCGTCCAGGTCCGGCGTGGGGGCGAAAACAATGTCTGCCACCGATGCGGCAAAGTCGCGCCCGGTGCTGGACGCGCCCGCCTGCACCAGAGGAATGCGCGGGCCGCCGAACTCCGGCAGGTTCAGCGGGCCGCGCACCTTCAGGTGCGGTCCCTCGTGGTCTATGGGGTGGACCAGCGAGGCGTCGGCGTAGCGGCCGCTGTCCCGGTCGATCTTCAAGGCCTCGTTGGGGAAGCTGGCCCACAGCCGGCGCACCACGTCGGTGAATTCTGCGGCCCGCGCATAGCGTTCATCGGCATCGGGCATGGCCTGCAGCCCGAAGTTCTCGTGGCCCTGCAGGGCCGTGACGATGTTCCACCCGGCGCGGCCGTTGCTGATCCAGTGCAGCGATTGCAGCTGGCGCGCCACCGCATAGGGCGGGAAAAACGTGGTCGATACCGTGGACACCAGGCCGATGCGCGAGGTCTCGCGCGCCAGCGCGGCCATCAGCACCGTGGGGTCCAGGCTGGCGAAGCCCGCGCCCGTCTCCAGCGCCTCCATGGGCAGAAAGCTCACGTCCGGGCGGAAGACGAAGTCCAGGTGCGCAGCCTCGGCGCGCCGGGCCAGGTCCAGAGCGAAGTCGCTGGAGTACAGCCCTTCGATATTGCTGCCGGGCCGCCGCCAGGCGTCGCCGCTCAGCCAGGTGGGGGCCAGCGAAAGGCCGATGTGCAGGGGTTTGCGGGTTGTCATGTCTGCTGTTATTCCTATCTCAGAACGTTCCCCGCACGCCCACGCCGATCATGCGCGGCGCGGTCATGCTGGCCTCGATGCCGCCGATGCCGCGGTTTTGCTGCAGGTACGTCGGTGCGCGCCTGTCGAAGACGTTCTTGATATAGCCGTACAGCTGCACGCGCGCGCTGTAGGCATAGGTCATGCGCAGGTCGGCGATGGTGTTGGAGCCGACCGCATAGGCGCGCGTGTTGGCGGTATCGGAGTAGTAGCCGTCCAGATGGCGCACCTGGCCTGAGACATTGAACCGGGGGCTGGCGTCCCAGCTCACGCCCAGGCTCAGGTTGTAGCCGGGCGAGCGGGCGAAGCGGTTGTGCTCGTAGCCGGGGTTGCTGCCCATCTCCTCGATGCGGGTGCGCAGCACGCCCACGCCGGCCTTGATCCGCAGGTTGTCCAGCGCGCGGTAGTCGGCGCCCAGCTCGAAGCCGTAGGCATGGGCCTTCTCCGCGTTGATGGTGTAGGACTGGGCCACGCCCGGGGAGATGACCACGGGGATGTTGTACTGCGCATCCCGCATGTCCATGTAGAACAGGTTGGTGTTGAGCATCAGCCGGTCATCGAGCAGGCTGGCGCGGCTGAACAGCTCGTAGTTCCAGATCGACTCCTTCTTGAAATACGCCCATTGCCGGCTGGTGAGGTTCAGCGACACACCGCCCGGGTTGTAGCCCCGGCTGACCAGCGCGCCCACGGTCCAGCGCGGTGTGGCGGCATAGGCCAGGGACAGCTTGGGCAGCAGTGCCGAGAAGGTTTTCGTGTAGTCGAGGGCGGTGGGTGCCAGCACCGAAGTGCCGGTGCGCACCACCTCGTCCTGTTGGTAGCGCAGGCCGCTGGTCAGGGTCCAGCGGTCGGCCAGGCGCCAGTTCAGCTCGCCGAAGACGCCCAGGTTCTTCTTCGTGTCGTCGAAGGCGGACAGGCCGCGCAGCAGCAGGCTTTCGTCCGTGCCGGTGCGCGCGTAGTAGACGCCGCCGAAGCCGCTCAGGCGGTTCTTGTCGCTGCCCACCAGGGCGCGGAACTCATTGGAGACATTGTTCTGGCGGATATCGGCATCGCCCTCGCCGGGAATGCCGGTATAGCGCTGCACGGACGAGCGCGAATACTGGGACTGGTTGACCAGCCGCACGCCGTTGCCCAGCTCGTAGCTGAGGTCGAGGATGCCGGTGTCGGTCTTCTGCTTCCAGCTGGGCATGGTTGTCGTCCAGTGCTCCAGCGCGCTGAACGGAGCGGACGCCGCCTCCTGGCTGGGGCGGTTGCTGTCGTTGTGGGAATAGGTGAACTTGGCCTCCAGGCCCGGAATGCGGCTGGGCAGCCACAGGAACTTCATGCGTGCGTTCAGCGCGCGGAAATCCTGATCGGCCTGGCCCCGCTGGAACTGCGGATTGGTGTAGTCGATGAAGGTATCGCGCCCCGAGTAGTCCACGGCCAGCCGCGCGGCCAGCTCCTCGCCCACGGGGCCGGAGACGGCGATGGACGCACGCCGCGAGTGGTAGTCGCCCGCCTCCAGCTGGTAGGCCCCTTCGCGTTTGAAGCTGGGGTCCTTGGTGTTCACGACGATGGCGCCCGCAATGGCATTGGCGCCCTGCGAGGTGGTCTGCGGGCCGCGGAACACCTCGATGCTCTCCACATCCCAGACCGAGGTCGCGCCGAAGAACATCTCGTTGTAGTTGAGGTAGTGCCCGTCCAGGTTGATGGTGGCGCGCGGCACCGTGCCGCCCCAGAAGACGTTCTGGCCGTTGTTGGGCCCCTGCGTGTCCTGCCCGCGGATGATGGGCGCACCCACCGTGTCGGTGTAGACCACGTTGGGCACGTCGTGCAGCACCTCGTGGACCGAGGCGTTGCCGGATTCCTGTCGGGCCAGGTCCTTGCCGGCCTTGACCGACACGGAGGAGGCCGTGTCCTTGAGTTCGCGCCTGACCTTTTCTCCGCTGACCACGACCGCTTCAAGCGCGTTGGATTCCCCCCCGGAACCCGATGCGCCCTGTGCAAAGGCGCCGGCCGGCGCCATCAGGGTAGAGAGTGCGATGGCGCCCGCCCGGGACGGGAGCCTGCGATGGAAACACAGCTTCACAGCATCTTCCTTTGATGAGAATGATTCGTATTTTTCAAAGGTCGCCATCATGCATTGAAATTCCACAGTAGGGAATGCATTCCCACATGCGGAAGAAAAAAACAGCGGCGAAATGGTGTGCGCGCACCCGTGCAGAGCCTTCGGCAGAGCCGGTATCATCGACACCGGCGGCGCCTGCGCCCCCACCTGCGATGCGCCTGGTACAGGCAAGAAAGCCCAGCCCTTGAAAACAACAACACCTCAGACGACAGCCGGCGAGAAGCGCTCCGGCACCATCCAGTCCGTCTCCATCGCCACCCGGTTTCTCATGGTCCTGGCCAATGCCGAAAGCGAGCTGGCGCTGGGCGAGGTGGCCCGGCGAACGGGAACGGGGGGCTCCACGGCCCACCGCTACCTGCAAAGCCTCGTCAAGGAAGGCCTGGCCAAGCAGGACCCGGCCAGCGGCCTGTATGACCTGGGCAGCGCGGCGCTGAGCATCGGCATTGGCGCGCTCAAGCGTGTGGATGCGGTGGAGATTGCGGCGCAGCGCATGAAGGCGCTGACGCACAGCCATGCGCTCAGCGGCGGCGTGGCCATCTGGACCGACCGCGGGCCGACCCTGGTGCGCTGGTACCGCAGCGCCTACTTCTCGATCAACCCGCTGGCGCTGGGCGACATCCTGCCCATAGACAACACCGCCTGCGGCCTGGTGTTCCAGGCCTTCCTGCCCAAGGCCACCATCGACGCCGCACGGCGCCAGCAGCCCGCCTATTTCCGTGGCAAGCCGCCGGCCAAGGCCGTGCTTGACGAAGTGCGCGAGCGCTGCTGGTCCGAGATGACCAGCCACCTGCTGTCCAACGTCACGGGCCAGGCGGCGCCGGTGTTTGATGCGCAGCATGAAATCGTCTGCGCGGTCACCACCGTCTCGGACCTGGGCCAGCTCAAGTCGCCGCAAGACCGGGTCGCGCTGTTCCGCGAGGCCAGCCTGATCAACCAGTCCACGGGCGGGCGGGCCTTCAGCGCAGATTCGCCTTGAAAGCCGCGCCGGGAAAAATGCCCGGGCGCCTCAGTTCCCTGCGGCACGCTCCATGGCATTCACGGCCCTGCGCCCCCTGGGCACCACCAGGGGTGTCCCCGACACGGGGTCTGCAATGATCACGGCCGGCAGGCCGAACACCTCCTGCACCAACTGCTCCGTGAAGATCGCCCCGGGCGCGCCCTGCGCGGCAATGCGCCCGTCGCGCATGGCGATCAGGTGCGAGGCATAGCGGCAGGCCTGGTTGAGGTCGTGCAGCACCGCAACCACCGTACGGCCGGCGTCGTTGAGATCCGCCAGCAGCTCCATCAGCTCGATCTGGTGGGCGATGTCCAGGAACGTCGTGGGCTCGTCCAGCAGCAGGATCGGCGTCTGCTGCGCCAGCACCATCGCAATCCACACCCGCTGGCGCTGGCCGCCTGACAGCTCGTCCAGCAGGCGGTCGGACAGCGCTGCCACATCGGTGGCCTGCATGGCCTCGGCCACGGCCTGCTCATCCGCGTCCGTCCACTGCCTCAGGAAGGATTGATGGGGGTAGCGCCCCCGCGCCACCAGGTCCGCCACCGTGATGCCCTCGGGCGCCATCGCGCTTTGCGGCAGCAGGCCCAGGCGCCGCGCCACCTCCTTGGCGGGAAATTGCGAGATGTGCCGGCCATCCAGGATGACCTGCCCGGCCACCGGCGCCAGCAGCCGCGACAGCGCGCGCAGCAGGGTGGACTTGCCGCAGGCGTTCGGCCCCACGATGACGGTGAAGGAGCCATCGGGAATGGCAAGGGACAGGCCCTGCGAAATCGTGCGCTCGCCGTAGCGCAGCGTCACCGCATCAGCACTCAGGCGCTGCGTCATGGCCGGTCATTTCCCACAATCGATAGATCCTTCGGTGTTTGCAATGTGGAATGAATTCTACAATACGGAATACGCTGAAGACGCCGCCCTGGCGCCCGGCCCCGTCGCTTCGGATCGAGATGAACAGACTCCAACTTGCCGCCCTGGGCGCGGCCGCCGCACTGGCCGTGCTGGCCTGTTTTGCATGGTTTCCACGCGCCGACGTTCCCGTGGCGGGCGCCGCACCGCATACATCGGATACATCGGATACATCGCATGCGTCGCATACATCGGATACGCCGGCTGCAGCACACGCAGACCATGCACCGCTGCCCCGGCGCATCGTCTCCACCTCGCCCAGCGTGACCGGCATCCTGCTGGCCATCGATGCGCCGGTCGTTGCGACCGCCGCGACCACGCCCAGCCGCATGACCGACGACAAGGGCTTTTTCTCGCAATGGGCCGCCGTTGCCGACAAGCGCGGCGTGCAGGTGCTCTACCGCAACCTGCAATTCGACATCGAGGCCGCCATCGGCGCCAGCCCCGACCTGCTGGTGGCCTCCGCCACCGGGGCCGACAGCGTGGCCCAGCACCGCCCCGAACTGCAGGCGCAGGGCGTGCCCATGGTCGTGGTCGACTACTCCAGCCAGTCCTGGCAGGACATCGCCACCGAGCTGGGCCGCATCACGGGCCATGCGAAGCAGGCCGCCGCAGCCATTGCCCGCTTCGATGCCCATGTGGCGCAGACCGCCGCCTCCATCACGCCACCGGCCCAGCCCGTCAGCATCGTCGCCTACAACCTGGCCGGCAGCTACTCCATAGGCCGCGCCGCCAGCCCCCATGCGCGGCTGCTGGCCGCACTGGGCTTCAAGGTGGAGGGCCTGCCGCCCGCGCTGGCCGCCCAGGTCACTCGCGCCTCGGACTTCGAATTCATCTCCCGCGAGAATCTCTCGGCCGCCATCACCGGCGACTCCGTCTTCCTGCTCGGCGCCTCGCAGGGCGATGTGCAGGCCTTCCTGGACGATCCGCTGCTGGCCAATCTGCCCGCCGTTGCCGGCCGGCGCGTCTATCCGCTGGGCCCGACCTCGTTTCGCATCGACTACTACTCGGGGCAGCAGATGGTCGACGCCGTGGCAAGCCATTTCCGCTGAGCCATGCGTGCACGGCTCCAAGGCGCGGTGGCGCGGCCTGCCTCGCGTGCTCCGCGCGCTCCCCTGCACTGCAGGCGTTGGCTGGGCCTTGCAGGCGGGCTGCTGGCGCTGGCCATCATCGCCGTGCTCGGCATCACCGTCGGCTCGCGCGACATTGCGCTGGCCGACATCCTCGGCGCGCTGCGGGCTCCGGACCTGCGTGATGACCAGCACCTGATCGTCAGCCTGCTGCGCATGCCCCGCACCGTGGTGGCCATCCTGGCCGGCATGGCGCTGGGCGTGGCCGGCGCGCTCATGCAGGCCGTCACCCGCAATCCCCTGGCGGAGCCGGGCCTGCTGGGCGTCAACGCCGGCGCGGCGCTGGCCGTGCTCATCGGCATGACGGCCTTCGGCCTGACGTCCGTGCTCCAGTACGTCTGGTGCGCCTTTGCCGGCGCGGGGTTGGCGGGCGCTGCCGTCTTCGCGTTCGGCCAGTCCCGGGGCGCGGGCGCGCACCCGGTGCGCCTGGTCCTGGCCGGGGCCGGCCTGTCGGTCATGCTCACCTCCAGCGCCGGCATCATCCTGCTCAACGCGCCCCCGGAAGTCTTCGACGGCTTCCGCCACTGGGCGGCCGGCTCCCTGGAGGGCAGCGGCTATGCCAGCGCCGCCGTGCTGGCGGCTGCCGTGGCGGCAGGGCTGGCGGCGGCCTGGGCCATCGTCGGCCAGCTCAACGCCATGGCGCTGGGGCATGACGTGGGCCTGGCGCTGGGCGTCAATGTGCGCGCCACCGCGCAACTGGCCTGCCTGGCGGTCATGCTGTTGGCCGGGGCGGCCACGGCGGCCGTGGGGCCCATCGCCTTCGTCGGCCTGGTGGCGCCGCATCTTGCACGCCTCTCGTGCGGGCCGGACTACCGCTGGATACTGCCGCTGTCCGCGCTCTACGCGGCGGTGCTGCTGCTGGGTGCCGATGTGCTGGGCCGCGTCGTCGCGGCACCTGCCGAAGTGGCTGCGGGCATCGTCGCCTGCCTGATCGGCGGGCCGTTCTTTGTCTGGGTGGCGTGCAGATACCGATTGAGCAGGCTATGAAGACCTCCGTGAACACATCCGTTGTGCGCTGGGGAGCCTGTTCGTTTCTCTGGCGGCCCAGGCCGCTGGCCGTGGGCATGGCGCTGGTCGTGCTGGCCCTGGTGCTGGGGGTGCTGCTGCTGGGCACGGGAACCCTGTCCCTCAGCCCCGCCGAAGTGCTCGACAGCCTGCTGGGCACGGGCTCCAACCCCGCAGCAGAGCGCATCGTGCAGCGGGTGCGGCTGCCGCGTGTCCTCACGGCCATCTTCGTGGGCGCTTCGCTTGGCATGGCGGGTGCCATCTTCCAGTCCATCTCCCGCAACGCGCTGGGCTCGCCGGACGTGATCGGCTTCACCACGGGCGCGGCCAGCGGGGCGATTGCGCTCATCGTGCTGGGTGACGCCGGGCCGCTGTGGACATCGCTGGCCGCCGTGCTGTCGGGCATGGCCACGGCGGCGGTCGTGCTTGCGCTGTCCGGGGGGCGGCGTGCTGGCGGCGGCTACCGGCTGGTGCTGGTGGGCATAGGCGTGGGGGCCACGCTCTCGGGCCTGAACACCATCTTGCTGGTCATGGGGGACCTGGACCGGGCCGTCGCCGCGCAGCGCTGGCTGGCCGGCTCGCTCAGCGCGCGGACCTGGGCCCATGTCGTGCCCGCCGCACTGGGCTTCATCGCCATCGTGCCCGTCGTGCTGTGGTGCGCCCGCCGCATCAACCTGCTGGAGCTGGGCGACGATGCCGCCACCCAGCTCGGCGTCAACGTGCCGCGCACGCGGCTCACCATGGTGATGGCTGCCGTGGCCCTGACCGCCATCGCCACGGCAGCGGCGGGGCCCATCGCCTTCATCGCACTGGCCGCGCCCCAGGTGGCCAGGCGCCTGGGCCTGTCGCCCGACGTGCCCCTGTTCACGGCGGCAGCCATGGGCGCCGTTCTGCTGCTGGCGGCCGACATGCTCAGCCAGTGGGCGCCCGTGCGCCTGCATCTGCCCATCGGGCTGGTAACGGGGCTGCTGGGCGGGGTGTATCTGCTGTGGCTGCTGTTTCGCACGCGCAAGGGGTAGACGGCCATGCAGGGTGCAACGGGGCGCAGCCCCAGTGCATCCGGGACTACCTGACGCCGCGTGCCACCCCAGGCCCCATCACGGTGTACACATGCCCGGCCTCTTCGGCAGCCACCTTGGCCGCCTCGCTGCGGCGCACCTCCGCCTGGTCCTCGTACTCGCAGTTCATCACCCGGGCTTCACTGCCCGCAAACTCCGCCAGCGATTCCGCGCTGTTGCGAATGGTCACCAGCGCCTGCGCCACCACGTCCAGCCGCTGATGGCCCTCAGGAATCTCCAGCCAGGCCAGCGCCAGCTGGGCCAGGGCGGAAACCTCGGCACAGCCTTGCTGCACAAAGCGGTCCATTTCATGCAGTGCTGTTGCGAGCTTCTGGGCGTGGGTGTTTTCGGGGGGAGGGGATGGGGGGATGTGCTTCATGGGTTCGACTCTCCACGAAGCATTCCATTGGCATCTGACATTGCATCTCCTTCAGAAAGGGATGATGTTTGCCGGTTTTTCGTGATGCAGATACTACGAGTTGCGTAGCTGATTGACAGGGCGTTCAAGAAGATGGGGGGCTGTCGAGTGGGTCTGAGGGGGCGACCAGCTTGTCGCAAGCGCACAGATCAATCGCTATGAGTTGGGCAAGCCCAAGCCGTACCTGCTGTACCGTGCGCAAGCTGGCCGAAGTCCTCAAGGTTCCGACGGCGGTTTTCTGCTCGGATACGGATGATGGAGTTCGCAGTCGCTGCTCAGCTATGAGCAGGCGAGTGAGGATGTGCGGGAGAACGTACGAGGATGTTGGGGAATTAGGGCTGCTTTGCCCTGCCATCCCTAGGGCCGGCGAAGACAGTCAGCTCCTGCTTGGCTCTTGTGCGCTGACACAGTAATTCCTCGATAAACAGGACGCCGACATCGATACCGTATGGCTGGCTCAATCCGGTTACGACCTGCCCCTCAGCGACGAATACCTCGTCAAGGTCGAAGATGCCAACAGGCTCCACTTTCGTTCGATCACCGGGCCCATCATGATTTGCGTCGCTCAAGCCGGGGAGCATGCCTATGGCGCGATCGTAGGCTGCCTCGGCATCGCAGGCAGCGAACAGATGCGACGCGATGAAATGGCGTTTCTCTCTGCGGTTGACGTCGTAAGGTGGCTGCGTGCTGTGCGAAACGTTCTCCTCCTTCATGAGGAAATGGGCAATGTATAAGGACATCAATAAGGTACTTTCAACTGCAGTGTCGTGGTGAATCCCCCATCTGGCCGTCAGAAGCCGGATGCGGACGGCTCAGTCGACGGACATCCTCTGGATGAAGTGGTCAAACATTGTGATCGATCACTTCTATTTCCTCGCATATTACGAAGTGATTTCCAATTTCCAGGACAACCGCGCTTGTTTCGACGATATGCGTTTCGATCAGTTGTGTTTTCAAATCGGATCCAATGCGATCTCGAACGCTGGTGAGGACAGAGATAGGACCGCGCAAGAGCAAGCCATAGCCTCCAGTAAGCAGTGTATGAAAGGATGCCGGTGAATCCGGCATCATTCTGGATGCTGCCAGCCAGCCTTTGTAGTGGTGATGAAGAATTTCCCAAATATGGGCATAAATTTGGTAAGGATCCTGGGGGCACGAGGAGAAGTAAAGGCTGCCTTGTCTTCCGGAGCGGTTCAGGAGCAAGGGGTGCTCCCGGTATACGGATATTGCATTTGCACTGCAAATGCACACATCGGTGTCCAGCCATTGCTTGCACACCATCGTGAATTCTCTGCGTATTCGTGAGTTTTTCCAGTCATCGCATTCGATCGAAATCAAGAGTTCATTTTTCTCTGAACGACTTATGGATGTAATCAGGCCGTTGCTGTCATCATGGAAAATTTCTGCCAGTGCCTCAATATTCATGTCTTCTGGAATGTCATGGGTGGATGTTCGGCGCCCAAGGACATGAGAGCCACCGTATGTCTGCCGTTTTATTAATTCGTGATTTTTACTGATTTTTCGCAGATGCGTCTGATCGGCCGAAAGCAGTTCTCGACATCTTATTGCTCAAGTGTCAACATTTGCTTTAGCCATTGATCCGTCGTCATGTCCTCAACTCCGATCACATGATGTATATACATCATCGCCTTTTGCAGGCCGTATCGTCCGTCCAGCCTGTATAGAAGGTAGTTGGCTGTGATCACTGCGCCGGTGGACCAGAGCCGCCGAAAACTCTCCAGATCCTTGTCAACGATTTCGCCATAATTGGCCAGATCACCGCACTCCGCTTCGATGGATCGACCAAGAATCTTCTCGATCGTGGTTCTTGTATCTGCATTTATCTTGAATGCCATTGTTATCTCCATGCGGCCGTATTGATTGTGCTTGATCTCAGGAGCTTGTGCCACGGACTGGTATTGTCTGTCGTCGCACGCCGGTTGTCATCTGCATTAAGCCCGCCTAGACCAATCTATTGAATGACGCAGCTATTCCGATTCGTTCGCACTCTGCTTCGGCCTGTTGGACTTCAAAATCCAGAAAGTATCCTAAGTCCCAACAGAGTTTCCCGGCTCGGTGCTGCTCATCAAGTCTGGCAGGCACAAAATGCTCTGCAAATGAAAGAGCTTTCTTTAACTGGATCAATGCCTTAAGGCCCGTTATTCCTGTGGAAACCGATGCCGTTCCAACGAACAGGTCATGGCCTTTCACGTCCGAAAGATCGGGGATGTGATTGCAATGCACTGCACATCCATTCCCGCAGTTTTTGCAGTGCCATATTTCCATTGCAGATTTCTCCGCGGGGCGATGAAAATCAGTGCTTGTGCAGATGGGGCATTCCATGTTGGAGGCGGGTGGCTGGTGCTTCCAGTAGATTCAAACCTGGCTTCAGGGTCGCTGTCGGCTGATTGTGCCGCATGATGAGGAGCCTGGCATCCTGATTCAGGCGTGCTGCCATGCATCCTCAGCGTTTGCGGTGGCGGTGAGTAGGCATGGGCAGGTCGCCTCGCGATGGCGTGCATGTCTTCGGGCGGAGTTCCCGCATGGGTCACGCGACAGGGATGGTGAGCCTACGGAGGGTGAAGGAGGTTGACGGGACCTGTGCGAGGTAAGGACAATCGATCGTCATGGACACTGAAAATGAAATCTTGACACCACATGAACGTTATTGAAGCTGTAATGCACATGTCGCTTTACGCGAAGGCTCCCCATCCTGTTCTGGTGGTTGACGGGGTGCCGCTTGAGTTATGGTTGAAAGAGGCAGATTGCTCGGCTGTCTTTGGAGAAGATACTGTGGGTGGCCTTGTCCCGGCCCAAGGGTGGCTTATTGATGAGTGCGATTTGCAAAATGCCTGGTATCTTTTGAATCCAAAAAATGAAAATTCGTCGACGATAGTGCCAATCATGATATGTCCAGATGATATGGATATGAATTGCACTGTTGCGGTGGTGGAGCAGCTGGTTGATGAAGAAACGGTGAGTTGGGCGAGAATCGGACGTGCTATCGATGTGAGAAATGGTATTGTTGTTTCGGTTGAATGGGTAGCGGGAAATAAAAGAGCAGTATTTGACAAGACGGCTTTTTCTGCGGCGGTTGATGAGTTGAGGCGTCTGACAGAGGAGGTCTGGAGCTAGCCCCTGGCCACAGTCGCAAAGCTGGAATTGAGTGCCTCGCGGAAACCCAGTGATTCCTGGTCGGTCGAGGTTGCCAATCCTCACCCAAACAACCCCCCCTCATCCAACAACTCAAACGCCACCTCAGGCGTCCTCTCCATCCCCCGCCGAATCGCCGCAGGAATTGCCTGCCGTGTCTTGCTGCACAGCCCGCGCATGGGCAAGACCTCGATCTGTATGCCGCGCACGGTGCGCACTTCGCTGGCGCCGGGCTCGATGCGCACGCGGATGCCGAGCTGCTCATACATGCGCTGCTCCACATGGCGCAGGTCCTGCAGGCTGGTGATCTGTTCGAGCCGCAGCAGCAGGCGTTTTTCCTCTTCCTTGGTGAGGCGCAGGATGCGCTGGTCGGCCATGGAGTCGGCGAGCAGGGCGTCGTGCTCGCAGATGCAGGCGCCCGGAGGGCAGGGGACTCGGATCGGAATCTGAACGGGAAAGCTCATCGATGCCCAAGGAAGATCCGCCCCGGCTGGGGCGGTGCAGGCCATGCTAGTTCAAGGCCGCAGCGGGGCCAAGGGGAAAGTCCTGGGCGCGCCCGCTGCCTGCGTCTGCTGCCTCTTCCCCCTCCCGTATGCACGCGCCTGCGTCGTGGCGGTTGCGGGGTTGCAAGCCTGCCGAAGGATAGGCTTGCTTCGTCATCTGACTCGCCGTGATGTCTGAACGTAGCGCGCAGCGCGAAGTGAGTTTCACGGCGAACCCCGCAACCGCCACGACGCAGGTTGCCCGCAGCGAAGCGGAGGGTCGCGGACATTCGGGTCGCCTTCTTTGATCTGACCTTTCTTGGCGAATCAAGAAAGGGCAGTCGGCTGCAGGGCCGAGACCCGGCCTCTAAAAGAAACCGCCCGGCAGGGGCAAGAAGAGCGCGCGGCGCTCAAATTTGCAGGCGTCCAAGAACGCAAAGCCGCAGCAGCATAGTCGCATGGACTGGCCCGCCCGCCTCACGACTTCTGACTCCTCCCATAAAGATTCTCCAACCCCGCCCACACCCTGCGCGTGAGCGGCTTGCTTTGGGCCGCAGGCCGGCGGTACAGCCGCACGTTGATGGGCACGTCCTTGTCGGGCCCGGCCGCGCGGGCCAGGCGGCCCTCGGTCAGGTCGGCTTTGACCAGGGTGAGCGGCAGCCAGGCCAGGCCCAGGCCCTGGTGGACCATGGCGTGCAGGGAGTCGGCGAGGTCGGCCTCGTAGACGGTGCGCAGGCGCGTGGTGTCGCACAGCTCGTGCAGGTGGCTGCGCAGGATCTTGCCCAGGGACATGCTTTGCGCGTAGTCCAGGTAGGGCACCAGCGGGCCGCCGCCGTGGGCGGGCAGGGCGTATTTGGGCAATTGGGGGACCAGGGGGATGCTGACGGGGATCAGCGTGTCCTGGCCCACGGGCAGCCAGGCCAGGTGGTGGCCCTGCAGGCTCCCTTCGATGGCGGGCTGGGCGTGGCACATGAGCAGGTCCACCTTGCCTTGCAGCAGCATTTCCACGCCGTAGTCCAGGCTGGTGGTGACCACTTTCCAGCACAGCTGGGGCATGGCCTGGTTGAGGGCGGTGATGATGCCCGGCAGGACGGTGTGCGACAGCGTGCGGCCGGCCGCGATGGTGATGGTTTCATCGCGCGTGCGTTGCGGGCGCTGCAGCAGGCCGTGGGTCTGCTCCAGGATGCCCAGCACTTCATGGGCCGAGGCCAGCAGCGTCTTGCCGGCGGCCGTGAGCGTGGTGGACTGGTGGCCGCGCTCGACCAGGGGCGTGCCCGCCCATTCCTCCAGCGCGCGGATGCGGCGGCCAAAGGCAGGGTGGGTGATGTGGCGGCGCTCGGCGGCCTTGTAGAGGCTGCCGGTGTCGGCCAGGGCCTGCAGGTCCTGCAGCAGTTTGAGGTTGAGTTCGTGCATGGGTAGGGTGGGCGCAGGGCTGTGCTGATCCGGCACAGCGCCGCCGCAATCGGCACAGCACCAAGGCGGGGCATGCCTAGCATGGCGGCATGCGAGAGAAGCCCTGTTATGCCTGAAGTTTGCCTCAGGAAGATGCAAAGCCATTTCATTGGCGGTGCGCAGCGCACGGTGCGGGATCTGCCGATCCAGCACAGGGAAGTGGTGCGCAATGGCGGCGAGCGGCCGCTGGACATGAATGGCAGCTATGCCGTGGGCCAGATGTATGCCATGGAATACCGGCTGGCGCGTCCGCGCAGCCCTCTGCCCGTGCTGCTGTGGCATGGCGGTGGCATGACCGGTGCGCAGTGGGAGTCCACGCCCGATGGGCGCCAGGGCTGGCTGTGGCGCCTGCTGGAGGCCGGCCACGACGTGGTGGTCTGCGATGCCGTGGAGCGCGGCCGCGCGGGCTGGGCGATGTTCCCCCAGATCTATGCCGAGGCGCCCGTGTTTCGCAGTGCCGAGGAGGCGTGGCAGCTGTTTCGCATAGGCCATGGCGCGCCTTCGGGCGACGGTGTGGGCGAGCCCTTCGTCGGCCAGCGGTTTCCACATGAGAATTTTGGTGCCTTGGTGCGGCAGATGGTGCCGCGCTGGCTGGGGCATGAGGCCATGGCCATGGCGGCCTATGACGCGCTGCTGGAGCAGTTCGGCCCTTGCGTGGTGATGGGCCACAGCCAGGGCGGTGGCTTTGCCGCGCATGCGGCCGTCCGAAAGCCGCACCTGGTGCGCGCCGTGGTGGGGGTGGAGCCTACGGGCATGCCGGTGGTGCAAGAAGGGCAGCAGGGGCAACAGGGGCAGGAGGGGGCGGATGCCTTCGCGCCTGCCTCGGCCATCCCGCATCTGGCGGTGTGGGGCGACCATTTCGCGCACAGCCCGCAGTGGCAGAAGTACCGCGCGCAGACCGATGTGTATTGGCAGCTGCTGCGCCGCCTGGGCGGCCGTGCCGAGGTGCTGGACCTGCCGGCCGCAGGCATCACCGGCAATTCGCATTTCTGCATGCTGGACACCAATGGCGACGAGGTGCTGGGCCGGGTGCTGGCCTGGCTGGAGCGCCTGGGCCGGTGACTGGAGAGTGCTGGTCCCGAAGAATTTCAACGAGGAGAAAAATCTCATGCAACGCCGCAATTTCATGATCCGCAGCCTGTCTGCAACCACGGCGGCCCTGGCCCTGGGCGCCCTGGCGCCCGCGCAGTCGGCCCTGGCGGCCGATGCCGGCTGGCCCACGGCCGAGCCCATCCGCCTGATCGTGCCGTTTCCGCCCGGCGGCACGGCCGATGTGGTGAACCGCCTGTTCGCGCAGCAACTGGGCAAGGTGCTGGGCGCCTCGGTGATCGTGGAGAACAAGGCCGGTGCCGGTGGCTCGCTGGGCACCCGCTTCGTGGCCGATGCCAAGCCGGACGGCTATACGCTGCTGGGCGCCACGTCCAGCACGCACGGCACGAATCCGGCCGTCTACACCAAGCTGCCGTATGACGCGGTGAAGGATTTCACGCCCATCACCCAGGTGATCACGGTGCCGGGCGTGCTCAGCGTGCATCCCTCGGTCAAGGCGGCCAATCTGAAGGAGCTGATCGCGCTGGCCAAGGCGCAGCCGGGCCATCTGTCGTATGCGTCCTCGGGCGCGGGCGGGCTGGGCCATCTGGCCATGGAGCTGTTCAAGGCCAAGGCGGGCGTGCAGATCATGCATGTGCCCTACCGTGGCGCTGGCCCGGCCTTCACCGATCTGATCGGCGGCCAGGTGTCCATGCTGTGGGAGCCGCTGCCGGCCTCGCTGCCGCACATCAAGTCCGGCAAGATCCGCCCGCTGGCCGTGGCCACGGCCCAGCGCAGCAGCGAGCTGCCCGATGTGCCGACCTTTGCCGAGTCCGGCGTGCCCGGCTACGCCGTGCAGGCCTGGAACGGCCTGCTGGCGCCCAAGGGCCTGCCCAAGGACATCCGCGACAAGCTGCACAAGGCCAGCGTGCAGGCCCTGGCCGATCCGCAGCTGCGCCAGCGCCTGGCAGAGCTGGGCGGCACGGTGGTGGCCAATACGCCGGAGCAGTTCGGTGCGGTGATCCTCAAGGATGTGACGACCTGGAAGCAGGTGGCCGCTTCGTCGCAGATCAGCCTGGACTGATGCGGCGGGCACCGGGGAAAGCCCTGTGCCCCGGTGCCCACGGGGGGCGGGGCCAGGCGTCGTGACGGTGCCATAGTCCGGGGGTGGCGGTCCTGGCGCGTTGCCTGCGGCCGTGCACAAGGCGGGCCGCCTGACCTGCCGCCTCAAGCCATGGACATCAACCTCATCCGCAATTTCGTAGAGATCGTGGACGCGCGCAGCCTCAGCGCTGCGGCGCGCAAGCGCGACATCACGCGCTCCAAGGTGAGCAAGGAGCTCAAGGCGCTGGAGACGGCGCTGGGCGTGACCCTGCTGCACCGCACGACGCGCAGCTTTTTGCTGACGGCGGCGGGCGAGGTGCTGTACGAGCACGGGCGCAGCATCATCCAGGAGGTGGAGGCGGCGCAGGGCGCCATCGACGCGCTGCAGCATGTGGTGACGGGCTCGGTGCGGCTGAGCATTCCCACGGGCCTGGGCGAGCTGTACCTGGCCGACATGCTGCTGGCCTTCCAGAAGCGGCACCCGCAGGTGCGCATCCGCGTGCTGTTCTCCAACCGGGTGAGCGATCCCATGAGCGCCCAGGTGGATGTGGCCGTGCGCGTGGCGCGCGACGTGCAGGAGCACTTGGTGGCGCGCGATCTGGGGCCGGTGGGCTTTGGCCTGTATGCCAGCAGCGCCTATGCCAAGGCGCGGCCGTTCCACGACCCTGCCGAGATTCCCCACGGCGTGCTGCTGACGCCGCCCGGCGACGGCAAGACCTATGCCGTCTCGGTGAAAAAGGGGCAGCAGGAGATTGCGCTCAAGTGCGAGCCCTGCATCACCAGCGAGCATTTCCCCTTCCTCAAGCAGTCCATGCTCCGGGGAAGCGGCGTGGCCACCTTGCCCAACTACATGGTGATGGACGAGCTGCGATCGGGCGCGGTGCAGCGCGTGTGCCCGGACTGGACGGTGTCCGGCCTGGGCGACCGGCTGTACATCATCACGGCCGAGGACCGGCGGCCCTCGCATGCCGTCAAGGTGATGACCGAGTTCCTCAGGGCCAGCCTGCTGCGTTTCGTGGAGCAGGCCGGGGAGCCCGGGCCTTAGCGCCTCGGTTCACCAGTGCTTCAGTTTTCCAGCGCAATCGCGTTGTCCGCGATCACCTTGCGCCACATCTGGCCGTCAGCGGCCAGGAAGTCGTCGAGCTGGGCCTGGGTCTGGGGCTTTCTGGCGGCCAGGGTCTGGTTGCCCAGGGCGCTGGCGAACTCGGGGTTGAGCATGACCTTGTTGACGGCGGCCTGCAGGGTGTTGCGCGCGTCGGCCGGCGTGCCTGCGGGCACGGCAATGCCGAACCAGGTGGAGGCCCTGAAGCCCGGCACGCCCGATTCGGCAATGGTGGGCGTCTGCGGCAGGAACTGCGAGCGCTCCGGCCCGGTGGTGGCAATGGCCACCAGCTTGCCGGCCTTGATGTGGGGCAGGGAGGTGCCGGCCACGTCCACCATGAGCTGGGTGTCGTTGGCCATGAGGGCGGTGAGGGCCGGGGCGCTGCCGTTGAAGGGAATGTGGGTGGCGGCCACGTCCAGGCGCGACTTGATCAGCTCGGTGGTCAGCTGCAGCGGGTTGCCCAGGCCGACCGAGCTGTAGTTGAGCTTGCCCGCGTGCGCCTTGGAGTAGGCCTTGAGGTCGGCCACGTTTTTGATGCCGGTCTGGCTGTTGGTGACCAGCACCAGCGGGGCCTCGGCCAGGATGTTGGTGAGCTTCAGCTCCCGGTCGGGGTTGTAGCTCAGCTTCTTGTAGAGCAGGGGGTTGAGGACCATGCTGGCATTGCTGGCCAGCAGCAGGGTGTAGCCGTCGGCCGGCGAGCGCGCCACGGCCGAGGCGGCAATCATGGTGTTGGCACCCGGCCGGTTCTCCACGACCACGGACTGCTTGAGCTCCGTGGACAGGTGCGTGGCCAGGGTGCGGGCCAGCACATCGACCGAGCCGCCCGGTGCATACGGGGCGATGAGCTTGATGGGCTTGCTGGGGTAGTCGGACTGGGCGAACCCGGGGGCTGCGGCTGCGGTGGCCGCAGCGGCAAGCAGCAATGCGATGGCCTTGTTCATGCGTTGTCTCCTTCTCTTTCGGTGTTGGCGGGTTCAGATCTTGCGCTGCGTCGCGCCCCAGTGGGCGTCGCGCAGCTTTCTTTTGGCGATCTTTCCGTTGTCGTCGCGGGGCAGGCGCTGGAAGACGAAGCTGCGCGGCAGCTTGTAGGCCGCCAGCCGGCCGCGCAGCCATTCTTTCAGTTCCGCCTCGGGCAGTGTGCCTGACTGGCCGGGCTCGACCAGGGCCAGCAGCCGTTCGCCGTACTCGGCATCGGGCACGCCGATGACGGCGCAGTCTGCTATGCCGGGGTGCTTGAGCAGCTCGTTCTCTATCTCGGCCGGGTAGATGTTCACGCCGCCGGAGATCACCATGTCCGAGTCGCGGTCGCAGACGTAGAGAAAGCCTTCCTCGTCCAGGTAGCCCATGTCGCCCAGGGTGATCAGGCCGCCCTGGTCCATCTTGCGGCGGGCCTCATCGTTGCCCTTGTAGGTGAAGTCGGCATAGGCGGGCTGGCGCACGTAGATCAGGCCCACCTCGCCCGTGGGCAGGGCCTGGCCCTGCCTGTCGAGGATGCGGACCTCGGCGTCCTGCAGCGGCAGGCCCGCGCTGCCGGGGTGGGTGAGGGCATCGGCCGAGCCGATGAAGGTGACCAGGCCCGACTCGCTGGAGGCATAGGTCTCGTTGATGATGGGCCCCATCCACTCGATCATGGCCTTCTTGACCTCGGGCGCGCAGGGCGAGCCGGTGGAGGCGATGAAGCGCAGCGAGGAGATGTCGTAGCGCTCGCGCACCTCGCGCGGCAGCCGGAGCAGGCGCACGTACATGATGGGCACCATGTAGGCGGTGTCGATGCGGTGCTCCTGCACCAGTTGCAGGAAGCGCTCGGGGTCGAAGCGCGGCTCCAGCACCACCAGCTCGCTGAGCATGAGCGCGTTCTGGAAGTACAGGCTGGGCGCGCTGTGGTAGATGGGCGCGGTCAGCAGGGTGCGCGCGCCGGGCTGCAGGCCGTAGGCGGTGGCGATCAGCGCCTGGTTCACGGCCAGGCGCCGGGGCAGTTCTTCCACGGGAAACGCCTTGCGCAGCACGCCCTTGGGGCGGCCCGTGGTGCCAGATGTATAGGCCATGTGGCCGCGCGGCGCGACCAGCGGGCCCTCGTAAGGATCCTGGGCGGCCAGCCAGGTTTCGTAGTCCTGCTCCGGCTCGCGTGCGTGGGCGACGCGCCGGGGCAGGTCCGCATAGAGTTCGCCCTTGAGGCCGTCGAGCAGGTCCTGGCTGGTGATGAGGGCGCGGGCGCCGCTGTCGGCCAGGATGTAGTCGATCTCCGTGGCCGTGAAATGCCAGTTGACGGGGCAGTAGTAGATGCCCGCAATGCGGCAGGCATGGACCACGTCGGCGTATTCGATGCCGTTGCGCAGGAAGACGGCCAGCACGTCGCCTTCGGCCAGGCCCAGGCTGCGCAGGCCCTGGGCCAGCTGGCGGCCGCGCTGCTGCTGGGCGGCACCGGTCAGCGTGCGCTGTTCGAAGACCAGGGTGGAATGGGGCGTGGCGGCGGTGCTCATGTGGGCGCGGCCTCCTGCTCCCCATCGTTGACGTTGGGCTGGTTGGCGGCCTTGGCCATCTGCCGGGCGCGCGCCCAGTCGGCATCGTCCCAGGCCTGGTATTCGGTGAAGTAGGCGCCGTTGGCCAGGGCGTCGCCGCCGTCCAGCGTGATGGTCTGGCCGTTGAGCCAGGTGTTGCCCGGGGCCAGGATGAAGGCGGCCATGTTGCCGATGTCCTCGCCCGTGCCCAGGCGGCGCGTGGGGTTGTCCAGGCGGCGGCGGTCGGCCGAGTCCTCGTTGCCGTCGATCCTGGGGCGCAGGCGCTGGCTGGCGCCCTGGGTGGGAATCACGCCCGGCGCAATCGCGTTGAACCGTATGCGCTTGGGACCCCATTCCACGGCCAGCGATTTGGTCATGGCGTCCAGCCCGGCCTTGGACATGGCCGAGGGCACGACGAAGGGCGAACCCGTATCCACCCAGGTGACGACGATGGACAGCACCGAGCCCGGCAGCCCTTCGGCGATCCAGCGGCGGCCCACGGCCTGGGTGACGTAGAAGGTGCCCCGGAAGACGATGTCCGAGATGGCATGGAAGCCGTTGATGCTCAGGTCCTCGGTGCGGCTGACGAAGTTGCCGGCCGCGTTGTTGACCAGGCCCGTCAGCGGGCCGTGTTCGGCCCAGATGCGGTCGATGACGGTGTGCACGGCCTCGGGCTGGCGAATGTCGAGTTCATGCGCAAAGGCCTGCGCGCCCGTGTCGTTGTTCAGCATCTCGCAGGCCTGCTGCACCACGGAATGCCGCCGGCCGCACAGGTGCAGCTCGGCACCCAGCTCCGCCAGCTTGGCCGCCATGGCCAGGCCCAGCCCCGTGCCGCCCCCGGTGATCAGGACGCGCTGGCCCTGGAATAGATTGGCTTCGAACATGCTTGTCTCCTTTTGCTTTCACTCTAGGGAGACAGGGGCGGCTGGCAAAGGAGGGTGGTGGAACGCGGTTGGTTCCGTGGTGGAAACAATGGGCGGGGTTTCGGGCTGTGATCACAGCCAGTTGACGAAGCAGTCCTGTCCTTCGGCAGGACTGCAACCCCGCAACCGCCACGACGCAGGCGCGGGCATACGGGCTAGGGCCTGCAGAGCAGGCCGGGGTTTCAGGGCGCTGGCCTGTGTCCCGCCTTGCCCGCTGCGCTGCGCAGGTCTGCCACCTGGGCGGCGGTCACGTCGGCAGGCTGGCCGCCCAGGGCCGTGCGGGTGTAGTTGGCCAGGGCGGCGACTTCGCCATCGGTCAGTTCCTGCATGAAGCCGGGCATGCCGGGCAGGGGCGTGGGGCCCTGCTGGGTGGCCGGGTGCTTGGGCAGGCCGACGAGGATGGCCAGCACCAGGTTGCGGGCGTCGGCCTGGCGCACGGTGCTGTTGCCCTTGAGCGGGGGCATGGTGAGGCTGCGGCCCAGGCCTTCGCTGCCGTGGCAGCTGGCGCACAGCGCCATGTAGTGGCCCCGGCCCGCGTCCAGCGTGCCCGCGCCGTTGCTCCCGCTGTTGCCGGTGCCGGAATCCGGAGGCGCTGCGGCCGGCAGGGGCTGGGGCGCGGGCGGGTTGTCGCCCAGCAGGAAGGTGGACAGCGCCGTCATGTCCTCGGCCGTGAGGTACCGGGTGCTGTTGGCGATGACCTCGTGCATTTCATCGAAGGCGCTGCCGTGGGCCGAGAAGCCCGTCTGCAGGAACTGGGCCATGCCCTCGCGCGTCCAGCCGCGTGCGGCCAGGGCTTCGGCGGTGATGCCGGGGGCCGTGAACAGCGACAGCGTGCCGCCCTGCAGCCAGCGGTCTTTCTGCATCTGGCCGAACATGCCGCGCGGCGTGTGGCATTCGGCGCAGTGGCCCATGACATTGCCCAGGTACTGCCCGCGCAGCCAGGCCGGGCTCTGGCCCTGCGAGCCCACGGGCAGGGGCGCGCTGGACAGGAACAGCGTCTTCCAGCCGAACATGAGCACGCGCAGGTTGAAGGGGAAGGGCAGGGCGGGCTTGGTGTTGGGCTGGGCCACGGGCCGGATGTTCATCAGGTAGCCGTAGATCAGGTCCGAGTCTTCGCGGCTCATCAGGTGGTAGGAGGCATAGGGCATGGCCGGGTAGAGCTGGCGCCCGCCCGGCGCCGTGCCGCGCGTGACGGCGGCGTGGAATTCCTCGGCCGTCCAGCGGCCTATGCCGTGGTCGGGGTCGGGGGTGATGTTGGTGCCGTAGAGGGTGCCGAAGGGCGTGGGCAGGGGCTTGCCGCCCGCAAAGGGCTGGCCTTCCCGGGCGCCACCCATACCACCCACCCCGTCATGGCAGGCCATGCAGTCGGCGGCGCGCGCCAGGTACAGGCCCTGGGCCAGTTGCTGGGGGCTGCGGTGCACGGCCTGCGGCTCGCGCTGCGGCACATGGGGCCGGTTGCCCCAGACGGCGGCAATGGCAAACAGCACGGCCAGCAGCAGGAGGACGAGCAGCAGCCCGCGCCAGCGGCGCCTGGGCCTGCGCGGTGGCGGGGGGCGGGCACCGCTGTAGTCTGCGGGTGGCGCGGCGGTGGTGCCGGTGGCGGCGGTGGGGGTGGCTGCGCTGTGGTCGGCGGCGGACATGGCGCTCATCCTTTCAAGGTCAGCCCGGGCGTGTTCAGGACCAGGTCCTTCACGGCCGCGTAGTAGCGCACATATCCGGTGCAGCGGCACAGGTGGGGCTGCAGCGCCTCGCCCACGACCTGTTCCACATCGGCCGCGCGGATGGGCGCCTTGGCCAGGCGCTCGACCAGCACCGTGGCCGCGATGACGAAGCCCGGCGTGCAGTAGCCGCACTGGAAGCTGAAATGCTCCAGGTACTTCTGCTGCACGGGGCTGATGGCGATGACCTTGCGCGGCTGGCCCGAGGCGCCGGGCGAGGGCGGGGGCGCGGTGTCCGCGCCGGCCGGGTCGGCAATGCCTTCGATGGTGCGGACCTTGCGGCCCTGGAAGTAGTGGGCGCCGGTGATGCAGGTGCGCATCTCGCGGCTGCCCTCGGGCCCGTCCACGATGATGGTGCAGGCCCTGCATTCGCCAATGCCGCAGCCCAGGCGCGAGCCGGTGAGGTTCAGGTATTCGTGCAGGAAGTCGATCATGGGCATGCCTTCGGGCACGTCCATGGGGCCGACGCTCTGGCCGTTGACGGTCAGCGACAAGGGGCGCGGGACAAGGCTCATGGTGCGAGTGCCTCCCTGATCTTTTGCGGGGTCACGGGCAGGTCGTGGAAGCGCTTGCCAATGGCGTGGTGCAGTCCGTTGACGATGGCGGCGACGATGGGAATCATCACCACCTCGGCAATGCCCTTGGGCGGATCGGTGTCCGACAGAGGTGCCAGCAGCTCGGCCGTCTGCTTCCAGACCGCCACCTCGCTGCCGCGCGGCAGGTGGTAGCGGTGGAAGTTCCAGTTGCCGTCGCCGGGGCCGCCCTCGTACAGCGGCATGGTTTCGTACAGCGCATGGCCTATGCCCATGGCGATGCCGCCTTCGAGCTGGCCGTGCACCAGCTCAGGCACGATGGGCCGCCCGCACTCCATGATGGAGTGGTGGGCCAGCAGCTCGACCGCGCCCGTGCCCGTGTCCACCGCCAGCTCGACCAGGGCCGCATTGGCGCTGTAGTAGGTGACGCCCGCGTTGTTGCGCTGCATGGGCGGATAGAACAGGTTGCGCCGCGCAATCATGCGGTAGCCGGCGGCGCTGCGCCGCGCGGTGACAGAGGCCTCAACGGGCGTGGCCGCCTGCGGCGTGTCTGTGGTTTCAGGGGCCGGCGTGACGGCGCCGGCATCGGGCGCGCTGCCCAGGCGCACGGCCAGCGCGTCCAGCGGCCGGCGCGCGCTGGTGCCCAGGATGTCGAAGTCCGCCTCGGCCCATTGCCAGCGGTTGAAGGTATGGCCCACGGCGCCCGTGACCAGCTGCATGGCATGGGCCTTCTGGGCCAGGGCCTGCAGGGACAGCGGCTGCATGCCGTTGGCCGTGAGCATGCCGTTGACCCAGCGCGCGTCCTCGCGGCGCACCACGTAGGGCGCCTTCTGGCCGCCGCCCGTGCCCTGGCTCCAGATGGCGACGGCGGCCGGCCACAGGCCGTGCTCGAAGACCACGCGCGCCGTCTCGCTGGTGGCGTGGCTGTAGTAGTAGGCCGAGTTGCTGGCGCTGGCCGGCGAGGCGTAGACCGGCGTCCACAGCGGCCGGGTGGCGAAGCGGTCCTGGTCGGCCTGGGGCATGGTGTAGTTGTCGCCCTCGGCCTTGAGCGGCAGCTCGGGCCAGTCCAGGCAGGCGGTCTGCAGCTCGTCGGCGGGCTTGCCGAACCATTGCACGCACAACTGGGCCTGCGAGGTGCCCATGCCCGTGCCGATCTCGGTGCCCGAGTGGTGCAGCAGCACGCGGCCCTGGGGCGATATCTCGATGCGGGCGAAGGCCGCCTCGCCGCCCGTGCCGAAGTCCTTTTGCACGCAGGCAAAGCCCACGCCGTAGCGCTGGCCCGGGTGGCTGGCCTCGTAGGCGGTCTTGCGCTTGGCGCGCTCGGTCCACAGCGGATGGCGGCGGGCGCGCTCCAGCACCTCGTCGGCGCGCAGGGCGCCTGCGGCAATGGCGCCCTGGGTGTTCTTGGCGCCCGAGGTCAGCACGTTGCGCAGGCGCAGCTCGATGGGGTCGATCTGCAGCAGTTCGGCGATTTCGTCCACCATCATTTCGGTGGCCGCCATGCTCTGCAGCGTGCCGTAGCCGCGTGCCGAGCCCGCGTCCAGCGCGCGGCTGGCCAGGGCCACGGCGGTGATGTCGTTCTTGGGAAAGTAGTAGATGGACTGCGCCGCCGTGCCGCCGACCATGGCGACCGAGGGCGAGAAGTTGGCCCGGCCGCCGCCATTGGCCGTCATGTTGGCCACAAGGCTCTGGAAGAGGCCGGTCTTCCTGTCGATGGCCATGGTGTAGTCGATCTCGAAGGCATGGCGCTTGAGCGAGGACTGGAACTGCTCGAACCGGTCATTGGCCAGGCGCACGGGCTTGCCGTCCGCATACAGCGCGCAGACCAGGCCGTAGTAGGGCATGGGCGCGTGGTCCTTGGAGCCGTAGCCCACCGTGTAGCACGGGTGCACGAAAAGGTTCTTGAGCGGGAACCTGCTGGCCTGCACCATCTGCGCTGCCCATTCGGCCACTTCGTGCGGCGATTGCGTGGCCAGCACCATGTGCAGGCTTTGCGTGGCCGCGTCATACCAGCAGTTGGCGTTGTCGGGCTCCAGCGCGGCCGTGTCCACCGATTGCGTGGCGTAGTGGCGCTGCAGCACCAGCCAGTCGGCGGGCGGCGTGGCCAGCTCCTGGGCGATTTGCTCGGCCGCGCGCAGGCCGCGTGCCGTGACCGCGTCGGCCTTGGAGATCTGCGGCCAGACCAGCGGCTTGCGTTCGGCGGGGAACAGCGGGGCATCGCGCAGGCTGGAGAACACGTCGTCGTCAAAGGCCGTGGCGCCGCCCTGGCGCACATAGCGGAACACGCCCCAGGGCGGACGGTCCAGCGCGCCCGTGATGCGGCCGTAGCGGATGACGCCGGCCGTGGCCTGCAGCCTTTCCTTGGCAAAGCGAAAGCGCGCGAAGTCGTGGTAGATGAGGATGGCCACGGCCTGGCCCAGGTAGGCGGGGGTCTTGCCTGGTGGCAGCAGCATGTCTTCGCCATAGAACTCGGGAAAGGCCAGGCCGTCGCGCGCCAGGTCCTCGGCCGTGACCACGCGGTCGGGCGCCAGTTCGCCGTCCAGTGCGGAAAGATCCATGCCGTCGAACAGCCGGTCGGCCAGCGTGGTGCGCACGATGAAGGCATGGGATTGCTGCTGGGGCCAGTGCGGCATGTCGCGGGCGCGGATGTCGCGAGCGAAGACCTTGGCGCCCATGACCTTGGAGCGGCCATCGAGCCGCATGCGCGGCAGCTGCGTGGCCGGCTCGCGGGCCACGCTGCCCAGGACGCGGTCTTCAAAGAGGGCTGCATAGGCCTGGCTGGCCAGCGGCGCCACCCAGACGCTGACGCCTGCGATGCTGGCAGCCTGCAGAAAGCCGCGCCGCGACAAGGGAGCCGCGCCGGCCTGGCTGCCGGCGCCGGAGTGTTGTTCTGGGCGCATGGCGCTCTTCTCCTGTGGGGTTGAGCCCACTGTAGGAGGGCGCATGCCGCGCGGCCTGTCAGCAAAGGCTGCTTCTGGCGTCAGCGCGGCGGCAGCGGCGGGTGCTTGCCATCGTCAAAAGCAGGAGCGGGCCAGGGCCGCCAGGCCGCGACGGCAGCGTGCCGGCCCCACTGTCAATCAGACGCCGCCGCAAGAAGGGCCTTGCCGCAGTGCTCCGTGGCGCCGCGCATAGCCCGGCAGGGCAAGGGCGTGTCCACATTCAGGCATAGTTGAGGGTTGTGCAGAAAGTAGTGAAGTCCTGGGCATAACCGGAGCTTCTTATTACTTTATTTTTTTATAGTTTGCGTTTTTATACGCGCAACCTATATTTGCTCCCACTTCCCAACAATGCGCAGCGGCGTCCCCAGGCCGTCCTGCGCCGCGGCGTTTTTTCATGATCGAGATTCGGGATCTTTCCCTGACCTACAAGGGCCCCACCGGGCCCGTCCATGCCTTGCGGGGCATCAACCTGCAGATCGAGTCGGGCGAGGTGTTCGGCATCATCGGCCGCAGCGGCGCGGGCAAAAGCTCGCTGGTGCGCTGCCTGAACCTGCTCAACCGTCCGACCTCCGGCCAGGTGCTGGTGGGCGGCCGTGACCTGATGCAGCTCAGCGATGCCGAGCTGCGCACGGCGCGCCGCGACATCGGCATGGTGTTTCAGCATTTCAACCTGCTGTCCTCGCGCACGGTGTTCGACAACGCCGCGCTGCCGCTGGAGATGGCGGGCATGTCGGCCGACGACATCAAGAAGCGCGTGGACCCGCTGCTGGACCTGGTGGGCCTGAGCGCGCTGCGCGACCGCTATCCGGCGCAGATCTCGGGCGGGCAAAAGCAGCGCGTGGGCATTGCGCGCGCGCTGGCCAGCCACCCCAAGGTGCTGCTGTCGGACGAAGCCACATCGGCCCTGGACCCCGAGACCACGCGCTCCATCCTGGACCTGCTGCGCAAGGTCAACCGGGAGCTGGGCCTGACCGTGGTGCTGATCACGCACCAGATGCAGGTGATCAAGCAGATCGCCGACCGCGTGGCCGTGATCGACGGCGGCGAGATTGCCGAGCTGGGCCCCGTGATCGACGTGTTCACGCGCCCGCAGCAGGCCATCACGCGCAGCCTGATCGACGAGATCGTGCCCCAGCAACTGCCCGAGTCGGTGGCCGTGCGCGTGAACGCGCTGGCCGCCCAGCTGGCGCCGGGCCAGCAAGGCCGGCTGCTGCGCCTGTCGTATGCGGGCGAGAGCGCCTACCAGCCCATCCTGTCGCACCTGATCCGCGAGCTGGGGCTGGACCTGTCCATCCTGCATGGCCAGATCGACGAGATCCAGGAGCAGACCTTCGGCTCGCTGGCTGTCTTCGCCAGCGGCGACGCGGCAAAGATCGATGCCGCCGTGGACCATCTGCGCGCCACCGGCGTGCAGGTACAGATCGTTTCCACCAGGGATTGAGCGATGTTTGAGAATTTTTCGGAAATGATGCTGGAGCTGTTCGTCAGCTCGCTGTGGGAGACCATCATCATGGTCGGCGTCTCTGGCCTGGTGGGTGGCCTGATCGGCATTCCCCTGGGCGTGTTCCTGCGCCTGACCGACCACGGCGGCGTGCTGCAGAACGGCCCGGCCAACAAGATCGTGGGCTGGATCGTCAATGCGCTGCGCTCCACCCCCTTCATCATCCTGCTGGTGGCCATCATCCCGCTGACGCGTCTGATCACGGGCTCGTCCATCGGCACCTGGGCGGCCGTGGTGCCGCTGACCATTGCGGCAGCCCCTTTCGTGGCGCGCCTGGTGGAGACCGCGCTGCGCGAAGTGGACAACGGCCTGGTGGAAGCGGCCCAGTCCATGGGCGCCACCACGGGCCAGATCGTCTGGAAGATCCTGCTGCCCGAGGCGCTGCCCGGCATCGTGGCAGGCCTGACCATCAGCTTCGTGAGCCTGACCGGCTACTCGGCCATGGCCGGCGCCATTGGCGGCGGCGGCCTGGGTGACCTGGGCATCCGCTACGGCTACCAGCGCTTTTTGCCCGACGTGATGCTGGCCGTGGTCATCATCCTGATCTTCTTCGTGCAGGCCATCCAGAGCCTGGGCGATTGGGCGGTGCGCAGGCTCAGCCACCGCTGATCCACACACCCCGGCGGCCGGCGCGGCCGGGGCGGCAAGCTGCCGCGAGATTGTCTGAAAGAGGGATTCCATGAAAAAGCGCGCATTGCTTCAATCGCTGGCCCTGGCTGCCGTCCTGCCGCTGGCGGGAATGGCCGCGCTGCCGGCCCATGCGGCCGACGGCTCGGTCACCATCGGCGTGACCTCGGGCCCGCATGCCCAGATCGCCGAGGTGGCCAGGAAAGTGGCCGAGAAGAACGGCCTCAAGGTGAAGCTGGTCGAGTTCGGCGACTTCATCCAGCCCAATGCGGCGCTGTCGCAGGGTGAGCTGGATGCCAACATCTACCAGCACCAGCCCTTCATGGACGCCCAGAACAAGGACCGCGGCTACAAGCTCGTGCCCGTGGCCCGTGCGGTCAACCAGCAGATGGGCGTGTACTCCAAGAAGATCAAAAGCCTGGCCGACCTCAAGAGCGGTGCGCGCGTGGGCATCCCCAACGACCCCACCAATGGCTCGCGCGCACTGATGGTGCTGGCCGCGCAGAAGCTGATCGAACTGAAGACCGGCGCGGGCGCCCGCGCCTCGGTGCTGGACATCACGGCCAATCCGAAGAAGCTGCGCTTCGTGGAGCTGGAGGCCGCCCAGCTGGCGCGCTCGCTGGACGACCTGGACGCTGCCGCCGTCAACAGCAGCTACGCCGTGGCCGCAGGCCTGTCGCCGCAAAAGGATTCGCTGGCGCTGGAAGCCACGGACACGCCCTATGTCACCGTGCTGATCGCCACGCGCGCCGGCCATGAAAAGGACGCGGGCCTGCAGGCCTTCGTCAAGGCCTACCAGTCGCCCGAGGTGCGCCAGTTCATCGACACGCAGTTCAAGGGCGCCTACACGGCGGCCTGGTAAGAGCATGGGCGCCCTCGCATCCCACCGGGTTTCCGACGCGGACTTCGTGGCCGCCATCGGCGTGCAATGGCAGCGCCGCCCGCTGGCGCCCGAGCCCGGCCTGGCCGCGCTGCTGGCGCAGGCCCAGCTGGACGACGGCGGCAAGGCCACCGTGGTCCAGGCCGTGGGCATGCTGGTGGTCGACGAATGCGTGGCCCATGGCTACCACAGCATGGACCTGGTCGTGCTGCACCCGGGCACCCCGGGCCTGGACGAGGCGCTGGAGCGCTTCGACAAGCCCCACACCCATGCCGATGACGAGGTGCGCTACATCCTCGAAGGCGAAGGCCTGTTCGGCTTCTTCGATGCCCACGGCCAAGAGCGCGTGCTGCGCGTGCAGCCCGGCGACTACCTGCGCATACCGGCCGGCGTGGAGCACCGCTTCACGCTGACCGCCACGCGGCGCATCAAGGCGCTGCGCCTGTTCGCCGATACGGCGGGCTGGGTGGCGCAATATACCCAGCGGCCCGCCGCTGCCATGGAGGTGCCTGCATGAGCCTGCCTGTCCCGACACTGTTCCAGACACTTGACGAGGCGCTGTTCACGCGCGCCCAGGACCTGCTCGACGAGGAATGGCTGCGCAGGGATGCCGACCTCGCCCCCGTGCTGCCCGTGGTGCTGGCGCGCGGCGTTGGCCAGGACTGGCACAAGGCCGGCACCTTCCGCCACCACCTGGCGGGCGTGGCGCGTTCGCTGGCGCTGTGGCGCCAGCCGCGCGACGTGCGCCTGCTGGGCCTGCTGCACAGCGTCTACGGCAACGCCTTCGTGGACTTGGTCAAGTTCGACGCGGGCAGCGAGCGCGGCCGCCTGCGCGAACTGGTGGGCGAGGGCGCCGAGCACCTGGTCTACCTGTTTTGCACCATGAGCCGCACGCAGTTCATGCAGAAGATCCTGGCCGGCGACCTGGCCGAAGACGGCTCCATGGCGCTGGAATCCGCCGGCCGCAGCCAGCGCCTGAGCGCCTATGAAGTGGCGGCCTTCACCATCGTGAGCATGGCCGATGCCATGGAGCAGTGGTTCAGCTGGCAGGAAGACATCTACTCGCAGTTTCCGCAGGTGCAGAACCAGCGGCAGCAGGGCGTGCACTGGGCAGCCTCGCTGTGGCCCGGCCCCATGCGGCCGGCCAGCCGCATGCTCAGCCAGATCAGCGACCTGGGCCGTGCGCTGCAGCACCCGGCGCTGCGCGCCCAACTGCCGCTGCCGCCGGTGTTCGACCATTGCAGCCGGCAGCTGTCGCCCGGCGACGAGGCCGCTGCCGTGTCGCTGTACTGGTCGGTGATCCAGCTGGACCAGCCGCTGGTGGACCTGGACGCCGCCACGGCCGTGCTGGAAAGCGCCGTACGCCTGAACCCCTGGGTGGGCGAGCCGCAGATGGTGCTGGCCCAGCTCTACCTGTCTGCCGCCCGCGCCGACGACGCCGCGCGCGCAGCCACCAGCGCGCTGCAGTGCTTCAGCGGCTGGGGCAACGCCTGGGACAAGCGCGTGCAGTGGGACGCCTGGATAGCCTGGACGCGCATCCTGCTGCAGTCGGCGCAGCAGGGAAGCTGGCCCGAGCGCCTGGACAAGCTCAACAACCTGGCCCTGAAGGGCTGAGATGCAAAAAAGCCTGGCGCGAGAGCCAGGCTTTTTTGTGATGGGAGCGCGCCCGCGCCTTATTTGGCTGGCGCCGTTTCGGCCTTGGCGGCCGGCGCAGCGCTGGCGGGCACGGCGCCATCCTCGATCGCCTCGGGATGCATGGGCCGGCGTGCATAGCGCTGGGCCAGCACGGCGCAGACCATGAGCTGCAGCTGGTGGAAGACCATCAGCGGCAGCACGATGGCGCCCACGGCACTGGACTCGAACAGCACCTTGGCCATGGGCACGCCGCTGACCAGGCTCTTCTTGGAGCCGCAGAACACCAGGGTGATCTCGTCCTCCTTGGAAAAGCCCAGGCGGCGCGCCGTCCACGACGTGATGACCAGCACCAGGGCCAGCAGGATGGACGACAGCAGCAGCAGGCCCAGCAGCGCAGGCAGGGGCGTCTGCTGCCACAGGCCGCTGATGACGGCGGCGCTGAAGGCCGTGTACACCACCAGCAGGATGGAGCCCTGGTCCACGAACTTCACGCGCTTGGCATGGCGCGAGATGAAGCCGCCGATCACGGGCCGCAGCAGATGGCCCAGCACAAAGGGCAGCAGCAGCTGCAGCGCGATCTTGCCGATGGCCTGCAGCGCGTCGCCCCCTTCGGCGCTCTTGTGCAGCAGCATGCTGACCAGGATGGGCGTGATCACGATGCCCATCAGCGTGGAGGCCGATGCGCTGCACACGGCAGCGGGCATGTTGCCGCGCGCCATGGCCGTGAAGGCAATGGCCGACTGCACCGTGGCCGGCAGCGTGCACAGAAAGAGCACGCCCATGTACATCTCGGGCGTGACCAGGGGCTCCAGCACGGGGCGCAGCGCCCAGCCCAGCAGGGGGAAAAGCACGAAGGTGGCGGCAAAGATGGTCAGGTGCAGGCGCCAGTGGCCTATGCCGGCAAAGATGGCCTCGCGCGAGAGCTTGGCGCCGTGCAGGAAGAACAGCAGGCTGACCATGAGCGTGGTCGCCACCTCCAGCCATTGCGAGACGGTGCCCGAGGCGGGCAGGAAGCTGGCCAGTGCCACGGTGGACAGCAGCATCAGCGTGAAATTGTCAGGGGCGAAGCGGGGGCGTGCCATGGGAAAACTCTCTCCAACTAACTATCGGTTCGTGCAGCCAGGCTGCAAGGCCCCGATTGGACGCCACGGCCATTGAAAAGAGAAATGGATTTATCTGATGGTTTTATAATTTTTCCGTATGAATATCAGCCTGCGCCAGCTGCGCGCCTTCCTGGCCGTGGCAGAAAGCCGCAACTTCAGCCGCGCCGGCGAGCTGATGGCGCTCACCCAGCCCGCCGTCAGCCGCAACGTCACCGAGCTGGAACAGGCCCTGGGCGTGCAGCTTTTGCACCGCACCACGCGCGAGGTGGAACTGACCGACGCCGGCCGCCTGCTGCAGGGCCATGCCACGCGCGTGCTGGACGCGCTGGATGAATGCCTGCTCGAAGTCAGCGGCCTGGCCACCCAGCGCCTGGGCAAGGTACGCGTGGCCAGCAGCCCCACGCTGTCGGCCCACCTGATGCCGCGCTGCATTGCGCGCTGCCGCGAGCAGGCGCCGGGCATCGAGCTGCTGCTGCTGGACCGCATCCAGAGCGACGTGCTGCAAAGCGTGCGCAGCGGCGAGGTGGACTTCGGCGTGGTCATCGACCCGCAAGGCCGCGATGACCTGTACTGCGAAACCATACTCAGCGAGCCCTTTTGCCTGGTCTGCCCGGCCACGCACCGGCTGGCCCGCAAGCGTCAGGTGGCCTGGAGCGACCTGGCCGGCCAGCCGCTGGTACTGCTGGACCACGCCTCGGGCAGCCGCCGCCTGATCGACGCCGCGCTGCAGGCCCACGACGCCGAGGCCGCCGTGGTCCAGGAAGTCGGCCACACCACCACCATCTTCTGCATGCTCCAGGCGGGCCTCGGCCTGAGCGTGGTGCCGGAACTGGCCGTGCCGCAGGAATGGCGAACTCCCGCGAGTGGCGCCACCATCCCCGACGCCCTTGCCAGCCGCCCCCTGCTGCCGCGCGTGCAGCGCGACATCATGCTGGTGCGCCGCCGCCAGCGTGAACTGTCGCCGGTGGCGCAAAGCGTGTGGGATTTGATCAGGGGGGAGGCGGGGCAGCTGTGAGGCTGTGGTGGGCGAGGATCAATCCATGTGCCAGTTCAGGCACTGCAAGTCGGGCACACGAGAAAACTCCCGGATATTGCGGGTGACCAGCGCTGCCTGATGGCGCAATGCAGTTGCTGCGATCAAGGTGTCATGCGGTCCTATCGGCGTGCCCTTGGCCTCCAGCGCTGCGCGTATGCGGGCGGCATGAGTCGCGCATTCGCTGTCGAATGCCAGCAACTGCATGGGGCGCAGGAGTTGCACCAATGCCTCAAGACGAGGCGCGGAGGCGGCTGGCGGCAAGCGTTGCAGTCCATAACGCAGCTCGTACTCCACGATGGCCGGTACGCCGATGTCGGTGGGGCGCAAAGCCTGCAGGCGAGGCACTACCTGCGGGTCTCCGCGAAAGTAATAGCTGATGGTGTTGCTGTCGAGGATCAGCATGGCCGCATGTCAATAGCCGACTCGAGGCACATCGGCGGCAACTGGAGCGTTATGTTCGTTCGCAAGAGGGAAATCGGCGAAGCGACCTGCCAGCTCAATGCAATCCTGAGGCCATTCATGCGCTGCGTACTTGCGAATGATCTCGGCGACCCAGCGGCTCTTGGACATGCCATTGGCTCTGGCCGCCTCTTCCACCAGAGCTTGGGTGGTGTCGTCCAAATAGAGTGTGATTTGCGACATGGCAGCTACTCCTTGAGCGGGGGAACGGGTTCAAAAAGTATATGTGCAAACATAATTGCCCAGTTCAAGACCCAGTTCCCCTACGAGGCTGGCGCATCACACAACACCCCCACAAGCCGCCGCATACGGCCTGATTGCCTCGCGCACGCGGTCCAGCACCAGCGCGTGGGGCGAGGGCGCAAGCCGCCCGGCGCGCACGGCCTGGTATTGGGCTGGGAGGAACTGGCTGAGCATGTTCTCGGGCAGGGTGCAGGTGGACAGGTTGTCCAGCAGCCGCGCCACGGCGGCGTTCACCGTGGGGTCGGCCCAGTAGTAGCGGATGCGGTCGCTGTAGCTGTAGATGCGCAGCAGCCTTTGGGCGCCGGGATCGGGCTGCTCGCCGCGGTAGTAGCGCTCCCAGTTGGCGGGGCGGCCCAGCATGGCGGACTCCAGCACGGCGGGCAGGTGGGAGCGCTGGTGCGCGTCGATGAGCTGCTCTTCGATGGCGGCCAGCGCGAACAGCACCTCGCGCAGCGCAAAGGTGGCGCCGGGGCCGACCTTGAGGATGGCAAAGCCGTCCTGCACCAGCTGGCGCAGGGCTTCGGGCCGCTGGTAGTCGGTGGAGTGGGCCTCGAAGACCAGTTGCGGGTGCTGGCGCAGCAACTGTTTGAGGTCGGCCGCTTCGCCGGGCGCGTAGTCCACCACGCGCGTGTGATCGAACTCCACGCCGGGCTGGACCACCATGGCAATGATGCGCGGCCAGACTGGGTCCAGCCCCTGTTGCGCGAAGACTTCACGGTGCACCTGCAGCGTGCGCTGGGCGTCGGCGCGGGCAGTGACTTGCACATGCTCCAGCGCATGCGCGGCGCCGCCGGGCACGGGCACTTCGGTGCCGATCACGTAGACGGGGCCGGGCGCCGGGCAGGTGCTGCCGCGCTCGGCCGCCTGGCAGAGCAGGGCAGCGCGGCGGGCCACGGTTTCGTCGTCCAGCGCCTGGGGGTCGTCTGCGCAGGCCATGCTGGCGTCCAGATGCAGCTTCACGAAGCCGGCCGCCGCATAGGCGTGTACCAGGTCCTGCGCCAGTTCCATGGCCTCGGCGGCAGGCAGATGCGTCCACGCCGTGGGGCCCAGGTGGTCGCCGCCCAGCAGCACGCGCTCCAGCGGCAGGCCGACGCGGTGGGCGATGGCCAGCACGAAGCGGCGGAAGTCGGCGGGCTGCATGCCGGTGTAGCCGCCGAACTGGTTGACCTGATTGGCGGTGGCTTCCACCAGCAGCGGCGTGCCGTCGTCCAGCGCCTGGTGCATGGCGGCCTCGATGACCAGGGGATGGGCCGAGCAGATGGAGTAGATGCCGAGTGCGCTGCCTGTTGCGCGCGCATCGCCTGCGGCTGCTGGCGTTTGCCTGGAGCGTGACTGCGCCAGGCGGGTGAAGTGGGTGAGATGGGTGGGGTGGGTGAGGTGGGTGAGGTGGGTGGGCATGGTTTCAGCCCTCCATCACCGCATGCCGCAGGTGCTGCGGCTGTTGTGCCAGCAGCGCGTCGAGCCCCGCAAAGCCGGATGTGCCCTCCATCGGCCCCTTGCTGGCGACGGCCAGCGCGCCGGCCGCATTGGCGTAGCGCAGCGATTGCAGCGCGGTCTTGCCCATGCGCCGGCAGGCGATGAAGGTGGCGCCAAAGCAGTCGCCCGCGCCCGTGGGGTCGGCCATGTCCACGGCAAGGGCGTCGAGGTCGATGCGCTCGTCGGCACTGAAGTAGCTGCAGCCGTCGGCGCCGCGCTTGACCACGATTTCGCGCACGCCGCGCGCGAAGATTTCGGCGATGGCGCCGGCCTCGTCGGCCGAGCGGGCCAGCTGGGTGACCTCGTGGCCGCTGGGCAGGAAGATGTCGGTGAACTCCAGGATGTAGGCCAGGGCTTCGCGCATTTCGGGAATGCGCAGCATCTCCTTGCGCACGTTCGGGTCGAAGGACACGGTGCCGCCCTGGGCCTTGACGATTTCGATGGCCTTCTTCATGGCATCGATGATGCGAAACGAGAACAGCGACGAGCCCATGACATGGAAGTGCGCGCAGTCCTTGAGCACGGCCTGGTTGACCTGCTCGGGCTGCAGCTGTGCCGAGGCGCTGTTGGTGATGTTGAAGATGAAGTCGCGCTCGCCGCTGTCGCGGTAGGTGACGAAGGCGCTGCCCGTGACGGCGCCCTTGCATACGGCGATGGCGCTGGTGTCCACGCCGTCGCGGCGCAGGCGGTCGATGTTGAGCCAGCCAAAATCATCATCGCCCACGCAGCCGATGATGGCGGCCGGATGCCCCAGCCGGGCCACCTGGTCGATGAAGATGGCGGGCGCCCCGCTGGCATAGGGCCCGGCCAGCGGCCCCGGCGCGCGAAAGCTCTGGCCTTTTCGCTCGGCCATGATTTCGACGAGGATCTCGCCCATGGTCATGATGGATTGCATGCTCTCCCTCCCTTTGGAATCAAACCCCGTGCGCCGTTCGCTGCGCCGCCGGCCCATGCGTCAGCGCCTGCGCCTGCTGTGCACATCGATGCACACAGCCACCAGAATCACGCTGCCCTTGACGATGAGCTGATAGAAGTAGGGCACGCTCATCAGGTTCATGCCGTTGTTGATGACGCCGATCATCAGCGCCCCTATCAAGGTGCCCGCAACGCTGCCGTGGCCTCCGGCCAGGCGCGTGCCGCCCAGCACGGCGGCGGCAATGGCGTCCAGCTCCCAGCCCATGGCCGCGTTGGGCTGGGCCGAGTACAGGCGGGAGGTGAGCAGCAGGCCGCCCACGGCCGCCATCAGCCCCGACAGCATGAAGATGGCGATCTTGAGGCGCCCCACCCGTATGCCCGCATAGGTGGCCGCCTCGGCATTGCCGCCTGCCAGATAGGTTTTGCGGCCAAAGACGGTACGGGCCAGCACGAAGTGGTTGGCAGCCAGCAGCGCGGCCAGGATCCAGATGGGCACGGGCATGCCCAGCCATTCGCCGTTGCCGATCCACAGAAAAGCCTCGTTGTCCACCGGCGCCGGCATGCCGCCTGAGACGATATAGGCCAGCCCCCGGAAGATGCCCATGGTCGCCACCGTCACGATGAAGGACGGCAGATGCAGCAGCGCCGACAGCGAGCCGTTGAGTGCGCCCAGCACCAGGCCGCACAACAGCACGGCGGGCAGCACCAGGGCGGGCGCCAGACCCTGGCCCAGCATCAGGCCGGCCACGCTGCCGGCCAGGGCGACCACCGATCCCACAGAGAGGTCGATCTCGCCCAGGAGCAGTACATAGGTCATGCCGAAGGCCACGATGGCGATGATGGACACCTGCAGCAGCACGTTGCGCAGGTTGCCGCCCGTCAGAAAGGCCGGCGACAGCAGGGAGAACAGCAGCACCAGGGCGGCAAGGCCCATGAGGGTGCCGGCGTGGCGCCGCAGCGATCGCCAGCCACCTCGCAAGCCGTCTCGCCATGTTTCCTGGCTGCCCGGGATGTTTTCGGCAGCGTCGGAGGCGTCGGAGGCATTGGAGGAGCCAGACGCTGTGATGCTCAGTTCGGAAGGGGTCATGGCAGTCCTGCTCCGGTGGCGTGCGCCATCACGGTCTCCTGGCGCAGATGGAGGGTGTCCAGGCTCTGGACGAGGCGCTTGTTGCGCATGACCAGCAGCCGGTCGCTCAGGGCCAGTGCCTCGGGCAGCTCCGACGACACCAGGATGACGGCCGTGCCGGCCGCTGCCAGCTCGCGGATCAGGGCATAGATCTCGAACTTCGCGCCCACGTCGATGCCGCGCGTGGGCTCGTCCAGCACCAGCAGCCGGGGGCGCATGGCCAGCCATTTGGCGAACACGATCTTTTGCTGATTCCCGCCCGACAACTGGCGCACGGGCTGGTACAGGCCGGCAACGCGTATCTTCAGCCGCTGCACGCAGGCGCGGGCCAGCGATTGCTCGGCCGCCTCGTCGGTGAGCAGTGCGCCGCCGCGCCCGCTGTGCACCTGCACCATGCAGATGTTGTGCTGCACGGACTGGTCCAGCACCAGGCCTTGCTCCTTGCGGTTCTCGGTCACGAAGGCCATGCCCTGGCCAATGGCGTCGGCCGGCGAGCGCAGGCGCAGCGGCCGGCCGTGCATGAGGATGCTGCCCGTGCAGCGGTGCATGCCGAACAGCGCATCCATGACATCGGACCGGCCCGAGCCCACCAGCCCGAAGAAGCCCACGATCTCGCCCGCATGGACCTCGAAGTCAATGCCTTCGAAGCGCCCGGCCAGGCCCAGGCCGCGCACCTGGAGCAGGGCGCGCGTGCTGCGGTCAGGGGTGGGGCTGCGCGGCGGATAGATGTCCTGCATCTGGCGCCCCACCATGAGCGCGATCAGCGCCCCGATGTCGGTCTCGTCCCGCGCCAGGGTGCAGATGGAGCTGCCATCGCGCATGACGGTGATCTCGTCGGAGATGCGCATGATCTCGTCCATGCGGTGCGAGACGTAGATGATGGCGCGCCCCTCGGCCTTGAGGCGGGCGATGAGGGTGAAGAGAATCTGCGCCTCGCTGTCGCTGAGCGAGGAGGTGGGCTCATCCATGATGACGATGCGCGAGGGCTGGCACAGCGCCTTGGCGATCTCCACCAGCTGGCGCTGGGCCAGCGACAGTTCGGCCACCTGCGCGTTGGGGTCCAGGTCCATGCCCAGGCGGGCCAGCAGCGCGGCGGCGTCGCGGCGCAGTGCGCGGCGGTCCACGCAGCCGGCCCGCTGCGGGAGCCGCGCGGCAAACAGGTTGTCCGCCACGCTGAGGTTGGGCGCCAGGCTCAGCTCCTGGTGAACGATGGCGATGCCGTGGCGCTGCGCATCGGTGGGGCTGGCCAGCTCGGTGCTGGCACCCTCGATCAGCAGCTGGCCGCCATCGGGCTGGTGCACGCCCGCCAGGATCTTGAGCAGGGTGGATTTGCCGGCCCCGTTCTCGCCCAGCAGCGTGTGCACCGTGCCTGCGCGCAGGCGGAAGGAAACGCTTTTGAGCGCCTGCACGGCGCCGAAGGATTTGGCCAGCGACCGGGCCTCGAGCATGGGGGGCTGCGCAACGGCGTCGAGCATGGCACGGCCTGGGTGGCTGTGTGCAGTGGGGCCTGGCATGGCGGGCTCCGCAGGTCCATTTACCTGGCGGCAGCCGTGTACACGCCGGGCAGCACGGGGTGGAATTTTTCCACCGGTTTGCCCTGCAGCAGCTGCGCGGCAATGGCCACGGCTTGCAGTCCCAACTGGTCGGGGTACTGGCGGATCACGCCCACGAAGGCCGGCTCCCGGTCCACGGCCGCGCGCGCCTCGGCCATGCCGTCAAAGCCGACGATCTTGACCTGCTCCAGCTTTCTTGCGCCCTTGACGCTGGCCAGTGCAGCCAGGGCCGCGTCGTCGCCAAACCCGAAGATGCCCGCGAGATCGGGGTGGGCCTGCAGCATGTTCTGCGAAGCGGACAGGGCCTCGGCGCGTGTGATGCCGGGTTGTACCGAGACGATCTTCATGCCGGGGAAGGTGGCAATGGCGGCCTTGAAACCCTCCACGCGATCGACCACGGACTGTATGGACGGGTAGTGCAGCACGCCGATCTGGCCCTTGCCGCCCGTGGCGCGGCCCATGAGCTGGCCGGCCAGCACGCCGCCGGCGCGGTTGTCGGTGGCCACGTGCGATGCGACCTCGACCCCGCTGGCCGCAATGTCCACGGTGATCACGGGAATGCGGGCGGCGGCAGCCTTGAGCACGGCGGCCTTCACGCCCCGGGAATCGACGGGAGACAGGATGATGGCATCGACCTTCTTGCTGACGAAGTCCTCCACATCGGAGATCTGCTTGCCCAGGTCCTGGTTGGCAATGCTCAGGTCCAGCTTCAGCCCCTGCCGCGCGGCTTCCTGCTGCATGGCCTGGGCCAGCTCCAGGTAGAACGGGTGCTGCTGCGTGAGCAGGGACACGCCGATGGTGCGGGCAGGGCTGGGGCCGGGGCCCGGCTGTGCAAGCGCCGGGCTGGCCGGCAGGCCGAATGTGAATGCGCCGGCCAGCAGGCGCCGGAGAAACGTGTTGCGGTCCATGGCTGTCTCCCTCCCTCTGTCGTTGTGGAAAAGCTCAGGTTCTGGCGAATTCGATGCGGCCCTCGGCCTTGCGGGTGGCCTGCAGCCGGTGGTGCGCCAGCAGATCGAAGGCGCCCGGCTCCATGTCCTGGTGGGCGCACAGGCCGTCGATCTGGGCGATGTCGCAGACCGGATGCCCGCTCGTGGTGCTGTCCAGGTCCAGGGCCAGCGCCACGGCCTTGGTGCTGTGCTCCACGGCTGCCGAATACAGGCGAGCCGCGCCCGGGTCGCGGCACAGCAGGCGGTTGCGGTCGTCGATGCCGCAGATCTCGAACAGGCAGATGTCCAGCGGCCGGGCCCGCAGACCCGCTTCTGCCCCGGGGCCGATGAGGCCGGGCTCGTCGCCGGCCAGCGCGCCGCCCGTGACGTGGATGGCGCAATCGAGAAACTGCCGCGCCGTCGCCACCATGGCCAGGTCGTGCAGCGTCAGCGCAATGCCCTGGCGGCTGGCCAGCAGTGGCAGCACGCGGTGGGTGATGCGGCCGCTGCCCAGGAAGACCGAGGCGTCGTCCTCGATCCAGCCCAGCGCGCCCTGGGCCACCTGGGCCTGCGCCGGGCCTTGCGCGGCGGCAGGGGCGCCAGGTATCTCTGCGGCCGTCTTGAGCAGGGCCGGGTTGTAGCGCGCCTTGCCGAAGGCGCGCACCACATAGCCCTGCTGTTCCAGGTAGTGCAGGTCGTTGCGGATGGTGACGGTGGAGACGCCGAAGAGCACGCTCAGCGCTTCGACCCGCACCTCGTCGGTCTTGCGCGCCAGCTCCACGATCTGCAGCCTGCGCTTGAGTGAACTGTTGCCTTGTTCCTGCATGGATTCTTTCGATTAGAAAGTTTTTTATTTCGTATCGAAAGTTTCCCTGCGTGCAAACGCCACGTCAAGCGCTCCCCGGGTATTCACCGGGGCGTCCGCTTCGGGGAGGGCTATCGGCTGGCCACGCCCAGGTTCACGACCACCGGCCGCTGCAACTGTGCCGTCCAGGCCCGGTAGGTCCGGTGGGCCAGGGCGTTCAACACGGGAATGCGCAGGTCCAGGTGGCGCAGGATCTCGCTCTCGGTCTGCGCCGCGGGGCCGCGTGCGCGCAGCAGCTCGTCATGGCCTTCGGTGCACCAGGCAGCCACGCTGGCGGCGGTCACTTCCATGTGGCCCTGGAAGGCCCAGTGCCGGCCGTGGCGAAAGCCCTTGTTCAGGCAGTGGCTGCCGTACATGGTGCGCACGGCCCCGCGCGGGATCTCGAAGGTGTCGTAGTGCCAATGGAAGATCGTCGCCTCGCGCGGCAGGTCCATGACCTGCTGGGCGGCGGCCGTCACCCAGATGCGGCTCCAGCCAATGTTGGGGCAGGGGTTGCGCCAGACCCTGGCGCCCATGGCGCGCGCCAGCATCTGTGCGCCAAAGCAGTGGCCGAGCACGGGGATGTCGCTGCGCAGCGCATCGGTCAGCAGGGCCTGTTCATCCTCCATCCACGGCAGGCCCTCGTTCACGCTGTGGTTGCTGCCCAGCACCACGATGCCGCTGTAGTCGGCGGCGTGCACAGGGGCTGTGCCATCGAGGGCAGGCTGCAACAGTCGGTAGGGAATGCACTGTTGCTCCAGGTGTTCACGCAGAACGCCGGGGCCCTGGGCGGATTCGTGCTGGAGGATGGCGACAGGTCTCATGGCGGCGCGGCTTCATCGGGAAGCCATTTGTTGTGAGGCCTTGACTCTAGGGACGGCTGCCTCAAGGGCGGATTGTGTTTGCGCACAACGCCATCAAGGCCGCATCAAGGCGCCCCATGCCTTGCGCAGGCCCAACGCAAAAAGGCGCCACGGCCGTGGCGCCTTTTATGGTGGCAACTCCGTCAATCGTGGTGCCGCCCGGAGCGCTGCGGGCCCGGCTGCCTGCCACGGCGGCGCAGTCCCAGCGCCGCCGCGCCCAGCAGGAGCAGGGATGCCCAGGCCCCGCCCACGGGGATGGCTGCGACGGAGTCGCTGCCTGGGGCATCGCCCGCGCCAGGCGTGGTCTTGGTGGTGGTCGCAGTGCTTGAGTCGACATCGCCCGTCGCCTGGGTCTGGGTGACCGTGATGGTCACCGATCCCTTGGGCAGGCCGCTCACGTCTATGGCAGGAGTGGTCCAGTGGCCATTGCCATCGCAGGGCACGGTCACCACCACGGCCTTGGGTGCCGTGCCGATGGTCACCGTCACGCTGCCACCGCCGGCCGTGCAGGTGCCAGAGAGGATGTAGCCGCCCTGGTTGCCCGCGTCTATCGGGGGAGGATTCACCACTGTGACCGAGGGCGTGGTGGGCGGCGTGGTATCGACCTTGGTGACCGTGGCATCGGCCGTGCCCGAATTGCCGGCGGCATTGGTCTGAGCCACGTGGATGTCCACCGTACCCGCAGGCAGTGCGCTCACATCGGTGGCGGGGGTGGTCCAATGGCCATTGCTGTCGCAGGGCGCAGTGGCCACCACCGCGTTGGGCGCCGTGCCTATGGTCACCGTAACGCTGCCTGCGCCGACTGTGCAGGTGCCAGAGAGGATGTAGGCGCCCTGGTTGCCGGCATTGATCTGGGGCGCGGTGCCCACTGTGACCACAGGCGGCGTGGTGTCTGCCTTGGTGACGGAGACATTGGCGGTCCCTGTATTGCCCGCCGCATCGGTCTGGCTGGCCTGGATGGGCACCGTGCCCGCAGGCAGCCCGCCCAGGTCGGTGGCGGCAGTGGTCCATTGGCTGTTGCTGCCGCACGCTGCGATGGCTTCCACGGAGTTGGGCGCCGTGCCGATGCGCACCCTGACATCGCCATCGCCGGCCGTGCAGGTGCCCGAGACGGTGTAGCTGTGCTCATTGCCGGCATTTATCGCGGCTGCGTTGTCCACCGCGACCACGGGTGCCGTCGTGTCCGTGGCTGCGGCCGTGGTCTTGGTGGTGATGACACTTCGCGTGCCGGTGTTGCCGGCCGCATCGGTCTGGGTGGCCGTGATGTCCACCGGACCCAGGGGCAGGCTGGCCACATTGGCAGCGGGTGCCGTCCAGGCTCCGGCTGCATTGCAGGCCGTCGTCATGGTCACGAACTTCGGGGCCGTGCCGATGGTCACCTTCACATTGCCATCGCCCGCGGTGCAACTGCCTGCGACGATGTAGGCCTCCTGGTTGTCTGCATTGATCACCGGGGACGTGGTGATGTCTACCGCAGGTGGCGTGGTATCCCCTTGCGCTGCGGTGCAGTCGGCAAGCGAGGCTTGCGAATGGCCCAAGACGAGGTTGACGTCGGCGAGGGTGGGTATTTTCGCGCCAATGCGCAGGGCATTGACTTCCATTCCCCCATCCACGGGAGTTTGCTCATTGAAAACGATTTCCAGGATTCCGGTATTCAGTCCGGTATTGGGGGATGGATTCAGTGGAATTGGGACAGGGATACCGAGCACGGAGATGCTCAGGTTCTCGATGGTCGCGGCCCCGGTGGGCTGGACGGCGCCATTGACGCAGGTTGCCTGCACTTGGGACTGCAGCACATCAGCCTTGATGGCCACGACGCTAGCGATGGACAGGTTGATGTCACTGATGCCTGCGGTTGTTTCGACGCGGTTTTGCGCCAGCGAGCTCCCGGTGCTTGCCGAGAGCACACCCGCCTTCAATGAAATCAAGCTGTCGGTGGCGCCCCCGATGTCTGCAGCAAGCATTTTCCCGGAGACATTGAACGCCGGCGGCGCACTTTGCAGTCCGGTATCTACCAGCGGGATATCCAGCCCGATGCCTACCAATGAAACGCCGGCCTTCACTTCCAGCGCATAGCCGCGACCTTGCCCTGCCGAGGCGGCCCATGCGGTGCCACCCGTCCCCAAAACGATTGTGCAGCTGACTGCCATTGCCGCCGTAAAGCCGGCCAATTTCCGTCGATTTCCCGCGCCACGCTTTTGCATGCCATCGCCCTTTCATGAGTTCCTGAATTGAATGACCATCAAGCCGATGAATGGCTTGCCTGTTTTCAAAAGCGGAATCTAAAGGGTTGATTGCGTTTTGTAATGATCTTTTTGATGAAAATCGGATTTTCAGAGTCGTCCTAGGATTATTGAGGAAATGAGATTTATCCTAGGAATAGCTTATTTGATCTCGGATGTTTCTGATTGATTATGAAAATACCGTTTTTCAAGAGCTTCTGAGAAGTGTCCTGGCCGGGCTTTCAAGGCGCCTGGCATGCCCCCGCTATTGGTCCTGCGCAGCAATTCGCCTGTGGCCTTGCCGCAGGGTTGGACAGGTGCGGCCCAGCACGCAGGGGGCCGCATCCGGGGCGCGTTACGGCTTGGGTGTTTGCCTGCCCAGGCGCAGCTCGCTGACCAGCACCCCGCCCACGATCAGCGCGGCCCCCAGAATTGCCAGCCCCGGCAGCCGGTCGCCGGCCATGCGTCCCACGATGCCGGCCCAGACCGGCTCGCTGGCATAGATCACGGTCGCACGCGTGGGCGACAGGGACTTCTGGGCCCAGTTCATGGTCAGCTGGATCAGGATGCTGGCGCAGGCCATGGCCACCGCGGCGGACAGCCAGACCCATGAGAAGTCGGGCACGGATTCGCCCGCCACCGGCATGGCCAGCAGCGCCATGACGCCGGCCGCCAGCAACTGCACCGTGGTCACGCGCCGCGCATCGACCTTGCCCGCGAAATGCCCGATCAGCAGCACCTCGGCCGCAATGGCCAGCGTGCTCAGCATGGTTGCCATCTCGCCCACGTTCAACTCCATGCCGCCGGACTCCGGTCCCGCCACCAGCATCAGGCCCGTGAAGGCCAGGCCAATGCCTATCCAGCTCATCAGTCGCGGCGGCTTGCCCATCACCAGCCATTGCACAAGAGGCACCAGCGGCACATACAACGCCGTCAGAAACGCCGACTTGCTGCTGCTGATGGTCTGCAGCCCGAAGGTCTGCAGACCATAGCCCAGGAAGATGCTGGCGCCGATGGCGATGCCTGCCACCAGCTCGGTGCGCGTGAGCCCGGCCATGGCCTTGCGAAACACCAGCAGCCCGATCAAACCCGCCGTGACAAAGCGCAGGCCCACAAAGAACAGCGGCCCGCTGTGCTGCATTGCCAGGTGGACCACGAGAAAGGTGCCGCCCCAGACCATGGTGACGGCGATCAAGGCCAGCTCCTGCCGGCTGAGCAGCGGCGTGCGCGAACTGTGAGAAGATGACGTGTGCAACATATTGCGCAGATCATATGAGAAATATATTGCACAGCGCTGGCGAGCGCTCCGATGTCCTGGCTTTCGTCAGCGAAAACCTGCGCCGCCTTCGCCAGCGTGCAGGACTGAGCCAGGCGGCCCTGGCCGAGGCCGCAGGCCTGAGCCGGCGCATGGTCGTGCAGCTGGAAGGCGGCGACACCAACATCAGCCTGTCCAGCCTGGATCGGCTGGCCGACGCGCTGGGCGCCAGCTTCATAGAAATCGTCAGCGACCCGGCCGCGCAGCGCCTGCGCATGGACGCCATGGCCTGGCGCGGCACCCGGCCCGAAAGCCAGGCCATGCTGCTGGGCAGCGTGCCCGCCACGCGCGAGGCTCAGCTGTGGTCCTGGTCCCTTGGGCCCGGCGAACGCTACCAGGCCGAACCTGACCCGGAAGGCTGGCACGAGATGATCGTCGTGGTCGAAGGCCGCCTGCTGGTGGACCTGAGCGAGGGTCCCATGACCATCGAGGCCGGCGACTACGCCATCTACGGCAGCGCCCAGGACTACGCCTATGTGAACCTGCACGAAGGCGTGACGCGGTTCATCCGGAATGTGATTTCCTGAGGGCGTTGCAGCGGTCTGTGCCGTGCTCTGAGCAAGGCACTGTCGTCAATGAAATGCGGTGGCCTGCGGTGCCGCTTCAGACTGAAGCTGTGCATACACAGCGCGGACTACCAAAGGATCTGTGCTGCGCAAATCAAAGGAACGGGCAAAGCCGCAGATCGACTCGCCGTTGTGGGCAGCGGCAAGCGCCTGCAGTCTGTTTTTCTCGCGGTTTTTCGACCATGCTCCGCAACTGACCAATGCAGTGACGGTGAGTGCCGTGGCAGCCGGATGTGCCACGGAAATGGTGCCTGTGGCGCACGCCAAGATTGCAATGAAGCTCCAGAAAGCCACGCGCTGCCAAATGTGGGGCACAGGGCGGGCGGGTGAGCACACCGAGGAGGTGTACATGAGGCGAGACAGACTTTTCCGGGGCTGGTACACCGTGGGCGCTGTCCATGTGCTGCTGGCGCTGATCTTTGGCGCGGCCTATTCGTTCACGGGTTGTGCGCGCCGCAGCAGCTGTGCGTGCAGCGGGCCCAGGCGCGCTTCGATGTCCTGGCGTTCGCTTTCGCCAAAGACGGCCGCCTTGTCCCGCCCGTCAGGCTCGAAGCGCTGGTCCAGCGCCTTGGCATGCTGGCGAAGGCGTGCGGCGATGCGCTGGCGCGCTGCCTCGCCTGCGTGCAGGTCGAAGCGCCGGGCTATATGCTCCATGGCTTCGGCATCCAGCTGGCGGTAGTGCAGCACAGGAACGCCCTGGCTTTCGTGCAGATCCCGCATCCGCTCCATCATTGCCTGCAGCACGCGCACGCGGTGGTCGAGCATGGAGACAACGGGCTGGCTGCCACTGCCGGAACAGAAAACCGGACCAGCGCCAGCCAGCGACGGGTCGCCCGACATGTGCCGGCCGGCCTGTTTGTGGTGTGAGGCCAGGATCTCCACAGGATCGCGGACCAGCATCAGGCTGGGCACCTCGGGGTAGAGATCGTGCAGCAGCTCCCACTGGAAAATGTCCCAGGCATTCCACTTGACCACCAGGTTACGGCGCCCCGGCACGGCCACGGTGATGGCCGACACCAGGCCGGCAATGCCATCGCGCTTTTGCGCCCGGTCCAGTGAGCTGTCCAGCAGCAGCTCGGTGAATACAGGTGGCTCCGACAGGACCAGCGTGCCGTCCAGTTCGGAAAGGCAGCCCGAGACCAGGGTGGAGCCGCAGCGCGAGAGGTGGAAGATGAAGCCGGCAGGCGGATGGCCCCCGGGCCTGGGAAGGGATTCCGCGCACAGGCCGGCCAGCGGCGTGCGCGGCCGGATGAACTGGTTCAGCAGCCTGCGCTGCAGGCAGCGGCTGATGTACTCGTCATGAAACGGCTCGGTGGCAGGGCCGTCCGGCAGGCACCAAAGGATGCTGCGCGTGCGTGCCTCATACCTGTGTGGCAGCCAGCCACCGGCCAGCAGTGCGGCAGTTGGCACGGCAGCCGCCTGGTTCAACTGCTGCAGCGCCTGCATGAGGCGACCATCGTTCCAGGCGGGAAGACACCACAGCAGGCGCAGCTGCACCAGTAGCGACTCCATGCTCCTGGCCTGCTGGAACAGGGTGTGCTGCCGGGGGCTTGCGATCAGTTCGGCAAAGGCCGCCTGCAGCTCATGCATGGGCGTGTCCCTTGCCGATGCTGTCTGCCAGCCAGGCGTTGGCAAGGCAGTCGATGACCAGGTGGGTGCGGTCCCGGGTGCCCCGGTTCACCACTTCATGCGTGGCATCGGCATTGAAATACCAGAGCTCCCCTGCGGCCATGGGGATCGTGCGGCCTTCCACGATGAACTGCACATCGGGATGTGTGTGCACGGGTACATGCAGCCGGGCCTGGCCATGCGCCAGGCCCAGCCCACGGTCGCGATGCGGCTTGATGGATGAGCCGGCCTTCAGCTGCATCAGGCGCACAGAGCGCAGCGGGCACTGCAGTTGCTCCAGCACCTGGCGTATGGCGGGGCAGTGCTGCAGCAGGGGCAGGTCCTCCCAATCCTCCTCGGGTTCCTCGATGGAGAAGCTTTGGAGAATGGGGTGGGCCGCCACATGCTGGCGCTGGCAGCGCAGCGGCATCACACGCCATACGCCTTCGTAGCCGCCGTGGTTCACGTGGTCGCACCATGGCGAGGACAGCAGCGCATCCACCTCCTCGCGCAGCGCCTGCAGCGCAACCCTGGCATCAAGCCGCGCAAACAGGGGCGTGCCGGCACAGGCGTCTTCATGCGCGCAGGGCAGGGCGGGCCTGGCATTCATTGCAGCGCCTTGGCCAGTGGCAGGGGGCAGGTCATCAGCGGCGCCATGCCCTGGATGGGCGTGCCCGGCGCAGTCGGCTGCCCGTGCAGCAGCAACGCCTGCAGGCGCGAAACACATGCGGCCACGCTGAGCTGGTCCGTGCGCAGGGTCAGCTCCGCTGCCACAGGGGGTTCATAGGGCGAGTCGATTCCGGTGAACTGACGCAGTTCGCCGCGGCGCGCTTTTCTGTACAGGCCCTTGGGGTCCCGCCGCTCGGCAACGGACAGGGGAACATCCACGAACACCTCCAGGAAGTCACCCTTGTCGAACAAGGCCCTGGCAGTGTCGCGCTCGCTACGGAAAGGGGAAATGAAGGCCGCGATCACGATCGTGCCCGCATCCACGAAAAGCCGGGCGACCTCCGAGACCCTGCGTATGTTCTCCGCCCGGTCTTCTTCGGAAAAGCCCAGATCGCGGTTCAGCCGGCTGCGGATGTTGTCTCCGTCCAGCACATAGGTACGCCGGCCGGCCGCGTGCAGATGCGCCTGCAGCGCATTGGCGATGGTCGATTTGCCGGACCCCGAAAGTCCGGTCAACCATATCGCAACCGCTTTATGACCATGGAGTATCTCCCGGTCTTGCCTTGAAACGGAAGACAGTTGGTCATGTATGTCGGGCGGCGGATTCTGGCCGGAAAACAGCATGGATTCAATACGGGAAGGAAAGGCCTGGAGTGGATGCTGAGCGCATCAGGTAGGCGGGAATATCGATGGATTGTAAGAAGTTTTCAAGAAGAAATTGCTGAGGCGGTTTTTCGTTGTGTGACCGGATTCAAGTGCTTTCATTGGTCATTTATTTTCTTCTTCAGAGGAGGAAGACGGACAAGAGATGTGTTTTTGGTGATCATCAGTAAATGCTTATATTTTTCATGATTCTTGATAATTCATTTGCAATAGTCGTTGATTATGTCGATTGAACATGCTGCTGTTGGTTTTTGGTGATTGATTGATTTCTTGTTATCAATAGCATTGTGCGAATCAAGAATATAAGACAGAAAAATATGCGTCTGATGCGAATGGTTGGAAAACCTGTTCAATGCATATGCGCGACATATTGCTGAAACCAGGTACTGACTGCAGATTCCAGATGTCCGGCGCCCGGCGCTGTCCCGCATGCCTGAAGGAGGGGAAGGGGGGGCTGCTCGGGGCTGAATTTGAAAGTGAGAGGCTGCGCGGTTCCGGCGCAGAGGGAAGGCGCCGCCTCCAGGCGAAGCACCGATCGGCCGTTGGTGGTTAGGCGGCTCGTTGAGCTTGCCTGACCTCTGACGGGCAATTGCCGGTGATCTCGCTTGCCTCTGATCTCCGGGTTGATACTTAATGTCTGAGCATGTATAGACAACTACAGTCAGCCCTATCAAGGAGATGCATATGGACCGAGGCAGGCTGTTCCGGGGTTGGTACATCGTGGGCGCTGTCCATGTGCTGCTGGCGCTGATTTTTGGTGCCGCCTATTCGTTCGGGGCGTTTTTTGCCAGCATCCAGGCACAGTTCGGCGCCAGCAGCTTCTCCACGGCTTCCATCTTTTCATTGACGGCACTGATCTACTACGCCGTCGGCGTGTTCTCGGGCGCCTGGAGCGACAGGAGCTCGGTGCGCACTGTCACCTCGGCCGGCATTGTGTTGCTGTCGCTGGGCTTTGTGGCCAGCAGCCTGCTGACATCATCGCTGGCGGCTTTCCTGGGGGCCTTCTGTGCGCTGGTCGGGCTGGGAGTTGGTCTGGTCTACGTGCCTGCTGTCTCCACCATTCAGCGCTGGTTCGTGCTGCGGCGCAGTTCGGCTTCGGGTATCGCGCTTGCCGGCACCGGACTTGGAACCCTGCTCGGGCCCGTGGTGGCCGGCGCACTCATGGAGCATCTGTCCTGGCAACTGACCATGCAGGTCTATGCCGCAGCCATCGCACTGGCCGGCCTGACTGCCGCAGCCGCCCTGCGCAGCAGGCCCGAGGAGCTGGGCCTGCATCCCGATGGCATCCAACCCGGCGGCGCCAAGGCTGCTGGGCAGACCTGCCAGGGCGTGGTGGGTGTAGGCCTGGGGCAAGTGGCCCGGCAGGCGCGCTTTTGGTGGTATTTCGCCGCCATCTTCTTCGGCTCCATCGGCCTGTTCCTGGCGCTGATCCACATCAATCCGCTGGCACGTCAGCAGGGGCTGCCTGCCGCGCAGGCCAATCTGCTGATCGGGCTGATCGGCGTCGGCAATGTGCTCGGGCGTCTGGTGCTGGGGCGGCTGGGCGACAGGATGGGACCGCTGCGCTTTCTGATGGTGCTGACCGCGAGTCTGGCCCTGCTGTGCGGGCTGTGGTCCATGGCGCATGGCTTCACGGCCCTGGCGGGATTCGCGTTGGCATTCGGTGCGGTCAATGGCGGCTGCATCGCGCTGTATCCGGCCGTGGCTGCCACCTGGTTTGGCACGCGGAGCCTGGGCGCCATTCTGGGTGCGCTCTACGTGTCGGTCGGTATTGCTGCCGTGGCAGGGGGCAGTCTGGCGGGGCTGCTGTTCGATCTGTCGGGCAGCTACACATCGTCCATCCTGCTGGCGGGCGGTAGCGCCGTACTGTCGGCCCTCGCGGTGCGGATGGCGGCGCGCGCAGCAGGCGCGAAGCCACAAGCATGACCCAACGAAAAAGCCCCAGACTCTTGCGAATCTGGGGCTTCTTGTTTGGTGCCGGAGAAAGGAACCGAATAGCTGTGTTGGTATGTGCGCACGTTGCACAAAGTCATACAAATCAACAAGTTATGATCGTTCCAAAAAGCGGCATGTGCAGCGGAAATACATGTTTGCACAACGTTTGCCCCCAATTTCCCCCACTTTTCCCCCATGGCGAAGCCCAAGAAAACTGCCTCCGGCACCTACCGAATACAGATCAACGTGAAGGGGGTGAGGGATGCCGCAACGTTCCCCACCGCACGGGAGTGCAACGAGTGGGCGGCGCATCGTCGCGTTGAGTTGCTTGCTGCAGCAGCTGGGGGGAAGGCAGGGGCGCGGCTGCTGGGAGAGACCAAGACCCTCAATGACGCGGTGCTGCGGTACAAGGAGGAAGTCTCCCCATTGAAGCGCGGCTGGAGATGGGAGCTGCTTCGAATCGAGGCATTCATGAAGCACCCGAAGTGGCCAGGTGACCGGCCGATGTCTGAGCTTGATGAGCAAGACTTGATCGGCTGGAAGAACGAGCGCAGGAAGGCTGTCAAAGACGGAACGGTGATCCGCGAGATGGGCCTGTTGAGCTCCATCTTGGAAGAGGCGCGCCGAGAGTGGCACTGGATCGAGCGTAACCCGATGGCGGACGTGAAGCGGCCAAGCGCTCCTATGAACCGCGAGCGCGTCATATCCGACTTCGAGGTGAGATGCATGCTGCGCGCCATGGGCTGGTCGTCTGGTGGGCCATTGACCCAGAAAAAGCATGTAGTTGCCCGTTGCTTCATCCATGCGTTGCTCACTGGGATGCGTGCAGGCGAGATTGCAAACCTCCGCTGGGAAGACGTAAGGACATCGCACTGCATCTTGCGCCAAGGAAAGACCAAGACGGGCCAGGGCCGCATCGTTCCTCTGAGCAAGTCTGCCGGCCGGAACATCGAGAGCATGCGCGGCTACGACAGCGAGTTCGTCTTCGGCATCGGTGAGGGGACATTGGATGTGATCTTTCGTCGGTGCCGAGAGCGCGCCGGGCTGTCTGGTTTCACCTTTCACGATTCGCGGCATACCGCGGCGACACGCATTGCCCAGAAGCTCCACCTGCTCGACCTCTGCAAAATGTTTGGGTGGTCTGACCCGAAGCGGGCCATGACCTACTACAACCCGACTGCAGAGCAGATCGCGGACAGGCTGGACGCGCCTACCCCTGGCGCCGGCGCCGGATCTCCCAATCCATCACCTCTGAGAGCAGCCACTTCCCATCCTTCCCAGGCCTGGGCATAGACCGATCCCTTGCAAGCATGTTGCTGAGCGTGTTTCTGTGGACGCCCATACGCTCAGCAAATTGCTGGCGCGTGAGCCGGCCACCGAGCTGCAAGCATAGGGACTGAACAGCATAGGTCAGCACCTCGATCTTGGCCTCCATGGCTTCAGTTGGCGTCATGTCGTTTTCCTTGTTCCTTGTTTGATGATGTTGGCCAGTTCACGTAGGAGCCGGAGGCTTCTGCGCGCTTATGGAAGTGGCTCACGGGCAGCCCCGTGAGATCCGAAGCCCTTTCAAGGGAGACCCAACTAGTCATGCTGGGCGTCCTCCTGCTGTTTTTCGGTAGGCCTGCAGGCTTGGTCTTTGCGCATCTGCCGAACCTGCGCAGCGCCTTGCGTGCTGTTGCCAAGCGGGCCTGTTCGGCCTCGATTGGTGAGGAGTAGCCTTGATTTCATTCGGTCTCCTTCCGCACATACAAGGCGCATGGGTATGACGTAAGGTGCATTGACCGCACGCCATTCGCGTTGTCCCTTGTTCGCTTCGGGCGCGCGCTACCTCCGCGTTCCTCGAACCCCTGTAAGTAGCGATTGGTGACGGTCGATAGGGTTTTTTATGACTGCCGCAATGCCCGCGCGCCCACCAGCGCTGTTCTCCAGACTTGTTGGCCACGACTCGGAGGTGTGGATAGTTCGTGGCCTTT
>NZ_BCZP01000004.1 GCF_001598795.1 Delftia acidovorans NBRC 14950 | reverse complement strand
TCTTCAACACCAGCGATCTGCATCGCTTCTCTTCAGCAGAGCCTTGCATTGTAGCACGTTTTTTGACGTTCTTGCAAAACCTTGGAAGCTTCACTTTTCAGACATTTGCATGTCATCGAGTGCAGGGGCGCAATTCTAGCACCAATCCTGGCGGATGACTGGCGTCATCTGCCAGGATTTTTTCAGGCCGTCGCCAGAGCCTGTTCCAGGGCATCGACGAAGAGGCTGGCCACGTCGCAGCCGGTCTGGTCGTAGATCTCCTGGAAGCAGGTGGGGCTGGTCACATTGATCTCGGTGATGCATTGCCCGATGACATCGACGCCCGCCAGCAGCAGTCCACGCTCCATGAGGATGGGGCCGATCTCCTCGGCCATGGCCTTGTCGTGCTCGCTCAGCGGCTGGGCCACGCCCTTGCCGCCGGCTGCCAGGTTGCCACGCACTTCGTTGCCCTGGGGAATGCGTGCCAGGCAGTAGGGAACCGGTTTGCCTCCGATGACGAGCACACGCTTGTCGCCCTGGGTGATCTCAGGCAGGAACTTCTGCACCATGACGCTGCTGGAGCCACCCTGGTTCAGGGTTTCGATGATGCTGCCCAGGTTACGGCCATCGGCGCCGACCCGGAAGATGCCCATGCCGCCCATGCCGTCCAGCGGCTTGAGGATGATGTCCTGGTGTTCTTCATGGAAGGCACGGATGTCCTGTGCACTGCGGGTGACCAGGGTGGGGCCGATGAATTGCGGGAATTCGAGGATGGCCAGCTTTTCCGGATGGTCGCGCAGCGCCCTGGGCTTGTTGAAGACCTTGGCGCCTTCACGCTCGGCCTGTTCGAGCAGGTGCGTGGAATAGAAGTATTCGGAATCGAAGGGCGGGTCCTTGCGCATGAGGATGGCGTCAAAGCCTGCCAGTTCAGCCAGCCCCTCCTGGGTTGTCTCGAACCACTGCTGCGCATCCCCCGTGAGTTGGATGTGCCGTACATGGGCGACGACCTTGCCGCCACGCTGCCAGGAAAGCTGCCTGGGTTCACAGGCCACGATGGAGTGGCCGCGCCGCTGTGCCTCCCTCATCATGGCGAAGGTGGTGTCCTTGTAGGTCTGGAACGATTCGAGCGGATCGGCAACGAAGAGGATTTGCATGGCTTGTGTGCGGAAGGCGGCGGCCCGTGCCTCGCCTATATATAGGAAGCAAAAGGGGGTGCCCGGGCCTGGGCCGCATGTCAGATGGCCCGTGCACGTCGGTAATGTTGCACAAATAGCGCCAGGCTGCCTGCGACCACGCCCCAAAACGCCGAGCCGACTCCGGCTATCACCACGCCGCTGAGCGTGACCAGGAAGGTGATCAGCGCCGCCTCCCGGTGCTCCTCTCCCTGCAGGGCCGTGGCCAGGCCGCTGCCGATGGAGCCCAGCAGGGCCAGCCCCGCAATGCAGACCACCAGTTCCCTGGGGAAGGCGGTGAGCAGCCCTGTGACCACGGCGCCGAAGATGCCGATGACTATATAGAAGAGGCCGCAGACGGCCGCCGCCGTATAGCGGCGTGATTTGTCCTCATGGGCCTCCGGCCCCATGCAGATGGCGGCGGTGATGGCGCTGAGGTTGAGTGCATATCCGCCAAAGGGGGCCAGCACCAGGGTGGCGATGCCGGTCATGCTGATGATGCGGGAGATGGGCAGGTTGTAGCCCGTGGCGCGGATGACGGCCACGCCGGGCAGGTTCTGCGAGGCCATGGTGACGACGAACAGGGGCAAGGCCAGGCTCACCAGGGCGGGCACGGAGAACTCGGGCATGGTGAAGACCGGCCAGGCAAGGCCTGCATGCACGGCAGACCATTGCATCTGGCCGGTGAGCGCCACCCAGGCGATGGAGACCGCCAGCGTGGCGATGACCGCATAGCGCGGTGCCAGGCGGCGCGACAGCAGATAGGTCAGCAGCATGACCAGCACCAGGGGCAGCGCGTGCCTGGCGGCGGCAAAGGCCTGCATGCCGAAGTTGGCCAGTACGCCCGCCAGGAGGGCGGCAGCGATTTCCATGGGGATGCGGTTCATGACGCGCTCGAACCAGCCTGTGGCACCCACCAGGATGATCAGCCCCGCGCTGATGATGAAGGCGCCGACGGCCTCGCCCATGGAAAAGCCTCCGGCAAGCCCCGCCGTGGCCAGCACGGCAGCGCCTGGCGTGGACCAGGCGACCATGACGGGCATGCGCAGTATCAGCGAGGGCAGCAAGGAGCACAGGCCCATGCCCAGCCCCAGCGCCCAGACCCAGGAGGTGATCTGCTCGGGTGTGGCATGAAAGGCCTGGGCGGCCTGGAAGACCAGGGCCACCGAGCTGGTGAAGCCCACGAGCACGGCCACGAAGCCGGCCGCAAAGGCGGAGGGACTCAAGTCACGGAGAAAGCGCATCGCGCGATTCTGTCACCACAGTCGCGGATCGTGCGATGCGCGGGCGACGCCTACAGCTCGATCTTGGAGCCCAGCTCCACCACGGAGTTGCTGGGCAGGTGCAGGAAGTCGGAGACACGGCTGGCGTTGCGGTGCATCTGGGCGAACAGCTTTTCGCGCCAGGGCGCCATGCGGTGGCTGATGCGCGGGATGATGACATCGCGCGACAGGAAGTAGCTGGTCTCCATGGCGTCGAGCTGGCAGCCCCGGGGGCGCAACAGGGACAGCGCCGCCGGCACGTCGGGTTCGTTCTTGAAGCCGTAGTTGATGATGACCTGCCAGCAGTCGCTGCCCAGGGCCTCGATCTCGGTACGCTTGTCCAGGCCTACCCAGGGAATTTCGTGGTTGCGCACCGTGACGAAGATGTTCTGGCTGTGCAGCACCTTGTTGTGCTTGAGGTTGTGCAGCAGGGCGTTGGGCACGGTGCCAGGCTCGCCGGACAGGAAGACGGCCGTACCCGGCACCCGCGCAGGGGGATGGCGCCAGACCGATTCGAGGAAGCTCTTGAGGTCGATGGCATCGGCCTGCAGCTTTTGGTGCAGCAGCTCGCGGCCCTTGCGCCAGGTCATCATCAGCGAGAACACCGTGCCGCCGATCAGCAGCGGGAACCAGCCGCCATCGAACAGCTTGAGCAGGTTGGACGAGAAGAAGGCCAGGTCCACCAGGAAGAAGAAGCCGGTGGCGGCAATGCACAGGGCCAGCGGGTAGTTCCAGCGGTAGCGGATCACGAAGAAGGTCAGCGTGGTGGTGATCAGCATGTCCAGCGTCACCGCAATGCCGTAGGCGGCCGCCAGGTTGCCGCTGGAGCGGAACAGCACCACGGCCAGCGCAATCGCCACGAACAGGCTCCAGTTGACCAGGGGCATGTAGATCTGGCCGGCCTCGCGCACGCTGGTGTGGCGCACTTCCAGGCGCGGCAGATAGCCCAGCTGTATGACCTGGCGCGTGACGCTGAAGGCGCCCGTGATCAGGGCCTGCGAAGCGATGACCGTGGCCATGGTGGCCATCAGCACCAGGGGCAGCAGGGCCCAGGCCGGGGCCATCATGTAGAAGGGATTCTTCACGGCGGCCGGGTTGGCCAGCAGCAGCGCACCCTGGCCGAAGTAATTGAGCGTGAGGGCAGGCATGGCCACGGAGAACCAGGCCAGGCGGATGGGCTTCTTGCCGAAGTGGCCCAGGTCGGCGTAGAGCGCCTCCGCCCCGGTCACGCACAGCACGACGGCGCCCAGGATGATGAAGCTGGTGCCGGGGTTGTCCCAGATGAAGCGCACCGCGAAGTGCGGGCTGATGGCCGCCAGGATTTCCGGATGGCCGGCGATCTGGTGTATGCCCAGCGCGGCGATGGTGGCGAACCAGACCAGGGTGATGGGCCCGAAAAAGCGCCCTATCCCTGCCGTGCCGTGTTTCTGAAACCAGAACAGCAGGAACAGGATGACCAGGGTCAGCGGAATCACCGCCTTGGTGAAGTGCGGGGACACCACCTCCAGGCCCTCGACGGCCGAAAGCACGGAGATGGCCGGCGTGATCACGCCGTCGCCATAGAACAGCGAGGTGCCGAAGATGCCGATGAGCAGCAGCACGCTGCGCAGGCGCGGCTTGTCCTTGACGGTCTGCGAGGCCAGGGCCAGCATGGCGACCAGGCCGCCTTCGCCGTTGTTGTCGGCGCGCAGCACCAGGACCACGTATTTGAGCGAGACGATGACCGTCAGCGTCCAGAACAGCAGCGACAGGACGCCGTAGATGTTCTCCTGGGTGAACGGCACATGGCCGGAGCCGAACACCTCCTTGACCGAATACAGCACGCTGGTGCCGATATCGCCATAGACCACGCCGATGGCGCCCAGGGTGAGCGCGGCCAACGAAGATTTGGTTTTCTGCACAGGTCTATGCGCCATCCCGTGGGGAGATGGCTTCAGTCAATTGAAATGCCGGCATTGTCCGCTGTCCTGATGACGAGCGCATCGGACAGCACCCCGATCAGTCGTAGATTTCCGCGTTGGGGTTGGTCGCCTCCAGCTCATAGCTGGCCGCCAGCATGGCGACGCGGGCGACCACGCCGTACATGTAGAAGCGATTGGGCATGCTGGCACCCGGGCGGGCGCCGATCTGGGGCAGCTGGGTGCTGTGCTGGAAGGCCAGCGGCACGAAGCCGGCACCGGGCGCGTTGAGGTTTTCGTCCACATCGCGCTCGGGGTGCATGCGGTAGAAGCCGCCGACCACGTAGCGGTCCATCATGTAGACCACGGGCTCGGCCACGGCGTTGTTCATGCGCTCCTGGGTGAGCACGCCCTCCTGGATGATCACGTCGTGCACGGTCTGGCCGTCCTTGATCATGCCCATCTTGTTGCGGCTCTTGCGCGGCAGCTCGGCCAGTTCCTTGGCGTCGCGCACGGTCATCACGCCCATGCCATAGGTGCCGTTGTCGGCCTTGACGATGGCAAACGGCTTTTCCTTGATGCCGTATTCCTTGTACTTGCGGCGCACCTTGGCCAGCAGCACATCGACCTGCTCGGCCAGGCCTTCCATGCCCACTCCATTGGCGAAGTCGATGCCTTCGCTGCGCCCGAACAGCGGGTTGATCAGCCAGGGATCAATGCCCAGCAGCTTGCCGAAGCGCTTGGCCACTTCCTCGTAGCTCTGGAAATGGCGGCTCTTGCGGCGCACGCTCCAGCCTGCATGCAGGGGCGGCAGCAGGTATTGCTCGTACAGCTCCTCGACGATGCCCGGCACGCCGGAGGACAGGTCGTTGTTGAGCAAGATGGTGCAGGGATCGAAATCCTTGAGGCCGATGCGGCGCTTGCTGCGGATCACCGGCTCCAGCGTCACCGTGTCGCCATGCGGCAGGGTGACGGTGGTGGTCTTCTTCACATCGGGGCTGATGGAGCCGATGCGCACGTTCAGACCGGCCATGTTGAAGATGCGCTTGAGCTGCACCACGTTGGCCAGGTAATGGGTGTTGCGCGTGTGGTTCTCGGGAATGATGAGCAGGTTGCGCGCTTCGGGGCAGATCTTCTCGATCGCCGCCATGGCCGCCTGCACGGCCAGTGGCAGCATTTCGTCGGTCAGGTTGTTCCAGCCGCCAGGAAACAGGTTGGTATCCACGGGCGCGAGCTTGAAGCCGGCGTTGCGGATGTCCACCGAGCAATAGAAAGGCGGCGTGTGTTCCATCCATTCGAGCCGGAACCAGCGCTCGATCGCCGGCATGGAGTCGAGGATGCGCTGCTCAAGCTCGTTGATCGGGCCTGTCAGGGCCGTGATGAGATGTGGAACCATAAAGACCCTCTGGGTACGGCGGTGGGGGGCAATTGTAGAGATTGGACCATGGTCTAAGTGTTTTCCCTAGTCTCTTCGGCATCATCGGCGCCAGAAAGCCGGGGAAAGCAGCGCCATGAAACTGAGGATTTCCAGGCGCCCCAGCAGCATGGCCAGGGTGCAGATCCAGGTCTGGAAGTCGGTGAGCACAGCATAGTTGGAGCTCGGCCCCAGCGCGCCCAGGCCCGGCCCCATGCAGTGCACGCTGGCCAGCACGGCGGAAAAGGCGGTCACCGGGTCCAGGTCGGTGAGCAGCAGCACCATGCTGAGCGTGATCACGGTGGCGCCATAGACCAGCATGAAGGCCAGCACCGAGAAGATCATGCGGTCGTCCACCACGCCGTTGCCCAGCCGCACGGGCTGCATGGCGCGCGGGTGCACGAGCCGCGTGAGCTCGCGCCGCGCCTGCTTGAGCAGGATGAGCATGCGCACCATCTTGATGCCGCCACCCGTGGAGCCCGCGCTGGTGGCCACGCCCGACAGCAGCAGCATGAGCACGGGCGCGAAGACGGGCCAGCTCAGGTAGTCGACGGTGGTGAAGCCCGTGGTCGTGGCCACCGAGACCACGTGGAAGATGCCATAGCGCAGCGCCTCGACAGGCCCGTACACGCCCTTGGCCCACAGCAGCAGCGCGACGATGAGCCCGCCGCCCAGCAGCACGGCCAGCGTGGCGCGCATTTCGGGGTCGCGCCAGAAGCCGTCCCAGCGGCCCTTGCGCATGGCCACGAAGTACAGCGCGAAGTTGCAACTGGCCAGCAGCATGAAGACCAGGGCGATCAGCTCGATCAGCGGCGAGTCGAAGTAGGCGAAGCTGGCGTCATGCGAGGACAGGCCGCCCAGGCTCACCGTGGCGAACATGTGCATCAGCGCATCCAGCGGCTCCATGCCCGCGGCCCAGAAGGCCAGTGCACAGGCCAGCGAGAACACGCCGTAGACGCCCCACAGGCCCTTGGCGGTCTCGGTCATGCGCGGCGTCAGCTTGGTGTCCTTGATGGGGCCGGCGGCCTCGGCGCGGAACAGCTGGGCACCACCCACGCCCAGCAGCGGCAGGATGGCCACGGCCAGGATCAGGATGCCCATGCCGCCCAGCCATTGCAGGAAGGTGCGCCAGACATTGATGGACACGGGCAATGCGTCCAGCCCCGTGAGCACGGTGGCGCCCGTCGTCGTCAGGCCCGAGACGGCCTCGAAATAGGCGTGGGTGAAGCTGATGCTCAGGCCCACATGGCCCAGGCCCAGCACCAGGGGCAGCATGGCGCACAGCGGCAGCACCACCCAGACCAGGGTGACGAGGATGACGCCGTGGCGCGGCTGCAGCTCGCGCCGGAAATGGTCCAGGCCTACCCACAGCGACAGCCCCGCCGCCGCCGTGATGCCGATGGCCCAGGGGTAGATGCGCCAGATGCCGTCGTCGGCAAACCAGGACACGGCAAAGGGCAGCAGCATGGACAGCGCGAACATGACCATGAGCATGCCAAGCACGCGCAGGACGGGGAACAGGTCGCGCATGGGTATGGGCTCAGAAGAAGGTGGCGCTGACGCGGAACAGGTTTTCCACGTCCCGCACCAGCCGCTTGTGGGGCAGGAAGAAGACCACGTGGTCGCCGCTCTCGATCACGGTGTTGCCGCGCGGGATGATGACCTCGGGCTCGGCACCGGCCGCGATCTCGTCGGCCGGCACGCCTTCGGGAATGCCGCGCACGATGAGGCCGATGTGCGCATCCTCGGGCACGCGCAGGTCCTCGACCTTGCGGCCGACCACGCGCGAGCTCTTGCGGTCGCCCCGCGCCACGATCTCCAGCGCCTCGGCCACGCCCCGGCGCAGGCTGTGCACGGCCTGCACGTCGCCGCGGCGCACATAGGCCAGCAGCTCGCCGAGCATGGCCTGGGCCGGCGACAGCGCAATGTCGATCTGCGTGCCGTGCATCAGGTCGGCATAGGCGCGCCGCGTGATCAGCGAGAGCACGCGGCGCGCGCCCATGCGCTTGCCCAGCAGGCTGGCCATGATGTTGTTCTCGTCGTCGTCGGTGAGGGCCAGGAACAGGTCCACGTCCTCCACGCTTTCATCGGCCAGCAGGTCCTCGTCGGTGGCATCGCCGTGCAGCACCAGCACCTCGGCCGGCAGCAGCGAGGCCAGGTCCTGGCAGCGCTGCTCGTCGGGCTCGATGATCTTGATGTGAAAGCGGCCCGGCACGCGCGACAGCTGCAGCGCCAGGCGCAGGCTGACCTGGTCGCCACCGGCGATCATGATGCGGTAGACAGGGCGCGAAGGCCGGCCCGCGGGCTGGTGGATGGCGCGCAGCACCTCGGCCACATGCTCGCGCGCGGCCAGGATGAAGACCTCGTCGCCGGGCTCGATGCGGGTGTTGCCGTCGCAGCGCACGAAGCGGTCGGGCTCCTCCAGGAAACGCCGGTAGATGGCCACGATGCGCATGGCCAACTCGGGCATGCAGTCGCGCAGCTCGCCGATGTGCTTGCCGACGGCGGGGGCGCCGTCGCGCGCACGCACCGAGGCCAGCGCGGCGCGTCCGCCCGCGAAGGCACGCACCTGCATGGCCTCGGGGAACTCGATGAGCTTGCTGATGTAGTTGGTCAGCGACTCCTCGGGGCAGATGATGCGGTCCACGCCGAAGCCTTCCTTGCCCAGCAGCGTCTCGTCATCGCCAAAGCCCGAGGAGCGCACGCGCGCGATGCGGGTGGGAATCTCGAACAGCACCTGGGCCAGCTTGCAGCACACCAGGTTGGTTTCGTCGAGCGCGGCGCAGGCGATCAGCAGGTCCGTATCCTTGGCTCCGGCCTCGGCCAGCACCTGGGGATCGATACCGTTGCCCACGACGCCGCGCAGGTCGAACCGCGACTCCAGCTCGCGCAGGCGACGCGCATCGGTGTCGATCACCGTGATGTCGTTGCGTTCGGACACCAGGCTTTCGGCCACGCTGTAGCCCACACGGCCGGCGCCAAGAATGATGATTTTCATGGGTTCATTGCGGTGCTGCGGTGCCGGCGCGGGGCATCCCGGCGCGGGGCGTCCCGGCCGGGTGCCTGCCGGCGCGCAGCACGGTCCGGTCAGGTGCGGACTTCGCCTTCACCCAGCACCACGTATTTGAGCGAGGTGAGACCTTCGATGCCCACAGGACCGCGCGCATGGAACTTGTCGGTGCTGATGCCGATTTCCGCGCCCAGGCCGTACTCGAAGCCATCGGCAAAGCGCGTGCTGGCATTGACCATGACGCTGGCCGAGTCCACCTCGCGCAGAAAGCGCTGGGCATGCATGTGGTCGCGCGTGAGGATGGCATCCGTGTGGTGGCTGGAGTAGCGGTTGATGTGGGCGATGGCTTCGTCCACCCCCGCGACGATCTTGACGCTGATGATGGGCGCCAGGTATTCCTCGCTCCAGTCCTGCTCGGTGGCCTCGGCCAGCTGGGCACCGGCCACGGACTTCAGGATGGCCAGCGATTCGGGGCAGCCGCGCATCTCGACCCCCTTGGCGGCGTAGATGGCGCCGATCTGCGGCAGGAACTCGGCGGCCACGCCGCGCGCCACCAGCAGGCTCTCGCTGGCGTTGCAGGGGCTGTACTTGTTGGTCTTGGCGTTGTCGGCCACCTTGACGGCCATGGCGATGTCGCAGGGATCATCGACATAGGTGTGGCAATTGCCGTCCAGGTGCTTGATGACGGGCACCTTGGCCTCGCGGCTGATGCGCTCGATCAGGCCCTTGCCGCCGCGCGGGATGATGACGTCCACGTAGTCGGGCATGGCGATGAGCTGGCCCACGGCCTCGCGGTCCGTGGTCTGCACCAGCTGCACGCCGTGCTCGGGCAGGCCGGCCTCGGCCAGCGCCCTGGCCACGAGGGCGGCCAGTGCCTTGTTGGAGTCGATGGCTTCCGAGCCGCCACGCAGGATGCAGGCGTTGCCGCTCTTGATGCTGAGGCTGGCCGCCTCGATGGTCACGTTGGGGCGGCTTTCGTAGATCATGCCGAACACGCCGATCGGCACACGCATCTGGCCCACCCGGATACCGCTGGGCATTTGCTTCATGCCGATGATCTCGCCGATCACGTCGGCCATGGATGCCAGCTGTTCGCAGCCCTGGGCACAGGTTTCAAGCACCTTGGGCGTCAGGCGCAGGCGGTCCACCATGGGAGCGGACAGGCCGTTGGCCACGGCGCGGTCGAGGTCACGGGCGTTGTCGGTCTGCAACGGCTCCACGTTCTCCCGCAGCAGGCGCGCCAGCGCCAGCAGGGCGCGGCTTTTGACGGCAGCCGAGGCTCGGGCCATCTGGGCGGAGGCCACTTTGGCCTGAACGCCCAGGTTGTGGGTGTATTCGACGATATTGAGCGCGTTCATTCCGAGATTCTCGCCGAGTTGCGCCCATTTGCGCACCGGGACCGGGCATGCCCCGCGCCGACATGCGGCTGCGATGCGGCCGGGATGCGTCTGCGCACGGCCGCCAGAGGGCAAACCCCGCGTTGCGGCGGCCGGCAGGATGTCGCGGCCACCCTACACTGCTGCCCAGTACGCAGAGGTTTTCCCGCCATGTCCACCAGCCACGACACTCTTCTCGCCGCCCAGCAGCTCGCCCAGCTGCACGCCGGCTTCGCCCAACTGGCACAGCAGCAGCTGTCGGCCGCCGTGCTCGGACAGCAGGCCAGGGCCTCGTCGGAGTTGCTGCAGGCCCTGCCGCCGCGCTACGGCGAAGTGCTGCTCAATCTGTTGGACCGATTGGAGTCCAGCGCGCTGTTCAGCGAGGAAAGCTGCTCCTTCAGCCAGAAGGACCTGCTGGACAACCTTGAGACCTGGGCCACCAAGGCCCAGGCACAGCTGGAAAAGACGCGCTAGGAACGGTACGTCAGCCCTTGGCGCCGGCCTGGGCCAGGTCCACGGCCAGGCGGCGCAGGGCCTGCCAGCCGTCGCGCGGCCAGCCTTCGAAGGCCAGGCCCTTGACGATGCCGTCCACCGCGTGGGCCGATTGCAGCAGGCGCGCGGCCTGGGCGTCGGTGATGCGCGGCAGCAGGCGCTCGAACAAGCGTTCCTTGACGCCCCAGATGCGCTGGGCGCGCAGCGCCATCGGCAGGGGCTGGCCTGCGGCCATGGCGTCCCTCACGCGGCAGATGGCGCGGATGTCCTCGGCCAGGGTCCAGTGCACCAGCACCTCGGCCGTGCCTTCGGCCTGCAGGCCATCGAGCATGCGCGAGACGCGCGCCAGCTGCCCGCCCAGCACGGCCTCCGACAGCTTGAACACGTCGTAGCGCGCCACATTGAGCACGGCCTGCTCGACCTGGGCCTGGCTCAGTTCACCCTCGGGATGCAACAGCGCCAGCTTCTGGATTTCCTGGTGCGCGGCCAGCAGGTTGCCTTCGACGCGGTCGGCAAAGAACTGCAGCGTGCGCTGCCCTTCCTCGCCGGGTGCGACTCGCTGGCCCTGGGCCGCCAGCCGCTGGGCAATCCAGGCCGGCAACTGGGCGCGCTCAATGGGATCGATCTGCAGCGTCATGCCCTGGGCCTCCAGCGCGCTGAACCAGGCCCCCGTCTTGGTGGCCTTGTCCAGGCGCGGCAGCAGGACCAGGGTGAGCGTGCTGTCATTGCCCCGCGCGGACTCGGCGATCTGCTGCAGCGCGGCGCCGCCGTCCTTGCCGGGCTTGCCCGAGGGAATGCGGATCTCGACGATCTGCCGGTCGGCGAACAGCGACAGCGAGCCACCGGCCGCCAGCACGGCGCTCCAGTCGAAATGCGCGCCGGCCACGGTATAGCTGCTGCGCTCGGTGTAGCCCGCGGCGCGCGCGGCGGCACGGATGGCATCGGCCGCCTCCTGCTGCTGCAGCGGCTCGTCGCCGTGCAGCACATAGAGCGGGCGCAGGCCCTTGGCCAGATGGCCGCCAAGCTGGTTCAGGGCAAGCTGCATGGGGCTCAGGTCAGGCTCTTGACGGCGGCCAGACGGCGCAGCAACTGCTGCACGATGTCGGTGCGCATGTCCTTGTAGAGCATGGCCTCCTCGGCTTCCTTGGACAGCGCGTTGGTTTCGTTGTACGTCACATCGCGCTGCTGCAGGATTTCGGTCTCGGGAATCGGCTCGTCGCCATTGGGCGTGCGCAGCTTGAAGCGCACGCGCAGGCGCAGCTGCAACTCGCGCACCTGGCCCAGCGCGTTCATGCCGACGATGACCCGCTCCTGCCGCTCGCTGACGATCTGGAAGATCGCTTCGGCATCGTCGGGCGATGCCGGATCGCGCAGCACGGTCAGCTTGTCGCTGGCACTGGCCAGATTGCGCGACAGCTCCCGCGCTACCGGAGAGCCCCGGCCCGCCTGGATGTAGAGCGAGCGGAACACGAAGGTCGGCACCCCCCGCAGGCGAAAGCCGCAGGCCCCCAGCAGCGGAGCCAGGGCCAGGGCGGTGAGCAGGGTACGTTTTTGCATATCAGTTCTCCAAGGCGCTTGCGCCACTCACAGCCCTTGCAACGGTCGCGCCCAAAGCGAGGGACACCGAGCAAGGGCCGCCCCGCAGCGAGGGTGTCGTCCCCCCCGCGAAGCGAGAGGGGGAAGGCGCGCAGCGCCTCAGGGGGCATGCCATGGCCTAGACCACGACGTTGACCAGGCGGCCAGGCACCACGATCACCTTCTTGGGCACGGCACCGTTGGTGAACTTCTGGCATTCCTCGTTGGCCAGGGCAATGCGCTCGATCTCGGCCTTGTCGGCCGTCGAGGACACCAGGATGGCCCCGCGCAGCTTGCCGTTGACCTGCAGCACCAGAGAGATCTCGTCCTGCACCAGTGCCTGCGGATCGACCTGGGGCCAGGGCGCATCCAGCACGTCGCCCAGGTGGGCGGCGTAGCCCAGCTCGCTCCACAGCGCATGGGCCAGGTGGGGCGTGGCCGGGTAGAGCACGCGCAGCAGGATGCCGAAGCCTTCGATCAGCGCCACCTGGGCGCCCGCGTCGTCGAAGGACTTGAAGTCCTCCAGCGCGTTGATCATCTTCATGGCGCCCGAGACCACGGTGTTGTACTGCATGCGCTGGTAGTCGTATTCCACCTGCTTGAGCACGGTATGGATCTCCAGGCGCAGGGACTTGGCGGCCTTGCCGAACTCCACGTCGTCCAGCGACTTGGCGCCGGCCACGCTTTGCACGGCACCGGCCATGTCCATCTGCGACAGCTTGGCGCCGAAGTTGTAGACGCGGCGCAGGAAGCGGTAGCTGCCTTCGACGGCGGCATCGTTCCACTCCAGCGTCAGCTCGGGCGGCGCGGTGAACATGGTGTACAGGCGCGCGGTGTCGGCGCCGTACTTCTCGATCAGCTCCTGCGGATCGATGCCGTTGTTCTTGGACTTGGACATGGTGCCCACGCCCTCGTAGTCGATGTCCGTGCCCACGGGCAGCAGGCCATCGGCGCTGTCCACCTCGGCCTTGAGCTTGGCGCCCACGATCTTGCCGGTCTCGTCGAACACATGCTCGACATCCTTGGGCCAGAAGTACTCCTTGGCACCCTTGGCCGTGCGGCGGCTGTAGATGTGGTTGAGCACCATGCCCTGGGTCAGCAGCTTGGTGAAGGGCTCATCGACCTTGACCAGGCCCAGGTCACGCATGACCTTGGTCCAGAAGCGCGCGTACAGCAGGTGCAGGATGGCGTGCTCGATGCCGCCGATGTACTGGTCCATGCCGCTGCCGCCGGTGGCGGCATTCTGGTCCCGCATCCAGTACTCGGCACCTTCCGCCACCATCTGCTCGCTGTTCCTGGCGTCGCAATAGCGCATGAAGTACCAGGACGAGTCCACGAAGGTGTCCATGGTGTCGGTCTCGCGGCGCGCGCTCTTGCCGCAGCAGGGGCAGACCACGCCGGCGTGGAAGGCTTCGCTCTTGATCAGGGGGTTGCCCGAGCCATCGGGAACCAGGTCCTGGGGCAGGACCACGGGCAGGTCCTTGGCGGGCACGGGCTGGGCGCCGCAGTCCTCGCAGTGAATGATGGGAATCGGCGTGCCCCAGTAGCGCTGGCGGCTCACGCCCCAGTCGCGCAGGCGCCAGGTGGTTTTCTTCTCGCCAAGGCCCTTGGCGGCCAGCAGTTCGGCCACCTTGTCCACGGCCGCCACATGGGGCAGGCCGTCGAGTTCGCCGGATTCGATGCAGACAGCGCGCTGCTTGTCGCCGTACCAGTCGGCCCATGCCTCGGTGCTGAAGGCCTCGCCTTCGACCGCGATGACCTGGCGGATGGCGATGCCGTACTTCTTCGCAAAGGCGAAGTCGCGCTCGTCATGTGCGGGCACGCCCATGACGGCGCCGTCGCCGTAGCTCATGAGCACGTAGTTGCCGACCCAGACCTCGACCTGGGCGCCCGTCAGCGGATGCGTGACGAACAGGCCCGTGGGCAGGCCTTCCTTTTCCTTGACCGCGAGTTCGGCCTCGGTGGTGCCGCCCTTCTTGCACTCTTCGATGAAGGCGGCCAGCTTGGGGCTCGTGGCGGCGGCGTGCAGGGCCAGCGGATGCTCGGGCGCCACGGCGCAGAACGTCACGCCCATGATGGTGTCGGCACGCGTGGTGAACACGTACAGGCGGCCGTCCTGGATGGGCTGGCCGTCGGCGCCACGGATGTCGTGGGTGAACGCAAAGCGCACGCCGGAGCTCTTGCCGATCCAGTTTTCCTGCATCAGGCGGACTTTTTCAGGCCAGCCGGTCAGCGTGGCCTTGTCGCCGCCCACCTGGACATGGTCCAGCAGCTCCTGGGCGTAGTCGGTGATCTTCAGGTAGTAGCCGGGGATTTCGCGCTTTTCGACCGGCGCGCCCGTGCGCCAGCCGCGGCCGTCGATGACCTGCTCGTTGGCCAGCACGGTCTGGTCCACCGGGTCCCAGTTCACGACCTGGGTCTTGCGGTAGGCAATGCCCTTTTCCAGCATCTTCAGGAACAGCCACTGGTTCCACTTGTAGTAGTCGGGGTCGCAGGTGGCGATCTCGCGGCTCCAGTCGATGGCCAGCCCCATCGCCTGCATCTGCTTTTTCATGTAGGCGATGTTGTCGTAGGTCCACTGCGCGGGCGGCACCTTGTTCTTGAGCGCAGCGTTCTCGGCCGGCAGGCCGAAGGCGTCCCAGCCCATGGGCATGAGGACGTTGTAGCCCTTCATGCGCAGCTGGCGCGTCAGCATGTCGTTGATGGTGTAGTTGCGCACATGGCCCATGTGCAGCTTGCCGCTGGGGTAGGGCAGCATGGAGCAGGCGTAGAACTTGGGCTTGGCCTGGTCTTCGGTCACGCGGTAAGCGTCGCGGGCGGACCAGTGGTCTTGCGCTGCGCGCTCAACGTCGATGTGGTTGTATTTCTCTTGCATGGTGCTGCGGCCCAGGGGCCTGACAAGGTGGATTGCCGGAATCAACCGGCGATTTTAGGCCCCCGGCCCGGCCGTGCCCGAAGCCGCCCACAAGCCCGCAGGCGGTACTGCGTCATCGGCGGCCGCTTGCCCGCCTGTGGCACGGGGAAAAGCCGCACTGCGTATGCTTGCCAACTCTGCGGCGCCATGCCGCAGGCGTTCCTCCATCGCCAGCCCGGGCTTGCGCAGGAAACGATGCGCATCTCCCGGGCATGCCGCCACCGCGCGCGGCCTCATGGTGCCGGCCGCAGGCAGGCCGGCACTGCAATGCCCTGGAGTTTCTCTTGCTGAACTGGTCTTTGATTTCCGGCTGGGATCCCGTCATGCAGGCCCTGGCCGCGCTGTGCGCGCTGGTGCTGCTGGCCCGCTCGGCGGGGTTTGTCGTGCAATGGCTGCTGCTGCGCGTGCTTCCGCGCATGCGCAGCACGCTGGTGGAGATGGAATGGGCACAGGTGCTGCTGCACGACAGCGTGCTGCAGCGGCTGGCCAAGGCCGTGCCTTCGCTGGTCATGCAGTCCGGCGTGCAGGCCATCCCGCAGCTGCAGCCGCAGTGGGCCACGCTGATCCTGAACCTGGCCATCGCCTGCACCATCTACCACGTGGCCCGCGTGATCAGCGCCCTGCTCAACGCCATGAACGAGGCGCACGAGCTCAAGGAAGAGCGCAAGGCCACGCAGGCCCATTCGATCAAGAGCTATGTGCAGCTGGGCAAGCTGCTGGTGTTCCTGATCGCCATCGTGCTCATCGTCGCGACCCTGGTGGACCGCTCTCCGTTGCTGCTGCTGTCGGGCCTGGGCGCAGCCTCGGCCGTGCTGATGCTGATCTTCAAGGACACCATCATGTCCTTCGTGGCCGGCGTGCAGCTGGGCTCCAACGACATGCTGCGCGTGGGCGACTGGATAGAGATGCCCCAGGTCGGCGCCGATGGCTTCGTGATCGACATCGCGCTGCACACGGTGAAGGTGCAGAACTGGGACAAGACCATCACCACCATTCCCACCTGGCGGCTGATGAGCGACAGTTACAAGAACTGGCGCGGCATGTTCGAGTCAGGCGGGCGCCGCATCCGCCGGTCGCTGCACATAGACGCCCACACCATCCGCCTGCTGACGCCCGAGCAGCGGCAGAAACTGGCGCTGCTGGAGCCCCTGAAGGACCATTGGACCCGCAGCGGCGACCTGCGCATGGCCGACGCGCCTGCAGGCAGCGAGATGGCCGCGCAGCAACTCAGCAATCTGGCCGTTTTCAAGGCCTATGCATACGCCTACCTGCTGCGCCATCCGCACATCCACAAGACGCCGAACATGTTTTTGCTGGTGCGCACCATGGAGCCTTCGCCCATGGGCGTGCCGCTGGAGCTGTTTTGCTACACCAGCACCACGGTCTGGGTGGAGTACGAGGCCATACAGGGCGCGATCTTCGATCACCTGATCGGCATGCTGCCGCTGTTCGGGCTCAGTCTGTACCAGCGCTCCTCGGACCATGGCCAGCATCTGCGGCTGGCGGGCAACGAGCGCTGGCCCGAAGGACAGGATTAGGTTCGCGGGCGCAGGCCCGGAGGCGTTTCAGCGCCCGGCGCCGGAGGGGCCCAGGACGGCGGCGGACCGGCCCTCCTGGCTTCGCGCAGGCTCCGCCACGAAGCCCATGCGCGTCAGGCCCGCCGCGTGGGCCCAGCCCATGAGCTCGGCCACGCGGCCATAGGGCACGGCCTGGTCGGCACGCAATTGCAACTCGGCCTGGGGATTGCGGGCGCCAAGCCGGGCCAGGCGCTCGCGCAGTGCCTCGGGCGTGGTGGGCTGGCCCTGCACCCAGAGCGCGCCCTGCGCATCGACCTCCAGCAGCAGCGCATCGTCCTCGCCCGCTGCCGCCATGGGCTGGGTGCCCTGGGCCTGGGGCAATTGCACGCGCAGGGAGGCGGCCAGCATGGGTGCCGCAAGAATGAAGATGACCACCAGCACCAGCATCACATCCACCAGCGGGGTGACGTTGATGGCGTGCATGGGCTGGGGGGCGCTCTCCTTGCCGCTCAGTCGTCCGAAGGCCATGTGCGCTCCTGCCTGGCCGCCCGGTCAGGGCGCTTCCATGGGGCCGGCCGGCAGGCCGGCGACGGGCATGCCGTCATCCTGCTGCGCCTGCCCGGGCTGCTCCAGGCCGAACATGGCCTGCAGGTCATGGGCAAAGCCTTCGAGCAGGGCTTCCATCTGGGCGGCGGCGCGGCCGAGCAGGTTATAGGCCAGCACGGCCGGCAGGGCCACGGCCAGGCCGGCTGCCGTCATCACCAGGGCCTCGCCCACAGGGCCGGCCAGTTGCTCGATGCCGATCTGTCCGCTGCCGGCCAGCGTGGCCAGCGCGTGGTGAATGCCCCAGACGGTGCCCAGCAGGCCGACGAAGGGCGCCGTGGCGCCCACGGTGGCCAGCAGGGTCTGGCCCCATTGAAGCTGGTGGCTGGCCGACTGCAGCGCCTGACGAAGGCCGCGCGTGAGGCGCACGGAGCGCGCTGCGCGCCCCGAGAGCGCCATGCCGCTGCTGCCCGTGGGCGCGAGGGCCTGGGACACGGCCCAGGCCATGGGCGCCACCAGTTGCTGGCGATCGCCCTCGGCCATGCGGGCCTGGCCCGTGGCCAGGTCCGGCGCACTCCAGAAGGCCGCAATGGCCTGTGGAACGCGGCGGCGGCTGGCGGCCATGAACCAGATCTTCCAGACGATGACCACCCAGCTGGCCACCGACAGCGCCAGCAGCAGCAGCGCCGTGCCGCGCGCGACGGCATCGCCTTGCTGCCACCAGAGCCAGAGTGGACCGCTCATGGTTTTACCTTGCCCGTGCTGCGAGCCTCGTCACAGGCCCAATACGGCGTACATGTCGTACTGGCCGCTGGTCTTGCCCGCCAGGAAGCGCGCCGCCCGCAGGCTGCCCTGCGCATAGCCGGCACGGCTGCTGGACTTGTGCGAGATCTCGATGCGCTCGCCCGTGCCCGCGAACAGCACCGTGTGGTCGCCGATGATGTCGCCGCCGCGCACGGTGGCAAAGCCGATGGTGTTGTCCTCGCGCGCGCCGGTGTGGCCGAAGCGCTCGTAGACGGCGCGGTCGGCCAGCTTCGTGCCCTGGGCTTCGGCGATGACCTCGCCCATCTTGAGGGCCGTGCCCGAGGGGGCATCGACCTTGTGGCGGTGGTGGGCCTCGACGATTTCGATGTCATAGCCGCTGGACAGCGCCTTGGCCGCCATCTCCAGCAGCTTGAAGGTGACGTTCACGCCCACGCTCATGTTGGGCGACAGCACCACGGCCGTGCGCTGGGCGTACTCGGCGATGCGGGCCTTTTCCTCGTCGCTGAAGCCCGTGGTGCCGATGACCAGCTTGACGCCCAGCTCGGCGCAGATGGCCAGGTGGTCCATCGTGCCTTCGGGGCGCGTGAAGTCGATCAGGCAATCGGCCTTGGACAGCGCGGCACGCACATCGCTTTCGATGGCGATGCCGCTGGGCTGGCCCAGGAAGGCCGAGGGATCGGTGCCCAGCGAAGGGCTGTCGGCGCGGTCCAGCGCGGCGGCCAGCGCAAGGTCATCGCTTTGCGCGATGGCCTCGATCAGCATGCGGCCCATGCGGCCGGAGGCGCCGGCCACGGCCACACGCAGGCGCTGGTTGTTGCTGGAGGAAGTGGCAGTCGTGGCGTTCATGTCGGGAAAGGGATGCACAAGCTCAATGCATGGACAGCAGGCAAAAGCGGCGCCAGACAGGCGCTGCAGCGGCCTTCATCCACGGAAAAACGCCCGCATGCCTTGCGGCGCGCGGGCGGCGATATCAACGGGCGCCGGATTCCAGTGGCGGGTAGCTGGCCGCTGTGGGCGGCGGCTCGGCAGCCACGGGCTCTTCCACAGGCTTGGCGGCCGGGAACTTGGACAGCTGCTCCTCGCTGGCTTCCAGTTGAGGAATCTTGCCCAGCTTCTTCTTGGAGCCCAGGCTGGCGACGAATTCGGCCTCGGTGGGCATCTCGTCGCCTTCGGAGCGGGCAAACAGGTCGCCGTTGAAGAAGACGGTCAGCTTGCGCACCTGAGAATCGACGCCGGGGCGCTTGATGGTGAACACATATTCCCAGCGGTCGGCGTGGAATACGCTGGTGACCAGCGGCGTGCCGAGAATGTCGCGCACCTGCTGGCGGCTCATGCCGGGCTGCAGGGCCTCGACCTGTTCACGGGAGACGAAGTTGCCTTGGACGACCTCGACCTTGTAGGGAGTGACGACATTGGCGACTCGGTGCGCGGCGCCATCGAGGCTGCTGCAGCCTGCCAGCGCCACCCCGATCGACAGCATCAGGGCCGCACTCGTGCGGCAACGGGCTTGAACATGCATTGGTATCAGCATAGGGATATGATCGTGGATCATTGTAGCGGCTGGTCCCGAGGGCTTGCGATCATGCGACGCCCCTGGCACCAGGGCCATTTTGTTCGCCGCCCCGCGCCTGCCATGGTGGCAGTCCAGCGGGCAGTCTCTGCCAAAGACCCAGACATGAAGAACATCGACGAACTCAAGAGTACCGGCCTGAAGGCCACGCTTCCCCGCCTGAAGATCCTGGAGATCTTCCAGACGGGTGCGCAACGCCACATGACGGCCGAAGACGTGTTCCGCGTGCTGCTGGACGAACGCTCGGACATCGGCCTGGCCACGGTCTACCGCGTGCTCACGCAGTTCGAGCAGGCCGGCATCCTCATCCGCAGCAATTTCGAGAGCGGCAAGGCCGTCTACGAACTCAATGAAGGCCAGCACCACGACCACTTCGTGTGCACCAGCTGCGGCAAGGTCGAGGAGTTCTACGATCCCGATATCGAAAAGCGCCAGAACCTGATCGCCAAGGCCAAGGGCTGGGTGATCCAGGACCATTCGATGGCCCTGTACGGACACTGCGCGGAGTGCGCAAGCCGGGCAAGCAAGTAAGGCCGGGTCCCTCAGAAAAAGCGGAGTGCTTCACACTCCGCTTTTTTTTGCCTTTTACTTTTTGCTACCGGCGCTTTACAGGGCGAAGCACATGGGTGGAGGATGCTGGCGTCCAATGGATTTCCCCTACCCACCGAGACACCATGCGCCGCACTTCGCCGTTCGCCATCGCTCTCACTTTCTCCGCCATCGTCCTAGCCACAGGCTGTGCGTCCTTGCAGGCCCCGCCGCCGTCCGCAGCAGCCGCGCTGCAGGGAGTGGCCGAGGCACCGCTCACCGCAGCGCAACGCCAGCAATGGCTGGACCGCGTGACCTGGGGCGCCAACGACAGCGAGGAGGCACAGCTGCAGCGCCTGGGCCTCAAGGCCTGGCTGGCCCGGCAGTTGCAGCCCGGCCCCCGGCCGCTGCCGCCGCAGGCACAGCAGCGGATTGACCAGCTGGGCATCAGCCAGCGCCCCATGAACGAGGTGCTGCTGGAACTGGAGACCCAGCGCAAGGCCGTGCAGGAGGCGGCATCGGCCGATGAAAAGGCCACGCTGCAGCAGACCTACCAGCGCACGCTGAACCAGTTGGGCAACGATGCCCAGAAGCGCTTCGTGATCCGTGCGCTGTACTCGCCGGCGCAGCTGCAGGAGCAGATGACCTGGTTCTGGATGAACCATTTCAGCGTCAGCCTGCGCAAGGCCGATATCCGCGCCTGGGTGGGCGACTACGAGGAGCAGGCCATACGCCCGCATGCGCTGGGCAGCTTTCGCAGCCTGCTGGAAGCCTCGCTGCGCCACCCGGCCATGCTGCGCTACCTGGACAACGCCAGCAATGCGGCAGGCCGCATCAACGAGAACTACGCGCGCGAACTGCTGGAGCTGCACACCATGGGCGTGGGCAGCGGCTACACCCAGGCCGATGTGCAGGAGATGGCGCGCATCCTGACCGGCGTGGGCATCAGCCTGCAGCCGGTCGGCACGCCGCCGCCGCGCATGCGCCCCGAGCGCCAGGGCGACTACCTGCGCTCGGGCTTTTTCGAGTTCAACCCCAACCGGCACGACTACGGCCCCAAGACCTTCCTGGGCCAGCCCATGCACGCACGCGGCATGACCGAGGTCCAGGAGGCGCTGGACCGCATCGTCGCCTCGCCGGCCACGGCGCAGTTCATCGCGCGCAAGCTGGCGGTGTTCTTCATTGCCGACGATCCGCCGCCCGCCCTGGTGCAGCGCACGGCCCAGGCCTTCACGCGCAGCCGGGGCGATATCGCGGCCACCGTGGCCACGCTGCTGGCCGATCCCGAGGCCGCCCGCTTCGGCCGCAAGTTCCGCGATCCGCTGCACTACGTGCTGGCCGCCACGCGGCTGTCGGTGGACCAGCGCGTGGCGGCCGACGTGGCGCCGGTGCTGGGCTGGGTGAACCGGCTGGGGCAGAACCTCTATGCGCACGAGACGCCGGACGGCTATCCGCAGATGCAGTCCGACTGGGCCAGCTCGGGCCAGATGGCGGCGCGCTTCGAGGTGGCGCGCCAGATCGCCACGCGCAGCGCCGTGCTGTTCCGCGCCGACCCCGCAGACGCGCTGGAGAAGCCGCCCTACCCCACGCTGTCGGAATTGGCCAGCGTGCGCCAGCGCCTGCCGCAGTGGAGCCAGGCCACGCAGGCGGCACTGGCCCAGGCCCGCAATCCGGCGGACTGGAATACCTACTTCCTGTCCGCCCCCGAAATGATGTTCCGCTGACCCCCGGGAGTCTGTCCATGCAGCGACGCCACTTTCTGTCCCTGGCCTCCACCCTGCCCCTTGCCGCCCACCTGGGCCGGCTGCAGGCCGCCACGCCCCAGCCAGCCACGCCGCGCCTGCTGCTGGTGTTCCTGCGCGGCGCCTATGACAGCAGCAATCTGCTCGTGCCCACGCACAGCGACTTCTACTACGAGGTCCGCCCCAGCATCGCCATTGCCCGGCCCGGCGAGGCCCGGGGAGCCCTGGCGCTGGACGACCGCTGGGGCCTGCACCCGGTGCTGCAGGACAGCATCCACCCGCTGTTCCAGGCAGGCCAGGCCTGCTTTGTGCCCTTTGCGGGAACGCACGACCTGTCGCGCAGCCATTTCGAGACGCAGGACTCCATCGAGCTGGGCCAGGGCCTGGACGGGCGCCGCAGCTACCAGTCGGGCTTTCTGAACCGGCTGGCCCAGGTGCTGGGACAGGATGGCCGCACGGCGGTATCGCCCATGGCCTTCACGCCCCAGCTTCCGCTGCTGCTGCGCGGCAGCCTGCCGGCCGCCAACATGGCGCTGGCATCCGTGGGCAAGGGCGGCCTGGACGATCGCCGCAGCCAGGCCATTGCCGCCATGTATGCGGGCACGGCCCTGGGCCCGGCCGTGCAGGAGGGCTTTGCGGTTCGTGATGCCGTGCAGCGCAGCGTGCAGGAGGAAATGGACCAGGCCGGGCGCAATGCCATCAGCGCACGCGGCTTTGCCCTGGTGGCGCAGCGCATGGCGGCCCTGATGCGCGATCGCTTCGACCTGGGCTTCGTCGATGTGGGAGGCTGGGACACGCATGTGGCCCAGGGCGGCGCCACGGGCGCGCTGGCCGGGCGGCTGGACGAGCTGGGCCGGGGCCTGGCCGGCTTTGCCCAGGAGATCGGCCCCGAGGCCTGGCGGCATACGGTGGTGGTGGTGATCAGCGAGTTCGGCCGCACCTTCCGCGAGAACGGCAACAAGGGCACGGACCACGGCCACGGCACGACCTACTGGCTGCTGGGCGGCGGGCTGTCCTCGCATGCGGGCGGTCGCATCGTGGGCGAGCAGGTCGAAGTCAACCAGAAAAACCTGTTCCAGAACCGCGACCATCCCGTGCTCAACGAGTACCGCGCCGTGCTGGGCGGCCTGTTCCAGCGCATGTATGGATTGAGCCCGGCTCAGCTGCAGCGCGTGTTCGAGGGCGTCACGCCCCGCGATCTTCAGTTCATCTGACCATCTGACTACGCTGCAGGGCCTGCCGGGAACGGCAGTGGCGCCGGCACAGCCACGCCGGCCAGCTTGTCGGGGTTGCGCAGCGTGTAGATGCAGCGGATCAGGCCGTCCTCGACCAGCAGCGTCTGCACGGACTCCAGTTCGCCGTCGATGCAGCGCAGCAGGCCGGGCAGGCCGTTGACGCGCGCCAGATGCAGGCTCTGTTGCTGGCCGTTGCGCCGCATGCGGCGCGTGGTGGCGAAGTACAGCAGGGCCAGGCGCCGGCCCGTCTCCAGCACGCGGCCGAACGAGGGCACCTTGCCGCCGCCGTCGCTGATGAGTTCGGCATCGGGCGCGAACAGCGCCTGGATCTGCGCGAAGTTTCCCCCCTGCACGGCCTGCGCAAAGCGCTGCAGCAGCGCGGCATGGGCCTCGGGCGGCGCCGCAAAGCGCGGGCGGCCGGCCTGCACATGGCTGCGCGCGCGGTGCACGAGCTGGCGGCAGGCGGCCTCGCTGCGGCCCAGGGCCTGGGCCACCTCGGCATAGTCGGCATCGAAGATCTCGCGCAGCAGGAAGGCCGCACGTTCGTCGGGCGTGAGCTGCTCCAGCACGAACATCAGGGCCGTGGACACGTCGTGGGCACGCTCCAGCAGGTCTTCGGCCGAGGGGGCGGCCTCCTCGGCCCAGGGCTGGACCAGGGGCTCGGGCAGCCAGAAGCCCTGGTAGTGCTCGCGCTCGGCGCGCAGGCGGCGCAGCCGGTCTATGGCCAGGCGCGTGGTCACGGAGACCAGCCAGGCCTCGGGCTGCTCTATGCCGGCGCGCTCGGCGCCATGCCAGCGCAGCCAGGCTTCCTGGACCAGGTCCTCGGCATCGGCGCGCTGGCCCAGCATGCGGTAGGCCAGGCCGAACAGGCGCGGGCGGTGGCGTTCGAACAGCGCCAGGGGATCGTCAGGGGCGGAGGAGGTCTGCATGCCATCAAGACGCGGGAGCGTGGCGTTTTGTGACAGACAGGGCCGGCATGGTGCTCGGTGCCTTGGTGACTCAGTGGGGCTGCGGAGCCTGCATCACGCTGGGATCGGTATGGATCAGCTCCAGCGGGTAGCGGCGGCCGGCCAGGTAGTCCTCGATGCTTTGCATCACCAGCGGGCTGCGGTGCTGGGCGGTGCAGGCCTTCAGTTCGTCCAGCGTCATCCAGACCGTGCGCAGGATGCCGTCGTCCAGCGGCTGGCCGGGCCGGAACCCGCCCAGCTCGCCCGTGAACGCAAAGCGCAGATAAGTGATGTCCGAACCCGTGCGCGTGCGCACGAAGCGGTTCAGGTAAATGCCGACCAGGGCCGTGGGCACGAAGTCGTGCGCGGTTTCCTCATCGACCTCGCGCACGCAGGCGGCGATGGGCGACTCGGCCGGGTCGAGATGGCCTGCGGGCGTGTTGTAGCGCACGCCATCGGCCGTGTCTTCTTCCACCAGCAGAAAACGGCCATCGCGCTCAATGATGGCCGCCACAGTGACATTGGGTTTCCAGCGATCGGGCATGGCGCGCATTATGACCAGAGGCGGCCAGCACGTCCCGGCCAAAACCCCATCAACACGCCCTCAACACGCCCTGCCGGCCACCCACGCGACACCGCGCCCTACAGCGGCCGGACCATGTACAGCGCATCATCGCCATAGCTGTCCAGGCGCTGCTGCTGCAGCGGGTTCACCAGCGCCTGCACGGCATAGCCATGGCGCTCCCAGTAGCCGCGTGAGCCCTGCACCGAGACCAGGGCCGTGTGGCGCAGGCCCTCGGCACGCGCCCTGTCCCACAGCGGCGCCAGCAGCGCGCGCGCCAGGCCCTGGCCTGCAGCGTCGGGGTGCACGGCCATGTCGTGCAGGTAGAGGGTGTCGGCCTGTTCCACGGCTTCGAAGTCACCGTGCAGCGGGGTGATCTTGGCCATCCGGCTGCGGTAGGCCGCGAGGTAGGCGCGCACCCGACCGCCCTGCTCCAGCGCCAGCGAGCAGTTCGCCGCGCTGGCCAGGCGCCGCGCAAAGACCTCGCCGCTCTCGGCATAGTCCGCGCCATAGCAGGCCAGCTGGATGTGCAGCAGATCGGACAGGTCGGCAGCGGTCAGTGCGCGGACATGGAAGCGGCCAGCGAGGGGCGGGGGAGAAGACATGGACAGGTCATTTGAGCGCCGATGGCAGGCCCGCCAGGGTAAGCGATGGCCCATGCCCCAGCATGCCCTGCCGGAATCGGTGCTGCCGGTGCGGTCAATCCTTCCAGCGCTCGCGTATGTCTTCCAGCTGCGGGCGCAGGCCGATGAACAGCGGCACCAGGCGCGGGTCGAAGTGGGCGCCGGCCTGCTGCTCTATGTGCTCCATGGCGTCGTCCACGGTCCAGGCGTGCTTGTAGGGGCGCTCCGTGGTGAGCGCGTCGAACACGTCGGCCACGGCCACGATGCGCGAGGCCAGCGGAATGTCCTCGCCCGCCAGGCCCTGCGGGTAGCCCGTGCCGTCCCATTTCTCGTGATGGGTCAGCGCAATGCTGTAGGCCATCTGCAGCACCTGGGAGTCGTGCTCGCCAATGATCTCGGCGCCGATCTGCGGATGGCGGCGCATGACCGTCCATTCCTCGGCCGTCAGCGGGCCGTTCTTGAGCAGGATGGCGTCGGGGATGCCGATCTTGCCCACGTCGTGCATGGGCGCGGCGTTGAGCAGGTCGTCCGCCCACTCGTCCGTGCAGCCGGCCGCCAGCGCCAACGTCTTTGCGTAGTGGCTCATGCGGATCACGTGCATGCCGGTTTCGTTGTCGCGGTACTCGGCCGCGCGGCCCAGGCGCTGCACGATCTGCAGGCGGGTGCTGCGCAACTCGTCGAGCTTGACCAGCGACAGGTGGTTGCGCACCCGCGCGCGCACCACAGGCGCACGCACGGGCTTGACGATGTAGTCCACCGCGCCGGAGGCAAAGCCCAGCGCCTCGTCCTGCCCGTCCGACAGGGCCGTGATGAAGATCACCGGGATGCGGGCGGTGTCGGCATGTGCCTTGAGCTGGCGGCACACGGCGTAGCCGTCCAGCTCGGGCATCATGATGTCCAGCAGGATCAGGTCCGGCTGGTGCTGTGCCAGCTGCAGTGCCTTGCGCCCGTCCGTGGCGAACGAGAGCCGGTAGTCCTCGCCCAGGATCTGGCGCAGCACATGCAGGTTGGTCGGGTCGTCATCGACCAGCAGCAGGCGCGGGCGCTTGTCCGTTGCCAGTAGATTGGGCGCATTCATGCTCTGTCTCCATCGATCGAGGGCAGTTGCTGCTGCAGCTGCTGGGCGCATTCCTGCGCACGCTCGAAGTCGAAATTATCCAGTGCCTGCTGCAGTGGTTGCAGCTGTTCGGCCGTCAGTATGCGCACCAGGGCCTGCATGGCCTGCCCGTCCAGCTCCCCGCTTTGCAATGCGGCAACGATGCGCTCCAGCCAGGGCCGGGCATCGGCCGGCAGGCAGGACGCGCCGCCCTGCGGCCCGGCATCGGTCACGGGCGGCGCCGGTGCCGTGCCGCCGGGCAGCGCCTGGCCCGCGACCTCGGCCACCGGCATGGCGGCCGGATGGCGCTGGCGCAGCTCCTGCGTCACGGCATCCAGCGCCTGCTGCAACTGGTCGATGAGGGCAAGCAGCTGGGGCTGCGGGGCGCCATCCTGCGCATGGCCTTCCAGGCGCGATGCCAGGCGGTATACAGCCTGCAGCCCCAGGTTGCCTGCCGCGCCGCGCACGCGGTGCGCCAGGCCCACCAGGGCTTCGGCCCCCGGGCGCTGCAGGGCGCGGCGCAGGCGATCGGCCAGATCAAGCTGCTCGTTCAGAAAGCGCCGAATGGCGGCCACCAGCGGATCGACCCGGCCCCACAGCGCAATGCCCGAGGCCCAGTCCACCGTGACATCGGGCAGCCCCGCCTGGGCACTGGCGGGCGCGGGCGGCCTGGCCTCCTTGAGCGCCACCTGCAGCGACAGCAGCCGCGCGATCTCGGCCTGCAGCCGCGCCATGTCCAGCGGTTTGGAGGCAAAGCCGTCCATGCCGGCGGCGCTGGCGTCGCTGCGGTCCTTCTCCAGCACGCTGGCCGACAGCGCGACGATGGGCACGGGCCGGCGCTGCAGCTGCCGCTCCCAGACGCGGATGGCACGCGCCGCCGCCAGGCCGTCCATGCCCGGCATCTGCAGGTCCATCAGCACCACGTCGAAGGGCGGCTCCTGTGCCTGCACGCAGCGCAGCGCCTCGGCGCCGTCATGCGCCAGCGCCATCTGGTGGTTCTGGCTGGAGAAGTTGATCTGCAGCAGCTCCAGGTTCTCGGGCACATCGTCCACGGCCAGGATGTGCAGCGGCGGCAGGCCGCGGCTGGCCGCGCCGCGCTCGGACAGCGGACTCTCGCCGACCGGCAGGGGCAGGCGCACCTCGAACACCGTGCCCACGCCCACGGTGCTGTGCAGCTGGATGCTGCCGCCCATGAGCTCGGCCAGCTGGCGCGAGATGGTCGTGCCCAGGCCCGTGCCGCCAAAGCGCCGCGTGGTCGAGGCATCGGCCTGGGCAAAGGGGTCGAAGATGCGGTGGATCTTCTCGGGCGCGATGCCGATGCCCGTGTCATGCACATCGAGCTGCAGCACGCCCTGCTCGTAGCGCACGCGCAGCAGCACATGGCCACGCTCGGTGAACTTCACGGCATTGCCCAGCAGGTTCACCAGGATCTGCTGCACGCGCATGCCGTCGCCGCGCAGGGCTGCCGGGGTGTGCGGGTCGTAGTCCAGGCGCAGGTCCAGGCCCTTGCGGTCGGCCGTGATGCGCAGCGACGCCAGGATCTGCTGGCACAGCTCGCGCACCGAGAAATCCTCGATCTCCAGCTCCACCGCGCCCTTGTCGAGCTTGGCCGTGTCCAGGATGTCATTGAGCAGGCGCAGCATGGAGCGCGCCGCGTAGTGCACCGTGTCCAGGTAGCGCGCCTGCGTGGGCTGCAGGGCGGTTTCGCGCAGCGCCTCGGTGAAGCCGATGATGGCGTTCATGGGCGTGCGGATTTCGTGGCTCATGTTGGCCAGGAAGGTGCTGCGCGCGGCGGCGGCCGCCTCGGCATGCTCCTTGGCCAGCACCAGCTCCTGGGCCAGCTTGCGCTGGGCGCTGATGTCGGTGAGCAGCTTGACGATCTTGTAGGGCCGGCCGTCGGCGTCGCGTATGGGGTTGTAGGTGGCCTGCACCCAGATGCGCCGCCCCTCGCGCCCGCAGCGCAGGAATTCGCCGGCCTGGAACTCGCCCTCGGCCAGCCGGCGCCAGAACTGCACATGCTCGGGCGTGTGGGCATAGCCGGGCTCGCAGAACATGCCGTGGTGGCGGCCCGCGACCTCGTCGAGCCGGTAGCCGAACAGGTCCAGGAAATTGCGGTTGGCGCGCAGCACTTGGCCCAGCAGGTCGTACTCGATGGTGGCCAGCGACAGGTCGATGGCGCGCACCGTGCCCTCGAACTCGGCATTGCGCGCGCGCGCCGCCGTCTGGTCCATGATCACGCCGTCGATCCAGGTCAGCTCGTCGTGCTCGTTGAAGACGCCGCGCCCGGTCTCGGACACCCAGCGGGTGCTGCCGTCGCGGTGCAGCAGGCGGTAGTCGGCGTTGTAGGTCTGGCGCCGTGACAGCGAATGCGAGACCGCAGCCTCCAGCCGGTCGCGGTCCTCGGCATGGATGAGCCGGTCCCAGCCCGTGAGCCCGTCCGTGAAGTCCTGCTCCGTCCAGCCGGTCAGCTCTTTGATGGAGCGGCTGAGCAGCAGCGGCGTCCACTTGCCGTCATACAGGCAGCGGAAGGTGGTGCCGGGCACGTTGTTGATCAGGGTGCGGTACTGCTCCTCGCTGCGGCGCAGCGACTGCAGCATCTGGCGGCGCTCGCGGATGTCGGTCACAAAGCCCACGAACAGCGGATCGCCCGCAATCGCCACCCGGCCCACGGCCAGGCGCACGGCGATCTGCGTGCCGTCCTTGTGCAGGGCATGGACATCGCGGCTGGAGCCGAGCAGGCCTGCAAAGCCCGCGGCCAGCTGCTTTTCCAGCGAGCCGCCCTCACCATCGCAGCCCGACGCAGGCATGAGCAGGCTGGCGCTGCGGCCCAGCACCTCCTGCGCCGTCCAGCCCAGCAGCCGCTCGGCCGCGCCGTTGAACGAGACGATGCTGCCGCGCCCGTCGATCATCACGATGCCGTCCACCGCCGTATCCACCACGGCGCGCAGGCGCGACTCGCTGCGCTGGACCTGCCGGTAGATCTGGCGGTAGCGCAGCGTCATGTTGACCGCGAGCACCAAGCCGAAGATCAGCACCACCACGCCCACGATGGAGAACACCAGCAGCGCATGCGTGGGTGCCTCCTGCTGCGCCAGCGCATCGATACCGGGCTTGAGGCGCAGTGCGTACAGGCCCGCATAGTGCATGCAGGAAATGGCCAGGCCCATGACTATGCCGGCCACCAGCGTGGGCCACAGGCGGCCCGTGTTGCCCAGCCGAAAGCGCACCCACAGCGACAGCATGGCCATGGTGGCGGCCACGATCACCGACAGCAGCACGCCCCAGGGGTCGTAGAGCATCAGGCTCCAGGTCTGGGCCGCCGCCATGCCGATGTAGTGCATGGAGCCAATGCCCAGCCCCATGAGCACGCCGCCGCCGACCAGCGCCTGGGCGGACAGCCGGGGCCGCACCATCAGCGTCAGCGCCAGCCAGGACGCCAGCATGCTGGGCAGCATGGACAGCGCGGTGATCCAGGGGTCGTAGTCGCCGAAGGTGCAGGGCACAAAGGCGAGCATGCCGATGAAGTGCATGGCCCAGATGCCGGCGCCCAGGCAGAAGGCGCCGGTCAGCACGCCGGTGCGGCGTATCCGGGGCGAGGCGGCATTGCGCGCCAGCCCCGCGATCTGCATGGCCATCATCGACGTGGCCACGGCCACCACCACCGACAGCGTCACCAGGCCCGGATGCAGCCACTGGAACCACTGCGGATGGGGTGCCCATCCGAGCACGAAGATCTCGTCCCAATTCATGGCGCCCCCCCTGAATGGCACAGGGCCACGGCACCTGCCTGCCCGCCATCGATAGTCTTCATGTCTTTGATATTCATTTTCGATTGGCCGCAGCTATTGATCACACCTAGCATGGAGTCTCATCACGAGAAAAGCCCCGAGGAAAGCACCATGACCCGCATCCGCCAGACCTTGCACCACCACCGCCACACGCTGATGAAAACCGCCAGCTACTACGTCATCCACGTCACGGTGGCGGCGGCCGTGGCCTATGCCGTGACCCGCAACCTCTGGGCCGCGCTGACGCTCAGCCTGCTGGAGCCCACTGTCCAGGCCGTGGCCTTCTTCTTCCATGAAAAGCTCTGGGAACGGGGCCTGCGCCGCCGTGCCGATGCCGCCGCCGCGATGGCGCCGCCCACGGCTGCAGCCTGAGCCTGCCGGGAGCACGGAGATGAACATGCCCATGCCCATGCCCATGCCCATGCCGAAACCCATGCAGCCCCTTGGCGCAAACTCATTCGGGAAATGGCTGGCCGAGACCCTGGCCAGGATGGTCGATGGCGGCACGGGCTGAAACCCGGCCCTGCCGTGGCGGCAAGAGAGGTGGACATGGCGGCGCATGGTGGCAAGAACCCGGGAAATGCGAAATCGTTGGTATCAAGGCGCTGCTCGTACGGCCCAGGGCCGACACGGAATCCATGCATGCATGTCGGCGCAATCGGGACGGACTGAAGCCCTGGCACCAGCCACAATGCCAAACATTGTCAAGCGCATACGCTGCAAAAACCTGAGCACAAGCTGTGCAAAAACCTGTGCACATCCTGATATCAAACCTGTGAATTTCCTCTTTCCAAGGCTGTGATGAACCCGTTCATCCATGGTGCACGGCCAGCAGGGCGTCAATGAACACCCGGGCCGCACGCCCAGGGGCCACGGCATTGCGCCAGACGGCGAAGAAATCGCACAGATAGAAAAAGCGGTGCGGTGCCACGGCCTGCAGCAGGCCCTGGTCCTGCATGGCCTGTGCATAGTGATCGGGCAGAAAGCCCAGGTAGCGGCCCGATCGCACCAGCATGGCAATGGCCTCCTGGTCAAAACCCGTGGCCTGGCGCTGCAGGCCGGCCTGGTGGCTGAGCGCCATGTTGGGTGACTGGTAGCCCAGGCCTGCGAAGGCATGCGCACCCAGGCTGTCCCAGTCCAGCCCGCCATGGTCGGCGCCATGCAGCGGATGGCCGGGAGCGCAGTACAGCTGCATGCGCTCGCCAAACAGCCGGGCGCTGTCCAGCGCGCCCGAACTGGGTGCCGATGGCAGCACGCCCACCTGCCAGCGCCCCTCCATCAGCCCCCGCTCGATGGCCTGGATGGAGGCCACATGCAGGCGCAGATGCAGCTGCGGCGCCTGGTCGTGCAAAACGCCGATCGCCTCGGGAATGCGCGACTGCGGATTGCCCACGGTCTTGTCGAACAGCGCCACGTCCAGCGTGCCGGCCAGCCGGCCATGGATGTCGTCCACCTGGCCCAGGAAGCCTTCCACGCCACCGAGCAGTTGCAAGGTGGCCTCATAGATGCGGTGGCCTTCGGGCGTGAGTGCGAAGCCCGCGCGCCCGCGCCGGCACAGCGTCAGGCCCAGGCGCTCCTCCAGGTCCTTCATGTGGCGGCTCAGCGTGGAACTGCCGATGTTCAGCTCCAGCTCGGCAGCCGACATGCCGCCGCACTCGACCACGGCCTTGAACACGCGCAGCAGGCGCAGGTCCATGTCGCCCAACTGGCCCAGCGCGGCCCGCGCGCGCCCGTCCCGCGCCGGGCGGCCTGGGGTGCTGTCCATCGAAAAATCCACCATCGCCCTTCGCCTCCCGGTGCCCGCCTGAACCGGCCACCACTACAGGGGAGCCACTATAGGCGAGCACCAGGGCGGCGACGGCCATGGATTCCCACAATGCGCGCTCTCCGGGCCCGGATCGGCAAGCCCCTGCTCACTTGCAGGAATCCGCAAGTGAACCTCGACATCACGCACTTCGAGAAATCAAAAGGCACGATCACAATGGGCCGGTTCCTTTATTTCTTTCCCGGCCCGAGGAGATCACCATGACCCTGGTTCCCACCGAACAAGGCGCTGCAGCCGCCACGCGCACCGATGCCGCCTGGCTTGACGCCCACTGGATGCCCTTCACCGGCAACCGCGAGTTCAAGGCGCGCCCGCGCATGATCACCAGCGCCCAGGGCGCCTACTACACCGATGCCGACGGCCGCAAGATCTTCGACGGCCTGTCGGGCCTGTGGTGCTCGGGCCTGGGCCATGGCCGCCGCGAGATCGCCGAAGCCATCGGCCGCGCGGCCCAGCAGTTGGACTATGCGCCGGCCTTCCAGTTCGGCCACCCGGCCTCGTTCGCGCTGGCCAACAAGATCAAGGAGCTGACGCCTGCAGGCCTGGACCATGTGTTCTTCACGGGCTCGGGCTCGGAGGCGGCCGACACGGCGCTGAAGATGGCACGCGCCTACTGGCGCGCCAAGGGCCAGGGCGGCAAGACCCGGCTGATCGGGCGCGAGAAGGGCTACCACGGCGTGAACTTCGGCGGCATCTCCGTCGGCGGCATGGTGGGCAACCGCAAGACCTTCGGCCAGGGCGTGGAGGCCGACCACCTGCCGCACACGCAGCCGGCGCTGGGGTCCTTCCACAAAGGCATGCCCACCACCGATGGCCGCGCGCTGGCCGACCGGCTGCTGGACCTGATCGCCCTGCATGACGCGAGCAACATCGCAGCCGTCATCGTCGAGCCCTTCTCGGGATCGGCCGGCGTGGTGATTCCCCCGGCCGGCTACCTGCAGCGCCTGCGCGAGATCTGCACGCAGAACAACATCCTGCTGATCTTCGACGAGGTCATCACGGGCTTTGGCCGCTGCGGCGCCATGACGGGGGCCGAGGCCTTCGGCGTCACGCCCGACATCATGAACATCGCCAAGCAGGTGACCAATGGCGCCCAGCCCCTGGGCGCCGTGGTGGCCAGCAGGGAGATCTACGACACCTTCATGGCAGCGGGCGGCCCCGAGTACATGCTGGAGTTCCCGCACGGCTACACCTACTCGGCCCACCCCATTGCCTGCGCAGCAGGCGTGGCCGCGCTGGACCTGCTGCAGCGCGAGGACGGCCCGGGCCGCGTGCGCGCGCTGGCCCCGTTCTTCGAGCAGGCCGTGCACAGCCTCAAGGGAGCAAAGCATGTGGCCGACATCCGCAACTTCGGCCTGGCTGCGGGCTTCACCATCGAGTCGCTGCCCGGCGAGCCGGCCCGCCGTCCCTACGAGATCGCCATGAAGTGCTGGGACAAGGGCTTTTACGTGCGCTACGGCGGCGACACCATCCAGATAGCGCCGCCCTTCATCAGCGAGAAGGCCGAGATCGAGCGGCTGGTCAGCGCCCTGGGCGATGCCCTGACGGAAACGAACTGAGCATCTCCGGCACATGAGAAAAGCCCCTGGGCCGTGAGGCCGCAGGGGCTTTTTACATGGCAACGGCAAGGCTGCGAAATCAGTCCAGCGTGATGCCCGCGTTCTTGATCACATCGCGCCACTTGTCCACTTCCACGCGCAGGAACTGGGCCGAGGCATCGGGCTTGAGGCCCGAGGGCAGCACGCCCATGGCGTCCAGCTTTTCCTTGACCTCGGGCGCGGGCAGGGCCTTGGCGATCTCGGCGTAGAGCCGGTCCACGATGGGCTTGGGCGTGCCTGCGGGCACGGCCGCGAGGAACCAGGCATCGGCCGTGAAGTCCTTGAGGCCGGCCTCGGACATGGTGGGCACGTCGGGCATGGACTGCAGGCGTTCGTTGTGGGCCACGGCCAGGGCGCGCACCTTGCCGGCCTTGAGCTGCGCGGCAATCGTCACGGCCGTGAGAAAGCCGAAGTCGGTCTCACCGGCGGCCAGCGACACCACGGAAGGCGCACTGCCCTTGTAGGGCACATGGCCGATCTTGACCTTGGCCTGCATGGCATACAGCTCGGCGCCCAGGTGGTTGGGGCCGCCCGTGCCCGACGAGGGGTAGTTGAGCTTGCCGGGCTGGGCCTGCGCCGCCGCCGTCAGCTCCTTGAGCGAGTGGAACGGGCTTTGCGCGCCCACGGTGAGCACCAGCGGGCTGCGTGCCACCAGGCTGATGGGCGCGAAGTCGCGCAGCGGGTCATAGGGCAGCTTGGTGTACAGGCCCTTGGCCATGGCCATGCAACCCACATCGCCCAGCACCACGGTGTAGCCGTCGGCCGGCGCCTTGGCCACCAGGTCGCAGCCAATGGTGCCGTTGGCGCCGGGCTTGTTGTCCACCACCACCGTGGTGTGCATGCTCTCGCCCATCTTTTGCGCCAGCAGGCGGCCCAGGATGTCGGTGGAGCCGCCAGGCGCAAAGGGCACGACCAGGCGAATGGTCTTGGACGGATAGCTGCCTGCGCCCTGGGCATGGGCAAGGGGCGCCGCCAGCGTGGCCGCCAGCGCCAGGCCGCCGGCCAGGGCGCGCCACAGGGCAGGGGTACGGGAAGATGCGAAAGGGGTTTGTCTCATGCTGTTGTCTCGTGAGGGGGTGGAATGCGTGAAGGCCGAGCGCGCGGCAGCATACCAGCAGCGGGCGGCGCGAAACGCGTGGCCTGGGCCGGCAATGACCGGCGCGGGACAGTTCAGGAGGCCGCGCGCTTGCGTGCGGCGGCGGGACGCACGGAGGGTGGCGTGGCGGGCGCCTTTGGAGGTGCCTTCGGAGCCGCCTTTGCAGTGGGCTTTGCATTGGTCTTTGCGACGGCTTTTGCGGTGGTCTTTGCGGCCGGCCTTGCCGTTGTTCTTGGCGCCATCTTTGCTGCCGTTCTGGGTGTCGTCCCTGCTGCCTTTTTTGGTGCAGTCCTCGGCACTGCCATCGCCGGCTTTTCCACCGGCTGCACGGCGCGTTGCGGACGCGGGCTGCGCAGGCTGTCGGCATCCAGGATGAGCCGCCCCTGGATGCGGCCCTTCATGCGCTTGACGCTGCTGGCCGCGTCCCGCATGTGCTGCTGCATCAGCGCATGCACCTTCACGGCATCCCGTTCGCGTGCGGCTTGCACGATGTCGCGGTGGATCCGGGCATTGGCCTCGCCAAAGCGCCGGTGCTCGGACTGGGGCGTGCGGTTGGCGAAGACGATGAGCTGGCGAATCATCTCGTTGATGAGCTCGCAGGTGAAGCGCAGGAAGGGGTTGGGATTGGCCGCTGCAAGGATGTCGTGGAAGTTCACATCCTCGCGCCGCTGGCTCACCAGGTCCTCGCTGCTTTGCGTGGGGTCGCAGCAGGCGATGCTGTGCTCCAGCGCGTCGAAATCCGCCTCGGTCAGATGGGGCACGGCGCCTGCCGCCAGCTCGGGCTCCAGCATCTGGCGCACCGTGTAGATGTCGTCGATGGTCACCTCCTGGAAGAACAGGTAGTTCTGCATGAACTGCAGCGTGCGGTCCAGCGGCACCTCGACGACCGTGCCACCGCCCGAAGGGCCGGTGGAGATGGTGATCAGCCCCTGCACTTCCAGCGATTTGAGGGCCTCGCGGATCGTGCCCTTGCTGACCTGGAACTGTGCCTGCAGCTCGCTTTCGCGCGGCAGGCGGTCGCCGGGGCTGAGGTTCTTTTCGGTGATCAGGCGCTTGATCTCCTGGGCCACGAGATCCGGGCGCTTGAGTTGCCGGATTGCCAGGGAGGGCGACTTGGGTGTATCCATTGTTGTGTTCTCCGGAAGGGCACCGGATCGTGTCCGCGCCCAGTCTGCATGCGGGTTTGGTGCAGTATGCACCGCCATGGCGCGTGGCCGTGCCCGCCTAGGGTTAGCACGCGCCCTATTTCTTCTATTTATCACTATAAATATGAATCAAGGAGCCTGCACGCACCCATTTCGACTGGCATGCAACTTGCTCTGAAAAGCGTACCCGGGCCGCCGCGCCTTCAGTCCCCATCACGGAGATCCCATGCAACGTCGTCACCTCCTGCAACTCTCGGCACTGGGCGCATTGCCCGCATCGCTGGGCCTGGGCCGCAGCGTCTGGGCACAGTCCAAGGACAGCATCCAGTTCGCCTGCCCCGTGCCCATGTCGGGCGCCTTCGCGGCCAACGGAAAGTATGCGGACCTGGGCATGAAGCTGGCCATCGAGCAGTACGGCAAGGCGCTGGGCCGCCCGCTGGCCTACACCGTGCTGGACACCGAGGGCAAGCCCGCCACGGCCGTGCGCAAGCTGCAGGAGTCTTCGCAGCAGCAGGGCACGCGCTTCTTCGCAGGCGGCATCCTGTCGTCGGAGGCGCTGGCCATGGGCAAGGAGGCCGAGAAGGCCGGCGGCATCTTCATCACCACCGCAGGCGCCGACGAGATCACGGGCAAGGACTGCAACAGCGCCACCTTCCGCTGGTCGGCGCCCACCTTCGGCGCCATCGAGCAGACCGTGCGCCCGCTGGTCGAATCCCTGCCCAAGGCCAAGCGCTGGTACACCATCACGCCGCAGTACGTGTTCGGCGACGGCCTGCTGACGGCGGCCAAGAACATCTTCAAGGAAAAGGGCATCGAGCATGTGGGCAACAGCTACCACTCGCTGACCGAAAAGGAGTTCAGCGGCTACCTGACCAATGCCGTGGCCGCCAAGCCCGACGTGCTGCTGCTGCTGAACTTCGGCGCCCAGTCCTCGGACACGCTGCGCCAGGCCATCAGCTTCGGCATGAACAAGAACATGACCATCCTGATCGCCTGGGCCTCGGGGCTGGAGCAGTTCGAATCGCTGGGCGCCGACCTGTGCGACGGCGTGTACTTCGGCGCCCAGTACTGGCACACGGTGGACACGCCGCTCAACCGCGACCTGGTGCAGCGCTGCAACGACAAGTTCAAGGCCAATCCCAACTACAGCCTGGCCGGCCACTACATCTGCACCAAGCTGATGATCGACGCCATCATCAAGGCCGGCACGGCCGACCCCAAGGCCGTTGTCGCCGCGCTGGAAGGCATGAAGTACCAGGGCCTGACGGGCGAGGAAGAAGTGCGCAAGGCCGACCACCAGGTGCTCAAGAGCTACTACTTGCTCAAGGGCAAGGCCAAGTCCAAGATGAAGAACAAGGACGACTACGTGGATGTGGTCAGCTCCGGCAAGTCCTTCCTGCCCGTAGACCAGACCGGCTGCAAGCTGATTTGAGATGAAAGGCTCCCCCTGAGCGGCTGCGCCGCTTCCCCCTCTCTACCCGCTTCGCGGCGGAGGGGGACGACACCTTCGCTGCGGGGCGGCCCTTGCTTGGTGTCCCTGGGTTGGGCCATGCCAGTTCAAAGGCACAGCACCATGACCGGCGTGCTTCAGAGCCACCGGGCACTTCGCTTTCTTCGTCCATCGTTTCGGACCCTGTATGAGCATCTATCTGCTTCAGACCATCAACGGGATCGGCATAGGCATGCTGTATTTCCTGTTGGCCGTGGGCCTGTCCATCGTTTTCGGCCTGCTGCGTTTCGTGAATTTCGCGCACGGTGCCTTCTACCTGCTGGGCGCCTATTTCTGCTACCAGATGACGCGCTGGGGCATGAGCTTCTGGCTGTCCCTGGTCGTGGTGCCGCTGGCCGTGGGCGCGCTGGGCTGGCTGGTGGAAAAGCTCATGCTGCGCCATGTGTATGCCAAGGCGCATGAGTTCCACATCATCGTCACCGTGGGCCTGGCCCTGGTGGTGCAGGAGCTGGTGATCGTGCAATGGGGCCCGCTGGGCGACAGCGTGGCCGTGCCCGATCTGCTGCAGGGCGTGGTGATGTGGGGCAGCTTCGTCTATCCCAAGTACCGGCTGTTCGTGATCGGCTTCACCGCCGTGCTGGCCGTGCTGCTGTGGTGGCTGCTGGAGGGCACGCGGCTGGGCAGCGCGGTGCGCGCGGGCAGCGAATCGACCGAGATGGTGTCCCTGCTGGGCGTGAACGTGCTGCGCATCTTCAGCCTGGTGTTCGCGCTGGGCGCGGCCACGGCGGCGCTGGCCGGCGTGCTGGCTGCGCCCATACGCGGCGCCGAGCCCTTCATGGGCGTGGAGGCGCTGGGCGTGGCCTTCGTGATCGTGGTCGTGGGCGGGCTGGGCAGCTTCGGCGGCGCCCTGGTCGGCGGCCTGCTGATCGGCATCGTGCAAAGCGTGATGAGCACGCTGTGGCCCGAGGGCGCGCGCCTGATGATCTACGTGGCCATGGCCGCGGTGCTGCTGCTGCGACCCCATGGCCTGCTGGGCCGCAAAGGATGAAGACCATGACCAGGCATTCCCATCTCCTTCTCGCGCTGGCCATCGTGGTCGCCATGCCGCTGTGCATGCAGTCGGGCTCGCTGGCCAGCGAGGTGCTGATCTTCGGCCTCGCGGCCATGGGCTGCAATCTGCTGCTGGGCTACACGGGGCTGCTGTCCTTCGGGCAGGGCATCTTCTTCGGCCTGGGCAGCTACACCATCGCCCTGCTGCTGACGCGCTGGCCCCTGCCCATGCCGCTGGCCCTGCTGGCCGCCACGGCCATGGGGGCCGTGGGCGCGGCCATCGTCGGCTGGGTGGCCATACGCCAGCGTGGCACCTACTTCGTGATGCTGACCCTGGCCTTTGCGCAGATGTTCTATTTTCTGGCCTACTCGGCCACGGGCATCACCGGCGGCGACAACGGCCTGCTCGATGTGCCCCGCCCCGCCCTCGCGGTGGCCGGCCAGACGCTGTGGCCGCTGGCCACGCCCTGGCAGTACTACGGCTTTGTGGCCGTGCTCTTTCTGGTGGTGTTCTGGCTGCTGCGCCGCGTCTGCGACTCCATGTTCGGCCGCACCCTGCTGGCCGTGCGCGACAACGAGGAGCGCGCCGCCGCCGTGGGCTACGACCTGAGGCTGCTGAAGCTGCAGGCCTTCGTGATCTCGGGCGCGGTCACGGGCCTGGCCGGCGCGCTGCACGCCATGATGACGGGCATCGCCCCGCTGTCCAACGCCGAGTACCACACCAGCGAAATGATCCTGGTGATGACCGTGATCGGCGGCACGGGCAACCTGCTGGCCTCGGTGCTGGGCGCGGCCTTCTATGTGCTGCTGGGCGACTGGCTGTCCACCTTGTGGCCGCGCTGGCTGCTGCTGCTGGGCGTGGTGCTGATGATCGTGAGCCTGGGCCTGCAGCGCGGCCTGTGGGGCCTGGGCGAGAGCCTGTGGGCCCTGGTGCGCCGCAAAGGGCCGGCGGATGCCGAGGCGGCCGCTGCAGAAACCAAAGGAGGCCAGGCATGAGCGCCGCAGCATCTCCCATCCTGCTCGAGGCCGTGGGCGTCGAGAAGCGCTATGACAAGTTCGTCGCCCTGGGCGGCGTGGACCTCAAGGTCCGCGCCCACACCGTGCACTCGGTGATCGGCCCCAACGGCGCGGGCAAGACCACGCTGTTCCACATGCTCACGGGCACCAAGAGCGTGAGCGGCGGGCGCATCGTCTTCGACGGCCACGACGTGACGCGCGAGCCCGACCACCGCCGCGTGCGCCGTGGCATGGCACGGTCCTTTCAGGTCACCAGCCTGTTCCTGACCCTGCCCGTGCGCGAGAACCTGCGCCTGGCCGCCCAGGGCGTGGCCCCCGCCAGGGCCCTGGACTGCTGGAACGCGCCCGTGGGTGCTCGCGCCCTGGCCGATACCGTGGCCAGCGTGCTCTCGCGCCTGGGCCTGGAGCGCCATGCGGACACGCCGGCCGGCAACCTCTCGCATGGCCAGCAGCGGCGGCTGGAGGTGGGCATGGCCCTGGCCGCACGGCCCAAGGCCATCTTCCTGGACGAGCCGACCTCGGGCATGGGCATCGACGACCTGGACGAGATGAAGCGCCTGATCCAGGGCCTCAGGGACGAGCACACCGTGGTCCTCATCGAGCACAACATGAACATCGTCATGGACATCTCCGACACCATCACCGTCATGCAGCAAGGCCGCGTGCTGGCCGAAGGACTGCCCCACGAGATCCGCGCCGACGAGCGCGTGCGCAGCGCCTATCTGGGCAACATGATCACGGGAGGAAAGGCATGAGCGGTCCCCTGCTTTCGGTCGAGGGCATACACGCCCACTACGGCAAGAGCCATGTGCTGCAGGGCGTGTCGCTGCAGGTGCAGGACGGCGAACTGGTCACGCTGCTGGGCCGCAACGGCGCGGGCAAGACCACCACGCTCAAGTCCATCGCGGGGGTGATGCAGCCCTCGCAGGGGCAGATCCGCTTCGGCGGCGAGCCCGTGCACCGGCTGGCCACGCACCAGGTGGCCCAGCGCGGCATCTGCCTGGTGCCAGAGCACCGCGGCATCTTCAAGCTGCTCACGGTGGAGGAGAACCTGCTGCTGGGCCAGCGCAAACGCTCGCCCTGGCAACTGGCCGACATCTACCGCATCTTCCCGCGCCTCAAGGAGCGGCGCGGCAACGGCGGCGGCCAGCTGTCGGGCGGCGAGCAGCAGATGCTGGCCATAGGCCGCGCCCTGATGAACGCGCCGCGCCTGCTCATGCTGGACGAGCCCGTCGAGGGCCTGGCGCCCGTGATCGTGGAGGAGATCGTGGCCCAGCTCAAGACCATCAAGGCCGCTGGCGTGGCGATCTTGCTGGTGGAGCAGAACCTGGAGGTCTGCACCCAGCTGGCCGACCGCCACTACATCATCGAACAGGGTGCGATTGCGCACGAGGCAGGCAATGCCGCTTTCCTGGCCGATGACGCCATCAAGGACCGATATCTCGGTGTAGGGATCGCCTGATCCACCGCCTTTCGCATTCCCAGGAGTCATTCATGGATCTCAGTACCCCTTTTGCAGCCACCGCCGTTGCGGCCGGGCTGCGCACCGACGGCGCCCGCCTGTGGCAATCGCTGATGGACCTGGCGCGCATAGGCGCCACACCCAAGGGCGGCGTGTGCCGCCTGGCGCTGACGGACCTGGACCGCCAGGGGCGCGATCTCTTCGTGCAGTGGGCGCGCGAGGCCGGCTGCAGCATCCGCGTCGATGCCATCGGCAACATCTTCGCGCGGCGCGCGGGCCTGGATGATGCGCTGCCGCCCGTGATGACGGGCAGCCACATCGACACCCAGCCCACAGGCGGCAAGTTCGACGGCAACTACGGCGTGCTGGCCGGGCTGGAGGTGCTGCGCACGCTCAACGATGGCGGCGTGCGCACGCGTGCCCCGGTGGAAGTGGCCGTGTGGACCAACGAGGAAGGCTCGCGCTTCGTGCCCGTGATGATGGGCTCGGGCGTGTTCGTCAATGCCTTCACGCTGGAGCATGCGCTGGCCCAGCGCGATGCCCAGGGCGTGAGCGTGGACGAGGCGCTGCGCGCCATCGGCTATGCCGGTCCGGCCGGCCCGGCGCCTGCGGTGGGCGCGTATTTCGAAGCCCATATCGAGCAGGGCCCGGTGCTGGAAAACCATGAACGCGTGATCGGCGTGGTCAGCGCCGCGCTGGGCCAGCGCTGGTACGACGTCAGCGTGCAGGGCATGGAGGCCCATGCCGGCCCCACGCCCATGGAGCTGCGCCACGACGCCCTGCTGGCCGCCAGCTGTATCGTGGCCGAGGTCAACCGCATCGCCCTGGACCGCCTGCCGCATGCGCGCGGCACCGTGGGATCGCTGGAGGTGTTTCCCAACTCGCGCAACGTGATCCCGGGCGGCGTCAAGCTCAGCGTGGACCTGCGCGCGCCGGACGACGGCCAGTTGCTGGACATGGATGCCGCACTGCGCGCGGCCTGCGAGCGCATTGCCGCCGCACGTGGCGTGACCATTGGCGTGGAGCAGGTCGTCTACTTCCCGCCCCAGCCCTTCACGCCACACCTGGTGGAGGCCGTGCGCACCAATGCCGCCGACCTGGGCTACAGCGCCATGGACGTGGTCAGCGGCGCGGGCCACGATGCCGTCTACCTGGCGCGCGTGGCGCCTGCCGCCATGATCTTCGTGCCCTGCGCCGACGGCATCAGCCACAACGAGATCGAGGACGCCGAGCCCGCCCACCTGGAGGCCGGCTGCAACGTGCTGCTGCGCGCCATGCTGGCGGCCGCGGGCGTGGTGCAGGCAGCGGACGGCGGGGTGCCGGCATGAAGATCCTGATTGCCCGGCTCAACCACGAGACCAATACCTTCTCGCCCGTGCCCACGCCCATCGAGGCCTTTGCGCCCACCTATGGCGAGGCCGCCTATTCGGCCAACAAGGGCATGCGCACGGCCATGGCCGCCTTCATCGACCTGGCCGAGGCGGCGGGCGCCACCCTGGTCACGCCGGTATCGGCCACATCCAATCCCAGCGGCCCCGTGCATGCGGCCGCCTACGACGAACTCACGCGCCGCATCGTGGCGGCCGCGCCGGGCTGCGATGCCATCTTGCTGGACCTGCACGGCGCCATGGTGGCCGAGAACAGCGCCGACGGCGAAGGCGACCTGCTCGAACGCGTGCGCGCCGCCGCACCCGGCGTGCCCGTTGGCGTGGCGCTGGACCTGCACGGCAACATCACCGAAAAAATGGTGGGAAATGCCGACGTGATGGTGGGCTTCAAGACCTACCCGCACATCGACATGTACGAGACCGGCGAGCACGCGGGCCGGCTGCTGCTGGACATGCTGGCCGGCCGCGCGCGCTACGCCGTGTGCTGGCACCGCCTGCCCCTGATGAGCCACACGCTGCGCAGCACCACGCTGGACGGCCCCATGCTGGACGCCGTGAACGCAGCGCGCGCCCTGGAAGCGGAGGGCCTGCCGGCGGTCTCGGTGTTCGGCGGCTTCTCGCTGGCCGACATCGCCGCGCCCTGCGTGAGCGTGGTCGCCACCTGCAGGACCGATGAGCGCGCGGCCACCCAGGCGAGCGTGGACGCGCTGGCCGCCCGGATCTGGCAGCGCCGGGCCGACTTCATCTACCGCAGCGAGCCGCTGGCCGATTCGCTGCGCCGCGCCCAGGCCCTGGCCGAAGGCGCCGACCGCCCCGTGCTGCTGCTCGACCATGGCGACAACTGCATGTCCGGCGGCACCTGCGACACCATGGACGTGCTGCAGACCGCGCTGGAGCTGGGCCTGTCAGGCATTGCCGTGGGCCCGCTGTGCGACCCCGAAGCCGTGGCCTCGCTCACGGCGGCCGGCGAAGGCGCCGAGGTGGAGATCGCGCTGGGCAACAAGGTCTCGCTGGAACGCATCGGCCTGCACAAGCAGCCGATGCGGCTGCGCGGCACGGTGCGCGCCGTCAGCGACGGCGCATACACGGTCAGCGGCCCCATCTACACGGGCCAGCGCTGCCACATGGGCCGCACGGTCTGCCTGGACACGGGCGCAGCGCAGATCGTGATCACCGAGCAGACGCACGAGCCCTGGGACCTGGGCGTGTTCCACTGCGTGGGCATGGACCCGACGCGCTTTCGCTTCGTGCTGCTCAAGTCGCGCATGTACTGCCGACCCGTCTTCGTGCCGCTGTCCGCCGGCCTGGTCGAGTGCGACAGCCCCGGCGTGACCACCTCGGACTATTCGCGCTTTCCGTTCGCCCGGGTCAGCCGCCCGGTGTTTCCGCTGGACGCCATCTGATGGATGCCAGGTGATTGCCCGGCTTTGCGGCGGCGCGCAAGCAAAGACCGCCGCCGCTGCGGGGCATTGGGCAACCAGGCATCACAACAGTTTCACAGCAGGGCCCGGCTATTGCCTGTCGGCCTACAATCGGTTCCCCCCTACCTCGGCCGACGGCACGCGGGCTGATCCGCGCGTGCGTTGGCCATGCCTTCGCTGGAGACGCTTGATGTCCGACAACACGGCCCCGACCCCTTCCGATAAACGTGCCCAGCTGCGCCGTGCCGCACTCGAATACCACGAGTTTCCCAAGCCCGGCAAGTTGACCATCGTGCCGACCAAGCCCATGGCCAACCAGCATGACCTGGCCCTGGCCTACTCGCCCGGCGTGGCAGCGCCCTGCGAAGAGATCGTCAAGGACCCGGCCGCCGCCTTCAAGTACACGGCGCGCGGCAACCTGGTGGCCGTGATCTCCAACGGCACCGCCGTGCTGGGACTGGGCGACATCGGCGCCCTGGCCTCCAAGCCGGTGATGGAAGGCAAGGCCGTCCTGTTCAAGAAGTTCGCGGGCGTGGACGTCTTCGACATCGAGATCAACGAGAAGGACCCGCAAAAGCTGGTCGATGTGATCGCCGCGCTGGAGCCCACCTTCGGCGCCATCAACCTGGAAGACATCAAGGCACCCGAGTGCTTCTTCGTGGAGCGCGAGCTGCGCCGCCGCCTGAAGATCCCCGTCTTCCACGATGACCAGCACGGCACGGCCATCACCGTGGCAGCAGCCATGGTCAACGCGCTCAAGGTGGCCGGCAAGAAGATCGAGGAGGTCCGTCTCGTGGCCTCGGGCGCGGGCGCCGCTGCCCTAGCCTGCCTGAACCTGCTGCTCAAGGTCGGCCTGCGCCGCGAGAACGTGTTCGTCACCGACCTGGCCGGCGTGGTCTACGAGGGCCGCACCGAGCTGATGGACGAGGACAAGGCCCAGTTCGCGCGCGCCACCGAGCTGCGCACGCTGGGCCAGGTCATTGAAGGCGCCGACGTCTTCCTGGGCCTGTCGGCCGGCGGCGTGCTCAAGCAGGACATGGTGGTCAAGATGGCCGCGCGTCCGGTGATCTTCGCGCTGGCCAACCCCAACCCCGAGATCATTCCCGAAGACGTGAAGGCCGTGCGCAGCGACGCCATCATCGCCACGGGCCGCTCGGACTACCCCAACCAGGTCAACAACGTCCTGTGCTTCCCGTACATCTTCCGCGGTGCCCTGGACTGCGGCGCGACCACCATCACCACCGAGATGGAAATCGCCACCGTCCACGCCATCGCCGAACTGGCCCAGGCCGAGCAAAGCGAGGAAGTGGCGGCCGCCTACGTGGGCGAGCAACTGACTTTCGGCCCTGAGTACCTGATCCCCAAGCCCTTCGATCCGCGCCTGATGATGAAGATCGCATCGGCCGTGGCACAGGCCGCCGCCGAGTGCGGCGTGGCCCAGCGCCCGATCCAGGACATGGATGCCTACCGCGCCCACCTGCAGACCTTCGTCTACGCCTCGGGCACGATGATGAAGCCGCTGTTCGCCGCGGCCAAGAAGGCCGCCAAGAAGCGCGTGGCCTACGCCGAGGGCGAGGAAGAGCGCATCCTGCGCGCCACGCAGATCGTGGTGGACGAGCGCATTGCGCGCCCCACGCTGATCGGCCGCCCGGCCATCATTGCCCAGCGCATCGAGAAATTCGGCCTGCGCCTGAAGGAAGGCACGGACTACGACGTGGTCAACGTTGAGCACGACGAGCGCTACCGCGACTTCTGGCAGACCTACCACCGCATGACCGAGCGCAAGGGCATCACCGTGCCCATCGCCCGGATCGAGATGCGCCGCCGCCTGACCCTGATCGGCTCCATGCTGCTGCACAAGGGCGAAGTCGATGGCCTGATCACCGGCACCTGGGGCCAGACATCGCACCACCTGCAGTATGTGGACCAGGTGATCGGCCGCCGCGCCGGCGTGCAGACCTATGCCTGCATGAACGGCCTGCTGCTGCCCGACCGCCAGGTCTTCCTGGTGGACACCCACGTCAACTACGACCCCACGGCCGAGCAGCTGGCCGAGATCACCATCATGGCCGCCGAGGAAATGATGCGTTTCGGCGTCAAGCCCAAGGCCGCCCTGCTGTCGCACTCCAACTACGGCTCCAGCAACCAGCCCAGCGCCGTCAAGATGCGCCAGACCCTGGAGCTGCTGCGCGAGCAGGCCCCGTGGCTGGAAGTGGACGGCGAGATGCACGGCGACGTGGCCCTGGACGGCAAGGCCCGCGCCCAGCTCATGCCCAACAGCACGCTGCTGGGCAACGCCAACCTGCTGGTCATGCCCAACATCGACGCGGCCAACATCAGCTACAACCTGCTCAAGCAGGCCGCCGGCGGCGGCATTGCCATCGGCCCCGTGCTGCTGGGCGCCGCCCGTCCCGTGCACATCCTCACGCCGAGCACGACGGTGCGCCGCATCGTCAACATGACGGCGCTGACGGTGGCGGACGCTAACGCTAATCGTTAAGCACCCCCTGAGCGGCTTCGCCGCTTCCCCCTCTCTCGCTTCGCGGGAGGGGGACGACACCCTCGCTGCGGGGCGGCCCTTGCTCGGTGTCCCTCGTTTTGGCCGCGCGCGTTTTTGAGGCAACGGGCGGCATTTGCATTGAATAGAAGGCAACTCAGGCGCAGAGTTGCCTTCTCACTGTTCAATCCCCAGACATTTCCTTGGTCAAGCTGCCTGTTTTTTGGGCAGAACTTGCATTTTGAGGGGTGTTCCGTCACACTAGCGGGTCGAGATTTCAGGGCTTCCCTGGATTTCTGAAAGGTGTAGTTGATGCTGAAGGCAGCCGCCGCCAAGGCGTACCAGTCCGGTCTAGCGCTCATCGTCGGGGCCGCCTTTGTGCTGTCGCCCTCGCTCGCTGATGCGCGCCGCTCGGCGCCCGAGAGCGTGGAGACGACAGCGGCCGTGGCCACCGTCACCCTGTCCGAGTTGCCGCGCGAAGGCCGTTCCACGTATACGCTGATCCTGCGCGGCGGGCCTTTTGCCCACGACAAGGACGGCACAGTGTTCGGCAACCGCGAGCGCATCCTGCCGCGCCAGTCGCGCGGCTATTACCGTGAGTACACGGTGCGCACGCCCGGTTCGCGTGACCGTGGGGCCCGCCGCATCGTCTGCGGCGGAGAGCCCCAGCAGCCCGATGCCTGCTACTACACCAGCGACCACTACAGCAGCTTTCGCAAGATCATCGAATGACCTCGACCCAGTCTCTACAGCCAGTTCGACCCTCCGTGTCCGACGCAGTGCGCTGGCAGGGGTCTGCATTTCATCCACAGCCCAGGGATGCCGAAGGCCATGAGCCCGTCCCCGCAGGCCACATCCACGTTAGAGAAAGAGCCACGGAGATGGATGCACCACTTCGTAAGATCCCCGACACCCCTTTGCGGAACGTGCGCGCCAACATCGTGCAGTCGATCCGCGCCTACAGGGTGGAGGATCTGCAACAGGCGGCCGAGACGCTGGGGTGCCATTTTCTGTATGCCAACCTGGCCCATGCGCAGACCAAGGCCGACATCCTGGAACTGCTGGCCACGCAGTTCTTCTTCCCCGCGCATTTCGGCAAGAACTTCGACGCGCTCTACGACTGCCTGACCGACCCCATCCACAAGGCCGGCCCGCAGCCGGGCTTTGTGCTCGTGCTCGACCAGATCCCGACCACGCCCAAGTTCGACAAGGAAGTGCGCGAGCAACTGCTGGACAGCTTCCGCGACGCGGCCGAGTACTGGGCCGAGCGCAAGATTCCGTTCCGCTGCTTCTACTCGTTCCTGTAAGCGCAGGACATTGATTGCCCAGAGCCCACAGCGCCCAATCGGGCGCTGTGGGCTCTGTCGGCGCTGCAGTCGCTGGGCGCCGTGCCTAGGCGCGCGTGAACCGGGCGGCGAGTGCTTCGTATTCGGACACCGGCACTTCCTCGGCGCGGCGCTGCAGGTCGAATTCCCCGTCAAAGCCCTTGGCTTCAAGCCAGCGCCCCAGCGTGTTGCGCAGGATCTTGCGCCGCTGGCTGAAGGCCACCTGCACCATCTCCTCCAGCAGCTTCGCGTCCAGGGCCGCCGGCGCCTCGCGCGGGACCATGCGCACGACGGCGCTGTCCACCTTGGGCGGCGGATTGAAGCTCTCGGGCGGCACGTACAGCACGCTCTCCATCGCATAGCGCCACTGCAGCATGACCGTCAGCCGCCCATAGGCGGCTGTGGAGGGCGACGCCACCATGCGGTCGATGACCTCCTTTTGCAGCATGAAATGCTGGTCCTCGACCACGTCCACCTGCTCGAGCAGGTGAAAGAGGATGGGGCTGGAGATGTTGTAGGGCAGGTTGCCCGCAATGCGCAGCTTGGGCACGCCCAGGCGCGCGGCAATGGCACGGAAGTCCACCTTGAGCACGTCGGACTCGACCACGTCGAGCTGCTCGTGCAGGCGCAGGCGCACGGCCAGGTCGCGGTCCAGCTCGATCACGGTGAGCCGGCCCAGGCGTTCGACCAGGGGCTGGGTCAGGGCCATCAGGCCCGGCCCGATCTCGACCATGGACTGGCCCGGCCGGGGGTCGATGGCGCTCACGATGCCGTCGATGATGCCGTCATCGGTCAGGAAGTTCTGGCCGAAGCGTTTGCGAGGAATGTGTTTCATAGAAAAAGCAAGGCGGTGCGCCATGGCACCGCCTTCCATTGTGGACTGCCGCAGCCGCAGCTGCTCGGGGGGTGTCTTATTGCGGAGGCTCGCGGTACTCGACATAGGCGCGGCCACGCAGTTCCTGAAGCCAGGTCTGGTAGTCGGTTTCGAGCTTGCGCTCGCGCACCACGTTGCGCACCATGTCGCGCTGCTCGCGCGGCGTCAGCGCAGCCTGGCGGCGCTCGATGAGCTGGATCAGGTGCACACCGAAGCGCGAGACCAGCGGGTCGCTGACCTGGCCGGGCTGCAGCGCATTGAGCACCTGCTCGAACTCGGGCACGAACTGGCCGGGCGAGGCCCAGCCCAGGTCGCCGCCGTTGCGCGCGCTGCCGTCCTGCGAGAACTCGCGGGCCAGCGATTCGAAGCTGGCCTGGCCGCTGTCCACGCGGCGCTTGTAGTCGGCCAGGCGCTTGGCGGCATCGGCCTCGGTCATCTGGTCGCCAATGCGCAGCAGGATGTGGCGCGCATGGTTTTGCGTGACCACGGACGGCATGCCAGCCTGCGACTTCTCCAGCACCTTGAGCACGTGAAAGCCCGCGCCCGAACGGAAGGGGCCGACGATGCCGCCCTGCGCCGTCTGGCCCACGGCCTTGGTGAACAGCTCGGGATAGCGGTCCAGCGGGCGCATGCCCATGGCGCCGCCGCCCTGGCCGTCGGGCACATCGGAGAACTCCTTGACCACGGCCAGGAAGTCGCCTTGCGTGCGGGCGGCCTCGGCGGCCTGCTTGGCGCGGGCCTCGCGCTCGGCCACTTCGGCGGGGCTGGCGTTCTCGGGCACGGAAATCAGGATGTGGCCCAGGTTCACGGCGGCCGGTGCCTTGTCGGCACCGCCGCTGCGCTGCTCAGCCAGGTAGCGATCGATGTCGGCATCGGTGACGCGCACGCGGCCGTCCACATCGCGCTCGCGCAGACGTTGCAGCGTGATCTGGCGGCGCAGCTCTTCGCGGAACTGCTTTTCGTTCACGCCTTCGGCCCGCAGGCGGGACTGCAGGCCCGCCTTGTCCAGGCCGTTTTGCCGCGCCACATTGGTCAGCGCCTGGTCCACGGCGTAGTCATCCACGCGCAGGCCCGTGTCCTTGGCTTCCTGCAGCTGGGCCTTTTCGACGATCAGGCGCTCCAGCACCTCGCGGGCCAGCAGCGCCTCGGGCGGCATCTGGCCGCCCTGCTCGGCAATGTTCTGCGCCACGCGCGCCATGCGGGCACGCACTTCGTTGTTGGTCACCGGCTCGGAGTTGACCACGGCGACGATGTAGTCGGCCGAGCGCACGCCTGCCTTGGCGCCGCGATCGCGCGACGAGGGCAGGTTGGTGGCGTCCAGCGCACGCGAGACGGAGGCATCGCCAGCCTGGGGCGCCCTGGACTGGCCCGGAACACGCAGGCCTTGCGCCTGGGCTGTGGTGGCCAGCAAGGCCAGCGCCACAGCGGCAGCTGCGCAGCAATGGGTCTGGGAAAGAAAACGCATGGGAGAGATGCCTTGCAAAAAGCGTGTTTGGAGCGTTGGCTCTAATCGTAGTTGGTGAAGCGGCTGGGAGGCGTCACGGACTCGCGCAGGTACTGGTAGCGCGGCACATTCTGCTTGAGGCTGCGCTGCGGGTCTGCACCCAGGCTCAGCCGCGAGAAGCCGACGAACTCGATCTGGAACAGCAGCCGGGTGTTGGACTGGGTGATGGAGCTTTGCAGGCGCTCCAGCACCACGCGGCCAATCCAGCAGCAGCCGTCGTACTCCAGCCCGACCACGGTATCGACGAGCTTGCGGTCCTTCAGGCTGTAGTTCAGCCGGCCCACCGTGTACCAGCGCCCGCCGCCCTGGCCACGGCCAGCGCCCAGGTCGCGCCCCTTGTCGCCCCACAGGTCGTTGATGGGCCATTGCCAGCCCACATCGACCAGCTTGCTGGCGTCGGTACGCGCCACGGTGTCGTACTGGGTACGGTAGGCCACGTTCACCGTGCGGTAGGAGCTGGGGCTGTAGCGCGCACCAAAGGTGGTACGCACCGAGCGGTTGAGGTCGCGGTTGTACTGGGTCGTGCCTTCGGTAGACCAGGCATCGGTCCAGTTGATGGCCGCACCCAGCAGCACGTCGGACAGGCGGCTGGTGGCCGGCACCTCGCCGGGCAGGATGACCTTCTGGTCGGAGAAACGCACGCGCTGCGCAATGCCGAAGCGCGCCTTTTCCGCACCCGTGGCCCCGTCGATCAGGCGCGTGGTCGCGCCCAGGGTCAGCAGGTGGTTGTCGGCAATGCGGTCCTGGCCGTTGTAGTCGTTCTCGGAGTAGATGCTCGCGAAGTTGAAGTCGTTGCGCGCCGTGTCATACAGCGGCAGAAAGCTCTGGTCGCGGTAGGGCGTGTAGGTGTAGAAGGCGCGCGGCTCGAAGGTCTGCAGCAGCTGGCGGCCGAACAGCGTGGTGTCGCGCTCGAACACCAGCCCGCTGTCCACGCTGACCGTGGGCAGCGTGCGCGAGGCATTGCGGCTGCCGTTGCTCATCAGGCTGTCCACCTGGTAGTTGCTGGTGTGCAACTGGATCCTGGGCGTGATGAAGGCGCCCGGCGACAGGAAGGGGCGGCTCACCTGGGCCAGCATGTAGCTGCGCTGGCCGTTGTTGTAGGTCATGCCGGCCAGGGGCTTGTCGATCTCGAAGCGCGTGGTGTCGGCCACAAAGCTGAAGTCCAGGCCGTGCGGCAGGTCCAGCGGCGTGTAGCGCCATTGCAGCTGCGGCTTCATGCCGTAGGGCGGGGCAATGGGCGCCGATGCATCCTGCATGGTCTGCCAGTACAGGGTGCGCAGGGTCAGCACATTGTCGCCACGTGCCCAGGACAGGTTCACATCGTTGGGCAGCAGGCGCTCGCGCAGCGATTTCGCGGCCAGCGGGAAGTCACGCCAGTAGTTGTCGTCGCTGACGCGGTTGAGGTTCATGTTCAACCCCAGGCCACCGATGGGCGAGTCGATGACGCCCCGGTGCTGCAGCGAGTAGGCCCAGCGGTCCCGGTCACGCTGGCGGTCGCCGGGCATGTAGGCCGCATAGGCCTCGCCCGAATAGGTCGGCTCCAGGTAGCGGAACTGGGCGCCCAGGTTGACGCCGCGCTTGCTCATGACCGAGGGATACAGGGTCATGTCGCGGTTGGGCGCAAGGTTCCAGTAGTAGGGCTGCGTGTATTCGATGCCGCTGAGCTTGTCCAGGCCCATGGTGGGAGGCAGCAGGCCCGACTTGCGCTTGTCCGACAGCGGAAAGCTCATGCGCGGCACGGGCAGCACGGTCACGCCCTTGAACTGCAGGGCCGCGCCCTCGGCCACGCCCACTTCCTCGGCCATATCGATGTGCAGGGTCCGGGCGCGCAGCATCCAGGCCGGCTCCCAGCTGGCCTCGTCGTCGCGCTGGCAGGTGGTGTAGGTGGCATCGTGGACCACGGCATGGTCGCGGTCGATGAAGTCCACGCGCGAGGATTTGCCGTAGGCGCCATTGGCCAGGAAGCGATATCCGGCGTTGTCGAAAAAGCCCTTGAAGGCATCGACCTCCAGGTCCAGCTGCGTGCCCTCGTAGACATTGCCGGCCTGGTTGATGTGCACCGCGCCCGAGGCATTGACGCGGTCGTCGGGCACCTGGTACTCGAGCCGGTCGGCGCGGATCATGGTGTCGCCACGGCGCAGTTCGGCATTGCCCTCGACCACCGAGTTGATGTCCGGCTGGCCGCTGAGCGCGTCACCGCGCACATAGACGGGCTGCTGGGAGCGCACTGCCTCGGGATAGGTTTCCTGCATCAGCGTGCTGGGACGCAGCGGGCGGACTTGCTGCAGCCGGCCTTCGTCGGCTGCAGCGGGCTGGGCCTGGGCCATCGTGGAGCCACCGGCCCATGCGAGAGCCACAAGCCAGGCCAGCGGGCGTACAGCGGGGCGCGCGGGCGCGCGGGCAGCCAGCGGATCGGGGAGCGGCGGTCGGAGGTACACGGTGGTCAACAGCGGCGGGTGGACAAAGGCGCAAGCCTAGCATCACCGCCGGGCATTCGCCGGGGTGGCGGTTTGTAGAATCGCGATTATCCATGAGCCATCCAAACACCCCCACGGCCGGCGTTGTCTGGGCCGACCCCGCCCGCCACGCCGCCTTCGACGCCTGGCTGGCCCCGCTGTCCGCCCGCCACGCGCTGCGCCCCGAAACCCTGCGCCCTGCCTCGGCCGATGCCAGCTTTCGCCGCTATCTGCGCCTGGACACCAGCGCGGACGCCAGCCTCATCGTCATGGATGCCCCGCCGGACAAGGAAGATTGCGCGCCCTTCGCCAAGGTGCAGGCGCTGATGGCCTCGGCCGGGCTGGCCGTGCCGCAGATCCTGGACTGGGATGCGGCGCACGGCTTCATGCTGCTGTCCGACCTGGGCGGCCACACCGTCATCGAGGCGCTGGACCCGGAAAAGCCCCAGGACGCGGAAGCCTGGTACCGCTCGGCGCTGGAGGTGCTGCTGGCCTGGCAGACCGCCTCGCGCCCCGACGTGCTTCCCGCGTATGACGACGCGCTGCTGCGCCGCGAGCTGCAGCTGTTCCCGGACTGGTACATCGCGCGCTACCGCGAGACCGTGCTCGACGACAGGCAGCAGGCCACGCTGGCCAAGGCCTTCGACCAGATCGTGGCCCACAACCTGGCGGCACCCAGCGTCTTCGTGCACCGCGACTTCATGACGCGCAATCTCATGCAGCCCGTGACCGCCAGCGGCCCGCTGGGCGTGCTGGACTTCCAGGATGCGGTCTATGGCCCGGTGACCTATGACATCGCCAGCCTGCTGCGCGATGCCTTCATCAGCTGGGAAGAGGACTTTGTCATCGACATTACCGTGCGTTACTGGGAGAAGGCGCGCAAGTCGGGATTGGTCGGCGCGCGCAGCCAAAGCGGCTGGGGCGACGATTTCGGTGAGTTCTACCGGGGCGTGGAGTGGATGGGCCTGCAGCGCCACCTCAAGGTGGCCGGCATCTTCGCGCGGCTGACGCTGCGCGACGGCAAGCCCCGCTACCTGGCCGACGCGCCGCGCTTCATCCACTACATCCGCTCCATCTGCAGCCGCTACCGCGAGCTGACGCCGCTGCTGCGCCTGGTGGACCAGATCGAAAACATCCAGCCCCAGGTCGGCTGGGCCTACGGGCGCGTCTGAGAACGGATACGCCATGCCACGCTTTCACTGCCCCATTGCGCTGCGCAGCGGCGCCGACATCGACCTGCCGCCCGGCGCGGCGCGCCATGTGCAGGTGCTGCGCCTGCAGCCCGGCGACGGCATCACCCTCTTCGAAGGCCGCGCCGGCGAAGGCTTCAGCGGCGGCGAGTTCGAGGCCACCGTGCTGCGCATGGGCCGCAGCGACGTGGCCGTGCGCATAGGCGCGCACCACGCCGTGGAACGCGAGCCCCTGCGCCCCGTGCACCTGCTGGCCGGCATCACGGCCAACGAACGCATGGACTGGCTGGTGGAGAAGGCGGCCGAGCTGGGCGCCGCCAGCATCACCCCGCTGGTGGCCGAGCGCAGCGTGCTCAAGCTCAAGGGCGAGCGCGCCGAGAAAAAACTCGCCCACTGGCAGGCCGTGGCCGTATCGGCCTGCGAGCAGTGCACGCGCAACCGCGTTCCCCCGCTGCACACCCCTGCAGACCTGGAGGACTGGCTGGAGGGCGGTGCGAAACAGCTGCCGCCCGGCACGCTGCGCCTGCTGCTGTCGCTGGGCGAGGGCACGCGGCCGCTGGGTGAGATCCTGGATGCCACGGCCGAGGATGCACCCGTGGTCTTTCTCTCCGGCCCCGAGGGCGGCCTGTCGCCCGCCGAGGAGGCCCTGGCCCGCGCCCAGGGCTTTGTGCCCGTCACGCTGGGGCCACGCGTGCTGCGCGCGGAAACCGCGCCCCTGGCCGCGCTGGCGGCGCTCACGCTGGCCTGAAGCGGCCCAGCCAGTCGCGCAGCCGCGCGAACACGGGCGCGGCGAAGTCATCGCGCTCGTTGAACAGCTCGTGGTAGGCGCCGTCAAAGCGCTGCGCCTGTACCACGGCTGGCGGCGCGCGGTCGGAAAAGGCCTGGCTGCCGGCCGGCGCCACCAGCCTGTCGTCCCCCGCCCACAGCAATAGGCTGGGCACGCTCCACTGCCCCGCGCGGGCCAGCACCTGCGGGCCGCACTGTGCCAGAAACCGCGCCAGCCGCGCGCAGATGCGGTCATGGCAAAGCGGATCGGCACGGTAGGCATCGCAGACCGCCGCGTCATGCGAGAGATAGGGAATCTGCAGGCCGTTGGACACGCGCAGGTCGGGCACCAGGCGCGGCAGCGTGCCCACGAGCAGTTTCTGGATGGGCGACAGGCCCACGTCGAGGGCCGGCGAAGACAGCACCAGCGCATCGACAGGCCGGATGGCACGCGCCACGAACAGCGCAGCCACCAGGCCGCCCAGGCTGTGGCCCAGCAGCACCAGCGGCTGGCCAGCGGGCTGCTGGGCACGCGTGGCATCGACCACGGCCGCAAGGTCATCCAGCAGCCGGCCATCGGCCGTCAAGCCGCCGCGCGGCCCTGCCGAGCGCCCATGGCCGTATTGGTCGTAGCCGCGCACCGCATAGCCCCAGGCATTGAGGCGCCGGGCCAGCGCCTCATAGCGGCCGATGTGCTCGCCCAGGCCGTGCACCAGCAGCACGGTGGCGCGCGCCTGGCCCCCGTCCACGGGCCAGTCGCGCAGTGACAGCTCGGCGCCGTCGCTGGACGCAAGGCGCGTGACCTGGCCTTGCGAGGCAGGTGCGGGAACGGGTGCGGGTGCGGGGGCCGGCGCTGCCATCACGCCACGCCAGCAGCGCCCGCCTCGGCGGCTGCCTGCGCCCCGGCCATGGCGGCGATCACCTGGGCCACGGCGGCCGTGAGCTTCTTGGCATAGGGCACATGCAGGAATTCATTGGGACCGTGGGCATTACTCTTGGGTCCGAGAACGCCGCAGACCATCATCTGGGCCTTGGGAAAGCCCTGGCTGAGCATGTTCATCAGCGGAATCGTGCCGCCCTGGCCGATGTAGCCGCAGGAGGCGCCGAAATGCGCCTGGCTTGCCGCGTTGAGAGCGTCCTCGAACCAGCCGTCCATGGCCGGCGCATTCCAGCCGCTGGCGCCCGACAGGCCCTGCCAGGTCACACGGGCCTGGTAGGGCGCGTTGTCCTCCAGCAGCGCCTTCATTTCCTGCACGCAGGCGGCGGCATCGACCAGGGGCGGCAGGCGCAGGCTGAGCTTGAAGGCGGTATAGGGACGCAGCACGTTGCCGGCATCCTGCAGCGCGGGCAGGCCCTCGGCACCGGTCACGCTCAACGTGGGCTCCCAGGTGCGCTTGACCAGGGCCTGGACCGGGTCGGTGGTGGTGGGCAGGGCGAACAGCGTGGAGCCGCCGCAGTCGTAGTGCGCCCAGGGGAAGCGGGCATAGGTCTCCTCGCCCAGGATGGCCGCCGTGTCGCGCATCTGCGCCATGCGCTCGGCCGGCACCTCGCAGTGGAAGCTGGCAGGCAGCAGGCGCCCGGTCTTGCTGTCCTCCAGCCGGTCCAGCACCTGGCGCAGGATGCGGAAGGACGACGGCACGACGCCCGAGGCATCGCCCGAATGCACGCCCTCGGTGAGGATTTCCACCTTCAGCGTGCCGCTGGCCATGCCGCGCAGGCTGGTGGTCAGCCACAGCTGGTCGTAGTTGCCGGCACCACTGTCCAGGCAGATCACCAAGCCCACATCGCCCAGGCGCGGACGCAGGGCATCGACATAGGGCAACAGGTCGCGCGAGCCGCTTTCCTCGCAGGTCTCGATCAGGCCCAGGATGCGCGGGTGCGGCACGCCCTGGCGCTTGAGCTCCTGCACGGCCGCGATGCTGGCGTAGACCGCATAGCCGTCGTCGGCGCCGCCGCGGCCATAGAGCTTGCCGTTCTCGTACTTGGGCGTCCACGGGCCCAGGTCGCTGCGCCAGCCGTCGAACTCGGGCTGCTTGTCCAGATGGCCGTACATCAGCACCGTGGGGCTGGAGGCCGCCTTGTCCTGCGTGCCCTCCACCTCGAAGAACAGCACCGGCGTGCGGCCCGGCTGGCGCACGATCTCCAGCGTGAGGCCTGCCACCTTCTGCGCCAGCACCCAGTCGGCCGCATTGCGCAGCACGGTCTCCAGGTGGCCCTGCTGCTCCCAGTCGGGCGCGAACATGGGCGACTTGGCGGGAATGGCGATGTACTCGGTCAGCGCCGGGACGATGCGCTCGTCCCAGGAGCGGCTGATCTGGTCAAGCGCGGCTGCGGGCTGCAGCAGCTGCGAAGGGGTGCGTGCGTTCATGGCGGGTCCTCGTGTCATGGGTCGGCGCACCGTTCGAGCGAAGCCAGCGCCGCGATCCGGTCATTGTGCGCCAAGGCGGCACGGACCCCGGACACCCCGCCGCCAACGACTACGATCGCGCCATGTATATCGGAGAACTCGCCCGACGCGCCGGCTGCTCGCCCAAGGCCGTCCGGCTGTATGAATCACGGGGCCTGCTCGGCGCCGTGGCACGGGCAGGCAGCTACCGCATCTATGGCGAGCAGGACCTGGTGCTTGTGCAGCGCATCCGCCAGGCGCTGGGACTGGGCTTTCGGCTGGACGAGCTGCACGGCCTGCACCGCATCCATGAGGCCGCAAGCTGGGAAGCCCTGGCCCGGCTGCTGCGCGAGCGCAGCAGCCAGGTTCAGGCGGACATCCGGCGCCTCCAGGCACAGCAGTCCCAGTTGGCGGCGCTGGAGCGCGAACTGCTCGAATGCAGCCTGGAGACGGCAGGTACCCAGGGCGCCTGCGAACCCGCATTGGCCTGAGCCCGGGGCCTGAGCACGGGGCTTGACCCTGCCCCAAGGGGCAAGGCGAACATGGGTGCCATGTCTCCAAGCACCTCCCGCCCTCCTGCCGATACGCATCCCCAGCGCATCCTGATCATCCTCGGCCACCCGTCGGCCAGCAGCCTGTGCGCAGGCCTGGCCAACGCCTACGCACAGGGCGCACGCGACAGCGGCGCCGAGGTACGCCTGCTGCGCCTGGGCGAACTGGACTTCAACCCGCTGCTGCATGCCGGCTACCGCCAGGACCAGCCCCTGGAGCCTGACCTGCAGCGGGCCCAGGCCGACATCCTCTGGGCCAGCCACCTGGCATGGGCCTATCCCACCTGGTGGGGCGGCCTGCCGGCCTTGCTCAAGGGCTTCATCGATCGCATCTTTCTGCCGGGCTTCGCGTTCAAGTACCGCAAGGGCTCGGTGCTGTGGGACCGGCTGCTGGCCGGCCGCACGGCCGACCTGCTGGTGAGCATGGATTCACCGCCCTGGTACTACCGCTGGGTGGCGCACATGCCGGGCCACCACCAGATGCGCCGCGCCATCCTGGAATTCAGCGGCATCCGGCCCGTGCGCATACACAGCTTCGGCCCCGTGCTCGGCGCCGAGGCCGCCCGTGTGCAGCAGTGGCTGGAGCAGGCGCAGGCAGCAGGCCGGCGCGCGGCGGCGCGCCGTCTTAAGGCTTCGGTTTGACCAGGTCATCGATGGCCGCGCGCCCCACCGACGGATCGTCGGTGAAGATGCCGTCGATGCCGGTGCGCAGGAAATCGTCCATGTCGGCGCGCGCATTGCCGCGCCGGGTGCCGTCCTGTGCGGGCGGCGATTTCAGGCTCAGGGGCAGGAAGGCGTTCTCGGGCCGCAGCGTCCAGGGATGGACCAGCAGCCCCGCACGGTGGGCATCGGCCACCAGTGCCGTGGGCGCCGCATTGGCGCCCTGCACCACGGGGATCACCATGCTCTTGCTCGGCCCGATGCCGTTGGCATAGCGCGCAATCTCGGCCAGGCCTGCGGGCGTGACCATGTCAGCATAGCCGGGGCCCGTGCCGCGCGCCACGCTGTCATAGGGCTTGCCCTTGGGCGCCAGCAATTGCACCAGGCGCAGGCTGCTGCGCGCACGGATCCAGCGCAGGTTCTCGACCTCGAAGGACTGCACGAAGACTGGCGCCTGTGCATGGTTCCAGCCGTTGTCCGCAAGCAGCTTCAGCAGCACGGGCTCCAGCGGCAGGCCGATGGACTGGAAGTAGCTCGGGTGCTTGGTCTCGGGATAGATGCCTATGGTGCGGTTCGTGCGTACGCTCTCGGCTCGGGCCAGGTCGATGACCTCCTGCAGCGTGGGCACCTCGAAACGGTCATTGAACTGCACATTCGCCGGGCGGATCGCCGGGATGCGTTCACGCGCACGCAGCGTCTTCAGCTCGGCCAGCGTGAAATCCTCCACGAACCAGCCCGTGATCGCCTGCCCGTCGATGGTTTTGGTGGTCTTGCGCGCCGCGAACTCGGGGCGGTCGGCCACATTGGTCGTGGCCTCCTTGAGGCTGCCGTCGGCCGCGAGGATGGCGATGGCGTTCTCATGCCGCGCCACCAGCACGCCATCACGCGTGATGACCAGGTCGGGCTCGATGAAGTCGGCGCCCGCGCGTATGGCCTCCCGGTAGGCCTCCAGCGTGTGCTCTGGCCGCAGCGCCGATGCGCCGCGGTGCGCGATCAGCGCGGGCCGGGGAGGCCAGTCCGCGGCCTGCGATGGGGAATTGGCGGCCTGCGGCGTGGCGCAGCCTGCCAGCAGCAGGCCGGCGGCCGCGCCGGCCAGGGCCAGCGCGCGGCGGCGTGGGAAGCGGTTCATGTCTGCCTTTCGGGTTCGCAATCCGTCGATTGTGCGCGCCACCCATGACACGGGCATGGACCGGACCGCCGCTCAGGCGTGCTCGAAATGGAAGACGGCCGTGCCTGCCATGAGATTGGGCAGGGTGCGCACGCTGCGGCCATCCTGCAGGCCGAAGGAGTCCAGGATGCGCAGCCGGTTCCGGGTGGCCAGCACCTCGAAGTCCTTGTAGGTGCCCACGCGGATATTGGGCGTGTCATACCACTGGTAGGGCAGGCGCCGCGTCACCGGCATGCGCCCGCGCAGCACGGACAGGCGGTTGGGCCAGTGCGCGAAGTTGGGGAAGGCGACGATGCCCGCGCGGCCTATGCGCGCCGTCTCCTGCAGCATGGTCTCGGCATTGCGCAGATGCTGCAGCGTGTCGATCTGCAGCACCACGTCGAAGCTGTTGTCCTGGAAGATGGCCAGGCCGTCCTCCAGGTTCAGCTGCAGCACGTTCACGCCCCGGCGCACGCAGGCCAGCACATTGGCGTCGTCCAGCTCCACGCCGTAGCCGGTGCAGCCGCGCTCGCGCTGCAGGTGCGACAGCAGGGCGCCATCGCCGCAGCCCAGGTCAAGCACGCGCGAGCCCTTGGGGATCAGGCGCGCAATCGCCTGCATGGTGTTCAGCTCGGTCATGCGGCCTCCTTGGCGGCTGTCGTGGTTTCCTGGGCGATGTTGTCAAAGTAGGAGCGCATCACCTTCATGTAGCGGGGGTCGTCGAGCAGGAAGGCGTCATGGCCGTGGGGCGCGTCGATCTCGGCGTAGCTGACGTCGCGGTTGTTCTCCAGCAGCGACTTGACCAACTCGCGGCTGCGCGCGGGGGCAAAGCGCCAGTCGGTGGTGAAGCTCACCAGCAGGAAGCCGGCCTTGGCCACGGACAGCGCCCGGGTCAGGTCGCCGCCATGCGCGCGCGCCGGGTCGAAATAATCGAGCGCACGCGTGATCAGCAGATAGGTGTTGGCGTCGAAGTAGCTGCTGAACTTCTCGCCCTGGTAGCGCAGGTAGCTCTCGATCTGGAACTCCACGTCCTGCGTGCTGTACTTCAGGTCAAGCCCCTCCCTCAGCTGGCGGCCGAACTTCTGGTTCATCACATCGTCGCTGAGGTAGGTGATGTGGCCGATCATGCGGGCGATGCGCAGTCCCCGCGCCGGCACCACGCCGTGCTCGTAGAAATGCCCGCCATGGAAATCCGGGTCGGTGACGATGGCGCGGCGCGCCACCTCGTTGAAGGCGATGTTCTCGGCATTGAGGTTGGGCGCGCTGGCCACGACCACGGCGTGGCGCATGCGGTCAGGGTGGCGCAGCGACCACGACAGCGCCTGCATGCCGCCCAGGCTGCCGCCCAGCACGGCGGCCAGCTGGTCAATGCCCAGCCGGTCCAGCAGTCGGGCCTGGGCGTCCACCCAGTCCTCCACCGTGACCACGGGAAAGTCGGCGCCATAGATCTTGCCGGTGTCGGGATGCGCGTGCATGGGGCCGGTCGAGCCGAAGCACGAGCCCAGGTTGTTCACGCCGATCACGAAGAACCGGTTCGTATCCACGGGCTTGCCCGGGCCGATCATGTTGTCCCACCAGCCCTCGCTCTTGGCCTGGCCTTCGTAGACGCCTGCCACATGGTGGGAGGCATTGAGCGCATGGCAGACCAGCACCGCGTTGCTGCGATCGGCATTGAGCTGCCCGTAGGTCTCGTAGGCGAGGTCGTAGTCCCGGATCGAGCCGCCGCCCTGCAGCGGCAGGGGCTCGTCGAAGTGCATGGTTTGTGGTGTGGCGATGAAGGACATGAAAAAACCCGGCATCGCTAAAAACGAGGCCGGGTTCTCTGGTGTCGTCTTTAGCAGGATTTATAAAGCGCCCGCAAGCAGAAGCAAATCGGCGCATGAAGACTCATTATGCCAAAACGCCCGTCCCCGGAAGGAACAGGGCCAGCACGCCCAGCACCAGGAAGATCACGGCCGAGACCACATGCACCAGGCGTATGGGCACGCGCTTGACCAGCTTGTCGCCCAGCCACACCACAGGCGCGTTGGCCAGCATCATGCCCAGCGTGGTGCCGGCCACCACCCACAGGTAGGCGTTGTACTTGGCCGCCAGCATCACGGTGGCGATCTGCGTCTTATCGCCCATCTCGGCCAGGAAGAAGGCCACCAGCGTGGTGCCGAAGACGCCCCAGCGCGAATGCCCGGAGACCTCGTCCTCGTCGAGCTTGTCGGGGATCAGCATCCAGATCGCCATGGCGATGAAGGACAGGCCCAGGATCCAGCGCATGGCGTTCTCGCCCAGGTAACTGGTGATCCAGGCACCTACGGCACCGGCCAGCGCATGGTTGACCAGCGTGGCTACGAAAATGCCCGCAACGATGGGCCAGGGTTTGCGAAAACGCGCGGCGAGCACCAGCGACAGCAGCTGGGTCTTGTCCCCCATCTCGGCAAGTGCGACGACGGAGGTTGAAATCAGGAAGGCTTCCATGGTGTGGGGATTTATCCGGCCGGATAGAGCACGCATTGACCACGCCCCGACTCCGGCCTTTGGATCGGTGCGCGGTCAATGGTCTCGATCGGTCACACGCAGCATTGCACTGCGCGCCGCATACGCCATAGGCCAGCGAAGGCCCAAGTTTGTTGACGCATGCATCCGGCTACTGAGCCGAACGATCTACTCCCCAAAGACTGAGGCGGCGATCATAGCAGCCCCCCGATCCGCATGCCGACCACCACTGCCGCCACGGCACTTGCTTATGCGCTGCCGCAATTTCAGGGTTACTCCCAGGGGCATTCTGTGGCGGGCACGACGAATTTTTGCGAAACAGTAATAACGTGCGAAAACTTCTGCCACATAATGGGCAGGCTTTCGTTCGGGCTTCGGCTCAATGAGGGCGAGTGCGTTTGCGTCTCTAACGTTGTCATCCCGTGTTGACTCCCTAGGGCTCCATCGCGTTTTCCAGTTTTTTCAGGAGTCCTCCATGGGCAACAAGCTTTACGTCGGCAACCTGCCGTACACCTTCCGTGACAGCGATCTGGAGCAAGCCTTCAGCGAATTCGGCGCCGTCAACAGCGCCAAAGTGATGATGGAGCGCGACACCGGCCGTTCCAAGGGTTTCGGCTTCGTCGAAATGGGCAGCGATGCCGAAGCACAAGCTGCTATCCAAGGCCTGCACGGCCAAAACCGCGGCGGCCGTGACCTGGTGGTCAACGAAGCCCGTCCGATGGAGCCCCGCGCTCCCCGTAGCGGCGGCTTCGGCGGCGGCTTTGGTGGTGGCGGCGGCGGTGGCGGCGGCTTCGGCGGCGGCAACCGTGACGGCGGCTACGGCGGTGGCGGCGGCCGTCGCAACAGCTACTAAGCACTCGCTTAGAGCTTGCGTTAGCAAAAAAATGGGGCCTTCGGGCCCCTTTTTTGTTGCCAAACGTTATCAGCTTGTGTTTTCGAGCATTTATCTTTTTGATTTTTGTGCTTCATAATTTGGTTTCGGGCAGACCCGTTCGAACGCTATGTGTTTAGGAAGGTTGGACAGGCTCTTGTATACAAAGAACCTGATGTCTGTGCGTCCTGAAGCCGAGCGCAAACCAGTGAGCATTGAGGAGTTGAGGAGTTTTTGATGGGCAATAAGCTTTACGTCGGCAACCTTCCCTATGGTGTGCGTGACAACGACTTGGAGCAGGCATTCAGCCAGTTCGGCGCTGTCACCAGCGCCCGGGTCATGATGGAACGCGACACAGGCCGCTCCAAGGGATTCGGGTTTGTCGAAATGGGCAGCGATGCCGAGGCACAGGCAGCCGTTCAAGGCATGAATGGCCAGCCATTGGGCGGGCGCAGCCTCGTGGTGAACGAAGCGCGCCCCATGGAGCCTCGTCCCCCGCGCTCGGGCGGCTTTGGTGGCGGCGGCGGTGGTGGCGGCTATGGCCGTGGTGATGGCGGCGGCGGTGGCTACGGTGGCGGTGGCCGCGGTGATGGCGGAGGCTACGGGCGCAGCGATGGCGGCGGCGGTGGCTATGGCCGTGGTGACGGCGGTGGAGGCGGCGGCTACGGCGGCCGTGGCGATGGTGGTTTCCGCAGCCCCTATGGCTCCGGCCCCCGCAATGGCGGCCGTGGCGGCGGATGGGGAAACAACAATAACAACGGAGAATGAGACCCCGGTCTCCATGTTCTCCCAAACAAGAAAAGGCTCCTTCAGGGAGCCTTTTTTGCGGTTGCAAGTTTATGCATGAACATATTCCCTGAGCACGACGAACTTCAGGGATTTTTCGAATGACGATGTTTGCGCTTTCGTCCTACAAGCAGCCGATCAAACAAGGGGTTTGGCAGAATTTTCATCAAACGGCCAACCCACGCCATTTGCCAGGGGATGATGGCCAGGCTGCGCCCGGCATCAATGGAACGCCAGGCCCTTGCAGCAAACTCATGGGGCTGCAATAGGAATGGCATGCCATAGCGGTTACCGCGTGTGAGGGGTGTATCTACATAACCAGGAAGCAATGTAGTGACTTTTACGCCACTACTGCGCAATTCACCGCGAAGGCTTTCGCAATAGGCAATGACTGCAGCCTTGCTGGCGCAATAAGCACCATGTCCCGGCAGGCCGCGCAGCCCGGCCACACTGGCGATACCGACCAACTGCCCGCTGCCACGCCGCACCATGGGCGCGATAAAGGGATGGAAACTGGCCGCCACGCCCATGGTGTTGACGGCCAGCACCTGCTGCATGGTGTCGATATCCTCGCGCATCGAGGTGTCCACACCCCAGCTGACGCCGGCATTGGCTATCACGACATCGGGCAGGCCCTGCTGCTGCTCACAGCGCCGGGCGGCAGCGATGATGCTGTCGGGCACGGCCACATCGGCCTCGTAGATGGCGAAGCGCGACGCCTCCAGGCCCTGCTGCGCAGCCCATTGCGCCATCACGTCGCCACGCCGTGCAACCAGTGCCAGCGACCAGCCTTGCTGGTAGGCATGCCAGGCCAGGGCTTGGCCTATGCCGCTGGATGCGCCGGTGATGAAGGCCAGGGGTGCCGGGCTGCGCGAGGATGTCGTCATGGCTTGTTCTCCATCGGCAGGCCTGCGCTTGCGCTGGCGCCTTACTTGGTCCTGGACGGCTGCAGGGTGCCGCGCACGCGGCCCTGCAGCTTCATCACCAGATCCAGGTTGCTGTACTGCATGCTGTCGGCCGTGAAACGGTCCTTGTCACGGATCAGCACCACGGGCTGGTTGGAACTCACTCTTTCCTCGTTGGGCCAGGCGTGCAGGAATTCGCCCTGGAATTGCAACTGCGGCTGCGGTTGTTTACCTGCTGTCACAAATGGCTCGCGCGTGACGACGGCATTGCCGAACATCTGCACCTCGGAACCATCCGCATTGCTCAGCGCCCGGTTCGCACTGCCGCGCGTGATGCGGCCTTCGGGCGAGACCGCGAACATGCGCACGTTGTCGATTTCGAGGGTGTCGGTATCCGGATAGTGGCGGCCCACGCTGCCCTCGATCTGGCTCTTGAGCCGCCCCGTGGCGTCGAAGCTCTTGATCGAGAAATCCTTCATGAAGTAGTCGGGCTCATGCGCCACGGCCTTTTCGGTGCCGCTGGCCACGGGCTGCGGTGCATTGCGCACCAGCCACCAGGTGCCCAGCGCCAGCAGGCCCATCAGCAGCACGGGCAGGTACAGGGAAAGCCGGTCACCGACGCGGCGCCAAGCCTGGATCATGATGCGTATTCCGCCAGCAGCCCGGCATAGGCGCCACGCGCGGCCAGCAGCAGATCGCACAGCTGGCGCACCGCCCCTTCGCCACCGCTGCGCGGCGTGATCCAGTCAGCCACGGCCAGCACCTCGTCATGGGCGTTGGCCGGCGCGCAGGCAAAGGCGGAGCGCCGCATCACGGGCAGGTCGGGCCAGTCGTCGCCCATGGCTGCCGCCTGGTGCCACTGCAGGCCCAGCTCGCCCAGAATGGCCTCGGCGGCAGGCACCTTGTCTTCCGTGCCAAAGCGCGCATGCGTGACGCCCAGGTTGCTCAGCCGCAGGCGCAGGGCCGGCGAATCGCGGCCCGTCACCACGGCGGGCGTGATGCCGGCCTTTTGCAGCAGCTTCAGGCCATGGCCGTCCAGCGTGTTGAAGCGCTTGAGCACCTCGCCTTCGCCAGAGAACAGCAGGCCGCCATCGGTGAGCACGCCATCGACATCGAAGAAGGCCACCCGTACATCCTGTGCCAGCAGCAGCAGTTGTGCGTCCCAGTTCTGCACGGGCGTCAAAGGAGCGCGTGCCATCAGATCACCTTGGCGCGCATCAGGTCGCGGATATGGACCACGCCGCGCAGCTGGCGCTGCGCATCGGCCACCAGCACCGCGGTGATGCCGTGCTCCTCCATCATGCTGGCGGCGTCCACGGCCAGCGCGTCTTCGGCGATGGTGCGGGGCCCCTTGTGCATGACATCGCCGGCCTGCAGCGCGCGCAGGTCGGTGCCGGCCTCCACGCGGCGGCGCAGGTCTCCGTCGGTGAAGATGCCCTGCAGCACGCCTGCCGCATCGACGATGGCCGAGCAGCCCAGGCCCTTGGCGCTCATCTCGCGCATCAGCTCGACAAAGCTGGCATCGGCCCCGACCTTCGGCAGCTCATCGCCGCTGCGCATGACATCACGCACATGGGTCAGCAGCTTGCGGCCCAGCGCACCGCCCGGATGGGAGCGCGCAAAGTCCTCGGCGCCAAAGCCGCGCGCATCGAGCAGGGCCACGGCCAGGGCGTCGCCCATGGCCATCTGCGCCGTGGTGCTGGCCGTGGGCGCCAGGTTCAGGGGGCAGGCCTCGCGCTCGACACGGGTGTCCAGCACCCAGTCGGCATGGCGGGCCAGCGTGGATTGCGCGCCGCCTGTCATGGCCACCAGAGCAATGCCCTGGCGCTTGATGGCCGGCAGCAGCGCAGCGAGCTCATCGGCCTCGCCGCTGTTGGACAGCGCCAGCACCAGGTCGATGCCGGTCACCATGCCCAGATCGCCATGGCTGGCCTCGGCCGGATGCACGAAGAACGCAGGCGTGCCCGTGGAAGCCAGGGTGGCGGCCACCTTGCGCCCGACATGGCCGCTCTTGCCCATGCCCATCACGACGACGCGGCCGGACAGCCGCAGGATGCGCTGCACCACTTCGCCGAACACGCCATCAAGGCGCTGCGACATGGCTTGAAGGGCATCGGCCTCGATGCCCAGGGTGTCGCGGGCCAGGCGCAGGGCACGGGGCGTGTCCAGCGCATCCAGGGTGGCAGCATCAGAATTCATCTGGATGATTTTAGGCGGTCTGGCCATCCGGCGGCGGCGGTCGCCATCGGGCGCCTGGGTACACTGGCCCGTCTTCTCCAGCCCCCGATCCAGCGCCATGCATACCACCCCCAGCGTCAACGACTACCTGCGCACGCACATACGCACCGTTCCCGACTGGCCGGCGCCCGGCGTGCAGTTCCGCGACATCACGCCGCTGCTGCAGGACCCGCAGGTCTTTCGCGTGATGACCGACGCCTTCGTGCACCGCTACATGCAGCACTGCATGCGCCCCGATGTGGTGGCCGGGCTCGATGCGCGCGGCTTCATCCTGGGCGCCGTGGTGGCCCACGAATTGGGCGTGGGATTTGTACCCATCCGCAAAAAGGGCAAGCTGCCCTTCACCACGGTGGAGGAAACCTATGAACTCGAATACGGCAGTGCCACCGTGGAGCTGCACACCGACGCCGTCAAGGCGGGCGACCGCGTGCTGCTGATCGACGACCTGATCGCCACCGGCGGCACCATGATGGCCGGCAAGCGGCTGCTGGAAAAACTCGGCGCCACCGTGATCGAGGGCGCGGCCATCGTGGACCTGCCCGAGCTGGGCGGCTCCACCTTGCTGCGCGATAGTGGACTGCCGCTGTTCACGCTGGTGGATTTCGCCGGCCACTGAGCCAGGCCGCAGCCCGGTCAGCGCAGTTCGCCGTACTGGGTGACGCCCAGGTCCAGGTGGTCCAGCGTGCTGTGGGGAAAGTCCGCACCGCGATCGCCTGCGCCCGGCCCGAGCAAGGGGCCCGAGCGGCGCACACCAGCGGGAGCCGCTGCAGCAGAGCCTGCAGAACCCGCTCCCCGCCCGGCTGCGGGCATGGCCGCCACGGCGAGCTTGAAGGCCGCCATTTCCTGATCGTCTATGGGTTCGAAGGGCGCCATGTCCTGCCTGCGGCGCTGGGGCGCTGCCGCCTCCATCGAGGCCGCCACCGGCACGGCCATGGGCGGGGCGGGACGCGGGGCGCGCGTCGCCGCGGAATGCACCTGGGCTTGGGCCTGGGCTGCAGCGTTCTGGTCGCTGACCCGCCAGTACACGGCCGTCACGACCGCGCCCATGCGGGCCTTGGCCGCCTGGGCCAGCATGGCCTCGATCTCGCTGAGCCGCGCGGTTTCGCTGGCATAGGCCCGCGCCAGGTCCATCATCACCACGAAGCGCTGGCCCACGTTGTCCAGCGAGAGCACCTTGAACTTGTAGCTGGCGGACAACACACCGGCACGCACCATGACATCGCGCACCACACCGTAGAGCTGCTCACGGCGCTCGGAACGCTCGCTGCGGCGCCCGCCGGGCCCTGCATCACGACGCGCCACGGCACTGGCCTGGCCATCGTCTCCGGGCGAACCACGGCCCTGCTCCGGCACAGGCTTGCGGGAAAACCAGTTGAACACAGACATGGGGGCTCTCATTGTCACGAATAGTCACAAACTCGCGGCATTGTGCCTGCAACTTTGCGACATTTCGAGCACGGGCGCAGCAAAACCGCTGTATCAATTTGTCGCAGCGCAAAGGCCGGCCTGTCACCGCCCCGCGCCCGCAGAACGCCCCGCCCCAGGTGCTGCCCGGGAGCCTTTCAGGTACTGGCCACCCGGCGGCGGCTGTCCACCGCACGGCGGGCAAGCACCTGGCCGGCCGCCATGACCAGGGCCAGCGCCACACCGGGCTGGCGATTGCTGAGTTCGGCGAAGCGCATGGCCGTCAGGCACCAAAGCCGTCCCGGCGCAGCCGCCTGCACGGTGGCATGGCGCGCACGGTGGGCGAAGAAGGCGCCCTCGCCCAGGATGGAGCCCGGGCCGACGATGGCCAGGCGGATGCGCTCCTTCGCATCCTGGTAGTGCACGCTGAGGCTGCCGGACTCCACGAAGTACAGATTGCGGTCCAGCGAACCTTCGGCAAACAGCAGCTCGCCCGCCGCCAGCGTGACCGGCACCAGGTAGGGCGCCAGCAAATCCCATTGCTCCAAGGTCAGCGCGTTCTGCACACCATCGACAGCCACGGCCGACGACATGGCCTGGGCCAGTGGCCGCAAATCATTGTGGGAGGAAGAAGACATGGCGGATCCGGTTCGAATTGGGCCGCGCACCAGCGCCAGGGCTGCGCCCGGCGGCAGGCAGCGACGAGGGCCGCTGCGGCACGCCGCATGCTAAGCGACGGCAGCGGGCACGCCAATGCCGACAAGCGGGTTTTCGTCGGCAAATTTTGTAGCAAAAGATAAGTATTGCAGCAACTCTACCGGCTGTGCGAATGGGTCGGGGCCATCCGGCAGCCCGGTCACTTGCCGATGCAGAAGCTGGAAAAGATCACGCCCAGCAGATCGTCGGAGCTGAATTCCCCGGTGATGGAGTTCAGCGAGACCTGGGCCAAGCGCAGTTCCTCGGCCAGCAAGTCCAGGTGGGCGGCCTGGGCCGCCAGCTGCAGCTCGGCCTCCTGCAGGTGGGCGGCCACGGCCTGCAGTGCCTCCACATGGCGCGCGCGCGCCAGGTACAGGCCTTCTGGGGCCGACTGCCAGCCGGCCACGTCCAGCAGGCGCCGGCGCAGGGCATCCAGGCCGTCGCCCGTGCGTGCCGACAGTGCCACGCTGTCTTCACGGCCGCCATGCGCCTGCATCTGGGCGGGTTCCGCGCGATCGGTCTTGTTCCAGACATCGATGACGGGCACCTGGCGCGGCAGCTTCTGGGCAAGGATTTCGGCAATGGCGGCGTCGGCCGCCAGGTAGTCGTGCTCGCCCATGCGTGTGAGGTCGTGCAGGAAGAGCACGGCATCGGCCGCGGCGATCTCGTCCCAGGCGCGCGCGATGCCGATGCGCTCGACCTCGTCGCTGCTCTCGCGCAGGCCTGCCGTGTCGATCACATGCAGGGGCACGCCCTCGATCTGGATGGTCTGCTGCACCTTGTCGCGCGTAGTACCGGCAATCGGGGTGACGATGGCCAGTTCCGCACCGGCCAGCGCGTTGAGCAGCGAGCTCTTGCCCGCGTTGGGCTGGCCCGCGATCACGACCTTGATGCCTTCGCGCAACAGCGCACCCTGGTGGGCGCGCGACAGCACCTGGTCCAGCTTGCCACGCAGCCGCGCGAGCTGGCCGCTGGCATCGGCCTTTTGCAGGAAGTCGATCTCTTCCTCGGGAAAGTCCAGCGTGGCCTCGACCAGCATGCGCAGGTGCACCAGCGCGTCGCGCAGGCCATGGATTTCCTCGGAAAAAGCGCCCGACAGCGAACGGCTCGCACTGCGCGCGGCGGCCTCGGTGCTGGCGTCGATCAGGTCGGCAATGGCCTCGGCCTGTGCCAGGTCGATCTTGTCGTTGAGAAAGGCACGCTCGGTGAATTCACCGGGCTGGGCCAGGCGCAGGCCCGGCAGCACGCTGCGATGGCCTTCGCCAGAGGCTTGCGCAGCCTCCAGGCAGCGCGCCAGCAGCAGTTGCAGAACGACGGGGCCGCCGTGGGCCTGAAGCTCCAGCACATCCTCGCCGGTATAGCTGTGCGGCGCCGGGAAGAACAGGGCCAGGCCGTGGTCGATGGGGCCGCCCTGGGCATCGCGAAACGGCAGATAGGTGGCCTCGCGCGGCTTGAGGTCGCGCCCGCACAGCGCCCGCACCAGCGGCGCCACGCCCTTGCCGGACACACGCACGATGCCCACGGCACCCCGCCCCGGGGCGGTGGCGATGGCGGCGATGGGGTCGTTGTGGCGGGGCAGCATGGATGGAGCTTTCTTGGGAGGGATTTCAGGCCGCCGATGATAGGCCGCCCATGAAAAAGCCCGCCGAAGCGGGCTTTGGAGCCAGGGCCTTCGCAGGCTTACTTGGCAGGCGTGGACTTGCCGAATTTGGGCAGGTTGAACTGCGGCGGCACGCCCATGCGGGTGTTGATGATCCACTGCTGGGCGATGGACAGGATGTTGTTCGTCAGCCAGTAAAGCACCAGGCCGGCCGGGAAGAAGAAGAACATCACGCTGAAGACCAGGGGCATGATCCACATCATCTTGGCCTGCATCGGATCCGGCGGAGCGGGGTTCAGCGCGGTCTGCAGCAGCGAGGACAGGGTCATCAGCACGGGCAGGATGAACAGAGGATCCTTGGCCGACAGGTCGGTGATCCAGCCGATCCAGGGCGCGTTGCGGATTTCCACGCTGGACAGCAGCACCCAGTACAGCGCGATGAATACCGGGATCTGGATGATGATGGGCAGGCAGCCGCCCATGGGGTTGACCTTTTCCTCGCGGTAGATGCGCATCATCTCCTGCTGCATCTGCTGGGGCTTGTCCTTGAGGCGCTCACGCATTTCCATGATGCGCGGGTTGATGGCCTTCATCTTGGCCATCGAGGAGTAGGCCTTGGCATTGAGCCAGTAGAAGGCGATCTTCAGCAGCAGCACCAGGGCCACGATGGACCAGCCCCAGTTGCCCAGAAAGCCGTGCAGCTTGTCCAGCAGCCAGTACAGCGGCTTGGCCAGGATGGTCAGCCAGCCATAGTCCTTGACCAGCTCCAGCCCGGGCGCCAGCGATTCCAGGCGCTTTTCGATCTGGGGACCGGCGAACAGGCGCGCTTCCACGCTCTTGCTCTGGCCAGGCTCGATGGTGCCCACCGGCGTGATCATGCCGACGGCGTAGAGGTTGTTGTCCACCTTGCGCAGGAAGTTGTCGCGCTGGATGCCTTCGGCCAGCAGCCAGGCGCTGGCGAAGTAATGCTGGACCATGGCCACGTAGCCGCCCGAGGACGACTTCTCGACGCTGGCCTTGCCGCTCTCGATGTCCTTGAACTCGACCTTCTGGTACTTCTTCTCGTCGGTGTAGACGGCCGGGCCCGTGAAGGTGGAGTACATGGTGGACTGTTCGCCTTCGGGCTTGTTGCCGTCGCGCACCAGTTGCAGGTACAGCTGCGGGCTCACGGCCGCCGTGCCGGTGTTCACCACTTCATGGCGCACGCCGATGTCGTAGGCGCCGCGCTTGAGCGTCCAGATCTTGACCAGCTTCACGCCACCCATGTCGGGCGACTCGAAGCGCAGTTCCATCTGGTCCTCGCCGTCCTTGAGCTCGCGCGCGCCGGGCAGCGCGGTCATGGTCGTCTTGTGCGTGGGGAAACCGCCGCCGATCAGGCCCGACTGGCCCAGGTACACGCGGTGCACGCTCTCGTCGAACAGCACCACTGGCTTGTCCTTGTGCACGGAATCCGCGTACTTGAGCAGCTCGGCATGGCGCAGCGTGCCGCCCTGGCTGTCGAAGGTCAGGCGCAGCACGTCGGTGCTGATGGTGACGTTCTGGCGCGGGGCTGCCTCGGGCGCGGCGGCAGCGCCGCCAGGCACTTCGCCGGCACCGGCCGTTGCCGCAGCAGCCGCCGAGGGCACGCTGGCATCGCCGGGCGCCTTGCCCGTTTCAGGTGCCGGGGCCGTGGCGACGGCAGGCGCGGGGAAAAAAGTGGCCTTCTTGCCGCTGTGCACTTGCCATTTGTCCCATAGCAAGACCAGCGAAAAGCCAAATATCACCCACAGGATGGTGCGGCGAATATCGTTCATGAAGACTTCTTAGGTGAGGAAGGTTGGGTGTTTTCGGGCGCAGCCGTCAGGCTGGTGAACAGCCTGGGCTTTTGCTCTGGCACAGGGTCATGCCCCCCGTCACACCACGGATGACAGCGCGCCAGGCGGCGCAGCGTCAGGTAGGAGCCTACCGCAGCGCCGTGTTGCTCCAACGCTTCAAGGGAATAGGCAGAGCAGGTGGGCGTGAAGCGGCAGGCCGAGCCCAGCCAGGGACTGAGCATCAGCCGATAGCCGCGCACCAGCGCCATCAGCAGCCGCTGCATCATGGCGCAACCCCGATGCTCTCGCCAGCGGCTGCGGCGCGCTCCTGTGCGGGCTGCGGGAGCTCGGGCGCAGGCTGCGACAGGCGTTTCGCCGCATAGGCGAACAACTGCTGCAGCTCGGCGCGCACGGCCTGCCGGAGCACATCAGAAGTGGCGCTCACGAACTGGCGCCGGTCAAAGCCCGAGCGCAGCCGCACCACATGGGCGCCTTGGAGCATCAGGGTCTCATGCTCGCTGCCCACGGCATAGATCTGCCGCTTGATGGTGTGTCGCGTCACCGAGCGGCGCGCCCAGCGCTTGGGCACCATGGCGCCCAGCCAAGCATCCTGGCGCACGGCGCCAACGCCGAACAGGGCCTGCGGGTCTTGCGACCCGGGCCCTGTCGGTGGCGCCATGGCGCCGCCCTGCTCCGTCAGAACGAGACGGTGCAGGGCGAAATGCGCGGTACGCGATACCGTACCGGCAGCCATGGCGGCCTGAAACTGCGGACGTGTTTTCAGCCGTTGCATGCCAGCACCCCGTTCAGGGGTTCAGTGCAGCGAGCAAACCGCCCAGCAATGGCTGGCCTTAGACGGCCAGACGCTTGCGGCCCTTGGCGCGGCGAGCGTTGATCACGGCGCGGCCGCCCTTGGTCTTCATGCGGACCAGAAAGCCGTGGGTGCGGGCGCGACGGGTCTTGGAGGGTTGGTAAGTACGTTTCATGTTGGTTCCTAGAGAAGGTTCAGTTTTGCACCGGTCCCGTATCCGGCACGCTACACGCAGTGCAGCCAGCAGCCGCCACAAAGGCAAACCGCCAGGCCACCTGCCAAAAATCTGCACGATGCACTTGCCATGTGCAGCCCAAGGAGCAACCCCGAGAGGTTTCGCCCAAGGCCGCCAGCGGCAGCATGCAGACCCGATGCAGACGGGCGGGACATATCACCCTGAACACATTCAGGGAAACCCGCGATTATCACAGCGTTGTCCACTTGATGCAATGCCCTTCGAACCCGAAGGATGCCTGCCCATTTTGCGACAAGGCGGAGGACAAGCTCCTGATATTTTGTGGATAACTTCCGCAAAAGCTACAATGGCAGCCTCGCAACAGTTCCTCCTATCCACAACTAGACTTCGACAATGACAGAGGAACCTACGAACGATGCAGGCCAGGGCCTGTGGCAAGTCTGCGTTGAGCAACTGGGGCAGGAAATGCCCGAACAGCAGTTCAACACCTGGATCAAGCCCCTGACCGCGCACGTCGCCGAAGACTTCTCCAAAGTCACCGTCTACGTGGCCAACCGCTTCAAGCTCGACTGGATCCGCGCCCAATATGCAGGCCGCATCTCGGCCATGCTGGAGTCGCTCTATGGCCAGCCGGTGACGCTTGAGTTGGCACTTGCTCAGCGGGAAAGCGTTGTGCGGACTTACGTCCGCCCCTCCTCCAGCGAGCGCTCGGCCCCGCCGGAAACCATCGTCACCTCGGTGCCCACGGTCACCAGCGAAGACGCGGCAGCGCCCGTCTTTCGCACGCGCCTGAACGCCGCGCTGACCTTCGAGACCCTGGTGGAAGGTACGGCCAACCGCATGGCACGCTCGGCCGCCATGCATGTGGCGGGCTCGCCCGGACACCTGTACAACCCGCTGTTCATCTACGGCGGCGTGGGCCTGGGCAAGACCCACCTGGTGCATGCCGTGGGCAACAAGCTGCTGGCCGACAAGCCCGACGCCAAAGTTCTCTACATCCATGCCGAGCAGTTCGTCTCGGATGTGGTCAAGGCCTACCAGCGCCGCACCTTTGACGAATTCAAGGAGCGTTACCACTCGCTGGATCTGCTGCTGATCGACGACGTGCAGTTCTTCGCCAACAAGGACCGCACGCAGGAGGAGTTCTTCAACGCCTTCGAGGCGCTGCTGGCCAAGAAGAGCCACATCGTGATGACCTCGGACACCTATCCCAAGGGTCTGGCGAACATCCACGAGCGGCTGGTATCGCGCTTCGACTCCGGGCTGACGGTGGCCATCGAGCCGCCCGAGCTGGAGATGCGCGTGGCCATCCTGATCAACAAGGCCCGCGCCGAGAACGCCGAGATGCCCGAGGAAGTCGCCTTCTTCGTGGCCAAGAACGTGCGCTCCAACGTGCGCGAGCTCGAAGGCGCGCTGCGCAAGATCCTGGCCTATTCGCGCTTCAACCAGAAGGAAGTCTCCATCCAGCTGGCCCGCGAGGCCCTGCGTGATCTGCTGTCCATCCAGAACCGCCAGATCAGTGTGGAGAACATCCAGAAGACGGTGGCCGATTACTACAAGATCAAGGTGGCCGACATGTACAGCAAGAAGCGCCCGGCCAGCATCGCCCGGCCGCGCCAGATTGCCATGTACCTGGCCAAGGAATTGACCCAGAAGAGCCTGCCCGAGATCGGCGAGCTGTTCGGCGGGCGCGACCACACCACCGTGCTGCACGCGGTGCGCAAGATCGCCGGCGAACGCCAGCAACTGACCGAGCTGAACCAGCAGCTGCACGTGCTGGAGCAAACTCTCAAAGGTTGATGAAAACTCCCCCGTTCTGGTCGTATGTACGCGGCAAAATGGGGGATTCGAGCGGCAAGAGGGGGCTCATTTGTGAGCCGCCGCTCCTACCGAGACCCGCATCCTTAAATCAGAGGTTGACATGATCGTCCTGAAAGCCACACAAGACAAAGTTCTCGCGGTCCTGCAATCGGTGTCCGGCATCGTCGAACGCCGCCACACGCTGCCCATCCTGGCCAACGTGCTGATCAAGAAGACCGGCAACGCATTGCAGCTGACCACCAGCGACCTGGAAATCCAGATCCGCACCACCGCCGAGCTCGGCGGCGACACCGGCGACTTCACCACCACCGTGGGCGCGCGCAAGCTGATCGACATCCTCAAGACCATGCCCGGCGACCAGACCGTGAGCCTGGAGACCCAGCAGGCCAAGATGGTGCTCAAGGGCGGCAAGAGCCGCTTCACGCTGCAGACCCTGCCGGCCGAGGACTTCCCGCTGGTGCAGGAGGCTGCGGCCTTCGGCCCTTCCTTCAGCGTGCCGCAGAAGGTGCTCAAGGACCTGCTGGGCCAGGTCTCCTTCGCCATGGCCGTGCAGGACATCCGCTACTACCTCAACGGCATCCTGTTCGTGGCCGAAGGCAAGCAGCTGTCCCTGGTGGCCACCGACGGCCACCGCCTGGCGTTCGCAAGCAGCCAGCTGGACGTGGAAGTGCCCAAGCAGGAAGTGATCCTGCCGCGCAAGACCGTGCTGGAGCTGCAGCGCCTGCTGTCGGATGCCGGTGGCGAGAACCAGCCCCATATCGAGATGCAGTTCGCCAACAACCAGGCCAAGTTCACCTTTGGCGGCATGGAGTTCGTGACCAAGCTGGTCGAGGGCAAGTTCCCCGACTACAACCGTGTCATCCCGCGCAACCACACCAACAGCGTGACCCTGGGCCGCGCCCCGCTGCTGGCCAGCCTGCAGCGCACGGCCATCATGACCAGCGACAAGTTCAAGGGCGTGCGCCTGACGGTGGAGCCCGGCACCTTGCGCGTGGCGTCCAACAACGCCGAGCAGGAAGAGGCCATGGACGAGCTGGACATCGACTACGGTGGCGACACCATCGAGATCGGCTTCAACGTCACCTACCTGATCGACGCCCTGTCCAACATGAGCCAGGACATGATCAGGATCGACCTGCAGGACGGCAACAGCTCGGCCCTGCTGACCATCCCCGAGAACGACAGCTTCAAGTACGTCGTGATGCCCATGCGCATCTGACCGCGCGCCACACGACACCGATGCCTGACACATTGCGCAACCCCTGCACCCGCCGCCCGGTGGCACAAGCCGGTGCACGGTGCGCAACCACCCTACCCGACTCGTAGCCCGCAGCGCGCGTCCCTACGCACCGCGCCAGCGGCCGAATCGAACATTTTCAAGCGAAGCGACAGCTTCCGACGGAACTACCCCAGGGCCTTCCATGACCGACGAGAACAAGCCAGAAAACCAGACCATTGCCCCCGAAGGCTCAGACTCCAGCGGCTATGGCGAAGGCGCGATCCAGATCCTCGAAGGCCTGGAGGCCGTGCGCAAGCGCCCGGGGATGTACATCGGCGATACCTCCGATGGCACGGGCCTGCACCACCTGGTCTTCGAAGTGGTGGACAACTCCATCGACGAAGCCCTGGCCGGCTACTGCGACGACATCCTGGTCACCATCCATGCCGATGGCTCCCTGTCCGTCATCGACAACGGCCGCGGCATCCCCACGCGCGTGAAGATGGACGACAAGCACGAGCCCAAGCGCTCGGCGGCCGAGATCGCCCTCACCGAACTGCACGCGGGCGGCAAGTTCAACCAGAACAGCTACAAGGTCTCGGGCGGCCTGCACGGCGTGGGCGTGTCCTGCGTGAACGCGCTGTCCATCTGGCTCAAGCTCAACGTGCGCCGCGATGGCGAGGTCTACGAAATCGACTTCTCGCGCGGCCACGTGCAGAACCGCCCGATCGAGATCGTGGACGGCGTCGAGGTCTCGCCCATGCGCGTGGTCGGCAAGAGCGACAAGCGCGGCACCAAGGTCCACTTCCTTCCCGACACGGAAATCTTCACGCAGAACCATGAGTTCCGCTACGAGATCCTGGCCAAGCGCCTGCGCGAACTGTCCTTCCTGAACAACGGCGTGCGCATCCGCCTCAAGGACGAGCGCGACGGCCGCGAGGACGACTTCTCCGGCGCTGGCGGCGTCATGGGCTTCGTGCAGTTCATCAACGCCAACAAGAAGGTGCTGCATCCCACGGCCTTCCACGCCAACGGCACGCGCCCTGCGGAAAGCTACGGCGGCATCCCCGGCACCGAGATCGGCGTCGAAGTCGCCATGCAGTGGAACGACAGCTATGCCGAGCAGGTGCTGTGCTTCACCAACAACATCCCGCAGCGCGACGGCGGCACCCACCTGACGGGCCTGCGCGCCGCCATGACGCGCGTGATCGGCAAGTACATCGAGCAGAACGAACTGGCCAAGAAGGCCAAGGTCGAGGTCAGCGGCGACGACATGCGCGAAGGCCTGTGCTGCGTGCTGTCCGTGAAGGTGCCCGAACCCAAGTTCAGCAGCCAGACCAAGGACAAGCTGGTCTCCAGCGAAGTGCGCGCGCCCGTGGAAGACATCGTCGCCAAGGCGCTGACCGACTACCTGGAAGAAAAGCCCAACGACGCCAAGATCCTGTGCAGCAAGATCGTCGATGCCGCGCGTGCCCGCGAGGCCGCGCGCAAGGCCCGCGAGATGACGCGCCGCAAGGGCGTGCTCGACGGCATGGGCCTGCCCGGCAAGCTGGCCGACTGCCAGGAAAAGGACCCGGCGCTGTGCGAGATCTACATCGTCGAGGGTGACTCCGCCGGCGGCTCGGCCAAGCAAGGTCGCGACCGCAAGTTCCAGGCCATCCTGCCGCTGCGCGGCAAGATCCTGAACGTGGAAAAGGCCCGCTACGAAAAACTGCTGACCAGCAACGAAATCGTCACCCTGATCACGGCCCTGGGCACCGGCATCGGCAAGGCCACGGCCGAATCGGGCAAGAGCGGCAGCGACGACTTCGACCCCAACAAGCTGCGCTACCACCGCATCATCATCATGACCGACGCGGACGTGGACGGCGCCCACATCCGCACCCTGCTGCTGACCTTCTTCTACCGCCAGATGCCGGACCTGGTCGAGCGCGGCCACATCTACATCGCCCAGCCGCCGCTGTACAAGGTCAAGAACGGCAAGGAAGAGCTCTACATCAAGGACGGCCCCGCGCTCAACCAGTACCTGCTGCGCATCGCGCTGATGAACGCCAGCGTCAGCACCGGCGGAGCCAACCCGCGCACGCTGGACGGCGAGGAACTGGCCAAGCTGGCCAACATGCACCTGGCTGCCGAGACCGTCATCGACCGCCTGTCCAACTTCATGGATGCCGAGGCCCTGCGCGCCATCGCCGACGGCGTGCAGATCACGCTGGACAGCATCGAGGCGGCCCAGGCCTGCGCCCCCATCCTGGAGGCCAAGCTGCGCGAGTTGACCACCACGGGCGTGCCCGCCGAGGTCACGGCCGAAATCGATCCGGTCTCCGAAAAGCCCGTGCTGCGCATCAGCCGCCACCACCACGGCAACATCAAGAGCTCCATCCTCACCCAGGAGTTCGTGCGCAGCCACGACTACGCCGCGCTGGCCGACGAAGCCCAGAACTTCAACGGCCTGCTGGGCGAAGGCGCCAAGGTCACGCGTGGCGAGGGCGAAAAAGCCAAGAGCGACAAGGCCGGCGACTTCCGCCAGGCCATGCAATGGCTGCTGCACGAAGCCGAACGCACCACAGCCCGCCAGCGCTACAAGGGCCTGGGCGAAATGAACCCCGAGCAGCTGTGGGAAACCACCATGGACCCCACCGTCCGCAGCCTGCTGCAGGTGCAGATCGGCGACGCCATCGAGGCCGACCGCGTGTTCACCATGCTCATGGGCGATGAAGTGGAGCCACGCCGGGAATTCATCGAGACGAATGCGCTGCGGGCGGGCAATATCGACGTGTGATCCAGCCGAACGGCACACTGCAAAAAGCGCTCTGCAAGGAGCGCTTTTTTCATGGCCGGACCCTGGCCCCCCTGGCCATGCTCACCGCCCGCCAAACTCCTCCCACAGCGCCTGCGTATGCTCGCCCAGCGCGGGCACGGCGCCCATGGCGGCTTCGGCATCCGACAGCGTGGCCGGGGGCAGCAGGGCCTGGATGCTGCCGGCCGGCGTGGCGACTTCGCGCCAGCGTTGGCGCGCCTGCAATTGCGGATGGTTCCAGACCGCGTGCATGTCGTTGAGCGGCGCGTTGGCGATGCCGCCTGCATCCAGGCGCTGCATGGCCTGTTCGCGGCTCAGGTGGGCCAGCACCGATGCGATCACCGCATCGAGTTCCGCACGGTGCGCCACGCGCTGCACGTTGGTGGCAAAGCGCGTGTCCTGCGCCAGCGCGGGCTGCTGCAGCACATGGGTGCAGAAGCTGTGCCATTCGCGGTCGTTCTGCAGGCCGAAGATCAGGCTCTGGCCGTCACCGGCCGTGTACTGGCCATAGGGCGCGATGGAAGGATGGGTCAGCCCGCTGCGCGCAGGCGCCGTGCCGCCGTAATGGGCGAAGTTCAGCGGGTAGGACATCCATTCGGCCAGCGCCTCCAGCATGGACACCTCCACGCGCAGGCCCCGGCCGGTGCGGGCGCGCTGCAGCAGGGCGGACAAAATGCCTGAGTAGGCATACATGCCGGCTGCGATGTCGGCGATGGAAATGCCCACGCGCGCGGGCTGATCAGGCGTGCCCGTGACCGAGATCAGGCCGGCTGCCGCCTGGATCAGCAGGTCATAGGCCTTCCTGTCGCTGAGCGGGCCGCCCTCGCCATAACCCGATATATCGCAGACGATGAGACGCGGATATTTCTCATGCAGGCTGTCGAAATCCATGCCCATTCTCTGCATGGCACCCGGGGCCAGGTTCTGGATCAGGATATCGGCGTTTTCCAGTATTTTCCCGACGATATGCTGCCCTTCGGCGGTCTTGATATCCGCAGCCAGACTTTGCTTTCCCCGATTGGCCCAGATAAAAAAGGATGATTCACCATGGACCTTGTCGTCATAGCCCCGTGCAAAATCCCCATCGGGCAATCGCTCCAGCTTGATGACCCTGGCCCCCAGGTCCGCCAGCTGCCGGCTGGCAAAAGGCCCTGCCACGGCGTGTTCCATGGCCAATACCGTCAAACCATCCAATGGGCGTGTCTGCATTTTCTTGAACGAGGCGAATATTCGATTCGCCGCATTCTAGAAGTGCGACCATCACCCAGCCAGTCGGCATTTTCTAAGCGGAATTTCAAATCTTCTAAGGCAGGGATTCCTGCACGGCGCCTTCCTCGGGCAAAGGCTGGGCCGCCACATAGGCCACGAAATCGCGGGCATAGGCGGGCAGGGTTTCGGGTTCGCGCGTGACCACCTTCTGCTCGCGCTGCGCCCAGGCCTCGTCCAGGCCCACGGCAGCCAGCCTGCGCGCCTGCAGCGCCGGCCGGGCAATGGAGCGTGGCACCAGCGCAATGCCCACGCCTTCCTGCACGCACTGCAGCACGGCCTCGAATGTTGGTGTGTGCACACGTACCCTGGGATTCATTCCCAGCTTGGAAGCCATACCTTGGAGGTAGAGGAAGTTGCTGGTCTTGCGGCCGATCGAGACCAGGTCGTAGGTCAGCGCGGTTTCCAGCGGCACCCTGCTGCTGGCGGCCAAGGGGTGGCCAGCGGGCACCACAAACACCAGTTCATCGTGGCCATAGGTGATGGCATGCAGGCCATGCAGATCGATCTGGCCGGCCACCAGGCCCACATCGGCACTGCCGTCGAGCACGGCGCGCACCGTGTCTTCGCTCAGGCGCTCCTCCAAGTCCACATTGACGTTCGGATAATGGGCCAGATAGCGGCTGAGCACGGGCGCGATTCCCGTCAGCGTGCTGCTGTTGGCAAAGACGCGGATATGGCCCGATATTCCGTTGATGTGTCTTTGCATTTCTCCGTGCAAGCGGTCCACGCTGCCGAAAATGGAATCGGCGTATTTCTTGACCGTCATTCCCGCCGGCGTGAGCACCATGCCTTTGGACGTTCTTTCAAACAGCGATGCACCCATGGCCTGCTCCAGATTCTTGAGCCGGTAGCTGGCAGATGGCGCCGTCAAATGCATTTCAGCCGCGCCTGCGCTGAGGCTTTTGGCCTGGGCAATGGCAAGGAAAACCCTGAGATCCGTCAATTCATATCGCATTCGTTGCATGCCCGCCGGGAGCATTTCCTTGGTGTTAGACGGTTTCTAACCGGCCTATCAATGATTCGACTGGCTGCATTGGCCGCGCATTTCTATAGTCGGCGCCAGGAGACAACGGAGAAAATTATGGACTTCAAGACGGCAAGACGCCAAACCCTTCTCACCGCCCTGCTTCTGGCCGCCGGCGCGGCCGCAGCGCAGGACTATCCGGCGCGCCCCATCAAGCTGGTGATTCCCTATGCGGCAGGCGGCCCCACCGACACCTTTGGCCGCGCCATGGCCGATGTCTGGAGCCAGAAGCTGGGCACGCCCGTGGTGATCGAGAACCGCACGGGTGCCGGCACCCTGGTGGGCACGGAGGCGGTTGCCAAGGCAGCCCCTGACGGCTACACCCTGCTGCTGACCACGGTGGCGCATGCCGTCAATCCCTACATCCACGACAAGCTGGGCTACCGCACGGAGGAAGACTTCGCGCCCGTGGGATTGCTCGCCAGGGCGCCGCTGGTGCTGGTGGTGGACAAGCGGCTGCCCGTGCAGAGCCTGCCGGATTTCCTGGCCTATCTGCGGGCGCGGCCCGGCCAGGTCAGCTATGCCTCGGCGGGCGTGGGCAGCGCACCGCACCTGGGCGCGGAGCTGCTGAACCTGATGGCGGGCACCCGGGCCCAGCATGTGCCCTACCGGGGCAGTGCGCCGGCCATACAGGACCTCATCGGCGGGCACCTGGCCTTCATGCTGGACAGCGCTCCCACGGGCCTGGCCCAGGTCAAGGCGGGCACGGTGCGCCTGCTGGCCACCACCATGGCCCAGCGCCTGCCGCAGACACCCGACACGCCTGCCATTGCCGAGCAGGTGCCCGGCTACGAGGCCTATACCTGGAACGCCGTGTTCGCCCCCGCAGGCACGCCGCCAGCGCTGATTGCCCGCCTGCAGTCCAGCCTGCAGGCCACGGTGGACGATGCCGGGCTGCAGAAAAAGGCCTACGACATGGGCCTGGTGCTGGAAAAGCAGCCGCGCCCCCAGGCGCTGGCCACCTTCCTCAAGCAGGAGCTGGACAAATGGGGCAAGGTCGCCCGGGCCGCCCACATGAGCGCGAACTGAGGAGAGTCGCCATGCCACGCCACCCATCCCTGTGCGCCCAGCGCTACTTTGAAGACTTCGCGCTGGGCGAGGTCTTCGCCCTGCCCTCGCGCACCATGACCGATGCCCTGTTCGCCGCCTTCCAGCTGGCCAGCGGCGACAACCATCCCGTGCACTACGACGTGGAGTACTGCCGTGCGCGCGGCATGCCCCATATGCTGGCCCACGGCTACCAAGTGGCCATACAGACGGCGGCAGGCGCCGGCCTGTTCCCGCACATGGTCGAGGAATCGCTCAAGGGCTTTCTGGAGCAGGGCAGCCGCTTCCTGGCCCCCGTCTATGTGGGCGACACGCTGTACTGCACGCTGACGGTGTCCGAGCTCAAGCCCGGCAACACCACGGGCGTGCTGACCCTGGCCACCGAGGTGCTGAACCAGCGCGACGAGCGGGTGTCGGACGGGTTTCAGAAATACCTGTTGAGGAAGCGGCCGGCCTGAAGGCCAGGGGATGGATGCAGGGGCAGCGTCCCCCAAAGACCCGCCCCCTCGCTTGGCTACGCCGGCGCGGCAACCGCCGCCGGGCTTTCTGGCGAAAAATAGCGGCCCTGCACACGCCCATCCCCCACCATGAGATCCCCCATCAGCATCGTCGACGTCGACCGCCTCGACTCCTGGAGCAAATACAAGCCCGGCATGTGCGACAGCTGTGCGGCCAACTGCTGCACCATGCCGCTGGAGGTGCAGCTGCCCGATCTGGTGCGGCTGGAGCTGGTGGATCCGTTCGAGGTGGACAACGTGGAGCCCAAGCTCATCGCCAAACGGCTGATGAAGATGCGGCTGATCGACCACTACAACCCCAAGCACAACATCTTCACCATGGCGCGGCGCGCCAGCGGGGACTGCAATTTCCTGGATGCCAAGTCGCGGCGCTGCACGGTATACGACAAGCGGCCCGAAACCTGTCGTCTGCACCCCAAGAAGGGGCCCAAGCCCGGCTTTTGCGCCTACGGTCACAAGGACCGCTGAAACGGCTTCAGGCCGTGGGCAACCCGGGCAGCCAGATCCTTGCCTGCAGGCCCGGATGCATGTTTTCGAAGCCCAGCTTGCCGCCGTGCAGCTGCACGATGGCCAACACGCTGGCCAGGCCCAGGCCATAGCCTTCGCGGTCCGATTCGGCTCGGTAAAAGCGGGTGCTCATCTTCTCGCGCGTCTGCGCGTCCACGCCGGGGCCTCGGTCCTGCACGATGATTTCCACGCCCCAGGCGCCGCCGTCCATGCCGTGCTCGTGGGCCACGCCCGCGCGCAGCAGCATGTCGGCGCCGTGGTCGCTGTCGGGCAGTGATCCGTACTTGATGGCGTTGTCCACGAGGTTGGCCACGGCGCTGGCCAGCAGGTCGCCGTCGCCCAGCGCCATGGGCGTGCCCTCGACCTCCAGGCGCAGCACGCCGCCTGCGTCCTCGACCAGCGGTTCGTAGAACTCCACCACGTCGACCAGCAGGGCACGCAGGTCCACGGGCGCGAAGTTCTTGCGGCTGGCGCCGCTTTCCACTTCGGCGATCTGCAGCAGCTTGTCGAAGACCACGCCCAGCTCGGCCACTTCCTGGGCCACCAGCGCCAGCGTCTCGTTCTTTTCCTCGGGCGTGGCCTGCTGAGCATTGCGCAGGCGCAGCAGGATGCGCGTCAGCGGCGTGCGCAGGTTGTGGGCGATGGTGTTGGAGACATGGCGTATGCCGTCCATCAGCAGTTCGAGCCGGTCCAGCATGGTGTTGATGTCGCGGTTGAGCAGCGTGAACTCATCGTCGCGGCGCGTGACCGGAATGCGCTGGCGCAGGTCGCCCGTGGCCACGCGCGCCATGGTGCTGCGGATGTCGGCGGCACGCTCTTCCACCACGCGCCGGAAGGCCCCGGCGCCCAGCACGGCCATGCCCAGGGCCACCAGGCCGGCCAGCAGGCTTGCGCGGCCGAACAGTTCCTCCACATCGCTTTGCACCTGCATGTCGCTGCCCACGGCCAGCAGCTTGCCGTCGGACAGCTGCGCCACGGCCACGCGGCCCGCGATGATGCGGCCGTTGCGCCGCACCTTGAGATCACGCACGCCCATCTCCGTCAGGCGGCGTGCGGGCACCACGTCGGCGTTGCCGATGATGGGATTGCCGTCGCCATCCATGAGGATGAGGATTTCGGTATCGGTGTTGACGCCGTCCAGCAGGGTCTGCTGGATCTCAGCCTCCAGCGCGGGCTCGCCGTACTTGTCGCGGTGCTCGACCAGGCGGCGCATGTGGTTCTCGGCCTGCCGGTCCATGCGCATGCGCAGCACGCCCACGGTCTGCACGTAGAACACCGACAGCACGATGGACATGGTCAGCACCAGCAGCACGCCGTAGGTCAGCGCCAGCCGGAAGGCCGTGGAGCTCCAGGGCTTGGCCAGCGACATCGGATCAGGCCACCTGCGGCAGGTCCTGCGGCCGGTCCGACAGGCTGTAGCCCACGCCGCGCACGGTGTGGATCAGCGCGGGCTCGAAGCCCTTGTCCACCTTGCCGCGCAGGCGGCTGATGTGCACGTCGATGACATTGGTCTGCGGGTCGAACCGGTAGTCCCACACCGACTCCAGCAGCATGGTGCGCGTGACGATCTGGTGCGCGTGCTGCATCAGAAAGGCCAGCAGGCGGAACTCGCGCGGCTGCAGCGCCAGCGGCTGGCCCGCGCGCTCGGCGCTGCGCGTGAGCAGGTTCAGCCGCAGGTCGGCCAGGCGCATCTCGCGCGCAGGGGCCGGGATCTGGGCGCGGCGCACCAGGGCCTCCAGGCGCGCCGAGAGTTCGGAGAAGGCAAAGGGCTTGGTCAGGTAGTCGTCGCAGCCGGCCTTGAGGCCGCGCACGCGCTCGTCCGTGGCCGACAGGGCGCTGAGCACCAGCACCGGCGTCTGCTTGCCCATGGAGCGCAGCGTCTGCAGGATCTGCAGGCCGTCGAAGCCGTTGGGCAGCATGCGGTCGAGGATGATCACATCCCAGCTCTCGCCCACGGCCATGGCGATGCCCTGCACACCATCGCTGCACACCGCCACCTGCGCGCCCTGCTGGCGCAGGCCTTCGGCGATGTAGCGCGCGTTCAGCGCGTCGTCTTCGATGATGAGATAGCGGTACATGCGGGCGGCAGGGCCTGACTCGAAACTGAGGCAGACACTATACGGCGCGCCAGACTCCGCCGAGATCGGTGGGGGTGCCGGCATGTTTACCACCTCTTTTCAGCCTTGGGCTGCGCTGCGCGGCATCGCACCGCATGAAACTGGCGTGATCCTGACCAGGCACACCGGGAGGTGCCACCCAGGGTCCGACCGCCCCTCCCGCACAGCAGGAGGGGAAGGGCGCGAAGCGCCTCAGGGCGCTGCCCACATCGGCAGATCGCCGCTGGCCACGCGCACCTGCCACTCGGCCAGCATCATTTCCTTGACCAGGTCCAGGTGCTCCAGGCGGTGCTCGTTGATGGAGCCCAGCGAATCGATCAGCTCCAGGATGGAGCCCTGGCCCAGCTTGTAGGCGTCCTGGGCCATCTGGTTGAGCGGCGCGATCTGGGCCAGGCCCTGCTTTTCGTAGGCGCGCACGGCATCGCGGCGCAGCTTCAGTTGCTTGATGGCGCGCTGCAGCTCAGTGCGCGCCTCGATCAGCGCGGCGTCGTAGCGCAGCTGGGCCTGTTCGGCCTCCACCTGGGCACGCGCGATAGGGCCTTCGCGGCGATCGAACAGCGGCAGCTCCACCGACACGCCGATCTGGTTGTAGTTGCCGTCAAGGCGGTTGCGCACGCGCGCCACGCTCACGCTGGGCGTGGGCAGGGCTTCGCGACGTTCCAGCTCGACCTTGTGGCGCAGCTGGTCCAGCTCGGCCTGGGCAGCGACCAGGGCCGGCAGGCGCTGGCGCGCGGCCTCCCAGAGCTCCTGCTCGTGCAGCAGCTGGCCCACGGGCACGGCCTGCAGGCTGCCCGTGGCGCGCGGCGCCCATTGGGGCAGGGCGGCCAGGGCGGCGGCGTGCGAGGCGGCGTCCTGCCAGTCCGACTGGGCCTGGCTGACCTGCATGGCCATCTGGGCCTGCTGCAGGCTCAGGCGTGCGCCGTCATAGCGGCTGCGCGCGCCTGCTTCGATCTGGCCGCGCACGATATTGCCTGCGCCGTTCAGCGACTCCTGCGCCTCTTCCCAGACCTTCAGGCGCTGCTGCGTCATCAGCAGGTCGATGAAGGCCGTGGCTGCATCGTTGAGCGTGGTGGCCACGGCCACCTCGACATTGGCACGCGCCGCCGTCTCGCCCTTGCGCGCGTTCTCCATGCGCAAACGCCGCTGGCCGAAGATGGGCAGCGGCTGCTCTATGCCCCACTGCTTCTCGCCCGGCTTGCTGCTGTACGACGCCGTGGGATTGGGAAACGCCGCCGCCGTGCGACTGTCCGCCTGCGCAATCCCGATCTGCAGCCGCTGCGCCGCCAGCTGGGGCTGGTTGCGCACCACCATCTGCAGATACTCCTGCATCCCCACCGGCTGCTGCGGCGCAGCCGCCGGAGCCACCTCGGAGGCAGGCGCCGCAGTGATGGCCGGCACAGCGGGCACAGCCTGCTGCGCAAGCGCAGAACCCGCCCCCCAGCACAGCGCCACAGCCACAAACAGGGCCCGATAAGGTGAACGACCCGCAAAGCCGGCACGGCCCAAACCAGAGACGCCAAGCAAGAGCCGCCTCGCGGCGATGGCGTCGTCCCCCTCCCGCGAAGCGAGAGAGGGCGCCGTGCACACGGGGGAAGCGGCGCAGCCGCTCAGGGGGTGCTTACTCTTTTTCATCGAGTTCTTCCTGCGTCAACATGTTCTTGGGGCCCAGCAGCGCATAGAGCACGGGCAGCAGCACCAGGGCCACCAGGGGCAGCACCACCATGCCGCCCACGATCACGGAGGCGAAGGGCTTTTGCGTCTCGCTGCCCACGCCCGTGGACAGCGCCATGGGCAGCAGGCCCAGCAGCGCCAGCAGCGCCACGAGCACGATGGAGCGCATGCGTTCTGCAGCGCCCTCTACCAGGGCCTGCATCATGGGCATGCCCTGCCGTCGCAATTCCTCCACGGCCGAGATCACCAGCAGGCCGGCCAGCGCCACCTGCCCCAGCAGCGCGATGAAGCCGATGGCCGCGCTGATGGACAGCTCGATGCCCGCAAAGTGCAGGGCCGCGATGCCGCCCACCATGGTGAAGGGCGCGCACAGCAAGATGATGCCGGCGCTGCGCGCCTGGCCCAGCGCGCCGAACAGCAGGGCGTAGACGATGATCAGCGACAGCGGCACCACGATCTTCAGGCGTGCGGCCGCGCGCTGCTGGTTCTCCCACTCGCCGCCCCAGACGGCCTGGTAGCCCTCGGGGATCTTCACGTTCTTCTTGAACGTGGCCAGCGTGTCCTTGACCACGGAGCCGATGTCGCGGCCTTCCACGTTGAACTTGAGCGCCATGTAGCGCGCATTGCCTTCGCGGAAGATGGAGGAGTTGCCGATCTTGATGGCGACCTGGCCCACCGAATGCAGCGGCACCGAGCCGCCGTTGGGCAGGGGGATGGCGATGTTGCGGATGCGCTCCTCATCCATGCGGTCCACATAGGGCAGGCGCACGCGCACGGGCACGGGGTACTCGCCCTCCCACAGCGTGGTGGAGATGTTGCCGGCCAGCGCCGCCTCCAGCGTCTTTTGCGCGGTCTCCATGGCAATGCCCTGGCGCGCCAGCGACTGGCGGTCGAACTCCACGTGGACCTGGGGTGCAGGCGCATCGCGGTACAGGCCCAGATCGACCACGCCGTCGATGTCCTTCACCAAGTCCACGGTCTGCTGCAGGATGGCGCGCAGCTGCGGAATGTCGGGGCCGAAGACCTTGAGCACCACCTGGCCGCGCGCGCCGGACGTCGATTCCTCCACGCTGTCGCGGATGGGCTGAGCGAAGTTGAACGACACGCCCGGAATCTCGCCCAGCGTGGCGCGCATCTGCTCGATGAGCTGGGGCTTGGTCAGGCCCTTGCGCCATTCGCCGTGGCCCTTCAGGCGCACCAGCACCTTGGCCAGGTTCAGCGTCTCGTTGTCGGTGCCCGATTCGGGCCGGCCCTGCTCGGTGGTGACGGTGATCACCTCGGGAAAGGTCTTCAGGCGCAGGCGCACGTCGCGCAGCACTTCCTGGCCCTTCTCAAGCGAGATCGATGCGGGCATCTGCACCAGCACATAGGCATCGCCTTCATCGAGCTCGGGCAGGAATTCCGTGCCCAGCCAGGCCGCCGACAGGCCGGCCGCCACCAGGATGGCGAGCGAGCCGACGATGACGATGACGCGGCGGCGCCCGGCGCCCAGCAGGGTGCCGATCCAGTGCTGGTAGCCGTGGTGCGCGCGGTCGAAGATCTTGGGCTCTTCCACCATCACGTGCTGGGGCTTGAGGAACAGCGCGCACAGCGCCGGCACCAGGCCCATGGCGAAGACCAGGGCGCCCAGCAGCGCGAAGCTGTAGGTCATGGCCAGCGGACGGAAGATGCGGCCCTCGATGCTTTCCAGCGAGAACACGGGGATCAGCGCCGCGATCACGATGGCCATGGCGAACAGCGTGGGCTTGGCCACGGCCACGGCCGAGTCGATGATGATGTGGCGCATGTCCGCCTGCGTCTGCGGCTTGCGCAGGCGGGCGTTGCGGATGATGTTCTCGGCCAGCACCACGGCGCCGTCCACCATGATGCCGAAGTCGATGGCGCCCATGGAGATCAGGTTGGCCGGCATGCCCAGCAGGTGCAGGCCGATGAAGGCCACCAGCAGCGACAGCGGGATCACCGTGGCCACGATCAGCGAGCCGCGCAGGCTGCGCAGGAACAGCCACAGCACGCCCACGATCAGCGTGGCGCCGAACAGCAGGTTGTGCTGCACCGTGCCCAGCGTGTGGCCGACCAGATCGGAGCGGTCGTAGTTGGTCTCCATGTGCATGCCCTCGGGCAGGCCGCCGTCATTGAGCGCGGCCACCTTGGCATGGATCTGGTCCAGCACCACCGAGGGGTTCTCGCCGCGCTTGAGCAGCACGATGCCCTGGACCACGTCGTCGGCATCGTCCATGCCCACCGAGCCCTGGCGCGGCGTGTGCGACTGCACCACGCGCGCCACGTCGCCAATGGTCACGGGCGCGCTGCCGCGCATGGCCACGACCACGCCCTGGATCTCCTGCGGCGTGCGCAGCAGGCCGATGCCGCGGATGATCAGCGACTGCTCGCCGCGGCGCATCAGGCCGCCGCCCACGTTGCGGTTGGACTTGGACAGGGCATCGCTCACGTCTTCCAGCGACAGGCCCAGCGCATACAGCTTCTCGGGATCCACCTCGACGTGGTACTCCTTGACGAAGCCGCCGATGCTGACCACGTCGGCCACGCCCTGCACCTGCTTGAGGGTACGCACCACGCGCCATTCCTGCTCGGTGCGCAGCTGTGCCAGCGTGTGGCGGTCACTCTTCAGGCGGTAGTAGAAGATCTTGCCCAGCGGCGTGTAGTCGGGCGCCATCTCGGGCGTGACGCCGTCGGGCAGATTGGCCTGGGGCAGGCGCTGCGACACCTCGGCGCGCGCATGGAAGCTGTCGGCATCGTCATTGAAGACGAGGTTGATCATAGCCAGGCCGAAGTAGCTCTCCGAGCGCAGCGACACCAGGCCCGGCGTGCCGTTGAGCTCGCGCTCCAGCGGCTGGGTGATCTGGCGCTCCACCTCCTCGGGGGCCAGGCCCGGCGCCTGGGCAATCACGCCGACCTGCACATTGGTCACATCGGGATAGGCCTCGATGGCCGTGTGCAGGTATGAATACACGCCATAGATGGCGATGATCAGGGTGGCACACAGGGCGACGAGCCGCCGGTGCACCACAAACGCTATCAGGGAACGCAGCATTGATGAGTCTCCTGGCCGCGATCAGAGCAGCTGGCTGGCTGCGCCATCGAGCAGCAGGCCACCGCGCACGACGATCTTTTCACCCGACTTCAGGCCCGACACCACGGGCACCATGCCGCGCGAGGGCCGGCCCAGCACCACGGTGCGGGCCTCGAACTGCTGCTCGCCGGTCTGTACGAAGACGATGCTGCGGCTTTCATCCTTGATAAGCACGGCCGTCACGGGGATCAGCATCTCGTGCTCGTTGGAGACCTGCAGGCCCACGCGCGCCTGCATGCCGGAACGCAGCACGGGGTTTTGCGCATCGAGCTGCACGATGACGGAGGCGCGGCGCGACTCCTTGTCCAGCGTGGCGCCCAGGTGGCGCACCGTGCCGGTCAGGGGCTTGGGCAGCTGCGGCACATCGACCTGCACGGCACTGCCCAGGCGGATGCCGGGCAGATCGCTTTCAAAGACATCGGCCACCACGTTCATGGCGGCGGGATCGCCGATCAGGAACAGCTCGCCGCTGGGCTCGACCGAGGCGCCGACCACGGCCTTGCGCTCGGCCACCACGCCGGCGCGCGGCGCACGCAGCACCAGCCGGTCGCCGCCGCCTTGCCCCAGCAGCGCCGACGTGCCCTGGGCACGCGCCAGCTCCTGGGCCGACTCGCGCAGCTTGGCCTGGGCCGCACGCAGATCCACTTCCACGCCCACGCCCTTGTCCACCATGGTCTGCTGGCGCCGCACTTCCACGGTTGCCACGTCATGCGCGCTGCGGGCAGCTTCCACCTCGTAGCGCACGCGCAGCGCCTCGGGGCTGACCAGGGTGGCCAGCTCGTCGCCGGCCTTGACGATGTCACCCACGTGGGCACGAACCGACACCACGCGCGCGGCCAGCGGCACCGAGACGGTGGCCACGCGGTCCTCGGCAAAGGCCACGCGCGCGGGCGCCCAGGCCATTTGCGTGCCCTGCGGATCGGCCACCACGGCGATGTCCAGCATCTTCAGCGACTCGGGCTTGACCCGCACCACGCCGGCCGGCGCGGGCGCCTGCACGGCAGGTTCGTTCTGTGCCGATGCCTTGGATGCATCGCAGCCCGCCACAAGGCAGGCCACGGCGATGACAGCGCATGCCGATGCCGCCGGAAACCGGGCTGCCTTGGGCAGGCCCGCAAATGTCTTGATCATTCTTGCCCCTTCAATCCATGCCTGGAGCGCAGGGACTGCAGCGAGCCGACCCTTGTCTCCTGAGATGAAACAGATGCTAGAAAACGCATCTTCCTGCGTGCGTGAAGCCTTCATTACCGTTTGGTAAGACATTCGCGTACCTGGGCCGGCGCCCGGGGCCGATCCCTGGCAGGGATCGCCTGCGCTTTTTCGAGAACCAGCGCGATCCGCTGCGCCGCCGCGGACCTGCCGCCTGGCGGTGCACCAAGGCCCCAGCCGCAGCAGCTGCAGCGGCCGCAGATCTGTGGATATCCCGGGGAAAAGCGTGCTCTGCAAAGCCAAAGATCTGCACAGGCCCTGTTTTCCACAGTGGTGACAACTTCCACCATCTTCTGGAAATCGCGGGGAACCTGAACCCATGAAAAATCCGTTGCAAATCAACGGTGAATGGCGACAATCACCCAATCAATCCACAAGCATGCCAACAACATGCACACAGGATTGATCACAGGCCGAACGCCCTGGCTGCTGTGGGCAAGACTGTGGATGTGGCCACGCGCATGGCCATCAACGGCCATGGGAACAATCCAGGAACAGCCGGTGGACAGATGTCCATCCCGGTGACCGATACCCACCTGTGCATACATGCGATTGGCGGGTTCAGTGATCCATATGACGGGCAGCTTGTAGGCTGTACGGCATACGAAAAACGCGCTTTGTGCGCTGTATTTCATAAGATTTCGCATCTTATTTAATACATATCACTGTACGAATCTTTATAAACAGATGGACCAAGATGATCCATTTGGTCAAAACACGCCGAAATGCATGAAAAAAAATGGGCTGATCAGGCCCTGAAATCCTTTGATGACGTGGTCGGGGCCATCCCAGGGTTCCGAAATCGTGAGGGGCAGCGAAAAATGGCGGCCCAGATCGCGCAGACCTTCAGCCAGGCCCAGCTGGGAAAAATCGATGAGGGCGCACCGGAGCCCACCCGGTCCATTGCCGTGGTGCAGGCCGGAACGGGGGTGGGCAAATCGCTGGCGTACAGCATTCCCGCCATTTCGATGGCGCTGGCGCGCGGCACTCGGGTGCTGATTTCCACGGCCACCGTCGCCCTGCAGGAACAGCTGGTGAACAAGGATCTGCCCGCGCTGGCCCAGCAACTGGAGCAGCCCTTCAAATTCGCGCTGGCCAAGGGGCGGGGCCGCTTTGTCTGCAAGCTCAAGCTGGAGCGGCTGGCCAGCACCGGCGAGGCCCAGGACGAGGATCTGGACGATCTGTTCGCCGAAGAAAAGGCGCAGGCCCAAAGCCGCGTGGCACGCCCGGCCCAGGAGCTAGAGGCGCGCATGCAGTTCTACAAAAGCATGGCCAACGCGCTGGCGTCCCAGGCCTGGGACGGCGACCGCGACTCTCTGGAGACCCCGCCCGAGGCCGAGGCCTGGAGCCCCGTGGCGGCCGAATCCTCGTCCTGCACCGGCAAGCACTGTCCGGCCTTCAGCAACTGCGTCTACTACGAGCGCCGCAAGGACCTGGTGGCCGCCCAGGTCATCGTGGCCAACCACGATCTGCTGCTGTCCTCCCTGGGCGCGCGGCTGCTGCCCGAGCTGGACAACTGCCTGCTGGTGCTGGACGAAGCCCACCATTTGCCCGCCACGGCGCTGGGCCAATTCGCTGGCGAGATGGACCTGAGCCGCCTGGGCTGGATAGACAAGCTGACCAGCCGCGCCCTGCGCGTGAACACTATGGTCGAGGTCGAAGAGCTGGCAGACCTTCCAGCCCATGCCAGCCAGCTGCGCCAGCAGTTGCTGGAACTGGCGCGCCTGGTGATGGAGCTGTACGGCGACACGCTCAAGTCGCAAAAGGACAGCTGGGGGCCGGCGCGGGTGCGTGCACCGCGCGGCATGCTGCCCGAGCCCTTGCTGGAGCCTCTGGGCAAGGCCGCCCACCATGCCAACAGCTTTCTGGACGCGCTGCGTGCCATCTCCAAGGCACTGCGCGCCGCCATCAAGGACAATCCAGAGGAAGCACGCAGGCTGTCTACAGCTTATGCACAGGTTGGCGCACTGGCACCCCGCCTGGAATCCGTCTATGACACGGCCCAGCTGCTGATGCAGCAACCAGCGCAGGATGACGACAGTAGCCGCGTTCCCAATGCCAAATGGTTCACGTTGGAGACAGATGGCGAGTACATCGTGGTCAAGGCCCATGCCAGCCCCATCCTGCCCGGAGCCACGCTGCGCCACCATCTGTGGTCCCAGGTGCGCGGTGCCGTGCTCACGTCGGCCACCCTGACCAGCTGTGGACAATTCGACTTCTTTTTGCGCGAAGCAGGCCTGCACGACGATGCGGCCGTGACCACGCTGGAAGTGCCTAGCCCCTTCGACTACGCGCGCCAGGGCACCCTGGTGGCGCGCGAAACCGTGGCCGACCCCAAGGAGGCCGCCCGCTTCACCCAGGAGATGGTGGACGCGCTGCTGGGCGACCTGTCCCACGTGCAGGCCGGCGCCCTGGTGCTGTTCACCTCGCGCGAACAGATGCGCCTGGCGGTGGATGCGCTGTCCACGGCCATGCGCTCGCAGGTGCTGGTGCAGACGGCCATGCCCCGCGCCCTGCTGCTGGCCCGCCACCGCGATGCCGTGGAGATGGGCGAGCCCTCCATCATCTTCGGCATGCAGTCCTTCGGCGAGGGCCTGGACCTGCCCGGCGCGCTGTGCGAGTCCCTGTTCATCACCAAGCTGCCCTTTGCCCCGCCCGATGACCCCGTGGGCGAGGCCCGGGCCGAATGGCTGCGCAGCAGCGGCCGCAACCCCTTCAATGAGCTGGTGGTGCCGGCCACGGCGATCCGCCTGGCCCAGTGGGTGGGCCGCGCCATCCGCACCGAGGAAGACCAGGCCCATGTGTATTGCTATGACCGGCGCCTGGTGAACACCAGCTATGGCCAGCAGCTGCTCAAGGGCCTGCCGCCCTTTGCCTTGCAGCGCCGCCCGGCACGCTGAACCGGACCCTGTGGAAAGCATGCGAAAAACAGGCCGCGCCCTGTCGCCACTGCATTCCCTTGCATACGCAAGTGATTGATCACGGCTGATTTTTTCAATCAGCGAGCTTGCCGATTGCCCACAGGCCACTTGCACACAGCCTGTGGGCAACCGTATTTCCCGGCTCCCGCATCTCCCTGCATGCCTGTGCAGCACGGTCCCCGGATCCCGCGGGATACCGCTGGATCTCGCAGACCGTGCCTGCTCCCCGGCCCGGCCATACCCGCCAACATACCTCGCCAACAGGCCTGCAGAACGCCCAGGACGCGCTTGCGCATGCAACCCAGGGCCTGACAGCTGCCAAGCCCCCACGGTCCTCTGCAGGCCGCTGAAGCGCTCGGGCTGATTCACGTCCTCTTGCCCCGGCGCGTCAGCAGCCATCACTTTTCGTGATTGCCCTTGCCTGGACTGGATCGGCTGCTCCTGATCTGGATGCGCAGTGCTCTTGCAGGCCGGCAACAAGGGGTTGAATTTTTTTGAATGACCGAACACTGCCTCTGGCGCATCCGCTTGCGTCCGCCTGGCAGGCCGCGCTTTCCTGAAGTCTTCCACGTCCAGTGCACAGCCCGTTGTGGAAAAGCGCCCGTTCCACAGCGTTCCTGCGAGGCCGCGAAGAAGTCTTGTCTTCGTGCATACGGCCATGGCGCGCGAACCGATCCGGAATTTTTTGAACACAGGCGCGCCAATTTCGCTGGAGCAGTCCCTCGTCTGGACATGCCCAGGCTCCAGACAACCTGGCACGTCTGTTTTTTTGAAAACCCGTTCGGCCTTCGCTTCCCGCGTGACTTCGCCTTCGGTTGTTCTTTGATCTTCTTATAAAGAATAGTCGTAGTAGTAGAGGCATGACATCTCTGTGGATAACTCACTATTCCTCAAAAAAAACAATGTCTTGCCCGATTGAAAAACATGTGATCAAAGCCCTGTTCCCGGTGTCTCCCGAACGGGGATAGTTTGCCTGTTTCGATTTTTTCTGTGGATAACTGTTGAGTTGGTCTTCATCTATCCACAGTTTTGTGCGAGGTGCATTTTTTCCTTTATTGAACTTCAAGTTATTGATCTATAAGGATTTTTCAGTTTATCCAGATAAAAATGAGGCTTGCCGGACATGGATGAGCACATGGTCTGGCAGTGCTGTGACCTGTTGACAGGCCGTTTTTCCTGACGGACCGGCTGCCTTTTTTTATCCAGAACGGTCTTGCCGCTGTGAAAAACCGCCCTTGGCTGTTATTCCTATCTCTCTTATTTTTTAATTAGTAGTAGTAGTAAGTGAAGTGCTTAATTGTTGATAACTGAATTTGTCTTATAAAAATCAACAACTTAAGACACTCCAAACCCTGTGGTGGATGCTGCTCCGCTGCTGCACCCGTTTTGGGCACAACTTTCCATGGCGCATCCTCCTTGTGGATAAGCAGGGATTTACGAGATTTTTATGCCCAGGTTTTTCCACAGGGCGGCTGAGGACAAAAAAAGACCACCTCGAAGGTGGTCTTGCCGGGATCCGCAACCGTGATCAGAAATGGTGGGCGTAGCGCAGCTGCAGGAAGTTTTCGCCGGGGTTGGGTTTCTTGATGCCTGCGTTGGAATGGTGCTCCAGCCGCAGCACCAGCTCATGCTGGCCCTGGCTGCCAAACAGATAGCCCACGCCGATATGGGTGGCGAAGTTGTAGCGCGTGGGGAATTCCTTCTCGTCCGTGATGTAGCGCCGGTTCAGTGCCCAGCTCAGGCCCACGCCGGTTTCTGCAAACCAGGGTGACTGCCCGTTGCTGGGGCGCCAGCGCACGGTGGGATTCACGCCGATGACCCAGGTGCCGCGATCGCGACCCTCCAGCGGCGCCGACCAGCGGGCGCCCCAGATATCCCAGTAGCCGCTGAGCTGGCCGCCCCACAGCGCATGGCGCCAGTTGCGCCAGGGCACAGTAACGCCCAGGGTCCAGCTGTCGGCGCTGTGCTCGGCCGCGCCATATTGCAGGTACATGGAAGGGGAGGATTCCGGCGCCAAGGATTGCGCCTGGGTCGCCATCGGCAGGACAGCGCCTGCGCAGGCCAGCACCACGGTCGCTGCCAGGCGTGCTGGCGGATGGATGCGTGCCTTGGCGAGGCTCTGGTAGCTGGATGGCGTCGTTTGAATGATTTTGAGGGCCATGATCTTCTCCGGGGGCGGCACACGTTGCTGTGCCTGTAACACTCTAGGGAGGCTGGTGAAGATCGGGGAGTCAGCAAAAAAGCCCTTGCACTGTCGGCCGCCTGACAAGGCGTCCGTGCAAGGGCTGGCGCAAGCAATCCGGCTGCCCGCTGGTGGCGGGCAGGCCAGGTGGCTGCTTACTGGGCGGGTGCCGGGGCAGGGCGGGCCTGGCCGCTCTTGTGGTCATGGCGCGGGCCGTGGTCCATGCCGTGGTGGCCGGGGTGGCCCTTGTGCAGCGTGGCGGCATCGAAGGTCTTTTGCTGGCTGGCGTCCAGCTGGGCGTAGAAGGCCTTGGTGGCTTCGCCGCGGCGATCGGCATCGGCCGCGCGCTGGGCGCGCATTTCACGCATCTTGTCGATGCGCTGGGGCGTGGTCAGCTTGGCGAAGTCCTCGCGCTCCATGCGCTGGGGACGCTCGCCGGGCTTGAAGGTGGCCGCATAGGTGTTCCATGCGGTTTCCTGGGCCGGCGTGAGCTTGAGGTCGGCCTTGAGCTTGGCGATGCGCTGCTGCATGTGCTCCATGCGGTCGCCGTGCTTGTGCATGGCGCGATCGGGCTTGGGTGCCGTGGCGGCGGCGGGGGCTGCCGGCGCGGCGGTCTGGGCGTACGAGGGCAGGGCGAACGATGCCAGCAAGGCGGTGGTAGCAGCGGCGCTGGCGAGGGTGCGGCGGAAGGTGGTGGTCATTCCAAAATCCTTTCTGGAGAGGGTGACTGAAGGCCGCCGTCAAGGCACTTGGCGAGCCCTGTGCAGCGGATGATTGAAGTGTGGTCGTCCGATGTATCGGGGCAGTGAGGTTTTGCGCACGGCTTGTAAAGAATTGACAAGCTTGTGCAGCGCCGTCCGGTGCCAGGCATGCACAATGACCGGGCGGGGCGCCAAGGCATGGCGCCCCTGCTGTTTTTTCTGTTTTCTCCCTCTGGATGGAGGCGACGCAGCCCGGTGTTGCACACCCCTGCTGCGGCGCAGCCGCAGTCCGTCCGAGCAAAGGTTCGCTATGTTCAAAAACATGATCGTCTATCGCATTGCCGAGAGCTGGCAGGGCGATTTGCAGCAGCTTGAAGAAGCCCTGGGCAAGAGCCCGTTTGCCGAGTGCGGCGCCACGCAGGAGCGCAGCGCCGGCTGGGTGCCGCCGCGCGGCGAGCCCCATGGCCCGCTGGCCGAGTCCGTGGCCAATCAGTGGGTGATGCGCTTCATGACCGAGGCCAAGATGCTGCCGGCCAGCGTGCTCAACCGCCGCGTCAACGAAAAGGCTGCCCACATCGAGGCCACCGAAGGCCGCAAGCCGGGCAAGAAGGAAAAGAAGGAACTGAAGGACGAGGCCAAGCTGGACCTGCTGCCCATGGCCTTCACCAAGCAGGGCGCCATGTGGGTCTGGCTGGACCCGCAGGCCCGCACCCTGGTGCTGGACACGGGCAGCCAGGCGCGCGCCGACGAGGTGGTCAGCGCGCTGGTGGAGGGCCTCACTGGCTTTGCGCTGGCCCTGGTCGATACGCAGACCAGCGCCCAGGCTGCCATGGCGCACTGGCTGACCACGCAGGAAAGCCCGGCCGGCTTCTCGATTGACCGTGAATGCGAGCTCAAGGCCGCCGACGAATCCAAGGCCGTGGTGCGCTATGCGCGCCATCCGCTGGACATCGACGAGGTGCGCCAGCATATCGAGCACGGCAAGCTGCCCACGCGCCTGGCGCTGACCTGGGATGACCGCGTGAGCTTTGTGCTGACCGAGGGTCTGCAGATCCGCAAGATCGCGCTGCTCGATGCCGTGATGGAAGGCCAGTCGCAGGACGACGGCGGCTTCGATGCCGATGTGGCGATTGCCACGGGCGAGCTGTCCAAGCTCATCCCCGATCTGATCGAGGCGCTGGGTGGGGAAGGGCGCACGGGCCTGGGCCAGGATCTGCCGGCATCGCTGCAGACACCCGCTGCCCAGACTCCCGCAGCGACACCGCGTGCAGCGGCCTCGGGCCGTGGTGCGCTGACGGGGCCGGCCCTGGCTCCCGTGGATACTGCGCCTGAAGAAGCGCCGTTCTAAGCCGGCAGGCGGCTGCGGTGGCGATGTTTCATGTGAAACATCGCCACGCCCAGGCGGCGCTCAGACTCTTTCAAAGATGGCCGAGATCCCTTGGCCGCCACCAATGCACATGGTCACCAGCGCATAGCGGCCGCCCGTGCGCTGCAGCTCGGCGATGGCCTTGGTGGTGATGATGGCGCCCGTTGCGCCGACCGGGTGGCCCAGCGATATGCCCGAGCCGTTGGGGTTGACCTTGGCCGGGTCCATGCCCAGCTGCTGGATCACGGCGCAGGCCTGGGCCGCGAAGGCCTCGTTGGCCTCGATCACGTCCATGTCTGCAATCTTCAGGCCCGTGCGCTGCAGCACCTTCTGCGTGGCCGGCACGGGGCCTATGCCCATGTAGGCGGGGTCCACGCCGGCATGGGCGTAGCCCACCAGGCGCGCCAGGGGCTTCAGGCCCAGGGCGGCCACGCGATCGCCTGCGGCCAGGGCCACGGCGGCGGCGCCGTCGTTGATGCCCGAGGCATTGCCGGCCGTCACGCTGCCGCCTTCCTTGCGGAACGCGGGCTTCATGGTGGACAGCAATTCGATGGTGGTGCTGGCACGCACATGCTCGTCGGTGTCGAAGACCACGACGCCCTTGCGCGTGGTGATTTCCACAGGAACGATCTGCTCCTTGAAGTGGCCTGCCGCAATGGCAGCGGCCGCGCGCTGGTGGCTGGCTGCCGCCAGTTCGTCCTGCATTTCGCGGCTGATGTGGTAGCGCTCGGCCACGTTTTCGGCCGTGATGCCCATGTGCATCTTCTGCCAGGGGTCGTGCAGGATGCCCAGCATGTAGTCGATGCTCTTTGCGTCGCCCATGCGCGCGCCCCAGCGGGCGGCCTGGTCGAAGTAGGGGCCGCGGCTCATGGACTCGCTGCCGCCGCCGATGGCCACGTCGCAGTCGCCCAGCGCAATGGCCTGGGCGGCGGAGACGATGGCCTGCAGGCCGGAGCCGCACAGCCGGTTGACGTTGAAGGCCGGCGTCTCGATGGGGCAGCCCGCATCGATGGCGGCCACGCGCGAGAGGTAGGCGTCCTTGGTATCGGTGGGGATCACATTGCCCATGACCACGTGGCCGACGGCGTCGGGCGCCAGGCCCGCGCGCTCGATGGCCGCCTTGACGGCCGTGGTGGCCAGCTGGGTGTTGGGTACGTCCTTGAGGCTGCCGCCGAAGGTGCCGATGGCGGTGCGCGCAGTGCCGACGACGAAGACGTCGCGTGGGGTCATGGTGAAGCTCCTCGAAGCGATGAACACGGGGGATGGAGTGCATTGTGCCGGGCAGGCGGCAGGCAGCGCAGCCGCCTCGGCGTCAGTTCCGGGCGCAGGTCAACGTCCCTCGAATTGCGGTGCCTGCTTGGCGTGGAACGCCGCAATGCCGCGCGGCAGGTCGGCCGTGCGGGCACAGGCATCGAAGGCGCAGGCCTCGGCGGCCAGCTGGTCGCGCAGGCTGCGGTCCAGGCCCGCGCGCATGAGGCGGCGCATATGGCCCAGCGCCACCGTGGGGCCGGCGGCCAGGCGCTGGGCCAGCTGCAGCACGGCGGCGTCGAGTTCGGCGGGCGGCAGGACGCGGTTGATGAGGCTCAGGCGCTGCGCTTGGGCGCAGTCCAGGGTCTCGCCCAGCATGGCGATCTCCAGCGCGTTGCGCAGGCCCACGATGCGCGGCAGCGCCCAGGAGGCTCCCACGTCGCAGCTGGCGCCCAGGTTGATGTAGGCCAGGTTGAAGCGCGTGCCCTCGGCCGCGTAGACGAAGTCGGCCTGCAGCATCAGCGACAGGCCTGCGCCTGCCGCCGCGCCATGCACCTTGGCGATGACGGGCGCATCGAGCTGGCCCAGCAGCGCCACGGCCTCGTTGAGCGGCGCCAGCAGCTCGGCCGCGCCGCGCACGGGGTCGGCGGCCAGCGTGTCCAGGTCGCCGCCCGCCATGAAGGCGCGGCCTGCACCATTCAGCACCACGCAGCGCAGCGCGCGGTCCTGGGCCAGGGTGCGCACGGCGTCGCGCAGTGCCAGCGCCATGGGCACGTCGATGGCGTTGAGGGCGGCGGGGCGGTGGAAGGTCAGCGTGGCGATGGCGCCTTCGCGGTGCAGCAGCAGCGGGGTGTCTTGCGTGTCGGTCATGGGAGCGGATCAGTGGTACAGGGCGTCGATTTCGGCGGCGTAGGTCTTGTAGATGGACGAGCGGCGCACCTTCATCGTGGCCGTGACTTCGCCATCGTCGTGGTCCAGTTCCTTGGTCAGCAGATGGAAGCGCCGCACATGCGAGACCTGGGCCAGGCGCGCATTGCCCTGCGCGATCTCGGCATCGATCAGCGCGCGCACCTCGGCCATCTCGGCCAGGGAGCGGAAATGCGTGAAGGGGATGCGCCGCGCCTGGGCCCATTGGCCCACGGTCTCGTAGTCGATCTGCACCAGCGCGCCCACGAACTTGCGGCCCTCGGCGACGACGATGCACTCCTTGATGAAGGGGCTGGACTTCATGGTGTTCTCGATCTCCGAGGGCGTGAGGTTCTTGCCGCCGGCGGTGATCATGATGTCCTTGAGGCGGTCCACGATGCGCAGCTGGCCGCCCTGCACGCGCACCACGTCGCCCGTGTGCAGCCAGCCGTCCTGCAGGCTTTGCGCCGTGGCCTCGGGGTTTTTGTAGTAGCCCGCGAAGACCATGTCGCCCCTGATCTGGAGCTCGCCGCTGCCGTCGCCCTCATCGGGGCCGGCATGGGTGGCAATGCGCCATTGCACGCCTTCGGTGGCCACGCCCACGCTGCCCACGGCCACGTCGTCCAGGCGGTGACCGGTAACCATTCCCGTGGATTCGGTCAGCCCGTAGACCTCGATCAGCGGCACGCCCAGCGTGCGGAAAAAGCGCACCACGTCGGGCGGTATGGGCGCGGCGCCGGTGAGCGCCACGCGCGCCTCGCGTAGGCCGATGAAGTTCTGCAGCGCGCGCAGCACGCTCCAGTAGCTGGCCGCCCAGGCCAGGCGCTCGGCCAGGCTCCACTGCCTGCGGGGCTTTTCGGCCAGCGGCGCGCAGGCCGCCATGGCGCGCCGGTAGAGCGCGCGGCGCAGCGGCCCGGTCTCCTGCATCTTGATGCTGATGGCCGCGTGCAGCTTCTCCCAGATGCGCGGCACGCCCAGGAACATGTTGGGCGCGACTTCGCGCAGGTCTTCCTGCACCGTGCGGATGGACTCGCCGAAGTGCACCTGCGAGCCCAGGTAGACCGGCACGAAGCTGGTCAGCATCTGCTCGGCCACGTGGCACAGCGGCAGGTAGGACAGGTGGCGCGTGCCGCCGTCCAGCCCCAGCCGCTCGGCAATGCCGGGCACCACGCCGCGGATGTTGCGGTAGGTGATCATGGCGCCCTTGGGCTTGCCGGTGGAGCCCGAGGTGTAGATCATCAGCCCCACGTCATCCAGGGTCTGGCGTGCCAGCGCCTGTTCGATGGGGGCGCGGCTGGCGGCCTGGGCGCCCAGGCGCTCGACCTCGTCGAAGGTGGCGATCAGGGCGCGGACCTCCGGCGCGAAGCTGCGCAGGCCCTTGGTCTCCATGACGATGATCTTCTTCAGGCGCGGCAGCTGGGGCAGGGCGGCCAGCAGCTTGTCGGTCTGCTCCTGGTCCTCGCAGACCATGATGTCCACATCGGCATGGCCCGCCACATAGGCGACCTCGGGCGTGGGGCTGGTGGGGTACACGCCCACGGTGATGGCGCCGATCAGGCCCGCGCCCATCTGGGCCAGCACCCACTCGATGCGGTTCTCGGAGATCACGCCCATGTGGCCGCCTGGCGCCAGGCCCAGCTGCGCCAGGCCCAGCCCGAAGTGGCTGGCACGCTCGTGGTAGCGTGCCCAGCTGGTGGGCTTCCAGATGCCGAAGTCCTTTTGCCGTATGGCCACGCGCTGGGCATCGCTGCGCGCGCGTTCGGCCAGCATCTGGGGCAGGGTGAGTTCGGGAAGGGCTTGCATGTGCGTTCCCAGGCTAGGACAACCAGCGCTTGCGGCGCTTGTAGTGCTTCAGATCGCGGAAGCTCTTCGCCTCGCCGCTGCCACCCATGCCCAGGTAGAACTCGCGCACGTCGGCATCCTGGGCCAGGCGTTCGGCCGGGCCGTCGATGACGATCTTGCCGTTCTCCATGATGTAGCCGCTGTGCGCCACGGCCAGGGCCACGGTGGCGTTCTGCTCGACCAGCAGCATGGAGGTGCCGCGCTCGGCATTGATGCGCGCGATGATGGTGAAGATGTCCTCCACCAGCTTCGGCGCCAGGCCCAGCGAGGGCTCGTCCAGCAGCATGAGCTGGGGCTCGGCGATCAGCGCGCGGCCAATGGCCAGCATCTGCTGCTCGCCGCCCGACAGGTAGCCGGCCAGGCCTTTGCGTCGCTCATGCAGGCGCGGGAAGTAGCTGTAGACCAGGTCGAAGTCGGGCTTGACTTGATTGCGGCCCGTGAGCGCGTAGGTGGCGGCCACGAGGTTTTCCTCCACCGTGAGGTCCTCGAACACACGCCGGCCCTCCATCACATGCGACAGCCCCAGGCGTACCAGCTGCTGGGGCGCGTACTGCGCGGTGGACTGGCCGTTGTAGCGCACGCTGCCGCTGGCCAGCAGGCCGTCCTCCAGCGCCAGCAGCCCCGAGACGGCCTTGAGCGTGGTGCTCTTGCCCGCGCCGTTGCTGCCCAGCAGCGCCACGATCTGGCCGCGCGGCACGGCCAGCGACAGGCCCCGCAGGGCCTGCACGACCTTGTTGTAGATGACCTCGATGTTGTTGATTTCGAGGACGCTTGCAGTCTCTGCTTTGGTTGGGATTGCCTTCAAAATTTCACTGCGCATGTGGAGCCCGCGACGTTGGTTATGGCGTGCATCAGGCGCGGGGCACCAAGCAAGGGCCGCCCCGCCGCGAGGGTGCCGTCCCCCTTCCCGCAACGCGAAGCGGTGCGAGAGAAGGGGGCAGCGGCGAAGCCGCTCAGGGGGATGCGTTTCGTCAAAGCGCTATCCAGTCAGAGGCGGGCAGCATCTTCTGCGCTTTCATATCCGCCTTGTAGACGCGGCCCACAGGAATCGAATTGCCCTTGATGGTGATGGGCACGCCGATCAGTCCGCCCGTGTCGAAGTCCTTGATGGAGTTGAGCGCGGCCTTGAGGTTGGGGCCGGTGAGCGGCTTGCCAGCGTCCAGGCAGCGCCTGGCCGATTCCACGAACAGCATGGCCGCCAGGAAGCCCTGGATATAGGCCGTGCTCTGGTACTCGGGGCGCAGCGCGCGGATCTTGTCCAGCATGGGCGCCTTGGCCGAGGTGTCGTAGTAGTAGCGGTAGGGCATGACGCCCATGAAGCCGTCGCCGGCCTCGCCCATCTTCATGACGGTGGAGCTGTCCATGGTCCAGAAGGTGCCCATCCATTGGCTGGTCATGCCCATCTGCTTGCCCTGCTGGATGAACTCGGGAATGGGCGCGAGGATGTAGCCGTGGAAGATGGTGTAGTCGGGCGCGGCGCAGCTTGATGACTTCGGTGGACACGTCCACGCTGCCGGGCGGCGTCATCAGCTTGGCCACCACGTTCAGGCCCAGCTTCTTGGCGGCCGCCTCGCTGGCCTCGATGGGGTCGCGGCCGAATTCGGAGTCGGAGTAGACGAAGGCCACCTTGGCGCCCGGCTTCTCCTTGGCGATGTGCTTGAGCAGGATGCCGAACATCTCCGTGTAGTCGGGCCCCACGAGGAACTGGTTCGGGTACTTGGCCGGGTTGTTGAGCTCGGTGGCGAAGGAGGCGCCCGCCATGAGGATGGCGCCGTTGCGGTCCAGCTCCGGGTTGATGGTCTTGGAAAAACCCGTGGAGTCTCCGTAGTAGAGGTTGACCTTGTTCTGGCTGGTGATCTTCTTGAACGCGGCCACCGAGACATCGACCTTGTAGCCCGTGTCCTCGGGCACGTAGCGGATCTTGCGGCCCTTGATGCCGCCTGCCTCGTTGACCATCTTCACGTAGTCGCCCATGCCGGCATTGATGCCCACGCCCGCGAAGGCGAACACGCCCGTCATGGGGATGGAGCCGCCGATCACGATGTCTTCGCCGCCAGCCTGGGCGCGGGCGGCCAGCGGTGCGGCCAGGCTGGCGCCGGCCGCCAGCAGCAGGCTGCGGCGGCGCGAGGAGGTCGGGTGTTGTTGCATTGCTTGTCTCCTTTTGCTTGTCGTGCGCGGCGCCGCCTCAATTGCGGAAGGGCCACAGGTGGAAGAAGCGGCGCAGGCGCCGCCACATTTCTGCGAGCCCCTGCGGCTCGAAGACCAGAAAGACGATGATCAGCAGCCCGAACACCATGGTGCGCACGGGCGACAGGAAGACGGCCAGCTCGGAGCCGCCGGGCAGCAGGTCCACGATGAGCTTGAGCAGCTCCGGGACCATGGTCATGAAGACCGCGCCCAGGATGCCGCCCAGGATGGAGCCCATGCCGCCGACGATGATGGCCGCCAGAAAGAAGATGGACATCAAGAGCGGAAAGCTCTCGGGCGTGACCACGCGAAAGAAGTACGCCCACAGCCCGCCCGCCACGCCTGCGTAGAACGAGGACAGCCCGAACGACAGCAGCTTGTAGCGCAGCAGCGGTATGCCCAGCACCTCGGCCGAGATGTCGCGGTCGCGGATGGCGATGAAGGCGCGGCCTATGCGCGTGCGAAACAGGTTGGCCGCGCCCAGCAGCATCAGCAGCGTGACGGGCACGATCACCCAGTACAGCCGGAACGAGGTGTCCAGCGTCACGCCGAACACCGTGGCCGGCTGCAGCGTCAGGCCCGCCGTGCCGCCCGTGAGCTTGAGGTTGGCGAACAGGAAATGGGCGATGAACGAGGCCGCGATGGTGGCAATCGCCAGGTACAGGCCCTTGACGCGCAGCGAGGGCAGGCCCACCACGATGCCGCCCAGCATGGCCACGAAGCCGCCAGCCAGCAGGTTGAACAGCACGGGCGTGCCCCAGCGCGCCTGCACGATGGCCACCGTGTATGCGCCCAGGCCCATGAAGGCGGCCTGGCCCAGGCTGACCAGGCCCGTGTAGCCGGTGAGGATGTTCAGCCCCGTGGCGCCGGCCACGTTGATGCTGACCAGGCAGGCCAGGTACAGCCAGTAGTCGCTGGCCATGAAGGGAAACAGCACCAGCAGCGCGCCGGCCATGGCCAGCCAGATGCGTTGCGTGCGGGAGTCGAACAGCGCCGCATCGGCGATGTAGCTTTCCTTGAGGGTGCCTATGCGCATGCTGCCGTCTTTCTGAAGCTGTCTAGAGCCGCTCGATCTCGTGCGTGCCGAACAGGCCGTAGGGCCTGAGCATGAGCACCACGACCAGCACGATGAAGGTGGCCAGCAGCTTGTACTCGCCGCCCAGGTAGGCGCCGGCCAGCGCCTCCACCAGGCCGATGAACAGGCCGCCGACCAGGGCGCCCAGCACGCTGTCCAGCCCGCCCACGATGACGACCACCAGCACCGACAGGCCGAACACGCCCATGCTCGACGAGATGCCGCCGATGGAGCCGACGATGATTCCCGACACGGCGGCGATCATGGCCGACACCACCCAGGCCAGCGAGAACACCCGCGGCACGTTGATGCCCACCGAATAGGCCGCTGCCTGGTCGCTGGCCGTGGCGCGCAGGGCCACGCCGCCACGCCAGTAGCGGAACACCAGCAGCACGGCCGCGATGAAGACCACGGCCACGGCTGCGCCCCAGGCCACCTTGGGCGCGAGAAAGGCCTCGCCGATCATCACGGGCTGCGTTGGCATGAACTCGGGCAGGCGGCGCTGGTCGGCCGTCCAGATCAGCTCCACCAGGCCCACCAGCACCGAGGCCAGGCCCACGGTGACCATGAACACCGAGATCGGCGGCTCGCCCAGCAGCGGCCGGATCATCGTGCGCTCGATCAGCGCGCCCAGCAGCCCCGTGCCCAGCACGGCGGCGGGAATGGCCAGCCACAGCGGCAGCGCGAACATGGCCGCAAAGGTGAAGAACAGGTAGGCGCCCACCATCAGCAGCTCGCCGATGGCGATGTTGACCACGCGCGTGGCCTTGTAGACCACCACGAAGGCCAGCGCGGCCAGCGCATACAGGCCGCCTGCGGCCAGGCCCGTGAGGGCGATCTCGAACAGGTAGGCCCAGTCCATCATGCGGCTTCCTGTGCCAGGGCAGGCTGCGGCGTGGCGGGCTCTGGCCGGGCGGACGCGCCGCGCAGCCGGCGCCGCAGCTCGCCCACATCGCCGGCGCCCAGGTAGGCCCGGTTCACCTCGGGATCGGCCTGCACCACGGCGGGCGTGCCCTGGGCGATGACCTGGCCGAAGTTGAGCACCACTACATGGTCGGACAGGTCCATGACCATGCCCATGTCGTGCTCCACCATGAGCACGGTCACGCCCCATTCGGCGCGCACATCGAGGATGAAGCGCGCCATGTCCTCGGTCTCCTCGCGGTTCATGCCGGCCACGGGCTCGTCCAGCATCAGGATGCGCGGCTGCATGGCCAGGGCGCGCGCCATCTCCACGCGCTTTTGCAGCCCGTAGGACAGGGCGGCCACGGGCGCATGGCGGATGTGGTCTATCTCCAGGAAATCGATGATGCGCTCCTCGATGTCGCGGCGCAGCTCGGCCTCTTCGCGGCGAGCGCGGCCCAGGTAGAGGAGGGCGTCGAGCACGTTGGTGCGCAGGTGGGCGTGGCGGCCCAGCTTGATGTTGTCCAGCACCGTCATGCCCCGGAACAGCGCAATGTTCTGGAAGCTGCGCCCCAGGCCCAGCCGCGCGCGGCGCGGCGCCGGCATGCGCGTGATGTCCTCGCCCTGGAAGCGGATGGAGCCGCCCGTGGGCCGGTAAAAGCCCGAGATGGTGTTGAACAGCGACGTCTTGCCCGCGCCGTTGGGGCCGATCACAGCCGTGATCGAGCCGGGCTGCACATCGAAGCCCACGCCCGACAGCGCCTTCACGCCGCCAAAGGCGAGCGTGACGCCGTCCACCTGCAGCAAGGGGGCGGGCGGGCCGCCGTCGGGGTGTGTCTCCATGGCGCTCTCGTGCGTTGGTTCGTCGAGCCGGGCAGGAGCCTACTGATGCGTAGGCTGTTTACTTTGGAGTAGATTCTGGTTGTCGCCCTCCGCATGCAGCATCGGTGATTTCCCCGGTGCACCCGCCGCCATGAAGCCATCGAGCCCTGAAACCAAGATCCGACCCAGCCCCAGCCCCAGCGCCCGCGCCCGCAACGGCCGTGCGGCGCCCGCCGTGGACTCGCCCTGGAGCGGCACGCCCGACCGCGAGCAGCAGCGCGAGGCCAAGCGCCAGGCCGTGCTGCAGGCCGCCGCGCAGCTGTTCAACGAGCGCGGCTTCTCCGCCACCTCGCTGGACGACATCGCCGCGCGGCTGGGCGTGAGCAAGCCCACGCTGTACTACTACGTCAAGAACAAGGACGAGATCCTGCTGCAGTGCGTGAACCAGGGCCTGGCCATGACGCTGGAAGGCATCGAGGCCTCGCGCCGCGCAGGCGGGCAGGCCGTGGACCAGCTGCGCGCCTGCATGCAGGTCTATGCGCGCATCGTCACCATGGACTTCGGCATGTGCCTGATCCGTGTCGGCGACGAACAGGTCCCCCCCGACAGCCGCCGCGAACTGCGCCGCCAGAAGGCCGCCATAGACCAGGCCTTCCGCCGCCTGGTGGCCGCCGGCGTGCAGGAGGGCTCGCTGGCCCCCTGCGACCCTAAGATGACGGCCTTTGTCATCGCCGGCGCGCTCAGCTGGATAGGCCGCTGGTACCAGCCTGGCGGCCAGTACTCGGCCGAGGAAGTGGCGCAGCAGTGCATTGATACCTTGATGGGGGGCGTGCTGCGGCGGGCGGATGTTCTCGATACGCCCAAGTTATCCAAGCCACCCAAGGTGGGCAAGCCTGCAAAGCGTGCGAAGGCGGGCGCCTGAAGCGCCGTTCCCTGCCGTGAGACACGCTACGGCGCCGCACTCTCCTGCGCCGCCAGATCATCCAATATCGGGCAGTCCGGCCGGTCGTCGCCGTGGCAGCAGTGCACCAGGGTCTTGAGCGTGCGCTGCATGGCCTGCATGGCGGCGATGCGCTCGGTCAGTTCGTCGATGTGGCGCTGGGCGATGGCCTTGACCTGGCTGCTGGCGCGGCTCTTGTCCTGCCACAGGCCGAGCAGGGTGGCGATCTCGTCCATGGAAAAACCGAGGTCGCGCCCCCGGCGGATGAAGCGCAGGGCATGCACGTCGGCCTCGGCGTACTGGCGGTAGCCGCCGTCCGTGCGGTGCATGGGCGGCAGCAGGCCCTGGGCTTCGTAGTGGCGCACCATGCGCGCCGAGACACCGGCGCGGCGTGCGGCCTCGCCGATGGAGACGGGCCAGTGCTGTGCGGGGTGGGCGGACATGGTGCGTGCCTTTCGGATGCCTTCGGGTGTCTTTGAGGTGTCTCTCAGGCGACCTTGTAGCCTTCTTCGGCAATGGCGGCGCCCAGTGCCTCGCGGCTGGCGCTGCTGTCGACTTCCACGCGCTGGGTGGCGCGATCGATTTTTACCTGGGCCTGGTCATCCACGCCCTGCACGGCCTGGGTGACGGCGCGTTCGCAGTGGCCGCAGGTCATGCCCTGCACGGTGAAAACATGTTGCATCTCTCGCTCCTGGTTGGGGCGCGCCGAAGTGGCGCAAGCCATGGACGGCATGTTGAACCCTGACACCATGGCAAGGTCAAGCGCCTGGCTGGACAAGGGTTGATTTGGCCCAATTCGATGTGAGCCGGCCGGCTCAATGATCCGCTGCAATGGCCGATAGATCGAAAAGAGCCGTGAATATGCAAAAACCGTCATAGACCATTGGCGATCATCTGACAAACTGCAACAATTTGTATTTACGTTGGCGCTATGCATTTGGAGACCGTGCGTGCGCCCTGACTGACAGAGAGGAAAACGGTCATGAACTTGTTGGGAATGATGCGGGCTTTCACGATCCGCACGCGGATGCTGGGTGCCATCGCCATGGTGCTGGTGCTGCTGGGTCTGCTGGGCGGAGCCGGGATGCTGGGCATGTTCCGCATCCATGGCATGAGTCAGCAGTTCATGCATACCTCGTACGCCAAGATGGGCTACATGGTGGAGTTGCGCGCCGAGCTGGGTGCCGTGCGCGCCCATGAAAAGGACATGATCATCCAGTACGAGCGTGCCGAAGAGGTGCGCAAGGCCCACACCCAGTGGCTGGCCGCCATCGACCGCGTGAAATCCGTGGCCGAGCGCTTTCTGAAGGATGAGGACCCGGCCGACGATGCCATCGTCAGCGGCATCTCCGAGCGCGTGGACCGCTACCGCCAGCAGTTCGAGCACATTGCGCGGCAGCTGGAGGCCGGTGGCTATGACACGGCGACCACAGCCAACCGCATGAGCGGCAAGGCCATGGCCGAGGTGGCCGAGGTCGAAAAGCTCATCGCACAGCTGGACCAGCTGCTGCGCCAGCAGGTCGATGCCATGGCCGCGGAGGAGCAGGGCGTGGCCGAGCAGACGCAGTGGATCTTCGTGGCGGCCGTGGTGCTCACGGTGCTGGTGGTGGTGCCGCTGACGCTGATGAACATGCTGTCCATCTGCCGCCCCCTGGTGCAGGCGCGCCAGACGGCGCTGACCATCGCCCAGGGCGACCTGTCGCAGAGCGTGAAGGTGGAGGGCAAGGACGAGGTGGCCGACCTGCAGCGCGCGCTGGACCAGATGCAGCAGAGCCTGGGCTCCATGGTGACCCAGGTGCGCGACGCCAGCGGCAACATTGCCACGGCCAGCCAGGAGATCGCCACGGGCAACCAGGACCTGTCCTCGCGCACCGAGCAGACGGCCAGCAATGTGCAGGAGACCGTGGCCTCGCTGTCCCAGCTCACGGCCACGGTGCAGCAGACGGCATCGTCCTCGCAACTGGCCAACCAGCTGGCAGCCTCTGCCTCGACCACGGCCACGCGCGGTGGCGACGTGGTGGCCCAGGCCGTGGTGAGCATGCAGGAGATCACGACCTCCAGCCGCAAGATCGGCGACATCATCGGCCTGATCGACTCCATCGCCTTCCAGACCAACATCCTGGCGCTGAACGCCGCCGTGGAAGCGGCACGCGCCGGCGAGCAGGGCCGCGGCTTTGCCGTGGTGGCGGCCGAGGTGCGATCCCTGGCCCAGCGCTCGGCCCAGGCGGCCAGCGAGATCAAGGCGCTGATCCAGACCAGCGTGCAGGCCGTGGACGTGGGCGTGCGCCAGGTGGAGGATGCAGGCAAGACCATGAAGGAAATCGTGGACAGCGTGCAGCGCGTGGGCGACATCATTGGCGAGATCACGGCGGCTTCCAGCGAGCAGTCGGGGGGCATCGGCCAGGTCAACCAGGCCGTGGGTGATATCGACCGCATGACGCAGCAGAACGCAGCCCTGGTCGAGGAATCGGCCGCCGCCGCCGAGTCGCTGCGCGAGCAGGCCGCGCGCCTGGCGCAGGTGGTGGGCCAGTTCCGCATTGCCGGTGCGGCCGTGGCGTCCATGGGCTCGCATGCTTCCTATGGCCGTCCCGGCCAGGGCAAGCCCGGCCTGGCCCCGGCTGCCGGCCGCGCCCCGCTGGCTTCGGCCCGCGAGACCCAGTTGCTGGAACACGCCTGAGAAGGCAGGGGTCGGCGGCCCTGTTTCACGTGACCCTGTGAATCGCCCGAACGAAAAAAGCCCGCAGGCCATGCCTGCGGGCTTTTTGCTTTGCAGCGCCGCAAATCAGGCCTGGCGCGCGAACGGGTAGTCGGTATAGCCCTCTGCGCCGCCGCCGTAGAACAGGCTGGAGTTCCAGGGGTTCAGCGGCAGGTCGTCGCGCAGGCGGTGGACCAGGTCGGGGTTGGAGATGAAGGCCTTGCCGAAGGCCACGATATCGGCGTGGTCGCTTTCCACGGCGCGCAGCGCCATGTCGCGGTCATAGCCGTTGTTGACCATCCAGGCGCCCTGGCCGCCGGCCTCGCGGTAGGCGGATTTGAGCGCCGCGTAGTCGAAGGGCCGGTCGGGCAATTCACGCGGGCCGCCGGTGGAGCCTTCGATGATGTGGATGTAGGCCAGGCCCAGCGGCGCCAGCTGGCGCACCACGTATTCGAACAGCGGCTGGGGGTCGGCATCGGCGATGTCGTTGGCCGGCGTCACGGGCGACAGGCGGATGCCCACGCGGCCGCCGCCCACGGCATCGGCGGCGGCGCGCGTGCATTCGAGCAGCAGGCGGGCGCGGTTCTCGATGCTGCCGCCGTAGTCGTCATCGCGCTGGTTGGCGCCGGTCTTGAGGAACTGGTCCAGCAGATAGCCGTTGGCGCCGTGCAGCTCCACGCCGTCGAAGCCGGCCGTCTCCACGGCATTGCGCGCGGCCACGGCGAAGCTGTGGACGATGGCGGGAAGCTCGTGCTGGGCGAGCGCGCGCGGCGCGGAGGTGGGCACGAACTGGCCCTTGCCCGAGTCCTCGTCGATCACATAGGTCTTGGATTTGGCCGCTACCGGGGACGGCCCCACGGGCGCCTGGCTTTCGGGCTGCAGCGAGGTGTGCGAGACCCGGCCCACATGCCACAGCTGGGTGACGATGCGCCCGCCCGCCTTGTGCACGGCGTCGGTCACGCGCTTCCAGCCGTCGAGCTGCTCGCTGCCGTACAGGCCCGGCACATGGGCATAACCCTGGCCCTGGTGGCTGATGGCCGTGCCTTCGCTGATCAGCAGGCCGGCGCTGGCGCGCTGGGCGTAGTAGGTGACCATGATGTCGTTGGGCAGGGCCTGGGGTGCGCGGTTGCGCGTCAGGGGCGCCATGGCGATGCGGTTGGGCAGGCGCAGCTCGCCGGCCTGTATGGGTTCGAACAGAGAGGTCATGCAACGGGGCTTTCTGTGCGTGAAGCAAAAGCGCCACCCGTGCGGGCGGCGCGGCGTACGGCACAGATTACGCCCATGGAATCAATCGTGCAGGCCAGGGATTTGCGCGCTGTCGTGCAGGCGACGCCCGCATGCCACATGGCCCGGCGGATGCGCGCTGCACCCGCCGAGGTGCAGCCGCGCATCCGCACGCGCCAGGCCTGCGCCGCCCAAGCCCTGAGCCACAGGCACCAAAGACAAGGGGCCGGCCGGTTCCACACCAGCCGGCCCCGTCAGGCCTTGAGCGCAGCAGCGCGGCGCTGCTTACTTGAGCAGGCCTTCGGCCTTCATCGCGGCCTGCACGGCAGGGCGGGCCAGCACGCGCTCGCGGTAGGCCAGGAGGTTGGTCAGCTCGGAGATGTCCACGCCCACGAACTGGGCCCAGCCCGTCACGGTGAACAGGTAGGCGTCGGCCACGGTGAACTGCTCGCCCATCAGGTAGTCGCGGCCATTGAGCTCGCCGTCCACCCACTTGAGGCGGTCCAGCACGCGCTGGCGCACCACGGGCTTGTAGTCGTCGGGCGTGGCGGGGTTGAACAGGGGACCGAAGCCCTTGTGCAGCTCGGTGCCGATGAAGTTCAGCCACTCCTGAAGGTGGTAGCGGGCCATGGTGCCGTTGGCAGGCGCCAGCTTCTTCTCGGGGACCAGATCGGCCAGGTACTGGACGATGGCCGGGCCTTCATGCAGCGTGTCGCCGTCGTCGAGCACGAGGAAGGGAACATAGCCCAGCGGGTTGATGCCGTAGTAGTCCGTGCCGTCCTGCAGCTTGTGCGTCTTGGTGCTGGCCAGGACCGGCTCGTAGGCCAGGCCTGCCTCGTGCAGGACGATGTGGGGAGACAGAGAGCAGGCGCCAGGGCTGTAGTAGAGCTTCATGGTGGATGGCTTCCGATCAGGGTAAGAAAGACAAGCGCCCATGCTAACCCCATGTGCAGGGGCTGCGCATGATGGGACCGCGCTGGCGGCAGGGTTCAGGCCGACAGGCGCTGTGCAGCCCAGAGCACCTGTTCCAGCACGGCCTTCATGCCCTGCTGGTCCTGGGGGCGCTGCAGGCGGCCGGCGTCGTCGAATGCCTGGCCTGCCTGGCCCACGGCGTGGCTCACGGGTGCCAGCCAGCACTGCAGGTTCAGCAGCAGCGGCGCCAGGTGCGACTGGGCGCGCAGGCCCCCCAGGCCGCCGGGCGAGGCGCTGGCCATGCCCACGACCTTGCCGCGAAAGGGCAGGGTGCCATCGGACCAGACCGGATCACCGGCCACGGGGCTGGAAGCCCAGTCGATGGCGTTCTTGAGCAGGGCAGGGTAGCTGCCGTTGTACTCGGGCGAGCAGATCAGCCAGGCCGGGTGGCTGTGCAGCGCGGCCTTGAAGCGCAGCACGTCGGGCGGCGTGCCGCTGGCCTCCAGGTCGGCGTTGTACATGGGGATGTCGAAATCCGACAGCTCCAGCAGCGTGGGCTGGGCGCCCAGTTCGCGCGCCATGTCGGCGGCGGCGGCGGCCAGGCGCCGGTTGTGCGATTGTTGGCGGGTACTGCCCGCGAAGATGAGGATCTGCATGGCCGCCATTGCATCACAGGCCCTGCACATGTTTCTTGCAAGCGGGCCGCCCTGCGGGTGGCGGCGCGCAGCATCCTGCGGTGTACACGCTGGTCCGCCGCACTGTTTCACGTGGAACACCGGCGCAGTGCCGGCCCGGTGGCGGGGCCGGCCGACCCCTTGCAAGGCACTGGTGCGGCAAAGGTGGGAAAATCGCGGGTTCCCCGCTGGGTTCCCCTCGCTACATGAACGAGGGCCACCTGCCATGAGCGCCGGAGCGTGAGTGCTCCGTGTCGGGGGCTTGGGCCGGGCAGGCCCCCGGAGTGATAAGCATGTTGTACCCACAGGAATTTGATGTGATCGTGGTCGGTGGCGGCCACGCCGGCACCGAGGCCGCGCTGGCCGCTGCGCGCATGGGCTGCAGGACGCTGCTGCTGAGCCACAACATCGAGACCCTGGGCCAGATGAGCTGCAATCCCAGCATCGGCGGGATCGGCAAGGGCCATCTGGTCAAGGAAGTGGATGCGCTGGGCGGCGCCATGGCGCTGGCCACCGATATCGGCGGCATACAGTTCCGCATCCTCAACAGCTCCAAGGGCCCGGCCGTGCGTGCCACGCGCGCCCAGGCCGACCGCATTCTCTACAAGGCCGCCATCCGCGACATGCTGGAGAACCAGCCCAACCTGTGGCTGTTCCAGCAGGCGGTGGATGACCTCATGGTCGAGGGCGACCGCGTGGTGGGCGCCGTCACCCAGGTCGGCGTGCGCTTTCGCAGCCGCACCGTGGTGCTCACGGCGGGCACCTTCCTGGACGGCAAGATCCACGTGGGCCTGAACAACTACGCGGCAGGCCGCGCGGGCGACCCGCCGGCCGTCAGCCTGTCGTCGCGGCTCAAGGAGCTGCAACTGCCCCAGGGCCGCCTGAAGACCGGCACGCCGCCGCGCCTGGATGGCCGCAGCATCGATTTCTCGCAGTGCGAGGAGCAGCCCGGCGACGGCATGCCCGGTGGTGTCAACGAAGGCGTGCTGCCCGTGTTCAGCTTCATCGGCAATGCGGCCATGCACCCGCGCCAGATGCCTTGCTGGATCACCCACACCAACGAGCGCACGCACGACATCATCCGCAGCGGATTTGACCGCAGCCCCATGTTCACGGGCAAGATCGAGGGCGTGGGCCCGCGCTATTGCCCCAGCGTCGAGGACAAGATCAACCGCTTTGCCGACAAGGAAAGCCACCAGATCTTCCTGGAGCCCGAAGGCCTGACCACCAACGAGTTCTATCCCAACGGCATCTCCACCAGCCTGCCCTTCGACATCCAGTACGAACTGGTGCGCAGCATGAAGGGGCTGGAGAACGCGCACATCCTGCGCCCCGGCTACGCCATCGAGTACGACTACTTCGATCCGCGCTCGCTCAAGAGCAGCTTCGAGACGCGCCAGATCCAGGGCCTGTTCTTCGCGGGCCAGATCAACGGCACGACCGGCTACGAGGAAGCGGCGGCCCAGGGCCTGTTCGCCGGCCTCAACGCCGCGCTGCAGTGCCGTGGCCAGGAAGCCTGGCTGCCGCGCCGCGACGAGGCCTATCTGGGCGTGCTGGTCGATGACCTGATCACCAAGGGCGTGACCGAGCCGTACCGCATGTTCACCAGCCGCGCCGAGTTCCGGCTGCAGCTGCGCGAGGACAACGCCGACATGCGCCTGACCGAAGCGGGCCGCGCCATGGGCCTGGTGGACGATGCGCGCTGGGATGCCTTCAGCCGTAAGCGCGATGCTGTTTCACGTGAAACAGAGCGCCTGAAGTCCACCTGGGTCAATCCGCGCATCGTCACGCCCGAGGAATCGGAGCGGGTGCTGGGCAAGTCCATCGAGCGCGAGTACAACCTGTTCGACCTGCTGCGCCGGCCCGACGTGGGCTACGGCAAGCTGATGAGCCTGAACGAGGGCCGCTATGCCTCGGCCGATGTCCAGCCCGAGGTGCTGGGCGATCTCAGCGGCTCCGTGGTCGAGCAGGTGGAAATCGCGGCCAAGTACGCGGGCTACATCGACCGCCAGAAGGACGAGGTGCAGCGCGCCGCCCACTTCGAGAACCTGCGCCTGCCGGCCGAGCTGGACTACATGCAGGTGCCGGCCCTGTCCTTCGAGGTGCGCCAGTCGCTGCAAAAGCACAGGCCCGAGACGCTGGGCCAGGCATCGCGCATGTCGGGCGTGACGCCGGCGGCGATCTCGCTGCTGATGGTGCACCTGAAGAAGGGGGGCTTTCGGGGCTTTGCACCGGATGCGACTGACGCGAAGGGCGAGGAGGCATCCGCATGAGCCAGGAACTGCGCGCTCCGCTCGAAGCCGGCCTGCAGGCGCTGGGGCTGGACCTCACCCCCGCCCAGATCGATACGCTGATGGAATTCCAGGCCCTGCTGGGCAGATGGAACAAGGTCTACAACCTCACGGCCGTGCGTGATCCGCAGGAGATGCTGACCCATCACCTGCTCGACAGCCTGGCTGCCGTGCCGGCGCTGCAGCGCCATCTGGCACAGATGCCTGCGCGCGAAGGCCGTACCGCCATGCTGGACGTGGGCTCGGGCGGCGGCCTGCCCGGCGTGGTCTTTGCCATCTGCTGCCCGCAGATCGACGTGCACTGCGTGGACACGGTGGGCAAGAAGGCCGCCTTCATCCAGCAGGCGGCGGCCACGCTGCGCCTGCCCAACCTGCGCGGCATCCACAGCCGCGTGGAGCAGCTGACCACGCGCTATCCGCTGATCAGCTGCCGTGCGTTTGCCTCGCTGGCGGACTTCACCAGCTGGTCGCGCCAGGCGCTGGAGGAGGGCGGCACCTGGCTGGCCATGAAGGGCAAGCACCCCGACGATGAAATCGCCGCGCTGCCCACCGACGTGCAAGTGTTTCACGTGGAACCATTGAAGGTGCCGGGCCTGGATGCCGAGCGCTGCATCCTCTGGCTGCGCGTTTGCGCCTGATTTTTTTACCGAATGGCACACTGCCGCGTTGCGGCGGGGCCATGTTCCACATGCGCTGGCCATGGCCCTCGCATAAACTCCCAGCTTTCATCGCTCAGGGGTCAGCATGTTCGGCATCTCCGATTTCAGCGCATTCGTTGTTGCCATTCTTCTGTTTTTGCTGATTCCGGGGCCGGGCAATCTGGCGCTGATCACCTCCACCGGCAAGGGCGGCATACGTGCCGGAATGGCGGCCTGTGCCGGCGTGCTGGCGGCCGACCAGGTGCTGATCTGGATGGCCGTGGCGGGCGTGGCCGCGCTGCTGGCCTCCTATCCCACGGCCTTCCATGCCGTGCAGTGGCTGGGCGCCGCCTACCTGGGCTGGCTGGGTTTCAGGATGCTCACTGCCAAGCCCGGCGACAAGCCCGTGCTGCACATCGAGCCGCGCCACTACTTTCGCCAGGCCGGCCTGATCACCCTGATGAACCCCAAGTCCATCGTGTTCTACATGGCCTTCTTCCCGCTGTTCGTGGATCCCGCAAGCCACCAGGGCCTGCTCACGTTCGCGGTGATGGCGGCCACGGTGGCCGCGCTGACCTTTCTCTATTGCCTGATCGTGGTGCTGCTGACCGCGCATCTGGCCGAGCGCATGCGCGCCAATCCTGCGGTTTCCCGGGTTCTCGAAAAGACTGCGGGCGTGTTCCTGATCGGTTTTGGCCTCAAGCTGGCCATCGCCAAATAAGCGTGTAAATACCATGGCCAAAATCTTCTGTGTCGCCAATCAAAAGGGCGGGGTCGGCAAGACCACCACCGCCGTCAACCTTGCAGCGGGCCTGGCCAAGGTCGGCCAGCGCGTGCTGATGATCGACCTGGACCCGCAGGGCAATGCCACCATGGGCTCGGGCGTGGACAAGCGTGCGCTGGAGCTGTCGGTCTATGACGTGCTGCTGGAGAACGCCAGCGTCAAGGAAGCCGCCGTGCGTTCCGATGCCGTGGGCTACGACGTGCTGGGCGCCAACCGCGAACTCAGCGGCGCCGAGATCGAGCTGGTCACCCTGGAGCGCCGCAACGATCGCCTGAAGGGCGCCCTCAAGGCGGTCGATGCCGACTACGACTTCGTGCTGGTGGACTGCCCGCCCAGCCTGTCCATGCTCACCTTGAACGGCCTGTGCGCGGCCCATGGCGTGGTCGTGCCCATGCAGTGCGAGTACTTCGCGCTCGAAGGCCTGACCGACCTGGTCAACACCATCAAGCAGGTGCATGCCAACATGAACCCCGACCTGCAGATCATCGGCCTGCTGCGCGTGATGTTCGATCCGCGCACCACGCTGCAGCAGCAGGTCAGCGACCAGCTCAAGGAGCACTTCGGCGACAAGGTGTTCGACACCGTCATCCCGCGCAACGTGCGCCTGGCCGAGGCGCCCAGCTATGGCGTGCCGGGCGTGGTCTTCGACCCGGGCGCCAAGGGCAGCAAGGCCTTCATCGATTTCGCGCACGAGATGGTGCGCCGCATCAAGAAGATGTGAGAGCCATGCAGGTGCCACATGAAACGCCGGGGCAGGGCGTTGCTGCCGAGGACATCTGGCTGCTGCCCGGCTGGCAGAACTCGGACGCCGACCACTGGCAAAGCCGCTGGGAGCAGCGCCACGGCTACCGCCGCCTGGAGCAAAACGACTGGGACCGCCCGCTGCGCGGCGACTGGAGCGCCAGGCTGCAGGAGACGGTGCTCGACGCGCCGCGCCCCGTGGTGCTGGTGGCGCACAGCCTGGGCTGCATCCTTGTGGCCTGGTGGGCGGCGCATTCTCCGCTGGCCGCCCGCAAGGTGCGCGGCGCGCTGCTGGTGGCCCCCGGCGATACCGAGCAGCCCCAGCTGCGCGAGCAACTGCCCGGCTGGTCGCCCGTGATGATGCAGCGCCTGCCGTTTGCCTCCATCGTGGTCGGCAGCGACAACGACATTTACTGCAGCGCCCAGCGCGTGCAAGCCATGGCCGATGCCTGGGGCGCACGCTTCGTCGACGCAGGGCCTTCGGGCCATCTCAACACGGCCAGCGGGCTGGGCGACTGGGACAGCGGACACGCGCTGCTGGCATCGCTTTGACAAGGACAACACCATGGTGACCAAGAAACCCAAGGGACTGGGACGCGGGCTGGAAGCCCTGCTCGGACCCAAGGTCCACGACAAGGAAGAGGGCGGCGGCCCGGTGGCCGAGACCGGCCTGCCCAGCATCCTGCAGCTCGACGTCATGGTGCCCGGCCAGTACCAGCCGCGCACCCACATGGACGAGGGCGCGCTCTACGAGCTGGCCGAAAGCATCAAGGCCCAGGGCATCATGCAGCCCATCCTGGTGCGCCGCCTGGCCAAGGGCGACCACGCCGGCAAGTACGAAATCATCGCGGGCGAGCGGCGCTTCCGTGCGGCCCGCATCGCCGGCCTGGCCGAGGTGCCGGTGCTGGTGCGCGAGGTGCCCGACGAGGCCGCCGCCGCGATGGCGCTGATCGAGAACATCCAGCGCGAGGACCTCAACCCGCTGGAAGAGGCCCAGGGCCTGTCGCGCCTGGTCAAGGAGTTCGGCCTCACGCACGAGCAGGCGGCCCAGGCCGTGGGGCGCTCGCGCAGCGCGGCCACCAACATCCTGCGCCTGCTCAACCTGGCCGACCCGGTGCAGACCATGCTCATGGCCGGCGACATCGACATGGGCCATGCGCGTGCCCTGCTGTCGCTGGACCGCGCGGCCCAGATCACGGCCGGCAACCAGATCGCGGCCAAGAAGCTGTCGGTGCGCGAGGCCGAGGCCCTGGTCAAGAAGATCGGCGCCGACTTCAGCCTGGTGCGCCAGAAGTCCAAGAAGGACGGCAAGTCGCGCGACATCAAGCGCGTGGAAGAAGAGCTGTCCGACCTGCTCATGGCCGATGTCGAAGTGCGCATCAAGAAGTCCGTGCGCCGGGGCGGCAAGCTGCAGGAAATGGGCGAAGTGGCGATCCAGTTCGGCTCGCTCGATGCGCTCAACGGGCTGATCGAACGTTTGCGCGGCGATGCACCCGAGTGATGACAACAGCTTGTAACCGTCTGTGATCTGTCGTTCTCCAGCAAAGCAGCGCTTTTTCGCAAGGGTGAATCCCGGTATATTTGCGCGCTGTTATGCGGGGTAATTGTGTGTAATCGCTGACTGGCGACGCTGCCAGTGCGTGGACGCCCATTGCCCTGGCGCTGATTCACCTAGACCAGACCAAGAGGATTACAACGTGAAGAAGTATCTTGCCCTGACTGCCATCGCTGCCGTGGCGCTGACCGGCTGCGTGACAACCGACATGCGCATGGGCTCGCCCGAAGCCAAGACCGTGGCCACGGGCGCCGCAGGCGGTGCCAGCGCCGAGAACGCCAACACCGAGCTGGAGCGTTGCGACTCCTCGCTGGGCACCATCTCCCTGGTCGAGAACCAGACCGCGGGCTGGTACACCATCCTCACCCAGCAGTACCGCCTGCCGCCCACCTCGCAGCTGCTGCGCCTGATGATCCAGCAGTCCAACTGCTTCATCGTCGTGGAACGCGGCGCGGCCGGCATGGGCGCCATGGCGCGTGAACGCGCGCTGATGGACTCGGGCGAAATGCGCGGCGGCAGCAACCTGGGCAAGGGCCAGATGGTGGCCTCCGACTACGGCCTGTCCCCCGAAGTGATCTTCAACCAGAGCGATGCCGGCGGCATGGGCGGCGCCATCGGCGGCCGCGCAGGCGGCATCTTCGGCGCGCTGGCTGCAGCCACCAAGACCCGCGAGGCCTCGGTCATGCTGGCCCTGGTGGACAACCGCTCGGGCGTGCAGGTGTCGGCTTCCGAAGGCTCGTCCTCCAAGACCGACTGGGGCGGCATGGGCGCGCTGTTCGGCGGCTCCGCTGGCGCCTCGCTGGGCGGCTACACACGCACGGCCGAAGGCAAGGTGATCGCCGCCGCCTTCATGGACGCCTACAACCAGATGGTGCGCTCGCTGCGCAACTACAAGGCGCAGACCGTCAAGGGCCAGGGCCTGGGCGGCGGTGGACGCCTGGGCGTGGACGGCGGTGCCGCACCGTCGCAGACATCGGCTCCGGGCGCCAATGCCGCCGGCATGTCGCTGCGCGCGGCCCAGCAAAAGCTCAATGCCCTGGGCTACACCGCAGGCACGCCTGACGGCTCCATGGGCAAGAACACCCAGAACGCCCTGCGCGAGTTCCAGCGCGACCAGAGCCTGCCGCAGACCGGCCGCCTCGACCGTGCCACCTCGCAAGCACTGCAACAGCAATGAGATGCAGCACCCCCTGAGTCGCTTCGCGCCTTCCCCCTCTCCTGCGGGAGGGGGACGACAGCCTCGCTGCGGGGCGGCCCTTGCTCGCTGTCCCTGGTTTGGGGCGTTTCGGGCGCATAGGTCGCGCTCGTTTCATGGGCTGTGGGAGGCGCGTCGCGCAATGAGGCTCTGACATGCGGCGCCTTCCCTGGCCGGCCCCGGCCCTTCTTGCCTGGGCGGGCGCCTGGCTTGTCTACGCCGCGCTGCAATCGACTCTAGGGCCGCTGGCCGCCTGGCTGGCGGCCTGTTTTTTGGGCGTGCTCGCCAGCCTGCTGGCCACGCCCTGGTGGCGGCGCCTGGCCGTGGCGGCGGGCTTTCCGCTGTCCTGCCTGATGCTGTGGGGGCCGGGCGGCCTGGCCGCCATCAGCCCCTGGCTGTGGCTGGCGGCGCTGGGTCTGCTGACCCTGGTCTACCCGCTCAACGCCTGGCGCGATGCGCCGCTGTTTCCCACGCCGACCGATGCGCTGCAAGGCCTGGCCGATGCTGCGCCGCTGCCCGATGGCGCCGCCGTGCTCGATGCCGGCTGCGGCCTGGGTGACGGCCTGCGCGCGCTGCGCGGGCAGTACCCGCAGGCGCGGCTCAACGGCATGGAGTGGAGCTGGCCGCTGCGCTGGCTGTGCGCGCTGCGCTGCCCCTGGGCCCGCGTGCGCCGCGCCGATATCTGGCTGGCCGACTGGAGCGGCTACCAGATGGTCTACCTGTTCCAGCGCCCCGAAAGCATGAGCCGTGCGGCCGTCAAGGCCGCCACGGAGCTGCCTGAGGGCGCCTGGCTGGTCAGCCTGGACTTTGCGCTGCCCGGCGTGGAGCCCTCCTGGCAGCGCCAGGGACCGGGCCGCCACAGCCTCTGGGTCTACCGCATGCCGCTGGGCGGTGCCGGCGAGGCCGTGGTGCATGTGCCCGAGCCCGAGGAAACGCCTTACGAAAAGGCGCGGCGGGAGCTGCAGCAGCGCCGGTGAGAGCCTGTGCCGCTCCAGCCGTGGCGTTGCACGGCCGGGGCCAGGCACTGAGTCCGGACGGCGGGCCCACACACTTCGCGCCTTTGTCTTACAGGAGAAAGGCAGGCTCTCCATGCTCCCCGGAATTGACTCTTTGTGTACGTGCGCAAGACTTGCTGTGCCTGCCATCCACAGATGCAGGACCTGCAAGCCTTGACCCATCTGCTGCGCCAGGCTGCGGTGCAGATGACAAACACAAAGATCGCCAAGATGGATATGGAACTGTCTCGTGCATGCACGGCCCGCAGCCGCATGCGTTCGCCTTCTTCTTCGCTGCCTGTGCCCCCTCGGTCCGCGTTGAAAATCCTGGCATGGGGCGTGGCCTTGTGCTGCACCCAGGCGCAGGCCCAGACGGTCACGTCCACCGGCGATGTGGTGCCTGTCCAGGTGCCCAACCCCTCGCCCAGCTGGAATGCGGGCACCACGCTGCACGTCGGCAGTACGGGCACGGGAACGCTCACCATGGACAGCGGAGGCTCAGTGACCCACTCCGGGGTCGGCACCGTGGGCTACGACCTGGGCAGCAATGGCACGGTCACCGTCCGGGGCCCGGGTTCCACGTGGAACGGTTCAGGCAATCTCGTGATTGGTGGCAGGGGCACAGGCACCTTGAAGGTCGAAGATGGGGGCGTGGTGTCAGGTGTGGTGGGTGCTTTGGGCGATGTCCCTGAAGGCGTGGGCACGGCGACGATCAGTGGAACAGGCTCGGCCTGGCGCAGCACCCAGGATTTCTTCACCAGCTTCAACGGAACGGGCACGGTCACCGTGCGCGATGGTGGTGCGCTGTCTGTGCAGGGGGGCGCCGGGACCATCACCATGGATGCTGACGCGGGTGCCGTCGGAACCCTCCAGGTGGGCGGTGGACCGGCCGACGCCGCCATGGCGCCCGGCGTGGTCGATGCGGCCCGCATCGACTTCAGCCTGGGGACCGGCACCCTGCATTTCAACCACACGGGCGCCAACCTGGGCTTTGCGCTTGCGCTGTCCAGCGTCGATCCCGGCACGCACCGCATCACCCATCAGGCCGGCACGACCACGCTGTCGGCCGACAGCTCCGGTTTCTCGGGCAGCACCGCGGTCTCCGGGGGGCGGCTGGTGGTCGCCAATGCGCTTGGCGGCACGGCGTCGGTCACGGGCGGGCAGCTGGATGTCGATGGCACGCAGGGCGGCACCGTCACGGCCAGCGGCTCCGGCGTGGTGACCGGGGCGGGCACGGTCTCTGGCGACCTGGACCAGACCGGCGGCGGCGTGCTGCTGGGCCAGCAAGGCCGCAAGCTCAGCGTTGCAGGCCTGGCGACGCTGGGCGGCGGTGCGGTGGTACAGGCGGGCCTGGGAGCGCCTTCGGTCACGGCCTTGTTCGATGTGAACGGCAATCTCACGCTGGGCGGCACGCTTGGCATCAATGACCTGGGCGGCTTTGGCGCAGGCGTGTACCGGCTGTTCGACTATCGCGGCACGCTGGCCGGGAGCCTGGCCTTCGGCGCGCTGCCGCCAGGCGTGGTGGCGGACAACCTGACCCTGCAGACTTCGGTGCCCGGGCAGGTGAACCTGCTCTCCACGGTCGGCGTGGCACTGGGCTATTGGGATGGTGGCAATGCCGCGCTCAGGGACAACAACGTGGTCAACGGCGGCACAGGCGTCTGGCGCGCCGATGGCCGCAACTGGACCGGTGCGGGCGGCGCGCTCAACGGCCCTTATCAACCCAACCCCACCGTGGCCCGGTTCCAGGGCCTGGCCGGTGTGGTGACGGCGGATGCTGGTGCGGGGGCCATCGGCATTACCGGCATGCAGTTCGATGTCGATGGCTACCGGCTCCAGGGTGCGACCCTGGGATTGCAGGGCGCGGGAGCCAACACGGTCAACGTGGCCAGCGGCGCGACGGCGACGGTGGCATTGGTGCTGTCCGGCCCGGGTGGCCTGGCCAAGGCCGGCACCGGCACGCTGGTGCTGGAAGCTGCCGGCAGCTACGGCGGCGCCACCACGGTCCAGGGCGGCAGTCTGCGTGCCGGCGCTGCCAATGTGCTGACCAGCGTTTCGGCCCATGAGGTGCAGGCTTCGGGCGTACTGGATCTCGACGGCCTGGCCCAGACCGTGGCCAGCCTGGTGAACGCGGGCACGGTGCGCCTTCCCAGGAACGGCGCTCCGGCCGTACCCGGCACCACGCTGAGCGTGACAGGCAACTACAGCGGCGGCGGCGTGCTGGCCATGGCCACGCAACTGGGCAATGAAGCGTCGCCCAGCGACCGCCTGGTGGTGAACGGCAGCGTGACGGCAGGTGCGCCCACGCGCCTGGACATTGCCAACGCCGCAGGCCTGGGCGCGGCGACCGCGGGCAACGGTATTTTGGTCGTGCAGGTCAATGGTGCGGCATCGCCTGCAGGTGCCTTCGTGCTGGCGGCGCCGCTGCAGGCCGGAGGCTACAGCTACCAGCTGGTGCAGGTGGGCAGCCACTGGTATCTGCAGTCACGCCTGGCGGGTGCCACAGGGGTGCAGCAGATTCCCGCGCTGGGCACGGCGGGTCTGGCTGGCCTGGCCCTGATGCTGGGCGGGCTGGCTGCCTGGCGGCAGCGCCGCCGCCCGGGCGCCGTGCGGGACTGAGCACGGCGGCCTGCCTCTACTTCTTCGCGCTGGCCTTGCTCACGTAGAGCGACAGCGCGGCGATCTCGGCCTCGCTGAGCGTGGCCTTGAACGAGGGCATGGCGCCTATGCCGTCGCGCAGGGCACGCGCCACGCGCGCGGCGTCGGGCTTGAGCTCGTCGAGCACGGGGCCGATGGCGCCCTCGGCGCCCGCGTCCTTGAGCGTGTGGCACAGCGCGCAGGCGGGCGTGGCCGTGGCGAACAGCTTCTTGCCCAGGGCCATCTGGGCCGCTTCATCGGCAAAGGCGGGGGCGGACAGCAGGGCGCTGCCGAGCAAAGTGCTGCCTAGCAGGGCGGTGTGGATCAGGTGTTTCATCGTGAACATGGCAATGGGGGTACGGGCCCGCCACGGTCTGGCGCCGTGTGCGGGAAGTGACGGGAGTGAAGAGAAGGGGTGGCGGGATGAGCGCGCGGGCCGTGCTCAGGCCACGGTGACGGTCACGGCGTGGTCGGCCCAGCTGGTGTTGTTGTAGCCACTCTGGTTTTCACCGCGCGTCTCGGGCTGGACCCGGCCGCGCGCGTCGGTGGCGCGGCTGGCCAGCACATGCGTGCCCTTGGGCAGGCGCGCCTGCAGCACGAACTGGCGCCAGGCGTACTTGCCCAGGTCGGGGCCGACCAGGCGCGCGGCCTGCCAGCTCTTGCCGCCGTCTGTGGACACCTCCACGCCCTTGACGGCGTCCATGCCACCAAAGGCCACGCCGTGGATCTGCACCAGGCCGGCGGCCTGCCCGCCGTCCTCGGGCAGGGGCGAGTTGATCCAGGACTTGACGCTCATCTCCTGCACCGAGGGCTGGCTCGGGTCGCCCTTGCTGCCGGGTGGCGAGATGCGGTAGCCGTGGGACATGATGTGGGCCTCGCTCTCGCGCGGCGTGAAGGCCAGTTGCTTGATGTACTTGATGTTGTTCACGCCCGTGTAGCCGGGCACGATCAGGCGCAGTGGCCCGCCGTGGGCCAGCGGGATGGGCTCGCCGTTCATCTCCCAGGCCAGCAGGGCGTCTTCCATGGCCGACAGCGGCACCGAGCGCTCGACGATGACGCTCTTGGGGTCCAGCCCCGCAGGCAGCACCTCGCCGCCCGTGCCCGTCATGTAGAGACCGCCGTCTGACACACCGCCCAGGGCCTTGACCACCTCGCGCACGGGCACGCCGCTCCAGACCACGCAGCCGGCCGCACCCACGGTCCAGGCCGTGCCGCTGGGCTTGCTGGGAAAGAAGGCCCGGCCATTGCCCGAGCACTGCAGCACCATGGCCACGGTCTCCAGTCCCAGGGACTTGAGCTCGCGCACGCTGAGGCTGCGGGGCTGGCGCACGCCCTCCACCTGCAGCTGCCAGGCATCGCGGTCGGTCACGATGGATTCGGGCGGCGTGGGCAGGTTGTTGCGCACATAGAGCTGATCGCTGGGCGTGATCACGCTGGTGCCGAAGGCGCCGCGCCGCGTCTCTATGGTGGTGGAGCTGTGGACGATGAGGGCATCGGCCTTCTTCCAGCCCGCGTAGCCGGGCAGGGGCTTGGTGGCCGGTGCTGCCGCAGCTGTCGGTGCCTGGGCCTGGGCCTGGGCTTGGGCTTGGGCCAATGCGCCCTGGTGCAGGCCGGCCAGGCCTGCGGCGGCCAGTGCGCTGGCACTGCCGGCCAGCAGGCTGCGGCGGGCGGGGGAGGTGGGCGATGTCGGCAAGTGGTTCATGGTTGTCTCCTCGTGGTGGTTGTCAGGGGGCGTGTCATGCGGCGTCTCATGGGGCAGGGGTGCCCAGGGCCTTGCTGGCCACGGCCAGGGCCTGTTTCTTCTGGGCCACGAGCACCAGCGGCCGGCCTTCGCGTGAGCGAACGACCTGCCAGTGCATGTTGGCCCACCAGCCCTGGCCGTCGGCCAGGCGCTGGGGCTGGTCGAAGGCCAGCACGGTGACGATGCCGCCCTTCTCGAAGAAGGTGGTCAGGTGGTAGGCGCGCGTGCCGTCGATGTCGCAGGGCCGCATCAGCTGGGTGTAGCCGGGCAGCTTCTCGCCGGCCGGCAGGTCCATGCGGCGCGCGACCTCGGCCTCGGGCATGAAGCTGCCGCGCAGCGTGCGCTCGTAGTACTCGTGCTCGATGGCGGCGCGCACCAGTTCAGGCGGGCGCATGGCAAACACGGCGGTGGCGGCCGAGCTGCCCACCAGCAGCGCGGCGATCAGCCGGCGCACGCCGCTGCGCGCATGCCAGGGCGTGTGGCGCAGCAGATGGGCGGGCGGCTCGCCGTGCGGCCCGGGGTCGAAGGCCAGGGCCAGTTCGGCGCGTGCGCGCAGGTCGAAGGCCGATTCGTCGGTTGTGTCCGGGGCAGTCATTTCAAGCCTTGGTATCGTGTGGCGCGCAGCGGGGTGGGGCGCAGCGGGATCACGCTGGCAGTCTCTGGAGCAGGCGCCGGGGCCGCCTGCTCCAGCGCCGCCTTCAGCGCATCGCGGGCGCGTGACAGGCGCGACAGCACCGTGCCCGGCGCAATGTCCAGGGCCTCGGCCATCTGGGCCGTGGGCATGTCGTCGAAGTAATAGAGCACCAGCACCTCGCGGTGGATGGGCGCGATGCGCGACAGCGCCTTGACCACGTCGAGCCGGTCGTCCAGCGCCGAAGGCGAGGGGGTGGGGGCGGGGTGCTGGTCCAGCGCCTCGTCATCGCTGACCAGATGGGCCGATGGCGCAAGGTGCCGGAAGGCATGGCGGCGCATGATCTGGAACAGCCAGGCCCGCGCCATTGCGGCCTCGCGCAGCTGGTGGCGAAAGCGCCAGGCGCTGGTGAAGCAGTCCTGCACCACGTCCTCGGCCAGCGCGCGCGAGCCGGTCAGCGCCCAGGCGCTGCGCAGCAGGAATCGGTAGTGCTCGCGCACCCACTGGTTGTAGCGCGACTCGGCGGTGGAGATCATGCGGCATAAGAGCACGCAGGGCGCCGCCGCATTCCATGGCCTGCCCATCGGCAAACCCTATATCGGATCAGCTATCGCGAAGAGGCGATGGCTCCCCGTCATTCCCTGATCGGCCGCGATACAGCGCCTGTTCCGACCCTGTGGGCAGCGGAGCCGGCCTGCTGCCCGAAGAACCGTGCCGGAGGCATGCCCACCGTGCGGTGCACCATGGCGCTGAAGGCGCTGGGGCTGTAGCCCAGCTCGGCCGCGATCTGCTGTATGGGCAGGCCGCGCGCGGCCAGGCTCAGGCCGTGGGCCAGCACGACTTGCTGGCGCCAGGTGGTGAAGCTGCAGCCCAACTGCTGCTGGAACAGCCGGGCCACGGTGCGCGGGCTGGCGCCGGTGTCGGCTGCCCAGTCGGCCAGGCTCTCGTGCTGGGTGGGGTCGGCCACCACGGCCTCGCAGAGCATGCGCAGGCGTTTGTCCTGGGGCATGTTCACGCCAAGGTGGACTTCGCTGGCCCGGCGCAGTTCTTCCAGCAGCAGGGCGCTGAGGTGGTGCTCGCGCTGCAGCGTGGCGGCGTCGGGTGCGGGCTGGTCATCGCTTTGCTTGGGCAGGGCCGTGATCAGCTCGCGCATCAGCGGCGAAACCTCCAGCACGCGGCAGCGTGCCCAGTCCTGCGGGTTGCAGGCCACGCCGCAGGGCGGGAGGTCCGGCAGTACGGGACCCTGGGCCGGATCGTCCTGCAGCACGTAGATGGAGACGAGATCGGCTTCCTCGACCATGGCCACGGCGTGGACCAGGCCGGGCGGAATCCACACGGCCTTGGAGGGTGGGGCGATCAGCGTGCCCTGGGGGGCCGACAGGTGCAGCACGCCGTCCAGCGAGATGGCGATCTGTGCCCAGCTGTGGCTGTGCGGTATGACGCGCGTGCGTGCCGACAGGCGGTGCTGCTTGGCGCGCACGGGGCGCTGGGGCGTGGGCACGAACAGGTGCGGATGCAGGGCCTCGACCGGCTCCATCGGCCGGGCCCTGCGCACCGACCGCAGTGCGGCTGCGGGGCAGGCGCTGGGCAGGATGTCGGCACAAGTGTCGGCAAGGGTGTGGGCAGGGGTGCCGGGCGTGGAGACAGGCTTTGGCATGTTTGCGACAGAAGTTGGCAGACTATCGCATACAAGACGAAACGCTGCTGCCTAAGATGCGGCCCATGACCGCCTCTTCTTCTTCCATGCCGGACGCCGTGGCTCCGGACCCGCTGCGCAGCGATGTGCGCACCATCGGCCTGATCGGCCTGGCGCATGGTTCCTCGCATTTCTTCCACCTGCTGCTGCCGCCGCTGTTCCCGTGGCTGATCGCCGAGTTCGGCTACAGCTATGCCGAACTCAGCGTGATGGTGTCGCTGTTCTTCGTGGTCTCCGGCGTGGGACAGGCCATGGCCGGCTTTGCCGTGGACCGCTTCGGCGCGCGCCCCATTCTGTTTGCGGCGCTGGGCAGCTTCACCGTGGCGGGCGTGGTCGCCAGCCTGGCACAGGGCTATGGAATGCTGATGCTGGCGGCCTTCTTCGCGGGCCTGGGCAATGCGCCCTTCCACCCGGTGGACTTCACCATCCTCAACAAGCGCGTGTCGGCCAAGCGCATCGGCCATGCGTTCTCGGTGCACGGCCTGTCGGGCAATATCGGCTGGGCGCTGGCGCCGCTGTTCATGGCGGGCATCACCACGGCCACGGGCTCGTGGCGCCTGGCCTGCCTGTGCGGCGCGGCCCTGGCCGCCGTCATCCTCACCATCATGGTGCTCAACCGCGAGGCGCTGGACGACCGTGCGGCCGATGCCCAGGCCCCCGCGGCGCGCGCCGCTGCGGCCGCCGTGCCGCAGGAGCATCCCATGGCTTTCCTGAAGCTGCCCTCGGTCTGGCTGTGCTTCTCGTTCTTCTTCTGGAGCACCTGCGCGCTCAGCGCCATCCAGAGCTTTGCCAGCCCCGCCATGCAGTCCATGTACGGACTGCCGCTGAGCGTGACGGCGCTCATCGTCACGGGCTACATGCTGTGCGGCGCGGCAGGCATGCTGGCCGGCGGCTTCCTCGTGGGCCGCGTGCAGCGGCTGGAGAAGGTGATCTCCATCTGCATGCTGGGCTCGGGCGTTGCGCTGTTCCTGGTCGGCACGGGCTGGCTGCCGGCCATGGCGGCTGTGGCCGTGGCCTCCATCGCGGGCCTGGGCACGGGCCTGGCCGGTCCCTCGCGCGACATGCTGATCAAGCGCGCCGCCCCGCCCGGCGCCACCGGCCGCGTCTACGGCACGGTGTATTCGGGCCTGGACCTGGGCTTTTGCCTGGCCGCGCCGGTGTTCGGCTACATGCTGGACCATGGCATGAGCCACGGCGTGTTCTACGGATCGGCCATTGCCCTGGTGCTGAGCGTGGTGTCGGCCGTGGTCGTGGGCGATGGCGTGAGCAAGAAGGGTGGCATGGCGCTGAGCGCGGGCTGATCCCGGGTCTCGCTCCCCACAAGGCCCCGCAAGCCAAGGCTTGCGGGGCCTTTGCTTTGGGCGGTGAGATGGACAAAACAGGCACGGCAATTGCGTGCGCCCTGCGCGGCGCCTGCTATCGTGCAGGCACAACTTTTTCAACACAGGAGACCTGTCCATGCGTTCCGCCTTCGCACCGCTTTCCCTCATGTTCCGCAGCGCCCCGCTGGCGCTGGCCCTTGCCATGGCCGGCCTGTCCGGCAGTGCCCTGGCTGCGCCCAAGGCCGATATCCAGGCGCTGGCGCAAAAGCACCAGCAGCCCTTGCTGGACACGCTGCGCGACCTGGTGCACATCGAGTCGGGCAGCAAGGACATGGAGGGCGTGGAGCAGATCGCCAACTACGTGGCCGGCAAGCTGCGCGAGCAGGGCGGCAAGGTCGAGATCCTGCAGCCCACCGACGTCTACCGGCTGGGTGACACGCCCGAGAAGATCGGTCCCATGGTGCATGCCGAGTTCAAGGGCAAGGGCACCAGCCGCATCATGCTGATCGCCCACATGGACACGGTCTACCTGCGCGGCATGCTCAAGGACCAGCCGTTTCGCATCGACGGCGAGCGCGCCTACGGCCTGGGTATTGCCGACGACAAGCAGGGCGTGGCCCTGATCCTGCACACCGTGGCCATGCTGCGCCAGCTGGGCTTCGACAACTACGGCACGCTGACCGTGCTGATGAACAGCGACGAGGAAATCAGCTCGCCCGGCGCGCGCAGCACCATCACGCGCATGGGCGCCGAGCAGGATGCGGTCTTCTCGTTCGAAGGCGGCGGCACCGACGGCGGCGTGCGCCTGGCCACCAGCGGTATCGGAGCGGCCTACCTCAAGGTCGAGGGCAAGGCCTCGCACGCGGGCGCCAAGCCCGAGGACGGTGTCAACGCGCTGTACGAGCTGTCGCACCAGCTGCTGCAGATGAAGGACCTGTCCAAGCCCGAGACCGGCCTCAAGCTCAACTGGACCGTGGCCAAGGCCGGCACCAACCGCAACGTCATTCCCGCCGAGGCCACGGCCCAGGCCGATGCCCGCGCGCTGCGCGTGGCCGACTTCACGGCGCTGGAGCAGGCCATGCAGGCCAAGGTGGGCCACAAGCTGCTGGACGCCAGCAAGGTGCAGCTCAAGTTCGAGGTGCGCCGCCCGCCGCTGGAGGCCAACGAGGCCTCGCGCAGCCTGGCCAAACAGGCGCAGACCATCTACAGCGATGAGCTGGGCCTGAAGATGAGCGTGATGGAAAAGGCCACGGGCGGCGGCACCGACGCGGCGTTTGCGGCGCTCAAGGCCAAGGGTGCGGTCATCGAGGGCTTTGGCCTGAGCGGCTACGGTGCGCACTCCAATGATGCGGAGTATGTGCAGCTGAACACCATCGTGCCGCGCCTGTACCTGGCCACGCGCATGATCATGGACCTTTCCAAGTAAGGGTCGGCTATCAGGCTGCACTCCTGCGTTAAGCCAAAGCCAGACGGTGGCTTGAGTCGCTTTTTCTGACCCTGCCGGGTGGTTGTTTTTCGAGGCCGGGTTTCGGCCCGGCAGCCGACTGCCCTTTCTTGTTTCGCCAAGAAAGGTCAGGTCAAAGAAGGCGACCCGGACGTCCGCGACCCTCCGCTTCGCTGCGGGCAACCTGCGTCGTGGCGGTTGCGGGGTTCGCTGCGGAACTCGCTGCGTTCACTGCGTGAACTCCGCTCAGACAACCGCAGCGAGTCAGTTGACGAAGCAGTCCTGTCCTTCGGCAGGACTGCAACCCCGCAACCACCACGCCGCAGGCGCGGCCATACGGGAGTGAACAACAGGCGCCCAGCATTTGCGGACGCAAAAAAGGGCATGCCTTGCGGCATGCCCTGAAGGCGCATCGTGGGGCGCTCTGTGTTCTTTACTGCGAAGAGATGTTCTTGTCCTTGGCGATCTTGCTCCAGCGCGTGAAGTCGGCGTTCAGGCGTGCCTTCATGGCCGCGCCGTCCTGGTAGGTGGCGATGGCGCCTGCGGCCAGCATCTTCTTTTGCAGCTCGGGCTCGGCCAGGATGAGCTTGAGCTCCTGGTTCAGGCGCTGGACCACGGCGGGAGGCGTGTTCAGCGGGGCGATCAGGCCGCCCCAGGTGTCGGCGTCGAAGCCGGGGAAGCCCTGCTCGGCCACCGACTTCACGTTCGGCAGCAGCTGCTTGGCCTTTTGCGAGCTGACGGCAATGGCGCGCAGCTTGCCCGCCTGGATGTGGGGCAGGGCCGCGACCACGTCGGCGAACATCACGGCGATCTGGCCGCCGATCAGGTCGGTCACGGCCGGCGCGCTGCCGCGGTACGGCACGTGCTGCATGTCGAAGCCGCCCAGGTCCTTGAGCTGCTCCATGGACAGGTGGCCGAAGCTGCCCGTGCCCGAGCTGGTGTAGTTCAGCGCCGGCTTGGCCTTCTTGGCGTGCTCGATCAGCTGCTGCAGGTTGGTCACGTCCGGCAGCTCGCGCGGGTTGATGACGATGGCCATGGGCAGGTCATAGACCGTGGCCACGGGCAGGAAGTCCTTGCGCACGTCGTACAGGTTGTTGTTGAACAGCATGGGCGCCAGCAGCGCGGGCATGCCGAACATGGACAGCGAGTAGCCGTCGGGCTGCGACTTGATGAAGGCCGCCGTGCCCACCGAGCCCGAGGCGCCGGGGCGGTTGTCGATGACGATGGTCTGGCCCAGGCGCTCGGTCAGGCGCTGGGCGACGATGCGCGCGGCCGTGTCGGTGGGGCCGCCGGGCGGGAAGGCCACGGTCAGCTTGATCAGCTTGTCGGGCCACTGGCTCTGGGCCCGGGCGGCGGGGGCCAGCGTGGCGATGGCGGTGGCGCAGGCGGCGGAAAGGATCTGGCGGCGCGAGGCCTGGAAGGGGGTGGAAGTCATATGTCTCCTCAAGCGGGAAGGGGTGGAAATGAGAGCCGTGGAGCGGTCTGGGTGGGAACGTCTGCGCGCTCTCAGATGATGTTTTTGGCGCGCAGTGCGGCGCGGGCCTGTTCGTCCAGGCCCAGGCGCTGCTGCAGCACCTCGTCGGTGTGTTCGCCCTGGTGCGGCGGCGGGCGGCGCACGGGCAGGCGCTGGCCGTCCAGCGCATAGGGCGGGGCCAGCACGGACTGGCTGCCGGCCTCGCTGTCCTCGAAGCGGTGCAGCAGGCCGGCGTCGGCCGTGCGCTGCGAGTTCAGGGCCTCGAACAGGCCCAGCACCTCGCCGCAGGGAATCTGCGCGGCCGTCAGGCATTCGAGCAGTTGGGCGCGCGTGAAGCGCAGCAGCTCGGCCTGCACCAGCGGCATCAGCAGATCGCGGTTTGCCGAGCGTGCGGTATTGGTGGCAAAGCGTTCGTCGGCGGCCCACTCGGGCTTGGCGATGACGTCGGTGCAAAAGCGCTGGAACTGGCCGTTGTTGCCCACGGTGATGACCAGCGGGCCGTCGGCCGCCTCGAACACGCCGTAGGGCACGATGGACGGATGGGCGTTGCCGAACTTGGGCGGGTCGCCGGCCTTGAGCAAGGCCTCCATGCCGTAGTAGCTGGTGATCATCAGGCCGCAGTCGTACAGGGCCATCTGCACATGGCGGCCGCGCCCGCTGCGCTCGCGCTCGTAGAGCGCGGCCAGGATGGCCTGGGCCGAGTACATGCCCGTGAACATGTCCACGGCGGCCACGCCGAACTTCAGCGGGCCCTGGCCCTGCTCGCCGTTCATGGCCATGATGCCGGACTCGCCCTGCACCACCAGGTCGTAGCCGGGCCGCGTGGCCTCGGGGCCGCTGCGCGAGTAGCCCGAGATGGAGCAGTACACCAGGCGCGGGTTCAGTGCCGACAGCTGCTCGTAGCCCAGCCCCAGCTTCTCGGCGCCGCCGACCTTGAAGTTTTGGATGACCACGTCGCTGTCGGCCGCCAGCTCGCGTGCGATGCGCAGGCCCTCTTCGGCCTGCAGGTCCAGCGTGACCGAGCGCTTGTTGCGGTTGGCGCTGTTGAAGTAGGAGGTGTTGCGCTGGCCCACGCGCACGCCCCAGTCGCGCGTGTCGTCGCCACGGCCCGGGTGCTCGACCTTGACGACATCGGCGCCCAGGTCGGCCAGCGCCATGGCGCACATGGGGCCGGCCAGCACGCGTGAAAGATCCAGTACGCGCACGCCGTCCAGCGGCAGGGAAGAGGGGAGAGCACTCATGCGAAACCTTGTCGAACCACGAAAACCGCAACGGGCCGGTGATGCCCGGGCAGGCCCGCATTCTTCATTCGTTTATGGACTTTGACAATCGTGCTAAAAAATGGACATTGTGTGTACTGAGGTTTGACAATGGATCTGGGCGGACTGTCCCTGCTGGTGGACATCATCGAAGCCGGCAACCTGAGCCGCGCCGCCGTGCGCCTGGGCATGAGCCGCGCCAACGTCAGCCACCGGCTCAACCAGTTCGAGCGCCAGATCGGCCAGCAGCTGCTGCGCCGCACCACGCGACAGGTCGAGCCCACCGAGCTGGGCCTGCGTCTGTATGCCCATGGCCGCGCGATACGCCAGGAAGCCATGGCGGCGGACGAGTCGGTGGACAGCCTGGGCCAGAGCCTGCAGGGCACCGTTCGGCTGAGCGTGCCCAGCGGCTACGGCCAGCTGCAGATGTCGGGCTGGCTGACGGAGTTCATGCGCATGCATCCGGGCATCACGCTGGAGGTGATCTTCGACAACGACATCGAGGACCTGATGCAGGGCGCGGTGGACTTCGCCGTACGCGTGATGACCGAGCCGCCCGAAAGCCTGGTGGCCTGCAAGCTCGGTGACGTGCTCTACGAGGCCTGCGCCACGCCGCAGTTCCTGGCTGCGCATGGCCATCCCGATTCGCTGCTGGCGCTCAAGCGCGTGCCGCTGATCACCTCGGCGCTCACGGGCCAGAAGCTGCGCACGGCCGGCATGAACGGCGCCCGGCCCACCGAGCTGCGCATACGCCCGCGCCTGATGTCGCCCAACTTCCACTTCCTGCGCGATGCCGTGCTGCAGGGCCTGGGCGTGGCCGTGGTGCCGCGCTACATGGTGGCGGCCGAGCTGGCCAGCGGAGCGCTTGAGCGCCTGCCGCTGCCGCCGGGCAGCCTGGACGTTCTGGCCACGCGCCAGTACCTGCTGTACATGCCGTCCCACTACCAGACGCGGGCCATCACGACGTTGATCGACTTCCTGCGCGAGAAGGCCGCGGCGGAGGGTCTCAGAGGCTGAAGATTTTCCCGGGGTTCAGGATGTTCTTCGGGTCCAGCGCCTGCTTGATGGAGCGCATCATCTGCACCGCGCCGTCGCCGGCTTCCTCGCGCAGGAAATCCATCTTGTGGATGCCCACGCCATGCTCGCCCGTGCAGGTGCCGCCCAGGGCAATCGAGCGCGACACCAGCTGGTGGTTGAGCTGCTCGGCGCGCGAGCGCTCGTCCTCGTTGTCCGGGTCGATCAGGTAGCCGAAGTGGAAGTTGCCGTCGCCCACGTGGCCGACGAGGAAGTAGGGAATGCCGCTGTCATCGGCCTCGCGCACCGAGTCCAGCAGCGCATCGGCCAGGCGGCTGATGGGCACGCAGGCATCGGTGGTGATGCAGCGGCAGCCGGGGCGGCTGGAGACGGCTGCGAAATAGGCGTTGTGGCGGGCCGTGAACAATCGCGTGCGGTCCTCGGGACGCTCGGCCCATTCGAAGGCGTTGCCGCCGAACTCGCCCGCAATGTCCTGCACCATCTCGGCCTGCTCCTTCACGCCCGTGGGCGAGCCGTGGAACTCCATCAGCAGCATGGGCTCCTCGCGCAGGGTGAGCTTGCTGTAGGCGTTGACCATGCGCACCGAGTTCACGTCCACCAGCTCCACGCGGGCAATAGGCACGCCCATCTGGATGGTCTGGATCACCGTGCGCACGGCGGCCTCAATGCTGGGGAAGGAGCAGATGGCCGCGCTCACGGCCTCGGGCAGCGGGTACAGGCGCACCGTGATCTCGGTGACCACGCCCAGCGTGCCTTCGCTGCCCACGATCAGGCGCGTGAGGTCGTAGCCCGCGCTGCTTTTCTTGGCGCGCGTGCCGGTGCGCATCAGCTCGCCGCTGGCCGTGACCAGTTCCAACGCCAGCACGTTCTCGCGCATGGTGCCGTAGCGCACGGCATTGGTGCCGCTGGCGCGCGTGGCGGTCATGCCGCCGATGGAGGCATCTGCACCGGGATCGATGGGGAAGAAGAAGCCCGTGTCCTTGATGGCATCGTTGAGCTGCTTGCGCGTGATGCCGGGCTGCACGGTGACCGTGAGGTCCTCGGTGTTGACCGAGAGAATGCGGTTCATGCGGCTCAGGTCCAGGCTGATGCCGCCCTCGACGGCCAGCAGATGGCCTTCGAGCGAGGAGCCTGCGCCGTAGGGGATGACCGGCACGGCATGCTGGTCGGCCAGCTTCAGCGCGTCCTGCACGTCCTGCGTGCTTTCGGCAAAGACCACGGCCACAGGCGGGGGCGCCTGGATGGCGCCCTCGTCGCGGCCGTGCTGTTCGCGCACCGCCAAAGCCGTGGAGCACTGGGCGCCGAAACGCTGGGCCAGGGCTTGGAGGAAGGCTTCGGGGATGGGGCGCTGAGCGAAGTCAGGCTGCAGGCGGACGGGGGCGACAGGGGCGTTCATCGGTGTTCTCCAGGGGGAACTGGAAAGAATACCACCGGCCCTGCCGCCCAACCGTGTGGGTCAGCCGCCAGGCATCCGGGTGTCAGCGCGGCTGGACAGCCTTGCTGAATTCATCGCGCGACAGCGATCCGTTCTTGTCGGCATCGATCTGCGCGAAATTGCTGCTCACGGCGGGCAGGGCCTCGGCCTCCTTCTTGCTCAGCTTGCCGTCCCGGTTGGTGTCGGCGCGGTCGAATGCGGCTTGCACGTCGTTGGCGCCGGCCGACGATGGAGTGGGTGCGGCTTGCACACCAGTTGCAGGGCCGCTACCGGCTCCAAAGGAGGCCTGCGAAGGAGGCGCAGCGGGAGTAGATGTCTGCGCCATGGCAGCAACGCTGCCCAGCGAAATGGCCGCGAACAACATCACGCTGCGGATTTCAAAACCAGAGACTTTGCGCAGTTGAGAGGTCATGTGTCGAACTCCTTGTCGAACGTGGAACATGACTGCATTCCACCTGTTGCAGCGCAGCAGGGCCAGCACTTTTGCCGGCTGTTGCCTGCTACAACATTTGCGTGCCGCCTGTAACGCACAATTGGGTGTTGGGCCGTTACGGGTCCGGCTTTCCACCCCCGCACCGCCAAGGAGAACGCCCATGGGCAACCGTTTGACACAGATCGCCACGCGCACCGGAGACGACGGCAGCACGGGCCTGGGCGACAACACGCGCGTCTCCAAGAACAGCGGCCGCCCGCACGCCATGGGCGATGTGGACGAGCTCAATTCCCACATCGGCCTGCTGCTGTGCGAGGCCCTGCCCGACGACGTGCGCGAACTGCTGGTCGATGTGCAGCACCAGCTGTTCAACCTCGGTGGCGAGCTGTCCATTCCCGGCTATGAACTGCTCAAGGACGACGCCCTGCTGCAGCTCGATGAAGCGCTGGCCCACTACAACGCGCAGCTGCCCCGGCTGCAGGAATTCATCCTGCCGGCCGGCAGCCGTGCCGCTGCCCAGGCCCATGTCTGCCGCACCGTGGCACGCCGCGCCGAGCGCATGGTGGTGGCGCTGGAGCAGGGCGAGGCCATGCGGCCCGCGCCGCGCCAGTACCTGAACCGCCTTTCCGACCTGCTGTTCGTGCTGGCGCGCGTGCTCAACCGCATGGATGGCGGCGACGACGTCTACTGGAAGAGCGAGCGGATGGCCCGCGCGCAGTCCGCCGAAGAGTGAACCCGCGCTGATCCTGCGCTAATCCCGCGCTAATTCCGAGTTTAGGACGGCCCATGCGCCTGCGCCACATCGAGGTCTTCAATGCCGTCATGCAGACCGGCAGCGTCAGCGCTGCCGCACGGCTGATCAACATCACCCAGCCGGCCGTCAGCCGCACCCTGCAGCACGCGGAGCTGCAGCTGGGCTTTGCGCTGTTCCAGCGCGCACGCGGGCGGCTCACGCCCACCAATGAGGCGCTGGCGCTGTTCCCCCACATCGAGAAGCTGTTCGAGCAGCTCGACGAGGTCCAGCGCCTGGCCGACAACCTGCGCCATGGCCAGGCGGCGGACCGGCTCACCGTGCTCACCGTCTTCGCGCTCAGCCGCGAGGTGCTGCCGCGCGCCGTGGCCGGATTTCGGCGCCGCCACCCCCAGGTGCAGGTCCATGTGCAGGCACTGCACACGCCCCAGGTGGTCTCGGCCCTGCTGCTCCAGGAGGCCGACGTGGGCTTCGTCATCAGCTCCGTGGGCCAGCCCGCGCTGGAGCATGAACTGCTGGCCGAGGTGGACATGTTCTGCGTGCTGCCCAAGGGCCTGCTGCCGCCTTCGCGCGTGCGCGAAGAGGGGATGGAGCTCAAGGACCTGGCCGAGCTGCCCGTGGTCGCGCTTGATGCGCGCGACCCGCTGGGCATGCGCCTGGGCCAGGCCTGCCGCGAGCACGGCGTGGGCCTGTCGCCCGTGGTCACCGTGCAGACCTACCACGCGGCCCTGTCCATGGCCGAGTACGGCCTGGGCGCCGCCATCATGGACGGCTGCACCGCCCTGGCCGCCGACCGCCGCAAGGTCCATGTCGTGCCCCTGCTGCCGCGCATCACGGTGGGTGTGAATGCACTCAGCCTGCCCCAGCGGCCAGGGTCGGTGCTGGCGCGGGCAATGACCGAGGAAATGCGCAAGGCCTTGCGCGAGTTGCTGGCTGGTTGAGGCCTGCGGGTTTCAGGCCTCCTCCATCTGCCCCACCAGTCTCTGCGCCGACCCGAACGCTAGCGTCAGCCCCAGCGCGCCATGCCCCGTCTGCAGCCACAGGTTGCGCGGACCGCCGCGCTGGCGGCCGGTGAGGGGCAGGCCGGTGGGCGTGGCGGGGCGCATGCCGGTCCAGGGGTGGAGGTTGCCGTCCAGCGGCAGGTCGGCGAAGACCTCCTGCGTGGAGCGGCGCAGGCTGGCGATGCGGCGCGGGTCGGTGCGCGTGTCCCGGCCCACGATCTCCACCATGCCGGCCACGCGCAGGCGTTCGCCGATGCGTGCGAAGACGACCTTGCGTGCGGTGTCGGTGACGCTGACCCGGGGCGCGGCGTGCGGCAGCTGCGCTGCGGCATCGGCGGTGATGCTGTAGCCCTTGAGCGGATAGACGGGAATGCGCAGGCCCAGCTGGCGCGCGTGGACCGCGCTTTCCCAGCCGCTGGCCAGCACGTAGTGGTCGGCGCGCAGCGGCAACGGGCCTGCGGCGGTGCGCAGGCCGGTGATGGCGTCGCCTTCACGTTCGAAGTCCTGCAGCTCCACGCCGTAGCGCAGTTCGGCGCCGCGTGCGGTGAGCCGGGCGGCCAGTTGTTCGCACAGCAGGCGGCAGTCGGCGGCGGCCTCGCTGGGCGTGTGTACGGCGCCTGCAATGCGCTGGGCGTAGCCGGCGAGCGCGGGTTCGATGCGCGCCACTTCGGCGGCGTTGACGATGCGCTGCGGCGCGCCACCCAGGCCCGCTTGCAGTGCCACCTGCTGCGCGGCGGCATCCAGCGCCTGCTGGGTGGGGTAGAGCACCAGCTTGCCCGGCGTGTGCAGGTCGCAGGCCAGTGCCTCGTCGGCCTGGAGCGACTCGAAGGCCTGGCGGCTTTCGGCGGCCAGGGCCAGCAGGGCGCGAGTGCCTACGGCCGAGGCATGGGCATTGCAGGCGCCCAGAAAGCGCAGTCCCCAGGCCCATTGCGCGGGGTCGGCGCGCAGGCGGAAGGCCAGCGGCGAATCCTTTTGCAGCAGCAGGCGGGGCAGCATCTTCCAGATGCCGGGATCGGCCAGCGGCTGCACGTAGGAATAGCTCAGCTGCGCGCCATTGCCGCCGCTGGCGCCCTGGGCGGGGCCCGGTGCGCGGTCCAGCACCGTAATGCGGTGGCCGGCCTGCTGCAGCGCCCAGGCCGTTGCCAGGCCGACGATGCCGGCGCCCACGATGCAGACATGCATTGATCGTTTCTCCATGCATCCGCACTGTAGGCCGCGCGCGGCGGGCCGGGCCATGGCATTTGGCACACGGGCCATGCACGCAGGTTATGGCCGGGGGCTGCTGCTGCGGGCAGGCGGCCAGCCCATAACCGGCGGGCATGGACCGGCCCGATATTGTCATTCCGCAAAGGCCGCCGCCCTTCCTACACTGGCCGCACATCCACCAAAGACGAGGAGACAAGCATGCAACTTCACACCACCGCGCTGTGCGCGGCCCTGGCCCTGGGCGGCCTGGCTGCGGCCCATGCCGACACGCTGGCCAAGGTGCGCGACAGCGGCCGCATCACGCTGGCCTACCGCGAGTCCTCCGTGCCCTTCAGCTACCTGGACAACGGCAAGCCCATCGGCATGACGGTGGAGATGTCCCAGGCCGTGGCCGAGGCCGTCAAGAAAGCGGTGAACCGGCCCGATCTCAAGGTGCAGTGGCAGGCCGTGACTTCGCAGAACCGCATGCCGCTGCTGGCCAACGGCACCATCGACCTGGAATGCGGCTCGACCACCAACAACACGGTGCGCGGCAAGGAGGTGGCCTTTGCCATCAACCATTTCTACACGGGCACGCGGCTGCTGGTGAAGAAGAGCTCGGGCATCAAAAACTACGCCGACCTCAAGGACAAGACCGTGGCCATCACCACGGGAACCACCAACCTGCAGGTGCTGCGCAAGGCCAATGCCGACAAGGCCTGGGGCATGAACATCGTCATGGCCAAGGACCATGCGGACGGCTTTCTGCTGGTGGAGAACGACCGCGCCGCGGCCTTCGGCATGGACGACATCCTGCTCTTCGGCCTGATCCCCACGGCCAAGAACCCCGGGGACTTCGAGGTGGTGGCCGACTCGCTGCAGGTCGAGCCCTATGCCTGCATGCTGCGCAAGGACGACCCCCAGTTCAAGCAACTGGTCGATGGCGTGATCGGCGACATGATGAAGTCGGGCGCGTTCGCCAGGCTGTATGACAAGTGGTTCATGCAGCCCATTGCCCCGAGGAACGTGGCCCTGGGCCTGCCGATGAGCGAGCAATTGCAGAAAAACCTGCAGGACCTCAGCGACAAACCCGCTTTTTGATTTCGGATCGCAGCATGCAGCAGCAGCTTCAGCCCCCGCGCGCGGTGGGCATTCTCGGGGGCATGGGGCCGGCCGCAGGCGCGGATTTCGTGCGCCTGTTCGTGCAGGCCTGCACGGCGCACCTGCAGCAGCAGGGCCTGCCCGTGCATGACCAGGCCTATCCCGAGCACTGGCTGGTGCAACTGCCCATGCCCGACCGCAGCGCGGCGCTGCGCCAGGACCCGCAGTCGCCCACGGGGCCGGCCCAGCACCTGCTGCAGGGCGTGGGCCGCATGGCGGCGCTGGGGGTGCGCAGCGTGGCCCTGGCCTGCAACACGGCCCATGCCTGGCATGGGCAGCTGCAGGCGCTGTTTCCGCAGCTGCATGTGCTGCACATCGCGCGCCAGGCCGCCCTGCACCTGCAGGCCGGCGGCGCGCAGCAGGCCATCGTGCTGGCCACGCAGGGCACCTATGACAGCGGGCTCTACGACGCGGCGCTGAGGGAGTGCGGCATCACCGCGCTGCAGCCCGATGCGCAGGGCCGCGCGCGGCTCATGCAGGGCATCTACGACGGCGTCAAGCAGGGCGACATGGACCTGGCCGCGCGCTGTTTCGGCGAGGTGCTGGCGCCGCTGCTGCAGCGCCATGGCGATGTGCCCGTGATCATGGGCTGCACCGAGATCCCGCTGGCCCTGCCGCAGTCGCCGCTGGCGCGCGGCGCCGAACTGGTGGACCCGGCCTGGATCTTGGCCCAGGCCCTGGCCAGCGATGCGTATGGGCCTGTGGCGATTCAATAAGTCTCCAGATGCAGCCGGCCTTCGCGCTTGAGGCGCGCGCCGACCTGCTCCCAGTCCAGCCCGGCTTGCTGCGCCACGTCGCGCAGTGCCAGCACCACGCCTTCCTCCATGCTCTTGAGCCCGCAGACGTAGAAGTGCGCGTTGTCGTCGCGCAGCAGGGCCGCCAGGTCGGCCGCACGTTCGCGCAGCAGATCCTGCACGTAGCGCCGGGGCTGGCCGGCCACGCGCGAGAAGGCCAGGTTGTTGTCAATGAAGTCGCGCGGCAGGCTTTGCAGCGGGCCGAAGTAGGGCAGCTCCTGCGGCGTGCGTGCGCCGAAGAACAGCATGAGCTTGCCGCCCTCGAATTTGCCGCTCTTGCGCAGCCGCCTGCGCCATTCGGTCATGGCGCGCATGGGGGCGCTGCCCGTGCCCGTGCAGATCATCACGATGTGCGAGCGGGGATGGTTGGGCATCAGGAACGACTGGCCAAAGGGGCCTATGACCTGGACCCTGTCGCCGATGCGTGCGTCGCACAGGTAGTTGCTGGCCACGCCGCGCACGGGGCGGCCCTGGTGGTCCTGGGTGACGCGTTTCACGGTCAGCGCCAGGTTGTTGTAACCGGGCCGCTCGCCATTGCGCGCACTGGCCACCGAGTACTGGCGCGCCACATGCGGGCGGCCCTGGGCATCGGTGCCGGGTGCGATGACGGCGATGGACTGGCCTTCGAGCACGGGGAACGGCTGGCTGCCGAAGTCCAGCACGATGTGGTGGGTCTCGCTGTCGAAGCCCGCCTCCGTGCAGTTGAGGTTGCCGACCACGGTGGCCGTGACGGGGCTCCTGGGGCCATGCAGGTTGGTGTACGGATGGGCGGCCGACCAGGGCGGCACGGTGGCGCCGTAGCTGGCGCTGCGCAACACCTGGGTATCGGCCTGGTCGTCGGGCCGGGCCGCATCCGCACCGCGCGTGGCCGCCGCCGCGATCACGGCCTGGGCCTGGCTCAGGTCCTCGGCGGCAGGTGCGTCCCCTGTGTCCTGTGCCTGAACCAGCGCCTCAGGCGGCAGCTCCTCGGGCAGCTCGTCCCAGAGCAACTGCTCGGCCACGGGATAGGCGCTCGCCAGCGGCACCTTGCGCCAGTTGTCGATGGCGCCCGTGGGGCAGGGCGAGACGCAGTCCATGCAGCCGTTGCACTGCTCGGCCAGGACCACGTAGTTGCGGTCATCGTGCGTGATGGCGCCCACGGGGCAGGTGGCCTCGCAGGTGTTGCAGCGAATGCAGATCTCCGGGTCGATCAGGTGCTGCGTGAGGATGCCGTGTTCTACCAAGGCGACTGTCATGGGCGACTCCCTGCTGGCGCGGCGCTTCAGTTGAAGCGCACGTATTCGAAATCCACGGGCTGGCGGTTGATGCCCATGACCGGCGGCGCGATCCAGCCCGCGAACTGGCCCGGCTCCACGCAGCGGCCCATGAGCGAGGCGACGAAGGCGCGGTCGGCGTCCGTGGGTAGCCATTCGCCCTCGCGCATGCGCCATTCCTGCTCGCTGACCACGCGGCCGTCGGGGCTCATGCGCACGCCGGCCAGCGCGCCGATCTGGCGGTTGAAGGCCTTGTGCGGCACGGTAAGGCGGAAATCGATGCCGGCCTTTTCCATGACCTTGTTCCAGCGGCCCACGCCCGCGTTGGAGTCCTTGATGTAGTCGTCGCGCAGCACCTCGTTGAGCGCGTTGAGCATGGGCACTTCCTTTTCCTGCAGCCTGCCGTCCACGACCTCCAGCACCTTGTAGTGCTGGTCGTGCAGGCGGTGGTCGTCCGCGCGCTTGCCTTCCTCGTAGCGGCCCTTGAGGCCGCTGCTGTAGAAGGTGGCGGCATTGCTGGACTGGTCGGCGCCGAACAGGTCGATGGTCACGCTGTAGTGGAAGTTCAGGTAGCGCTGCAGCGTGGGCAGGTCGATCACGCCGGCCGCGCGCAGGCGGCCCACGTCGTCGGTGCGCAGCTCGTTCATGACCTGGCAGGTGCGCTGCAGCACGCGCGAGACGCCGGACTCGCCCACGAACATGTGGTGGGCCTCCTCGGTCAGCATGAATTTGGTGGTGCGCGCCAGCGGGTCGAAGGCGCTTTCGGCCAGCGCAGCCAGCTGGAACTTGCCGTCGCGGTCGGTGAAGTAGGTGAACATGAAGAAGGACAGCCAATCGGGCGTCTTCTCGTTGAAGGCGCCCAGGATGCGCGGGTTGTTCTCGTCGCCGGACTGGCGCTCCAGCAGGGCCTCGGCCTCCTCGCGGCCGTCGCGGCCGAAATGCTTGTGCAGCAGGTAGACCATGGCCCACAGGTGGCGGCCTTCTTCCACGTTGACCTGGAACAGGTTGCGCAGGTCGTACATGGACGGCGCGGTCAGGCCCAGGTGGCGCTGCTGCTCCACCGAGGCGGGCTCGGTGTCGCCCTGGGTGACGATGATGCGGCGCAGGTTGGCGCGGTGCTCGCCGGGCACGTCCTGCCAGGCCTTCTCGCCCGCGTGATCGCCGAAGTGCACCTTGCGGTCGGCCTCGGCCGGGTTCAGGAAGATGCCCCAGCGGTAGTCGCGCATCTTCACGTGGCCGAACTGGGCCCAGCCCTGGGGGTCCACGCTGATGGCGGTGCGCAGGTAGACGTCGTAGTCGGTGGAGCCTTCGGGGCCCACGTCGCCCCACCAGTTCAGGAAGTTGGGCTGCCAGCTCTCCAGCGCGCGCTGCAGGGTGCGGTCTTCGCCGAGGTTGACGTTGTTGGGGATCTTCTCGCTGTAGTTGATGGCGCTCATGGTGGGGTCTCCGTGGATGTTTCGGGGCGTGCCTGCGGTCAGACGCGGTTGAAGTCGAAGCCGGCCTTCTGGCCCGTGCCGTAGAGCTTGAGAGCGCCCTTGTCGCCCACGGCATTGGGGCGGTTGAAGATCCAGTTCTGCCAGGCCGACAGGCGCCCGAAGATGCGCGTGACCATGTTCTCGCGGCTGGCAAAGCGCAGGTTGGCCTCCAGGCCCGTGAGCGCATCGGGCGACATGGCGGCGCGCTCTTCCATGGCGATGCGGATCTCGTCGTCCCAGTCGATGTCGTCGGGCGCGGCCGTGACCAGCCCCAGGGCCAGGGCCTGGTCGCCGTCCAGCGCGCGGCCCGTGGCGGCGCGCGCGGCCTCCAGCGGTGCGGCTTCCTCGTAGAAGCGGCGCTGCAGGCGCGACTGGTCGTTGACCAGGGGCAGCAGGCCGAAATTGAATTCGTCCAGCTGGATGCGCGGGGCGCGCTCGGTGTCATCGGGCAGCACCAGTATGTAGGCGCGGTCGGCCGCGAAGGCCAGCTCGGCCAGCATGCCCACGAAGCAGGAGCCGGGCTCGATCAGCGCGAACAGCGTGCGCGAGGACACATCGAGCCGCGCAAAGCTGCGGCGCAGCAGGCCCAGCGTCTCGCGCGCCAGCCAGTGGTCCTGGTGGGCCAGCAGGGCGGCGCCTGCGGCCAGCACGGCGGCGGCATCGCCTTCGGTCTTGAGCAGCCAGGTGCCCACGTCCAGCTCGTTGGTGCGCAGGTGCAGGATGGCGTCGTCCAGCTCGCGGCCCATGGCCAGCGGCCACCAGGCGTCGCCGGCCTGCTCGATGGCTTCAAGGGTGTCGGGCTGCGGACCCTGCCCAAGCGTGGGCGCCTTCACGGTCAGCGTGGCGCTGCGGCGCGCGCGGTCGATCTGCACGCTGACATGGCGGTAGTGCAGCGCATCGTCCGTGGCCTCGCGTTCCAGGCGCGTGAGCGTGATGCCCTGCGCATTGGCGGGGCGCGTGCTGCCTTCGGCCAGGCGCTGCGCGCGCTCGGCCACCACGGCCTCGAACTGCGCGGGCTTGGCCACGGCATCCACCAGGCGCCAGTCCACGGCGCGCTGGCCGCGCACGCCTTCCACGCTGGTGCAGAAGATGTCGGCCAGGTCATGGCGCACATGGCGCTTGTCGGTCACGCGCGTGAGGCCGCCCGTGCCGGGCAGCACGCCCAGCAGCGGCACCTCGGGCAGGGAGACGGAGGAGGAGCGGTCGTCGATCAGCACGATGTCGTCGCAGGCCAGGGCCAGCTCGTAGCCGCCGCCTGCGCAGGCGCCGTTGACGGCGGCCAGGAACTTCAGGCCCGAATGGCGCGAGCTGTCCTCGATGCCGTTGCGCGTCTCGTTCGTGAACTTGCAGAAGTTCACCTTCCAGGCATGGCTGGACACGCCCAGCATGAAGATGTTGGCGCCCGAGCAGAAGATGCGGTCGCGCCCGCTGGTGACGATGACGGTGCGCACCTGCGGATGCTCGAAACGGATGCGGTTGAGCGCGTCGTGCAGCTCGATGTCCACGCCCAGGTCGTAGCTGTTGAGCTTGAGCTTGTAGCCGGGCCGTATGCCGCCGTCCTCGGCGATGTTCAGCTGCATGCGGGCGATGGCGCCCTCGACGGTGAACGACCAGTGGCGGTACTGGGCGGGCTCGGTGCGGTAATCGACAGTGGGGCTGGACGGGTGCATGGACGGCCTCTTGGATGAAAAATAGTGCAGTCGCAGATACGGTGCAGGCACAATTATGCAGATTCATCCAGAAAATGCACGCAACAACACGCACGATAGTGCGTGTTTTGGGTATCTCCAGGGTAAACACCAGCCAGCACAGGCGAAAAAATCCAGGCCTGGGGCCTGGATGCCGTGGGTTGCTGCCGCCGTCTCAGCGTGCGGGCAGGAACAGTGCCTTCAGCTGATCGAAGCTCTGCTCCAGCGTCTGCCCGCTGGTATCCACCACGTGGTCGGCCTTGGCGTAGAAGCCGGCGCGGCCTTCGAGGATGCTGCGCAGATCGTCCATGGCCTCGGGATTGGCGGCCATGGGGCGGGTGTCGCCCTGGGCCACGACGCGGGCCATGTGCTCCTCGGGCTGGGCCTTGAGCCAGACCGTGGTGCAGTGCGACAGCAGCTCGTTGAAGGTGGCCGGGTCGGAGACGATGCCGCCCGGCGTGGCGATGACCACGTCGCTGTAGATCTGCACGGCCTCCTCCAGCGCGCGGCGCTCGTAGCGGCGGTAGGCGTTGGCACCGTACAGGTCGTGGATGGCGCGCACGCTGCAGCCCGCAATGCGCTCGATTTCCTGGTTGAGTTCGAGGAAGGGCACGCCCAGCTGCTCGGCCAGCATGCGGCCCAGCGTGGACTTGCCCGCGCCGCGCAGTCCGATCAGGGCAATGCGCGTGTGGCGCTGGCGGTCGCTGGGCGCCGTGCCCAGCAGCTCGCCTGCGGCCAGGCGCACGCGGCGCAGGGCCTCTTCATCGCGGCCTTCCAGCAGCTCGCGGATCAGCAGCCATTCGGCGCTGGTGGTGGTCACGTCGCCCAGCAGCTCGGCCATGGAGCATTGCAGCGCCTGTGCAATATGGTGCAGGACCAGCACCGACACATTGCCCGTGCCGTATTCGAGGTTGGCCAGATGGCGCTCCGAGACATCGGCCGCCGCCGCCAGGGCGCGCCGCGTCATGCCCCGGCGCGAGCGCAGGCTGCGCACACGCTCGCCCAGCGCCTGCAGCACCTGGTTCCTGGGGGCTTCTGAGAGGGAATCCGCCGCCCCGGCGGACTGGGCTGCCGTCTCGAACTGGTCCATAGAGTTTCCTTGAAGAGGGCGTGAATGATAAACAGTCGGGGTTAACACCAGCCATGCAATATAGTGCTTGACGCTCGATGGTGTTCTAACTATCTTTCTGATGCACGCACAATATTGCATGTTGTGCGGAAGATCACAAGTCGGGCCGGATGCCCGATGTCGAAGGAGACCCCGATGATCGACTTCACCCAGCCCTTCAATTTCGCCGCGCACCTGTTCGCGCTCAATGAGGGGCGGCCCGGCAAGATCGCCTACATCGACGACCACGGCACGCTGAGCTACGGCCAGCTGCAGCAGCAGGCGCAGCGCATGGCCAGCGGCCTGCTGGCGGCAGGCATCCACCGCGAGGAGCGCGTGCTGCTGCTCATGCACGACCGCCATGAATGGGCCGTGGCCTTTCTGGGCGCGCTGTATGCGGGCGTGGTGCCGGTGGCGGTGAACACCTTGCTCACGGCCGACGACTACGCCTACATGCTGGGCCACAGCCGCGCCCAGGCCGTGCTGACCTGCGATGCGCTGCTGCCCCTGCTGCGCCAGGCGCTGGACCGGGCGCCCAACGAGGTGCGCCATGTCTGGGTGGCCGGCGACGAAGCGGCGGCGCGCGCCGCAGGCTTTGCGCCCCTGCAGCCCTGGCTGGCGGCGCAGCCGCCGCTGCCCGCACCGGCGCCCACGCTGGGCGATGACCCGGGCTTCTGGCTGTATTCCTCTGGCTCCACGGGCAAGCCCAAGGGCGCGGTCCACACGCATGCCAATCCGTACTGGACGGCCGAGCTCTATGGCGGCCCGGTGCTGGGTCTGGGCGAAGGCGACATCTGCTTTTCCGCCGCCAAGCTCTACTTCGCCTACGGCCTGGGCAATGCCCTGAGCTTTCCGCTGAGCGTGGGCGCCACCGTGCTGCTGATGGCCGAGCGGCCCACGCCCGAGGCCACCTTTGCGCGCTGGGTGCAGCACCGGCCCACGGTGTTCTTCGGCGCGCCCACGGGCTTTGCGGGCATGCTGGCCTCGCCGCTGCTGCCCGCGCGCGAGCAGGTCAGCCTGCGCATGTGCTCCTCGGCCGGCGAGGCGCTGCCGGCCGAGATCGCCCAGCGCTTCAAGGCGCATTTCGGCGCCGACATCGTGGACGGCATCGGCTCCACCGAGATGCTGCACATCTTCCTGTCCAACCGGCCCGACGACATCCGCTACGGCACCACGGGCAAGCCAGTGGACGGCTACCGCGTGGAGCTGCGCGGCGAGGACGGCCGTCCCGTGGCCGATGGCGAGGTGGGCGACCTGTTCATCCAGGGCCCCAGCGCCGCCCTCATGTACTGGGGCAACCGCGACAAGACGCGCGAGACCTTCCAGGGCGGCTGGCTCAAGAGCGGCGACAAGTACGTGCGCGACGCCGATGGCTACTACACCTATGCCGGGCGCAGCGACGACATGCTCAAGGTCAGCGGCATCTATGTCTCGCCCTTCGAGGTCGAGGCCACGCTGATGCAGCACCCGGCCGTGCTGGAGGCCGCCGTGATCGGCAAGACCGACGCCGACGGCCTGCTCAAGACCAAGTCCTTCGTCGTGCTCAAGGACGGCTGCAGCGCCACCGAGGCCGAGCTCAAGGCCTTCGTGAAGCAGCGCCTGGCCGCCTACAAGTACCCGCGCTTCATCGAGTTCGTGGACGAACTTCCCAAGACCGCCACCGGAAAGATCCAGCGTTTCAGGCTCCGAGAGCGCGAAGCCAGTACACCCCCTGAGCCGCTACGCGGCTTCCCCCTCTCTACTCGCTGAGCGAGGGAGGGGGACGACACCCTCGGTGCGGGGCGGCCCTTCCTCGGTGTCCCTCGCTTTGGGACGCGCCAGTTTCAAGGGGCGTGGCAGTGCCATGGAGAACCGAAATGAATTGTGTGAGCAAGACCCGCAAAGCAAGACCCATCGACCACAAGGAGACACGCATGAACACCGATCGCAAACACTGGGCCGTCCTCGCCCTGACGGCCTCCCTGTCCTGCGGCGCATATGCGCAGGACAGGATCAAGGTCGGCTTCATGCTGCCCTACAGCGGCACCTATGCGGCGCTGGGCTCGGCCATAGAGAACGGCTTTCGCATGTTCGTGAACGAGCAGGGCGGCAGGCTGGGCGGGCGCGAGATCGAGTTCTTCAAGGTCGATGACGAGTCCGATCCGGCCAAGGCCACGGACAACGTCAACCGCCTGATCAAGCGCGACAAGGTCGATGTGCTGGTGGGCACCGTGCATTCGGGCGTGGCCATGGCCATGGCGCGCGCGGCCAAGGAAAGCGGGACCGTGCTCATCGTGCCCAATGCGGGCGCCGATGCGGTCACGGGCGCCATGTGCGCGCCCAACATCTTCCGTTCGTCCTTCTCCAACTGGCAGTCCTCCTATCCCATGGGCGTGGTGGCGGCCAGGCAGGAAGGCAGGAAAACCGCCATGACCATCACCTGGAAATACGCGGCCGGCGAGGAGATGACCAATGCCTTCAAGGAAGGCTTCGAGAAGGAGGGCGGCAAGGTCAGCAAGCAGCTCACCGTGTCCTTTCCCAACGTGGAGTTCCAGGCCCTGCTGACCGAGATCGCGGCGGCCAGGCCCGATGCGGTGTTTGCCTTCTTCGCGGGCGCGGGCGCCGTCAAGTTCGTCAAGGACTACCACGCGGCCGGCCTGCACAAGACCATCCCGCTGTACGGCTCGGGCTTTCTGACCGACGGCACGCTGGAGGCCCAGGGCGAGGCCGCCCAGGGGGTGCTGACCACGCTGCACTACGCCGACGAGCTGGGCACGGAGCGCGACCGGCGCTTTCGCTCCGCCTATGCCCAGGCCTACAAGCTGATGCCCGATGTGTATGCCGTGCAGGGCTACGACGCCGCCCAGATGCTGGGCGTGGGCCTGAAGGCGGCGGGCGGCGACATCGCGAAGAAGGCCGAGTTCCGCCAGGCCATCGAGAAGGCCACCATCCCCAGCCCGCGCGGCGACTTCACCATCAGCAAGTCGCACAACCCCGTGCAGGACATGTACCTGCGCAAGGTCGTGGGCAAGGAGAACCAGCGCATGGGCGTGGCCATCAAGGCCCTGGGCGATACCGGCCGCGGCTGCCGCATGTGAGGCGCGGGGCGCACTCATATACGGACGCATACGGACATCGCCATGGACCTTGCCACCTTTCTCGTGCAGTGCCTGAACGCCGTCCAGTACGGGCTGCTGCTGTTCCTGCTGGCCTCCGGCCTGACGCTGATCTTCGGGATCATGGGCGTGATCAACCTGGCCCATGGCAGCTTCTACATGATCGGCGCCTACATGGCCTTTGCGCTGTCCCCGCTGCTGGGCCAGCACTTCATCACCATGCTGCTGGCCGGCGTGGCGCTGACCGTGGTGCTGGGCTATGCGCTGGAGTGGGCCTTCTTCAGCTACCTCTACGAGCGCGAGCACCTGCAGCAGGTGCTGATGACCTTCGGGCTGATCCTGGTGTTCGAGGAGCTGCGCTCGCTGCTGGCGGGCAACGACGTGCATGGCGTGCCGCTGCCCGGCTGGCTGTCGGGCAGCTTCTCGCTGGGCGGGCTCATGAGCTATCCGTGGTACCGGCTGTTCGCCTCGGGCGTGTGCCTGCTGGTGGCGCTGGCGCTGTACTGGGTGGTCAACCGCACGCGCCTGGGAATGATGGTGCGCGCGGGCGCCAGCAACCGCGACATGGTGCGCGGCCTGGGCATCGACGTGAAGCGCCTGTACCGCATCGTCTTCGCCATCGGCGTGGCGCTGGCGGCACTGGCGGGCATGATCGCCGCACCCATGAGTTCGGTCTATCCGGGCATGGGCGGCAACGTGCTCATCATCTGCTTCGTGGTGGTGGTGATCGGCGGCATCGGCTCGATCACGGGCGCGTTGCTGGCCTCGCTGCTGGTGGGCTTTGTCGATACCTTCGGCAAGCTGTTCTTCCAGGAGCTCAGCGGCATGAGCGTCTACCTGCTGATGGCGGTGGTGCTGGTGTGGCGGCCCCAGGGCCTGATGGGGCAAAGGAGCTGAACAATGGCCGTATCCAATCCTTCTCCGGCCCTGCTGGCAGCCGCCGTGCAGCCTGTTCAGATGCCGAAGCGCGCCTGCCGATGGCAGGCCTGCGCCGTGCCGCTGGCCTGCGTGGCGCTGCTGGCGCTGGCCGGCCCCTGGTGGTCGGACTATCTGTCGGGCCTGGTGGTCAAGACCATGATCCTGGCCATCTTCGCGCTCAGTCTGCAGCTGCTGGTGGGCGGCACGGGCCTGGTGAGCCTGGGGCATGCGGCCTTCATGGGCCTGGGCGCCTATGCCGCCGTGCTGTCCGCAGGCAACGAGGGCGGCAGCCTGCCGGCCATGCTGGGCTGGGCGCTGCTGGCCTCGGGCGGCTATGCGCTGCTGGTGGGCCTGCTGAGCCTGCGCACGCGCGGCATCTACTTCATCATGGTGACGCTGGCCTTCGCACAGATGGCCTACTTCGTGGTCCACGACACGGGCATCGGCGGCGGCAGCGACGGCATCTACCTGATGGCCCGGCCCGCGCTGGGCGCCATCGACATGGAAATCCCGCGCGTGCAGTACTACGTGGTGCTGGTGGCCCTGGTGCTGGTCTATGCCTTCCTGGCCGGGCTGCGCCAGTCGCGCTTCGGCGCGGCGCTGGCGGGCATACGCGTCAACGAACAGCGCATGCGTGCGGCCGGCTTCACAACCTACGGGTACAAGCTCGCGGCCTTCGTGCTGGCTGGCATGCTGGCTGGCGTGGCGGGCTTTCTGCTGGCAGTGCGCGATGCCGTGGTCAACCCCGAGCTGCTGTCCTGGCACCACTCGGGCGAGGTGCTGCTGATGGTCATCCTCGGCGGCCTGGGCTCGCTGCGCGGCGCCGTGCTGGGCACGGTGGCCTTCATCGCGCTCAAGGAGGTGCTGTCCACGCATGCCATCGTCGGCCCCATGGCCGATCACTGGCAGCTGAGCCTGGGCCTGGCCATCATCGTGCTCGTGGCCCTGCTGCCGAAAGGACTGATGGGGCTGATCGGGCTGGCGGGCCTTGCTCGGCAACGCGCTGGAGTGCACAACGAGGCCCGCCACAAGGAGGCCGACCATGGCTGATGCGGCACTGCTTTCGGTGCGCGGCCTCACACGCCGCTTCGGCGGGCTCACGGCCGTGGGCGGCGTGGACCTGGACCTGCACGAGGGCGAGGTCCATGCCGTGATCGGCACCAACGGCGCGGGCAAGTCCACCCTGGTCAACATGCTCTCGGGCGAGCTGGCGGCCAGCGCGGGGCGCATCGCGCTCGCGGGCCAGGACGTCACGCGCATGCCCCAGCCCCGGCGCGCGCGTGCCGGCGTGGGCCGCAGCTACCAGCGCACCACCATCTTTCCCGAGTTCTCGGCGCTGGAGAACTGCCGGCTCGCGGCCCAGGCGCAGATGGCGCTCAGGCCCTGGCAGCTGGGCCTGTCCGCACAGCGCTGCGCGGCCAGCCTGCGCCAGGCCCATGCGGCCCTGGAGCGTGCGGGCCTGGCCGGGCAGGCGCTGGCCGTGGCCGGCACGCTGAGCCATGGCGCCAAGCGCCAGCTGGAAGTGGCCATGTGCCTGGCCACCGGCCCGCGCGTGCTGCTGCTGGACGAGCCGCTGGCCGGCATGGGCGCCGAGGAAACCGAGCGCATGCTTGCCCTGCTGCAGGAGCTCAAGCGCGGCCATGCGGTACTGCTGGTCGAGCACGACATGGACGCCGTGTTCCGCATCGCCGACCGCATCACCGTGATGGTCAACGGCAGCGTGGTGGCCACGGGCACGCCCGCGCAGATCCGTGTCGATCCGGTCGTGCGTACAGCCTACTTGGGAGAAGACCATGAGTGAGCCCATGTTCGCCATCGACGAGCTGCATACCTACTACGGCGACAGCCACATCCTGCAGGGCGTGAGCCTGGCGCTGGGCGCGGGCCAGGCCGTGGGCCTGCTGGGACGCAACGGCATGGGCAAGACCACGCTGATCCGCACGCTCATGGGCTATGTTCCGGCACGCTCCGGCCGCCTGCGCGCCGATGGCCACGACTGCACGGGCGCGCCGCCCGAGCGCATGGCGCGGCTGGGCATTGGCTATGTGCCAGAGGGGCGCGGCATCTTCCCCAACCTCAGCGTGCGCGAGAACCTGGTCATGAGCGCCCGCCCCGGCCTGCAGGGCGAGCGCCACTGGACGCTGGAGCGCGTGCTCGACACCTTCCCCCGGCTCGCGGAGCGCCTGGCCAACGGCGGCGACCAGCTCTCTGGCGGCGAGCAGCAGATGCTGTCCATAGGCCGCGCGCTGATGACGCACCCGCGCCTGCTCATCCTCGACGAAGCCACCGAAGGCCTGGCCCCCCTGGTCGTCGCCGAAATCTGGCGCGTGATCGCCGCCATCCGCAGCACCGGCATCTCCACCCTGATCGTGGACCGCGACTACAAAAAGGTCCTGGCCCACACCGACCGCGCCGTGGTCATGGCCAAGGGCCGGCTGGCGCTGCAGGCCGACTCGCGGGAGCTGCTGGCGCAGCCGGAGCGCCTGTCGGAGTTGCTGGGGGTTTGAGATGGTGGTGGGCGGAGGACTTCCACGCGGCATCAGAAGATGCCGCATTGCTGGAATTCCTCTCGCAGCCTTGCCACGACAGGGGCCAGCTCCAGCGTTGCAAGCCGGTTCTTCTTCAGGAAGGCGGCCCACTGCGCCTGCTTGGCCGCATCGCTGCTGAAGCCATCGCTCAATCCGGCAGGCAGGCCTGCGGGCAGCGCGAGTTGGCGGCGTTTGAAGGTCGCTGCCGTGGCACGCCGCAGTTCGGCAGGGTCCAGCGTGCCTTCGGTCATCAACACCCAGAGATCGAAGTAGTCCTTCATCCGGGTATTGGCCATGCCCAGCAGGCATATCGCGTGGAGTTTTTCGGCCACCACGGTGTACTTGGGGTAGCTGCGCAGTTGCGGTGCGGGCAGGCCGTCGAGCAGCACGGGGTAGCGGATGGTTTGTGGCGATGGTGTCACGGCATCGCCGAAGCCTATGTCCACCTGCAGCGTGATGCGTGCACCGTCCAGCGTGGCGCGCAGGTCAATCCGTACTCCGCCATAGCCGGCTTCCTTGCGGATGGCGGTTCCACGCACCGACGCGGCATCGAAGGCAATGCCGTCGTCCACGGCAATCCGGCAGATCTGGCGGAAAGCGCTCACCGCCGAGTCAACGTCGTCCAGGCCAAAGCCCAGCAGATCGGCGTCGCGGGTCGGCCTGTGCGGCTGCTCGTACCAGATGGCAAACAGCAGTGCACCCTTGAGCAGATAGCTGTCTGCATGGGGCGAGATGGACAGGCGGTACAGCAGGCGCTCCAGGCCATAGTGGGTGAGCGTGAGGTTGAAGTCCTGCCGGCGGGCGTCCGCGCATTGCTTCAAACGTGCACGGATCGAGGCTGCGATATCGCGGCTCATGATGCGGCGATGCTTTCGAGATAGGGGCGCATCACATTGCTGACGCGGTCGATGGCGGCGTAGTGCCAGAGCGCGTCGGCCGTCAGCTTGCGTTGTGCCCATCCGTCGCGCAGTGCTTCCAACGCCACATCCAGGCCGATCTTGTTGCGGTACTTGAAGCAATCGGCCACGGTCTTCGATGCGTTGAAGACGGCGACACCGACGCCATCGATCTGCAGGGTTTCCACGCCTTCGGACAGTGCCGCACCGGACATGCGGATGGCGCGCAACGCAGGCTGGTCTATGCGAGGCGTGGGCGAGTGATGGGGAATGGCCATCCACACCTCGAAGGGTGCCTGCGTTCCTATGCCGTGGACCCGCAGCGCGGACAGCAGGCAGACCACGCCCTGCGGCACGCGCAGGGCCACTTCCGCCAGCGAGCGGTGCTCGCTGAGCGGCCGGCCCGGCAGGCTGTACAGGCCGCGTGCAACACGTTCAAGGCGGCCTGCCGCGACCAGCCGGCTCAGCGCCATGGTCGGCAGGCCAAGCGCGGCAAGGTCGCGTGCGCGCAGCAGCGGCCGTTGTTCGGCCAGTGCCAGAACGGCTTGTTCGAGCGCGGAGCCAGGAGCGGGCATGCCGGAGTCTGTTGTATTGATTAGGCAATTATCAATAACTGAAGAAGAAATACAACGGACAACAGCAACGTGACCGAGAACGCGACGGTTCTCGGTCCATCAAGCGGTCAGGGCTGGGCCGCCACCGGCGGCTGCGCCGCGAGCTTGACGTTCTGCGCATGCGTGGGCGGCAGCAGCGCCATGGTCAGGCTGCAGGTGCAGGTCAGGCGGCCGGTTTCGTCGTGCAGTTCGATGGCCCAGACATGGGTGGTCTGGCCCAGGTGCACGGGGCGGGCCGTGCCCGTGACCCAGCCCTGGCGCGCGGCGCGTACATGGTTGGCCGAGACGTTCAGGCCCACGCTGCGCCAGCCTTCGGGGATGGAGCAGGCCGCGGCCACCGAGCCCAGGGTTTCGGCCAGCACCACGTTCACGCCGCCGTGCAGGATGCCGTAGGGCTGGCAGGTGCGCTGGTCCACGTGCACGCGGCCGCGCAGGAAGTCGTCACCGATCTCGGTGAACTCGATGCCCAGGTGCGAGACGGCCGTGTCGGCGCTCAGCGAGGTGATGTCTTCAAGGGTGAAGCTGCGCTTCCAGATCGGCATGGGAGAAGTCCTGTGGGTGCAACGAAAAATACGGCCCCGTGGGCCGTCCTTGCATGCTACGCCAGTCCAGGCAGCCATGCCGATGGCTGCCTGTAGCCCAGGAGACTGCGCGCTGGCGCGCTTGCGCGCCTCAGGCGCGCATGTCGCCCGTTTCGACAAAGCGCTGGTGCCAGCTCAGCGCTTCGCCCAGGATGTGCGGCGTGTGCAGCGCGCCCTGGTGCTGGGCGCGGTCGAAGTAGTCTTGCAGCTGGGGACGGAAGTCGGGATGGGCGCAGCGGTCGATGATGACCTGGGCGCGCTTGCGCGGCGACAGGCCGCGCAGGTCGGCCAGGCCCTGCTCGGTGACGATGATCTGCGTGTCGTGCTCGGTATGGTCCACGTGCGAGCACATGGGCACGATGCAGCTGATCTTGCCGCCCTTGGCCACCGAGGGCGTGACGAAGAAGGACAGGTAGCCGTTGCGCGCGAAGTCGCCCGAGCCGCCGATGCCGTTCATCATCCCCGTGCCCATGACGTGGGTGGAGTTGATGTTGCCGTAGATGTCGGCCTCGATCATGGAGTTCATGGCGATCACGCCCAGCCGGCGCACCAGCTCGGGGTGGTTGCTGATCTCCTGGGGGCGCAGGATGATGCGGTCGCGGTAGAAGTCGATGTTCTCCTCGAAGTCCCTGTAGGCGCTGCCGGACAGCGAGATCGAGGTGGCCGAGGCGCGGCTCATCTTGCCCGCGCGCAGCAGGTCCAGCATGCCGTCCTGCAGGACCTCGGTGAAGCCCAGCAGGTTCTCGAACGGCCCCGTCAGCAGGCCGGCCAGCACGGCGTTGGCCACGTTGCCCACGCCCGACTGGATGGGCAGCATCTCCTTGGGCAGGCGGCCCATCTTCATCTCGTGCGCGAGGAAGTCGATGATGGACGCGGCGATCAGGTTGGAGTTGGCGTCGGGCTGGGCGAAGACGTTGTCGCGGTCGCCCTTGTGGGTTTCGACCACGGCGACCACCTTGGCCGGGTCCACGCGCAGGTAGGGCTCGCCGATGCGGTCATCGGCATGGGTCAGGGCAATGGGCACGCGGCGCGGCGGGATGGCCGTGCCGTAGTAGATGTCGTGCATGCCTTCCATCTTGGCCGGCGGCTTGGTGTTGACCTCCAGGATCACCTTGTCGGCGATCTCCAGCCAGGTCTTGTTGTTGCCCACGGCGGTGGAGGGGATGAGGCGTCCGTCCTCGGTCACGCCCAGCACCTCGACCACGGCCACGCTCATGGGGCCCAGGAAGCCGAACCACGCATGCTGGGCCACGTGGGACAGGTGCATGTCGATGAAGTCGATCTCGCCGGCATTGATCCTGGCGCGGCAGGTCGGGTCGGTGTTGAAGGGCAGGCGCTGGCCCAGTGCGCCGGCCTCGGCCAGGGCGCCGTCCATCTCGGCGGCCGTGGAGGCGCCGGTCCAGACATTGATCTTGTAGGGCCGGCCGGCCGCGTGTTCGCTCTTGGCGTGCTGGGCGATGGCCTGGGGCAGGGCCTTGGGGTAGCCCGCGCCCGTGAATCCGCTCATGCCGACGTTGACGCCGTGGGGGATCAGGGCGGCGGCCTGCTCGGCCGTCATGGTGCGCGAAAGGAATTCTGGGAAACGTACGCGGTCTGCGAGGGACATCTATGGCTCCGGCTGACGGCTCGCGCCAGCCGGCAGGGTGCCGCAGCGCTGGCTTGCAAGCCTAAAAAAAACCGCCCCATGCAAGAACGCAAGGGCGGTATATCTCCGGAAACCGATGGTAGCAGCGCTGGCAGGGGCCCTCGGGTTTCCCCGTAAAGGCCCTGCCGCGCAGTCAAAGGCTCAAAGAATGTTTGCGTGTGCTCACATTCAGTGAATCAGTGGCTGATCGTCGCGTGCATGATCCAGCAGCGCGTACAGGATGATGGCGCCGAAAGTCGCGGTCCCGATGCCGCCCAGCGCGAAGTCGCCGAACTTGAGCGTGAAGTCGCCCGTGCCCAGGATCAGGGTGATGGCTGCCACGATCAGGTTCTTGTTCTGCGAGAAGTCCACGCGGTTGTCCACCCAGATCTTGGCGCCGGCCACGGCGATCAGGCCGAACACCACGATGGACACGCCGCCCATCACGGGCAGCGGGATCGCCTGGATCAGCGCGCCGAACTTGGGCGAGAAGCCCAGCAGCACGGCCAGGACGGCGGCCACGAAGAACACGGCCGTCGAGTAGATGCGCGTGGCGGCCATCACGCCGATGTTCTCGGCATAGGTGGTCACGCCGGTGCCGCCGGCGGCGCCGCTGACCATGGTGGCCACGCCGTCGCCGATGAAGGCCCGGCCCATGTACTGGTCCAGGTTCTTGCCGGTCATGGCGGTCACGGCCTTGATGTGGCCCAGGTTCTCGGCCACCAGGATGATGACCACGGGCACGATGAGCACCATGGCTGGGCCGCTGAACACGGGCGCGTGGAACTGGGGCAGGCCGAACCAGGCGGCGTTGATCACGCCCGACAGGTCCACGGGCTTGCCCATGCCCAGCACATTGGTGAACAGGCCGTACAGCAGGCTGGCGGCGATCAGGCCCACCAGGATCAGCAGGCGCTGCACCATGCCGCGCGTGAACACGGCCACCAGGCCCACGCAGACGAAGGTCAGGGCCTGCATCCACGACTCGAAGTTGTTGGCCGCCATGTTCTTGACGGGGATGGCCGCCAGGTTCAGCCCGATCACGGCCACCACGGCGCCCGTGACCACGGGCGGCATGAAGCGCTCGATCCAGCGCGTGCCCACCATCTGCACCACCAGGCCGATCAGCGCATAGACCGCGCCGCAGGCAATGATGCCGCCCAGCGCCACGCCGATGTTGCCGTTGGCACCCTTGCCGCCATAGGCCGTGGCTGCGATCACCACGCCGATGAAGGCAAAGGACGAACCCAGGTAGCTGGGCACCTTGCCGCCCGTGATCAGGAAGAAGATCAGCGTGCCGATGCCGCTCATGAGCACGGCCACGTTGGGGTCGAACCCCATGAGGATGGGCGCCAGCACGGTGGAGCCGAACATGGCGATCACGTGCTGTATGCCCATCAGCCCGGTCTGTGGCCAGGGCAGGCGCTCATCGGGGCCGATCACGCCTCCCCGTTGCAGCTGGTTGGCGGATTTTTCCGTCCATTGGAAAAGGCCCATGTGGCATCGCTCCTTGTAAAAAATTGGCGCGATATTAGAGGCATTTGTTTTCTGGCAGGTGGGGTGAAGCGGAAATTTTTTCCCAGTGTTTGTGCGGAGATACGCGATCCGGCCCGCAGACTTTGTCGCCCAGGTGCCAGGCTAGTGGCTTTCCCGTCTGGGCTCGCGGGCAGCGCGCGCGTACCGTGGCCGGTCATGAGCCATACCCCTGCCTTCATCCCCCAGATCCGCCTGTACCAGGACTGGCTGCGCGAGCGCCACGGCCTGCAGTTCGACAGCTACGACGCGCTGTGGCGCTGGTCGGTGACCGACCTGGACGCCTTCTGGCAAAGCATCTGGGACTACAACGCGCTGCAGTCGCCCACGCCGCACACGGCCGTGCTGGAGCGCAACACCATGCCCGGCGCCCAGTGGTTTCCGGGTGCCCAGATCAACTACACGCGCCAGGCGCTGCGCCATGTGGATGCCGCCCATGCGGCCGGCATGCCCGCCGTGGTCAGCCGCAACGAGACGGGCCGCCACCGCGAACTGTCCTGGCCCGAGCTGCGCCGCCAGGTCGCCGCCCTGGCCCTGCACCTGAAGGCCCAGGGCGTGGGCCGCGGCGACCGCGTGGCCGCCTACCTGCCCAACATCCCCGAGGCCATGGTCGCCCTGCTGGCCACGGCCAGCCTGGGCGCCGTCTGGAGCATCTGCGCGCCCGACATGGGCACCAACGCGGTGCTGGACCGCTTTCGCCAGATCGCGCCCAAGGCGCTGATCGCCGTCGATGGCGTGCACTACGCCGGGCGCGATATCGACCGCATGGCCGTGCTGGCGGAGCTGCGCGCAGGCCTGCCCAGCGTGGAGCATGTGGTCCTTGTGCCCAACCTGGACCTGCAGGCCAGCCTGGCCGATGCCGCCGACTACGGCCAGGTCACGGCCCGCGACGACGCGGCCACGGCGGCCTTCGAGCCCGAATGGCTGCCCTTCGACCACCCGCTGTGGATCGTCTACTCCAGCGGCACCACCGGCCTGCCCAAGCCCATCGTCCACGGCCATGGCGGCATGGTGCTGGTGGCCCTGCAGCTCAAGGCCCTGCACAACGACGTGGGCTGCAGCTACCACCCCAACAGCTGGGGCGAGCGCTACCACTGGTACAGCTCCACGGGCTGGGTGATGTGGAATGCCCAGGTCTCGGGCCTGCTGGGCGGCACCACCTGCGTGATCTTCGACGGCAGCCCCGGCGGCAGCAAGGACAGGCCCGACTGGGGCGTGCTGTGGCGCTTCGCGGCCGAGACCGGCGTGACCAGCTTCGGCTCGGGCGCGGCCTTCTACGCCAACTGCATGAAGGCCGGCGTGGACCTGGCCCAGTGCGGCGACCTGTCGCGCATCCGCAGCCTGGGCACCACGGGCTCGCCGCTGTCGCCCGAGGTGCAAAGCTGGGGCACGGCGCAGTTCGCAGGCATGGGGCGGCCTGATATCTGGTGGAACAATATTTCCGGCGGCACCGACTTCGCGGGCGCCTTCATCGGCGGCCACCGCGAGCTGCCCCAGCAGCCGGGCATCATGCAGTGCCGCCAGCTGGGCGCGGCCGTCGAGGCGTGGAACGAGCAGGGCCAGCCCGTCATCGACGAGGTGGGCGAGCTGGTCTGCACCCAGCCCATCCCGTCCATGCCTCTGTACCTGTGGGGCGATGCGGACGGCAAGCGCTACCTGTCCAGCTACTTCGACATGTACCCGGCCGGCCATGGCCGCGCGCCCGGTGGCGGCGACGGCCCTGCCGCCATGGGCCCGGTCTGGCGCCACGGCGACTGGATACGCATCCTCCCGGAGGGCGGCTGCATCATCTACGGCCGCAGCGACGCCACCATCAACCGCCACGGCCTGCGCATGGGCACCAGCGAGATCTACAGCGCCGTCGAGGCCTTGCCCGAAGTGCTGGACTCCATGGTCGTGGACCTCGAATACCTGGGCCGCGAAAGCTACATGCCGCTGTTCGTGGTGCTGCGCCCGGGCGTGGATCTGGACGACGCCCTGCGCGCCCGCCTGCAGGGCGCCATCCGCCAGGCCCTGTCGCCGCGCTTCGTGCCCGACGAGATCGTGCAGGTGGCCGAAATCCCGCGCACGCTCAGCGGCAAGAAGCAGGAGCTGCCCATCAAGAAGCTGATGCTGGGCCAGCCGCTGGACAAGGTGGTCAACAAGGAGGCCATGGCCAACCCGGGCTGCCTGGACTGGTATGTGGGCTTTGCGGCGCAGCATGCCAAGGCACAGGCTGCCTGATATTCAAACGGTATCAGTGGCGCGGTTTTTAATATTGGACTGCGACAGACCGGCTGCCTAGAGTGGGGTCCAACCATGGAGCCCTGCAATGAGCGTGCTTGATTCCCTTGCCCTGACCCGCATCCCCGCCGAGGACGAAGCCCTGCGCGCCGAGGTGCGCGCCTTCCTCGCCCAGGCCATAAGCGGCCTGCCGCCCCATGTGCGTGCGCGCTCCTGGGGCGGCTACAGCGCCGAACTGAGCCGGCAACTGGGCGAAAAGGGCTGGATAGGCGTCACCCTGCCGCGCGAGTACGGCGGCGGCGGGCGCAGCGCCTTCACGCGCTACGTGCTGGTGGAGGAATACTTGGCCTGCGGCGCTCCCGTGGGCTCGCACTGGATTGCCGACCGCCAGAGCGGCCCGCTGATCCTCAAGTACGGCACCGAGGCGCAAAAGCGGTTCTACCTGCCGCGCATCTGCCGGGGCGAGGCCTTCTTTTGCATCGGCATGAGCGAGCCCGGCGCGGGCTCGGACCTGGCCAGCGTGAAGACGCGCGCCGCACCGAACGACAAGGGCTTCGTGCTCAACGGCCAGAAGATTTGGACCACCAACGCCCACCACTGCCACTACATGATCGCCCTGGTGCGCACCTCGGGCGAGGCGGGTGACCGGCACAAGGGGCTGTCCCAGGTCATCGTGGACTTGTCGCTGCCGGGCGTGACCGTGCGGCCCATCACCGACCTCTCGGGCGACAGCCATTTCTGCGAAGTCTTCTTCGACAACGTGCAGCTGCCGCCCGACGCCCTGATCGGCCAGGAAGGCCAGGGCTGGGAGCAGGTCACGGCCGAGCTGGCCTTCGAACGCAGCGGGCCCGAGCGGCTGTTCTCCAGCATCGTGCTGTTCGACGAATGGCTGGCCTGGCTGCGTGCAACGGGCGAGCGCAGCGAAGGCGCGCTGCGCCTGGCCGGCCGCGTGTTCACCGAGCTGGCCCCGCTGCGCGCCATGTCGGTGGCCGTGCAGGACAAGCTGGTGCGCGGCGAAAGCCCCATCGTCGAGGCGGCCCTGGTCAAGGAGCTGGGCACGACGCTGGAGCAGTCCATTCCCGCCGCCATCGCCGACGACCTGTTCGCACGCGAGGCGTCCGAGGTTCCGCTGGAGCTGCTGCGCACCCTCAACTACGTGACGGAGGTTGCGCCTTCGTATTCGCTGCGCGGCGGCACGCGCGACATCCTGCGCGGAATGATCGCGCGTGGCCTCGGCCTGCGTTGAATAAGGTTCCCCCTGAGTTGGGGCGCGCCAGTTTCAAACGGAACGCCCAAGGCCTGGCGTCATGTGTCATGAATGGAGAGAGACATGGAAGACGATTTGTTTGCCGACGCCGCACGCCAGTTGCTGCAGGGCGAGTGCACGCCCGCGCGGGTGCGCGCCATCGAGGCCGGGGGCTCGCCCCGGGCGCTGTGGCAATCGCTGGAGCAGGCCGGCTTTGCCGATGCCCTGGTGCCCGAGCACGCGGGCGGCGCGGGGCTGGCGCTGGCGCAGCTGTTCGATGTGTGGTCGCAGGCCGGCGCCCATGCGCTGCCCGTGCCGCTGGGTGAAACCATGCTGGCGCGCGCGCTGCTGGCTGGCGCGGGGGCGGAGCGTCCACCAGGCGCCATCGCGTTGGCGCAAGGCCTGCTCCAGCCGGATGGCAGCCTGCACTGCGAACCCGTGGGCCTGGGCGCGGTGGCGGACAGCGCGCTGGTGCAGCATGCGCAGGGCTGGAGCCTGCTGCCCGTGGCGCAGGCGCAGTCCGAGCCGGCGGCCTTCTGCCTGGACGTGAACCTGCGCTGGAGCGCCGATCAGGTCCGCGCAGCACCTGCTCCCGCTATCGCCCTGCCGGGTGGGCTGGACCTGCGCACGCTGCAGGCCGGCCTGGTGGCGGCGCAGCTGGCGGGCGCGCTCATGGAGGTGTTCCAGCGCACGCTGCAGTACGCGAACGAGCGCCAGCAGTTCGGCCGCCCCATCGGCAAGTTCCAGGCCATACAGCACCAGCTGGCGGTGATGAGCGAGCATGTCTTCGCCGCGCGCATGGCGGCCCGGCTGGGTTGCGCGGGGCAGGGCATCTTCCCCGATCGGCTGCGCGTGGCCGTGGCCAAGGCGCGCTGCAGCCAGGCCGCGCTGGCCGTGGCCGAGGCGGCCCACGCCATCCACGGCGCCATGGGCTTTACCGAGGAATACGACCTGCAACTGTTCACGCGCCGCCTGCATGCCTGGCGCCAGACGGCCGGCTCCGAGTCGTACTGGCACGGTGTGGCAGGCGCCGCGCTGGTCCATGGCCACGCGGGCAGCACGCTGGACCTGATCCGTTCGACCACCGACATCACCGCATAAACCCTTGCTCAAGGAGTCTTCTCCATGTCCTTTCTGAACATCGCCCGCGACGGCGCCATCTGGACCCTCACCATGAACCAGCCCGAGACGCGCAATGCGCTCACGGGCAACACGGCCGTGGAGGAATTCGTGCAGGTCTGCGACGAGATCCGGCGCGACGCCTCGGTCAAGGCCGTCATCCTCACGGGCGCCGGCCCCATCTTCAGCTCGGGTGGCAACGTCAAGGACATGCAGCGCTTCTTCGACGACGCGCTCACGCCCGACGCCATCCGCGAGGAGTACCGCCAGGGCATACAGCGCATTCCGCGTGCCCTCAACCAGCTGGACGTGCCCGTGATCTGCGCCGTCAACGGCCCGGCCATCGGCGCGGGGCTGGACCTGACCTGCATGTGCGACATCCGCATCGCCAGCGAGACGGCCACCTTTGCCGAGAGCTTCGTGCGCGTGGGCATCGTGCCGGGCGACGGGGGCGCCTGGCTGCTGCCGCGCGCCGTGGGCCGCGCCAAGGCGGCCGAGATGGCATTCACGGGCGAGGCCATTGACGCGCAGCAGGCCCTGGCCTGCGGCCTGGTCAGCCGCGTCGTGCCCGCCGACCAGCTGCTGCCCACGGCGCGCGAGCTGGCCGACAAGATCGCCGCCAACCCCGGCGCCGTGATGCGCATGACCAAGCGCCTGCTGCGCGAGGGCGAGCACAGCACGCTGGAGTCGCTGCTGGAGCTGTCCGCCGGCTACCAGGCCCTGGCCCACAAGACCGCCGACCACCGCGAGGCCGTGATGGCTTTCGTGGAGAAGCGTAAGCCCCGGTTTCAGTGACCGGGCCCGCCCGGCCCCCGCCACGGGGGCATGGGCCGTGTGTGACACAACACAAATGGACACTCCCCGGTGCCGGCCTCCCGGCGGGAGTGGGCGCCCATGTACTGCGCACACAGTACACTTTGCGCGTCGAGAGGCAACTCTCCCATCCACCGCACTCCCAGTCCCATGGCCGTTGAAACGACGAGTACTGCCCGCCCCAGCTTCGACCTCAAGAGCGCGCAGCTGCCCGTGGTGGCCGTGGCCCTGCGGGATACCGACGTACGTGCGCTCGTGGCCGACCTGGCCCAGCGCCTGGCCGACGACCCGGATTTCTTCGACAACGACCCCGTACTGATCGACCTGGCCCATGTGCGTGATGCCGAGGAGGCCATCGACTTCGCCGTGCTCGTGGAGGCGCTGCGCTTTCACCGCACCGTGCCCGTGGCCGTGCGCGGCGGCAGCCCCGCCCAGATGGAGGCGGCGCGTGCCGCAGGCCTGGCGCCCGCGCCCGAGGCCGCACCCGTGCGGCCCACGGTGCCCGAGATCGAGATCCAGGAGGTCGTGCGCGAGATCGAGGTGGTGCGCGAGGTGCCTGCTCCCCAGGCCGACGCCCTCATCGTGGACAAGCCGCTGCGCTCGGGCCAGCGCGTCTATGCGCGCGGCACCGACATCGTGGTGCTGGCCATGGTCAGCTATGGTGCCGAAGTCATCGCCGACGGCAACGTCCATGTCTACGCGCCGCTGCGCGGCAGGGCCATCGCCGGGGCACGCGGCAACACCGAGGCGCGCATCTTCAGCACCTGCATGGAAGCACAGCTGCTGTCGATTGCCGGCATCTATCGCACAATCGAGACCGATCTCCCAGCGGACGTGGCTGCCAGGCCCGCCAAGGTGCGTCTCGACGGCGAGAAAATCCTCATCGAGCCGGTATGACACCGGACCCCTCTTCTTTGCTCTCCAGTCTTTAAGGAACCGTGCAAACATGGCCAAAATAGTCGTCGTGACCTCCGGCAAGGGTGGCGTGGGCAAGACCACCACCAGTGCCAGCTTCGCATCGGGCCTCGCATTGCGCGGGCACAAGACCGCCGTCATCGATTTCGACGTGGGCCTGCGCAACCTGGACCTCATCATGGGCTGCGAGCGCCGCGTGGTCTACGACCTGATCAACGTCATCCAGGGCGAGGCCAACCTCAACCAGGCCCTGATCAAGGACAAGCAGTGCGACAACCTCTTCGTGCTGGCCGCCTCCCAGACGCGTGACAAGGATGCGCTGACGCAGGACGGCGTCAAGAAGATCCTGGACGACCTGTCGGGCATGGACTTCGAGTACATCATCTGCGACTCGCCGGCCGGCATCGAAAGCGGCGCGCTGATCGCCATGCACTTCGCCGACGAGGCCCTGGTCGTGACCAACCCGGAAGTCTCCTCCGTGCGCGACTCCGACCGCATCCTGGGCATGCTCAGCTCCAAGACCGCGCGCGCCATTGCGGGCGAGAGCGTCAAGGAACACCTGCTGATCACGCGCTACAACCCCAACCGCGTGCAGGACGGCCAGATGCTGTCGCTGGAGGACATCCAGGACATCCTGCGCATCGAGCTGATCGGCGTCGTGCCCGAATCCGAAACCGTGCTGCAGGCCTCCAACCAGGGCATTCCCGCCGTGCACATGCAGGGCTCGGACGTGGCCGAGGCCTACCAGGACGTGGTCGCGCGCTTCCTGGGCGAGGAAAAGCCCATGCGCTTCACCGAAGCGCAAAAGCCCGGCTTCTTCAAACGCATGTTCGGGGGGAGGTAAGCGGCCATGTCCATGCTCTCTTTCCTGCTCGGAGAAAAGAAGAAGACGGCCTCGGTGGCCAAGGAGCGCCTGCAGATCATCCTCGCGCGCGAACGCGTGGGCGGCAACGGCGGCGGTCCCGACTACCTGCCTGCGCTGCAAAAGGAGCTGATGGCGGTGATCTCCAAGTACGTGGACATCGACGTCAACGACATCAAGGTGCACCTGGAGCGCCAGGAAAACCTGGAAGTGCTCGAAGTCAAGATCGAACTGCCCGACGCCTCGCGCTGAGCGCCGCCCGGCGCTGTGCTCAGCCCAGGCGCAGCGTGCAGCGCAACCCGCCCAGCGGGCTCGGCCCCATCTCCAGCGATCCACCATAGGTCTCGGCGATGTCGCGCACGATGGCCAGGCCCAGGCCGTGGCCCTGGGCCTGTTCGTCGAAGCGGACACCGCGTTCCATGGCCTGCGCAAGATGCTCCGGCGCCAGGCCTGGGCCGTCGTCATCGATCTGCAGCAGCGTCGTCGTGCCATCCTGGCATACGGTCAGCGTGACGCGGCTGCGTGCCCACTTGCCGGCGTTGTCCAGCAGGTTTCCCGCCATCTCCTCCAGGTCCGAGGCCGCGCCGCGCCAGCGCAGCCCATGGCCGGGCAGCGGCGTGGAGGTCTGGATGGACCAGGACAGGCGCCGCTGGGCGTGGATCTGGCGCATGGCATCCAGCAGCCGGGCCAGCACCTCATCCAGCGCCACGCTGCCGGCGCTGCCGGCGCCGCTGGCGAAGCGCGCCAGATGGCGGTCGATGGTGTGGGACATGGCCTGTACCTGGTCACGCAGCCACGGGCCATCGACCTGATGGCCGCGTGCCTGGATGCCGAGCACGGCCAGCGGCTTCTTGAGCGCATGGCTCAGGTCGGCCGCCTGGTGGCGCGCGCGCTCCACGACCTGGGCATTGCGCTGCAGCACCTGGTCCACGGCCTCGGCAATCGGGTCCAGGTCGGGGCCGAAGTGCCGCCCCAGCTGCGTGCGTGTGCCGTCTTCCATGTCCTGCAGCGCCTGCTGCAGGCTGCGCAGCGGCTGCAATCCCAGGCGCACCAGCGCCACCGTGCACAGCAGCAGCGCGGCGACCAGGCCCAGCTCGGTGACCAGCAGGATGCGGTCGATGCGGCGCCATTCCTGGCGCGTACCGTCCAGCGGGCCGAAGACATGCAACTGCACGCGCCTGCCCGCGACATCGAAGCTGCGGCGCAGGCCCAGCAGTTCGCGCCCCTGCGGCCCGCGCAGCGACAGCAGCGTCTCGCTGCCCTTGTGCCGGGGCCAGGGACGGGCGTCGTCCAGCTCCAGGCTGTCGTCCCAGACCGAGCGCGACTGCTGCATCCGCCCGTCCTGCTCCAGTGTCCAGTACCAGCCCGAGAAAATGCGGCCGAACTCGCCGCGATTGAGCCGCGTGCCCTGTCCGGTCAGGGGCCCAGGGGACTGCAGCTCGGCCTGCAGCCGTTCGGCACGGTCCTGCAGGCCGGCCTTGAAGCTGCGCAGCACCGCGTCGTGCAACTGCTCGCGCAGCAGCCAGCTGGCGGCCGTGCCGCAGGCCAGCGTGGCCACCAGGCTCAGTGCCAGCAGGCGCTCCGACAGGCCCCAGTGCCTAGGACGCATGGTCGCCGCTGGCCTGCTGCAGGCGAAAGCCCCGTCCGCGCTCGGTATGGATCAGGCCATGCGGGGACAGTTTGCTGCGGATGCGGCCGACCAGCACGTCCACGGTGTTGGAGTCCGGGTCCAGGTCGCGTGCGTAGACGTGCTCGCTGATGTCGGCGCGGCTGACGAGCTGTCCATGCCGGTTGGTCAGAAAGCTCAGGATGCGTTGCTCCTGCGCGGTCAGCGCAAGCGGCCGTCCTTCGAGCGTGAAGCGGTCTGCCATGGTGTCGTAGGCCAGCGGGCCTATCTGCACCAGGGGCCGGCTGCCGCCTGCTGCGCGCCGGTGCAGCACGCGCAGCCGCGTGACGACCTCCTCGTGCAGAAAGGGCTTGGTCAGGTAGTCGTCTGCGCCGGCCTGGAAGGCCGTGAGCTTGTCGCTCCAGCGGTTGCGGGCCGTGAGCACCAGCACGGGAAAGGAGCGGCCCTGCTCGCGCCAATGGCGCAGCACCGAGACGCCGTCCTGTCCTGGCAGCCCCAGGTCCAGCAAGGCGGCGTCATAGTGTTCGACGCTGCCCAGTTCCTGGGCGAGGCGGCCGTCCGCGCAGCACTCGGCCAGCATGCCGGCCTCCTGCAGGATGGCCTGCAGGCCTGCAGCAAGATCGGCGTCGTCTTCGACGATGAGCACCCGCATCAGCGCAGTCCGTCCTCTTCGATGGGCTGGCCGCTGTACGCATCCACATGCACTTCGATGCTGCGGCCGGCGCTCAGCTGCAACTCGACCTCGTAGTAGGCGCGCTGCCGGACGTCGATCTTGAGCTCGGCCTCTGTGGCGCGGGCCTGGTACTTGCGCTCCAGTTCCTCAAGAATTCGCGGCAGCGGTTGCAGCGTGGCGGCCTGCTCCCGGCTCAGGACAGGCTCCACCAGGATGCGGCCCGTCTGGGCGTCGGCGCGCAGCAGCTGCTCACGGCCTTCGCGCGTGAGCAGCTGGATCTCGTAGTAGGGCCTGGGGCTGCGCGTTTCCTCCAGCTCGATCTGCAGCACGGTGCCGGGATGCAAGCGGGTGACGGCTGCCGCCACGGCGGACATGGGTATCAGCACGGCGGTGGTCGCGCCCGGCCGGGGGATGTCCTGTCCCGTGACTGCATCGATATAGATCTCCGTGCGCTGGCCATTGGCGAGCTTGATTTCGTACCAGCGCCGGCCGTCGGCGCCGCGCTCGAGTTCGATGTCGATGACGCGCCCTTTGTGGCGCTGCTGCACGTCCTGGAGGATTTCCGCCAAGGGCCGCAGGCGCTTCGACTGCACCTCGCGGCGCACGCTTTCATGCTCCGCTGGCGTGGTGGCAGAGGCGGGCGCCAGCGGCAAGGCCAGCAAGGCAGCAAGTGCGAGGCGGAGTTTCACGGCCACGCATCTTATGTGCACGTTCTTAAACAGTGCATGAACGCGCCATTCATGCGCGGTTTAGGCGCCTTTGCCGACACTGCAGGCGGTTGCACCGATGGCCCCGCCGCGGTGCCTTTTCATCTGTTTCTTTCTGGCATCGAACACCATGCATTTTCTTCGCTTTTCCCGCTCTGCCCCGCCATTGCACCGGGTCCTGGGCGCTGGCGCGCTCTCGCTGTCCGTGCTGCTGGCCGCCTGCGGCGGTGGGGCTGACAAGCCCTCCCCCACGCCGGTCACTCCCAGCGCCAGCTATGCGTCGGGCACCATTGACGGCTTCGGCTCCATCCTGGTCAATGGGGTGCGGTATGACGAGCGCCAGGCCCGGATCACCGATGGCGATGGCGTCCTGCTGGCCAGCGATGCGCTCAAGCTGGGCATGGCGGTCCATGTCACGGCCGACCCCGTGACCACCGGCAGCGATGGTGTGGCGCGCGCCATGGCCCGCCAGATTCTTGTGCGCAGCGATCTGGAAGGTCCGTTGAGCGCGGTCGTGGGCGACCGGCTGACCGTACTGGGCCAGACCGTGATCGTCGATGCGGCCACGGTGTTCGAGGACGGCCGCGCGGCGGCGCTGCAGGTCGGCCGTGTGCTGGAAGTCCACGGCCTGCGCGATGCGCAGGGCCGCATTCTTGCCAGCCGCATCGAGATCGAGGATGACGCCGACGAGCCCTGGCGCCTGCGCGCGCCTGTCGATGCCGTTGACGCGTCGCGCCGCACCCTGCGCATCGGCGAGGCCGTCGTCAACTGGAGCGGCGTGCAGGTTGCCGCCGCGCTGGCTGCCGGCGACGTGGTCAGCCTGCGCCTGGCGCGCCAGCCCGATGCCGCCGGCCTGTGGGTGGCCACCGCACTGTCGGTGCAGCGTCCCACGCTGCCCGAACAGGCGGGCGTGGAGGCCGACGTCACCGGCCATATCACCCGCATGGACTCGCCGACCCGCTTCGTCGTGGACGGCCTGAGCGTGGACGCGGGCAGCGCCACACGCCTGCCCGCCGGCCTTGCCGTGGGCGACCTGGTCGAGGTCGAGGGCATGTTCCAGGACGGGGTGCTTCGCGCCTCCGAGGTCGAGCGCAAGCTGCGGCTGGACAGTGACGATGGCTTCGAGATCGAGGGTCGCATCACCGCTGTCGACAGCCTGGCCGGCATCTTCGAGCTGCGCGGCGTGCGCGTGGACTATCGCAATGCGCGCTTCGAGGATGGCAGCGCTGCCCAAATTGCCGTGGGGCGCGTGGTCGAGGTCAAGGGCCGGCTCTCGGTCGATGGCGCGATGGTGGTGGCCACCGAGGTCGAGTTCGACTAAGGCCTGTACACACTAGTGTGGTTCGCGTTCGCCGCAGGCCGCATCGCCTCGCTCTGCGCACGCGCGGCGGCGGGGCGCACCCACAGCAGGTAGGCGGCGCCCAGCAGCACGATCCACAGGCCGCCCACGACCAGGGCTGCACGGGTATGGGGGAAGTAGCCGAGCACGCCCAGCACCAGCAGCATGAAGCCGATGGCCGCCAGCGGCGCGGCGGGCCACAGCGGGACCGGGAACTTCAGCGCGGCCACCTGCTGCGGGCTCATGCGGCGCCGCGCCGCGAACTGCGACAGCAGGATCATCAGCCAGACCCAGACCGTGGCGAAGGTGGCGATGGAGGCGATCAGCAGGAACACGTCCTCGGGGATCAGGTAGTTCAGCGCCACGCCGGCCAGCAGCGCCACGGCCATCACCACCACCGTCATCCAGGGCACGCCATGGCGCGAGACACGGCCGAAGCCGGCGGGGGCCTGGCCCTGGTGCGCCATGCCGTACAGCATGCGGCCGGCACCGAAGATGTCGCTGTTGATGGCCGACACGGCCGCCGAGATCACCACGATGTTGAGGATGGTGGCGGCCGAGGAAATGCCCAGGCCGCTGAAGATCTGCACGAAGGGGCTGCCCTGGCTGCCGATCTGCGGCCAGGGGAAGATGCTCATCAGCACGAACAGCGTGAGCACGTAGAACAGCAGGATGCGCAGCGGCACGGCGTTGATGGCGCGCGGGATCACGCGCGCCGGGTCCTTGGCCTCGCCGGCCGAGATGCCGATGATCTCGATGCCCCCGAAGGCGAACACCACCACCGCCAGCGAGGCGATCAGCCCCGAGACGCCATGGGGCATGAAGCCGCCGTGCACCCACAGGTTCTGCACGCCGGTCGGCGCCTGGTCGGCCGCCATGCCGAAGCCGAACACCATGATGCCCAGGCCGCCGCCGATCATGGCGATGATGGCCGCCACCTTCAGCAGGGACAGCCAGAACTCCATCTCACCGAACACCTTGACCGAGCACAGGTTGAGCGCGCCGATGAAGCAGACGATGGACAGCACCCAGATCCAGCGCGGCACCTCTGGAAACCAGAAGCCCATGTAGATGCCGAAGGCCGTCACGTCGGCCAGGCAGACGATGACCATCTCGAAGGTATAGGTCCAGCCCGTGACGAAGCCGGCGAGCGGCCCCAGGTAGTCGCTGGCGTACTGGCCGAAGGAGCCGGGCACGGGGTTGTGCACGGCCATCTCGCCCAGCGCGCGCATCACCATGTAGACCGCCGCGCCCGCCAGCAGGTAGGCGATCAGCACCGAGGGGCCTGCCTGCTGTATGGCCTTGGCCGAGCCGTAGAACAGCCCCGTGCCTATGGCCGAGCCCAGTGCCATGAAGCGGATATGGCGGGCCGACAGCCCTCGGTGCAGGCTGCCTGCAGATGGTGAACTCATGCGCTGTCTCCCCCCGTCATTGGTGAAATGGCTGCCGCACCCACAGGCTTCATCAGCCTGCGGATGGGTCTGCGATCAGATGTATAAGCCTGTATATACAATATGCGCAGACACCGATTTCCCGGACCGGGGATTACCCGGAGGCGGGAAGGAACGGGAATGGGGGAGCCGCCGAAAGAGGCGACGAGAGTGCTGCCGCGGGCCCGGGCTCAGCCCAGGCCGCCCGTGTGCATGCGGCCTGCGTGGTACAGCAGCGGCGTGTGGCCGGCCTGGTGGCTGCACTGCTCGACCTCGCCGATGAAGATCACATGGTCGCCCTCTTCATGGCGATGGCGGTTGCGGCACTCGAAGACGGTGGTGGCTTCGGACAGCAGCGGCACGCCCTGGGCCGAGCTGCGCCAGGCGGTGTTGGCGAAGCGGTCCACGCCCTTGCGCGCGAACAGCTCGGCCAGGGGCTTTTGCGAGGCCGACAGCACGTGGATGGCGTAGTGCGAGCAATGCTGGAACACGGGCAGCGAGGCCGCCGACAGCGCCATGCTCCACAGCACCAGCGGAGGCGTGAGCGAGACGGAGTTGAACGAGCTCACGGTGACGCCCACCGGATGGCCCTGCGGGCTGCGTGCGGTGACGATGGTCACGCCCGTGGCGAACTGGCCCAGCGCGTCGCGGAACTCGCGCGACGAGAACGGGGACTGTGGAGGCAGGGCGGCCATGGCGGCGGAAGGCAGTGCGGAATTCACGGGTGCAAGAACCAGGCGGCAGCAAGGCCGCAGCAGGGCTGCAGCGTTTGGGACGGGCGCCCGGAGCCGGGCAGCAACCTCGCATTATGGGTGCGGATGCCGGCAGAAGCGGCCGATGGGGCCTCTGCCAGGGAGGTCTTTGCCCTGTGTGCGCGGCGCCGGCTCACAGCGCCATGCTCATCTGGGCGGGCGCGGCGTTCTCGTTCAGCCAGGCCGTCATGCGGGCCCGCGTGCAGCGCTGCAGCTGCATCAGCAGGGCATGCTCGGGCCAGGCCAGCGCGTGGCGCCGGCACAGGTCCTGCTGCATGCGCGCCAGCAGGGCGGCGGCCATCTCGGCATCGGCCAGCGCCCGGTGGGCACGCTCGGCCACGGGCAGGCCCAGGTGGGCGGTGAGCCGGCTCAGGCTGTGGCTGGGCGCCTCCGGGTAGATGCGGCGCGACAGCAGCACGGTGCAGGCAAAGGGCTGGGGTGCGGCCTCGCCGGCCAGGGCCAGTTCGGACTGCCAGAACTTGCTGTCGAAGGCCGCGTTGTGCGCCACCATGGGGGCGCTGCCCACGAAGCGCGCGGCATCGCGCATCACCTCCTCGGCGGGCGGCGCGGCTGCGACCATGGCATTGGTGATGCCCGTCAGCCGCGTGATGAAGGGCGGTATCCAGGCGCCCGTGCGCATCAGGCTCTGGAAGCGGTCCACCACCTGGCCGCCCTCGATCAGCACGATGGCGACCTCGGTGGCACGCGCGCCCTGGGCGGGCGCCATGCCCGTGGTTTCAAAGTCGATGACGGCAATCGGCTGCGGCATGGGGCGATTGTGCCCGGCAGTGCCCGACCGGCGTGCCGGGGCGGCTATTCCTCGGCCTGGCTGCCGTCGGCCGCGCCCAGGCGCTGCACGACCTGGTCGAGCAGGGCGTAGAGCTGCTCGATCTCTTCATGGCCCACCAGGCGCTCGATCTCGGCATAGGTCTCGGAGGAATGCGGCGCGATCTCGGCCACGATGGCGTGGCCGGCCGCCGTGAGCTCGAACTCGGCGCCGCGCATGTCGCTGGCGTGGCGCGAGCGCTCCACCAGCTGCCGGCCTTCCAGCGTCTTGAGCAGGCGCGAGAGGCTGGGCATGCTGATGTAGGTGGCCTGCGACAGCTCCATGGGCCGCAGCCTGTGTGTGACCGCCGCCATGGCGCGCAGCACGCGCCACTGCTGTTCGGTCAGGCCATGGGCGCGCAGCATGGGCCGAAAGCGCACCATGACCGACTCGCGGGCGCGCAGCAGCGCCATGGGCAGGGAGCGCGAGAAGGCGCGCAGCGGCTCGGGGGCAAAAGAGGGCGTGGTCTGGGGCATGTTCGGCAGCATCTGTCGGCTGGATTCTATGCAGCCGCCGCTCCCTCCCCGGAGCGGCGTTGCGGGCGCCTTGTCAGGCCGGGGCCTCAATAGGTCTGGCTTTTCGGCGCGGGGGCCGCTGCCTGCTTGAAGCGCGCAGCCAGGGCGCTGGTGGCCTGCACCAGCACGCTGGTGTCCAGGCCCACGGCCGTGAAGGTGCAGCCCAGCTCCAGGTACTTGCGTGCCAGGGCCTCGTTGGGCGTGAGGATGCCGGGCGCCTTGCCCGCGCGGCGTATGCGCGCGATGGCGTCGGCAATCGCCTCCTGCACCTCGGGGTGGCCGGGGTTGCCGATGTGGCCCATGGAGGCCGACAGGTCGGCCGGGCCGATGAAGACGCCGTCCACGCCCTCGGTGGCGGCAATGGCGTCCAGGTGGGCCAGCGCCTGGCGTGTCTCCACCTGCACCAGCACGCAGACCTGGGCGTTGGCTTCATGGGCGTAGTTGGCGCGCCGGCCCCAGGCCGAGGCGCGTGCGCCGCCCATGCCGCGGATGCCGCCCTGGCCGTCGGCCTGCGGATAGCGCGCGGCGCGCACGATGCGTGTGGCCTGCTCGGCCGTGTCCACCATGGGCACGAGCAGGGTCTGCACGCCGATGTCCAGGTACTGCTTGATCAGCATCTCGCCGACCTCGCCGTGTCCCATGGGCACGCGGGCAATGGCATGGCTGTCGGGATAGGCCGCGATGGCCTGCAGCTGCGCCAGCAGGGTGCGCGTGTCGTTGGGCGAATGCTCGCCGTCGATCAGGAGCCAGTCGAAGCCGGCGCCCGCGCAGATTTCCGCCGAATAGGCGTCGGCCAGGCCCAGCCACAGGCCGATCTGGGGTTGGTCGGCCGCAATGGCGGCCTTGAAGCGGTTCACAGGTGTCTGCATGGTGTGATTGTCCGGGCCTCAGTGGCCCATGCACAGGTACTTGGTGCTCAGGTATTCCTCTATGCCGGCGGCGCCGCCCTCGCGGCCCATGCCCGACTGCTTGACGCCGCCAAACGGCGCCACGGCCGTGCTGATGATGCCGCTGTTGATGCCCACCATGCCGTACTCCAGCGCCTCGCCCACGCGCCACACGCGGCCGACGTCGCGGGCGTAGAAGTAGGCTGCCAGGCCGTACTCGGTGTCGTTGGCCATGCGGATGGCCTCTTCCTCGGTCTTGAAGCGGAACACGGGCGCCACGGGGCCGAAGACCTCTTCCCTGGCGATGCGCATGCGGTCCGTGGCGTTGGCCAGGATGGTGGGCTCGTAGAAGGTGCCGCCCAGCGCATGGCGCCGCCCGCCCAGCACGACCTCGGCGCCGTTCTTCACGGCGTCGGCCACCAGCTCCTCGACCTTGTCCACGGCGGCCTGGTCGATCAGCGGGCCCTGGCCCACGCCGGCCTCCAGGCCGTTGCCCACCTTGAGGGCCTGCACGGCGACCTTGAGCCTGGCCATGAAGGCGTCGTACACGCCGTCCTGCACCAGCAGGCGGTTGGCGCACACGCAGGTCTGGCCGGTGTTGCGGTACTTGGAGGCCATGGCGCCCTCGACAGCGGCATCGAGGTCCGCGTCATCGAAGACGATGAAGGGCGCGTTGCCGCCCAGCTCCAGCGACATCTTCTTGAGCGTGGGCGCGCATTGCTCGGCCAGCACGCGGCCCACTTCGGTGGAGCCCGTGAAGGTCAGCTTGCGCACGGCCATGCTGGCCGTGAGCACGCCGCCGATGGCGCGCGAGGAGCCCGTGATCACGCTGAACACGCCTTCGGGAATGCCGGCGCGCTGGGCCAGCTCGGCCATGGCCAGGGCCGACAGCGGTGTCTGCTGCGCGGGCTTGACGATGATGGTGCAGCCCGCCGCCAGGGCCGGCGCGACCTTGCGCGTGATCATGGCGGCCGGGAAGTTCCAGGGCGTGATCGCGGCGCAGACGCCCACGGGCTCCTTGGTCACGATGATGCGCTTGTCGGCCCAGGGCGCGGGCACGGTGGAGCCGTAGATGCGGCGCGCTTCCTCGGCAAACCACTGCACGTAGGAGGCCGCGTAGGCGATCTCACCGCGCGACTCGGCCAGGGGCTTGCCCTGCTCGCTGGTCATGATCAGGGCCAGGTCCTCCTGGTTCTCCATCATCAGCTCGAACCAGCGCTGCAGCAGGCGCGCGCGGGCCTCGGCGGTCTGCTGCTTCCAGAGGGTGAAGGCGCGCTCGGCGGCGGCGATGGCGCGCTGCGTCTCGGTCTCGCCCATGCGGGGCACATGGCCCACGGACTCGCCCGTGGCGGGGTTGTGGACGTCGATGCGGCTGCCATCGTCGGCGGCCAGCCATTGGCCGTCGATCAGGCAGAGGTTCTTGAGCAGGCTGGGGTCGCGCAGTGCAAGCGGCATGGGAAATCTCCAATAAGGGCGGGGCAGGCGTCGGGACGACGGCGCCTAGACAAAACGGAATTGCAGGCGGCCCAGCGGGCCGTAGTCGGCATCGAACAGATCGCCAGGCTTGGCGGCTACGGGGCGCGTGAACGAGCCCGCCAGCACGGTCTGGCCGGCCTCCAGGGCCTCGCCCCAGGGCGAGAGCTTGTTGGCCAGCCAGGCCACGCCGATGGCGGGATGGCCCTGCACGCCGGCAGCCAGGCCGGTCTCCTCGACCACCCCGTTCTGGCGCAGTATGGCGCCGCACCAGGGCAGGTCAAGCACCCCGGGAACAGCCTGCCCGGCGCCGACCACGATGCCCGCATTGGCCGCGTTGTCGCTGATGGTGTCGTAGACCTTGCGTATGGCCTTGGTGTGGCGGTCGAACTGCTCGATGCGCGCGTCGATGATCTCGATGGCCGGCGTCACATGGTCGGTGGCGTCCAGCACGTCCTGCAGCGTGATCTCCTTGCCGCCGGGCAGGCCCGGGCCGCGCAGCGGCGCCTTGAGCACGAAGGCCAGCTCCACCTCCACGCGCGGCGCGATGAAGTTCGCGGCCGGGATGTCCAGCACCTGGCCCGGCGTGCAGCGGTAGAGCATGCTGTCGAGCAGGGTGCCGTAGTCGGGCTCGTCGATCTGGCTCGATATCTGCATGGCGCGCGAGGTCAGGCCGATCTTGTGGCCGATCACCTTGCGCCCCGCCGCGATCTGCAGGCGCACCCATTCGCGCGAGACGCGGTAGCCATCCTCCACGGTCATGCCGGGAAAGCGCTTGGAGAAATGCTCGACCTGCACGCGCGTCTTCTCGCTGCGGTCAAGCTCCTGGGCCAGTTGGGTCAACAGTTCTTGGGAAAACATTTCAAGGCCTGGAAAAGAGGGGGTGGAGGGTGCTGTGCTTGCCGTCGTAGACCTGGCCCGGGCTTTCATCGACCTGCACGGTCAGGCCCAGGTGGCGCTGCGCGAACAGCGGCTGCAGATGGCGGCGCGCGCAGGCCAGCAGGGCGTCGCCGGCCTGCTGCTGCACGGCGGCTGTGCGGCCCCGGCCCATGCGCAGGTTGATGTAGATGAAGCCGTAGTCGCCATCGCCGCCCGCTGCGCGGCCCGCAGCCCCGCCATCGGCCACGGCGCTGTGCGGCGCGGGGTAGGCCAGCACGCGCGTGCCGCCCGTGGGAAAGACCTGGGCGCCGTCTTCGGCACGCACGGTGAGCATGGTGTCGGCCAGGGCGCGGCACAGCTGCGTCATGTCGGTGTGCGCGTCCAGGCTGGCCGTGTAGAGGATGACCACGTGCGGCATTCAGGCCACCTCCATGGTGGCGGCCGTGCAGCTCACGGCGAAGATGGGAATGGGCTGGCAGTACAGCACCTGGCCCGCGCCGCGCGCGGCGGCGGCCACGGCGATGAAGCTGCGGATCTCGAAGCCGCCCTGGCCGCCGTCGCGGTAGGTCTCGGCGTCGGTGTACGACAGCAGCGCGTCCCGGTCGTTGCGGCACCAGCGGTCCATGAACTGCTGGTCCCACTCCCAGTTGACCTTGCCCGAGTCGGGCGTGGCCGGCCAGTGCGAGATGCCGCCCGTGCCCACGATGGCGATGCGCTCGGGCGCCTTGTCGCAGGCGCGGCGCAGGGCCTCGCCAAAGGCCCAGGCGCGGTGCAGCGGCGTCAGCGGCGGGCCCTGGCAGTTGATGTTGACGGGGATGATGTCCTTGTCATAGGCCGGCGTCAGAAAGTGCAGCGGGACCATGATGCCGTGGTCGAACTTCCACTCCTCGGCAAAGGCCACGTCCACGGTCTGCATGACCTCGGTGATCAGGCGCCGCGACAGCTCGGCATTGCCGGGAATGCGGTGCCGCTCTATGCCCAGCCAGGCCGGGTCCTCGATGGGCCCTTCGTAATGGTCTGCCATGCCGATGGCATAGGCCGGCATGTTGTTCATGAAGAAGTTGGCGAAGTGCTCGGCCGCGATGACGATCACGGCATCGGGCCGCGCCGCCTCCAGCCGTGCGCCCATGTCGCGGAAGGCGGCATGGAAGGCATCCCTGGTGGCCGGATCGGCCAGGTGTGCGCGGCCCGTGATGCCGGGCGCATGGCTGCAAACGCCTGCAAATACCAGACTCATCTCAAACTCCTGCGATCTTTTCGTTGGTGGCTGTCGTCATCGCGTAGACGCCCGCGCGCACCGGTCCGTGCTTTTGCACGCCATCGCGCATGGCCTGCAGGTAGTCGGCCCAGGGCATGCCCAGCAGCGGCGCGAAGTGCATCAGCAGCTGGCCGTTGCAGCCCAGCACGTAGAGCTTGCCGATGTCGCCATGGAACATGGCTTCGTACTCCTCGGGCTCCAGCGCGTACTCGGCCAGCAGCGCGGCGCGGTCCTCGGCGAAGCGCCGCTGCACCTCGGGCTCGCGGTTGAGCTGGAACAGGAATTTCTGCATGGTGTACAGGCTCATGGCGGCTCCCGGTGTCGGCCTCAGCCCAGCGTGATGTTGGCGCGGCGGATGATGGCTTCGTACTTGGCGATTTCGCTGGTGACGAAGGCTGCGAACTGCTGCGCCGTGCCGGCCTGCGAGACGATGCCGCCGCGCGCGAAGGCATCCACCACGGCGGGCTCGGCCAGGGCCTTGACCACGGCGGCATTGATGCGCTGCACCAGCGCATCGGGCGTGGCGCCCGGTGCCAGCAGACCCTGCCAGGAGTTGGATTCCAGCGCCACGCCCTGCTCGGCCAGCGTGGGCACCTGGGGAGCGAACTGCGAGCGCTGGCGCGTGGCCATGCCCAGTGCCACCAGCTTGCCGCTTTGCACATGGCCACGGAACTCGGGCCAGTTGCCGAACATCACGTCCACCTGGCCGCCCAGCAGGTCGGCCAGCGCCGGGCCCTGGCCCTTGTAGGGGATGTGGACCATCTCGATGCCCATCTCCTGGCACAGCAGCGCGCCCGACAGATGGGCCGAGGTGCCGTTGCCGAACGAGGCATAGCTGAGCTCGCCGGGCCTGGCCTTGGCGCGGCTGCGCAGGTCGGCCAGCGTCTTCAGGCCGCTGCCCGGGTGGGTGGCCAGCACATGCTCGGACAGGCCCATCAGCGCCACGGGCTTGAGGTCGCGCGTGGTGTCGTAGGGCAGGTTCTTCACCAGCGTCTTGTTGGCCGTGAAGCTGTTGGCCACGCACACCAGGGTGTAGCCGTCGGCCGGCTGCTTGGACACATAGTCCACGCCGATCACCGTGCCCGCGCCGGGCTTGTTCTCCACGATCACAGGCTGGCCCAGGGACTTGCCCAGCTCGGTGCCCACCAGGCGCGCCACCAGGTCGGTGGTGCCGCCCGGCGTGAAGGGCACGATGATGCGCAGCGGCTTTGCGGGCCAGGTGCCGGCCGGGCTACCGGGCTGGGCCTGGGAAAGGCCCGGGAGCATCAGCGCTGCGGCCGTGGTGGCTGCGGTGGATTGCAGGAAATGGCGGCGTTGCATGTCTTGTCTCCTCGGTTCTCTTTGTCGTTGTCGCTGGTCGCCCGTTCAGACGCCCCAGTGCGGAATATGGTGCGAGCCCAGCGAGACGGCCACGTTCTTGGGCTCGCAGAAGACCTCGTAGCTCCAGCTGCCGCCCTCGCGGCCCGTGCCCGAGGCCTTGGTGCCGCCGAAGGGCTGGCGCAGGTCGCGCACGTTCTGGCTGTTGACGAAGCACATGCCGGCCTCGATGGCGGCGGCCACGCGGTGGGCTCGGCCCACGCTCTCGGTCCAGACGTAGCTGGACAGGCCGTACTGGATGTCGTTGGCCAGGCGCACGGCCTCGGCCTCGTCGCTGAAGGGGATGATGCAGGCCACGGGGCCGAAGATCTCGTCCTGGGCGATCTGCATGCGGTTGTCCACATCGGCAAACACCGTGGGCAGCACGTAGTTGCCCTTGCGCACGCGCTCGGGCAGCACGGGCGCATCGAGCCCGCCGCACAGCATGCTGGCGCCTTCCTTCTGGCCCAGTTCGATGTAGTGGCGCACCTTGGCCAGGTGGCTGGCGCTGATCATGGGGCCGACGATGGTGGACTCCTCCAGCGGGTCGCCCACGGTGATCTTCCTGGCGCGCTCCACGAAGCGCTCGACGAATTTCGCGTAGATGCTCTTTTGCACCAGGATGCGGCTGCCGGCCGTGCAGCGCTCGCCGTTGTTGGAGAAGATCATGAACACGGCCGCATCCAGCGCGCGCTCGAAGTCGGCGTCGTCAAAGATCACGAAGGGGCTCTTGCCGCCCAGCTCCATGCTGAACTTCTTGAGGCCGGCGGCCTGCACGATGCGGTTGCCGGTCTGGGTCGAGCCCGTGAACGAGACGGCGCGCACATCGCGGTGGCGCACCAGGGGCTCGCCCGCGTCCTTGCCGTAGCCGTGCACCAGGTTGAGCACGCCGGGCGGAATGCCGGCCTCCAGCGCCAGCTCGCCCAGGCGCGCGGCCGTCATGGGCGACAGCTCGCTCATCTTGAGCACGGCCGTGTTGCCGAAGGCCAGGCAGGGCGCCACCTTCCAGGTGGCCGTCATGAAGGGCACGTTCCAGGGCGAGATCAGCGCGCACACGCCCACGGGGTGGAACAGGGTGTAGTTCAGGTGCGTGGGCGTGGGATAGGTGTGGCCGTCCACGCGCGTGCACATCTCGGCAAAGTAGTAGAAGTTGTCGGCCGCGCGCGGCACCAGCTGCTTGCCCGTCTGGGCGATGACCTGGCCGCAGTCGTTGGTCTCGGTCTGCGCGATCTCGGGCACATGGCGGGCGATCAGGTCGCCCAGCTTGCGCACGAGCTTGGCGCGTTCGGTGGCGGGCGTGTTGGCCCATTTCGGGAAGGCGTTCTTCGCGGCGGCGACGGCGGCCTGCACCTCGGCCTCGCCGCCAGCGGCAACCTCGGCCAGCACCTCCTGGGTGGCGGGGTTGACGGTCTCGAAATAGTCCTTGCCGGCGACGGCCTTGCCGTCGATCAGGTGGTCAATGCGCATGGGGATTCCTTGGCGTGTGCGATGGGTTTCAGGAGGCGGCCGGCGCGTCGCCGACGATGGTGTTGACCAGGCGGCCCAGGCCTTCGATCTCGGTGACGATCTCGTCGCCCACGCGGGAGTCGGCCACGCCGTCGGGCGTGCCGGTGAGGATGAGATCGCCGGGGTTCAGCGTCATGAAGCCCGACAGGTGGGCGATCAGCGAGGGGATGTCATGCACCATGTCGCGCGTGCTGCCGTCCTGCTTGAGCTCGCCGTTGACCCAGCTGCGCAGGCGCAGGTTCATGGGGTCGGGCACATCGGCCGCATCGACGAACCACGGGCCCACGGGCGTGGCGCCGTCGCGGTTCTTCACGCGCAGGTTGGGCCGGTAGAAGTTCTCCAGGTAGTCGCGTATGGCGTAGTCGTTGGCCGTGCAGTAGCCGGCGACCACGCTGTAGGCGTCTTCGCGGCGCACGTTGCGGCAGGTCTTGCCTATGACCACGCCCAGCTCGCACTCGAAGTGCATGTAGGCCACGTCGGCGGGCCGGTACGTTCGGCCGTGGTGGCCGTTCAGCGTGTTCGGGCCCTTGAGGAAGACCAGCGGTTCCTCGGGCGCCTTGTTGAAGGCGATTTCCTTGGCATGGTCCGCATAGTTCAGGCCCAGCGCGAAGACGGTGCCGAACTGCAGCGGCGGCAGCCACTGCACGGCGGTCTCTGCCACCAGGCGGCCATCGGGCAGCTGCACCTGTCCGTGCGGGCCTTCGGTGACCTGCAGGGTCTGTCCTTCGAGGATGACGCGTCCGTGCTTCATGCTGCTGCTCCCTGTTCTGCCACCACCGAATGCGTGAGCCGGCCCAGGCCGGGCACCTCGATGACCACGCGGTCCCCGGTCCGCGCCAGCGGCGCGCCTTCGCCCGGGCCCAGCAGCAGCACGTCGCCGGGCGACAGCGTCATGAATTCGGTCACGTCGGCCAGCAGCCTTGCGGGCGAGCGCACCAGGTCGGCAAAACCGCGCTGCCAGACCTGTTCACCATTGATGGACACCGTGAGTTCTGCCGCTTGCGCATCGAAGCCTGCGCCGCGCACCAGCGTGCCCAGCGGGCAGAAACCGTCGCGGCAGCGCTGGCGGATGGCGGGGCGGTAGTAGTTCTCGTGCGGCAGCGTGAGGTCGCTGGCGATCAGCCAGCCGGCCACATGGTCCAGGGCCGTTGCTTCGCTGGCGCGCGTGGCGCTGCGGCCGATCACCAGGCCGATGCTGGCATCGACGCGGACCTCGCCGGGATCGGCCGGCACGGCCACCGATGCGCCGTCGCGTGCCCAGGTGTTGCGTGGCTTGAGGTAGAGCACGGGGGCGCGCGGAGCGGCCTTGTAGGGCGCGCTGTCGAACTGCGGCGACAGGCGCTGCACGGTGGCCTGCTGGTTGAGCAGCGTGCCGTAGACCGTGCCCAGCGCAAGGCCGTCATCCAGGAGAAAAGGCTGAATCTGCATGGTGTGGATTTAGTTAACGTGGTAATTATTGTTTTTGCAACAAGCCCCGTCAACACGGTGGATTCAGGGTTTTCCCAGGCCGCAGCAAAAAGCCCCTGCGCGGCGAACCGTGCAGGGGCTTGGTGGGGGTACCGGGTGCGGCCAGGTGCGGCCAGGTGCGGCCGGTGCAGAAGGCGCGCGGGCGTCAGCCGCGGCGGCGGCGCAGTGTGGCGATGCCTCCCAGGGCCAGCGCCAGCAGCGCCTGGGCCAGTGTGGACAGGCCGGGCACGGGGGTGGCCGTGGCGCCGGGCGGCAGGGCCGCAGGCGCGGCCACCGCCACGGGGTCCACGATGACGCCGTTGACGGTCAGGTCGCTGTCTCCCGTCTGCCCGTCGGTGATGTCGAAGCTCACCGAGCGGCGGTCGGGTGCGAAGCGGTAGGCCGACGCGGCCAGCTCATACCAGTGCGCCGTGGGCGTGGCGGCCGTGGGGCCGTACTTCCAGAGCGTGGCCTGGGCGGGTGCGGCTTCAGGCAGGTCCATGCGGATGGTGGCCATGGAGCCTGGCGTGCCGCCCATGAGCACGAAGCTCAGGCTGCCGTAGGGCAGGCGCAGGTTGCCCGGCAGCGGGCTTTGCGAGGGCGCGGGCTGAAAGCCTGCCGAGTTCGAGGCGAACTGCCACTGGTCCGCACCCACATTGCCCGTGCCGTTGCTGACGCCTGCCGTGTTGCTGCCCGTGCCGATCTGCGTGCCGATGGGCGTGGGCTTGCTCAGGGCCAGCACAGCCGGCGCGCTGGCCGTGCCCGATGCCGGCAGGTTGACCGCATGCACGCGGTAGCTCACGGCGGGGTCCAGGCCGGTGAAGGACAGCGTGGCAGCGGTATTGGCCGCGGTGCTGACCGTGTTGCTGGCAGGGGCCGGCAGGCCGGCGGCATCCAGGCCGGCCATGACCTGTTCCCAACTGGGGACGGGCGCATTGGCAGGCAGGGCCACGGCGCGCAGGCTGCCGGCCACGCCGGGCGTGGCCTGGACCACGGCCGATGTCTGGTCCACGGCCTGGGCGGACAGGGCCACGGTGGACAGCGCCGGCACCGCCAGGCTGTCCAGGCGCGCCTTTTTCCAGGCGGCATAGGGCAGGTCCTTGGCCACGGTGCCATCGCCGTAGAAATCGGCATCGCCGCAGTCGCTGATGATGTCCACGCTGCCGCCTGCGTCCAGGCTGGCCGGCATGGCGCCTATGCCTTCGGCCGAGCAGGCGGTATTGGGCACGGTGATGGCGGCCAGGTCGGCAGCGCGCGGGCGCAGGTTCAGGGCCAGGCCTGCGGCGTTCACGCGGCCATCCCAGGAGTAGAGCTGGAAGTTGCGCGGCGCGGTGCCCGTGGCGCTGGCCGAGGGGCCGGCAATGATCAGGTACTCGCCCGCCGCGTTCTTGCGGATTTCGCGGATGCCGCGGCCGCCCAGATCCAGGCGAATCGGCTGGCCCATGGTCGCGCTGCCCTTGCTGCCGCCATCGGCCGCAGGCAGGGCCGCGAAGTTGGTCACGGGCACGATCAGCGCATGCGTGCGGCCCGTGGCTTGGTCGGCCGTGACGGCGGGCGCGCCCGGCGCCGGCACCAGCGGCGCGCGAAAGCCCAGCCAGGCGGCGCCGTTGTCGGGGCTGGTGGACATGCCTTCGATGGAAAAGCCGCTCATTGTCTCGGCCTCGGGCGCCTTGGTGGCGCCGCCGTCCGAGCTGGCCACCAGGCCCAGGTAGTTGGCGGCAAGGCCGTCATGCGCGGCCGCGTCCCAGCTGCGCAGGTCCTCGCGCAGCCAGCGGTAGTAGCCACTGGCGGCCAGAGCCGTGGAGGCGCCGGAGCCGGTCACATCCATCGCCGCCAGGCGCCAGCGGTCGGTGCGCGACTTGCCGCTCTTGTTGTTGGAGTGCGAGCCCGCCACGTACACGCGGCTGCCCAGGGCAAAGCTGGCCTCGATGTCCATTTCCTCGTCGCTCTTGCAACTGTCCAGGCCCGTGAGGCCGGGGGCGGCGCAGGCGGCGGCATCGGCCAGGCCCAGGGCGGTCTTGTCCAGCATCAGCGGCTTGATGGGCAGCCCGCCGGCCGGACCATAGGCCGAGAAGGAGTTGCCGGCCGGCAGCGCATTGCCCGAGGCATCCTGGGCGGGCGCCTCGTCGTCGCCCACCAGCATGGTGGCGGCATCGATGACGATGGCCGTCGATGCGTCCGAGCGCCCGGCCAGCCAGCGCGGGCTGGTGTTGGCTGCGGTGTTGGCCGAGGCCGCGTACTTGATGGTGCGGCTGACGGAGGCGCCGCCCGCGTTGGTCAGCGTGACGGTGATGTCGGCATAGCCCACGCCGGTGGGCGTGATCTTGAGCACGGCGTTGCCACCGCTTTGCGTCGCCACCAGGCCGTTGGCGGCGACCACGGCGAGATTGCTGGACGTGGCGCTGACCGTGGCGGCCGGATCGCTGACGGTGAAGGACAGGCCCGTGCCCGCGAGGACATCGCTGGCATCGCCGACCACGCCCGAGTACGCGGTCAGCGCGGGCAGGGAAGTCGTCGGGGGCGGGCTGGTGGTGACGGGCGCGGAAACGCCGGCCGCCCCGCCGCCGAGGCTGTTCACCGCACGCACGCGCACCTGGTGGCTGCCGGCCGCCAGGCCGTCCACGGTCTGGCTGGTGCCGAACACCGCCAGGCTGTGCGACACGGTGGTGAAGCCGTCGCTGGACAGTTCGACCAGGTAGTAGGACGCGCCGCTCACGCTGGCCCACTGCGCCTGCACGCTGTTGCCCGAGGCGCTGGCATTCACGCTCGCAGGGGCTGCGGGCACGGTAGCCGGCGGGGACACTTCGGGTGCCCAGGCCAGGCCGTACAGCACGCCGTCGATGCCCGACGCCAGCGGCTGCGGCGTGCCCGCCAGCGTGCCGGTGCGGCCCGAGGCATCGAACAGGCGATACAACTGCCCGTCGGAGCCGGTGGCCAGCAGCATGACCGCGCCCTGGCCCAGATGCACGGCTGCCAGGCCATGGGCGCCTGCCAGCGGCGCCGAGCCCCGGGCCACCCAGGTGCCCGCTTCCAGCGTGTACTTGCGCACCGTGCCGGTGCCATCGTTGTTGGCGGCCACGTAGAGCGTGTCTGCGCCCGGCGTGCCATCGAGATCGAGGAAGGCCAGGCCGCGCAGGTTGTTGCCCGCCAGGCCCGGCAGCGCGCTGACTGCGGGCGTGCCTGTCGTGGGCAGCCCGGTTCCGATCCTGTTGAGCGTGTCGCCGCTGGCAAAGGCCGCGTAGAGCTGGCCATCGGCCATGGTGATGCCCTGGGTGTTCTTGTTGCTCAGCTGGGTGGCGCTGGTGGCATCTTTCTGGACGAACCAGATGCCGCGGTTGGCGCTGGGGCTGCCGCTGCCGCTGGCCCAGGCGCGGCTGCAGTCGTCGCTGACCACGCTGCGAAAGGCATCGCCGACCAGGGCCGTACCGCCCAGCCGCGTGCCATTGCCCACCACACCGTCGGCATCGACAAAGGCCACGCCGCGTGCCGCCGCCGTCTTGGGATCGGCGCCGCCCGGTGCCACCGCATAGCCGGGGACCGTCAGGCACAGGCCGTTGGCCGAGCGGTTGAGCAGGCCTTCCGAGCCCGTGCTGCTGGCCGTCAGCGGCGTTGCACCGCCTGACAGCGGCAGCGATTGCACCAGGGTGCCGTCCACGCGGTACTCGTCCAGATACACAGGCAGGGCGCCCGTGCCGGTGCCCACGCGGTAGGCCACCAGGTTGCCCGGGGTGAACGGCGCGGACCATGCAGCGCCACACAGGGCCAGGCAGGCCGTTGCAATTGCCTTGTGCCGCCAATCCAAAGTATCCATGCGCATGCTCACCATCCCCTGTGTGACAAATCGCGCGACTGTAAAAGGCGGCTGTGACAGCCCGGTGACGGCAGGCCATGCACGACGGCGGCAAGCTGCGATGAAAAAAAAGACGGCTCCCGCGGGGGAGCCGTCTTTGGTTCATTGCGCCGTGAAGCCTGCGCTTTGCTTTTTCTGGTTATGGGCGCCGCATGTCCACGGTGCAGCGGATCAGCGGATCAGCAGCACCGGCACCTGGCTGCCGGCCAGCACCTGGGTGCTGACCGAGCCCATGACCAGGCGGCCCAGCGCGCCATGGCCATGCGTGCCCATGACCAGCAGGTCGAACTTGCCTTCCTCGGCGGCCTTGATGATGGAGTCGGCGACCGGGCCCACCTTGCTCAGGCGCGTGGCCTGCACGCCGTGTTCGGCCAGGTAGCTGCACACGGGGTCCAGCACCTTGGTCGATTCCTCGGCGTAGTACTCGTCCACCACCTCCTTGCCCAGGGCGGCGCGCGCGCGGGCCGGCAGCTGGGGCTGGACGGTGATGGCGCTGTAGCTGTGGGCGGAGCCCAGGATCTCGGGGTGCGAGGTCAGGTAGGCCAGCATCTTCTGGGTGTAGGGGCTGCCATCGACTGCGAGCAGGATGTTCATGAAAGTCCTCCTTTGGTATGGCCCAAGACTAAGCCCAAGCCGGGATGGAGTGCTTGATCCAGGTCAAGCGCGGACCGGCGCATCTGCCACCTCTGCCGCCCCTGCGGTCACGTGCGCCGGCAACTCGATGGTAGAGCGCGGGAAAAAGCCCTCCTGCTCGCCCTTGCGTGCATAGCCCAGCGGGTTGGCCACCACGCGGCAGCGCCAGGCGCTGCCATCGTCGCGCAGGCCCTCGGCCACATAGTCGCTGGGCGAATGCAGGTGGCCGTGCAGCCACAGATCGGCAAAGGGCAGCAGGTCGTCGAGCACATTGCAAAAGCCGGCCGTGCCGGGCACCAGGCCATAGCGCGGATCGGCGCTGCGCAGGCTGGGCGCGAAATGCGTGACGGCCACCGTGGGGCCGTCGAAAGGCCGGGCCAGCGCCTGGCGCAGCCATTGCTGGCAGACCAGCGACTGCTCGCGCATGGGCTCGGCCAGAAAGGGCTCGCCGCCGCGCGTGCCGCCGGTCTTGTGCAGGTAGAAGTTGGCGGCGCGGAAGGCCTTCTCGCGCAGCTTCAGCAGCCGGGTCAGGTCGCTCACGCCTTCGTGCATGGACATGGCGTCGTAGTCGCTCCACAGCGTGGTGCCCACGAAGCGCACGCCGCCCAGCACGGCGGTCTCGCGCTCCAGCCAGACCATGCCCATGCGCTCGCAGGCGGCGCGCAGGCGGGCATGGGCGGCGTCGAAGTCCTGCATGTCGTACTCATGGTTGCCCGGCACGAAGATCACGGGGCAGGGCCAGCCCGCGTACTGGGGCAGGGGAGAGAAACGCTCCAGCCCGAAGTGCTCGCCTTGCAGCAGGCTGCCGCTTTGGTAGGAGCCTATGTCGCCGGCCAGCACCAGCACGTCGGCATCGGGTGCGGGCTCGGCGATGAAATGCGGATGGGCCTCGAGGTGCAGGTCGGACAGCAGCTGGATCTTCATGCGGCCAAGTGTAGAACCTGCGCTGGCGCGCGCCCCCGCAACACGCTCTCAGGTGTGCGGGAAGGTGGCCTCGGCCGAGCGCGTGAGCGTGCGCAGCAGCCAGTCGTAGGCCTGCGGATGCTGGCCGCGCCGGCGCCACAGCGCGTCCACATGCACGGGCTGCACGTCGAAGGGCAGCTCGCGCAGCACCAGCTTGTCGGCCATGCCGGTCACGGGCACGAAGTGGCGCGGCAATATGGTCAGCAGGTTGGAGTTCATGACCACGCGCCCGGCCGTGAAGAACTGGTTGACGGTGAGCACCACCTGGCGCGTGCGGCCCAGCGAGGCCAGGGCCTCGTCGATGAAACCGAAGGAGCGGCCCGAGAAGCTCACCAGCATGTGGCGCGCCGCGCAGTAGTTGTCCAGCGTCAGCGGCACATCGGCCAGGGGATGGCCCTGGCGCATCACGCACAGGTACTCGCCTTCGTACAGGCGCCGGCTGTCGAAGGCCACCAGGGCGCCCGACTGCGCGCGCGCCGTCAGGTCGGCCAGCGCGGCGGGGAAGTAGCCCACGGCCATGTCGGCCTCGCCGGCCTCCAGCAGGCCGCGCGGGTCGCGCGTGGTCAGCGGCAGCACGCGGATGCCCACGCCGGGCGCCTCGCGCTCCAGCAGGCTGAACATGGGCGGGATCAGCGTGGCGGCCGTGGCGTCGGCCATGGCCAGCACAAAGGTGGCGGTGGCGGTGGAAGGATGGAATTCGCCCGGCGTCAGCGTGTCCTGCAGCTGCTGCAGCGCCTCCCGGATCACGGGCCACAGCGCCAGCGCGCGCGGCGTGGGCTCCACGCCCTGGCCCTGGCGCACCAGGAGCTCGTCGCCCAGGGCCTCGCGCAGGCGGCGCAGGGCGTTGCTCACGGCCGGCTGGGTGATGGCCAGCTTGTGTGCCGCCCGCGTCAGGCTGCGCTCTGCCATCACCTCGTCGAAGACGCGCAGCAGGTTCAGATCCAGTGTGCGGAAGTTCAGGGCAGACATGGCGGCGGGCGCTGAGTCATCACTGGCGTGAATGCTACAGATTCAAGATATAAATTTGAAGAGCTCTAGGGTAAACCCTATAGTTACACCTAGTCGCCCGCCACGCCGTCAAAAGCGGCTATTTAACTGGGTTTATCTGCCATGAGCAACTTCATTTACAACTCCTACTGTGTCGAGCACCCTGGTGTGGTGCATGTCTATCAAGCCGCCGATGACCGCAAGAGCGCTGCCAAGCGTTTCTCCGGCAAGCGTGGCGCCAGCGCCCTGCTGCTCGCTGCCCTGGTGGCCGCGCTGATGGTGGTGGTCAACGAGGTCGCCCACAACTGGACCGACGGCCACATGCTGGGCGCCTGGGTGGTGCTGTGGGTCGCCGCCTTCATGGGCTTGGCCCTGTTCTCCGCTCCCGCCCGCCGCGCTGCCATCATGGCCCGCGCCGGCTACCGCGCCTGGACCGAGAGCCGCCAGCAGGCCGCTGCCGACGAGCGCATCTGGAATGCCGCCCTGCAGGATGCCCGCCTGATGGCCGACCTGGCCCGCGCCATGGATCGTCAAGGCAACTGATCTCTGCCTGGGGCGCCTTTCGGCGCTCCTCCAAAAAAGCCGCTGCCCACAAGGCGCGGCTTTTTTGTTGTCTGGGGGGCGTCGTTGAAACGCCACAAAAAAGCCTCGCACTGCGAGGCTTTTTCCATGGGCTGGCGCCGGATCAGGCCGCCAAGCGCTTTTCCAGTTCGGCCTTGGTCACCAGCAGCTCTTGAGGCAGCTTGTGGGCCAGCTTGTCGAAGTGCTCGGTGTGCAGCTGCATTTCCTCGGCCCAGGCGGCCTTGTCGATGCTGGTCACGCTGGCGAACTGGTCGGCGGAGAAGTCCAGGCCGGTCCAGTTGATCTCGGCGTACTGGGGCGCAATGCCGAAGGCGGTCTGCTCGCCCTGTGCCTGGCCTTCGAGGCGGTCGATCATCCACTTCAGGACGCGCATGTTCTCGCCGTAGCCGGGCCAGACGAACTTGCCGTCGGCGTTCTTGCGGAACCAGTTGGTGGTGAAGATCTTGGGCAGGACGGCGCCCTGGCCTTCGATCTTGGCGCCCAGCGTGAGCCAGTGCTGGAAGTAGTCGCTCATGTTGTAGCCGGCAAACGGCAGCATGGCGAAGGGGTCGCGGCGCACCACGCCCTGGGCGCCGAAGGCGGCGGCGGTGGTTTCCGAACCCATGGTGGCGGCCATGTAGACGCCTTCGGTCCAGTTGCGGGCCTCGGTCACCAGCGGCACGGTGGTGGAGCGGCGGCCGCCGAAGATGATGGCGTCGATCTTCACACCCTTGGGATCGTCCCAGGCTTCGTCCAGCGCGGGGTTGTTGGTCGCGGCCACGGTGAAGCGGGCGTTGGGGTGGGCGGCCTTGGCGCCGGTTTCGCGGGCAATCTGGGGCGTCCAGTCCTTGCCTTGCCAGTCGATCAGGTGATCGGGCTGCTTGCCGGTGTCCTTGTCCATGCCTTCCCACCACACGTCGTTGTCATCGGTCAGCGCGACGTTCGTGAAGATCACGTTCTTGTCGAGGCTGGCCATGCAGTTGGGGTTGGTGTGGTAGTTCGTGCCCGGAGCCACGCCGAAGTAGCCAGCTTCGGGGTTGATGGCGCGCAGCGAGCCGTCGGCCTGGGGCTTGATCCAGGCGATGTCGTCGCCGATGGTGGTGACCTTCCAGCCTTCGAAGACCTTGGGCGGCACCAGCATCGAGAAATTGGTCTTGCCGCAGGCGCTGGGGAAGGCCGCAGCCACGTGGTACTTCTTGCCCTGGGGGTTGGTCACGCCCAGGATGAGCATGTGCTCGGCCAGCCAGCCCTGGTCGCGGCCCATGGTGGAGGCGATGCGCAGCGCAAAGCACTTCTTGCCCAGCAGGGCGTTGCCGCCGTAGCCCGAGCCATAGCTCCAGATCTCGCGCGTCTCGGGGTAGTGGACGATGTACTTGGTCTTGTTGCAGGGCCAGCTGGTCTGGTCCTTCTCGCCTTCGGCCAGGGGCGCGCCCACGGTGTGCACGCAGGGAACGAACTCGCCTTCCACGCCGATCACGTCATACACGGCACGGCCCATGCGGGTCATGATCTTCATGTTGACGGCCACATAGGCGCTGTCGGACAGTTCCACGCCCACGTGGGCGATGGGCGAGCCCAGCGGGCCCATGGAGAAAGGCACCACATACATGGTGCGGCCGGCCATGCAGCCGTCGAACAGCGGCTGCAGCGTGGCGCGCATCTCGTTCGGGGCCATCCAGTTGTTGGTCGGGCCCGCATCTTCCTTGTTGGCCGAGCAGATGTAGGTGCGGTCCTCGACGCGCGCCACGTCGGACGGGTCGGACCAGGCCAGGTAGCTGCCGGGGCGCTTGACGGGATCGAGCTTCTTGAAGGTGCCGGCATCGACGAGCTGCTGGCACAGCTGCTCGTACTCTTCCTGGGAGCCGTCGCACCAATGGATCTTGGCGGGCTTGCACAGTGCGGCCATCTCGGCCACCCAGGCGATCAGTCGGCTGTTCTTGACGTAGGCAGGGGCCTGGATGTTCAGGCCTTGCATGACGGGTGCGTTCATCGCGGAGCTTCCTTCAATTGAAAAAACCAGTTTTTCAAAGGGGACGCGCCTGTTGCCGCGCCAACTTTGAGAAACGGGCTCTTGTTCAGTCGGCGCGCGAAGGAAGCTCTTCTCGGGGCGGCGAGGCGGCGCTGGCGGAAGCTGGCGGCGCACCGGCTGGGGATTCGATTCTAGGGAGCGGTCACGAATTTGTCAGCAAACGAATGGCAAAAACTATGCATTCTGTGCATTGAAATATGCAAGATGATCTGTCTTTTTGCCTATGCAATAGGCAAACAAAAAGCCCCGCAAAGCGGGGCTCGGTGCAGGGGGCGAAGGGGCCGTATCAGGCCATGTTGACGGCGATGAAGGCCAGCAGAAACATCATCACGGCGCCCGCCAGGGGCAGGATGACGGGCATGTAGGGGACGATGGCCTCGGTGGCGTCTTCGGGGGGCGACTGCTCGCCGTGGTTCGCTGCGGGATCATGCGACATGCAAAAGCTCCTGGCTGCCAATGGGGATGCCCCATTCTAGGCAGGCCTGCCCGCCGGCGCCTTCGGGGAAAGCCATGACACAGGGGGCCAGGGGCCTGCTAGGGCTCTAGACGGCGTTGACCTGCATGCCTTCGGCCTGCAGGGCAGCGATGACCTCTTCGATGTGGGCCTTGTTGCGGGTCTGCAGCACCAGCTCGATTTCCACGCTCTGCGCGGCCAGCATGGTGAAGGCGCGCTGGTGGTGGACTTCCTCGATATTGGCCCCCGCCGCCGCCACCGTGGCCGTGATGCGCGCCAGCACGCCGGGCACGTCGCGCGCGCTGACCTTGATGCGCGCCAGCCGCCCGGAGCGCACCATGCCTCGCCCGATGATGGCCGCCAGCAGCAGCGGATCGATGTTGCCGCCCGACAGGATCAGCCCCACCTTCTTGCCCGCGAAGTGCTGCGGATGGCGCAGCAGCGCGGCCAGGCCCGCGGCGCCCGCACCCTCGACCAGGGTCTTCTCGATCTCCAGCAGCATGAGCACGGCCTGCTCGATGTCGCCTTCATCGACCAGCAGCATGTCGTCCACCAGGCGCGATACGACTTCCTGCGTGATCGCGCCGGGCTGGGTGACGGCAATGCCCTCGGCGATGGTCGAGGTGCCCATGGGCAGCCCGGCCTGGCGCACGGCATTGAACATGGACGGAAAGCGCTGGGTCTGCACGCCGATGATCTCGATGTCCGGGTTCAGCCCCTTGGCAGCCGTGGCCACGCCCGCGATCAGGCCGCCGCCGCCGATGGCCACGATGAGCTGGTCCAGGTCGGGCTGCTCGGCCAGCATCTCCAGCGCCAGCGTGCCCTGGCCCGCCGCGATCTGCTCGTCGTCATAGGGGTGGACGAAGCACAGGCCCTGCTGCTCGGCCAGCGTGTAGGCATGCTGGCGCGCCTCGGCCAGGGAGTCGCCGTGCAGCACGATCTCGGCGCCGAAGCCGCGCGTGCGCTCCACCTTCACGCCCGGCGTGAAGCGCGGCATGACGATGACGGCACGCACGCCCAGGCGCTGCGCGTGGTAGGCCACGCCCTGGGCATGGTTGCCGGCGCTCATGGCGACCACGCCGCGTGCGCGCTCCTCGGGCGAGAGCTGGGCCAGCTTGTTGAGGGCGCCGCGTTCCTTGAACGAGGCCGTGAACTGCAGGTTCTCGAACTTGAGATAGACCTGCGCTCCCGTGATCTGGGACAGCGTGCGCGATTCCACGCAGGGCGTTTCGAGCACGGCGCCGCGCAGGCGGTCGGCGGCGTTCTGGATGTCTTGGAGGCTGAGCATCACGCATTGTGGCGCACGGCGGCCCGGGCGCGCGGCAGGGCACGCCATGGATTCCCCGCAGAAAGCGCCGCACCGGCGCGATCCATAAAATGAGAATCATTCTTGTCTTTGGGGCGCACGCCGCTCCGGCTGGCCATGGCTCTTTCCTCTGTCCAAACACCTGCACGCCCTCCGCGCTGGCTGGGGCGGGGCACGCTGCGTGCCTGCGACTTCAGCGGTCCCGACTACCGCATTCTCGATGCCGAGGTCACGGCCGAGGACGCGCTGCTGGCCGGGCACCTGCAGTCCTGGCAGGTCCAGCCCGGCCTGTGGCTGCATGGCGTGGAGGCGCGCGACCTGCGCACCATGAGCACGCGTTCGCCGGCCGTGCCGGGGCTGCATCTGGTCGTGCTGCTGGAGGGCTGCGTGGACGTGGCCTTCGGCAGCCAGGGCCTGCAGATGCAGGTGGCGCCCGCCAGCCCGGCCGGTGCCCATGTGCAGGCCTGCGGCGCCGTCATCCATTCGCGGCCCGGCGACATGTTCATGCGGCATTGGCGGCGCGGCAAGTTCGAGCGCAAGCTCAGCATCACCGTGCAGCCGCAATGGTTTGCCGCCCAGGCCCTGCCCATGGTCGCGCCACCGCTGCTGCGGCACTGGATGGAGCAGCAGTTGCTGGCCATACAGCCCTGGCAGCCATCGCCGCGCGCCGTGGCGGTGGCCGAGCAGATCATCCAGCTGGCGCGCGAAGGCTCTGCGCCCCTGCTGCTGGCCAGCCGCACGCTGGAGCTGGTGCACGAGGCCGTGCAGGCGCTGGACGCGCCCGAGCCCGATCCGGCGCAGACCGTGCCGGGCGTGCTGGGCGTGCGCGAACACCGGCGCATGGCGCGCCTCAAGGCCTTGCTGGACAGCGGCGGCGACGGCTGCCGCCCTCTGGCCGAGATCGCGCGCGAGGTCGGCCTGAGCGCCAGCGCCCTGCAGCGCCAGTTCCGCCTGGCCTACGGATCGAGCATCGACGGGTACCGGCGCGAGCAGCGGCTGGAACGCGCCTGGGCCGCGCTGGAGCAGACGGGCTGCAGCGTCTCCGAGGTCGCGCATGCGGCCGGCTATTCCAGCGCCGCCAATTTCTCCACGGCCTTCAAGCGCCGCTTCGGCATCTCTCCCAAGCTGGTGCGCGCCAGGCTCTGAGGGCCAGGGCCGCCGTATGGGCTTATGGGCTTATGGGCTTATGGGCGCGCTGCGCAAACGTCGGCGGGGCTGGCGCAAACCCCGCGGGCGCCGGGCGATGCTGCAATCACCGAACGAAAGGACATTCGTCAATGACACAGCTGCAGGCACGCACTTCGGTGCGCATGGACAGGGCCGAGGAGGCCATCGCCGCCATCGTCGGGCACATGCAGGAGCACGACATCACCGTGCGCCGCGAAGGCGCGCGCTGGGTGGCCGACTACGAAGGCGGCCGGGGACAGCTGTGGCTGGAGGGCGGGCAGGTCCATGCGGAGGTGGCGGCACCCGGCGTGGAGCTGCTGCAGGACATGAAGCTCATGCTGGCCCACCTGCTGCTGGAGGCCACGGGCGCCGCCGACGGCTCCCTGGCCTGGGAGGGTGATGGCGCCGCGCTGCAGCGCCCGCCGGCCTTCCGCGAGCTGCGGGTGCTGGCCGTGCGCGACCTCACGCCGCACATGCGGCGCGTGCGCTTTGCCTGTGACGACATGGCGCGCTATGCGCAGGACACCAACATCCACGTCAAGCTGCTGTTCCCCCAGCCCGGCGTGGCCGAGCCCCAATGGCCCACGTTGTCGGCCAGCGGCCTGCTGCGCCTGCCCGAGGGTGACGGACGCCTGGACATGCGCACGTACACCATGCGTGCGATGGGTGTGGATGGCGTGGACAGCGAGGCGGGCGGCTCCCATGGATGGATGGACGTGGACTTCGTGCTGCACGAGGACGCCGGCCCCGGGTCAGCCTGGGCCGCGCGCGCCCAGCCGGGCCAGCGCATCGGCATGACCGGCCCCGGCGGGCGCACGGCCACCCCGGCCGACTGGATGCTGCTGGCCGGCGACGACACCGGCCTGCCGGCCATGCTGCGCATTGCGGCCTCCCTGCCCGCGCACACGCGCGGCCATGTGTTTGCCGAGGTCCAGGGTCCGCAGGACGAGCAGCCCGTGCAGGCGCCCGCAGGCCTGCAATGGCACTGGCTGCACCGCGGCGCTGCCGAGGCCGGCACCACCACGCTGCTGATCGACGCGCTGCGCGCCGTGGAATGGCCCGTGCCTTCGCCCGGGGCCTCCCCCTCCAGCCGCTTTGTCTGGGCCGCTGGCGAGTTCGACACCGCCCAGGCCGTGCGCCAGTGGGCGCGCGAGGAGCGCGGTCTGGAAAAGCACGAGCAGCTGGTCGTGGCCTATTGGCGGCGCGGCATGAGCGAGTCGGATTTCAAGGCCGCAAAGTAGGCCGGGAAGCAGGCCACGCAGGGGGCCGGCGCCTCAGGTGGCGCTGCGCTCCTGACGCAGCAGGAATTTCTGCAGCTTGCCTGTGGGCGTGCGCGGCAGGCTGGCCGCAAAGACGAATTCACGCGGGATCTTGTAGCGCGCCAGCCTGTCGGCCAGGAACTGCTGCAGTGCCTCGGCCTGCGGCGCGGCCTCGCCGCGCGTCACCACGTGGGCGACGACGGTCTCGCCCCATTCGGCGTGGGGCCTGCCCACGACGGCGACATCGGCGACCTGGGGATGGGCCGACAGCGCGTCCTCCACCTCCTTGGAATACACGTTCTCGCCACCCGTGATGACCATGTCCTTGGTCCGGTCCACGATGAAGAGATAGCCCGCGTCGTCCAGGCGCGCAAGATCGCCCGTGCGGTACCAGCCGCCGGGCGCGAAGGCGGCAGCCGTGGCCTGGGCGTCGTGCAGGTAGCCGTCCATCACGCTGCCGGTGCGCAGCCAGATCTCGCCGGTGTCGCCCGGGCCGGCATCCTCGCCGTCGTCGCGCACCACGCGCATGTCCACGCCGGGCAGGGCCACGCGGCCGATGGAGCCGGCCCGCTCCACCTGCTCCTCGGGGTAGAGCGTGGTGCCCGTGGGGCCTGTCTCGGTCATGCCGTAGACCTGGTAGAAGCGGTCGCTGCGGTAGGCCGTGGCCAGCTTGCGCGCCATGTCGGCGCCGATGGGGCCGCCGCCGTAGACCCAGGCGCGCACGCTGCTCAGGTCGTAGCGGGCAAAGTCGGGCAGCATCTGCAGCGGCGCAAAGTAGGAGACGGGGGCGCCGAAGTACAGCGTCACGCCCTCGTCCTGCACGGCCTGCAGGAAATGCTGCGGGTGGTACTCGCGCAGCAGCACCACGGTGCCGCCCATGTACAGCGTGCCGCCGAACCAGTTGTTGAGCGGCGAGGAATGCCAGATGGGCATGGCCATCAGCGTGCGTTCCTCGCGCGTGATGGACAGGCCCAGCGCGGCCGTGATCGCCGCCAGCGTGACGGCGCGGTGGCTCAGCAGGCAGCCCTTGGGCCGGCCCGTGGTGCCGGAGGTGTAGAGCACCTGGGCGATGTCGCCATCGGCGGGCCGCGTGCCTTCCATGGGCCTGGCGGCCGCCACCAGCGTGTCCCAGTCCTGGACACCCGGGACGGCCTCTTGCGCCTCGGTCACAAGGCGGGCGCAGGGGTGCTGCGCGGCGGCGACCACGGGCGCGAGTGCTGCGTCAAACACCAGGGCCTTGCACTGCGCGTGGTCGAGGATGTACTGCAGCTCGGGCGCCTGCAGCTTGTGGTTGACGGGCACCAGCGCGGCGCCCAGGCGCCAGGCGCCGAACAGGGCTTCGACAAAGCCCGGCGTGTTCAGGCACATCAGGGCCACGGTATCGCCCCGGCCCACGCCCTGGGCCTGGAGCACGGCGGCCGCGCGCTGCGAGCGCCGCTGCATGTCGGCATAGCTGATGGAGGCGCCGCGGTCGCGCAGAAAGGCCTTGGCGGGCGTCTTGCGCACGGCGCTGTCGAAGGCGTCGAGCAGGTTCATGTCTTGTCTCCTTATGCTTTGTTGTGTGGTGGGCCGGCGGCCGCTTCAGGCGGGCAGCGCGCGCTGCAGGATGGCGGCGATGTCCAGGCCTGCCGGGTCGAAGGCGCCCGCCACCATGGCGCCCTGCTGCGCGCCCAGGCGCGTGGCGATGAAGCCGTCGGCCATGGCGGGCGGCGCATGGCGGCGCAGCAGGCAGGCCTGGGCCAGCAGCACCAGGTCCTGCACCAGGCGGCGTGCCTGGGCCTCGAGCTGGTCAGGCGGGCCGGACAGGCGCCGTGCCAGCGATTGCGCCTGCTGCAGCAGCGCGGGCTCGCCCGCTGCCGTGTCGATCAGGTCCTGCAGCAGCAGCTGTGCGCCGTCGGGCTCGCGCGAGATGGCACGCAGCACGTCCAGGCACATGACGTTGCCCGAGCCTTCCCAGATCGAGTTCACGGGCGCCTCGCGGAACAGGCGCGCCATCACGCCCGTGTCCACGTAGCCGTTGCCGCCCAGCACCTCCATGGCCTCGCCCGTCAGCTCCACGCCGCGCTTGCAGACCCAGAACTTGGCCGCTGGCGTCATGATGCGCTTCCAGGCCCGCTCCAGCGGATCGCCCTCGTCGCCTCCACGCTCATAGGCCTGGGCCAGGCGCATGGCGATCTGCAGCGCGGCCTCGCTTTCCAGCGCCAGATCGGCCAGCACGGTGCGCATCAGCGGCTGCTCGGCCAGCTGCTTGCCGAAGACGCTGCGCCGGCGCGCATAGGCCAGGGCCTGCACCGTGGCCGAGCGCAGGATGGCGGCGCTGCCCAGCACGCAGTTCAGGCGGGTGTAGGTGGCCATCTCGATGATGGTGGGAATGCCCCGGCCTTCCTCGCCCATCAGGATGCCCCAGGCGTCCTCGAACTCGACCTCGCTGCTGGAGTTGCTGCGGTTGCCCACCTTGTCCTTCAGGCGCTGCACGCGCACGGCATTCCTGCTGCCGTCCGGGCGCCAGCGCGGTACGTAGAAGCAGGCCTGCCCACCGTGGTTCCCCTCGTTCGTGCCCATGCGCGCCACCACCAGGTGGGCATCGCACATGGGTGCCGAGAAGAACCACTTGTGGCCGCGCAACAGGTACTCGCCGCCACGCCCGCCGGCGTGCACCGGCATGGCCACCGTCGTGTTGGCGCGCACGTCGGAGCCGCCCTGCTTCTCGGTCATGCCCATGCCCAGCCACATCGATGCCTTGTCGGCCACGGGCAGGTCGCGCGGATCGTATTCGTGGCTGAACAGCTTGCCCTGCAGCTGCTGCCACAGCGCCGGTTCCTTTTGCAGCAGCGGGATGGCGGCCGTGGTCATGGTGGCCGGGCACAGCGTGCCCTGTTCGACCTGGCCGTGCAGGTAAAAACCTGCGGCCCAGGCGCTCCAGCGGCCCGCGCTGCTGTCCTCGAAGGGCAGGGAGATCAGCCCCTGCTGCCGGTATAGTCCCAGCAGCGTGTGCCAGCTCGGGTGGAACTCCACGGCGTCGATGATGCGGCCGCGCGCGTCGAAGCGGTGCAGCTCGGGCGTGTGGCGGTTGGCCTGCTCGGCCAGCTCCCAGGTGGCGCGCTCGCCCAGCTGCTGCGCATAGCGCGACAGCGAAGGAATGTGGCGCGCAGCGCCGTTGCGCCGAAGGGCCTCGGCCAGGGCAGGGTCGGCCTCCAGCAGGTTGAAGTCGGTGAGTTCGTCGACCTGGTTCAGGACGTCGTGCGTGTTCCAGGTGTGCCCTGTCTGCAAAGTCTGGCCGGTGCTCATGCGTGTCTCCGTGATCGTTGGTCTCAACGCAAAAGTCTAGGAAAAATGCCCAGCAAAGGTGTTCGGGTTTCACGGCAGCAGCCGCAGCCGCCCAAAGTGCGGCGCCGCCCCCTGCAATCGCGCGCGCAGGCCACGTCGCAGGCGCTGCAGGACGCCTTTGTTCGGCTTGTGATCGAGCAGGGCTACGAGCGCACCACGGTGCGCGAGGTGGCCGCCGTGGCCGGCGTGGGCCTGGGCACCTTCTATGAATACTTCGGCAACATGGACACGCTGGCGGCCATGTGCATCCACCGCCAGGTGCAGGCCCTGCACGCCCAGGGGCTGCAAACGCTGCAGGACAGTGCCGGCATGCCGCTGGCCACGCGCGTGGACCGCCTGCTGGACACCCTGGTCGACGGCATTGCGCGCGAGGCGCCGATGTGGGCCGCGCTGTTCATGCTGGAGCGCAAGGTGTCCGCGCCCGAGCCCTTCCGCCGCCACTACCAGGCCTATGTACAGCTGTGGGGCACGGCATTGCAGGACTGCGATCCGCCACTGCCCGCGCCGGCCCAGCCCCTGGCACGGCTGCTGCACACGCTGACCTATGGCTGGGTGTCGCAGTCGCTGCTGGCGCTGGGGCCGCAGCAGGCGCTTCAGCAGCTGCGCGCGCCGCTGGGCTGGGCCATCCATGCGCTGCTGCGCGAGGCGCAGGCTCCGTCCGCGTAGCGGCCCCCGCAGCGGCCCCCGGCGGCCTCCAGCGGCGCGGGATCAGACGCGCGGAAAGCGCAGCGTGAAGCGGGCACCGCCCTGCTCGGAGTCGTCGGCCTCCACGCTGCCGCCCTGGGAGACGGTCAGTGCCTTGACGATGGACAGGCCCAGGCCCGAGCCCTCGCGGCGGCGCTTGCCGGGCACCTGGGCAAAGCGCTGGAAGGGGTGGGCGCGCAGCTCGCTGGGCAGGCCGGGACCGGCATCGCTGATGCGCAGCACGGCCCAGGCACGGCCTTCGATATCGGATTCCACCGTCAGCGCCACGCCCAGCCATGCGCCGCTGGCCGCATGGCGGATGGCGTTGCTGACGAGGTTGGAGAGGATCTGGCGCATGCGGTCGGCGTCGGCACGGATGTCGGCCATGCCGATGTCACTGGGCGCGGGCAGGTGCATCTCCAGCTGCATGCCATGCTGCAGGAGCTGGGGGTGCAGGTGGTCCAGCGTCTCGGCCACGAGTTCGGCCAGGTCCAGGCGCTGCTTTTGCAGCGACAGCTGGCCGGCATCGGCCATGGACAGCGTGTGCAGGTCGCCGACCAGCCGGCCCAGGTGCTCGACCTGGAACAGCAGCGTATTCAGCTCGGTGTCGTCTGCGGCGATGACGCCGTCGCAGATGGCATGCAGGCGCGCCTGCAGCACGGTCAGCGGCGTGCGCAGCTCGTGCGAGATCGAGGCCGCCGTGGCGCGGCGCTCGGCCTCCAGCGTCTCCAGCGAATCGATCATGCGGTTGAAGGCCACCACCATCTCGGCCATCTCGCCATGGGCCTTGCCGGGCAGGGCGCGCGCGCTGAAGTCGCCCAGCTCCACGCGCTTGGCCACCTCGACCATGGACGCCAGGGGCCGCGTCACCAGGCGCGAGACCCAGAAGCCCACAGCCAGCCCGAAGGGCAGGCACACCAGCAGGCCGATGACCAGGGACCATTTCTCGCCGAACAGCAGATCGCCCGTCCAGTACTGGCCGTAGATCTGCATGGCGCGCGGGCTGTCTTCCAGCGACTGCGCGTTGAGTTCGTCCAGCTCGATCTGCACGGCCGGCGGCAGGCTGCTGTAGAAGTCGCGGTACTGGATCTCCGAGAACACCAGCACGCCGATGGCCAGCAGGGCAATGGTGCTGAGCACGGTGGCCGTAATCCACAGGCCGAAGCGTACCCAGATGCGGTTGGGTCTCAGTCCCAGGGCCATAGCCGGTAGCCAATGCCGCGCACGGTCTCGATCAGGCCTTCCTGGCCGGCCAGCTGCAGCTTGCGGCGCAGCTTGGACAGATGGGAGTCGATGACGCGCTCCAGCGCATCGCTCTCGGGCAGGCAGTGCTCGATCAGGTGGGAGCGCGAGAAGCAGCGCCGGGGCTGGGCCGCCAGGCAGGCCAGCAGGCGGAATTCGGTCAGCGTCAGGGGCAGCGGCAGGGCGCGGCCCTCGTTGTCGTAGACCACGGCGCTGTGCGCCTCGGCGTCGATCTCGATGGGGCCCACGCGGATGGGCGCGGGCGCCGGGTTCTTGCGTGCCTGGGTGCGGCGCAGCACGGCGCGCACGCGGGCCACGACCTCGGGCGGGTTGAAGGGCTTGACCACGTAGTCGTCGGCGCCCAGGCGCAGGGCCAGCAGCTTGTCCACATCGTCGGCCAGCGCCGTGACCATGATCACGGGCGTCTGGCTGTCATCGCGGATGGCGCGCAGCACGTCGATGCCGTCCATGCCGGGAAGGTGGATGTCCAGCAGCACCAGGTCGGGCCGCAGCAGGCGGAACAGCTGCAGCGCCTCCTGTCCGTCCGAGGCCATGCGCGAACGCAGCCCGTCCCGCTCGAGATAGGCCGTCAGGATGCTGGCGATGGCGGGCTCGTCTTCGACGACGAGCACGAGGGGGGTGGTTGCCGTTGGCTGTGCTGTGGAGTTCATGGGAAAGCTGGCAGGGCCAGGCGCACATTATGGTGCGATGCCCTGGATGCCGCCGCCCCTCCATATTGGCTCCACGAAGTCTGCAATCGCGCGCAAGGCTGGCGCTGTTCATTTCCTGCGGACCCATCAGCGGCTATTGGTAGCTCATCGTGAAGGTCGCCCTGCCATAGGCCATGCCAGGTGTCACGCTGCTGGCTGTCTGCACCAGGCGCGCGCTCAGCGGAATCTTCAGGCTGTTCTGCCCCTGTGCGACCTGGCCCGCATTCCATTGGTTGGCATTGCCCAGGCTGCCGGAGTCGGGGCCGAAGCTCACGGGCACGTTGTTTCTCAGTACCTGTATGCCGACACCCCGGGCCTTGGAATTTTGGGCCAGCGTCAGCGTGCTCGATCGGTTGGTGGCCTGGGTGGCATCCGTCAGCGTGATGAAGGCGGTCAGGCGTGTATTGGCTTCGCCTCCCGCGCAGGTCAACTCGATGCTGAAGTCCTTGGCTGCCGTGACGGACCCGATTCCCTTGAAATCGGCGAACGGGGTGGGGGCCATGGTCACGTCGATCTTGCCCGTGGACACCCGGCAGGTCGGTGGCCTGGGGCGGCTGCTGACGTTGACGGTGATGCCACTCGAAAAGAATACCGTGGCCAGCAAGTCACGGGCACTGCTGGTCCCTGAGTAAATTCGTGCGAAGCTGCCATTCAGAAAACCGCCAGAGGTGAGTTCTCCGGTTTTCACGAGCTCGATGGTCATGTTGTTGCTTGGCAGTGAATGGAACATGCCCTGTTTCAGCATGGACCCTGAATAAGGCGCGGCTCTTTCCCACGTGATTCTCATGCCCAGATTGGGGATGGAGGTGGAATATATTCCGCCGCTTTCCGTTCCAATGCCTTCTATGTAATAAAAATCATTGTCACAAGAAATATGGTAGCTGCCGGCGCCGGTATTCTGCAAAGCCATTGTCCTGGAATAGACAACGCTGCCAATCGGATAATTTTCATTGACGATGGTGGGGGTGTTGGCTGAACCTGGAAACTGGGCATTCCAGCCCTGGGAGGAACAACGGGCCCAGGATGAAATAGGGGCCATAAAGAAAATCAAGAGGAGAGGCGTGGCCAATGCATGGCGCAAGATGGCTGTGAAATACATGCTGTGAACTCCAGCCTGGAAGATATGGATCAATGCCTTGGGACAGGTGGCATAGGGCGCGATATCCGGTCAATGTACTGACCTGCATGTGGCCTTGGAATTGGAGCGTTCTGAAAATAAACTCGGAATCATCCGAGTCCACAGTGATCGGGCGGTCCGCAACTGGCTCTCGCCCGGGTTGGGGCAGAGAGGCTCCCGCAAGGCGCTGCGCTCTCCATGTTTCCTCCATAAAGCCTGCAACCTCGCGCAAGCTTGGCCGCGTCCAATGGCTATCCGGGGACATGGTTCCCTGGCCCCGTTTTCCCGGCCCTCCCCTCGATCATCCCCTCCCGCCTGTCCATCCCGTGAACCACGCCGCCGCGACGCATCGCCTCTCCAGCCTGTGCCTGGGCGCCGCCCTGGCGCTGGCCGGTTGCTCCTCGCCGCCTCCGGCGCAGCTTGACGGCTCGGTGCCCACGCAGTGGACGCAGCCCCTGCCCGCCGCCGCGCCGGGTGCACCTGGCTCGGCCGCGGCGCCCGACCTGCAGGGCTGGTGGAAGGCCTGGGGCGACGAATCCCTCAACACCCTGGTCGAGGAGGCGCTGGCCGCCAACCTCGACCTGTCCCAGGCCCAGTCGCGCCTGCGCCAGCAACGGCTGCTGGCCGGCACGGCCGGCTCGGCCTTCCGGCCCGTGTTCACGGCCGGTGCGCGCACGCTGCAGGACATTGCGGCCATCGACTCGTATTTCCACGCCAGCATCGACGTGAGCTGGGACCTGGGCCTGTTCGGCGCCCGCGAGGCCGGCGAGCGCAATGCCGCCGCCTCCGTGCTTGACGCACGGGGCCGCCTGCAGGCGGCCCGCGTGGCCCTGGTGGCCGATGTGGTCCACCGCTATCTGGACATCCGCATGGCCCAGCGCCAGCGCGCCCTGATCGACGAACAGGCACTGCTGGATGCGCGTGCCCTGCAACTGGCACAGGTGCGCCAGCAGCAGCGCCTGGGCACGGCCGAGGCCGTGCACCAGCTGCAACTGCAGGCCGGCCAGAGCGCGGCCTTGCGTGCCAGCCTGCGCGAAACCCAGGCCCGCAGCGCCCACATGCTGGCCGCCTTGCTGGGCCGCACGCGGCCCGATGCGCAGTGGCTGCAGGCCGATGCCAAGGCCCCGCTGCCCGGCCCCCAGGCGCTGGGCGTGGCCGCCCTGCCGGCCGACCTGCTGCGCACGCGCCCCGACATCCAGGTGGCGCAGGCCGCCGTGGAACGCGCGGCGGCCGAGCAGGGCATTGCGCATGCGGCGCTGTATCCGCGCTTCGTGATCGGCGGCTCGCTGCTGTACTCGTTCAACATCACCCAGAACCTGCGTACCACGCAGGACAACGCACCCACCTTCGGGCCGCAGATCGACATTCCCCTGTTCGACTGGGGCCGCCGCCGCTCCCAGGCCGACGCCAGCGAGCTGGCGCTGCAGGCCGCCATCCAGGCCTACCGCCAGAGCGTGCTCGACGGCGTGGCCGAGGTCGAGTCCGCACTGGCCGCGCTGGACGCCCAGCGCGAGCGCATCGCCTCGCTGCAGTCCACCCAGCAGGTGCTGGCCGAGCGCGAGCGCGTGCAGGACCAGCGCCTGAAGCTGGGCCTGGCCAGCGAATTCGGCGGCCTGGCGCCCCGGCGCGCCGCGCTGCAGGCGCGCAGCGAGCAGACCACGGCCCTGGCTGCCCATGCGCTGGCCTATGTGGCGCTGTACAAGGCCCTGGGCGGCGCGCCGCTGCCGGCCGAGGACCAGGACGCTGCCGACAGCGGCATGGCTCCACTGGCTCCGCTCGCACAAGGAGCGCCCTCATGATCGCCCTGGCACGCAAGACGCTGGTGCACGAGTGGCGCCGCTTCATTCCCTCCGTCTTCGCCGTGGGCTTCTCCGGCGTGCTGCTGGCCATGCAGGCCGCACTGGTGCTGGGCATCTTCGGCTCGGCCGCGCTGTATGTGACGGCTTCCTCGGCCGACCTGTGGATCGGCTATCCGGGCACGCAGAGCGTGAACTTCGGGCGCACCATCGGCCGCGATGTGGACATGCGCTTGCGCATGGACCCCGATGTCGCGGCGGTCGAGCCTTATGTCTGGGTGGACGGCGACTGGCGCTCGGACTCGGGGGCCGGCGGCGCGGCGAGCGAGCACGGCGGCGGCGTGTCGGTCTACCTGTCGGGCATTGCCACCGATGACGCCTCCATGCTGTTTTCCCACGTGCTCCAGCCCTGGCAGCGCCAGCGCCTGCGCGAGACCGGCGCCGTGATCGTGGACCGGGCCGACCTGCAGACCCTGGGCACCAGCGAAGGCGGCGTGGCCTGGGTCAACAACCACCGCGTGCAGGTGGTGGCGGCCGTGGACGGCCTGCGTGGCCTGGGCGGCGTGAACGTATTGGCCTCGCTGGCCACGGCCCGCGAGATTGCGGGCGACCCCGGCCAGGGCAGCACCTACTTCGTGGCGCGCGTGCGCCCGGGCGCCTCGGCCAAGGCCGTGAAGCAGCGCCTGAACCAGCCCACACCCAGTTTCGGCCCCTACGAGGCCTGGACGGCCAGGGAATTCGCGCGGCGCTCGCAGCGCTACTGGATGTTCGACACGGGCGCCGGCGCGGGCGTGCTGTTCATGGCCGTCATCGTCTGCCTGGTGGGCTCGGTGGTCACCAGCCAGTCGCTCAAGGCCGTGGTGGCCGCTTCCTCGCGCGAGTACGCCGTGCTCAACGCGCTGGGCGTGAGCCGCGCGGCACTGGGCCGCGTGGTGGTCGAGCAGGCCTGCTGGATCGGCGGCCTGGGCTTTGTGATGGCCGCGCTGGCCAGCGCCGTATTGCTGGCCCTGGCCATGGCCTACCGCGTGCCCGTGGCGCTGAACGCATCGGCCGTGCTGGCCTGCGCCGTGCTGGTGGCCGTGCTGTCCCTGCTGTCGGGCCTGGGCGCCATGCGCAGCCTGCTGCGTGCCGACCCGGCCACGCTGCTGCGCTGAAGACGGCCAGACCCCATGAACGTGATGAATGCCCACTCCCCCGCGCCCACGGCGGCGCCCCGCACGGCACCCAGCCTGGAAGCCGTGCGCCTGTGCAAGTCCTTTCTGTCGGGCATGGTCAGCGTGCAGGTGCTGCAAGGCCTGTCCGTGTCGCTGTACCCGAGCGAGCTGAGCCTGATCTCCGGGCCCTCGGGCTGCGGCAAGAGCACGCTGCTGTCGCTGATGTCGGGCCTGCAGGCGCCCGACAGCGGCCACGCCATGGCGCTGGGCGAGGACCTGGGCAAGCTGGGCACGCGGGCGCTGGAGAAATTCCGCCTGCGCCACACGGGCTTCGTCTTCCAGGGCTTCAACCTGTTCCCCGCGCTGACGGCCATCGAGCAGGTACAGCTGCCCCTGGGCTACATGGGCCTGCGCAGCGACGAGGCCCTGCGCCGCGCGCAGCAGGCGCTGGACGAGGTCGGCCTGTCCCACCGCGCCCACATGCGCCCGGCCGAACTGTCGGGCGGCGAAAAGCAGCGCGTGGCCATCGCGCGCGCCATGGCCAAGGCGCCGCAGCTGCTGTTTGCCGACGAACCCACGAGTGCGCTGGATGCCGAAAGCGGCCAGCGCGTCATCGACATCCTGCACCGCGCGGCGCGCAACCATGGCACGACCGTGCTGTGCGTGAGCCATGACCCGCGCCTGGTGCGCCATGCCGACCGCGTGCTCGGCATGGAGGACGGCGCCATCCGCAGCGACTGGCGCCAGACCTCCCCGTTGAAGGAAAAAGAATGAAGTACCCCCTGAGCGGCCTTGCCGCGTCCACTGCCGGTCTGGCTGCGGCGCTGGCCGCCGCCGCGCTGCTGGCGGGCTGCGGTCCTTCGCACGATGCGCCTGCCAATGCCGGCCAGGCCAGCGCCAAGGCGCAGCAAAACGGCCCGGCGGCCGTGGCCGTGGCGCGCGGCAAGATCGAGGTGGAAGGCGGCCTGCTGGACCTGTCGCCTGCCGTGGCCGGCGTGGTGCAGCAGCTGTCCGTCAAGGAAGGCCAGTCCGTGCAGCGCGGCCAGTTGCTGCTGAGGCTGGCCGACGATACGGGCCAGGCCGATCTGGCCGTGGCCGAGTCCGAGGCCCAGCTGGCCAAGGCCCGCCAGAAGGCACGCGCCGCGCGCCTGCCCCAGCTCAAGCAGACCCTGTCGCGCTGGCAGGCCGCAGCGCGCGAGGGCGCCGCCGATGCGCAGAACGTGGACGAGGCCGCGCAGGCGCTGCGCGATGCCCAGGCCGAGATCGACGTGGCCGCGGCCGAGGCCCAGGTGGCACAGCGCAAGCTCGAACAATTGCGCGCCCAGCACAAGCGCCAGGAACTGCGTGCGCCCGAGGCCGGCACCGTGGTGCGCCTGGCCACCCATGCGGGCAGCCAGGCCGTGCCCGGCACGCCGGCCGTGGTGTTGCTGCCGCAGCGCCCGCTGCAGGTGCGCGCCGAAATCAACGAAAGCTTCGCCGCTGCCGTGCGCGAAGGCATGCGGGCCACGGTGACGCTGGACGCCGATGGCGCCGCACAGCAGCAGCTGCCTTCGGCACGCGTGCTGCGCATCAGCCCCGTCTATGGCACGGCGCGGCTGCAGGACGACCAGCAGCGCGGGCCGGTGCGTGTCATCGAGTGCGTGCTGGTCTTCGAGCAAGCTCCCGCCGCCGCCGTGCGCGTGGGTCAAAACGTAAGGGTGCAGTTTCATGAATAAGCGCATTCCCCTGTATCTGGACACCGCCGCCCCCGGCTGGATGGTGCAAAGCGACTTCGACGGCACGATCAGCCTGCTGGACGTGACCGACACCCTGCTCAACCGCTTCGGCAAGCCCGGCTGGCAGGAACTGGAAGACGCCTGGGAGCGCGGCGAGATCGGCTCGCGCGAATGCATGAAGGGTCAGGTCGCGCTGCTGGACATGGACGAGGCCGAGCTGCGCGCCCACCTGGACACCATCGAGATCGACCCCGGCTTTGCCGGCTTCGTGGCGGCCGCCCAGGCCCACGGCATGGTGGTGCAGGTGGTCAGCGACGGCATCGACTACGCCATACGCCATGTGCTGGAGCGCCATGGCCTGGGCCATCTGCAGGTCATCGCCAACCGCCTGGTGCAGACCGGCGAGCGCAACTGGCGCCTGGACTCTCCCTGGGCCAGCGCGCAGTGCGCACGCGCCAGCGGCAACTGCAAGTGCGAGCGCCTGGCCGAGCAGCAGGCCCTGAACGGCCGCGTGCTCTACGTGGGCGACAGCACCTCGGACTTCTGCGTCTCGGGCCGGGCCGACTTCGTGCTGGCCAAGTACAAGCTCATCGCCCACTGCGAGAGCCGGGGCATCGCCCATGCGCCCTTCGAGCATTTCGAGCAGGCCACGGCCCTCCTCGACAAGGTCGTCCTGGGCCTGGAGGCGCTGGCATGACATACCACCCCCTGAGTCGCTTCGCGCCTTCCCGTTGCACGGCGCCCCCCAAGGGGGACGACACCTTCGGTGCGGGGCGGCGCGGCCGGCCAAGGCCCTTCCTTGGTGTCTCTGGCCTCAGGGCACGCCAGTTTCATGGTCAGAGGGCGACGCGCAGCGTCATGGAAAATTGACATGAATTTGAGTGATGGGCTCTCCTTGGTTCAGCGCAGCGAGCCTGCCACGGGGCTGGACAGCGTCTGCGTGACCGAGCATGAATTCGTCATGCCCGGCACGGGCGCGGCCGCGCGTACCGGCGTGCTGCTGGTGCACGGGCTCACGGGCACGCCGGCCGAGATGCGCCTGCTGGCCAAGGGGCTGAACAAGCAGGGCTTCACCGTCTATGCGGTCCAGCTGGCCGGCCATTGCGGCAGCATGGAAGATCTCGTGGACACGCGCTGGACCGACTGGCTGGCCAGCGTGGAGGCCGGGCTGCAGCGACTGTCGCAGCACATGGACCATGTGGTGGTCGGCGGCCTGTCCATGGGCGCCGTGCTCTCCCTGGCCGTGGCCCAGCGCCACCCCGACAAGGTGGACGGCGTCTGCGCCCTGTCCACCACCTTCCGCTACGACGGCTGGAGCATTCCCTTCTACACGCGCCTGGCCTTTTTGCTGCCGCTGTTCCGCGCGCTGGGCATTGGCCGCCACAGCGTGTTCATGGAGCAGCCGCCCTACGGCATCAAGGACGAGGCGCTGCGCGCACGCGTGGTCGAGCAGATGCACTCGGGCGACAGCGCGGCGGCCGGCCTGCCGGGCAATCCCTGGTGGTCCATCATCGAGCTGCGCCGCCTCTCGGCCCATGTGCTGGCGCGCCTGCCCCAGCTGCGCTCGCCCTGCCTGGTCATCCATGCGCGCAACGACGACATCTCGTCGGTGGCCAACGCCCATGACATCGTGCATGGCGCCAGCCAGGCCCATGTCGAGCTGGTGCTGCTGGACAACAGCTACCACATGGTCACCATCGACCGCGACCGCCGCACCGTGATCGCGCGCACCACCGAGTTCGTGGCGCGCATCGCCAGCGGTGCCGCCCCCCGCGAGGTGCGGGCTGCGGAGGCCGCACGGCATGGGCAGTGATCTCTCGCCGCTGGTCATCACGCTGTGGGTGCTGAACGTGCTGGTGGACAGCGGGGGGCAACTGGCCTTCAAGGCCGCCGCCAGCCAGCCCGGTGACCTCGACGGCCTGGCGCGCTGGCGCTTCATGGCCTCCAGGCCCTGGCTGTGGCTGGGCGTGGGCTGCTACGTGGCCGAGTTCGTGCTGTGGCTGGCCTTTCTCTCGCTGGTGCCGCTGTCCGAAGGCGTGCTGCTGGGCTCCATCAACATCGTGGCCATCATGATCGCGGGCCGGCTGCTGTTTGCCGAGAAGCTGGCACCCATGCGGGTCGCCGGAATTGTCCTCGTGTCCATAGGCGTCGCCATCGTGGGCCTCCATTGAAATGAAGCGCTTTTATTTCATCGGCTTTCTGGTGCTCATGGCCTTCGACACGCTGGCCCAGCTGAGCTTCAAGCAGGCCGGCAATGCGGCGCTGCCGCTGGAGTTCTCCACGGCCTGGCTGGCGCGCGTGTTCGGCCAGCCCTGGATCTATGGCGCCTTCGTGGGCTACATCGGCGCCTTTTTCTCGTGGATGACCTTGCTCAAGCGCGCGCCCATCGGCCCGGCCTTTGCGGCATCGCACCTGGAGATTCTTTCCGTGCTGGCGCTGTCGTACTGGCTGTTCGACGAGCGCATAGGCATGCCCCAGATCATCGGCTGCCTGTTCATCGTGGCCGGCATCGCCTGCCTGGCCGTCAGCGAGACGCAGGAGGCCGAGGGGCCCGGCGCAGACGATGACACGCCGGGCCATGCGGGCGGCAACCCGGGCGCGGGCTCGGCCAGCGCGGGCGCCGCGCATCTGGCGGCCTCGGCCGAGCACGGCTCGCACCGTGGCTGAACGCGTGCTGCCGCCCACGGCGGGCCTGCCGCTGCGCGCGGCCGACCTGCTGCCCTGGGGCGACGCGGACCTGGCGACGGCGCTGGCGCAGTGGCTGGGCGTGCCCGCCGTGCAGCTTGAATGCTCGGGCACCTCGGCGCTGATGGTGGCGCTGCAGACCCTGCGCCGCCTGGCGCCGGGCCGCAGCGAAGTCATCGCACCCGCCTATACCTGCCCGCTGGTGGCCCTGGCCGTGGCGCACTGCGGCCTGCAACTGCGCCTGTGCGATCTGCATCCCGACACGCTGGACATGGAGCCCGCGCGCCTGCGCGCCCTGTGCAGCGAACGCACCCTGGCCGTGCTGCCCACGCATCTGTGCGGCCGCGTGGCCGACGTGGCCACGGCCGTGGACTGCGCGCGCGCCGTGGGCGCCTGGGTGGTGGAGGACGCGGCCCAGGCCCTGGGCGCACGCCTGCGCGGCGAGCCCGTGGGCTGGCAGGGCGATGTGGGCTTCTACAGCCTGGCCGTGGGCAAGGGCCTGACCACCTTCGAGGGCGGCGTGCTGCTGGCGCGCGACCCCGCGCTGCGCGAGGCACTGCGCGAGACACATGCGGCCAGCGTGCGCCAGGACCGGGGCTGGGAGTTGCGCCGCAGCCTGGAGCTGCTGGGCTATGCGGCGCTGTACCGCCCCGCCGGGCTGGACCTGGCCTATGGCCGTCCCCTGCGCGATGCGCTGTCGCGCAGCGACTGGGTGCAGGCCGCCGGCGATGATTTCGACGACGCCATTCCCCGCCATGAACTGGGCGCCTGGCGCCGCCGCGTGGGCCGGCGCGCACTGGCGCGGCTGGCGGATTTCCAGCAGCAACTGCAGCGCCAGGCGCGTGAGCGCGGCGCCTGGCTGTCGGCCATCGATGGCATCGAGGTGGTGGGCGACACCGTGCCGGGTGCGCAAGGCGTCTGGCCCGTGCTGCTGCTGCGCCTGCGCGATGCCGCCACGCGCGATGCGCTGCTGCGCGCGCAGTGGGGGCGGGGCTGGGGTTTGTCGCTGCCCTTCGTCCATGTGCTGCCCGACTATGGCCGCTACGACCATGTACTGGGCCTGGCGCGCCAGGACGTGGTGGACCAGGGGCGCGACTGGGCACGGCGCCTGGTGGCCGTGGGCAACAGCCTGTGGTTCGACGACGCGCGCTTTGGCGATCTGGTCGAGGTGCTGGAAAGCGCCACAGTGTAGGCTGCCGCCTGACGCCGTGGTCCCGGCTCCTCAACTGGCCTGCTGCAGACGCTCCACCAGGCGCTCGTTGAACGCATGCTGGCCCAGCTGCCAGGTGGCCAGCGTCTGCGCGCCGATCTGCGTGTCCTGGCCGTCTCCGGCGCTCATCCAGCGCTTCCACCAGGTCGTGTAGCGCCAGGAGGACACATCGCCCGTGATGTCGCTGCCCACGATCTGGCCGGCCAGCGCGCCGATGATGTCCAGGGCCTCGCCTTCCTGCATGCGACCCTGGTCCCAGTTGGTGCGCACCACCTCGGGCGCGAACACGTCCTTGTCGATGCTCAGGTAGGTGGGCTGGGCCTGCTCGCGCAGCATGCGCGCCAGCGTGCGGGACAGGTCGGCCACGCTGGCAAAGCCGCGAAAGGCGGCATCCACGCCCAGGCGGCGCGCCCAGCCCGTGTCCACGCCTGCGCTCCAGTAGCTCAGGCGGCCGGCGCGCAGCGGCGTGAGGTAGTTCTCCCAGGCGTGCGCGCGGCCGATGTCGCCGGAGGTGATGCCGGCCACATGCACATGCGAGACGGCCGGATGCAGGGCCACGCGCCGCACCCAGGAGCCGCAGTGCACGCCCCAGGGAAAGCGCATGTTGTCGGGGTGGTTGTCCAGCACGACCACGCGCAGCGGCCGGCCCGCGGACAGGGCCTGGGCGGTGATGCAGCGCTCGATCAGCGGCCAGCTCAGGTGGTGGAAGTCGCCACTGCCCATGAGGGCCGTGCCATGCGCGGCGGGCAGTTGCGCATCGAGTGCCGCGCGGAACTGCGCAAACCGGCGCAGGCCGCAGCCAAAGCGCACCTGCTCCTGCCAGTCCTGCAGCGGCAGGCGCAGCTCGCCGGGCAAGGTTCCCACCGAGCCATCCACATCCAGCACGACCGGCTGGGCATTCAGTTCTGTTCGCTCCATTGGCGATCGCTTTCGAAGTGGCCGGCAAAGCGCCGGCCCAGTGCGCGCAGCAGCGGATTGCGGATGAAGACCGCATGCTGCGTGAAGGTGAAGCTGGCGCCCAGCTGGGCCTTGACCTCGGGGTCGGTCCAGCCGGCCACGTAGTGGCTCAGGCCGCGTTCGATGGCGTATTCAAGGTTGACCATCCAGCTCACGAAGTAGAGATTGGCCTCGCGCGCGGCCGGGTAGGACAGGCCGATGTACTTGTCGATCAGCTTGCCGCCGTGCTCGAAGCACAGGTTCCAGCCCAGCAGCGCGCCGGGCGTGCCGTCGTCCTGCAGCGCGCGGTATTCGAACACGGTGCCGCCGTTGCCTGCATCGCGCAGCAGGGCCGCGAAGAAATCGCGCGTGAGCCTGTCGAAGTGGATCTCGCTTTGCGCATACACCGCATCGAACAGCGCGTAGTAGGCATCGACGCAGGCGTCATCGGCAAAGGCCGCGCCCGTGGGAATGCGCTGCACGTGCAGCTGCGCGCGGCTCCTGAGCTTGCGGCGCAGGTTCTGGCGGCGGCTCTTGGACAGGCGTGCAAGGTATTCGTCCAGGCTGGAGAAGTCGATGGGCACATGGGCCAGGGCCTGGCCCTCGACCAGGATGAAGCCCGCATCGGCCAGCGCCTGCGCCAGCGCCCGTGCATGGGCGTTGTCGGCGTCCGGCAGCAGCGGTGAATCCTGGGGCAGGTCCTTGACGATGGTCAGCATGCGCCGGCCTGCGCGCGCACGCAGCGCGGCGGCCTGCTGGGCGGCAGGGATGCCCATGGGCAGCACGGCGTACTCGCTGACCGTGGTGCCCACGAAGTCGGTGGACAGGCGCAGCCGGCGCGACAGCCAGCCGCCACCGGGCAACGACAAAAGACGCGCCTTGAGCGCGTCGTCCGCCGTGGTCAGAAGATCGAAGGGCGCCGTGAAGGCCGGCGCCGGCCAGTCCTGCAGCAGTGCGAAGCCCTCGGGAGGATGGGCCGCGAACTGCGCGAGCAGGCCTGGGGGTTCGAGCTGGTTGTGCAGGCGCTCTGCGGGCATCGCGCCTTCAGGCCGCCTTGGCTTTCGTGAGCAACTGGTCCAGCAGGACCATGGCTTCGTCGATCTCGGGGCGCGAGATCATCAGCGAGGGCGCGAAGGTGATCACGTTCTTGTAGTAGCCGCCCACGTCCAGCACCAGGCCGCGTTTCTGGCCCTGGTATTCCAGGCCGCCTTCGAGGCCGATGTCCACCATCTTGTCCAGCAGCGCCTTGTTGGGCGTGAAGCCGTCTTCGGTGCAGATCTCGGCGCGCAGCGCCAGGCCCAGGCCGTCCACGTCGCCGATTTCCTTGTGGCGCTTTTGCAGCTCCTTGAGGCCTTCGAGGAAGTAGGCGCCCGATTCGCGCACCTGGCGGCCGAAGTCCATCTCGTGGGTCATCTTCATGACTTCCAGGCCCAGGGCCGTGCCCAGCGGGTTGGAGGCGAAGGTGGAGTGGGTCGATCCCGGCGGGAAGATGGTGGGGTTGATCAGCTCCTCGCGCGCCCACAGGCCCGACAGGGCGTTGAGGCCGTTGGTCAGCGCCTTGGCAAAGACCAGCACGTCGGGCTTGACGCCGAAGTTCTCCACCGACCACAGCGTGCCGGTGCGCCAGAAGCCCATCTGGATTTCATCGACCACCATCAGCACGCCGTGGTCATCCAGCACTTTCTTGAGGCCCTTGAAGAAGTTGGGCGGCGGCACGACGTAGCCGCCCGTGCCCTGGATGGGCTCCACGTAGAAGGCCGCGTACTCGCACTGGTTGGTCTTGGGGTCCCAGATGGCGTGGTACTCGTTCTCGAACTTGCGCGCGAATTCCCGGACGATGGAGTCCGCGTATTCCTCGGACGTCATGCCCTTGGGGCGGCGGAACGGGTAGGGGAAGGGGATGAACTGCGCGCGGTCGCCGAAGTGGCCGTAGCGGCGGCGGTAGCGGTAGCTGGAGGTGATGCTGGAGGCGCCCAGCGTGCGGCCGTGGTAGCCGCCCTCGAAGGCGAACATCAGGCTCTTGCCGCCGCTGGCGTTGCGCACGACCTTGAGCGAGTCCTCGATGGCCTGGGCGCCGCCCACGTTGAAGTGCACGCGGCCGGCATGGCCCCACTTGCGCTCCGCATCCTGGGCGATGAACTTGGCCAGCTCGATCTTGGTGGGGTGCAGGTACTGGCTGGCGACCTGGGGCAGGGTCTGCAGCTGCTCGATCATCTTCTGCTCGAGGCGCTTGTTCTTGTAGCCGAAGTTCACGGCCGAATACCACATCTGCAGATCAAGGTAGGGCGTGCCGGCCTCGTCGTACATGTAGCTGCCTTCGCAGCCCGAGAAGATCTTGGGCGGGTTGACGTAGTGGACGGTATCCCCGAACGAGCAGTACTTGGCTTCGTCGGCCAGAAGTTGGGCGTTATTGATCACAGCAAAGGGCTCCAGATATTCAGCCGCCGCAGTGTGAGCGGGCAATCTTGCTGCGCTGTCGAGTCTTTGTGTGGGGTTTGTGGAGGAGGCCCGCGCGGAGCCTGGATCGGCCCCTGTGACGTAAATGAGACAAAACAAATGATAATCATTATCAATTGATGGGAGAATCGCGGAAAGCCAGCAGGAACAATCACACACGGGGGGAGCAATGGTCTCGCAAGAGCACTCCGCGGACAGGTCGGCAGCTAGCCAGCAACCCTCTTTCCCCGATTCCCGCCATGGCTGTGTCTTCGCGTTCGTCTTTCCTCTCCCTCTCCCGCAATCCCTCGCGTACGCCGGCATTGCGGCCCAGCCTGCTGGCCGTGGCCGTGCAGGCCGCCGTGATCGGTCTGGCCTCGCCCGGCGCCTGGGCGCAGACGCATGTGCAGACTGCGGACGATGAGGCCCGGCTGATGGCACAGGCTCCCACCAAGGCGCTGGCCCAGGTCGATGTGGTCGATGCAGCCGAGCCCGTGCAGCGCACGCCGGGCGCCTCCACCACCGTCAGCGGCCCGGCGCTGGAGCAGGCCGGCAGCATGGCCGATGTGGTGCGCTACCAGCCCCTGGTCTCCGCGCCCGGCACGGCCTCGGGCACCAGCCGCAACCGCAGCAGCTTCGACCGCTCGGGCACCACGGGCTACAACATCCGCGGCATCGAGGGCAACCGCATCGGCATGGATGTGGACGGCGTCGAGATGCCCGACGCCACCACGCGCCCCTATGTGAGCCGTGTCGGCGCCAACACCTTCGGCGTGGGCCGCGACTTCATCGACCCCGAGATGTTCTCGGCCGTGGACATCCACTCCGGCACCACCACGGCGCGGCGCGCGGCCGGTGGCATCGGCGGCTCGGTGGGCTTTCGCACCAAGTCTGCCGAGGACTACCTGGTGGGCGGCAAGACCTCCTACCTGGGCGGCAAGATCGGCCACGACACGGCCGACCGCTCCTGGAACGAGAGCTTCACGGCCGCTGGCCGCTCGGGCGACCTCGACGGCCTGATCGCCTATTCGCGCCGCGACGGCCACGAGACGCGCAACCACAGCGCCATCGTCAACAGCTATCCCGACGACTGGAACTCCAACGCGCTGCTGCTCAAGGGCGGCCTGCGCATCAACCCGGCCCACCGCCTGGTGCTGTCGGCCGACCTGTACCGCCGCAAGAACGACACCTCCTTCCACGGCTGGGACACCACCAACACCAGCATCACCGAAAGCTCGCGCCAGAACAGCGACACCAGTCGCAACACGCTGCAGCTGCAGCACCTGTGGACACCGGCCGGCGCCTGGGTGGACCAGCTGGACACGCGGCTGTTCTTCCAGAACACGGACACCAACGACGTCACCGACACCACCACGCTGGCCACGGGCGCCAAGGTGCACAACGTCTCCGGCAACGAGACGCGCACCTGGGGTTTCTCGAGCACGGGCGACAAGCGCATCGACCGCCACCGCCTGAGCTTTGGCGTCAATGCATCGACACAGGACACGGAGCGTCCGTGGAACGTTTTCGCTACCGGCACGCCCGTTATGAAGCCCCAGCCCGACACCACCACCCGCCGCTACGGCGCCTTCCTGCAGGACGAGATCAGCTTCCAGGCCGGCGGCCGCCGCCTGGCGCTGATTCCCGCGCTGCGCGTGGACCGCGTGGAGATCAAGACACGCGACCTGGACAACTTCGTCTCGGGCGTGCTCACGGCCGCCGATGTGGAAAAGATTTACGGCGGCACGCGCGGCAACACCATCCTCAGCCCCAGCCTGGCCCTGGTCTATGACCTCACGCCCACGTTCAGCGCCTATGCCCAGTTCAAGCGCAGCGGGCGAGCGCCCTCGGCCGGCGAGATCTTCGGCTCGTGGAACATGGCCAGCAACTACAACGCGGCAGGCCAGTACGCCCTGGTGGGCAACCCCAACCTGAAGGAGGAAAGCAGCAATGCCTTCGACTTCGGCCTCAAGGGGTCGCCCACGCCGGGCGTGACCTTCAACAGCTCGGTCTTCTATACCAGGTACTCCGACTTCATCGCCTACACGCGCTACCTGCGCGCGGGCCGTCCCGACCTGTTCGTCAACGTGCCCGCCCACATCGGCACCATCTACCAGGCCGAGAACCGCGACAGCGCAAAGATCTACGGCTTCGAGGCCAGCGCGCGCCTGGACCACGGCCAGTGGATGCCCGCCGCCAGGGGCCTGTACTCCACCTGGGCGCTGGGCATCAGCCGCGGCACCTCCAAGTCCTACTACGCAGGCGACAAGGATGTGCCGCTGGACAGCGTGCTGCCGCGCAAGGCCATCGTCGGCGTGGGCTATGACGCACCGGCCCGGCAATGGGGCCTGAACCTGACCGGCACCTTCGTCGCTGGCAAGCAGGCCGTGGCCACCAACCGCGACAGCTACCTGAACGCGGGCACCGGCCTGACCGACTCGACCACCGAGCTGTTCCGCGTGCCCGGCTATGCCATCTTCGACCTGGCCGGCTACTGGCAGGTCGCAAAGAACGTGCGCCTGAACGCCGGCATCTACAACCTGGGCGACAAGCGCTACTGGGACTATTCCAGCACCCGCAGCCTGCAGCCCGGCGTGGCGCGCGACCGCCGCGACATCGAGCTGCTGAGCAACCCGGGCCGCACCTTCGCCGTGTCCATGAACGTTGCGTTCTGAGCACCCTGCGCACCATGCCATTGCATCCACGCCACCTTCACTTGCCGCGTGGCGCGGATCCGAGGAGTTTCTCCAGGGGCCGGCCGGCCTTCCCTACAGCGGCGGTGTCGGCCGGAAAGCCTCCACCACCATCGCAGCCGCCGCTGTATCTGCCTACTTCAGGAGTCGTTTCATGATCGAGTTCTCTCTGTCCCACCGCATGCTGGCCGCTGCCGGCCTGGCGGCCCTGCTCACCGCCTGCGCATCGCCCACGGCACCGTCCGCCAGCGGCCCGGCCCAGCCTGCGGGCGGGCATGGCCAGTCTGCCTTCATGGGCAGCTACGACGCCAACCGTGATGGCGTGGTCACGCGCCAGGAGTACGACACCGTGCGCAAGCAGCGCTTCCTGGCAGGCGACACCAATGGCGACGGCTGGCTCAGCGAGAAGGAGTACGTGGACGAGTTCGAGGCCCGCCTCAAGCAGCAGTACGCGGGCCGCCAGCCCGACGAGCGCTATGCCCAGTCCATGAAGCAGGCCCATGTGCGCTTCGGCATCGTGGACAGGAACCGCGACGGCAAATACACCGTGGAAGAAGACATGGCCGTCGCCGAACGCAGCTTCAAGGAAGCCGACGTCAATGCCGATGGCGTCGTGGACAAGAACGACGTCAAAAAGCCCTGAGCGGACATGGCCAAAACCCCATCCAAGCGATTGGCCTGGTGGCTGCCGCTGCTGTCGGCCGTGTGCATCTCCGCCCAGGCCCACACGCCCTACCTGCTGCCCACCAGCTTCGAGGCTTCTCCCCGGGTCGTCATCAGCGTGGACGCCAGCTTTGCCGACAAGTTCTTCATCCCCGAAGTGGCTTTTGGCGAAACGCGCTTCACCGTGACGGCGCCCGACGGCTCGGTCACGCCCATGGCCGATGTGCGCCAGTTCAAGACCCGCACCGTGGCCGAGCACCAACTGCCCGACGAGAAGGGTACCTACCGCGTGAGCACCGGCCCGCGCCTGGGCGCCGTCTTCCGTTCGTGGGAGCGCAACGGCAAGGTGGAGACGGCGCGTGATCCCGCCACGCCCACGCCGGCCGATGCCAGGCTGCTGAGCCACTACCAGTCGCTGTCGGTCTCCGAGACCTACATCACCGTGGGCAAGCCCAGCCGGGCCGCGCTCGCGCCCTCAGGCAAGGGCCTGGAGATCGTGCCCGTCACGCATCCGGCCGACCTGTTCGCGGGCGAGAAGTTCGACTTCACCGTGCAATACGACGGCAAGCCGCTGGCCGCGCAGAAGGTGGAAATCTTCCGCTCGACCATGGACCTGGCCAGCCAGCACAGCGTGGATGCACTGACCACCGATGGCGAGGGCCGCATCTCCTACGCCCTGCCCAAGTCAGGCATCTACCTGGCCCTGGTGCGCTACCGCGCCGACGCCCCCACCGGCGCCGCCGCGCCGCAGTACGGCAACAACTACACGCTGACCTTCAGGGTGCTGGCGCAGTAAGGGGTTCCGGTTTCACGAAAAAGGCCTGCCGCCATGGAGGTGCAGGCCTTTTCTCATGGTGCAGCCCAGCCTCAGGCGATGTGCATGAAGGCTGTGCACCTCAACCCGTGGCCACCACCCGCAACACTTCGGCGCCGTAGGCGTCGAGCTTCTTGGCGCCCATGCCGCTGATGCCCTGCAGGTCGTCCAGCGATGCGGGGTTGCGCTCGGCGATGGCTGCCAGCGTGGCGTCGTGGAAGATCACATAGGCCGGCAGGTTGTGTTCGCGCGCGACCTCGGCGCGCCAGGCCTTGAGGTTGATGAAGCGCACCTGGGCGTCGGGGCCCAGGCTGGCAGCTGCCGCGTTGGGCTGGGTGGCGCGCTTGGAGGTGCGCGTGCGTGGCGCTGCGACGGCCTCGCGCAGCTGCACGGGGACATTGCCGCGCAGCACGTCGCGCGAGCCATCGGCCAGGCACAGGGTGTCGAAGCTGTGGCCGCTGTTCTCGCTGGTGATCTTGTGCAGGCCCAGGGCGCCCGTGGCCAGCAGCTGGCGCATCACGCCGCGCAGCTGGGGCTCGCTGTAGTCCTTGCCCAGGCCGAAGGTGGAGATCTTGTCGTGGCCGTACTGGCGCACCTTCTCGGTGTCCTTGCCGCGCAGCACGTCCATGATGTGGCCTGCGCCAAAGGTCAGCTGGCTGGCCTCGTGCACGCGGTAGATGGTGGACAGCAGCTTGCGCGCGGCGTCCGTGCCATCCCACAGGGCCGGGGGCTCCATGCAGTTGTCGCAGTTGCCGCAGGCGGTCTTTGCCACGCGCTGCAGCGGCCTGCCTTCAATGTCCGTCTCTGCGTCTTCTCCCGGTGCGCCCAGGCCGTACTGCTCGCCGAAGTAGGCCAGCAGCCGCACGCGGCGGCAGTCCGTGGCCTCGGCCAGGCCCAGCAGGGCATCGAGCTTGCCGCGCATGACCTGCTTGAAGGTGTCCTCGGCCGGGCTTTCGTCGATCATGCGGCGCTGGTTGACCACGTCGGACAGGCCGTAGGCCATCCAGGCATCGGCGGGCAGCCCGTCGCGGCCTGCGCGGCCGGTTTCCTGGTAGTAGCCCTCGATGTTCTTGGGCATGTCCACATGGGCCACGAAGCGCACATCGGGCTTGTTGATGCCCATGCCGAAGGCGATGGTGGCGACGATGACGATGCCGTCCTCGCGCAGAAAGCGGTCCTGGTGCAGCTGGCGCGTCTCGAAGGGCAGGCCCGCGTGGTAGGGCAGGGCGGGCACGCCGGCCTGGCTCAGCGTCTGGGCCAGCTCCTCCACGCGCTTGCGCGACTGGCAATAGACCACGCCGGCCTCGCCCTCGTGCTCGCGCTCTATGAAGCGCAGCAGCTGGTTGCTGACGTCCTTCTTCTCGGCGATGCGGTAGCGGATGTTGGGGCGGTCGAAGCTGCTGACGAAGTGCCGTGCGCTCTCCAGCTGCAGCCGCTCGACGATGTCGGCGCGCGTCAGCGCATCGGCCGTGGCCGTGAGCGCAATGCGCGGCACGCCCGCATAGCGTTCGTGCAGCACGCTCAGCGCGCGGTACTCGGGCCGGAAGTCATGGCCCCACTGGCTCACGCAGTGGGCTTCGTCGATGGCGAACAGCGACAGCTTGCCCTGGGCATGCAGGTCATCGAGCAGGCCCAGGAAGCGCGGCGTGTTCAGGCGCTCGGGCGCGGCATACAGCAATGTGATGTCGCCGCTTTGCAGGCGCCATTCGACTTCCTGCGTCTCGTCATAGGACAGCGTGGAGTTCAGGTAGGCCGCGCTCACGCCGGCCTCGTGCAGCGCGCCCACCTGGTCGTGCATGAGCGCGATCAGCGGCGACACCACCACCGCCACGCCGTGGCCCTGCTGCTGGCGCACGATGGCCGGCACCTGGTAGCACAGACTCTTGCCGCCGCCCGTGGGCATGAGCACCAGCGCATCGCCGCCGGCGACCACGTGCGAGACGATGGCTTCCTGCGGACCGCGGAATTGTTCGTAGCCGAACACGGCTTGCAGGACGGAATGCGCGGCGGACAACGGGGACTTCTTTCGGCAGAGGCGGCTGGCGCGGGAGGGAGCGGGATGCGGGCGCTTCCCGCAAAAAATGCGCTGCGGCCCGAAGGCCGCAACAGCCGCCATTTTGCGCCCCCTCGCAAGGTCCAGGGAAGACCTGGGGTTTGAGCCGCTCTGCATCAATGGCCTTTTCCGGGCGCGAGGGTGCCATTTTCAGATTTCTCCTAGCCACCCGCTGCTGCATTCAGCTGCCGCCCAGCACCCCACGCGCAATGATGCTGCGCTGCACTTCGGACGAGCCTTCGTAGATGCGCAGGATGCGTGCATCGCGCACCAGGCGCTCCAGCGGTATTTCGCGCGTGTAGCCGTAGCCGCCGTGGATCTGCAGGGCTTCGTCGGTGACGAAGCCCACCATTTCCGAGGCATGGAGCTTGGCCATGGCCGAGTGCTGGGTGAAGGGCTGGCCGGCCTGGCGCAAGGCCAGGGCCTGCATCGTCAGTGCCCACGATGCCTCCAGGCGCAGCTTCATGTCTGCCAGCTTCCACTGGATGCCCTGTTTCGTGGCCAGTGGCTCGCCGCCGACCAGGCGCTGATTGGCCCATTGCGCGGCGGCGGCCAGGGCGGCCTCGGCCACGCCCAGGGCGGTGGCCGCCACGTCCAGGCGGCTGTTGTCCAGCACCTTCATCGCCGTCTTGAAGCCTGTGCCCTCGGCGCCCAGCCGGTGGCTGGCAGGCACGCGCACGCCGTCCAGCGATACCTCGAAGGCATGGCCGCCGCGGATGCCCATGAGCTTTTCGGGCGCCGAGACCTGGATGCCGGGCAGATCGCGCGGCACGATGAAGGCGCTGACGCCGCGCGCGCCGGCCTCCATGTCGGTCTTGGCGAAGACCACCATGAAGCGCGCCTCGGCGGCGTTGGAGATGAAGTGCTTGACGCCCGTGATCAGATAGTCGTCCCCATCGCGCACGGCGCGCGTGCGCATGTCGGCCGGGTGGGAGCCGCCGCGCGGCTCGGTCAGCGCAAAGGCGGCCAGCCATTCGCCGCTGGCGCAGTGCGGCAGCCACTGCTGGCGCTGGGCGTCGTCGCCGCCGATGAGCACGGCATCGGTGCCCAGGTAGTGGGCGCCGATCATGGACGAGGTGGCCGCGCAGGCGCGCGAGATGGCCACCAGGGACAGCAGCATGGCCGTGGGCGTGACGCCGGGGCCGCCCAGCGCCTCGGGCAGGTTCATTCCCATCACGCCCAGGGCTGCCAGGCCCGGCACATGGCAGGTGGCGGACAGTGCCTCTTCGTCCATGCGCTGCGCCAGCGGGGCGAGTGAGTCGTCGGCAAATCGGGCCACGGCATCGGCAATGGCGTGGTCTTCGGCGGTGGTGCCCAGTCGTTGGAAGTTCATGGAAGTTCGCTCAATGTGATGGGGAAGAGGGGGCCGCGCCTGCGGTGCCCAGGGCACCGGATGCGCGCAGCGCGGCAATGGCTTCGGCGCCCCGGCCCAGCCACTGCGAGAGCAGGGCCTCGGTGTGCTCGCCCAGGGCCGGTGCGCGCTCGGCGCGGTTGGGTGCGGCGCCGCTGAAATGCACGGGCTGGGTGGGCAGGCGCAGGCCGGGCAGGCGCTCGTCCTGCACCGCGCCGAGCAGGCCGCGTGCCTGGCTCTGGGGTGATTCCAGCGCCTGGGCAATGTTCCAGATGGGCGCGGCGGGCACGCCGGCCGCATCCAGCGCGGCCACCACCTGCGCCACTTCATGGCGGCCGGCCCAGGCCTCGATGGCCTCGCGCAGCGCGGGTTCGTGGGCCGAGCGTGATTCGTCGCTGGCAAAGCGCGGGTCGCCGGCCAGGCTGCCCAGTTCCATGGCCTGCAGGGCGGCGGCGAACAGCTTGTTGTTGAGCACGGCCAGCGCGAAGTGGCCGTCGCCTGCGCGGTACACGCCGAAGGGGGCCGACAGCGGATGGCGGTTGCCTACGCGGCGCGCGGGCCGGCCCGTGAACAGGTAGCGCGCCACCGAGGTGGCCAGAAAACTCAGCGTGGTGTCGAACATGGCCACGTCCACCTGCTGGCCGTGTCCCGTGGCGCGGGCCTGCAGCAGCGCGGCCAGCGTGGCCCAGGAGGCGAACAGGCCGGCCACCACGTCGCTGACGGCCTCGCCCACCACGGTGGGCGCGCCATCGGGCTCGCCCGTGGCCTCCATGAGGCCGCTCATGGCCTGCACGATGATGTCGTAGGCCGGCCGGTGGGCCAGCGGCCCGGTCTGCCCGAAGCCCGAGACGCTGACGTAGACCAGGCGCGGATTGAGCGCCCGCAACTGGCTTGCGCCGATGCCCAGGCGCTCGGCCACGCCGGGCCGGAAGTTCTCCACCACCACGTCGGCCTGGGCCGCCATCTCGTGGACCAGGGCCACGGCCTCAGGGTGCTTGAGGTCCAGCACCAGGCTTTGCTTGTTGCGGTTCATCACCGTGAACAGCGCGCTTTCTCCGTTGTTCATGGGGCCGATGGCGCGGTAGTCGTCGCCCTGCGGTGGCTCGATCTTGACGACCTCGGCGCCCAGGTCGGCCAGCAGGGCCGTGGACAGCGGCCCGGCCAGCACGCGCGTGAAGTCGAGAATGCGCACGCCGTCGAGCGGGCGGGCGGTGAGGGGGGTGGACTCGGTCATGGGTGCAGCCTTGGACGGGTGGTCTATGGCTGCATGCTGGCGTGGGATTGAATCAATGGAAAATATTCATTCCTGATTCACTGCATTTAAAAAGATGATCCAGATCAGCCTGCGCCAGCTGGAGTATTTCGTGGCCGCCGCACGCCATGGCAGCACGGCGCGCGCGGCCGAGGCCATCGGCGTGTCCCAGCCGTCCATCTCCAAGGCGATTGCCGACCTGGAGGCGCTGTGGGGCGAGGCGCTGTTCGTGCGCCGCCATGCCAGGGGGCTGGATCTCACGGCGGCCGGCGCGGTGCGCAGCCGCGAGGCCCAGGCGCTGCTGGACGGCGCACGCAGCCTGCAGGGGCCGCGCACGGCGGCGATGGCGGGCGTGCTGCGCCTGGGTTTTCTGAGCACGCTGGGCGCGCGCTGGGTGCCTGCCCTGCTGGCGCAGATGCAGCGCCTGCACCCCGGCATTGCGCTGGAGCTGGTGGAGGGCGATATCGCCTCGCTCACGCAGCAGGTGGAGCGCGGCGAGCTCGATGCGGCCCTGCAGTACGACACGGGCCTGGCGCGTCCCCGCATGGAGCTGCTGCCCGTGGCGGCGCTGCCGCCCTATGTGCTGCTGCCGCAGCGCCATGCGCTGGCGGCCAGGACCAGCGTGGGGCTGGCCGAGGTGGCCCGCTACCCGCTGGTGCTGATCAACCTTCCGCACAGCCGCGAGTATTTCCTGTCGCTGTTCCGCGAGGCCGGCGTGACGCCACTGGTGGCCCATGAATTCGCCTCCATCGAGATGCTGCGCTCCATGGTGGCCAATGGCCACGGCCTGAGCGTGCTGACCACGCGGCCAGTGGTGGACCGCGCCCACGATGGCCAGCGCCTGGCCTGCCGCCGCATCCGGGGCCGCGTGGCCCCCCAGGGCGTGGTGCTGGCCGTGCCGGCGGGCAATGCCTCGCCGCTGATTGCACCGTTCTTGAAGGTGGCGCGTGCCGTGATTGCACCGTAGCGGCGCGCAGCCCCGTGGCATGCACCACGGTGGTGAGCTGCTACCCGGGATTTTCCCCAGGTTGTATGGACAAGCTTGGTTGGCACGGCATTTGCTGTTGCTCTATGTGTTGATCGCAGGTAGATGCAGGATGCTCGCTCCATCACCGGTTTGCCGGGTAATCCTGTATATACATGTCCGGTCGGCAAAAACACACTTCGGGCTCCCGCACTGGTCTGCCTGCGGACCCCGAAACTGCCATCGCCAACTTGCTTTCCCGACCGAGGAGTGCCACATGAGTTCGATCCCCACGTTCCGCCGCCTGCCCCTGGGGCCGCTGGCCGCCGCCCTCTGCCTTGCCGCCGCACTGCAGCCCGCTGCCGCGCAGGAGACCAAGATCACCCTGGGCATGTCGGGCTGGACCGGCTTTGCGCCGCTGACCCTGGCCGACAAGGCCGGCATCTTCAAGAAGAACGGCCTGGCGGTGGACCTGAAGATGATTCCGCAGAAGGACCGCCACCTGGCCCTGGCCTCGGGCGCCATCCAGTGCGCGGCCACCACCATCGAGACGCATGTGGCCTGGAACACCAACGGCGTGCCCATCGTGCAGATCTTCCAGATGGACAAGTCCTATGGCGCCGACGGCATCGCCGTGCGCAATGACGTCAAGGGCTTTGCCGACCTCAAGGGCAAGACGGTGGCCGTGAGCGCGCCGGGCACGGCGCCGTACTTCGGCCTGGCCTGGATGCTGCACAAGAACGGCATGACCATGAAGGATGTGAAGACCGTCTCGCTGGAGCCGCAGCCCGCGGCCCAGGCCTTCGTGGCCGGCCAGAACGATGCGGCCATGAGCTACGAGCCCTACCTGTCCACCATCCGCGCCAACCCGGCGGCGGGCAAGATCCTGGCCACCACCATCGACTACCCCATGGTCATGGACACGGTGGGCTGCGATCCCAAGTGGCTCAAGGCCAACGCGGCCGCGGCCAAGGCGCTGGCCCAGTCGTATTTCGATGCGGTGGCCATGATCGAGGCCGACAAGACCAAGTCCTTCGAGATCATGGGCGCAGCCGTCAAGCAGGGTGGCGAGCAGTTCGGCAAGTCGGCCTCCTACCTGAAGTGGTCCGACAAGGAAGCCAACCAGAAATTCTTCGCCAACGAGCTGGTGCCCTTCATGAAGGAGTCGGCCGTGATCCTCAAGGAGGCCGGCATCATCCGCTCCATCCCCGAGAACTATGGCGTGATGTACGACGCCAGCTTCATCCAGTAAGCCCGCCAGGGGATGACCATGCAAGCCGCATCCACTTCCGCAGTCCAGCCGGCTAACAAGCCCATGACCCACGCCACACCGCACGCTCCCGCGCCCGCCGCGGCGCCAGCCCCCGTCCGCCGCCGCCGCATGGCGCCGCTGGAGCCCGTCAGCCCCACGGCCAAGTGGGTGCTGGGTGTGGCCTTTTTCGTGCTGTTCTTTCTCGTCTGGGCGGCTGTGACGCTGGGCGGCTTCGTCTCCCCGACCTTTCTGGCCAGCCCCATGACCATGGCGCGCGAGGGCGTGCTGCTGTTCACCGAATACGGTTTCCTGCACGACATCGGCATGACGGTATGGCGCGTGATGGGCGGCTTCATCCTGGCCTCGGTCGTGGCCGTGCCCCTGGGCATCGCTATGGGCGCCTGGAAGCCGGTCGAGGCCTTCTTCGAGCCCTTCGTGTCGTTCTGCCGCTACCTGCCGGCCTCGGCCTTCATCCCGCTGCTGATCCTGTGGGCCGGCGTGGGCGAGACGCAGAAGCTGCTGGTCATCTTCATCGGCTCGGTGTTCCAGATCACGCTGATGGTGGCCGTGACCGTGGGCGGCGCGCGCAAGGACCTGGTGGAGGCCGCCTACACGCTGGGCGCCTCCAACACCGGCGTGGTGCGCCGCGTGCTGATTCCGGGCGCCGCGCCCGGCATTGCCGAGACGCTGCGCCTGGTGCTGGGCTGGGCCTGGACCTATGTGATCGTGGCCGAGCTGATCGGCTCGTCCTCGGGCATCGGCCACATGATCACCGACAGCCAGGCGCTGCTGAACACGGGCCAGATCATCTTCGGCATCATCGTGATCGGCCTCATCGGCCTGGTGTCCGATTTCATCTTCAAGACCGTCAACCGTCGCATGTTCGAGTGGAGCACCCTGTGAAAAGGATCTACCCCCTGAGCGGCTGCGCCGCTTCCCCCTTGAAGGGGGACGACACCCTCGGTGCGGGGCGGCGCGGCCGGCGTAGGCCCTTCCTCGGTGTCTCTGAGGTGAGTCGCGCCGGTTGCAGCCGCCGTGAATATTGACAAGCGCCCTGGAGAATCGTGATGAATCTTTTGTCTATTCAAGGTGTTTCGCGCACCTTCACCAGCCACAAGGGCACGAGCACGCAGGCCCTGCTGCCTGTGGATTTCGAGGTCCGCGAGAACGACTTCGTCACCATCCTCGGCCCTTCGGGCTGCGGCAAGTCCACCATGCTGCGCATTGCGGCAGGGCTGGATTTCCCGACCACGGGCCAGGTGCTGCTGGACGGCCGCGCCGTGGACGGCCCGGGCGCCGACCGGGGCATGGTGTTCCAGAGCTACACGCTGTTCCCCTGGCTGACGGTGGCCCAGAACATCCGCTTCGGCCTGCGTGAGAAGGGCGTGAGCGAGGCGCTGCAAAAGGAGCGCAGCGACTACTTCATCGCCAAGGTGGGGCTGCGCGGCTTCGAGAACCACTTTCCCAAGCAGCTGTCTGGCGGCATGCAGCAGCGCACGGCCATTGCGCGCGCGCTGGCCAACGATCCCAAGATCCTGCTCATGGACGAGCCCTTCGGCGCACTCGACAACCAGACCCGCGTGCTCATGCAGGAGCTGCTGCTGGGCATCTGGGAGGCCGAGCGCAAGACCGTGATGTTCGTCACCCACGACATCGACGAGGCCATCTTCATGGCCAACCGCGTGGCCGTGTTCAGCGCGCGCCCGGGCCGCATCAAGGCCGATATTCCCGTGAACCTGCCGCATCCGCGCCACTACACGGTCAAGACATCGCCCGAGTTCATGGAGCTGAAAGCCCGGCTGACCGAAGAGATTCGCGCAGAGTCGCTGGCCGCTGCTGCACACTGACGCTTTTCCATGACCACTGCCCACACCATGTCTTCGCGTTCCACGGCTTCCCGACTTTCCGCAACGACGGCGGAGGTGCCCATGGCCCTGTACCAGCAGGTCAAGGACCACGTGCTGCGCAAGATCGCCGATGGCTCGCTGTCGGCCGGCGAGCGCGTGCCGTCCGAGCAGGAGCTGGTGCAGGAGTTCGGCGTGGCCCGCATGACGGCCAACCGCGCGCTGCGCGAGCTGGCCGAGCAGGGCGTGATCGTGCGCGTGGCCGGCGTGGGCTCCTTCGTGGCCGAGGAAAAGCCGCAGTCCACGCTGCTGCGCATCGCCAACATCGCCGAAGAGATCCGCCAGCGCGGGCATGACCACCGCTTCGAGCTGATCAGCGTGCGCCGAGAGTCGGCCTCGCCCGAGGCGGCGGCTTCGCTGCAGCTGTCTGCGGGCAGCTCGGTGTTCCACCTGCAGGGCGTGCATTTCGAGAACGACGTGCCCGTGCAGCTGGAAGACCGCCATGTGAACCCGCGCATGGCGCCGGACTTCATGGAGCAGGACTTCTCGCTGATCCAGCCTTCGGTGTATCTGGTGCGCAACGTGCCCTTCGACCAGATCGAGCATGTGGTGGACGCCATGCTGCCCACGCCCGAGCAGGCGCGCTGGCTGCAGATGGACGCGGACCAGCCCTGCCTGACGCTGACGCGCCGCACCTGGTACCTGGGCACGCCCGTGACCTGGGTGCACTGCGTGCATCCGGGCATGCGCTACCGGCTGGGCAGCCGCTTTCGCACCGACGGCGGATCGCACGACGGCTGAGGCCTGAAAGGCGGGGTTCCCGCTCTTGCGCTGTTCCGCTTCGATTGATATTGTATAGACAGGCATAGACATCCATCCCGGCACACCCTCCCAGACACCGACAGGGCATCACCATGAACACCATCACGACTCCCGGCCTCACCTCCCGTCCCGGCACCGCGCTGACGCTGCAGCCCGGTCAGGTCAGCCTGGCCCAGCTGCGGGCCATCCAGCAGGGCGGCGTGCGCCTGTCCATGGCGGCGTCCGCCTACGAGCGCATGCGCGCCGCCCAGGCCCATGTGCAGCACATCGTGGATGAGGACCAGGTCGTCTATGGCATCAACACCGGCTTCGGCAAGCTGGCCTCCACCAAGATCGCCCATGACCGCCTGGCAGAGCTGCAGCGCAACCTGGTGCTGTCGCACAGCGTGGGCACGGGCGATCCGCTGCCCGACGCCGTGGTGCGCCTGGTGCTGGCCACCAAGGCCGTGAGCCTGGCGCGCGGCCATTCGGGCGTGCGCCCCGAGCTGGTCGATGCGCTGCTGGCCCTGGCCAACGCCGACGTGCTGCCCGTGATTCCTGCCAAGGGCTCGGTGGGCGCCTCGGGCGATCTGGCGCCGCTGTCGCACCTGGCCTGCGTGCTGATCGGCGAAGGCCAGGCCAAGATCGATGGACAGGTGGTGTCCGGCACCGAGGCCATGCGCCACGTGGGCCTGGAGCCCTTCGTGCTCGGCCCCAAGGAAGGGCTGGCCCTGCTCAACGGCACCCAGGTATCCACGGCGCTGGCCCTGGTGGGCCTGTTCCAGGGCGAGAGCGTGTTCGCCGCCGGCCTGGTGGCGGGCTGCCTGACGCTGGAGGCCATCAAGGGCTCGGTCAAACCGTTTGACGCCCGCATCCATGAGGCGCGCGGCCAGCTTGGCCAGATCGCCGTGGCCGCCGCCGTGCGCGAACTGCTGGACGGCAGCGCCATCGACACCTCCCACCCCCATTGCGGCCGCGTGCAGGACCCGTACTCCATCCGCTGTGTGCCCCAGGTCATGGGCGCCTGCCTGGACAACCTCAGCCATGCGGCCCGCGTGCTGGTGATCGAGGCCAACGCCGCCTCGGACAACCCGCTGGTCTTCGACAACGGCGACGTGATCTCGGGCGGCAACTTCCACGCCGAGCCCGTGGCCTTCGCGGCCGACATCATCGCCCTGGCCCTGGCCGAGATCGGCGCCATCTCCGAGCGCCGCATGGCCCTGCTGCTGGACACCGGCCTGTCGGGCCTGCCGGCCTTCCTGATTGCCGACAGCGGCGTGAACTCGGGCTTCATGATCGCCCAGGTCACGGCCGCCGCCCTGGCTGCCGAGAACCAGTGCCTGGCCCACCCCAGCAGCGTCACCAGCCTGCCCACCTCGGCCAACCAGGAAGACCATGTCTCCATGGCCACCTACGGCGCACGGCGCCTGGGCGAGATGGCGCGCAACACGGCCGTCATCGTGGGCGTGGAAGCCATGGCCGCCGCCCAGGGCATGGACTTCGACCGCAGCCTGAACAGCTCCGAGCTGATCGAGGCGCAGTACGCGCTGATCCGCAGCCAGGTTCCGCACCTGGACCGTGACCGCTACCTGGCACCCGACATCGAAACCATGCGCCAGTGGGCGCTTGCCACGGACTGGCCCCAGGCCATCGTCCGCCACCTGCCCAGCCACCAGGCTGCCTGAACCCCGCAACCGCTCACCCCCCGCATCCAGGAGATCGCCATGAACGCCAACGACGCCATCCTCAACGCCAACGCTGCCACGGCTGCCACCAATCCCCGCTATGACGCCAGCCGCGTCATCCGCGCCCCGCGCGGCAGCGAACTGCACTGCAAGAACTGGCTGGCCGAGGCCGCCTACCGCATGCTGCAGAACAACCTGGACCCCGACGTGGCCGAGAACCCCAAGGCCCTGGTGGTCTACGGCGGCATCGGCCGCGCGGCGCGCAACTGGGAGTGCTATGACCAGATCCTGGAGTCGCTGAAAAAGCTGGAGGCCGACGAGTCCCTGCTGATCCAGTCGGGCAAGCCCGTGGGCGTGTTCAAGACGCACGAGAACGCACCGCGCGTGCTGCTGGCCAACTCCAACCTCGTGCCCCAGTGGGCCAACTGGGAGCACTTCAACGAGCTGGACCAGAAGGGCCTGTTCATGTACGGCCAGATGACGGCCGGCAGCTGGATCTACATCGGCGCCCAGGGCATCGTGCAGGGCACGTTCGAGACCTTTGTCGAGGCCGGCCGCCAGCACTACAACAACGACCTCACGGGCAAGTGGATCCTCACGGCGGGCCTGGGCGGCATGGGCGGCGCCCAGCCCCTGGCCGGCGTGCTGGCCGGTGCCTGCGTGCTGGCCATCGAATGCCAGCAAAGCAGCATCGACTTCCGCCTGCGCACACGCTACCTGGACAAGCAGGCGCGCGACATCGACCACGCGCTGGAGCTCATCGCCCAGCACACGGCTGCGGGCGAGGCCATCTCCATCGGCCTGCTGGGCAATGCCGCCGAAATCCTGCCCGAGCTGGTGCGCCGCGCCCAGGCCGGCGGCGCCCGCCCCGACATCGTGACCGACCAGACCTCGGCCCATGACCTGATCAACGGCTACCTGCCCGTGGGCTGGACCGTGGACGAGTGGCGTGCCGCCGCCGCCGACCCGTCGCGCCATGCCCAGCTCAAGGCCGCTGCCGCCCAGGGCTGCGCCCAGCACGTGCAGGCCATGCTGGACTTCCAGGCCATGGGCATTCCCACGGTGGACTACGGCAACAACATCCGCCAGGTGGCCCTGGACCAGGGCGTGAAGAACGCCTTCGACTTCCCCGGCTTCGTGCCCGCCTACATCCGCCCGCTGTTTTGCGAAGGCAAGGGCCCGTTCCGCTGGGTGGCCCTGTCCGGCGACCCCGAGGACATCTACAAGACCGACGCCAAGATCAAGGAACTGTTCCCCGACAACAAGCACACCCACCGCTGGCTGGACATGGCGCGCGAGCGCATCAGCTTCCAGGGCCTGCCCGCGCGCATCTGCTGGCTGGGACTGGGCGAGCGCCACAAGGCGGCCCTGGCCTTCAACGAGATGGTGAAGAACGGCGAACTCAAGGCCCCCATCGTGATCGGCCGCGACCACCTGGACTGCGGCTCCGTGGCCAGCCCCAACCGCGAGACCGAATCCATGAAGGACGGCACGGACGCCGTCAGCGACTGGCCGCTGCTCAACGCCCTGCTCAACACCGCAGGCGGCGCCACCTGGGTCAGCCTGCACCACGGCGGCGGCGTGGGCATGGGCTACTCCCAGCATGCGGGCGTGGTCATCGTGGCCGATGGCACGGACGAGGCCGCCGCCCGCCTGGGCCGCGTGCTCTGGAACGATCCGGCCACCGGCGTGATGCGCCATGCGGATGCGGGCTACGACATTGCCGTGGCTGCGGCCAAGCGCCATCAGCTGAACCTGCCCATGGTCAAGTGAGCCGCTTGCAGGACACCACGGCAATGCAGCGTTTCGACCTGAACCAGATCGCCGCCAGCCCCTGGAAGAACGGGGGCGGCAGCACGCGCGAGATCGCCTGCTGGCCGCCCGGGGCGGGCATGGAGGCTTTCGGCTGGCGCATCAGCGTGGCCACCATTGACCAGCCCGGCCCGTTCTCGGCCTTTGCGGGCGTGGACCGGCAGATCATGCTGCTCGATGGCGACGGCGTGCACCTGCGCGGCGAAGGCATCGACCATGTGCTGGACGCGCGCTGGCAGCCGTTTGCCTTCTCCGGCGATGTGGCGCTGGGCTGCTCGCTGCTGGGCGGCACTTCCACCGACTTCAACGTGATGGCGCGGCGCGGCCGGTGGCGGGCGCAGGTCCAGGTGCTGGACAGCGCTGCCGACGCCGGCCGCGCCGACGCCGGCCTGTGCATGGTGCTGCAGGGCAACTGGCAGGCGGATGGCGCTGCGCTCATCCCCGGCCAGGGCCTGTGGTGGAGCGCGCCGCAGCCCGACCCGCAGCAGCTGGCGCCGCAGACCGACGACGCGCGGCTGGTGCAGGTGCTGCTGCAAGCCTGCTGACGACCCACGACATCCAAGGAATCCACCCATGACCGAGCCCCACGCACCCGCTTCCGCACTCGCTCCATCCTCTTCGGCCGACGGCTGCTGGCAGAACCTGCGCCTGGCGCCTGACATGTTCGAGGCCGGCCAGGCCGTGGGTGACGGGGAGGATGCCTGCATCGTGGTGCAGCAGGGCCGCGTGGCCTGGGTGGGGCCGCAGCAGGCCCTGCCGCCCGCATATGCGTCCCTGCCGCGCCATGACGGCCAGGGCATGCTGGCCACGCCGGGCCTGGTCGATTGCCACACCCACCTGGTCTATGGCGGCGAGCGCGCCAACGAATTCGCCATGCGCCTGGACGGCGCCAGCTACGAGGAAGTGGCCCGCGCCGGCGGCGGCATCGTCTCCAGCGTGCGTGCCACGCGCGAGGCCAGCGAGGACGAGCTGTTCGCCCAGGCCCTGCCGCGCCTGCAGCAGCTGCTGGACGAGGGCGTCTGCGCCATCGAGATCAAGTCGGGCTACGGCCTGGCGCTGGAGCACGAGCGCAAGCAGCTGCGCGTGGCCCGGCGCCTGGGCCAGGCCCTGGGCGTGACCGTGCGCACCACCTTCCTGGGCGCGCATGCGCTGCCGCCCGAGTACGCAGGGCGCAGCCAGGACTACATCGACCTCGTCGCCGGCACCATGCTGCCCGCGCTGGCGGCCGAGGGCCTGGTCGATGCGGTCGATGTGTTCTGCGAGCGCATTGCCTTCTCGCTGGCCGAGACCGAGCAGGTCTTCCAGGCCGCACGCCGCCTGGGCCTGTCCGTCAAGCTGCATGCCGAGCAGCTGTCGAACATGGAGGGGGCGGCCCTCGCGGCCCGCTATGGCGCGCTGTCGTGCGACCACATCGAGCACCTGTCCGAATCCGGCATTGCCGCCATGCGCGGCGCGGGTTCCGTGGCCGTGCTGCTGCCCGGCGCCTACTACACGCTGCGCGACACCCACATGCCGCCCATCGCTGGCCTGCGCGCCGCGGGCGTTCCCATGGCCGTCTCTACCGATCACAATCCGGGCACCTCCCCCTGCCTGAGCCTTTTGCTCATGGCCAACATGGCCTGCACCCTGTTCCGGCTCACCGTGCCCGAGGCCCTGGCGGGCATCACCCGCCATGCCGCGCGCGCCCTGGGCCTGCAGGACGAGCATGGCCTGATCGCGGCCGGCCGTCCTGCCCACTTCGTGCTCTGGCCCGTGCGCCATGCGGCCGAGCTGGCCTACTGGTTCGGCAACCGGCCGGACTGCACCATCGTGCGCCAGGGCCGCATCGTGCGGACCCGCTGCGGGCAGGGGAGCCACTGAAAGCCTGCTCATGTCCCATGCACTGTTTCTCGATGAATTGATTTCCACCCTGGGCGCCGAAGTGGCGCAGCGCGGCGACGATGTGCCCGCGCGCTACCACACCGACTGGAGCGGCACGCCGCCCCAGCGCCCGCTGGCCCTGGTGCGCCCGCGCAGCACCGACGAGGTCAGCGCGCTCATGCGCCTGTGCACGGCCCACCGCGTGCCTGTCGTGCCCCAGGGCGGGCTCACGGGCCTGGCCGGTGCGGCCGTGCCCGTGCCGGGTGCCGTGGCCGTCTCCATGGAGCGAATGAACGCCATCGAGGACGTGAACGCGCGCACCGCGCTGATGACCGTGCAGGCCGGCGCCACGCTGCAGGCCGTGCAGGAGGCGGCCGTGGCCGCAGGCATGGTCTTCGGCGTGGACCTGGGCGCGCGCGGCAGTTGCCAGATCGGCGGCAACGTGGCCACCAATGCGGGCGGCAACGGCGTGCTGCAGCACGGCATGATGCGCGAGCAGGTGCTGGGCCTGGAGGTGGTGCTGGCCGACGGCACGGTGCTGCCCATGCTGCGCCCCATGCTCAAGAACAACACGGGCTACGACCTCAAGCAGTTCTTCATCGGCTCGGAGGGCACGCTGGGCATCGTCACGCGCGTGCTGCTGCGCCTGCGTCCCGCGCCCCAGGCCCGCGCCACGGCCCTGGTGGCCGTGCCGGACTTCGATGCGGCGCTGTCCGTGCTCGCGCGCATGCAATCGCGCTTTGGCAACGGCGTGGCGGCCTTCGAGCTGATGTGGGACAGCTTCATCCAGGCCTCCATCCGCTGGCAGAAGCTGCAGCCGCCCTTTGGCCAGGCGCATGCGCTGCTGGCCCTGATCGATGTGGACGGCAAGGACGAGGCCACGCTGCGCGCCGACGTGGAAGAGGCCCTGGGCGAGGCCATGGAGGCCGGCGAGGTGGCCGATGCCGTCATCGCCCAGTCCGTGGCCCAGGCGCGCCAGCTGTGGAAGCTGCGCGAGGCGCCGGCCGAGCTCAACACGAACATGCATCCGCCCGTCAACTTCGACGTCAGCCTGCCCCAGGCCGACATCGGCCGCTTCGCCGATGCCTGCCGCGCCGCGTTCGACGCGCGCTGGCCCGGCCACCACTCGCTGTTCTTCGGCCATGTGGGCGACGGCAACCTGCATGTCTCGGTGGACGGTGCCACCGCCAACGGCGACTGCGAAGGCGTCGAGGCCGCGCTGTACCACCTGGTCGGCGAGTTCGGCGGCAGCGTCTCGGCCGAGCACGGCATCGGCCTGCACAAGAAGCCCTATCTCGGCGCCAGCCGCACGCCGGCCGAACTGGCCGTGATGCGCGCCATCAAGCAGGCGCTGGACCCCCTGCATCTGTTCAACCCCGGCAAGGTATTCGACCTATGAACGCTCCCGCCATCCACGCGATCCACACCCTGGCACGCCCCGAAGTGCCGCCGCTGCCGCCCTACAACGCAGGCCTGTCCTCCGAGGCCGTGCGGGCGCGCTACGGCGTCACCGAGATCGCGCGGCTGGCGAGCAACGAGAACCCCTTTGGCGCCAGCCCTGCCGTGGCCCGCGCCCTGGCCGACCTGGCCCTGCACGTGGGCACCTATCCCGATGCGCAATGCACGGCGCTGCGCGCGGCCATCGCGGCGCGCACCGGCGTGCCGGCCGAGGCCATTGCCGTGGGCAACGGCTCCGAGGACATCCTGCAGATGCTCTGCCAGGCGTTTCTCTCGCCCGGCGACCGCGTGCTCACCCAGCGCCCGGCCTTCGGCCTGCACGAGATCTACCCGCGCATGATGGGCGCCCGCGTCGAGCTGCTGGAGCTTACGCCCGCGCTGGGCTTCGACGTCGATGCCTGGTGCCAGGCGCTGGCGCGCGGCCCCAAGATCGCCATGCTGGCCAATCCCTCCAATCCCGTGGGCTGCATGTTCAGCGCCGGCGATTTCGCGCGCCTGCTGGACGCCACGCCGCCGCAGACCCTGCTGGTGGTGGACGAGGCCTACTACGAGTACGCCCTGCACGCCGACGACTACCCCGACGTGCTGGCCCTGCTGCGCGGCCGCGCCATGCCCTGGATCGTGCTGCGCACCTTCTCCAAGGCCTGGGGCCTGGCGGGCCTGCGCGTGGGCTACGGACTGGCCAGCGACGCGGCCCTGGTGCAACTGCTGGACCGCGTGCGCACGCCCTTCAACGTCAACCAGGCCGCCCAGGCGGCGGCGCTGGCGGCCTGGGGCGACGAGGACTTCATGCAGCGCGGCGTGGCCGAGACCGTGCGCCTGCGCGATGTGCTGGCGCAGCGGCTGGCCGCCCTGCCTGCACTGCCTGCGCTTCGGATAGCGCCTTCGGCCGCCAACTTCCTGTTCATCGACATCGGCCGTCCCAACGGCCCCGTGAACGAGGCGCTGCTGGCCCGGGGCATCATCACCAAGCCATGGAAGGAGCCCGGCTTCGAGCACTTCATCCGCGTCTCCGTGGGCACCGAGGCCGACAACGAACGCTTCGTGCGCGCGCTGGCCGACATCCTGGAGGCCGGACAATGAGCGGCATCGACCAGACTTCCGACAGCCGCACGCTGTTCGCCGAGCACGCGCTGCTGCCCACGGGCTGGGCGCGCAATGTGCTGCTGCGCTGGGATGGCACAGGAAGCCTGCAGGCCGTACAGGCCGACGCACAGCCGGGCAGCGCGCCGCGCGCGCCCGGCCCCGTGCTGCCCGGCATGCCCAACCTGCACTCGCATGCCTTCCAGCGCGCCTTTGCGGGCCTGACCGAATACCGCGCCGAGGCCCAGGACAGCTTCTGGAGCTGGCGCGACCTCATGTACCGCTTTGCCGCGCGCATCACGCCCGAGTCGCTGGAGGCCATCGCCACCTGGCTGTACGTGGAGATGCTGGAGGCCGGCTACACCTCGGTCTGCGAATTCCACTACGTGCACCACGACCGGGATGGCCGGCCCTATGCCGACGACGCCACGCTGTCCCTGGCCCTGCTGCGCGCCGCGCGCAAGGCCGGCATGGGCATCACCCTGCTGCCCGTGCTCTACCAGACCAGCGGCTTCGGCGGCAAGCCGCCGCGCGCCGACCAGGCGCGCTTCATCCGCAGCACGGACAACATGCTGGCCTTGCTGCAGCGCCTGCTGCCCGAGGCCCGTGCCCAGGGCGCGGCCCTGGGCCTGGCGCCGCACTCGCTGCGCGCCGTGCCGCCCGACAGCCTGCGCGTGGCCGTGGAGGGCCTGACGGCGCTGGATGCGCGCGCGCCCATCCACATCCACATTGCCGAGCAGACCCAGGAGGTGGACGACTGCCTGGCCTGGAGCGGCCAGCGCCCCGTGCAATGGCTGCTGGAGCATGCCCCCGTGGACGCGCGCTGGTGCCTGGTCCACGCCACCCACATGACGCCCGGTGAATACGCGGGCGCCGCGCGCAGCGGCGCCGTGGCCGGCATCTGCCCCACCACCGAGGCCAACCTGGGCGATGGCATCTTCGACATGCCGCAATGGCTGGGCCAAGGCGGCGCCTGGGGCGTGGGCTCGGACAGCCATGCCTGCGTCAACGCTGCCGAGGAACTGCTGATGCTCGAATATAGCCAGCGCCTGTCGCTGCGCCAGCGCAACGTGCTGGCAGGCCCCGACCCGCAGGTGGGCACCGCGCTGTGGACCGCCGCCGTGCAGGGCGGCGCCCAGGCCGCAGGCCGCCCCGTGGCCGGGCTGGCCGTGGGCCAGCAGGCCGACTTCCTGGCGCTGGACGCAAACCATGTGGCGCTGGCCGGCCTGCCGGTGCAGGCCATGGTCTCGGCCCATGTCTTCGGCAGCCACCGCAGCAGCGCCCTGCACAGCCTGTGGGTGGGCGGCGAGCGCCGCGTGCAGGCCGGCCGCCATGCGCTGCACGAGGCGGCAGCCCATGGCTTTGTCGCGGCCCGCGCGGCCACCCTGCAATCCTGAGGCCCCCGCAAGCCATGGGCCCGCAAAACCCGCCAGAAACGTTCCAGAATCACACCATGACCGATACCGCTCCCCCTCCCTTCGTCTTCCACCAGGGCACGGCGCCGCTGCTGATCTCCATGCCGCATGCGGGCACCCATGTGCCGCCCGACATCGCCGCGCGCCTGACCGAGGAAGCCCGCCACGTGCCCGACACCGACTGGCACCTGCCGCGCCTGTACGAGTTCGCCAAGGCCATGGGCGCCTCCATCCTGGTGGCCACGCATTCGCGCTATGTGGTGGACCTGAACCGTCCGCCCGATGGCGCCAGCCTCTACCCGGGCCAGAGCGTCACCGGCCTGTGCCCCGTGGACACCTTCGACGACACGCCGCTGTACGCCGACCCGGCCGATGTGCCCGCGGACGCCGAAATCGCCGCGCGCCGCGAGGCCATCTGGGGCCCGTACCACGCACAGCTGCGCGCCGAGCTGGACCGCCTCAAGGCCGTGCACGGCACCGTGGCGCTGTGGGACGCGCACTCCATCCGCTCGGTGCTGCCGCGTTTCTTCGAAGGCAAGCTGCCCGACCTGAACCTGGGCACCGGCAAGGGCACGAGCTGCGCGCTGGAGCTGGCCGAGCATCTGCTGGCCATTGCGCAGACCGCGCCGGGCCACACCGCCATACTCAACGGCCGCTTCACAGGCGGCTACATCACGCGCCACTACGGCCAGCCCGAGGCCGGCATCCACGCCGTGCAGCTGGAGATGACGCAGTGCAGCTACATGCAGGAAGCGCTGCCCTTCGACTACCTGCCCGAGCGCGCCGAACAGATCCAGCCCACGCTGCAGCGCATGCTGCAGGCGGTGCTGGACTTCGTCACGACACGGCGCGTGTCCTGATCAGCCTTCGTCGTGGCAGTGGCCCGGGCAGGGCCCGCCCATGGCCACGGGCGGCGGGTCGCCCAGCCAGCGGCGCGGCCCCGGGCCGTTCTGTGCGCACAGGTCGCCGGGGTTGTGCAGCACGCAGTGGCGCAGCGACAGGCAACCGCAGCCAATGCACTGGTCCAGGCTCTCGCTGAGCCGCTGCAGCTCGCCTATGCGGTCGTCCAGCCGCTGCTTCCAGACCCGCGACATCTTCTGCCAGTCCCCGCCCGTGGGGACATGTCGGCTGGGCAGCTTGGCCAGCTGCTCGGCGATCTCCTCCAGCGTGAAGCCGATGCGCTGGGCGAACACCACGAAGGCGATGCGCCGCAGCGACGAGCGGTGGTAGCGCCGGTGGCCGCTGGCGCTGCGCACGGACTCGATCAGGTTCAGCGACTCGTAAAAGCGCAGCGCCGAGGCCTTGACCCCGCTGCGCTGCGCCACGTCGCCGATGCTGAGCAGTGGATCATCCTCGGTTTTCATGGTGGCTTTCCTTTGTGGCTTGACTTCAAGTTCACTTGAACTCGAAGAATGCGGCCATTCTGAGCGAAAGCGCAGGAACAGGGCAACCGGGTCTGTACCGCCCATGCGAGCGTCCTGGCCGGACTGCGAAATTCTTTGGCTGAGTGCTGCAATGACGCAGCTGCCGTTCATTCATACAGTAATGGGTCTCATTTGTATTGAATGGCATCGGCCGGAGGTTTCCATGTACATCGACAGCAGCAGCTTTCCCCTGGTCCGCATGGGCTACGAGCGCGACAAGGCCGTGCCCGTGGACCGCTTGCTGGAGGACTTCTCGGCCCTGCTGGCCCGCGGCCAGGCCTTTGTCTTCTTCAGCGACGGCGACATGGCCCAGGAGGAGCGCTCACCTGAGGAGCGCAAGCAGGTCGTGCTGTGGATGAAGGCCCGCCGCCCCGAGCTCAAAAGCCTGGTGCGCGCCCTGGTCCACGCCGAGCCCGATGCGCAAAAGCGCGCCGAGGCCGAGGCCTTCGCACAGATGTTCGGCAAGGCCTGGGGCTATCCCATGCTGCTGGTGGCCTCCCCCGAGGAGGCGCAGCAGCGTGCACGGGAGCTGCTCGGGTCCGATTGATGACCGATTGACATGAACTGAGAGAAACACCATGAATGCCGTGGATTCAGCCCTGCTCAAAGTCCTGCCCGAGAGGTGGGACCCCGACCATGTGGACCGTCCCGTGATCGTCCTGCCCATGCGGTCGGGCCCCGGCGACTGGGGGATGAACTTCCATGCCCACCGCAAGAGCCAGCTCATGGTCACCCATGCGGGGCTGATCACGCTGGAGACCGATGCGGGCGTCTGCGTGGTGCCGCCGCGCAGCGCCGCCTGGATTCCGGGCGGCACGCTGCACCGGGTCAGCTGCAGCGGTGCGGCCAGCGGCTACGTGGTCTTTGTCGAGGCAGGGGCCGTGCGCCCCGTGCCCGGACCCTGCCATGCGCTGGCCGTCTCGCCCTTTCTCAGTGCGCTGCTGGACCGCGTGCAGGGTCTGCCGCAGGACTACGAGCCCGACAGCGGCGATGGCCGGCTCATGCAGGTGCTGCTCGACGAGATCCAGGCGGCGCAGCCCGAAGGACTGCACCTGCCCCTGCCGCACGACCGGCGCCTGCGCCGCATGACCAACGCCCTGTGCGAGCAGCCGCAGCTGCAGGCACGGCTGGCCGACTGGGCCCAGCGCATCGGCATGAGCGAGCGCAGCATGACGCGGCTGTTCCTGGCCGAGACCGGGCTTACGGTCAACCAGTGGCGCCGCCAGCTGCATGTGCTCACCGCACTGCAAAAGCTGTCCGAGGGGCTGCGCATACAGACCGTGGCAGATGCCCTGGGCTACGAGAGCGCACCCGCCTTCGTGACCATGTTCCGCAAGGCGGTGGGCACCTCGCCGCGCCGCTTCCTGGCGCTGCGCAGTGCACCCGTGGCGGGCGGGGCCGCAGGCCTCTGAGGCCTGCGGCCCCGCGAACATCACGACAGCCGCAACCCCAGGCCTAGCAGCACGGCCACCACCATCGCACCGGCAAAGACATCCCAGCGCCGTATGCGCCGGTAGCGCAGGAGCAGGACCAGCACGATGCCGATCAGCGTGATCAGGCGCGCCTGGAACACCGTGCCCAGCAAGAAGCAGATCACGATCTGCGCCCAGTAGGTCAGCAGGCCGGGCATCGGCGATGGGCCGGGTGCCTGTGCGTCGGGGCTCGGCGCCTGTGCGGGCTGCTGCTGCGGCGTGTCCACGGCCGGCCGTGCGGCCGCAGCTGCCTGGGCGCGTGCGGCCTCGCGCTCTTGCAGCCGCTGTTCGCGCCGCTGCTGGTCGGTCTTCTCGATCACGGGTGCCGCCGGCTCGGCCGGCTGCCACCACGTCTTGCCGCTGGCCAGCGCAGGCGCCTGCCCGCTGGCGGCCAGACGCCGGAACTGTGCGCTTGCGGGCGGCTGCGCACGCGCCGCCGCGCGGTCCTGCCGGCTGGCCTGCAGCAGGGCATCGTTGGCGCGGTCGATGGGGCTGCGCGTGAGCTGGCGGGCCTGGCCCAGCAGCGGACCGCCCTGCACGGGGTCGACCTGGTACACGAACTGCGCCAGTCCCAGCAATTGCGAGGGCTGGGCTGCCTGCCCCTGCCAGTGCGCCGGCTTGCCGGCGCTGGCCTGCGTGGCGCGGTGCAGGGCGGCGCGCAGGCGCCTGCGCGTCTCGCGCGATACGCCGGGCTTGTCCGCGTTCACCACCAGCCCCGTGACCTCCTGGCGGCGGCCCTTGCGCATCACGCGCTCCTTGTCGGGGTGGGGCGTGAAGCCTTCGTCGCGCAGTATCCAGCGCACGCGGCCCAGCAGCCGGCCCACGTTGTCGCGCGCGGCCTCGCCCGAGGCGGAGAAGGTCAGGTCGTCCGCATAGCGCGTGTACACAAAGCCCAGCTGCCTGGCCAGGCCCAGCAGGCGGCGGTCCAGGCGGCGGCACAGCAGGTTGGTGAGCATGGGGCTGGTGGGCGCGCCCTGGGGCAGCACGCGCTCGCGCGCCTTGCCGCCGACGAAGAGCTTCTCGCCATCCACCTGCCAGGCCTGGGCGCGGTTTTCGCTGCACAGCAGGGCCAGGAGGGTGGCCATGGCCTCGCCATAGCCCAGATGACAGAACACGCCCTTGATGCGGCCGAAGGCAATGCTGGGAAAGAAGTCCTTCACATCCAGGTTGATGACCACGTCGTGGCCCGCATGCGGCGCGGCATTGCTCACGATGGAGCGGCCGGCCAGGAAGCCGTGCGCGGCATCGTGCGCGGGCACCTTGGCGAGGATGTTGTCCAGCACCCAGTACTGCGCGCGCTTGAGGCGCGGCATGGGCGCGGAGATCAGCCGCTCGCCGCCGGTCTTCTTTGGCAGGGTGAACGAGTGGTAGTGGTGGGTGCGGGCCACCTCGCGGTGAAAGCCCAGGAAACGCAGCTCGGCCACGGTGATGCCCATGGCATCGGCCAGCTGCGCTGCATCGGCAAGTTCCGGCAGGCCATGCCGGGCCAGCCTTTGCGGGTCGGCCTGCCGGCGTTCCCCGGCAGCAGGCGGTGCCTCACCGGCCTGCGGCCCCTGGAGGGCAGCGGAGACGCCGGGGCCCAGATAGCCCACGTGCGTGGCCCGCTTCGCATGCCAGGCCAGCGCCTTGTCGTGGCGCTCCTGGGCCTGGCGGCGTTTGGTTTCCTCGCGCTGGGCCAGCGCCTTTTGCATGCGCTCCTTGCGCATCTGGCGCAATGCGCGCTCGGGGTTCTGGCGCACGGCGATCTGCTGGCGCAGCTCGGCCAGCTCGCGCTGCAGCTCGCCCTCGCGCTGGATGTGGGCGGCGGCCAGCTGCGGCTGTCCCTCGCCCTTGGGCCAGAAGCCCAGGCGCTGCATCTCGTCGAGGATGACTTCCTGTTTGCTGGAGGCCTTGATGCGCTCGTAGATCTCGGCGCGTGTGGGTTGCGGCTGGCTCATGCGGCCACCCCGGCAAGGCGGGCCCGGCCGCTGTGCGGCGGGCAAAGAAATGGAGCGACGCGCTTCTCGTCGAAGAGCCCGCAGGGCTCACGGGACGGGAGCTGTTCGCTCGACGCCACCCCGCGACGGTATGCGTGTTTCGCTTGTGGCAAGCCACTCAGGAAAACGCATACCGTCGCTGGGGTGGCACAGTGAAAACGGCGCCCGTGGTGCATGAAACGGCAGTTCACAAGGGTGGCGAAACACCACCCGGATTGCAAGAGCCTGCGCGTCGCTCCGCGTGGCAGTGTAGAGCAATTGAGGCGGGTCACGCGATTTCTCCTTGTCCTGCGGCCTTCATCTGCGGGCCGGTCGGCTGGCGGGCGGCATCGAGCTGGGGCTGCGCCACCAGGCGCAGCGCAATCATGTGCTCGCAGGGCCCCTGGCGCAGCCGGTACTGCTGGTAGTGGTTGCAGCTGCAGCGCGCATCGGTCAGGCGCTCGTCGGCATCGAGTTCGAGCTGGGTGTCGAACAGGCGCTTGCCGTCGGCGCGCGGGATCTGGCCGGTGATGCGGCTGAACCCGTCCTTGCGGTCGATGCGCGGCGGGGCAATGGCCTTGCCGCGCACCAGGGCCAGCGCCTTGTCCTCCTCGGGGTTGGCGGGCTGCAATTGCTGCGCCGTCAGCGGCTCGCGCAGCAGTTCGCGCCAGGCGTAGCGCCCGGCGTCCAGGTCGTAGACCGCACGCCCGGCCTGCATCCAGCGTGTCATGGCCGTGTGCACCTGGGCCGGGGCCAGGCCCGTGGCCTGGGCCAGATCCTGCGCGCCGGCCTGCCAGCACGACTGCAGCTGCCGGCCCACGGCCTCGACCTGGGCAGGCGTGACCTCGGCCTGCGGCGCCATCAGGTGAAAGCGTGCGCTGGCGGCCCAGTCGTTGGCGCTCCAGCCAGACAGGCCCAGCGTGACCGTGACCAGTCCCAGCTCGATCACCCAGAAGCTGGGCATGCCGCTGCCCAGCAGGTGCACGCGCACGCGCGTGGCCTGGGAGATCAGCCGCTCCAGCGTGAGCAGGCGGCGGCGCCCCCACAGGCGGATGGTGCCGCCGCCCGTGCCCATGGCATCGCTGACGACGTGCGAGCGCCGGGTGGCCAGGAGCTCCTCCCAGGGCTCGAACACCACGGCGGGCGGCTGTCCCGGCGCCAGCTCGAAGCGCAGCGCGCGCGGGCCGTGGCGCTCGCGCCGGGCACGCAGCCGCGCGCAGATGTTGAACAGGTCCATGGGGTGCAGCTCCAGCACGGTGGCGGGCAGGGCCATGGCGCTGGAGACCTGCACGAAGCCGCGCAGCCAGCTGTCGGGCAGGTCGATCTTTTCCTCGCGCAGCGCGGGGTCACCGCCCACCTGCACGGCAAAGCCGGCCGGGTCCAGCGTCAGCCGCGTGTCCCGGTAGTTGCGGATCTTCTGGAATTCTTCGTAGAGGCTGGCCGAGTAATCGATGTTGGTGGTGCCGCAGATGCGCTCGCCCGCATGCTCGAAGGCCTCGTGCCGGATGCTGACCGCGCAGTAGCTCGATTCGTCCTGGCTGAAGGCCTCGAACAGCAGCCGGTCCGGGTGCACGGTGATCACGGGGTCGAGCACATACCACGCATCGCGGTTGGCCACGAACAGCCAGTCGAAGTACTTGCGCTGGGCCTTGTAGAAGGGGGAGAGCACTTGGTTGCGGGTCTCGCGCAGGTTCTTGAGTTCGGCGCTGATTTCCTTGGCGCGCGCCTGGGCGCCGCCGGTGTCGGCCATGAAGGTGGCGAGCATTTGCGCTTCGTGCTCCTGCAGCCATTCGCGGTAGGCCGTCTTGTCGCGGCCGCGCGTGCGCAGGTCGCTGACCACCACGCTGTGCAGCGCGGACAGCCCTTCGCGCACCTGCAGGTAGGCCGGGCCGTCGCGCCGGAGCAGGCCGTCGAAGCGTGTGGGTGGGCGCAGCAGGTCGGGCGCGAAGGAGAAGGCCTGCTCGGCCGCCGTGTCGTTGACCTGCGTGCTGCCGTAGTACTGATAGCGAAATTCCATGTCCGATCGACTCCGTGCCTTGTTGCGGCGCTCAGGTTGAAGACGGGGCCTGGCCGCGCCGCTCCGCCGCCAGGGGCTGCATGAAGCTTTGCGCCAGCTGGGGATGGCGCTGCACGATGTCGCGCAGCCCGGCCACATAGTCGGGCTGGTCGGCATGGCTGGCGCTGACCACCTGCCGCGCAAAGATGGCTGCCACCACGGCGGCGGTCTCGGGCGCCTGCACCTGGCTGCGCAGGAAATGCAGCACGCGTGTCTTGCTGGCGCGCGCGCGGTGCACCTGGCTGAGCACGGCCAGGAAGTAGGGCTGCAGCTCCTGCAGGCGCGCCGCGCGCTGCGGCGCGGGCTCGTCGGGCAGGGCGAGCAGCCATTGCGTGACGAACAGCTGCACGCTGGTGGCGGGGTGCTGGGCCAGGCGCGTGAGGAAGAGGCTGGCCTCGGGCGCGCTCATGTGCTGCGCGAGCCGCTGGCGGCCCAGGGCCTGCACCCAGGGCTGGGCGTGATCGACCCAGCCGAGCAGCAGCTGCGGCGACAGGGCGCCGTCCGGCAGCCGCTGGCCGAACATCTCGCGTGCGTACTGCTGCGTGTCGGCAAACAGGGCGTCAGCCAGCGGCAGCAGCTGTTCGGCCTGCTCGGGCAGGGTCCGGTCCATGGGGGTGAGCTGCGCATCGATGCTCTGGCGGCTCAAGGCGCGCACGTCGGCATCGGCATGCCGGGCCAGCGTGGACCACTGGCGCAGCGTGTAGACCTGCAGGTCCAGCGCCTTCAGGCCCCAGACGCCGTAGCGCTGTGCGCCCTTGGCCTGAGCCTGCAGGGCGCGCCAGATGCCCGAGGCATCGCGGGCCGGGGCCACGGCGGCCAGCGGGCCGGTGAGCAGCCGCAGCGCCGCGTCGTGGACGCCTTCGGCCTTTTCCGCGCGGAACAGCACTTCGTGCAGGCGCTCGGCGATCTGGGCGTTGCAGCGCGTGTTGTAGACGGGGGTGCCGGCCAGGCGCTCGACCAGGGGCGCTGCCGCTGCGCGCAAGGCGGCATGCGGCGATACGGCGAATTCGGCCAGCATGGCGGCCTGCTCGCACAGCAGGTCATCGGCCAGGCTGCCCATGAGCCGTATGCCGCAGGCCATGCGCGCAGGTTCCTCGGATTCCAGCAGCCCGCGCAACGCCGCCGGCGGCAGGGTCCGCAGGCCCTGCGGGTGTGCCAGCAGCCAGGCGGTGGCCATCTCCACCAGCGCCGTCACCGAATGCGCCAGCAGGTGGTGCAGCGGTGGGGCCGGGACGCTGGCGGCCTGCGCAGCCAGCGGGCCGTTGCCATCGAACAGCGCCTGCACCGCATCGCGGATATCGGCCAGCGCGGGGCTTTCGGCGTCCAGCGTGGGCAGCGCCGCCAGCAAGGCCAGGGCCACGGCTGCACCATCGGCATAAAACAGCAGGGCCAGGCCCTGGGTGCGCGAGCTGGCGGCCGGTGACAGCAGCAGGGCGGCCACCAGTTCGGCATCGCGCGCGGCGCCTGCGCGGTCACGCGACAGCCAGGCGCCCAGGTAGCTGGCGGCAGGCCCGTCGCCGCATTGCGCAAGCGCCAGCAGCCAGGGCCGGCGCGCCGCATCGTCGGTCAGCGAGACCATGCGCTGCTGCGCGATCTGAAGGCCCAGCGCAGCCGCCGGTGCATAGGTTTTGTGCAGCAGCGGCGCGGTGGCCGCTGCATCCAGGCCGTCCAGAAAGGCCTTCTGGTCCTGCAGGGCGCGCGTGAGCGACCACAGCAGCAGCGTGGACTGCGAACGGCCCACCAGTTGCAGCAGTTGCCCGGGGTGGGCGTCCCACATGGCCGAAAGTCCTTCCACGCGCTGCGCGGGCAGCTGCTGCAGGTCCAGCGGCTCGTCGGTGTACCAGGTGTGGGCGCGGGCCGAGGCATGCAGTTGCGGCCAGCGCGGCAGCAGCAGCCGGGCGGCGAGCAGCCAGCGCGATTCGGGCAGGCGGCCGGAGCGCGAGGCAGGCAGGCCCGCGCAGCAGCGGTCCATGGCCTGGAGCAGGGCTGCGGCATGGGCGGCGCTTTCGCTGTGGTCGGCCGAGGCCATGCGCCGCAGCTGGCGCCAGCCGCGCAGGCGCAGGTACAGCGAGGTGTCGCGGCTGAAGACGGCACCCTCGTCGCGCGGGCCATCGAAGCGCGCATGCAGCACGGCCAGCAGGGCGTGGTCGCGCCGCCACTCGGCACGCTTGTGGATGCGCCGCAGGGCCGGCCACCAGGCGCGCGTGAAGGGGATGCGCTCCATCCAGGCCAGCAGCTGCTGGTGGATGGCGCCGTCGTGCGCGCCCAGCGCATCGGCCGCCAGCAGCGCCTGTGGCCCAAGTGCCTGGAAGAAGGCCTGTTCGGCCTGCGGTCCGTCCTCTTTCGGGCCGTTTTTCTGCGGGGGGATCCCGGCCCACTGCGCCTGGTACTCCTGCAGCGCCGCCTGGCGTTCCTGCGGCTCCAGCAGGGCCAGCCAGGCCTGGTGCGCCAGATCGCGCGTGGCCTCGCTGGTGCCGCGTTGCGAGAGCGCCTGCAGGGCCACCGCCGCGCCGCCATCGCCCAGGCGCCCGATGAGGTAGGCCAGGCAGTAGTCGAGCAGATCGTCCCCCGTGCCCAGCAGCGCCACCAGGCGTGGAACCTGGGCATGCAGCAGGCGCTGGGCGGCGCCGCCGCGCGCGGGGTCCGCATACTCGGCCAGCCGCCACACCAGCCGGGCCTGCTGGCCCGAGGGCATCAGCCGCCAGGCGCTGCCGTCCAGGCGTTTGCACAGGGCGGAAATGGCGCCGGCCTGCAAGGCCGACTCCGACAGGCCTGGCGGCACCGTGGCCTGTCCCGGGGCCTGGCCGGGGGAGGGCGCCGGGCCTGCTTCAGCATCCAGCTCCGCAAAGCCCTCATGGGACTGCAGCACATCGCCCGCGCCCAGGCGCTGGCGCAGGTAGGCCAGCGCGCGCTGGCGTGCAGGCTCCAGCGCCTGGGGCAAGGGGGTGAGCGTGCTGTCATCGACCTGCGCGACGACGCCGGCCTTCAATTGCGTGACCTGCAAGGTCACGACATGGCGCGCTGCGGTGGCCGTGGTGTCGCCGCCCGGCATCTCCAGGGCCAGCACCCTCACGGTGCTGATGCGTTCGTTGCGTCCCTGTGGCCGGGACAGTGTGGCGTGAGCAAGCAGATTCATGCGGCAGGCATCCAGTGCTTTTCCATGGAGGGTGTCGGCGTTCGTCGGCGGTTTCTGGCGGTACCTGGCCGCCACCCTGGGTCAGATGGCCTTGCAGTGTAGTGGTGGCGTCCTGCAGGTGCGGCAACGCGCGTGTGTCCGTCTGTGCGCGCCTGTCCAGGTCTTCTCAGGTCGTTCCTGGTCAATTGCCGCTGCGCTTGTCCGATCCGGCCAGCGATATCCCCGGCAAACCGTCCTCAATTTTCGTGGTGTCTTTGCGCGCGGATCATGACTTCAAGTTCACTTGAACTTGAAGAATGCAACCCATTGTGAGCAACCGCCTGGAAGGCCTCCAGAGCCTGCGGTCCCGCCCCTTTTTCCGGCCCCGCCGCAGCCCCGGCAGCAGGGCCTTGCCCATCCCCCTCAAGGAGAGTCGATCCATGCCCGTTCTTCCACCGCCGCCGTTGCGGCGTGCCCTGTTCGGAGGCGCCCTGGCGGCGCTGGCCCTGCTTGCCGGCTGCCGCCCGCAGGCCGTGGGCGATGCCCATGCCAGCGACGGCCCGCCGCCTGCGCCCGAGGTGCTGGTGAGCGAGGTCGTGCCGACCAGCGTGCGTGTCTGGGACGAGTTCAACGGCCGCATCGATGCCGTGGAGTCGGTCCAACTGCGCCCGCGCGTGTCGGGCTATATCGAGCGCATTGCCTTCAGCGAGGGGCAGGAGGTCAGGAAGGGCCAGTTGCTGTTCGTGATCGACCAGAGGCCCTACCGCGCCGCCCTGGCCAGCGCCGAGGCCGAGCTGGAGCGCACGCGCGCAGGCGCCGCGCTGGCCCGCACCCAGGACCAGCGCGCCCGCCAGCTGGTGGCAGAGCATGCCGTCTCGCGCGAGGAAGCCGATACGCGCGCCGGTGCCCTGGCCCAGAGCGCCGCCCAGGTGCGCGCCGCCGAGGCCGCGCTGGCGGCAGCCCGGCTCAACCTGGATTTCACCGAGGTACGCGCGCCGGTCTCCGGCCGCGCGGGCCGCGCCCTGCTCACCGTGGGCAACCTGGCCCAGGCCGACCAGAGCGTGCTGACCACCGTGGTTTCGCAGGACCCGGTGTATGTCTACTTCGATGCGGACGAGCACAGCTTCCTGCGGCAGCAGCAGGCCGCCAAGGACACCAAGGGGCGGCCCGGCGTGCAGCGGCCCGTGCGTGTGGGGCTGGCTGGCGACGAAGGCTTTCCGCATGCGGGCAGCCTGGACTTCACCGACAACCAGCTCAACGCGGGCACGGGCACGGTGCGCATGCGCGCCCGCCTGCCCAATCCCGACCGCTTGCTGACGCCGGGCCTGTTCGCGCGCGTGCAACTGCAAGACGCGCAGGGCGTGGGCGGCGAGCGGCAGACGCTGCTGATCGACGACAAGGCCGTGCTCACCGACCAGGACCGCAAGTACGTCTATGTGGTGGGCGAGGGCAACAAGGCCGAGCGCCGCGACCTGGAGCTGGGCCGCATGGTCGATGGCCGGCGCGTGGTGGACAAGGGGCTGGCGGCGGGCGACCGCCTCGTGGTCGGCGGCCTGCAGCGCATCTACTACCCCGGCATGCCGATCAGCCCCAAGCCTGCTCCCGGCGACGGGCAGGCGGCGGTGGCCAAGGCGCCGGCCGTGGCCGCGCAGTGAACCGGGAAGCACCATGGACTTCTCCAAATTCTTCATAGACCGGCCGATCTTCGCGGTCGTGCTCTCCATCATCCTGTTCGCCGTGGGGCTGGTCGCGATTCCGCAGCTGCCCGTGGGCGAGTATCCCGAGGTCGTGCCGCCCAGCGTGGTGGTGCGCGCCACCTATCCGGGCGCCAATCCCAAGGAGGTCGCCGAGTCGGTGGCCGTGCCGCTGGAGGAGGCCATCAACGGCGTCGAAGGCCTGATGTACATGAAGTCGGTCGCGGCGTCCGACGGCAGCCTGCAGGTGGTCTCCACCTTCCGCCCCGACGTCGATCCCGACACGGCCGCCGTGCGCGTGCAAAACCGCGTCAGCCAGGCCCAGAGCCGTCTGCCCGAGGAGGTGCGCCAGTTCGGCGTGACCACGCAAAAGCAGTCGTCCACGCCTCTGATGTACGTGGGCCTGGTGTCCCAGGACGGCCAGCATGACGCGCTGTACCTGCGCAACTACGTCACGCTCAAGATCAAGGACGTGCTGGCACGCATTCCGGGCATTGGCGACGTGGGCATCTACGGCGCGGGCGACTACGCCATGCGCGTGTGGCTGGACCCGGACAAGGTGGCCGCGCGCCAGCTCACGGCGCCCGAGGTGATTGCCGCCATCCGCGAGCAGAACATCCAGGTCTCGGCCGGGCAGTTGGGCGCGCAGCCCAGTCCGCAGAGCGCGGACAAGCTGCTGTCCATCAACGTGCGCGGGCGGCTGAAGACGCCCGAGGAATTCGGCAGCATCGTGCTCAAGGGCGGTGCGGACGGCCAGGTCGTGCGCCTGGCCGACGTGGCGCGCATCGAGCTGGGCGCCAGCGACTACACGCTGCGCTCGTGGAGCGACAAGAAGAACATGGCGGCCGTCGGCATCTTCCTGTCGCCCGGCGCCAATGCGCTGGGCGTGGCCGAGCAGGTCTACGCGGCCATGGACAAGCTGTCCCAGGACCTGCCCGAGGGCGTGGCCTTCGAGACGGTCTGGGACCCCACGGTCTTCGTGCGCGACTCCATCAAGGCGGTGCAGAGCACGCTGATCGAGGCCGTCATCCTCGTGGTGCTGGTGGTCATCGTCTTCCTGCAGACCTGGCGCGCCTCCATCATTCCGCTGCTGGCCGTGCCCGTGTCCATCGTCGGCACCTTCGCGGGGCTGTACCTGCTGGGCTACTCCATCAACACGCTGACCCTGTTCGGCCTGGTGCTGGCCATCGGCATCGTGGTGGACGACGCCATCGTGGTGGTGGAGAACGTGGAGCGCTACATCGAGGAAGGGCACACGCCCCTGGAGGCGGCCCACCTGGCGATGAAGGAGGTCTCGGGCCCCATCATCGCCATCGCCCTGGTGCTGTGCGCGGTCTTCGTGCCCATGGCCTTTCTCAGCGGCGTGACGGGTCAGTTCTACAAGCAGTTCGCCGTGACGATTGCCATCTCCACGGTGATCTCGGCCATCAACTCGCTGACGCTGTCGCCCGCGCTGGCGGCCAAGCTGCTGCAGCCGCGCGGCGCGCCGCGCGATCCGCTGGCGCGCGGGCTGGACCGCAGCCTGGGCTGGCTCTTCCGGCCCTTCAACCGCTTCTTCGACCGCAGCGCCCACGGCTACCAGAACTCGGTGGGGCATTCGCTGCGCCGCCGGGGCCTGGTGTTCGCGGTCTATGCGGCGCTGCTGGCGGGCACGGCCGTGCTGTTCCAGGCCGTGCCGGGCGGCTTCATTCCGCTGCAGGACAAGCTGTACCTGTTCGGCGGCGCCAAGCTGCCCGAGGGGGCTTCGCTGAACCGCACGGATGCGGTCACGCGCCAGATGGTCGATGCCGCCAAAAGCGTGGAAGGCGTGGACATGGTCGCCGCCTTCGCGGGCTTCAACGCGCTGCAGTCCACGACCACGCCCAACCTGACCAGCGCCTACATCATGCTCAAGCCCTTCGGCGAGCGCACGCGCAGCGCCGAGGCCATCAATGCCGAGCTGGGCGCGAAGTTCTCGCAGATCGAGGGCGGCTTCGCCTATGCGCTGATGCCCCCGCCCATCCAGGGCCTGGGCAACGGCTCGGGCTACTCGCTGTTCCTGCAGGACCGCGCGGGCCTGGGCTACGCGGCGCTGCAGCAGGCGCTGCAGGCCTTCCAGGCCGAGATCGCCAAAACGCCGGGCATGACCTACCCGGTCAGCAGCTACCAGTCCAACATCCCGCAGCTGGAAGTCAAGGTGGACCGCACCAAGGCCAAGGCCCAGGGCGTGGCGCTGACCGACCTGTTCCAGACGCTGCAGGCCTACCTGGGATCGGTCTACGTCAACGACTTCAACGCCTTCGGCCGCGTCTGGCGCGTGATGCTGCAGGCCGACGCGGACCACCGCCAGACCGTGGAGGACATCGCCAGTCTGCGCACGCGCAATGCGCGCGGCGAGATGGTGCCCATAGGCTCCATGGTCACCGTGGTGCCCAGCTTCGGCCCCGACCCGGTGCTGCGCTACAACGGCTTTCCGGCGGCCGATCTGATCGGCGACTCCGACCCGCGCGTGCTGTCCTCGGGCGAGGTGCTGGCCAAGCTCCAGGAGATCGCGCAGCGCACGCTGCCGCGCGGCATCGAGCTGGCCTGGACCGACCTGAGCTACCAGCAGGTGGAGCAGAGCAACGCCGCGGCAGTGGTCTTCGCCATTGCCGTGATGCTGGTCTTCCTGGTGCTGGCCGCGCTCTACGAGAGCTGGACGCTGCCGCTGGCCGTGATCCTCATCGTGCCCGTGTGCATCTGCGCGGCGCTGTTCGGCGTCTGGCTGGCCGGCGGCGACAACAACGTCTTCGTGCAGGTGGGCCTGGTGGTGCTGATGGGGCTGGCCTGCAAGAACGCCATCCTGATCGTGGAATTCGCACGCGAGCTGGAGCTGCGCGGCGTGGGCATCGTCGATGCCGCGCTGCAGGCCTGCCGCCTGCGGCTGCGGCCCATCGTCATGACCTCGATCGCCTTCATCGCGGGGGCCGTGCCCCTGCTCATCGGTGGCGGCGCGGGCAGCGAGGTGCGCGCGGCCACGGGCGTGACCGTGTTCTCGGGAATGCTGGGCGTGACCCTGTTCGGCCTGTTCCTCACGCCGGTGTTCTACGTCACGCTGCGCCGGCTTTCGGGCCGCGCGCTGACGGGGCATGCGCCTGCGCATTCCACCGGGCCTGCCCAGCCCGCCTCCCTGGAGTCCCCACATGCCTGAGATACGCAAGTCCCTGAGCCGCCACGCGCTGGCGCTGGCATCCGCCGCCCTGGTGGGCGGCTGCGCGGTCGGCCCCGACTTCAAGGCGCCTGCGGCGCCGCGGGCCGCAGCGCAGTTCGCGCGGGCCGAGCCTGCACCGGCCACCCCCCAGGCCGAGCCTGACGCCGCCTTCTGGCGCCAGTTCCAGGACCCGCAGCTGACGCAGCTGGTGGAGCGCGCGCTGGGCGACAACCAGGACCTGCAGGTGGCGCTGGCGCGGCTGGACGGTGCCCAGGCGCTGCTGCGCGAAAGCCGCTTCGACCAGCTACCCACGATCACGATGTCGGGCCGGGCCACGCAGCAAAAGCTCAGCGAGAGCGAGGCCTTCTATGGCCCGCGCAGCCAGCGCAGCTACACCGCCGGATTGGCCGCGAGCTGGGAGATCGACGTGTTCGGCCGCGTGCGGCGCAGCATCGAGGCGCGGCATGCCGACCTGCGCGCCGATGCGGCCGACCTGGCGGCCCTGCAGGTGGCCATTGCGGCCCAGGTGGCGGGCAGCTACGCCGACCTGCGCGGCTGGCAGCAGCGCCTGGCCTTGGCGCAGGCCAATGCGGCCAACCAGCAGGACACGCTGCGCCTGGTGCAGCTGCGCCTGGCGCACGGCAGCGGCACCGAGTTCGACCTGGCGCGCGCCCAGGCCCAGCTGGAGGCCACGCGCTCGCGCATTCCCGCGCTGCAGGCGCAGATCGCCATGGCGCAGCACCGGCTGGCCGTGCTCACGGGCCAGGTGCCCGAGGCGCTGATCGCCGCGCTGGATGCGCCTGCCGCCCTGCCGCAGCTGCCGCCGGCCATCGACCCCGGCACGCCGGCCGGCCTGCTGCGCCGGCGCCCGGACGTGGCCGTGGCCGAGGCACGGCTGCATGCGGCCACGGCACGCATCGGCGTGGCCACGGCCGACCTGTTCCCGCGCCTGTCGCTGGGCGGGCTGCTGGGCAGCACGGCGTTGCACGGCGGCGCGCTGTTCGAGGGCGCCAGCGCCCGCAGCAGCGTGTTCCTGGGCGTGGACTGGTCCTTTCTCGACGTGGGCCGCGTGCGGGCGCGCATCGCGGCCAGCGAGGCCGGCGCCCAGGCTGCGCTGGCCCAGTACCAGCAGACCGTGCTGCTGGCGCTGGAGGACACGGAGAACGCCCTGGTGCGCCTGCAGCGCACGCGCAGCGAAGACGCCCACCTGGCGCAGGCTGCCGAGCAGCGCCAGCGTGCCGAGCAACTGGCGCAGCGCCGCTACCAGCTGGGCAGCGTGGGCCTGTACGAAGTGCTGGATGCGCAGCGCGACCTGTATGCGGCCCAGGACGCGGCCGCCGACAGCCGTGCGCGCGGCCTGCGCGCCGCCGTGGCGCTGTACCAGGCCCTGGCCGGTGGCTGGGACGGAAAGCTGCCGCCGGCCTGAGCGTGCGGCGCGCATTGCCACAAGGGACGGCCAGGCGCCGTCCCTTTTTTCTTGTCCGGCGCACCCGGTGAAAACCACGAGGACCAGGGGCTTGCCTCATTTTTTTCTTATCGGATAATTTTCTCATTGGAAAAAATGGAGCGATGGATGATGGAAAGCCAGGTTCTGGATTTCGCCGTGATCGGTGCCGGCATGGCCGGCGCCTCCGTGGCCTGGCGGCTGGCCGGTGCGGGCGCCTCGGTGCTGGTGCTGGAACGCGAGCCGCAGCCCGGATACCACGCCACGGGCCGCTCGGCCGCCATGTTCATGGAGAGCTACGGCACCGCGCAGATACGCGCGCTGACACGCGCCAGCCGTGGCTTCTACAGCGCGCCGCCTGAAGGTTTTTGCGAGCACGCGCTGCTGCAGCCGCGCAGCGTGCTCTACATAGGAACGGCCGGCCAGGAACCTCAGCTGGACGAGGCCCTGGCCATGTACCGCCGCGACGGCCTGCGCGCCGAGCGCATCGACGCGCGCCAGGCCTGCGCCCTGGTGCCCTGCCTGGAGGAGAGCCTGCTCGTGGGCGCCGTGCATGACCTGGACGCCATGGACATCGACGTGGCCGAACTGCACCAGGGCTTTCTGCGCGGCATGGCGCGTGCCGGTGCGCGGCTGCGCTGCGGCGCCGAACTGTCCGGCGCCGAGCGTGAGGTGGATGGTGATGGCCAGGGCCTGTGGACCCTGGTGCTGCAGGACGGGTCGCAGGTCCGCGCCCGCGCCGTGGTCAATGCCGCAGGCGCCTGGGCCGATGCCGTGGCCCGGCTGTGCGGCGCGCGGCCGCTGGGCATCGAGCCCCGGCGCCGCTCGGCCTTCACGTTTGCCGCACCCGAGGGCGAGGACATCCACGGCTGGCCTGCCGTGATCGGCGTGGACGAGAGCTTCTACTTCAAGCCCGATGCGGGCCAGCTGCTGGGCTCGCCCGCCAATGCCGATCCCGTGCCGCCGCACGACGTGGTGGCCGAGGAACTGGACGTGGCCATGGGCATAGACCGCATCGAGACACTGACCCGCCTGCGCATACGCCGGCCGCGCCATGTCTGGGCCGGGCTGCGCAGCTTTGCTCCCGACGACGACTTCGTGATCGGCTGGGATGCGCAGCGCGAGGGATTTTTCTGGCTGGCCGGGCAGGGCGGCTACGGCATACAGACGGCAGCCGGCGCCTCGGCCGCCGCGGCCGCGCTGCTGATGCGCGAGCCGCTGCCCGCCGAACTGCTGGCGCAGGGCGTCGATGCCCTGCGGCTGAGTCCGGCGCGCTTCGCGGCCTGACCCGTCATCCCTTTTTCACCTTTTCAGCCCCCGCAACACACAACAATCCAAGGAGACAGGCATGGGTGCATTCAAGGAAGTGAGCAGGATTGCCGGCGCCTTCGTCGGCGTCATCGTCGGGGCGGGCTTCGCCTCGGGGCAGGAGATATTGCAGTTCTTCGCGGGCTTTGGCGCCATCGGCCTGGCGGGCTGCCTGGTGGCGGCCCTGGCCTTCGTCTTCCTGTCCATGGCGTTCTCCACCATGGGCCAGCGCCTGCAGGCCGGCTCGCACAAGGAAGTGGTGCAGGCCCTGCTGGGCCGGCATGTGGGCATGGTGTTCGATGTGCTGATCACCTTCTTCCTGTTTGCCATCACGGTGGTCATGCTGGCGGGCGCGGGCTCGCTGCTGCACCAGTGGCTGGGCCTGCCCGAGGTCTGGGGCAGCGTGCTGGCCACCGTCGCCACGGTGCTCATCGTCTGCCTGGACGTGGGCCGGGTGATCGCCTTCATCGGCGCCGTCACGCCGCTGCTGGTGTTCATGACCGTGGTGGTCGCCGGCTACGTGCTGGTGACGCCCCACGGCGACATGGCTGCACTGGAGGCCGCCGCCGCCACCCAGCCCCGGGGCGCCGGCCACTGGCTGGTGGCCGCGCTGCTCTATGTGTCCTACAACGTGGTGGCAGGCATGCCCTTCCTGGTGATCATGGGCGGGCAGGCCAGCTCGCGCCGCGTGGCGCTGTGGGGCGGCGTGGCGGGCGGGCTGCTGCTGGGCCTGCTGATGCTGATGATCGCGGCCGCGATGTACTGGCGCATGGACACGCTGGGCGGCCTGTCCATGCCCATGCTGTCGCTGGCCACGCAGATCTCGCCCTGGCTGGGGCACCTGATGTCGCTGGTCATCTTCGGCATGATCCTCAACACGGCCGTGGGCATGCTCTATGCCTTCGTGGCCCGCATCCTGCCGGCCGGCACGCCGCGTTTTCGCTGGGGCACGGGCGTGGCGGGCGTGCTGGCCCTGGGCGGCAGCTTCGCGGGCTTCATCACGCTGGTGGGCATGGTCTACCCGGTCTATGGCTACATCGGCTTCGCCCTCATGGCCTGCGCGCTGGTGGGCTGGCTGCGCATGGGCCGCAGGCAGGCGCCCGGGGCCGGCCTGCGCGGCGCCTGACGGCCGGGCCTGACCCTAGAATCGGGCGGTCGCCAGCCCCGATCGCCCGCTTCATGCCCAGCCCCCGCACCAGATCCAGCCCCAGGTCCAGCCCCAGGTCCAGCACTCTCCCCACGCCAGACCAGGTCCTCGCCGCCGTGCTGCCGGGCGCCCGCACGGCCGCCGCCATGCCTGCGGGCAAGCACGAAGTGGGCGCCAAGCTGCGCAAGGCGCGCAAGGAGCGTGGCCTGACGCTGCAGCAGGTGGCCGAAAGCAGCGGGCTGGCCGTGTCCACCATCTCCAAGGCCGAGCGCGGCCAGATCGCGCTGAGTTACGAGAAGGTGCTCATGCTGGGCAACGCGCTGGACATCGACATGACACGGCTGTTCATGGTCGGGGACGCCCAGCAGGCGGCCGGCGACACGCCCACCGTGGTCAAGGACTGCTTCGAGGACGTGCAGCGCTACGAGACCGACCAGTACCTCTACAGCGTGCTGTGCGGCGCCTTCCCGGGCAAGAAGATGCAGCCCCTGGTGGCCGTGATCAATGCGCGCGAGGCCGGCGAATTCTCGGAGACCATCCGCCATGCGGGCCAGGAGTTCGTGATGGTGCTCTCGGGCCGGGTGCGCATCCTGTTCGAGAACGGCGAATCGGTGGAGCTGGGCCGCCACGAGGCCGCATATTTCGACAGCGGCGTGGGCCATGTGTATGTGAGCCTGAGCCGCCAGCCGGCTCAAGTCGTCTCTGTCTGCACCTGAAATCAACGGCACCCCCTGAGCCCCTGGCTTTGGCCGCGCCAGTTTCCATGCATCGCGCTTGGTGCTGGGGGCGCAGGCCGTTTTTCTGGGGGAATCCTCGTGCCCGGCACGGCCGCCCCGGAGTTCCTACAATCGCTGCCCATGAGCCTGCCCCAGTACACCCGCGCCAAAGAGCTTCCCGCCATCCTTGCCAAGCGCCTCGTCATTCTTGACGGCGCCATGGGCACCATGATCCAGCGCTTCAAGCTGGGAGAGGCCCAGTACCGGGGCCAGGGCTACACGGGCCCCGGCAGCGTGGGCGACCGCTTCAAGGACTTCCCGCATGACGTCAAGGGCAACAACGAGCTGCTGTCGCTCACCCGCCCCGACGTGATCCGCGACATCCATGAGAAGTACCTGGCCGCCGGCGCCGACCTGATCGAGACCAACACCTTCGGCGCGACCACGATTGCGCAGGACGACTACCACATGGCCGATCTGGCGCGCGAGATGAATCTCAAGAGCGCCCAGCTGGCCCGCGCGGCCTGCGACAAGTACAGCACGCCCGGCCATCCGCGCTACGTGGCCGGCGCCCTGGGCCCCACGCCCAAGACGGCCAGCATCAGTCCCGACGTGAACGATCCGGGCGCGCGCAACGTGAATTTCGAGCAGCTGCGCCAGGCCTACCTGGAGCAGACGCTGGCGCTGATCGAGGGCGGCTCCGACGTCATCCTGGTCGAGACCATCTTCGACACGCTCAACGCCAAGGCCGCGCTGTTCGCGGTGGACGAGGCCTTCGAGCAAAGCGGCGAATGCCTGCCCATCATGATCAGCGGCACGGTGACCGATGCCTCGGGCCGCATCTTGTCCGGGCAGACGGTGACGGCCTTCTGGCACAGCGTGCGCCATGCCAACCCGCTGTCCATCGGCCTGAACTGCGCGCTGGGCGCGGCGCTGATGCGCCCCTACGTCCAGGAACTGAACAAGGCCGCGCCCGAGACCTTCATCAGCTGCTACCCCAACGCCGGCCTGCCCAATCCCATGAGCGACACGGGCTTTGACGAGACGCCCGAGGTCACCAGCCGCCTGGTGCACGAATTCGCGTCTGAAGGCCTGGTCAACATCGTGGGCGGCTGCTGCGGCACCACGCCGGACCACATCGGCGCCATCGCCAAGGCCGTGGGCAGCACGCCCACGCGCCGCCTGTTCTACCCGGAATCGGCCTGATGGCCCGGGCGGAGCCTCTGACATGAGTTCGCCGCTGCCGCCCGTCCCGTCCCCTGCCGCAGGGCTGCCGCTGCCAGTGGCGGCGCCTGTCTCCGGCCCGGCCGCTGGCGCGCCGGTGGCGCCACAGGCTCCGTCCGCTGCGGTGGCGCCGGCCTCACCCGCTTCGCCCGCTTCACCCGCATCGTCCGCCTCACCCTCCGTTCCCGTCACGCCGCCAGCGGCCACGGCCGTGCGCTGGTCGCCCGAGATGCTGCAAAGCCTGCGCCTGCAGGCCTTCGAGCAATTGGTGGCCCAGCTGGCGCGCCAGGTCCAGTCCAGCCCCGGCGCGCCCGCGCCGCAGTGGCCGGCCAGCGGCGTGTCCGAGGCGCTGGGCCGGCTGCTGGAGGCCTTGCTGGCCCAAGTAGGTACCCAGCAGGGCCAGGCCCTGCAACTGCTGGCAGCCCAGCCGGGTTCGGCGGCCTTGCTGCAAGCGCTGGCCGCCGGCACGACAGCTGGTACAGCGGCAGGTGCAGCGGCGGCCGGAGGGCAAGCTCAGTCATCCCAGAGTCCGCAGACGGGGACATCGGCCTCTGCTCAGGCCGCCGCCGCGCCGCAGGCGGCGTCTTCCTCGCCTGCATTGCAGGCCGCAGCCTCCCTGCAGCCCTCTGCTGCCGCAGTGACGCTGGCCGTGGCAGCCGCCAAGGCCAAGGTGGTGGATGCGCTGCTGGCCGGATCGGGGCTGGCGCCGCAGGCCGGTGCCAGCGCGCCTGGAGGTGTTGCAGGCGGCGCCACCCAGACCCTGCCCGCGCTGCAAAGCTGGTGGGTGCAGCAGGGCACGCTGCTGACGCCCCAGGGCGAGCGCGGCTTCACGCTGAGTCTGCAGGTGCCCCAGGCCTGGGCCCAGGCGCAGGGCGCGGCCATGGCGCTGGCGGCCGCATCGGCTTCCGCGCCGGGTGCGGCCCCTTTCACGGCGGCGGCGGCACTGCCTGCGGGCGCTGCGCTGCCCTTGGCGGGCGCGCAGGCCGCGGAGCCGGGCCTGCGCCTGCCGCTGGATGCCTCGCTGCAGTCCCTGGCCTCGGGGCCGGTGGCCGTGGTGGTGCAGCCGCGTGGCGCCGATGCGCTGCGCACCAGCGCCCTGCTGCTGCTGGAGCTGCAGCCGCTGCGCCAGCCGGGCGGCGCCATGGCGTCGCCGGCCGGCCTGGCCTCGGTGGCTTCGCTTTCGCCTGCGCTTGCGCAGGAGGTGCAGCAGATGCTGCAGCAGCGCAACGATCCCTGGCTGCACATGGCGGCGGCCCAGGCCTCGGGCGCCTTGCCGCGCGAGCGCCGCGCCTTCGAGCACCAGTCGCATTTCTGCACCACCGAAGGCTGCCAGTACGAGGGCCGCGCGCCCTGCGCCCAGCCTTTTTGCAGCGAGATGAACCGTCTCTGGGACGTGTCGCGCACCGAGCGCAGCCGCTGACGACCTGGCCCCGGCCCGGGGCCGCCACGCTACGAAACTGACCGGGCCTGACGGTGGCGTGGTCATCGCCGGCCCCAGCTTTCATAATGCCGGCTGTCGTTCGCCATCTGCGCGGATGACGTCTTTGGCCGGGATGTGCAATGAATGTGCAGCGATCATGCTGCGATCTGCATCCTGGCTGCCTCCAAGTCGCTGCAAGCCACCAGCCCGCCGCGCACCTTCCAGCCACCTCTGTCGTGGCAACCCCCGTCGCCGTTTGCGCATGCCCCCGGGCCGCGCCGGTGTTGTGCCATCTTTCATTTCCAGGAACCCGTTCAGGATGCGTTGTACCTCCCGCTTGACCCTTGCTTCTCTCGCCGTTGCGGCTGCCCTGCCGGTGGCTGCCCAGTCATCTGCCACAGGCTCCAACGTCACCATCAGCGGTTATCTCGACGCTGGCGTGTTCCGGGATTTCGACAAGACCAGCAAGCTGGGCACGATTCAGCGCAGCAACCTGGCGATTGCCGGTTTCGAGGACCTGGGCGGTGGCCTGAAGGCCACCTTCCGGCTGAGCACGCGCTTCGACCTGGACACGGGCCTGACCGAGGACTATCCGAAGAAGCCCTTCTGGCATGACGAGTCCACCGTGGGCCTGCAGGGCAGCTGGGGCCATCTGCGCCTGGGCCGCGCGCTCAGCGCCATGTGGAGCCAGGAGTGGCAGTTCGATCCCTGGGGCAACTTCAACCGCATCGCCTCGCCGGCCTGGCACATGGCCCACTACCTGACGCCGACCGACCGCGCCAGCAACAACGGCTCGCCCGAGTACGGCCGCATGTCCAACGGCGTGTTCTACGACTCGCCCAAGTTCGGCGGCTTTTCGCTGCACCTGAGCGCCTCGCCCGAGCGTACCGAGGCGCCGGGCCGCCAGGGCCGTGCGCGCTCGGTGTCGGTCAACTACGACCAGGGCGCGGTGGCGGCCATGCTGGCGCACGAGCGCAACGGCAGCGGCGACACCGACCTGTACATGGGTGGCAAGTACCGCATCGGCACGGCAGCGGTGATGCTGGCCTATGACCGCAGCAAGTCGGGCACGCCCGGCACGGGGCCCGACAAGTCGCGCATGGTCTCGCTGGGCGCCACCTACGGCATCGGGGCGACCACGCTCAAGGCCAGCTATGCACGCCAGCGCCTGGACCGCGATACCAACAACATGCTGTCGCTGGGCGCCGAGTACGCGCTGTCCAAGCGCACCATGCTCTACACCAGCCTGGGACACCAGCGCTACGAGAACCAGAGCTCGCGCACCGCCTTCGGCGTGGGCATGGCCCATTCCTTCTGATCAATGCGCTTCCCAGCGGCCTGACTGGGCAGCGCTGGTGATCCTGGCCAGGCCTGGAGCCGGCATGGGCTGAGGGGTGGCGGGCAGGGCGGTGAGTTCCAGGCCTTGCTCCAGCTTGAAGACGCTCACGGCCTGCTGCAGGCCATAGGCCTGCTCCTGCAGGGACTGGGCGGCGGCGGCGGCTTCCTCGACCAGGGCGGCGTTTTGCTGGGTGACCTGGTCCATCTGCGAGATGGCCTGGTTGATCTGCTCCAGGCCCGCCGTCTGCTCGACGCTGGCGGCCGTGATCTCTCCCATGATGTCGGTCACGTTGCGCACGCTGGTGACGATGTTCTGCATGGTCTGGCCGGCCTGCGCCACCAGGGCCGATCCGGTGCTGACCTTGCCGTTGGAGTCCTCGATGAGTAGCTTGATCTCCTTGGCCGCATCGGCGCAGCGCCGCGCCAGGGCGCGCACTTCGGCTGCAACGACGGCAAAGCCCCGGCCCTGCTCGCCGGCACGCGCGGCTTCCACGGCCGCGTTGAGCGCGAGGATGTTGGTCTGAAAGGCGATGGCGTCGATCACGCCGATGATGTCGGCGATCTTGCGCGAGGAGGCATGGATGGCGCCCATGGTGTCCACCACCTGGGAGACCACCTCGCCGCCTTGCTGGGCGACGGCCGAGGCCGAGGCCGCCAGCTGGTTGGCCTGGCGCGCGTTGTCGGTGTTCTGACGCACCGTGACGGTGAGCTGCTCCATGGAGGCAGCGGTTTCTTCCAGCGAGCTGGCCTGGTGCTCGGTGCGCACCGAAAGATCGTTGTTGCCCGAGGCGATCTGGCTGGAGGCCGTGGCGATCGAGTCCGTGCCACTGCGCACCTGCCGGACGATGTGGATGAGGCTCTGGTCCATGCGGTGCAGTGCGTGCAGCAGCTGGCCTGTTTCGTCGGTGGTGGTGGCCTGGATGCGGCGCGTCAGGTCGCCTTCGGCCACGGCCTGGGCCACGCCCAGGGCCTCGTTCAGCGGACGCGCCACGATGCGCGCCAGCGTGAGCGCCAGGGCCAGCCCCAGCAAAATGCTGGCTCCCAGCAGGCCGACCACCCAGATGCGTGCGCTGCGGTAGAGGGCATTGGCATGGTCGTTGGCCTGCTGTCCGCCTTCGTGGTCGATCTGCACCATGCGGTCGATCTGGTCATACAGGCGTCGGCTCAGCTCCAGCGATTCGCCCTGGGCCAGCACCAGGGCTTCGTCCTTGCGGCCATTGCGCGCCAGGGCCATGACCATGGCGTGCTCCTTGGCGTACTCGTTGCGCAGCCGGCCCAGTTCGTCGTAGGCGGCCTTCTCCGGCGCGGAGCTGATGAAGCTGGCGTAGTTGTCGTAGTTGGTCTGGGTCTTCTTCCACAGCTCGCCCATGATCCTGTCGAAGGCACCGATGTCCTGCTCGCTGGTGGAGATCAGGTACTGCAGCTCGTTGACGCGGTAGCGGGCCGTGGTGGCGCGGATGTCGAGCAACATGCGTGATGAAGGCATCCAGCGCGTGGCGATATCGATGGACGCCTGGTTGATCCGGCTGAGCTGCAGCACGGCATAGAGGCCCACGAAGGTGGTCAGCGCCAGGACGGCCACGAAGGCCAGCAGCAGCTTGGAGGAGATCTTGAGATTGCGAAAGGCTTGCATGGCGAAGTCCTGTAGGCGTGTCCCTTGAACGGCAAGGGGGAAAAAGGCGTGCAGCAGGGCGCACCTTGCCTGCCGTGCAGAGCAAGGTGGAACGGGTATCAGCGAAAGAGAAAACGAGGGCCGCAGGGCCCGCTCAGGGTGGGAACCAGCCCGAGGTCCGGCAGATGCGGCCCTTGATGCGGGGCCTCATGGCGCAGGCCCTGTCCGTGCGCCTGCGCTACGGCGGGCGCTTCCCGGGCATGCCGCAGCGGCAGGGAAGATGCAGAGGATTGCGAACCATCCGCCTGCACCGTTTGGCAAGCGGATACCCGCTGCAGCCAGGCGTTCGGCGGCGGCTGCCGCGCGCTGGGGGCGGGCATTGCGGGTAGTTGTCCTAGGGACTTCGGACAGGGAAAAAGTGGCTATCTGCATCTGTGGTGGGGATTATTTCCGCACCGTCTGAGGATGAGGATGCCCACCATCTGATTTTGGATAGGACGTGTCCTAAAAGCCGTTTGCAGGCCCGCAGCCAAGCCATCCACGTCTGCGGATGGCCGGTTTCAAGGCATCGGAAACTTCAGCGCATCAAGGCGACCGGCGTCTGTCGCCAGTCGCTCAGACCACGCCCTTGCCGCGCAGCGCCTGCAGCTGCTGCGCATCCAGGCCCAGGCGCTCGCGCAGCACCTCGTCCGTGTGCTGGCCCAGGGCGGGCGGCGCATAGCGCAGCGTGGTGGGCGTGTCCGACAGGCGCAGCGGGCTGGCCGTGGTCACCACGCGGTTGATGGTCTCGCCCGCAGGCGGCGTGGCGCCCGGATAGCGCTCCTGCTCCACGCGCAGGCCGCGCGCGCGCACCTGCGCATCGTCGAAGGCCTGGCCGATGTGGTTGATGGGGCCGCAGGGCACGGCCTTGTCCTCCAGCAGCGCGATCCACTCGGCCGTGGGCCGGCCGCGCGTGAGTTCGGCCATCAGCGGGATCAGCGCGTCGCGGTGGATGACGCGGCCGGCATTGGTGGCAAAGCGCTCGTCGCGCGCCCAGTCCACGCCGGCCGCCCCGCAAAAGCGCGCGAACTGGCCGTCGTTGCCTATGGCCAGCAGCATGCGGCCGTCGGCCGTGGGGAAGTCCTGGTAGGGCACGACGCTGGGGTGGGTGTTGCCCTGGCGGCCCGGCACATGGCCGGTGTTCAGGAAGCCCGCGCCCTGGTTGGCCAGCACGGCCATGGCCACGTCCAGCAAGGCCATGTCGATGTGCTGGCCCCGGCCCGTGTGGTGGCGCGCCTCCACGGCGCCCAGGATGGCCGTGGTCGCATACATGCCGGTGAACAGGTCGATCACGGCCACGCCCACGCGCAGCGGGCCGCCGCCGGGCTCGCTGTCGGCGCGGCCCGTGATGCTCATGAGGCCGCTCATGGCCTGCACCAGCAGGTCGTAGCCGGCGCGCGGCGCATAGGGCCCGGTCTGGCCGAAGCCCGTGACCGAGCAGTAGATCAGGCGCGGGTTCAGCGCGCTCAGCGAGGCGTAGTCCAGGCTGTAGCGCTTGAGGCCTCCGGTCTTGAAGTTCTCCACCAACACATCGCTTTGCATGGCCAGCTCGCGGATCAGCTGCTGGCCCTCGGCCGTGGCCATGTCCACGGTGACCGATCGCTTGTTGCGGTTGCAGGCCGCGAAGTACACGGCGTTGTCCGAGGGATTGCCTTGCGCATCGGGAAAGAAGGGCGGGCCCCAGTGGCGCGTGTCGTCGCCCTCGCCGGGCTTTTCGATCTTGATCACGTCGGCCCCCATGTCGGCCAGGTTCTGGGTGCACCAGGGGCCGGCCAGCACGCGCGAGAGGTCGAGCACGCGCAGATGGCCCAGCGCTCCTGCGGTCTGGGTGGCCGTGTTGTGGATGGGGCTGGGGGAGGGGGTTTCTGTGTGGTTCATGGGCTGAGGCGGCTATCCCGGGCAGATGGGCCCATGCTACGGCGCGCGGGCCTGCTGCGGCTTCGCATTTGTGAAAGCGCGCGTTCGCGCACGGGCCGGCACTGCGGTTTGTACTGACGCGCGCGGCTCAGTGCCGGAGCCTGCGGCTTTCTACAATGCCGGATGGCCATGCATTTCGATCTTGTGGATCTGCGCCTTATGGTGCACATCGCCGACGCCAACAGCATGACGCGTGGCGCGGAACTTTCCTTCATCTCCCTGCCGGCGGCCAGCACCCGCATCAAGAACCTGGAAGAGAGCATCGGCACCAAGCTGCTGTACCGCACCAGCCAGGGCGTGACGCTGACGCCGCCGGGCCAGGCCTTCGTCACCCATGCGCGCATGGTGCTGGGCCAGATCGAGCATCTGCGCGGCGACATGCAGGAGTACGTGCGCGGCATCAAGGGCCATGTGCGGGTGTTTGCCAACACCACCTCTCTGGGCGAGTTCCTGCCGCCCGTGCTGCGCCACTACCTGCGCCGCAATCCCGACGTGAACATCGACCTGCGCGAGCGCCTGTCGCACGACATCGTGCGTGCCGTGACCGAGGGGCAGACCGACATCGGCATCGTCGCCGGCCTGGTGCGCACCGAGAACCTGGAGACCCTGCCCTACCGCCGCGACCGCCTGGTGCTGGTCGTGCCGCGCGGCCATGCGCTCGATGGCGAGATGCAGATGGCCTTTGCCGACACGCTGGACCTGGACCATGTGGGCCTGCACGAATCCAGTGCCATCCACGCCTTCCTGCGCCAGGCCAGCGACCAGCTGCACCGGCCCATCAAGCAGCGCATCCAGGTGGGCAACTTCGAGACAGCCTGCCGCATGATCGAGTCCGGCGTGGGCGTGGGCGTGCTGCCCGAGTCGGCCGCCAGCCGCCATGCGCATTCCATGGACATCGCCATCGTGCCGCTGTCCGATGCCTGGTCGGTGCGCGAGATGCAGATCTGCGTGCGCAGCCTGGAGGCCCTGCCGTCCTTCGCCCAGGAGCTGGTGGAGCTGCTGGTGGCCGACGCACAGGGCCGGCTCACGCTGGAGTAGCTTGGACTCAACTATTCAGTGCTTGCGCACGGCCTACGCAACTGGCGTGTTCCAAGCGCGAGACGCCGAGCAAGGGCCGCCCCGCAGCGAGGGCGTCGTCCCCCTCCCGCGAAGCGAGAGAGGGGGAAGCGGCGTAGCCGCTCAGGGGGTGTTCATACCGTCGGTGCCAGCCAGTACTTGAAGGTGCCGGTGGCCGTGGCCACCAGCTTTCCGTCTTCATCGAGCAACTGCGCCGCGCAGCTGCACAGGCTGCGGCTGGCGTGCACCACCCAGCCTTCGGCCAGCAGCGCGCCCTTGCCCGGACGGTGGAAGCGGCTGCTCATCTCCACCGTCACGGCGGTCTGCGATGGCCCACCGGGCAGCTCGCCCGCGGCGCGCGACATCACGGAGTCCAGCAGCGTCATGAGCACGCCGCCGTGCGCGGCGGGCAGCTGGTTGAGCAGTTCCTCGCGCATGTGGGGCAGGCGCACATGGACCTTGCCGGGCGGCGCGGGCACCTGCGAGGCGCCGATCAGCCGCATGAATGCATTGCGGTCGGGGGGCGGTGCACTCATACGGCTCATGCGGCGCGCGCCTCGCGCACCATGTTGCGCGCGATGATGACCTGCTGGATCTGGGTCGTGCCTTCATACAGGCGGAACAGCCGCACGTCGCGGTAGAAGCGCTCGATGCCGAACTCGGCCAGGTAGCCCGAGCCGCCCAGGATCTGCACGGCGCGGTCGGCCACACGGCCCACCATCTCGGTGGCGAACATCTTGCAGCACGAGGCCTCGGTGGAGACGTTGCGGCCTTCGTCGCGGCGGCGCGCGGCGTCGATCACCATGCACTCGGCCGCATACAGCTCGGCCTGGCTGTCGGCCAGCATGGCCTGCACCAGCTGGAACTCGCAGATGGGCTGGCCGAACTGCTTGCGCTCCAGCGCATAGTTCAGCGCGTCGCGCAGGATGCGCTGCGCCACGCCCACGCTCACGGCCGCGATGTGGATGCGGCCCTTGTCCAGCACCTTCATGGCGGTCTTGAAGCCCTGGCCTTCCTTCAGGCCGATGAGGTTGGCCGCCGGCACGCGCACGTTGTCGAAGAACACGTCGCAGGTGTGCGCGCCCTTCTGGCCCATCTTCACGTCGTTCTTGCCGAAGCTGATGCCCGGCGACTTCGCATCGACGATGAAGGCCGAGACGCCGCCCGCGCCCTTGTTGGCCGGGTCGGTGCGCGCCATCAGCGTGAACATGCCCGCATGCGGCGCATTGGTGATGAAGCGCTTGTTGCCGTTGACCACGTAGTGGTCCCCATCCCTGATGGCGGTGGTGCGCAGCGAGGCCGCGTCCGATCCCGCCTCGGGCTCGGTCAGCGCGAACGAGGCCATGATCTCGCCCGTGGCCAGCTTGGGCAGCCAGGCCGCCTGCTGCTCGGGCGTGCCGTCGATGAGGATGCCCTGCGAGCCTATGCCCACGGTCGTGCCGATCACCGAGCGGAAGGCCGGCGCGGTCTGGCACAGCTCGAAGAGCACGCGCACCTCTTCCTCCATGGTCAGCTCCAGCCCGCCGAACTGCTCGGGGATGGTCATGCCGAACAGGCCCAGATTGCGCATCTCCTGCACGATGGACTCGGGAATCTCGTCGGTCTCGGCCACTTCGTTCTCGGCGGGCACCAGGCGCTCGCGCACAAAGCGGCGCACGCTGTCCAGCAGGGCTTCGAGGGTTTCTTGGTCGCGGATCATTGCGGTGTTCTTTCTTCTCTCTACGGAATCAAAGCGCTTCGGCCGTACCCAGCACCGCCGTGGATTGGCTGGACAGCGTGCCGCCATTGCCATGGACCACGGCCGTGCGGTGGCGTCCCAGCTGGCGCTGGCCAGCCTCGCCGCGCAGCTGGCGCACGGCCTCGATCAGCGCAAAGATGCCGTACATGCCCGGGTGCACGCAGGACAGGCCGCCGCCGTTGGTGTTGACGGCCAGCCGCCCGCCGGGCGCGATACCGCCCTTGGACACGAAGGCGCCGCCCTCGCCCTTGGCGCAAAAGCCCAGGTCCTCCAGGAACAGCAGGGTGTTGATGGTGAAGGCGTCGTAGACCTGGGCCATGTCCATGTCGGCAGCGGTGAGCCCCGCCATGGCAAAGGCCTGGGCGCCGGACTGCGCGGCGGCCGTGGTGGTCAGGTCGGGCATGCAGGAGATCTGGCGGTTCCAGATGGCGGTGGCATTGCCCAGCACGTAGACGGGGGGGCGCGGCAGGTCGCGGGCGCGCTCGCCGCGCACCAGCACGATGGCGCCCGCGCCGTCCGTCACCAGGCAGCAGTCGCGCACGCTCAAGGGGCTGGCGATGGGGCGGGCCGAGAGCACGTCCTCGATGGTCAGCGGGTCGCGCATGAAGGCTTCGGGGTTGAGCTGGGCCCAGGCACGCGCGGCCACGGCCACCTCGGCCAGTTGCTCGCGCGTGGTGCCGAACTCGTGCATGTGGCGCGCGGCCGCCAGCGCATAGGCGGTCACGGGCAGCACGGGCTCGTAGGGGAACTCATAGGGCTGCGGGTCCAGGAATCGCCGCGCCGCCTGGCCTTCCTTGCGGCCGAAGGTGGCCGAGCGCTGGGCGCTGCCGTAGCACACCAGCACGGCCTTGCACTGGCCGGCCTCCAGCGCGCGGATGGCGGGCAGCAGGTGGGCGATGAAGCTGCTTCCGCCGATCATCGTGCCGTCCACATAGGTGGGGTTGATGCCCAGGTGCTCGATCACGGGCATGGTCCACATGCTGGCGTTGACGCTGCAGGTGGCCAGGCCGTCGATGTCCTGCATGGTCAGGCCCGCATCGGCCACGGCCGCATGGGCGGCGCGCACCAGCAGGGTCATGTCGTCCATGCCGGGGGCCTCGCCGCAGCCATAGGTGGCGGCGCCGGCAATGGCCACGCGCCCGCGCAGCGGGCGGTTCACGGCGGCGGCGTCCAGGGTGGATTGGGGGATACGGGCGCTCATGCTGCACCTCCCTGCGATCCCTGTGCCACCTGTCCGAGCGCGGGCTGGAACAGCACCAGGCCGCGTCCGTCCTTGCTCGCCACATGGGCGCTCACGCGCTGGCCTATGCGCACGTCGGCCGGCGAAATGCCTTCGACGCGGCCCATCATGCGCACGCCTTCGTCCAGGTCGATCAGGGCCACGTTGCAGTCGCCACCGGCATCGCTCTTGCGTGCGACGGTGCTGGTGGAGTAGACCGTGCCCTGGCCGCTGGCGCGCACCCAGCGCAGCGGGCTGGCGCCGCAGTGCGGGCACAGCTCGCGCGGGGTGAAGACATGGCGCGTGCATTGCGGGCACTGCTGTATGCAGAAGCGGCCGGCATCGAGTTCGGCCTGGTAGTGGGTCTGTGCGCTCAGGTGCATGGGCGGTATTTCCGTTCTCGGTGTTCTTGGCGCTGCACCCGGCACGCGGGCGCAGCGGCTGTCCGCCAGCATGCCCGCATCGCGGGGCCGCTTCAATTCGCCAATCTGGAAGGGTGGCTTCACCAGTGCCGGCGCCCGGCTGTCAACCCAGGGTTGCTGCCTAGGCGGGCCGGCGGGCACGGCTGCTATGGTGTTTATGCATTCCCGGCCTTTTCTTCATACCCGCCCTGCGCCGCCTGCCAGCGCACCGAGGGCGCGCCGCCGCTTTGGCACAGCGTGGCGCCACAGGAAGGCCGGCAATGGCGCGCCGCACCCCCGGCCCGTTCTCCGCTGTCGATCCCCACCCACCCAGGAGGTTTTTGCACATGACGGATACGCTGATCAAGGTTGACCTGAACCGCCCGCCCACCGACAACGAAAGAGTCCACAACCGCTGGCACCCGGACATTCCCATGGCCTGCTGGGTCCAGCCCGGCGACGACTTCATCCTGGAGACCTACGACTGGACCGGCGGCTTCATCAAGAACAACGACAGCGCCGACGATGTGCGCGACATCGACCTGACCACGGTGCACTACCTGTCCGGACCCGTGGGCGTGAAGGGCGCCCAGCCCGGCGACCTGCTGGTGGTGGACCTGCTGGACATCGGCGCCAAGCCCGACAGCCTCTGGGGCTTCAACGGCTTTTTCTCCAAAAACAATGGCGGCGGCTTTCTGACCGACCATTTCCCCTCGGCCCAGAAATCGATCTGGGACTTCAAGGGCATGTTCACCAGCTCGCGCCATATCCCGGGCGTGAACTTCCCCGGCCTCATCCATCCCGGCCTCATCGGCTGCCTGCCTGACCGGCCCATGCTGGAGATGTGGAACGAGCGCGAGCGCGCCCTGATCGCCACCGACCCCGAACGCGTGCCCGGCCTGGCCAACCCGCCGTCGGCCGGCACGGCCCACATGGGTCAGATGCGCAGCGAGGCGCGCGACAAGGCCGCCGCCGAAGGCGCGCGCACCGTGCCGCCGCGCGAGCATGGCGGCAACTGCGACATCAAGGATCTGTCGCGCGGCGCCAAGGTGTTCTTCCCCGTCTATGTGGACGGCGCCGGCCTGAGCGTGGGCGACCTTCACTTCAGCCAGGGCGATGGCGAGATCACCTTCTGCGGCGCCATCGAGATGGCCGGCTGGGTGCACATGAAGGTCAGCCTCATCAAAGGCGGCATGGCCAAGTACGGCATCAAGAACCCCATCTTCAAGCCCAGCCCCATCACGCCGCGCTATGACGACTACCTGATCTTCGAGGGCATCTCGGTGGACGAGAGCGGCAGGCAGCACTACCTGGATGTCAACGTGGCCTACCGCCAGGCCTGCCTGAACGCCATCGAATACCTGAAGAAGTTCGGCTACAGCGGCGCCCAGGCGTATTCCATCCTGGGCACGGCGCCCGTGCAGGGCCATATCAGCGGCGTGGTGGACGTGCCCAACTCCTGCGCCACGCTGTGGCTGCCCACGGGCATCTTCGACTTCGACATCAACCCCAACGCCGCAGGGCCGGTCGTCCAGTTCGACGGCAGCGTGGACATGCCCCTGTCCCCCGACCTGCGCTGACGCCAAGGAGCCCGCCCATGCCCACCTACGACTACGACTGCGCGCAATGCGGCGGCTTCGAGGCCCTGCGGCCGCTGCGCCTGCGCGACGAGCCCGCGGCCTGCCCCGGCTGCGGCACGGCTGCTGCGCGCGTGCTGGCCGCCGCGCCCCGGCTGGCGCTGATGGCCGACGGCACGCGCCGCGCCATGGATACCAACGAGCGCGCGCGCCACGAGCCCGCCAGCTCGCGTGACTATGACCATGGCTATGCGCGCTTCAAGCACCCGGCAGGCTGCGGCTGCTGCGGATCGGGGCGGCGCAGCGCCACGGTGACGGCGCCCAACGGCGCAAAGTCCGCGCCCTCGCGGCGGCCCTGGATGATCAGCCACTAGGCTGCATCGGAGTGGACCGCTTCCCAGGGTTTCCACCGCTTGGGAGCCCTGGAAGCGCGCCTTCCACATTCGCGAAACACGGCGCAGGCCGGCTTGCCCAGAATGGGCCGCGCGGCAAGCCGCCGCCCGTTGCCCGGAGTTTCGCCATGCCCCCGTCTTCCCTCCCATCCTCTTGCCCGTCTTCCTTTTCGTCGCAGCGCCGCCGCCTGCTGTCCGCCGGCGGCGCGCTGGCTGCCAGCAGCCTGTTTCCCGCAGCCCGGGTGGCCCATGCGGCCGATGCCTGGCCCACGCGGCCCGTGCGCTTCATCGTGCCCTTTCCGCCCGGCGGTCCCGTGGACACCACGGCGCGCGCCTTCACCCAGAAGCTGGGCGAGATCTGGCAGCAGCCCAACCTGGTGGACAACCGCGCGGGCGCCGGCGGCATGGTGGGCGCGGCCCTTGCGGCCAAGGAGCCTGCCGACGGCTACACGCTGTTCGTGGGCTCCATCCACCATGCGGTGAACCCGGCGCTGCAGCCGAAGATGACCTACGACATAGAGCGCGACTTCGCGCCCGTGAGCTTTGCCGCCATGTTCCCGGTCTTCCTGGTGGCCCATCCCTCGGTGCCCGCCAGCAATGTGCGCGAGCTGATCGCGCTGGCCAAGTCCGGCAATGGCCTGAGCTTCGGCTCCTCGGGCAATGGCGGCGGCACGCACCTGGCCGGCGAGCTGTTCAACATGCATGCAGGCATCAAGCTGCAGCACATTCCCTACAAGGGCAGCGCGCCGGCCATGAACGACCTGCTGGGCGGCCAGGTGCAGCTGATGTTTGCCGATGCGCCCAGCGCGCTGCAGCACATCAAGTCCGGCCGCATCAAGGTGCTGGGCGTGGCCAGCCGCCAGCGCTCGGCCATGCTGCCCGAGGTGCCCACCATTGCCGAGTCGGGCCTGCCCGAGTACGAGGCCTATTCCTGGGCCGCGCTGTTTGCGCCGGCCCGCACGCCGCCCGCCGTGCTGGCGCGCATCAACGCCGACTTCAACACCGCGCTGCGCGATGCCGCCGTGCGCCAGCGCCTGCTGACGGCGGGCGCCGAGGCCGACCCCGGCACCCAGCAGCAGATGCGCGAGCGCCTGAGCAGCGAGCTGCGCAAATGGGCCCAGGTGGTCAAGGTGGCCGGCATCCAGGCGGACTGAGCGCGGCGGCGGGCCGGAGTCGGGGCAAACCCGGCTTCGCAGCGCTGCAACCCCGCCTTTCGCAATCGCGCATAGGCGGGCCGCTATGGCCTGCTTAGGCTTGCCTTCGGTATCCAGAAAAACAACCCCGAGACAAGGAGACGGATATGCGGAAAGGCTTGATGCGAGGCGGCTTGACCAAGGCGCGCGCTGCCGGCTGCGCGCTGGGCGCTGGCCTGCTGTGGACGGCGGCGGCGCAGGCGCAGCAGATATCGGACGATGTGGTGCGCATCGGCGTGCTCAGCGACATGTCGGGCCTGTATGCGGACACGGCGGGGCGCGGCTCCGTCGAGGCCGCGAAGATGGCCGTGGCCGACTTCGGCGGCCAGGTGCTGGGCAGGAAGATCGAGGTGGTCTGGGCCGACCACCAGAACAAGGCCGACGTGGGCGCCACCCATGCGCGCACCTGGTTCGACCGCGACGGCGTGGACCTGATCGTGGACATCAACAACACGGCCGTCGCCATCGCCGTCAACAACCTGGCGCGCGAGCGCGGCAAGATGGTGATCAACACCGGCGGCGCCTCGGACATCCTCACCAACGAGCACTGCGCGCCCACGGCCATCCACTACACCTACGACAGCTATGCGCTGGCCAATGGCGCGGTGCGCGGCATCCTGGCCCAGGGCAAGAAGGACTGGTTCATCCTGGGCGTGGACTATGCCTTCGGCAAGGCCATGACGGCCAATGTGACCGACTTCCTGAAAGACGGCGGCGGCAAGCTGGTGGGCACCACCTTCCATCCGCTCAACGCCAGTGATTTCTCGTCCTTCCTGCTGCAGGCCCAGGCGTCCAAGGCCTCGGTGATCAACCTGGCCAATGCCACCAGCGACACGGTCAACGCCATCAAGGCTGCGCACGAGTTCGGCATCGCGCCCAGGCAGACCCTGGTGCCCAGCCTGCTGTTCATCAACGACGTGCATGCGCTGGGCCTGCGCTACGGCCAGGGCATGGTGCTGACCACGGGCTTTTACTGGGACCGCACCGAGGCCACGCGCGCCTGGTCGCGGCGCTTCTTCGAGAAGATGAAGAAGATGCCCTCCATGATCCATGCGGGCGCCTACTCGGCCGTCACCAACTACCTCAAGGCCGTGCAGGCCACCAGGGGAGACGACGGCAACGCGGTGGCGCGCCAGCTCAAGCAGATGCCCATCGAGGACTTCTTCGCCCAGAACGGCAAGGTGCGCGAGGACGGCCGCATGGTGCACGACATGTACCTGGTGCAGATCAAGAAGCCCGAGGAATCCAGATACCCCTGGGACTACTACAAGGTGCTTTCCACCATTCCCGGTGACGAGGCCTTCCGCCCGCTGTCCAAGAGCAGCTGCAAGCTGGTGAAGACATCATGAAGACACGCGCCGCCGTACTCACGAGAACGGGCGCAGCCGCGCCCTATGCCGACAGCCGCCCGCTGGAGATCTGGGAGGTGGACCTGGCGCCGCCCGGCCCCGGCGAGGTGCTGGTCAAGGTGGCCGCAGCAGGCGTGTGCCACTCCGACCTGTCCATCATCAACGGCGACCGTCCGCGCGACACGCCCATCGTGCTCGGCCATGAGGCCGCAGGCGTGATCCAGGCGCTGGGCGAGGGCGTGACCGACCTGGGGGTGGGCGACCACGTGGTCATGCTCTTCGTGCCCGGCTGCGGCAACTGCCAGCCCTGCGCCGAGGGCCGGCCGGTGCTCTGCGAGCCCGCAAGCCAGGCCGGCGTGGCGGGCACCCTGCTGTCGGGCGCCAGGCGGCTGTCGCGCAATGGCCAGCCCATCTCGCACTTCGTCGGCGTCTCGGCCTTTGCCGAGCATGCCGTGCTCTCGCGCCGCGGCGTGCACCGCATCGACAAGTCGGTGCCGCTGGAGCTGGCCGCGCTGTTCGGCTGCGCCGTGATGACCGGCGTGGGCGCGGTGGCCAATACCGCCAGAGTGAGCCCCGGCCAGAGCGTGGCCGTGGTGGGGCTGGGCGGCGTGGGCCTGTCCTCGGTGATGGGCGCGGCGGCGGCGGGCGCGGCCCGCGTGGTGGCCGTGGACCTCAATGCCGACAAGCTGGCCATGGCGCGCGAATTCGGCGCCACCGATACCGTCAATGCCGGCGACGAGGATGCCGTCAAGCAGGTGCGGGCGCTGACGGGCGGCGGCGTGGACCATGCCTTCGAGATGGTGGGATCGGCCAAGGCACTGGAGATGGCCTACCGCATCACGCGGCGCGGGGGCCAGACCGTGACGGCGGGCCTGCCCTCCAGCGCCCAGGCCATCAGCCTGCCGGTCTGGCACCTGGTGGCCGAGGAGCGCACGCTCAAGGGCTGCTACATGGGCAGCTGCGTGCCGCGCCGCGACATCGACCGCTACCTGGCCCTGCATGCGGCCGGCAGGCTGCCGGTGGACCGCCTGGTCACCGGCCACCTGACGCTGGACCAGATCAACGAGGGCTTCGACCGCCTGGCGCGTGGCGAGGCCATACGCCAGATCATCCGCATGGAGGCCTGAGGTCAGGCTGATAGCGAGGACCGGGGCTGCTGCTGCGGCTGTGTCCAAGCCAAGCACGGCGGTCAGGTGCCGTCGGGCAGCAGCTGGTTTTCCCAGCCGGTCAGCCGCTCGATGGCCCGGGCCACCTGCAGGAGGCGGGCCTCGTCGAAGTAGCGTCCCACCACCTGCACGGCCAGCGGCAGGCCTTGCGGTGACAGGCCCACCGGCACGCTGATGGCCGGGTGCCCGGTCACGTTGAAGGCATGGGTCTGCACCGGCCAGTGGCGGAAATGCGGCATGGGGTCGAAGCGCGGCGCCGTATCCAGGGTGATGGCGGTCAGCAGCACGTCGCAGCGGTCCAGGGCCGCGTCCACGCGGGCCGCCAGCATGCGGCGCACGCGCAGGGCGTTCAGGTAGTCCTCCGAGGACACGGTGGCGCCCAGCAGCAGCCGCGCCGCCGTGAGCTCGCCATAGTCCAGCGGGCGCGAGCGCAGGTCCTGCGCATGGATGGTGAACATCTCGGCACTGAGGATGACGCGGCCGGCCGCCAGGAACTGCTGGCTGTGGGGCAGGCTCACGTGGATGGGACGGGCGCCGGCCTCGGCCAGCAGGGCGGCCGTGCGATCGAAGGCCGAAAGGAACGTGGGCGATGCCTGGGGCGACGACTGGAAGTGGTCCTGCGGCACGCCGATGGTCAGGCCCTTCACGCCCTGCTCAAGCCCCGTGCAGTAGTCGTCCACGGGTTCGGTGGAGCTGGCCGGGTCCAGCGGGTCGTGCCCGGCCAGCACCTGCAGCGCGATGGCCGCATCCTCCACGCTGCGCGACAGCGGGCCGCAGTGGTCCAGCGTCCAGGCCAGCGGAAACACGCCGTGCTTGGAGACGCGGCCGTAGGTGGGTTTCAGCCCCACGGCGCCGCACCAGGCGGCCGGTATGAGGATGGAGCCGCCCGTGCAGGTGCCCAGGGCCAGCCGTGTGAAGCCCGCCGCAATGGCGGCGCCCGAGCCCGACGACGATCCGCCCGGGATATGGGCCAGGTCCCAGGGGTTGCGGGCCGCGGGAAACGGCAGGTCGGGGCTGGGCGCGCCGATGGCGAACTCGTGCGTGGCCAGCTTGCCCAGGATGATGGCGCCGGCATCGCGCAGGCGCCGCACCGGCGTGGAATCCTCCTCGGGCACATAGTCCAGGCTCAGCCAGGACTGGCAGGTGGTCGGCAGGCCGGCCACGTCGTAGACGTCCTTGATGGCCACGGGAATGCCATGGAGCAGCGGCAGGTCGGCGCTTTCGGCGCGTGCCATGTCTGCGCTGCGCGCAGCCTCCATGGCACCGCTGGCATCGAGATTGGTGAAGGCATGGATGTCGATGTCCATGGCGCGGATGCGTCCCAGCGCCGCCCGGGCCAGCATCTCAGAGGTGGTCTTGCCGGCGCGCAGCGCGCTGGCCATCTGCCGTATGGAAAGTTCAGGACTGCCGCGCATGGTTGCTCTGACGGGAAATGGTGGTGTGGATGTGCGAGGGACCCGCCTCATGCGCCAGTTCGTTGACGAGGCCGCGGTGCTCCATCAGCAACTGGTGCTCCGCCAGGATGGGTCCCAGCCGCTCGAAGGGGATGTCGATGCCGTGCTTTTTCAGCGCATTGAGCAATTCGTGCAGCGCATTGACATCGGGCCCTGCCAGTTTCTGCGGCGAAGGGGGTATTTCAGATTTTCGCGATGCCGGCATCACTGACCACCTTTCTCCATTTTCTGGCGTCGTCGGATACGAATGCCTTGGTGCTGTCCACGGATTTCCAAAGGGGAATGCTGCCAAGCTCCATGAATTTGCGCTGCACCTTTTCATCGGCCAGGATATTTTTCATCTGTGCATTGATGGCGTTCACTATCGCGGCCGGCGTGCCCTTGGGTGCCATGAGCACATTCCATGAGGTCTCGTTGAAATTGCCGAGCCGGGCCGGGCTTTGCTCGCTGAGCGTCTGCCAGTCGGGCATGAGGGGCGAGCGCTCGCGCGTGGCCACGCCCACGCGATTGACCTTGCCCTGGTTCACATACTGCTTGGCCGTGATCAGCAGGTCGAAGGCGATATCGACCTGGCCGCTGACCAGGTCGGCCATCATGGGCGCGGCGCCCTGGTAGGGGATGTGCAGCATGCGCATGTCGGCGGCCAGACTCAGGGCCTCGGCCGCCATGTGGCCCGCGCTGCCATAGCCCGGCGTTGCATAGGTCAGCTTGCCGGGGCTGCGCCGCGCCAGCTCGATCAGGTCCTGCACCGACGACAGCTGCAGGCCCGGGCGTGTGATGAGCACCAGGGGACTGTCGTTGATGGTGGAGATGGCTTCCAGGTCGTTGGCCACGTCATACCCGGCCTGCGTGTACAGCGCGCCCGAGATGGTCTGGGCCGTGGTGCAGATCAGCAGCGTATATCCATCGGGACTGGCCTTGGAGACCTGGCGCGCGCCGATGTTGCCCGAGGCGCCAGGGCGGTTTTCCACCACCACGTTGACGCGCAGGCGTTGTGCAAGCTCCTTGGCGATGATGCGCCCCACGACATCAGTGCCACCGCCTGCCGGGAAAGGTACAACCAGCGTGATCTGCCGGTCTGGCCAGGCCGCATGAACCAGGCTGGCAGCGACCAGGAAAATACCTCCGAGAAACAGGCTGAGGATTCTTTTCATGGGCTTGATTCATGTGGTTGCGGGGGGTGAGGATGCATGCCCTGTGCAGATCCGGGCCGACACGCCGGGATGCATCTCACGATGGATCCGGTAACTGCAGCCAAGGCCAAGGCAGGCAAAAAAATAATGAATTTGTTAAAACTATTGAAACATTGAGTGCCATAGTTTTACATCATGAAGGATGGGGTGCAAGGCCTGCGGATGCGCAATGTAGGGGTGTTGCGTCCATGCTGCAGAGGCCGGTTCCGGAAGGCAGTGGCGCGTGCGCACATCCGGACATGGGGCAGGGAAGGGGCAGGCAAGACAAAGGTTGCACCGGCAGCGGTGCCGGCGCAACTGCTGGGCGGCCCGGGCTCAGGAAACGCGCAGCGCCTGTTCCTGCAGCAGGCGCTTGAGCACCTTGCCGTTGGGGCTGGTGGGCAGCTCGGCCAGGGGCACGATGCGGGCGGGCAGCTTGTAGGGCGCCAGCCGTTCGCGCAGGTGGGAGCGCGCTGCGGCGCTGTCCAGCGTGGCGCCGGGCTGCAGCTCGACAAAGGCGATGACCTCTTCGTTGCCATCGCTCTCGGGCCGCCCGACCACGGCGCTGCGCTGCACGCCGGGCAGCTCGTTGAGCGCCAGTTCCACCTCGGCCGGATAGACGTTGAAGCCCGAGCGGATGATCATTTCCTTGAGCCGCCCCACCACGAAGAGTGCGCCGTCGGCATGCAGCTCGCCCAGGTCGCCGCTGGCGTACCAGCCGCCCTCGCGCATCACGCTGGCCGTGGCCTGGTCATCGCGGAAGTAGCCGTGCATCAGGCCGCGCCCGCGTATCCACAGCTCGCCGCGCTCGCCCACCGGCAGGCTGCGGCCCGTGGCCGGGTCCACGGCGCGCACTTCCGCGCCTTCCACCACGTAGCCCGCGCTGGTGTCGGGCCGCTGCTCGCCCTGGCGCGTGAGGTGGACCGACCCTGCGTATTCCGACAGGCCGTAGCCATGGTGCAGCGCCTGGCCGAAGGCGGCCTCCACGCGCTTTTTCAGCGTCAGGTCCAGCGGGCCTGCGCCGGTATAGACATAGCGCAGCGCAGGCGCCTGCGGGTGGGCAATGCCTTGCTCCTGCAGATAGGCCAGCAGGCGCGCGTACAGCGCAGGCGGCCCCTGCAACTGGGAGATGCCGTGGCGGGCCAGCGCATCCAGAAGATCGGCGGGGTCGAACTGCGGGCGCATCACCATCTGCGCGCCCGCATACAGCGAGGCCAGCAGCACCGTGCCCAGACCGAAGATGTGGGTCATGGGCACGAAGGCATAGCTGCGGTCCTGCGGACCCAGGCCGCGCGATGCGGCCGAGACGCGAGCGAACAGCGTCAGCGCGTCATGCCCCACCATCACGCCCTTGGGCGTGCCCGTGGTGCCCGAGGTGAAGATCAGCGCCGCCACCTCGTCCTGCAGCGCACCGGATTCGGCCACCGCCTGCGCGCGCACCGGGCTGTGCTGCATGCCGGCCAGGGCCGAGTCGCCTGCGCCAAAGCGCCGCGCGTGGCCGCTGGCGCTGTCCGATGCGGCCGAGGTGAAATACACCACGCGCGCATCGGCCTTGGCCGCAAAGGCATCGATCTCGCCGGGCGCCATGCGCGCGTTCACGCCGCAGGACCAGGCGCCCACGCGGCTGCAGGCCAGGATCAGCGCCGCATGCTCGGGGCAGTTCTCGGCCACGACCAGCACGCGGTCGCCGGGCCGCACCTGCAGCGCGCGCAGCTCGGCCTCGGCCGTGTCCGCCAGCGCGCCCAGATCGGCAAAGCTCAGGCTGCTGCCGTCGGGCAGGTGGATGAAGGGACGCTGCGGCGCTTCGGCCAGCCAGCGGTCCAGCAGATGGTGTATTCGTTGATTCATGGATGCCATGGCATGGCCTTTGCAAAATGGTGCGGCCCCACTCAGAGACACCGAGGAAGGGCCTACGCCGGCCGCGCCGCCCCGCACCGAGGGTGTCGTCCCCCTTTCAGGGGGAAGGCGCGAAGCGACTCAGGGGGTGTCAGTCCACCACGATTCCTTGCGTGACGGTGGCCCACATCGCGCGCTCCTTGGCACCGCGCTCGGCCAGTTTCTGGGGGGCGCCGGTCCACTCTTCGTAGCCCAGTTCCTTGAGGCGCTTGCGCAGCTCCGGCTGGGCCAGGGCGGCGTTGATGGACTTGTTCAGGCGGGCCACGAGTTCAGGCGACATGCCCTTGGGGCCGTAGACGCCATACCAGCCGCCCACGTCGAAGCCCTTGAGGCCTTCGATGCCGGACTCGGCAAAGGTGGGCACATCGGGCAGCGAGGCATTGCGCTGCGGCGAGGTCACGGCCACGGCGCGCACCTTGCCGCTCTGGATGTAGGTGCTGGCGGTGCTGATGATGTCCAGCATCATGCTCAGCTGGCCGCCGATCACGTCGGTCATGGCCGGTGCGTTGCCCTTGTAGGGGATGTGGTTCATCTCGATGCCGCTGCGCCGCGCGAACAGCAGCGCGCCCAGGTGGTTGGAGCCGCCCACGCCGGCCGAGCCGTAGTTGAGCTTTTGCGGATGGGCCTTGGCATAGGCCACGAGTTCGGCCGTGGTCTTGTAGGGCTCGTTGTTGTTGACCACCAGCACGTTGTAGTAGCTGAGCACGGGCGCCACGGGCGTGAGGTCACGGGCCGGGTCGAAGGACATCTTGCTCATCACGTTGGGGCTGATGGTGATGGTGGGGCTGGCCGCGAACCACAGCGTGAGGCCATCGGGCTTGGCGCGCACGACCTCGCTGCCGGCCATGGTGGCGTTGGCGCCGGGCTTGTTCTCCACCACCACCGAGGCGCCCAGCTCCTTGGTCAGCGCCACGCTGAGCAGGCGGGCGCCCTGGTCCACGGGGCCACCGGCCGAGTAGCCCACGATGAGGCGCACGGGCTGCGCGTCCTGCGCGGCGGCGGGGAGGGCGCTCAGGGTGGCCAGGGCGGTCACCAGGGACGCCAGAAGCGGGGCATAGGCCAGGGTGGCCAGGGCCTTGCGGCGGTGTTGGGCGGGCATGTGCATGTCTCCTGCAAAAAATGAATGAAGCGCTGCCGTGGCCTGCACGGCGGCGCGCCCGGTCTGCGCCGGACATGCAGGCAATGGTGCGCACGCCGGCGCTTCTTGGGAATCTGCTTTTGCCTAAGCCGGGGTTTGCCGGCTGTTAGGACGTCCTAGGAAGACAGGTCCGCGCCCGCCTGCCAGCTGGGTGCGGCGGTGACGATGGCCTCGCGCAGGAACTGCTGGAAGGCGCGGGCCGCCATGGTGGGCTGGCGGTCGGGCATGCGCACCAGGTACATGGCATTGCCCAGGCCGGAGAACACCACCTGGTCCAGCACGGCCACCAGGGTGCCGCCGGCCAGCGCGGCCGAGGTCACGTAGTCGGGCAGCAGGGCCAGGCCCAGGCCGTCCAGCACGGCGTCGTACAGAAGGCGGTAGTCGCCCGATTGCAGCGAGGGCAGCACATCGAGGGCAGCGGCGACGCCATCGTCGCCGCTGCCGGTCAGCCAGGCCAGCCTGCCGCCCATGGCCAGCGGCAGGATGAGGCGGGCCTGCAGCAGGTCGGCAGGCGCGCGCAGTGGCCGGCCCAGCGACTGCTCCAGCGCCTGCAGGCAGGCGGGTGTGGCGACGAAGTTCCAGCGCACATCGCACAGCCGCGTGGCCACCAGATCGTCCAGCGGCGCGGAGGTGATCTGCACCGCCAGATCGACCTTGGAGGCCACGAGGTCGGCCATCTGGTCGTTGATCAGCAGGCGCAGGCGGATGTCGGGATGCTCGCGGCAAAAGCCCAGGATCAGGGGCTTGAGATAGAAATGCCCGAAGCCGGTGGGCACGCGCACGCCCACCTCGCCGCTCACGGTGGAGCGCAGCTGGTGGATGGCATCGCGGGCGCGCTGCAGCTCCTCCATCATGGCCAGGCAGCGCCGGTACAGCAGCTGGCCGGCCTGGGTGAGCTCCACATTGCGCGTGGTGCGGCGCAGCAGCTGCGTGCCCATCTCGGTCTCCAGCGCACGCAGCCGGCGCGAGACGTTGGAGCGCGTCATGCCGCCGCGCTCGGCCGCCCGCGTGAGGCTCTTGGCCTCGGCGATGTCGATGAAGACGCGGCACAGGTTCAGGTCCATCTCGGCATTCTTTGCAGGGCCGGGGCCGGCCATTGTTGATCGGGAGTCACCAGGCCTGGCCTGCTGGCGAGGATTGTGGCGCCTGCCCTGCCTCCCTAGCATGGAGGAAACCATGGCGAAAGGCCGCAGACCGTGAACCAAGAAGCTTTGCAAACCGCGCCGCCGGCGCCCCTGGCGCACTACCGTGTGCTCGATCTGAGCCAGGGCGTGGCCGGCCCCTACTGCACCCACCTGCTGTCGCGCCAGGGCGCCGAGGTGATCAAGGTCGATCCGCCCGAAGGCGACTGGGCGCGCCACGTGGGCATCTCGCGCGATGGGCACAGCAGCCTGTCGGCCACCTACAACGCGGGCAAGCGCAGCATTGCCGTCGATGCGCGCCAGGCCCAGGGGCGCGCGCTGCTGCTGCGGCTGGCGCGCGAGGCCGACATCGTGGTGCAGAACTTCCGCCCCCAGGTCGTGCAGCGCATGGGCGTGGACTACGACAGCATGCGCGCGGCCGGCCTGGACCCGGTGTACGTCTCCATCAGCGGCTACGGACCCACGGGGCCGTATGCGGACCGGCCCGCCACCGACTCCGTCATGCAGGCGGACACGGGCTTGATGACCAGCAACCGCGACGCGCAGGGCCAGCCCCAGCGCGTGGGTCTGCTGCTGGCCGACATCGCAGCCGGCGTCTACGCCGCACAGGCCTGCACGGCGGCCCTGCTGGGCAAGGCGCGCAGCGGGCGCGGGCGCCATGTGGAGCTGAACCTGTTCGAGGTCTGCTGCGCCCTGCAATCCACGGTGCTGGCCGAAGACACGCTGCGCGGCGGCCTGCCCGCCGAAGGCGTGAGCGCCCCCAACGGCGTGTTCGCCACGGCCGATGGCTTCATCACCGTGCTGGCCCTGAACAACGACCAGTTCGAGCGGCTGTGCCGCGCGCTGGACCTGCCGCACTGGCTGCAGGACGCGCGCTTTGCCACCAATGCGGGCCGCATGGCCCACCGCCATGTGCTGCATGCCGGGCTGCAGGCCTTGCTGGCGCAGCAGCCGCGCGCCCACTGGGAGCAGCGCCTGGCAGCGCAGGGCGCCCTGCATGCGGGCGTGCGCACGCTGGCCGACGTGGTGGCGCACCCCCAGGCCGTGCACCGCGCATCGTTCGCCACGCTGGCGCAGCCCGGGTTCGGGCCGCTGCTGTATGCGGCATCACCCTGGCCGGCAGACGCAGCAGCCTGCGGTGCATCCCTTGGCGCCGCGCCGCGCACGGGCGAGCACACGCGCCAGATCCTGGCCGAGGCCGGCTGCACGCCGCAGGAGATCGATCAACTGATAGACAGTGAGGTTGTGCGCCAGTGCGCGGCGGAGGAAATGGCATGAGCGCCCCGGCATCCCCATCCCCGCACTCCCGCATGCAGGCCCTGGTCTGCAATCAATTCGGCGCGCCGCACGAGGTGGTCAGCCTGCAGTCCATGGACCGGCCCGGCCAGCCCCTGGGCGCGCACCAGGCGCGGATTGCCGTGGCCTACGCCAACGTCAGCCACGCCACGGGCCTACTGATCGAGGGCCGCTACCAGCGGCGCCCGCCGCTGCCCTTCGTGCCCGGCACCGAAGGCGTGGGGCGCGTGCTGGAATGCGGCAGCGCGGTGCAGCACCTGCAGCCCGGCGATGCCGTGGCCTTCATTGCCGACTGGGGTGCCTTTGCGCAGGAAACGGTGGTGCATGCATCCACCGTCTACCGCCTGCCTGCGGGCATGCCCTGGCTGCAGGCCCTGCCCATTCCCCTGTCCTACGGCACGGCCTACACGGCCCTGCACTGGCGCGCGCGCCTGCAGGAAGGCGATGTGGTGCTGGTGCTGGGCGCCGGTTCGGGCGTGGGCGCCGCGGCGGTGGAAGTGGCCCGGCAGACGCCCGGCGTGCAGGTCATCGCCTGCGCCAGCACCGAGGCCAAGCGCGCCGATGCGCTGCGCCGCGGCGCGCACCAGGCAGTCACCCCGCAGGACCTGGCCGCCCAGGTCAAGCAGGCCACGCAGGGCCGGGGCGCCTCCCTGGTCTTCGACCCCGTGGGGGGCGATCTCTTGCTGCAGGCACTGCGCGCCGCTGCGCAGAACGCGCAGCTGCTGAGCGTGGGCTTCGCCAGCGGCGCCATTCCCGCCGTGCCCATGAACCTGGCCCTGGTCAAGAACCTCACGCTGCACGGCTTCTTCTACGGCCGCTACATCGGCTGGACGCCGGCCGACGAACGCCAGGCCTTCGCGGCGCAGCTGCAGCCCGTCATTGCCACGCTGCTCGACTGGGCGGCCCGGGGATGCATCCATCCCCAGGTCAGCCAGGTCTTCGCCATGCATGAACTGCCGGCTGCGCTGGATGCGCTGCACGGCCGCAACGTGACCGGCAAGCTCGCACTCGCCATTCAAGGAGACAAGGTATGACAACGCAACGCACAGGCCCCGCGCTTTCCCGCCGCACCCTGCTGGGCGCCGCGGCGGCGCTGGCCGCATGGAGAACCGCAGGCGCGCAGCCATCCGCCGGGGCTCAGGGCTATCCCAAGGCGCCCATCCGCGTCGTCGTGCCCTATCCACCCGGCGGGCCTACCGACGTGGTCGGGCGCGTGGTCACCACGCGGCTGGGCGAGGCGCTGGGCCAGCCCCTGGTGGTGGACAACAAGGCCGGCGCCAGCGGCATGGTCGGCGCGGCCCTGGTGGCCAAGGCGCCGGCCGACGGCTACACGCTGCTGGTCAATGCCTCCATCCACGTCATCAATCCCTACGTCTATGCCAGCGCGCCCTATGACGCCTTCCGCGATTTCGAGCCGGTCACGCAGCTGGTCGATGTCCCGCTGGTGCTGGTCGTGGGCAGCCAGCTTCCGGTGCGCAATGTGCAGGAGCTGATCGCCTGGGCCAAGGCCCATCCCGGGCAGGTGAACTTCGGCTCGGCCGGCAATGCCTCGTCCCAGCACCTGTCGGGCGAGCTGTTCCGCCTGAAGACCGGCGCGCAGATGCAGCATGTGCCCTACAAGGGCAGCTCGCCGGCCCTGACCGACCTGATGGGCGGGCAGATCCAGCTCATGTTCGACTCCATGCCCTCGGCCATGCCCTTCATCGCCTCGGGCCGGCTGCGCGCGCTGGCCGTCACCTCGGCCAGTCGCTCGCCCTCCCTGCCCGATGTGCCCACCATGGAAGAGGCCGGCATGCCGGGCTTTCGCACCAGCACCTGGTACGGACTGTGGGCGCCGAAGAACACGCCCCAGGACGTGGTGCAGAAACTGTGGACCGAGTCCCGCCGCGTGCTTGCCGAACCCCAGATCGCAGCGCAATACCGCCGCCTGGGCGCCGAGCCCGTCGGCTCCACGCCCGCCGAGTTCGCGCGCTACATCCAGGCAGAGGCCCGCAAGTGGGAAGAGATCGTGAAGGCTTCGGGGGCGCGGGCGGATTGAGGCGGAAAGCTCACACCCGCTCGAACACCGCCGCAATCCCCTGGCCGCCGCCGATGCACATGGTCTCCAGCCCATAGCGGCCCTTGCGGCGCTCCAGCTCGTGCAGCAGGGTGGCCAGGATGCGCACGCCGGTGGCGCCTATGGGGTGGCCCAGGGAGATGCCGGAGCCGTTGACGTTGAGCTTGTGGTCTATGGCGCCCTGGTCGTTCCACTCCCAGCCCTTGAGCACGGACAGCACCTGGCAGGCAAAGGCTTCGTTGAGTTCGACCAGGTCCATCTGGTCCAGCGTGAGGTTCAGGCGCGCCAGCAGTTTCTTGACGGCGGGCACGGGGCCTATGCCCATGTGCGAGGGCTCGCAGCCTGCGGCGGCCCAGCCCACCAGGGTGGCCATGGGGGTGAGGCCCAGTTCGGCCAGCCGGTCCTCGGCCACGATCAGGCAGGCGGCGCTGGCGTCGTTCTGCTGGCTGGCGTTGCCGGCCGTGACCGTTCCATTGGGCATGAGCACGCGCAGCTTGCCCATGCTGTCGGTGGTGGCGTCGGCGCGAAAGCCTTCGTCGCGCGTGAACAGCACGGGGTCGCCCTTGCGCTGGGGCACCTTGACGGGGACGATCTCGTCGGCGAAGCGGCCCGCCTCCCAGGCAGCGGCGGCGCGCTGGTGGCTGCGCACGGCGTAGGCGTCGGCTGCCTCGCGGCTGATGCCGTAGTCGCGCGCCAGGTTCTCGGCGGTCTCGATCATTCCCGAGATCTTGCCGAAGCGCTCCACGGGCTGGGAGCGCTCGCGGCCGCGGTCCAGGCGGTCGTAGAAGCGCACATTGCCCGAGCGCGCACCCCAGCGCATGTCGGTGCTGTAGTACTCGATGTTGCTCATGCTCTCCACGCCGCCTGCGATCACCACGTCGGCGGCGCCGCTTTGCACCATCATGGCCGCCGTGGCCACTGCCTGCAGGCCGCCGCCGCAGCGCCGGTCCAGCTGCATGCCCGGCACCGTCACCGGCAGGCCGGCCTGCAGCGCGGCCCAGCGGCCCACGCAGGGCGTCTCGCTGCTGGCGTAGGACTGGGCGAAGACCACGTCGTCGATGCGTGCGGGGTCGATGCCGCTTTTCTCGACCACGGCGCGCACCGTGGTGGCGGCCAGCTCCTCGACCGATACCGGCCGCAGGCTGCCGCCGAAGGTGCCCACGGGCGTGCGAAGGGGGGTGACGATGGCGGCTCTGCGCATGGCGTTGTCTCCTTGGGAATCAGTGGATCAGTGGATCAGGAAAAGGCTGCGCCGCATTGGCGCAGCAGGGTATGTGCCTGTTGTTCCAGGTCGGCGCGGTGCTCCGGTGCCGCGATGTCGATCAGCCGTTTCACGCGGCGCGACAGCGTCTGGCCGCGCAGGTCGGCCACGCCGTGTTCGGTGACGATGAGGCCGGCATCGCTGCGCGGCGTGCTGACGGGGCCGGACAGCCGCGCAACGATGCGCGTGGCCCCCCTGGCCGTGGCGGGCAGGGCGATGATGGGCAGGCCGCCGCGGCTGCGTGCCGCGCCGCGCAGAAAGTCCACGGCGCCGCCCACGGCGCCCACGTAGACGCCGCCCGCCACCTCGGAGTTGATCTGGCCCGTGAGGTCCACTTCCACCGCCGAATTGATGGCGGCCAGCCTGTGGCTGGCGGCCAGCACCTCGGGGTCGTGCGTGTAGCGCGTCTCGCGCAGCTGCAGGGCGGGGTTGCGGTGTGCCCAGCGCCTGAGCGATTCGCCTCCCATGAGGATGCCGCCAATGCCCACGCCGCGGTCCTGGCTCTTGCGCGCGTGGGTCAGCACGCCGGCTTCGGCCAGGGCTGCAATGCCGTCGCCCACGGCGCCGCTGTGCAGGCCCAGGTCGCGGTGGCCGTGCAGGGCGGCGAGCACGGCCTCGGGCAGGTTGCCCACGCCCACCTGCAGCGTGGCGCCGTCTTCGATGAGGGCGGCCACATGGCCGGCAATGGCCTGTTCGGCAGGGCCGGGCGCGCTGCGCGCCTGGTCCAGCGGAGGGTGTTCGGCATCGACCAGCAGGGCGAAGTCGCCGGCCTGCAGGTGCAGGCTGCCGTGCGTCCACGGAATGGCGGGGTTGACTTCGCCGATCAGCACGCGCGCCTTGCGTATGGCGGCCGGCAGGTATTCATGGACCAGGCCCAGGCTGTAGCGGCCTTGTGCATCGGGTGGCGAGACCTGGAGCAGCACCACGTCGGCAGGCAGCAGGCCCTCGTCGATCAGGCCGGGCAGGTGGGAGTAGTGGCTGGGCAGGATGTCGAGCACGCCGGCCTGGGCCAGCGCGCGGTGGGGGCCGCCGGCCGCGTAGCCGAAGAAGTCGATGGCGTCGGCATGCGCCGGTTGCAGCGTGTCCGATGCGCCCATGCCCACGAAGACGCGCAGCCGGCCCTGGCCACCGTGCCGGGCCAGTGCATGGCGGTGCGCGACCACGGCGCGCGTGAGCGTCAGCGGCTCGGCCGTGGCCTGGCCCCACCACAGGGTGTCGCCGGGGCGGATCAGGGCCTGCAGCCTTTCTTGCAGGGCGTCCGGCGACAGCACGCTCATGGCGCGCGGTCCCAGTCGAAGCGCGTGGGCTGCTTGTCCTTGAAGCGCTGCACCGCCTCCTGGTGGTAGTCCGAGCCACGGCACATCGTCTGGGCATAGGCCTCCAGCTCGGCCATGGCGCGTGCGTCCAGCTCGAAGGCCTGGTTCATGGCCGTCTTGGCCATGCCGATGGCGGCCGTGGATGCCTCGCCGAAGCGCCGCGCCAGCGCCACGGCGGCGGCCTGCAGGGCCTCGCCGTCTTCCACGATCTCGTAGACCATGCCCAGCGACCTGGCTTCCTCGGCCTGCACGGTGCGCGCGGTGAAGACCAGCTCCTTGGCCTTTTGCAGGCCCACGATGCGCGGCAGCATGTGCATGGCGCCCAGGTCGGGCACCAGGCCGATGCGGCCGAACACGGCGCAGAACTTCGCGCGCCGCGTGCACAGCACGAAGTCGGCGGCCAGCGCCAGGCTCAGGCCCGCGCCGAAGGCCGGGCCGTCCACGGCGGCGATCACGGGCTTTTCGAGGTTGACCAGCTCGGGGAACCACTGGTGCAGGCTGCGCATGCGCTGGCGCCAGGGCAGGCCGGCCTGGCTGGCATCCATCATCTGGCTGATGTCGCCGCCCGAGCAGAAAGCGCCGCCCGCGCCCGTGAGGATGACGGTGTGCACCTGCGCGTCATCGCGCATCTGCGCCACGGCGGCGGCCAGGGCCGGGCGCATGGCCTGGTTGAGCGCGTTGCGGGCCTCGGGCCGGTTCAGCGTGATCGTGCCTATGCCGTCCTGGACGGAGGTCAATACGGGGGAGGTTTCAGGTGATGTAGTCATGGTGCCGAGGTTGGATTCTTTGAGATCAAAAGCTGGAATGTCTTGCTTGCTCCTATGCGCACCTTTGACGAGGCGTCCAAATCGGCATGTCCCAAGCCAGGGACACCGAGCAAGGGCCTGGGCCGGCCGCGCCGCCCCGCAGCGAGGGTGTCGTCCCCCTCCCGCGAAGCGAGAGAGGGGGAAGGCGCACAGCGACTCAGGGGGTGATCCATTCAAGCGAGTTCGGCGTAGCCGTGGCTCAGAACGACCTTGTCACGTTCGAGCACGCGGGCGCGCAACTGCCGCTGGCAGGGCTGGTCGGGCGTGCGCCAGATCTCGGTGACCAGGGTTTCGCCGGGATAGACGGGCGAGGTGAAGCGCACATCCAGCGCCTTCAGGCGCGCGGGATTGCGGTCGCCGCATTGGCGCAGCACGGCATGGGCCACCAGGCCGTAGCTGGCCAGGCCATGCAGGATGGGCCGCTCGAAACCGGCCTTGCGCGCCACGGCCGGGTCGGCATGCAGCGGGTTGTAGTCGCCCATCAGGCGGTACAGCAACGCGGCCTCGGGGCGTATGGCCTGGGTGTCGGTGAAGTCGGGAGCGCGGTCCTCCGGCGTGGGGCGCAGCGGCGCCAGGGGCGCGTCGCTGGGCTGGCCGCCGTCCAGCAGGCTGTAGCCGCCATCGCCGCGCAGAAAGCTGACCTGCTGCACGGTGGCCAGCAGCTCGCCCCCGGCGGTCTCCAGGCGCCGCTCGGTGACCATGATGGCGCCCTTGCCCTCACCCTTGTCCGTCAGGTGCGTGATGCGGTTGTGGCCCACCACGTCGGCGCTGGCCGGCAGCGGGCGGTGCAGCCGCATGCGCTGCTCGCCATGCAGCAGCTTCACCCAGTCGATGCCCGTATCGGCGTCGCGCGCCCAGAAGCCCGGATAGCCCAGCACCACGGCCTGCGAGGGCAGGGCGCGCAGCCCGCCGGGCGCCCCTTCGTAGAAAAAGGGCAGGGCCGCATCCGACAGCGGGTCGCTGCCCAGGCCCAGGCTCAATGCATAGAGCATGGTGTCGCGCTCGCCATAGTGCTGGCGCACGGGCTCGAAGGGGCGCTGTTTCAGGTGCTGGTAACTGATGGCCATGAATCAGCTCCGGTCAGATCGGGTCCCAGCTGAAGACATCTGCCGAGCGGTCCAGGGGGACGAACGATGCCTTGAGCGCAGGCATGCCGTGCTCGGCAATGAACTGGGGAGACCAGCCCTCGCTGCGGTGCACCGAGCGCAGCGGGCGCGGCTGGCTCATGACGAAGATCTCGTTGTTGCGCACGGCGAAGACCTGGGCGTTCACGTCGCGGGCCGCGTCGGACAGCAGGTAGACGGCCAGCGGGGCGATCTTGTTGGGCGTCATCTGCTGGATCTTGGCCACGCGCGCCTGCTGCTCGGGCGTGTCGGTGGGGATGGAGCCGATCATGCGGCTCCAGGCGAACGGCGCGATGCAGTTGGAACGCACGTTGAACTTCTGCATGTCCAGCGCAATGGACTTGGACAGGGCCGTCAGCCCCAGCTTGGCCGCGCTGTAGTTGGCCTGGCCCAGGTTGCCGATCAGGCCCGAGGTCGAGGTCATGTGCACGAAGGCGCCGCTTTCCTGCTCCTTGAAATGGTTGGCGGCCGCGCGGCTCATGTAGTAGCTGCCGTACAGGTGGACCTTGATGACGGCGTCCCACTCGTCCAGGCTCATCTTGTGGAAGAACCGGTCGCGCAGGATGCCGGCGTTGTTGACCACGCCGTCGATGCGGCCGAAGCTGTCCACGGCGCACTGCACGATGCGGCCCGCGCTGGCGGCCTCGGCCACGCTGTCGGTGTTGGCCACGGCCTGGCCGCCTGCAGCCTTGATCTCATCGACCACCTTCTGCGCCGGGCCGGCGTCCGTGCCCTCGCCCGTGGTGGAGGTGCCGATGTCGTTGACCACCACCTTGGCGCCCTCGGCCGCCATGGCCAGCGCCATGTCGCGCCCGATGCCGCCGCCGGCACCCGTCACCACCACTACCTTGTCCTGCATCATTTTCTGCGCCATGGCCTGTCGTCCCCGTTCAGTGTTCGTTGGAAAGAAGTCGGGACCAAGGATGCCGGCAAACGCCGGGCTGCGCCATTCGCCAATCACAAGGGCGGACTTCGCGGGAATGAAAGCAGGGGCGGACAGGCCGCGCCGGCCCAGCCTTCAGCGCGGCCAAAGGCTTGCTTAAGAAAACGCGGATTGCGGGCCGCCGCGCTTGCACCGACCATGGCGGCCATGACAGACAAGCAAGCTACCGACACCCTCGACGCCGCCGCGCTGGCGCACCTTCAGTCCTGGCAGGGCCGCAGCGAAACCCTGGCAGACAGCATCACGGCCGCGCCCGTGGCCGCGCTGTCGGCCACGCTGGACAGGGAAGACCCTGAGCCCACCGACGGCACGGCGCTGCCGCCGCTGTGGCACTGGATGTACTTCCTGCCCCATGCACGCCAAAGCGAGATCGGCCCCGACGGCCACCCGCGCCGTGGCGGCTTTCTGCCGCCCGTGCCGCTGCCGCGCCGCATGTGGGCCGGCGGGCGCCTGCGCTGGGAGGCAGGCAACGCGCTGCAGGTGGGCCAGAAGGTGCAGCGCCGCTCCACCATCGGCTCGGTCAGCCACAAGAGCGGCCGCTCGGGCGAGCTGCTGTTCGTGCTGGTCGAGCATGCCTACAGCAACGACCAGGGCCTGGCGCTGACCGAGGAGCACGACATCGTCTACCGCGCCGCTGCCCAGCCCGGCGATCCCGCGCCCACGCCCCAGAAGCCGCCGCTGGACGGCCAGCAAGCCTGGTCGCGCACCATCGTTCCCGACGACGTGCTGCTGTTCCGCTACTCGGCCCTGACCTTCAACGGCCACCGCATCCACTACGACCGCCGCTACGTCACGGGTGTCGAAGGCTATCCGGGCCTGATCGTGCACGGCCCGCTGATCGCCACCCTGCTGCTGGACCTGCTGCGCCGCGAGCTGCCCCAGGCGCGCGTGCTGTCCTTCGAGTTCAAGGCCGTGCGCCCCACCTTCGACCTGCATGCCTTCAGCGTGCACGGCAAGCCTTCTGCGGACGGCAAGACCGTCGAACTCTGGGCGCAAGACCACGAGGGCTGGCTGACCATGACCGGAAAAGCCACCCTGGCCTGAGACCCCTGAACACCGAGCCTTGAGACCACCATGATCGAACACACGCTTTCCAACAATTTCCCCGAAATCCGCGACGCCATCCGTGCGCTGTGCGCCGAGTTCCCTGACGAGTATTTCCGCAAGATCGACGAGCAGCGCGCCTATCCCGAGACCTTCGTGGACGCGCTGACCAAGGCCGGCTGGCTGGCCGCGCTGATCCCGCAGGAGTACGGTGGCTCGGGCCTGGGCCTGACCGAGGCCAGCGTGATCATGGAAGAGATCAACCGCTGCGGCGGCAACTCGGGCGCCTGCCATGGCCAGATGTACAACATGGGCACGCTGCTGCGCCACGGCTCGCAGGCGCAAAAGGAGAAATACCTGCCGCGCATCGCCTCGGGCGAATGGCGCCTGCAGTCCATGGGCGTGACCGAGCCCACCACGGGCACGGACACCACCAAGATCAAGACCAGCGCCGTCAAGAAGGATGGCCGCTACGTGGTCAACGGCCAGAAGGTCTGGATCAGCCGCGTGCAGCACAGCGACTGGATGATCCTGCTGGCGCGCACCACGCCGCTGGCCGACGTGAAGAAAAAGAGCGAGGGCATGTCCATCTTCATGGTGGACCTGGCCGAGGCGCAAAAGAGCGGCCTGACCGTGCGCCCCATCCCCAACATGGTCAACCACGAGACCAACGAGCTGTTCTTCGAGAACCTGGAAATCCCCGAGGAGAACCTGATCGGCGAGGAAGGCAAGGGCTTCAAGTACATCCTCGACGGCCTCAACGCCGAGCGCACGCTGATTGCGGCCGAATGCATTGGCGACGGCTACTGGTTCCTGGACCGCGTGACCAACTATGTGCGCGACCGCAACGTGTTCGGCCGCCCCATCGGCCAGAACCAGGGCGTGCAGTTCCCCATTGCCGATGCCTTCATCGAGGTCGAGGCCGCCAACCTCATGCGCTGGAAGGCCTGCGAGATGTTCGACGCCAACCAGGCCATGGGCGCCCAGGCCAACATGGCCAAGTACCTAGCGGCCAAGGCCAGCTGGGAGGCGGCCAATGCCTGCATCCAGTTCCACGGCGGCTTCGGCTTTGCCTGCGAATACGACGTGGAGCGCAAGTTCCGCGAGACGCGCCTGTACCAGGTGGCGCCGATCTCCACGAACCTGATCTATTCCTACGTGGCCGAGCACATCCTCGGTCTCCCCCGCTCGTTCTGAAATGAAGTACCCCCTGAGTCGCTACGCGCCTTCCCCCAAAGGGGGACGACACCCTCGGGGCGGGGCGGCCCTTCCTCGGTGTCCCTGGCCTTGGGCCGTGCCAGTTGCACAGGCGGCGCCAAAGTGCAATGGATTTCCAAGATGAAAAAGCAAAGTCTTCGGCCGCTTGACGGCACCACCGTCGTCTCGCTGGAACATGCGGTGGCCGCACCGTTTTGCACGCGCCAGCTGGCCGACCTGGGCGCGCGCGTGATCAAGGTCGAGCGGCCCGGCAGCGGCGACTTTGCGCGCGGCTATGACCAGCGCGTGCAGGGCCAGTCCTCGCACTTCACCTGGATCAACCGCAGCAAGCAGAGCCTGGCGCTGGACCTCAAGCAGGACGAGGCCATGCAGGCGCTGCTGCAGCTGCTGGAGGGTGCCGACGTGCTGGTGCAGAACCTGGCGCCCGGCGCGGCCGCGCGCATGGGCCTGTCCTATGCGGCGCTGCGCCAGCGCTTTCCGCGCCTCATCGTCTGCGACATCAGCGGCTACGGCGCAGACGGCCCCTACCGCGACAAGAAGGCCTACGACCTGCTGATCCAGAGCGAGGCGGGCTTTCTCTCGGTCACGGGCACGCCCGAGGTGCCGTCCAAGGCCGGCATCTCGGTGGCCGACATCGCGGCCGGAATGTACGCCTACACCAACATCCTGTCGGCCCTGCTGCTGCGCGGGCGCACGGGCGAGGGCAGCCACATCGACGTGTCCATGCTGGAGGCGCTGGGCGAGTGGATGGGTTACCCCATGTACTACGCCTTCGACGGCGCGCCGCCGCCGCCACGCACCGGCGCCTCGCATGCCAGCATCTATCCCTACGGGCCGTTTGAGGCCGGTGACGGGGGGACGGTGATGCTGGGCCTGCAAAACGAACGCGAGTGGAAGCTCTTTTGCGAACAGGTGCTGCTGCAGCCCGCGTTGGCTGCAGACGCGCGCTTCGACAGCAATGCGCGCCGCAACGCCAACCGCGAGGAGCTGCGTGCGCTGATCCTGGGCGTGTTCAACGCGCTGGATGCCGCCCAGGTGGTGCAGCGGCTGGATGCGGCCGGCATTGCCAATGCGCGCGTCAACGACATGGCCGGCCTGTGGGCCCATCCCCAGCTGGCCGCACGCCAGCGCTGGTGCAGCGTGGACACGCCGGCCGGTCCGGTGCAGGCGCTGCTGCCTCCCGGTGCCAACAGCGCCTTCGACTACCGCATGGAGGCCGTGCCCGCCGTGGGCGAGCACAGCGCCGCCATCCTGGCCGAGCTGGGCTGGAGCGCCGAGCGCATCAGTGCCCTGTGCCCGCCCCCGGGAAAAACCGCCCCCTGAAACCAGGGCGCATGCCCAAGAATGCGCCGGAGACCCAACCCATGAAAAACGACACCCAAGTGAGCATCCATCCGCTGGCCCAATTCGCTGCCTCGCTGCGCTGGGACGACGTTCCCGCCGCCGTTCAGCAGCGCGCCGAAGACCTCTGGGTGGACTGGTTCGGCTCCGTGCTCGCAGGCCAGGGCGCGCGCCCCGTGCAGAGCATCACGCGCTTTGCGCTGTCCCAGGGACCAGCGCAGGGGCCTAGCGAGATCCTGGGCAGTGCCGACACCACCTCGCCCATGATGGCGGCCCTGGCCAATGCCGCGGCCTCGCATGTGGCCGAGCAGGACGATGTGCACAACGGCTCGGTCTTCCACCCCGCCGCCGTGGTTTTCCCGCCCGCGCTGGCCGTGGCACAGAGCATCGGCGCCAGCGGCGCCGAACTCATGGCCGCCTGCGTGGCCGGCTATGAGGTCGGCATCCGCGTGGGCGAGTTCCTGGGCCGCAGCCACTACCGCATCTTCCACACCACGGCCACGGCCGGCACCCTGGCCGCCGCGGCCGCCGTGGGCCGGCTGCTGGGCCTCACGCCCGCGCAGATGCAGCATGCCTTCGGCTCGGCGGGCACGCAGTCGGCAGGGCTGTGGGAGTTCCTGCGCACGGGCGCCGACAGCAAGCAGCTGCACACGGCGCATGCGGCCGCTGCGGGCCTGATGTCGGCCTACCTGGCCCGGGACGGATTCACCGGTGCGCAGGACATCTTCACCGGACCGCAGGGCCTGGCGGCAGGCATGTCCACGGACGCCGATCCCACGCGCCTCACGGATGGCATAGGCACGCGCTGGGCCACGGCCGAGACCTCGTTCAAATGGCATGCCTCCTGCCGCCACACGCACCCGGCCGCCGACGCGCTGCTGCAGGTCATGCAGGACCACGGCCTGGCCCCCGCCGACCTGGCGCAGGTCACCTGCCACGTGCACCAGGGCGCCATCGACGTGCTGGGCCCCGTGGTCGATCCCGGCACGGTGCACCAGAGCAAGTTCTCCATGGGCACGGTGCTGGCGCTGGCCGCGCGCCACGGCCATGCGGGCCTGGACGAGTTCGACAACGAATACCTGGCTGCCACCACCGTGGCCCTGCGCGAGAAGGTGGGCATGGTGCTGGACCCTGAGGTCGATGCCGCCTACCCGCAGCGCTGGATCGGCAAGGTCACCGTGCTCACCACCGATGGCCGCACGCTGCACGGCCGTGTCGAGGAGCCCAAGGGCGATCCGGGCAACACGCTGTCGCGCGAGGAGATCACGGCCAAGGCGCTGCGACTGATCGCCTATGGCGGTGCCCTGCAGGACGACCCCGCCCAGGCCGCCGTAGCGCGGCTGTGGCAGATCGCGCACTGGCCGCGCGTGCAGCGCCTGCTTGACTGAGTTTTTGACTGAGTTTTCGCGCCGGCCCCGGCCGGCGAATCCATGGGAAAGGCGCCACCACAGAGCGCCTCCCGCTTCCACCAAAGTGCACAGGAGACAAACCATGCAACGCACCACTTCTTTCCGCCGCCGCCTCGTTTACGCAGCGGCCGCCGCCTGCGCCCTTGCCGCCGGCGGGACGACCACCGGCGCCCTGGCCGCGGCCTGGCCCGAGAAGCCCGTCGTCCTCGTCGTGCCCTACAGCGCTGGCGGCCCCACCGATGTGGTGGCGCGCCTGCTGGCCGTGCCCATGGGCCAGGTGCTGGGCCAGAGCGTGCTGGTCGAGAACACCGTGGGTGCGGGCGGCACCATTGCGCCCAACCGCGTGGCCAAGGCCAAGGCCGACGGCTACACCATCCTCATCCACCACATGGGCATGGCCACGGCACCTGCGCTGTACAAGAAGCTGCCCTATGACCCGCTCAAGGACTTCGAGTACATCGGCCAGGTGCTGGACGTGCCCATGACCCTGCTGTCGCGCAAGGACTTCCCGGCCAACAACTTTGCCGAGCTGCTGGACTACGTGAAGAAGAACCAGGAGAAGGTCTCGCTGGCCAATGCCGGCATCGGCGCCGTCTCCCAGCTGTGCGGCATGCTGTTCATGCACCAGGCGGGCGTCAAGCTCACCACCGTGCCCTACAAGGGCGCAGGCCCGGCCATGAACGACCTCATGGGCGGCCAGGTGGACCTGCTGTGCGACCAGACCACGCAGACCGTGCCCGTGATCAAGGACGGCCAGCGCGCCAAGGTCTTCGGCGTGACCACGCCCAAGCGCCTGTCCTCGCTGCCCGACATCCCCACGCTGGACGAGCAGGGCCTCAAGGGCTTCGACGTCAAGGTCTGGCACGGCATGTACGCGCCCAAGGGCACGCCCAAGGACGTGGTCATGGCCATCAACAAGGCGCTGAACGTGGCCATCAAGGACGAGAACGTCAAAAAGCGCATCGCCGAACTCAGCTCCGACCTGGTCACGCCCGACAAGGCCACGCCGGAAGGCCTGCGCACCCACCTGCAGGCCGAGGTGGCGCGCTGGGACAAGGTCATCAAGGCCGCAGGCGTCTCGGCCGAATAAACCGCTCTCCCAAGGACATCCGCATGCACGATCTGGCGCGACAGGCCACTTCCTTTCTCTTCGTCCCCGCCACGCGGCCCGAGCGCCTGGGCAAGGCCCTGGACAGCGGCGCCGACATGGTCATCGCCGACTGGGAGGACGCCGTGGCCCCGGCCGACAAGGACGGCGCCCGCCAGGCGCTGGCCCAGGCCGTGGGTGCGCTGGAAGGCCCGGCCCGTGCCCGCCTGCTGGTGCGCATCAACGCCGAAGGCACGCCCTGGCATGCGGATGACCTGCGCGCGCTGGCGCAGCTGGTGGAGCAGGGCGTGGCCGGCGCCATGGTCTCCAAGGCCGAGCGCGCCCAGACCCTGCATGCGGTGGCCCAGGCTGCGGGCGCACGGGCAGCCGTGCTGCCCCTCATCGAAAGCGTGGCCGGCCTGGACGCGGCCGACGCACTGGCTGCCGCGCCCCAGGTGGTGCGCCTGGCCTTCGGCCACCTGGACTTCCAGGTCGATGCGGGCATGGCCTGCGACCAGGGCGAGGAAGAACTGCTGCCCATGCGCATGGCCCTGGTCCTGGCCTCGCGCCGCGCCGCCATTGGCGCGGCCGTGGACGGCGTGACGGTGGACACGCGCAACCCCGAGCGGCTGGCCCAGGACGCGGCACGCGCGCGGCGCATGGGCTTTGGCGGCAAGCTGTGCATCCACCCGGCCCAGGTCCAGCCCCTGCACGCCGTCTTCGACCCCGATGCAGCGGCCGTGGCCCACGCGCAGCGCCTGCGCCAGGCCCTGGCCGAGGCCGGAGGCGGCGTCTGCGTGCTGGACGGCCGCATGGTCGATGCGCCCGTGCTCAAGCAGGCCGAACAGGTGCTGCTGCGCCATGCCTGGGCGCAACAGAGATCTGCAGCACGATCTTGATCAAAATGAGACTGAAAGACCGTTTTGCACTCAGAGTTTTCTGATTATGGTGCAAAAAGTCCAATGATTTCCCTGATGGTGAATCCATCTGCCTCGAATACGCTTGGCCAACTCGATTGATTTCGAGACGGCGGTTTCTTGATCCGGTATCTCCACCCATGGAGGCACCCAGCCAAAGGAGCGTGTGATGGCAGTGATCTCGGGGACGGCATCGAACAGCGGATTCAACGGCCAATTGAATGACCGACTGAACAACCGACTTAACAACCGATTGAATCGGCGCCAGGCGCTGGCCCTGGCGGCCGGCGCCGCGGCGGCAGGGCCCGCCAGCGTGCTGGCGCAGGCCGGCTTTGCCACACGGCCCGTGCGCATCGTCGTGCCCTTTGCGGCGGGCGGCGCCACCGACGTGATTGCGCGCATCCTGGGCGAGCGCATGGCCCAGCAGCTGGGCCAGACCGTGGTGGTGGACAACAAGCCCGGCGCGGCCGGACTGATCGGCGGCGAGATGGTGGTCCGCTCCGCGCCCGACGGGCTCACCCTGCTGCTGGGCACCACCTCCACCATGCTCACCAACAAATACCTCTACAAGAAGACCGCCTACGACCCGCTGACCGACCTCACGCCCCTGTCGCGCGTGTGCATGGCGCCCATCGCCCTGGTGGTCACGGCCGACGTGCCCGCCACCAACCTGCGCGAATTCATGGCCTGGGCCCAGGCCAACGCGGGCAAGCTCTCGTATGGCTCCTACGGCATAGGCTCGCACGGCCACCTGGCCTGCGCCGTGCTCAGCGACATGGCCGGTGCCGGCATGGCGCATGCGGCCTACCGGGGCGAGGCGCTGATGGTGCAGGACATGCTGGGCGGGCGCATCCCCATCGGCATGGGCAGCCTGCTCACGCTCAAGCCCTACATCGATGCAGGCAAGCTGCGCGCCCTGGCCGTCACCGGCACGCGCCGCGTGCCCCTGCTGCCCGAGGTGCCCACCTTTGCCGAGGCCGGCTACCGCCACGAGGCCATGGAACTGTCCGGCTGGCTGGCCATCGCCGGCCCCAGTGGCCTGCCGGCCGACCTCACGCGGCAATGGGGCGAGATCTCCAACCGCGCCGTGGCCAGCCGCGAAGGCACGGCCCGCATCATCGCCGCCGGCTTCGTGCCCGTGGATGACGACACGCCCCAGCGCTTCGGCAAGGCCTGGGCGCAGGAGGCTCCGGTCTGGGGGCGGCTGCTGCAGTCGGCGGGGGTGCAACCCGGTTGATGGCGCACAGCGGCCTTGGTTGCCCAAGGCTGCACTCATGCCCTGTGCTGTAATCGCCCCTCCTCAGGCGGCCCCGGTGGTGCAATGCCATGACGGGACAGCCCGTGGTTTCTCAAACATTCAAGAGAGGGTATTACCGTGAGTGCATTGGTCATCAAGGCCTGGAAGGCCAGCGAGCAACCCATAGACGACAAGGGCAACCACATTGCCATCACAGGCCGCGAAGGCGGCCTGGTCGCCTGGATCCTGTCCAAGGTCAACATCGATCCCACCACCACCATCCGCGTGGGCAGCGAGCGCCTGGAGTTCAGCAGCGCCTCGCTGTCGGGCACCCAGTCGCGCCTGATCCCGCTGCAGGGCATCTGCTCCACCTACTACGGCTATCACAAACCCTGGAAGACGGCGCTGGGCATCGGTGCCCTGTCGCTGTTCATGGGCGGGTCCATGATGGCCCAGAGCTTCTTTGCAGGCCTGGTGGTCATGCTGATCGGCTGGGGCATCGCCGCCGTCATCTACTTCCTGAACCGCACCCTGACGCTGGGCTTCATCGAGAACAGCGGCGTAGTCAACGGCATCCAGTTCAAGCGCTCGGTGATCGAGAACATCGACATCACCCAGGAACAGGCACGGCAGGTCTGCGAACTGATGCAAAAGCTGATCGAGGCCAAGGAAAAGCGGCTCTGACGACGCGGCGGCACGCAAGTGCCGTCCGGCGCCATCCGGCGCCGCGTGTGCCCTACGCTCAGGCCTGTGCCGGGCTGCGCGCCATCAGCTTGAAGGTGCCGGTGGCCAGGGCCACCAGGGTGCCGTCCTCGGAACGCACTTCGCCGCGCGCGAAGCTGATGGAGCGGCCGCGCCGCTCGCAGTGGGCGGTGGCGATGAGATCGCCGCTGCCGGCCGAGACGTAGTGCAGCGTGAGATCGATGGTGGCCACGCCGAAGGCCGTGGGGTCATGCGAGCGGCAGGCCGAGGCCAGGGCGCAGTCCAGCAGCGAGGCGATGGCGCCGCCGTGCACGTCGCCGCGGCTATTGGCCTGATCCGGTTGAAAGCCCATGCGGATCTGGGCGCGGTCCTCGCCGATGCGTTCACCGCTGAGCTTCATGGCGCGGGCCATGGGCATGGGCAGGCCGAAGAGGATGCCGGGCGCCTCGCCTTCGAAGGGGTTGGCCGGGTGGTCTTTGATGGGTGTATTCATGGACATGATCATCGCATTGGGCGCGGCGCTCGAGACTGGCGTGTACCGACTCCAGGGCACCGAGGAAGGGCCTACGCCGGCCGCGCCGCCCCGCACCGAGGGTGCCGCCGGTTGCCCGGATGCCCCCCTCCCGCGAAGCGAGAGAGGGCGCCGTGCACACGGGGGAAGCGGCGCAGCCGCTCAGGGGGTGACTTTCAATCCACCCGTGCACCTGTCGATTTGACGACAGTGGCCCAGCGCGTGATTTCCTTGTCGATATGCGCCTGCAGCGCCTCGGGCGTGGAGCCCACGGGCTCGTAGCCGCCGGCGGCCAGCTGGGCCTGCAGCGCGGGCTGGCGCAGGGCGGAGGCGATCTCGCGGCTCAGGCGCTGGGTGGCTTCGGCGGGCGTGCCGGCCGGCGCGATGACGGCGTACCAGCCGGTCACGTCGAAGCCTGCGATGCCCTGCTCCTGGATGGTGGCCACCTCGGGCGCCAGCGCCGAGCGCTGCGGGCTGGTGACGGCCAGCGCATGCATGCGCCCGCTGCGGATGTGGGGCATGGAGGTGGAGATGCTGTCGAAGGTCAGGTCGATGTCGCCGGCCAGCATGGCGTTGACCACGCCCGCGCTGCCCTTGTAGGGCACATGGGTCATGCGCACGCCTGCCATGGAACCGAAGTACTCGGCCGCAAGATGCCCCGTGTTGCCGTTGCCCGCCGAGCCGAAGGTGAGCTTGCCGGGGTTGGCCTTGGCGGCCTGGATGAGTTCCTGGATGTTCTTTGCCGGCAGCTTGCTGCTGGCCGCAACCACCATGGGCAGGTTGGCCACCAAAGACACGGGCGCGAAGTCGCGGCGGGTGTCGTAGGGCAGCTTGGGATAGAGGCTGTCGTTGATGGCATGGGCGGCCAGCACCATGAGCACGGTGTAGCCATCGGGCCTGGCGCGCGCCACGTATTGCGAGGCCAGCGTGCCGCCCGCACCGGGCTTGTATTCCAGCACCACGGGCTGGCCCAGCTGCTGCTGCAGTTGCACGGCCAGCGGGCGGCCCAGCAGGTCGGCACTGCCGGCGGGTGGATAGGGAATGACCAGCTGTATGGGCTTGGCAGGCCAGGCCTCGGCAGCATGGGCGGCCGGGGCCAGCAGGGCGCAGGTCGCCAGGGCCAGGCAGGACAGCAGGCGGCGGCGCGGGAGTGGGTGCATGGGCATGGACATGGGCATGGGCATGGGCATGGGGGGACTCCGTTTCATGAAGAGGACAGGGCGCCGGCCTGGTACTGCTCGCGCAGCGCGCGCTTGAGCACTTTGCCGATCTCGCTGCGCGGCAGGCTGGCGGCCAGCCGCAGCTCGGCCACGCGCTGGGTCTTGCCCACGCGGGCGTTCAGCCATTCGCGCAGCTCGGCGGCCGAGGGCGTGGCATCGGGGCGCGCCACGGCGTAGGCCACGGGGGTCTCGCCCCATGCATCGGAGGGCACGCCGATCACCGCGCATTCGGCCACCTGCGGGTGCTGCAGCAGCACGGACTCGATGTCGCTCGGGTAGACGTTGAAGCCGCCCGTGATGATCATGTCCTTCTTGCGGTCGCCCAGCACGATGAAGCCGTCCTCGTCCAGGCGGCCCACGTCGCCGCTGCGGATGAAGCGCAGGCCCTGGGCATCGAACCATTCGGCCTCCTGCGTCTTGTCGGGCAGGCGGTGGTAGCCGCTCATCATTCCGGCCGAGCGGCCCACGATCTCGCCCTGCTCGCCGGGCGGCAGTTCGCGGCCCTGCTCATCGATGAAGCGGATGTCGGCGCCCGGTCCCGGCCTCCCCACGGTGTGCAGCTTGTCGGGGAAGTCATGGCAGTGCAGCTCGCAGCGCACGCCGCCTTCGGTCATGCCGTAGTACTCGATGAGCCGTCCGGGCCAGCGGCGCAGCACCTCGGCCTTGAGCGCGGGATGGAAGGGTGCGCTGGTGCAGAACTTGTGCTGCAGGCGGCTCAGGTCGGCGCCGTCGAACCCCGGGCACTGCATCAGCCGCTGGTACTGCACGGGCACGAGCATGGTGTGGGTGGCATGGTGGCGCTCGGCCAGTTCCAGGTACTGCGCCGCGTCGAACTTGCGCATCAGCACCAGGGTGCCGCCCAGCCCCAGCGTGGGCAGGGCCGCGACCAGGGTGGTGTTGGAGTACAGCGGCGTGGCGCACAGCGAGACGGCATCGGGTCCGTAGCCGTTGTGGATGGCGCGCTGCACATGGGCCCAGCGCATGGCCCAGGACTGGACAATGCCCTTGGGCACTCCCGTGGTGCCCGAGGAGTAGATGACGTTGAAGGGCCAGTCGGGCTGGGGGTGGATGGGCGTGGGTGCCGTGCCATGGTCCGCTTCGTCCGCAGCCAGCCATTGCGACCACGGAATGCCGGCTTCGACAGCGCCGTCCAGAGCCACGCATTGCAGATCCTGTCCGGCCTGCAGCGGCCATTGCGCGGCGGTTTCCGCATCGCGCAGCACCAGCCGGGCGCCGCAGTTGTCCAGCATGGCGCTCAGGTGGCCGGCCGTGGCCGACGGGGCCAGCGGCGCCACGGCCACGCCCGCGCGCAACGCGCCCAGGAAGGCCAGCACGTACTCGGGCGAGCTGCCCGCGCAAATGGCCACCACGTCGCCGGGGCCCAGGCCTTGGCGTTGCAGGCGCAGGGCCACGCGGTCCATGCCCAGGCGCAGCGCGGCGTAGTCGAGGCTGCGGCCGTCCATGGCCAGTGCGGTGTGGCCGGGGCGCTGGCTGGCCTGCAGCGCGACGAGTTCGGGCAGCGAGCCAAAGGGCTGGCGCAGCAGGGAGGCGATGTCTTCTTGCATGGGAGGGGCGAGTGGGGAGAACTATTCCAGCGACAGGCCTGCGGCCTTGACGATCTGGGCCCAGCTCTTGCGTTCCTGGGCGATGAAGGCGTCGTACTCGGCCGGTGTCTCGCCACCGGGCACGCCGCCCAGGTCGGCAAAGCGCTGGCGCACCTCGGCCGTCTGCATGGCGCGCCGGGCCGACTGCTGGATGCGCTCGACCACGACATCGGGCGTGCCGGCAGGGGCCAGCAGGCCGAACCAGGCCGTGACCTGCATGGGCACGCCGGCCTCGGTCATGGTGGGCACCTCGGGCAACTGGGCCGAGCGCGTGGCGCTGGTGATGGCCAGCGCGCGGAACTTGCCGCTCCTGATGTGCGGCATGGAGCTGGGCAGGTTGTCGATCATGTAGTCCACCTGCTGGCCCAGCAGCGCCGTGACCGCAGGCGCGGCGCCGGGAAAGGGCACGAGCGTGACCTCGATGCCGGCCTTCTGGCGGAACATCTCCGAGGACATGTGCGGCGACTGGCCCACGCCCGAGGTGGACACGTTCAGGCGCCGGGTCCTGGCCAGCTCCACCAGCTCGCGCACGCTGCGCACGGGCGAATCGGCATGGACCACGAGGATGTTGGGCACGGAGATCACATTGGTGATGCCGCGCAGATCGCTTTCCTTGTAGCTGAGCTGCTTGTACAGGCTGAAATTGATGGCCACCGGGCCGATGTTGCCCATGAGCAGCGTGTAGCCATCAGGCCTGGCGCGCGCCACCTGGGCCGTGCCGATGCTGCCGCCGCCCCCGCCCTTGTTCTCCACCACCACCGAGGTGCCCAGGTCCTTTCCCATCTTCTCGGCCAGCACGCGCGCGGCAATGTCCGTGGTGCCGCCTGCGGCGGCCGGCACCACGATGGTGATGGGGCGTTCAGGCCAGGCCGCCGCCAGCGCGGCGGCAGGAGCCAGGGAGAAAAAAGGCAAAGCGGCCAGCAAGGCCAGCAGGCTGCGTCGGACGGTCATGGGCAGTCTCCAGTTCACTGCCCGCAACGATAGAAAACCCTGGGCCCCAGGGCACCAGGGTTTGACTGGAGATCCGCTTCGCCATTCGGAAACCCGCGCTTAGGCCCACTGGAACGCGTGCTAACCCGTTGCCGAAAAGGCGGCCACAAGAAAAAGGGCGCCGAAGCGCCTTTTCTTTTTCGCAGAATGCACAGCGCATGAAACTGGCGCGGCCCAAGTCAGGGACACCGAGCAAGGGCCGCCCCGCAGCGAGGGTGTCGTCCCCCTCCCCCGCGGAGCGGGTAGAGAGGGGGAAGGCGCGTCAGCGCCTCAGGGGGTCAGGGATACAAACCTCGCATCTCGCGCGCATGCAGGATGCGCTGGCAGGCCACGATGAAGGTGGCGGTGCGCAGCGTCACGCCGTGCTGCTGGGCCACCTGCCAGATGGCCGCGAAGGCGTCCTGCATGATGCGCACCAGGCGGGCGTTGATCTCGTCCTCGCTCCAGAAGAAGCTGGAGAAGTCCTGCACCCATTCGAAGTAGCTCACCGTCACGCCGCCGGCATTGGCCAGCACGTCGGGCAGCACCAGCACGCCCTTTTCGGTCAGGATGTCGTCGGCCTCGGTGGTGGTGGGGCCGTTGGCGCCCTCGATCACCATCTTGGCCTTGATCTTGCCGGCGTTGTCCTTGGTGATCTGGCCTTCCAGTGCGGCGGGGATCAGGATGTCGCAGTCCACGCTCCAGAAGTCGGCAGCGTCCATGGCCTCGGCGCCGTCAAAGCCGCCCACGCCGCCCTTGGCGGCCACGTGTGCCAGCAGGGCCGGCACGTCCAGGCCGTTGGCGTTGTGGATGGTGCCGGTGTGGTCCTGCACGGCCACGACCTTGGCGCCCACGTCGGCGAACAGCTTGCCCGCCGTGCCGCCCACGTTGCCGAAGCCCTGCACGGCGATGCGCGCACCCTGGACCGACAGGCCGGTCAGCTTGGCCGCTTCCACGCCCACGGTGAACACGCCGCGGCCGGTGGCCTCGACGCGGCCCAGCGAGCCGCCCAGGTCCACGGGCTTGCCCGTGACCACGCCGGTGGCGGTGGCGCCGGTGTTCATGGAGTACGTGTCCATCATCCAGGCCATGATCTGGCCATTGGTGTTGACGTCAGGCGCGGGGATGTCCTTGGAGGGGCCGATCAGCAGGCCGATCTCGCTGGTGTAGCGGCGCGTCAGGCGCTCCAGCTCACCGCGCGACAGCGTCTTGGGATCGACACGGATGCCGCCCTTGGCGCCGCCGTAGGGCACGTTGACGGCCGCGTTCTTGACCGACATCCAGGCCGACAGGGCCATGACTTCGGACAGGGTCACGTCCTGGTGGAAACGCACGCCGCCCTTGCCGGGACCGCGGCTCAGGTTGTGCTGCACGCGGTAGCCTTCGTAGTGGGCGATGGTGCCGTTGTCCAGCTCGATCGGCACATCGACGATCAGGATGCGCTTGGGGCGCTTGAGGGTTTCGACCCAGCGGGCGAGATGGCCCAGGTAGGGCGTGACGCGATCGACCTGCTGCAGGTAGTTGCCCCAGGGGCCGAGGTGATCGGCCTGCAGGTATGAAGGGATGGCGTGGTTGGTAACGCCGGCCGAAGCGGGTTGCTGCATGGTGGTTCCACACAAGAGTTGTCTGAGGGTTTTGAGCTTATTCCCGGGGCTATGCGCTGTCCAACGCCTTATGAGCGAGAGCCTTATGCATTTAATGCATAACCCTGGGGCGCCTTGTCCAGCGGACAATCGGGGCCGCTTGAGACCCACCGATGCACTCCAGGAAAGCCGCTCCATGACGAACACGCCCCGCACTCCCACAGCCTTGGCCCATGCGCTGCTCCAGGCACGCCACAGCGGCGAATTGCTGGATGCCGACGATTGGGCCGACGTGGTGCGCACGCCCGCAGATGCACAGGCCGTGCAGGCCGCCATGGCGCCCGCCCTGGGCTGGCGCGTGGCCGGTAGCCAGCAGGGACCGGGCCGCGTTCCGGGCTACTGGAAGTCTGGCGCGCCGCGCCGCGATGCCCCGCTGACCCATGCGCCGCTGCCCGAAGAAGGCGTCTGGGCCAGCCCCTCGGTCGCTGGCGGCGCGCCGCTGCACCTGCGCGGCATCGAAGCCGAGATCGCCCTGCGCCTGGGTCGCGATATCACGGCCGAGATGGCCGCCGCCCTGCAGCCCGGCGAGGGCCTGGAGCTGATCGACGGCATCACCGCCGCCATCGAGGTGGTGGATACGCGCTGGCGCCAGCACCTGAAGGCACCGCCTCTGCTGCTGGCCGCCGACGGCCTGTGCCATGGCGCCCTGGTGCTGGGACCTTGGCAGGACGCTTCGCGGCTGCTGCCGCGCGAGTCGCCGCGGGACTGGTCAGCCCAGGTCTGCCGGCTGCGCGTGGGCGCGGGGCCGCAGCAGGTGTTCACCGGAACGCATCCGCTGGGTGACCCGCTGTGGCTGCTGGCCGGCTGGCTGCAGGAGCTGGTGCACCGCTATGGCAGCGTGCCCGCAGGCACGGTGGTGACTACGGGCACGTGGAATGGCCTGGCCTTTGCCCAGGCCGGTGACCTGGTGGTGGCCGAGCTGGACGGCATCGCCGAGGCCCGCCTGCAGCTGTGAGGCTTCAGGCAGGCCATCGAGTGATCAGGTGATCTTGTAGTCCTTGAGGGCCGGATCGCCGGGCGGAAAGCGCAGGTCCAGGTTGCGCATCACCTCGCGCAGCAAGGTGGCGATCATGAGGTTGCGGTGCGTCTTGGAATCCGCGGGCACGATGGTCCAGGGCGCCCAGGGCGTGTGCGTGGCGCCCAGCAGCTGGCCGTAGGCCTGCTGGTAGTCCTTCCACTGCGTGCGCACCTTCATGTCGTTCTCGTCGAACTTCCAGTGCTTGGCCGGGTCGTCCAGGCGCTCCTGCAGGCGCGCGCGCTGCTCGTCGGCGCTGATGTGCAGCAGGAACTTGACGACCACGGTGCCCGTTTCGCTGAGCATGCGCTCGAAGTCGTTGATGTGGGCAAAGCGCTGGCGCTGCTGCTCGGGCGTGATCCAGCCGTTGACCACGGGCACCAGCACATCCTCATAGTGGCTGCGGTTGAAGACCGTGATCTCGCCTGCGCCCGGCACGCGCTGGTGGATGCGCCACAGGTAGTCGTGCGCGCGCTCTGCATCGGTTGGCGCCTTCCAGCCCACGGCGTTCATGCCCAGGGCGCTGGTGCGGCCGAAGACGCCACGGATGGTGCCGTCCTTGCCCGCCGTGTCCGTGCCCTGCAGCACGACCAGCAGCTTGTAGCGGCGGTCGGCGTACAGCAGGTTCTGCAGCGCGTCGATCTCTTCGGCCAGGGCCTCTACGGTGGCCTTGTCCTCGGTCTTGCCGTTGCCGTTGGAAAAGGGCTTGGCGCCCGGGTCGAAGTCGGCCAGGGCAATGGGCTTGTCCTTGTCGGACTTGGCGGAGCGCGGCTGCCACTGTTCCCAGAGCTTTTGCACGGCCGCATCGCGGCTGGAGAAAGGGTTGAAGGCGTCCATGGCTTGAGCGGTGGGTGAGCGGGGAAGGTCAGGGCTGGGCGCGAATGGATTGCACCTGCAGTTGCGGCGGCGCCATCGAAGGCGCGGCGCCAGCGGCGGGCCTGGGGCCGGGCTGGCCCCGGACCTCCACGTTCTGCCGCTGCCACTGCGTGACCTGCTCGGCACTCAGGCCCTTGAGCTGCCAGGTCTCGCCGGAGGCGGTCTGCAGCACGGGCTGCTCATGGGGCGCATTGCCACGCAGCACCAGACGGCCTTGCAGGGTCAGGGGCTGGCCGGCATCCGGCGCGGCGGGCGCGGCCGATGCCGAAGCGGGCGCCGGTGCGGTTGCAGGAGGTGGAGGTGGCGCGGCGCAGGCCGTGGCCAGCAGCGACAGGCTGCCGGCCAGCAGCAGGGGCAGGGCCCGGGCGACTGCGGTATGGGATGTCTGGGTCATGGAGGTCATTGCACGATGGCGGTGAGGGTGGTGCCGGCGGGAACGCGCAACTGCTCCTGGTACAGGCCCTGGGCGTCCGGCTGGCGTACGAAGGGGAAGTGGCCGCGCGCCGCGAGCTGGGCGGGCACGGTGGCGGGCAGGCGGCGTGCGGCCGCATAGCGCTGGCCGTCGATGCCCACCAGGGTGAAGTCCTGGTCCGTGCGTGCGGGCCAGCCGTAGCCGGCCGGGCCGCTGGAAGGCAGCAGGGCGATGTTGGCACCCCATCGCTGCAGCGTGACGGGCAACGAGGGGCCACCGGCCTGTGCAATGGCGTTGCCTAGCACCTGCAGCGAGTCGGGCGAGGAGGTGTTCCTCAGCATCTGCTGGTAGAAGCCCACGCCGTGCTGGCGCAGCAGATAGGCGCCCAGGCTGCCCGTGACGTTGTAGCCGAAGCAGGTGGCGTTGACATCCGAGGCCCAGCTGGCCAGGTCGCAGTTGAAGCCGGGCTTGGACATCCAGCCGGTAATGCGGCCGTCACGCATGGGATTGGTGCCGGGTGTGAGTCTTTCGGCCAGGATGTCCTCGGACATCAGGGCCGACATCTCTTCAAGGAAGGTGTCGAACATGTAGTCCGAGCCCTTGAGCGCGCCGCGCTGGTAGAAGTTGATCATGTGGATGAACTCGTGCGACAGCGTGCTGATCTGCGTGGTCAGCCCGTTGGCGCCGCCCAGGTACAGCGTTTCCGTGTCCATGTAGAACGACAGCGATTCGTTGCTGTACTGGAACTGCGAGTTGCCGGCCGTGCGCTTGAAGTTGTTCACGGCCCAGAAGTAGCCCAGCAGGCCGTAGGGCTGGCTGTCGGGCGTGAAGTTCACGAACACGATGTCGATCGGCTGGTCGGCCGCGATCAGCTCGCTGTGGGCCTGGGGCCCCCAGGGCTGGCCTGCCAGCCCCGTGACCAGGGCGTGCACGGAATCCGGCCCGCTGGAAAAGCGCTGTATCACGGTGTCCAGCAGGGCGTCGCTGACCTTGGCGCCGCCGTACTCGCTGTCTTCCAGCCACAGGTTGATGGTGCGGGTGCCCGTGGGCGTGGGCGCCGTGGTCTGGCGCCGCAGCGTGGCGCTGCGCGTCTCGACCGTGGGGCTTTCCGTGTTGACGAACCAGCTGCGCTGGCTGCCCACGGGCAGCACGGCCGCCGACACCGCGCGCGAGGGTTGCACGCTCTGCCCTGCAACCGGGGCGGGCAGGCTCGGCTTGAAGTCACGTACGCGCTGGGGGATCTGGTTGACCAGCTGCGCAGCGCTCAGCGACTGTTGCGCCGCAATGCCCTGCGCCGCTGCGGCTGGCGGCGTGAGCGTGATGGGCGGCAGGGCCACGGCGGCATCGCCGGTGTTGGTATAGATCAGCGTCACGGGCCGGGTGCCCAGATTGCGCAGGCCTACGGCAACGGGCTGCTCTGCGGCGGTGGCGTTGGTGTAGCTCCAGACGCCGACGCCCTGGCCGGAATAGGTGGTGGCGTCGGTCGCGCCGCACGAGGCGCCCGTGCAGGCGGGGCTCAGCTGTGTCGTGATGGAGTCGCCCGGCGTGGAGCCGCCGCCCCCGCCGCCGCAGCCTGCCAGTCCCGCACCCAGTGCCAGTGCAACAAGGGCCTTGCCCCCAAAGTGATCTTGAAACATGGGTTCCTCTCGATGGTCCATGTCCAGCCAGAAGAAGGAGGGCGGCCGGACGCTTGCGCAACTATCCCAGGCCTGCCTGCAGGCGGCAAGCACTGGCCGGTTTCCCGCGTGTAGGCGCAGGGCTTGCCTGCAGGTCGCAAGCCGCAGGCCTCACCTGGGCTCCAGCCGCACCGGCACCTGCAGCTGCTCCACAAACCGCCGCGCCGCCAGCCCCAGCGGGCGCTCCTTGGACCACACCCAGTCGACGAACAGCTGGGTGCCGTTGCTGATGTTGCACAGCGGAATGCGCAGCAGCGCGCCCGTTTGCAGCAGGGGCTCGGCGACGCTGAAGGGCAGCCACCCCCAGCCCAGGCCGGCCGAGACCAGCGACAGGGCTGCCAGATGGCTGTCCGTGCGCCACAGCTGGTGCGAGAACACGAAGCGCGGATCGGTGTGGGCCAGGTCGCGGCTGGCCAGCAGGATCTGGCGCGCGCCGGCCAGCTGGCCCACGTCCAGGCGTTGCTGCCCGTCCACGCCCAGTTGCCGGGCCAGCGGGTGCCTGGCCGCCATCACGGCGACCATGGTTTCCTGGCCCATCTCCTGGAAATCCTCGCGGCCGTCGATGGCCGGGCGCTCGAAGACCAGGGCCAGATGCGCGCGGCCCGAATGCAGTTCCTTGAGCGCATCGACCTGGGCTGCCACCAGCACCTCCACCTCCAGCCCCGGGAATTCCTCGACCAGCGGCTGCAGCGGCGCGGCCCAGGCCGTGGACAGCAGCTCGGGCGCGATCACCAGGGTCAGCCGCTCCTCCAGTCCCTGGTGCAGGGCCAGCGCCTGATGGTTGAGCTGCTGCAGCTGGGCGGCCAGCAACCGGGCCTGGGGCTCCAATGCGCGCGCCGCCGCCGTGGGCCGGGGCTCGCGGCCGCTGCGGTCGAACAGCTGCAGGTCCAGCTCCGCCTCCAGCTGGGCGATGGCCATGCTCACGGCCGAGGGCACCCGCCCCAGCCGGCGTGCGGCGGCAGAAAACGAACCGTGGTCCAGCACGGCAAGGAACAGCGGCACCTGGTCAGCGGGGAAGGACATGGCGGGAACCTGTCAGTTTTATTGAAAGAATCTGACTTTAACGTTCAATTCCAGACAAATAAACTGCGCCCCCTATGACCTTGCAGACACACAAAAAGGGCCTCCAGGGGCCCAAGCGCAAAGTGGTCTTCGTGACCCTGTATGAACTGATCGCCATCGCGGCCTCCAGCCTGCTGTTCATGGCCATCGGCCAGAGCGCCGGGCATTCGGGCGGCATGGCGATTGCCGCCTCCACGCTGGCCATCGTCTGGAACCTGACCTTCAACCACCTGTTCGAGCAATGGGAGGCGCGCCAGAGCGTCAAGGGCCGCTCGGTGATGCGCCGCGTGGTGCACGCCCTGGGCTTCGAGGGCGGGCTGGCCATGGTGCTGATCCCGCTGATGGCCTGGTGGTTCGGCGTCACGCTGTGGGAGGCCACGGTGATGGAGGCCGGCCTGCTGGTCTTCTTCCTGGTCTACACCTATGTCTTCAACTGGTGCTTCGACCATGTGTTCGGCCTGCCGGCTTCGGCCTCGGCGTGCGCTGCGGTGGCCCCGCGTGCTCAGGGCGAGCCGGCCTGCAGCAACTGACCGGCCACGGCGGCGGCGGCCGTGCGGGTCTCCACGCCGAGTTTCTCGAAGATGTGCTCCAGGTGCTTGTTCACCGTGCGCGGGCTCATGCCCAGGATGTCGGCGATGTCGCGGTTGGTCTTGCCCTTGCTCAGCCATGACAGCACCTCGGTCTCGCGCGGGGTGAGCGCCACCTGCTGCAGCCGGCGCGCGGCGGGCGTCTGCGGCGCCTCGTGGCTGAGCAGCACCATCGACTCCCCCAGGCCGCTGGCGCCCATGTGGCGCGCCAGCAGCTGGCGGCCATCGGCCAGGGCCAGCGCCAGATCCTGGGGGGCGGGCTGGCCCTCCTGATCCGCCTGGCCGGGCTGATCCGGCTGGCGGGCGCCGGCCAGCCAGTCCCCGGCCGCCTCCAGCGGGAAGGGCTGGTCCGCAAAGGCCTCCTCCAGCCAGCGCGATGCCTGGGGCGAGCGCCAGGCCACGCGGCCCTGGCCGTCGAGCACCACCACGCCCAGCCCCGCCACGTCCACGGCCTCCTGCGCCTGGCGCGTGGCGCGGGCGTTGCGCACATGGGTGGCCAGGCGCACCAGCACCTCGGGGATGCGCAGCGGCTTGACCACGTAGTCCACGCCACCGCTGGCAAAGCCGCGGATGATCTGGTCCGTGTCCGACAGGCCGGTCATGAACACCACGGGCACATGGGCCCAGGCCGGCGTGGCCTTGAGCGTGCGGCACAGCGTGAAGCCGTCCATGCCGGGCATGACGGCGTCCAGCAGCACGCCGTCGGGCACGGTGAGGGCGAAGCGCTGCAGGGCCTCGTCGGCGTCGCGGGCGGCGAGCACCACGTAGCCTTCGGCGGCCAGCGCGTCGCACAGCATGCGCAGGCTGTCCAGCGCGTCGTCCACCACGAGGATGACGTGGGCGTTGTGAGGGGGGTGGCTGGGGTGGCTGCTGCTGTCGGCGGTCGTCATCTGTGGCCTTTGCGGGTTCTCATTCATCGGTCTCCTCTCTTTCTTCGTCTTCTTCATCCTCTTGCTCGGGCCGCGGCAGCATGCGCGCCAGCGCATCGAAGTCGAAGCGGTTCGCGCAGGCCTGCAGCGCATCGAGCAGCGCGGCATGCGCGGGCGCCTGCTGGCGCGCCTGGCGCAGGCGCTCGCGCAGGGCGGTGGCCTGGCCCGAGCGCGCCAGCCGGGCCAGGTCTTCACGCAGGTCGGGCGGGAAGGGGGCGGCTGACGGCGCCTCCTCTGCCTTGGCCTCTGCCTGCTCTGCACGTGGCGCCGGCAGCAGCAGCGGGCGGTTGTCATGCACCCACTCCAGCCGCAGCACGCGCTCGAGCACCTGCAGCAGCTCGGACTCGGTCACGGGCTTGGCGACAAAGCCCTGGCAGCGCGCATCGGCCAGGCGCGGCGGGTCGTTGTCGAACAGGTTGGCCGAGACGAAGACCACGGGCAGCTGCTGCGCATCCCAGCGCGCGCGCAGCAGGGCGGCGGTCTGCCAGCCGTCCAGGTCGTCCATGCTGATGTCCAGCAGCACCAGGTCGGGCGGGCTTTGCTCCACGATCTCCAGGCACTCGCGGCCACTGGCGGCCTCGCGGATCTCGAAGCCCAGCGGCAGCAGCAGGCCGGCCAGCAGCTGGCGCTGCAGCGGCTGGTCGTCCACCACCAGCAGGGTGCGCCGGGGCGGCAGATAGCCGATGACGGTGTGCAGCGTGGCGGCGGCGCCCGGAGGGACCCAGGACGCGTCGGGCGCCATCTCGGGCAGGTACAGGCGCACGGTGAAGCAGCTGCCCTCGCCGGGCGTGCTGCTCAGGGTGAGCTGGCCGCCCATCAGCTCGGTCAGCAGATGGGTGATGGTCAGCCCCAGGCCCGTGCCCGCCTCGCTGACGCGCCGCCCCGCGCTGCCGCGCTCGAAGGGCACGAAGATGCGCTCCATGTCCTGCGGTTCGATCCCGATGCCGGTATCGATGACCTCGATGCGCGAGACATGGGGCCTGAAGTCCATGCGCAGCCGCACCTCGCCGCGTTGGGTGAAGCGCACGGCGTTGGACAGCAGGTTGATCAGGATCTGGCGCAGCCGCTTGGCGTCGGCCCGCACCCAGCGCGGCATGGTGCCCAGCGTCTCGACCGAGAACTGCAGCCCCCTGGCCTGGGCCTGGGGCCGCATCATGGCCTCGATGCCGTCGATCAGCGCGGGCAGGGGCAGGGGGGCGAGGTCCAGGCGCAGGCGGCCGGCCTCGATGCTGGCCAACTCCAGCGATTCGTCGATCAGCGCGCGCAGGTGCTGGCCGCTGTGCTGCATGGTGGACAGGGTCTCGCGCACCCAGCCATCGACCTGCGGGCTCTTGAGCAGGATCTGCGTATAGCCCAGCAGGCTGTTGAGCGGCGAGCGCAGCTCGTGCGTCATGCCGGCCACGTAGCGGGTCTTGGCCTGGCTGGCCTGCTCGGCATGGTCCTTGGCGGCCTGCAGCTCGGCATCGGTGCGCTTGTGGGCGGCGATCTCCTGCAGCAGCAGCTGGTTCTGGCGCTCGGACTCGTCCTGCGCCATGCGCCGGCTGTCCGTGCTCAGCACCACCCACCAGGCGGCCACGGCGCACAGCAGGGCCAGCAGCGCGAAGACCTTGAGGAAGGGGATGCGCAGCGCGCCGCCATCGACGCTGCCTGCCTGCAGGCTTTCCTGCATGTAGACCACGCCCACCATGAAGGCCGTCACCGCGCACAGCGACAGCATCACCACCAGGTACTGGCCCGCGCGGAAGTTCACCTTGGTCGCCCAGCGCGGCGGCAGCAGGGCCGAGGCCAGCGCATGCAACTGCTCGCCCGCGCGCGATCCGGTCTTGCAGCGGTCATGGCAGCGCGACTCCAGCGAGCAGCAAAGCGAGCAGATGGGCGCGCCGTAGGCGGGGCAGTGCGCCATGTCCTCGGATTCGAAATGCTTCTGGCAGACGGCGCAGCGCACGGTCTCGCCGGGCTTCCACAGGTTGCCTGCGGGCCGCGCCAGGTAGTAGCGCCCGCCCGTCAGCCAGGCCAGCAGCGGCGACAGCAGCATGGACAGCGCCAGCGCGATGAAGGGCGAGAACGCGGCCGCCGTCTCGCCCAGCAGGCCCGCATAGGCGCAGCAGGCCACGGCGGCGGCCAGCAGCATGGCGCCCGGACCCACGGGATTGAAGTCGTACAGATGGGCGCGGCGGAACTCGATGCCCGGCGGACTCAGTCCCAGCGGCTTGTTGATGACCAGGTCGGCCACCAGCGCACCCACCCAGGCGATGGCCACGTTGCTGTAGATGGTCAGCACCTTCTCCAGCGCGCCGAACACGCCCAGCGTCATCAGCAAGGTGGCGATGACCACGTTGAACACCATCCAGACCACGCGCCCCGGATGGCTGCGCGTGATGCGCGCGAAGAAGTTGGACCAGGCAAGCGACCCCGCGTAGGCATTGGTCACGTTGATCTTGACCTGCGAGATGACCACGAAGACCACGGTCACCGCCACAGCCAGCCCCGGCAGGCCCAGGGCCTGCAGCACCTGCTGGAAGCCCACCAGAAACATCTGCGTGGGCTCGGCCGCGCGCGAGGCGTCCACCCCTTCCAGCTGCATGGCCGCGAAGGCGAGAAACGCGCCGCCCGCCATCTTGAGCATGCCCATCACGGCCCAGCCCGGTCCGGCCACCAGCACCGCGCCCCACCAGCGCAGGCGGTTGGCCCGGGTGCGCGGCGGCAGAAAGCGCAGGAAGTCCACCTGCTCGCCGATCTGCACCACCAGCGCGAAGATCACGGCCGCCGCCGCGCCGAACATCAGCGGATCGAACTGGCTGCTGCCCGAGCGCAGGCCGGTGAGGCTGGCGAAGTCGCGGTACAGCTGGGGCTGGGACAGCGCCATCCACACGAAAGGCAGCACCAGCAGGAACAGCCACAGCGGCTGCGTCCAGGCCTGCAGGCGCGAGATCAGCGTGATGCCGCGCATGGCCAGCGGCAGCACCACCAGGGCCGACAGCGCATAGCACCACTGCAGCGGCCAGTCCACCACCAGCTGCAGGGCCAGCGCCATGATGGCCGCCTCCAGCGCGAAGAAGATGAAGGTGAAGACGGCGTAGATCAGCGAGGTGATGGTCGAGCCCAGGTAGCCGAAGCCCGCGCCCCGCGTCAGCAGGTCCATGTCCAGCCCGTAGCGTGCCGCGCAGACGGCGATGGGCAGCCCCGTCAGGAAGATCACCAGCCCCACGGTGACGATGGCCCACATGGCGTTGGCAAAGCCGTAGTTCAGCGCAATGGCGCCGCCGATCGCCTCCAGCGCCAGGAAGGACAGCGAGCCGAAGGCCGTGTTGGCCACGCGGAACTCGCTCCAGCGCCGAAAGCTGCGCGGCGTGTAGCGCAGCGCGTAGTCCTCCATGGTCTCGTCGGCCACCCAGGCGTTGTATTCGCGCCGGAACCGAAAGATGGTCTGCGGCGCGGGCGAGGTGCTGGCGGGGCTGTCGGGCGGGGGTGCGGAGTGCATTCCCAGGTCTAGCAAGAAACGTGCGGGGCCAATGCTGGCGCGGCTTTCAAGAAGGGTGCGTGGGGTGCGTACGCAGATGGCTACGTCAATTGACGTATGGGCGGTTTCAAGGGTTCTTCCTAATCTTGGACCCAGCGCGGAAACAAGCCGTAACCGCAACGCCAGTTTTCAGCCACTTGCAGATCACCCAACCGATCCTTACAGGAGAGTCACCATGAGCCACCCCTCCGACCCCCGCACACCTGGTTCCCCCGGCACGGAAATGGGCCGCCGCCGCGTCCTGCAGGCGCTTGGCGCCGCCTCGGTGGCCGGGCTGCCGGCCTGGTCCTTCGCCCAGCCCACGGCCCAGGTCAACACCACCAAGCTGGCCGTGACCGACACCGAAGTCGTCGTGGGTCAGCTGCACTCGGCCACGGGCACCATGGCGATCTCCGAGACCGGCTCCATCCAGGCCGAGCAACTGGCCATCGACCAGATCAACGCCATGGGCGGCATCCTGGGCCGCAAGATCCGCGTGATCAAGGAAGACGGCGCCTCCGACTGGCCCACCTTCGCCGAGAAGTCCAAGAAACTGCTCATCAACGACCGCTGCGCCGCCGTCTTCGGCTGCTGGACCAGCGCCTCGCGCAAGGCCGTGCTGCCCGTGTTCGAGAAGGAAAACGGCCTGCTGTACTACCCCACCTTCTACGAAGGCCTGGAGCAGTCCAAGAACGTGATCTACACGGGCCAGGAAGCCACGCAGCAGATCCTGTACAGCCTGGACTGGGCCAAGGCCGAGAAGAAGGCCAAGACCTTCTTCCTGATCGGCTCGGACTACATCTGGCCGCGCACCTCGATGAAGATCGCGCGCAAGCACATCGAAAACTTCCAGAAGGGCAAGGTCGTCGGCGAGGAGTACTACCCGCTGGGCAGCACCAACTTCGGCTCGCTGGTCAACAAGATCAAGCTGCAAAAGCCGGACTGCATCTTCGTGGCCGTGGTGGGCGGCTCCAACGTGGCCTTCTACAAGGCGCTCAAGGCCGCAGGCATCACGGGTGACAAGCAATTGCTGGTCACGCTGTCGGTGACCGAGGACGAGATGACCGGCGTGGGCGGCGAGAACTTCACGGGTTTTTACTCCTCGATGAAGTACTTCCAGACGCTGGACAACGAGAACAACAAGAAGTTCGTGGCCGCCTTCAAGGCCAAGTACGGCCCCAACGCCGTCATCGGCGACGTCACCCAGGCCGGCTACCTGGGCCCCTGGCTGTGGAAGGCCGCCGTGGAAAAGGCCAAGAGCTTCGACGTGGACAAGGTGGTGGCCGCATCGCCGGGGCTGGAACTCAAGACCGCGCCCGAAGGCTACGTGAAGGTGGACGCCAACCACCACCTGTGGAGCAAGTCGCGCATTGCCGTGGGGCAGCCGGACGGCACGTTCAAGGTGGTCTCGGAGTCGCCTGAACTCATCAAACCCGATCCCTTCCCCAAGGGTTACCAGTAAGTCCTGATCCGTTCAGGCAGGTGATGCGTGGCGGCCTGCGGCCTGGTGGGCGGGCCGCCGCGTGAACCGTTTCCCCCTCTCCCGATTGGCTTGCGCGCAGGAGCAGCACCATGAGTTTTTCCGACATGATGAACATCGGCCTGATGCAGGGCTTCGCGGGGCTGAGCCTGTTCGCCGTGCTGCTGCTGATGGGCCTGGGCCTGGCCATCATCTTTGGCCAGATGGGCGTGATCAACATGGCGCATGGCGAGTTCATGACCATTGGCGCCTACACCATCTACCTGGGCTCCACGCTCACGGCGCAGCACGCGCCCGAGTTCATGCCCTACTACTTCCCGCTGGCCATCGTGGCCGCCTTCCTGTTCGCCTTCGCGGCCGGCTGGCTGGTGGAGTGGGGGCTGATCCGCCACCTCTACAAGCGCCCGCTGGACACGCTGCTGGCCACCTGGGGCGTGAGCCTGGCGCTGCAGCAGTGCTTTCGCACCTTCATCGGCCCCAAGGAAGTCAGCCCCACCCTGCCTGACTGGCTGATGGGCTCGTGGGCGCCGGCCGAGGGGCTGGACATTCCCATCAACGGCCTGTTCGTGCTGGCGCTGACCGCGGTGGTCACGGCCGGCGTGCTGATCGCGCTGCACAAGAGCCGCTGGGGCCTGCGCGTGCGTGCCACGGTCAGCAACCGCGTGATGGCCAATGCCATCGGCATCGACACCAAGAAGACCGACCGCCTGACCTTTGCCATCGGCTGCGGCATCGCAGGCGTGGCGGGTGCGGCCTTCACCACCATCGGCTCCACCGGCCCCACCTCGGGCTCGCTGTACATCGTGGACGCCTTCCTGGTGGTCACCTTCGGCGGCGCGGCCAGCCTGCTGGGCACCGTGGTCTCGGCCTTCGGAATTGCGCAGACGCAGTCCATCACCGAGTTCTTCCTGGCGGGCTCCATGGCCAAGGTGATCACGCTGTCGCTGATCGTCTTCATCCTGATGCTGCGTCCCCAGGGCCTGTTCGCGTCCAAGGTGCGGCGCTGATCCCGGCGCCGGCCCTGTCCACGAGTTCCCCCGATTTCCCCTGAGTTCACCGGAGTCATTCCATGCAAGCCCTCAAAGCCTGGATACAGCGCTACCAGCTCGCCAGCCTGGTGCTGCTCACCGTCCTGCTGGCGGTGGTGCTGCCCCTGGCGCTGGACATCTTCCGCCTCAACCTGGTCGGCAAGTACCTGACCTATGCCTTCGTCGCCATCGGCCTGGTCATGGTCTGGGGCTATGGCGGCGTGCTCAGCCTGGGCCAGGGCGTGTTCTTCGGCCTGGGCGGCTATGCCATGGCCATGTTCCTGAAGCTGGAGGCGTCCGACCCCATCAGCACCAAGATCCAGTCCACGCCCGGCATCCCCGACTTCATGGACTGGAACCAGCTGACCGAGCTGCCCTCGTTCTGGCTGCCCTTCAAGAGCCTGCCGTTCTCGCTGGCCGCCGTCATCGCCGTGCCCACGCTGCTGGCCTGGCTCATCAGCTTCGCCATGTTCAAGCGCCGCGTGGGCGGCGTGTACTTCGCCATCATCACGCAGGCCGTGGCGCTGATCGTCACCGTGCTCATCATCGGCCAGCAGGGCTACACGGGCGGCGTCAACGGCATGACCGACCTCAAGACCCTGTGGGGCTGGGACACGCGCACGGACAGCGCCAAGTACATCCTCTACTACGTCTGCGTGGCCCTGCTGATCGGCGCCATCGTGCTGTGCCGCTGGATTCAGACCGGCAAGGTGGGCACCCTGCTGCTGGCCATGCGCGACAAGGAAGACCGCGTGCGCTTTTCCGGCTACGACGTGGCCAACTTCAAGGTCTTCGTGTTCTGCCTGGCCGCTGCGCTGTCGGGCGTGGGCGGCGCGCTATTCACGCTGCAGGTGGGCTTCATGTCGCCCAGCTTCGTGGGCATCGTGCCCTCCATCGAAATGGTCATCTACGCCGCCGTGGGCGGGCGCATGAGCCTGGTGGGCGCCGTGTACGGCACGCTGCTGGTCAACGCGGGCAAGACCTATTTCTCGGAGAGCTTCCCGGACCTGTGGCTGTTCCTCATGGCGGGCCTGTTCATCGGCGTGACCATGGCCTTCCCGATGGGGCTGGCCGGCCTGTGGGAAAGCCGCATCGTTCCGTGGTGGAACAGCCGCCGCAAGGGCACGGCACCTGGCGCAGCGCCTGCCGCAGCGCAGGGAGCCCAGGCAGCACCTGCCCCGGCCCCGGCCGCCACCAAGCCCACGTCCGCCCTGTCCGAAGGCATGGGCCGCCAGGGCGCCTGAACCACAGCGGGAGCACACCATGAGCAATACCGACTTCACGCTGGCCGTGGAAGACCTGACGGTCTCCTTCGACGGCTTCAAGGCCATCGACGCGCTGAACCTGTACATCGACAAGAACGAGCTGCGCGTCATCATCGGCCCCAACGGCGCGGGCAAGACCACGCTGCTGGACCTGATCTGCGGCAAGACCCGCGCCACGGCCGGCAGCATCAAGTTCAAGAACGAGGAACTCACGCGCATGGCTGAGCACAAGCGCGTGCGCCTGGGGATTGGGCGCAAGTTCCAGACGCCGTCCATCTACGAGAACCTGTCGGTCTTCCAGAACCTGGAGGTCTCCTACCCGCAAGGCCGCTCGGTCTTCGGTGCGCTGGCCTTCAAGTGCACGGAGGCGGTGCGCGATCGCGTGCAGGCCGTGGCCGCCGACATCGGCCTGGACGAGCGCCTGGACACCGAGGCCGGCCTGCTCAGCCATGGCCAGAAGCAGTGGCTGGAGATCGGCATGCTGCTCATGCAGGAGCCCGAGCTGCTGATGCTGGACGAGCCCATCGCCGGCATGAGCGCCCGCGAACGCGAACTGACGGCCGAGCTGCTGCAGCGCATCTGCAAGAACCGCTCCGTCATCGTCATCGAGCACGACATGGAGTTCGTGGCGCGCATCGCGCACAAGGTCACCGTCATGCACCAGGGAAAGATCCTCGCCGAGGGTCCCATGGACAAGGTGCAGGCCGACCCCAAGGTCATCGACGTCTACCTCGGCCACTGAGGCACGCACAAGGAATTCACATGCTGCAAGTCAAGGATCTGTACGTGGCCTATGGCCAGAGCGAGGCGCTGCACGGCATCAGCTTCGAGGGCCGCGAGAACGAAACCGTGGCCATCATGGGCCGCAACGGCATGGGCAAGACCACGCTGTTCAAAAGCCTGATGGGCGTCATGCCCGCCAAGAGCGGCCAGATCACCGTGGCCGGCCAGGACGTCACGAAGGACGAGAGCTTCCGGCGCGTGGCCAAGGGCATTGCCTACGTGCCCCAGGGCCGCATGATCTTCCCCACGCTGACCGTGGAGGAGAACATACAGACGGGCCTGGAGAACGCGAAGACGCGCCAGGTGCCCGACGACATCTACGCCCTGTTCCCCGTGCTCTGGGACATGCGCCGGCGCAAGGGCGGCAACCTCTCGGGCGGGCAGCAGCAGCAGCTGGCCATTGCGCGCGCCCTGGTCACCGACCCCAAGGTGCTGCTGCTGGACGAGCCCACCGAGGGCATACAGCCTTCCATCATCAAGGACATCGCCAAGGCGCTCAACGAGATCCGCAAGCTGCGCCGCATCACCATCGTGGTCAGCGAGCAGGTGCTTTCCTTCGCCATGGATGTGGCTGACCGGCTGTTCGTCATCGAGGGCGGCCGCCTGGTCCATGAGACGGCCCGTGCTGATACGGATGAACAGCGCATCAAGTCCTACCTCTCCGTCTGATCCGTTTTTTCCCACTGCCATCGCAAGGAGCACACCATGGCCGAAACCCTGATCAAGGTCGATCTCAACCAGTCCCCCTACGACAACCCGCAGGTGCACAACCGCTGGCATCCCGACATCCCCATGGCGGTCTGGGTGGAGCCGGGCGCGGAGTTCAAGCTGGAGACCTATGACTGGACCGGCGGCGCCATCAAGAACGACGACAGCGCCGAAGACGTGCGCGACGTGGACCTGTCCACCGTCCACTTCCTGTCCGGCCCCGTGGGCGTCAAGGGCGCCGAGCCCGGCGACCTGCTGGTGGTGGACCTGCTGGACATCGGCGCGCGCGACGACAGCCTCTGGGGCTTCAACGGCTTTTTCTCCAAGCAGAATGGCGGCGGCTTCCTGGACGAGCATTTCCCGCTGGCCCAGAAGTCCATCTGGGACTTCCACGGCATGTTCACCAAGAGCCGCCACATTCCCGGCGTCAACTTCGCAGGCCTCATCCACCCGGGGCTGATCGGCTGCCTGCCCGACCCCAAGATGCTGGCCAGCTGGAATGAGCGCGAGACCGGCCTCATCGCCACCGACCCCGACCGCATCCCCGGCCTGGCCAACCCGCCCAACGCCACCACCGCCCACATGGGCCAGATGCAGGGCGAGGCGCGCGACAAGGCCGCCGCCGAAGGCGCACGCACCGTGCCGCCGCGCGAGCACGGCGGCAACTGCGACATCAAGGACCTCTCGCGCGGCTCGCGCGTGTTCTTCCCCGTCTACGTGGACGGCGCGGGCCTGAGCGTGGGCGACCTGCACTTCAGCCAGGGCGATGGCGAGATCACCTTCTGCGGCGCCATCGAGATGGCGGGCTGGGTGCACATGAAGGTCTCGCTGATCAAGGGCGGCATGGCCAAGTACGGCATCAAGAACCCCATCTTCAAGCCCAGCCCCATGACGCCCAACTACAAGGACTACCTGATCTTCGAAGGCATCTCGGTGGACGAAAAGGGCAAGCAGCACTACCTGGACGTGACCGTGGCCTACCGCCAGGCCTGCCTGAACGCCATCGAGTACCTGAAGAAATTCGGCTACAGCGGCGCCCAGGCCTACTCGCTGCTGGGCACGGCGCCCGTGCAGGGCCACATCAGCGGCGTGGTGGACGTGCCCAATGCCTGCGCCACGCTGTGGCTGCCCACGGAGATCTTCGACTTCGACATCAATCCCACGGCCGAGGGACCACAGAAGATCATCACGGGCGGGGTGGACCTGCCCATCGCTCAGGACAAGTAAACCCGGCATACGACACCCGCTATCCACCATCTGCCAGAGGCCGCCCATGCCCACCTATGACTACCACTGCTCCGCATGCGGCGGCTTCGACGCGCTGCGCAGCCTCTCGCAGCGCAACGAGCCCGCGCCCTGCCCCAGCTGCGAGGCGGCCTCGCCCCGCGTCTTCGTCAGCGCCCCGCGCCTGGCCTGCACCAGCCCCGAGCAGCGCCGCGCCCACGACACCAACGAGCGCGCCCGGCACGAGCCCAGGCGCTCACGCGATGTGGCCGAGGGCAGCTACGCGCGCATGCGCCACCCTTCGGGCTGCGGCTGCTGCAGCGGCGCCAGCAAGCGCGGCTCCACGGTCACGGCGCCCAACGGTGCCAAGACCTTCCCGACCAAGCGGCCCTGGATGATCAGCCACTGACCGCGGCCCCTGCGCCGCACCGATGCAAAAAAGGCCCGCGATGCGGGCCTTTGTCCTGCCTGGCCGTACCGCTCAATGCACCGCGCCGATGAAGCCCGCCAGCTCCGGCGTCTGCGGGTTGGCGAACAGCTGCTTGGCCGGGCCGCTTTCGTGGATCAGGCCCTGGTGCATGAACACCAGCTGGTCGCCCACGTCGCGGGCAAAGCGCATCTCGTGCGTGACCATGATCAGCGTCATGCCCTCGGCGGCGAGCTGCTTGACCACGGCCAGCACCTCGTTGACCAGCTCCGGGTCCAGGGCCGAGGTGATCTCGTCGCACAGCAGCACCTTGGGCTTCATGGCCAGCGCGCGTGCAATGGCCACGCGCTGCTGCTGGCCGCCGCTGAGCTGGTCGGGGTAGCTGTCGTACTTGTCGCCCAGGCCGACCTTGGCCAGCATCTGGCGCGCCAGCGCCGCCGCCTCGGGCTTTTTCACGCCCTTGACCACGGTGGGCGACAGGGCCACGTTCTCGCCCGCCGTCAGGTGGGGGAACAGGTTGAACTGCTGGAACACCATGCCCACGTTCAGGCGCAGCGCGCGCAGCTGGGCGGGCGAGGGCGCGCTGCCCTCCGAGCCCTTGAGCACGGCGTCGTCCACCACGATCTGGCCGGACTGGATGGCCTCCAGCCCGTTGATGGAGCGCAGCAGCGTGCTCTTGCCCGAGCCGCTGCGGCCGATGATGGCGACCACCTGGCCGCTGTCCACGCTCAGGTCCACGCCCTTGAGCACATGGTTGTTGCCGTAATGCTTGTGAACGGCGCGCACATCAACGAGCGGCATAGAGTTTCTTCTCCAGATGGGATGCGTAGAGGGACAGGGGCCAGCACAGCAGGAAGTAGCCTGCGGCGACCAGGCCGTAGATGAGGAAGGGCTGGAAGGTGGCGTTGGCCAGCATGGAGCCGAGCTTGGTCAGCTCGCTGAAGCCGATGATCGAGGCCACGGCCGTGCCCTTGATGATCTGTACCGAGAAGCCGACCGTGGGCGCTATCGACAGGCGCAGCGCCTGCGGCAGCACCACATGGCGCATCTGCTGCAGGTAGCCCATGGCCAGGCTGGAGGAGGCTTCCCACTGGCCGCTGGGGATGGACTCCACGCAGCCGCGCCAGACCTCGGCCAGGTAGGCGCTGGTATACAGCGTCAGGCCGATGGCGGCCGCCGTCCAGGGCGAGATGTCCAGACCGGCCATGGACGAGCCGAAGAACACGATGAACATCTGCATCAGCAGCGGCGTGTTCTGGAAGGCCTGGATATAGGCCTTGGCCAGGCGGCGCAGGTTCTGGCTGCGGCCCACGCGGGCGAACAGCACCAGCAATCCGGTGGCGCCGCCCAGCACGAAGGCCAGCAGCGATAGCGCCAGCGTGGCCAGCAGGCCCTCGGCCAGCTTGGCCAGGATGGGCAGCAGGGGAATATCGGCAATCATGCGGCGTCTCCGGCAGTGGTTGCAGGTGCAGCAGGTGCAGCGGGCCGGGCTGCACGCGGCGTGCGGCGGCCCACCACGAAGCGCTGGCCTATCCAGGCCAGCAACTGGCGCAGTGCCAGGGCCAGCACGAAGTACGCCGCCGTCACCACCAGGTAGGTCTCGAACGCGCGGAAGTTGCGCGACTGGATGAAGTTGGCGGCGAAGGTCAGGTCCTGGGCGGCGATCTGCGAGACCACCGAGGTGCCCAGCATCACGATCACGATCTGGCTGCTCAGCGAGGGCCAGACCCGCTGCAGCGCAGGGCGCAGCACCACATGGCGGAAGACCGCCCAGCGGCCCATGCCCAGCGCGCCAGCGGCTTCCAGCTGGCCGCGCGGCGTCTCCTGGATGCCGGCGCGCACGATCTCGGTGATGTAGGCGCCCAGGTTGATCACCGTGGTCAGCAGGCAGGCCTGCCATTCGTTGATCTGCACGCCCAGCGAAGGCAGGCCGAAGAACACGAACATCAGCTGCACCAGGAAGGGCGTGTTGCGTATGCCCTCCACGTACACCTTGAACAGCCAGTGCAGCGGCGCAATGCGCCAGGCGCGGCTGACGCCGCCGGCCACGCCGATGGCGCCGCCCAGCACGGCGCCCGCCGCCGTCAGCGCCAGCGTGAAGCCTGCGCCCTGTGCCAGCAGGCCGCTGTAGTCGAACACGGCGCCGAAGTCGAATTGATAGGCCATGGAAGGATTTCCGGGAGCAGGGGCGCAGCGGTTACAGGGTGGCGGGCAGCGGCATCTTCATCCAGCGCTGGGACAGGCCGGTCAGGCGGCCGTCGGCCTTGAGCTTGGTGATGATGGCGTCCACCTTCTGCAGCAGCGCCGGCTCGCCCTTGGCCACGCCGATGTAGCAGGGCGTGTCCTCCACCGCGAACTTCACGTCCAGCTGGCGCAGCCTGGTGCGCTCGTTGACGGCGTTGGCCACGATGTTGCCCAGCGTCACCAGCTGCACCTGGCCCGTCAGATAGCTTTGCGCGGTGGCGTTGTTGTCCTCGTAGCGCTTGATGGTGGCCGAGGCCGGCGCCACCTGCGTGAGGGCCAGGTCCTCGGTGGAGCCGCGCGTCACGCCCACGGTCTTGCCGGCCAGGTCGGCAGGGGCCTTGATGCTCACGTCCTTGGGGCCGTAGACGCTCTTGGGGAAGGGGGCATAGGCCTGGGTGAAGTCGATCACCTTGGCGCGCTCGGCGTTCTTGCCCAGGCTGGAGATGACGATGTCGGCCTTGCCCGTGGTCAGGAAGGGGATGCGGTTGGTGCTGGTCACGGGCACCAGCTCCACCTTCACGCCCAGCTCCTGGGCCACCAGGGCGGCCATGTCGATGTCATAGCCCTGCAGCTTCAGGTCGGTGCCCAGCGAGCCGAAGGGCGGGAAGTCCTGCGGAATCGCCACGCGCAGCACGCCGGCCTTCTGGATGTTGGCCAGCATGTCGGCATGGGCTGCGCCGCCCAGGCCGGCAGCGGCCAGGGTGGCGGCCGCCAGGGCGGTGCGGATGAATGCGCGGCGGGGTGTCAGGGGGGAAGTCATGCGAAAGCTCCTTCGGAAGGTGGGGTGAGGCGAAAGGAAAGCGGGTCCGGTTCGGGCGCTGGTGTATCGGGCGCCGTTGTGTCGTGCGCCGTTGCGTCGGGCTCCGGTGTGTCGAGATCGATGCCGCTGCGCCTTGCGGCCGACAGCAGGTGGGCGCGCATGGCGCCCGCGGCACCCGGCGCATCGCCTGCGCAGACGGCCTGCACGATGGCGTCGTGCTCGCGCACGGGCTGGTCGTCGGCGCCGCTCCAGGCAAAGGGCAGGCGCAGGCTGTGGCTGATGGCCAGCTCCAGCTGGCGCGCCATGGCCACCAGGCCCGGGTTGCCCGACAGCTGGGCCAGCAGCAGGTGGAACTGCAGATCGGCGTCGGCGGCGGCCAGCAGGTCGCTGCGGTCCAGGGCGTGGGCCAGCTGGGACTGGGTCCATTGCAGCTGGCGCAGGCCGCTGTCGTCGGCGCGCACGGCCGCCAGCGCGGCCCAGCCCGGCTCCAGCACCAGGCGCAGCTCGATCAGCTGGCGCGGCGACAGCGTGCCCAGCGCCGGGGTGGCATAGGCGCGGTGCATGCGTGCACGGCCGCTGTGCGGGCCGTTGATGCGCACGCCCTTGCCCGGCTGGATCTCGACCAGGCCCAGGGCCTCCAGCATGGACAGCGCCTCGCGCAGCGAAGCGCGGCTGATGCCCAGCTGCCGGGCCAGCTCGCGCTGCGGCGGCAGCTGGCTGCCGCCGGGATAGTGGCCGCTCAGGATGTGCTGCTGCAGCGTCTGGGCCATCGAGATCGGAATGCTTTGCATGGGCTGGCGCGGGTGGAGGGTTTTGGCCTGACTGGTCAGACCACGTACCCAGCAGATAGCGAATTGCGTGCCAGATGCAAAAAAAGGAGCGTTGTCCTCAGGCACTGCAAAGAATCCGGGGCGATGGGGTATCGACAATCCGCCCCGAAGGCGCCGCCGGCGGCCCGCGCTGCCGCGCTTTGGTGCAGTGCCGCATGGCTTTGTGCAGGCCTGCCCCGAATGCGGGCGTAAAACCCGCACTGCAGGCCGCCGCCAGCCGCCGTAGAATCCCGGGCTTTGGCCCGAGGAGCGTTGCAGCGCGGCACCCGCCCATCCGTACACCGGATCGCGTGCCGCGTCAGGCTTGGGCCAGGTGCAGGTTCCCGGCCGGACCGCGCCCACGGTGCCAACGACGCTCACCTGTTGCCATGCCGTTTTTGCAGGTGAGCTTGATGTCGTCCTCTTTCACTCCCCCTCCCATGCGTCTGTCGGGCCTGGAGCCTGTCTCCATCGGCGAGGGCACGCTGTTCGTCAACGTGGGCGAGCGCACCAACGTCACGGGCTCCAAGGCCTTTGCGCGCATGATCCTCAACGAGCAGTACGAGGAAGCGCTGTCCGTGGCTCGCCAGCAGGTGGAAAACGGCGCCCAGGTGATCGACGTGAACATGGACGAGGCCATGCTGGACAGCAAGGCCGCCATGGTGCGCTTCCTGAACCTCATCGCCTCCGAGCCCGACATCGCCAAGGTGCCGGTCATGGTGGACAGCTCCAAGTGGGAAGTCATCGAGGCCGGACTGCGCTGTCTGCAGGGCAAGGGCATCGTCAACTCCATCTCCATGAAGGAAGGCCTGGATGAATTCAAGCGCCAGGCCCGGCTGATCAGGCGCTACGGCGCGGCCGCCGTGGTCATGGCCTTCGACGAGAAGGGCCAGGCCGACACCTACCAGCGCAAGATCGAGATCTGCGAGCGCGCCTACCGCATCCTGGTGGACGAGGTGGGCTTCCCGCCCGAGGACATCGTCTTCGACCCCAACATCTTCGCCGTGGCCACCGGCATCGAGGAGCACGACAACTACGCCGTGGACTTCATCGAGGCCGTGCGCTGGATCAAGAAGAATCTGCCCGGCGCCAAGGTCTCGGGCGGCGTCTCCAACGTGAGCTTCAGCTTCCGCGGCAACGACCCCGTGCGCGAGGCCATCCACACCGTGTTCCTGTACCACGCCATCTCGGCGGGCATGGACATGGGCATCGTCAACGCCGGCATGGTCGGCGTCTATGACGACCTGGAGCCCCAGCTGCGCGAGCGCGTGGAAGACGTGGTGCTCAACCGCCGCCCTGACGCTGCGGAACGCCTGCTGGAGATTGCCGACGCCGCCAAGGGCGCCGCCAAGGACGACAGCAAGAAGCTCGAATGGCGCGGCACGCCCGAGAACCCGAAGACCGTGGGCGAGCGCCTGTCGCACGCCCTGGTGCACGGCATCACCGACTTCATCGTCGCCGACACCGAAGAGGCCTACCAGCAGATCGTGGTGCAGGGCGGCGGCCGCCCGCTGCACGTGATCGAAGGCCCGCTCATGGACGGCATGAACATCGTGGGCGACCTGTTCGGCGCCGGCAAGATGTTCCTGCCCCAGGTGGTCAAGTCGGCGCGCGTGATGAAGCAGGCCGTGGCCCACCTCGTGCCCTACATCGAAGAGGAAAAGCGCCAGCAGGAAGCGGCGGGCCTGGACGTGTCCAGCAAGGGCAAGATCGTCATCGCCACCGTCAAGGGCGATGTGCACGACATCGGCAAGAACATCGTCACCGTGGTCCTGCAGTGCAACAACTTCGAGGTCATCAACATGGGCGTGATGGTGCCCTGCCATGAGATCCTGGCCCGGGCCAAGGCCGAGGGCGCGGACATCATCGGCCTGTCGGGCCTGATCACGCCCAGCCTCGAAGAGATGCAATACGTCGCCGGCGAGATGCACAAGGACGACTACTTCCGCATCAAGAAGATTCCGCTGCTGATCGGCGGCGCCACCTGCTCGCGCGTGCACACCGCCGTCAAGATCGCGCCCAAGTACGAAGGCCCCGTGGTCTACGTGCCCGATGCCTCGCGCAGCGTCAGCGTGGCCCAGAGCCTGCTGGGCGAGAACAAGGGCAACTACCTGGCCGAGATCCAGGCCGACTACGACAAGGTCCGCACCCAGCACGCCAACAAGAAGAAGACACCGCTGTGGCCTCTGGCAAAGGCCCGCGCCAACGCCACGCCCGTGGACTTCTCCCAGGCCCCCGTGGCGCCGCGCGCCCTGGGCCGGCGCGTGTTCCGCAACTTCGACCTGGCCGAGATCGCCGAATACATCGACTGGGGCCCGTTCTTCCAGACCTGGGACCTGGCCGGCCCCTATCCGGCCATCCTCGACGACGAGATCGTCGGCGTTGAGGCGCGCAAGGTGCTGGCCGACGGCCAGGCCATGCTCAGGAAGATCATCGAAGGCCGCTGGCTGCAGGCCAATGGCGCCATCGGCCTGTTCCCGGCCAACCGCGTGGGCGATGACATCGAGTTCTACGCCGACGAGTCCCGTAGCCAGGTGCTGATGACCTGGTACGGCATGCGCCAGCAGACCGAAAAGCAGATGGTGGAAGGCCCGGATGGCCAGCCCGTGATGCGCCCCAGCCGCTGCCTGTCCGACTTCGTGGCCACCAAGGAATCGGGCATCCAGGACTACGCGGGCCTGTTCGCCGTCACGGCCGGCATCGGCGCCGAGAAGAAGGACAAGGAGTTCGAAGACGCGCTGGACGACTACTCCGGCATCATGTTCAAGGCCCTGGCCGACCGCCTGGCCGAGGCCTTCGCCGAATGCCTGCACCAGCGCGTGCGCAAGGACCTGTGGGGCTATGCGCCCGACGAGGACCTCAGCAACGAAGCGCTGATCAAGGAACAGTACAAGGGCGTGCGCCCCGCGCCCGGCTACCCGGCCTGCCCCGACCACAGCGCCAAGACCGACCTGTTCGCCGTGCTCAAGGCCGACGAGATCGGCATGAGCCTGACCGAAAGCCTGGCCATGAACCCGGCCTCCAGCGTCAGCGGCTTCTACATCGGCCACCCCGACGCCGTCTACTTCAACGTCGGCGAGATCGGCGAGGACCAACTGGCCGACATGGCCGCGCGCCGGGGCATGGACATCGAGGAACTGCGCCGGTTGCTGGCGCCGAATCTGGGGTGAGAACGTTTGTCCGCGCGGACTGGTGCCGCGCGTTGCAAGAAAAAAGCCAGGGCATGCCCTGGCTTTTTCATGGACGCCGCCGCAGCGGCATTCAGCGCTCGATCAGAGCCCGATTTCCTTGTTGTACGCCTTGCGCGCCGCCACGGCCGTGTCCGTGAAGTCGGTGAACACGCCGTCGATGCCCAGGCGGTAGTAGGTCAGGTATTCCTGCACGGGATCGCCCTTGTACAGGCCGGCCAAGCGGCCCGGCTCGTTGCGGAAGGTGAAGCTGTGCACGATCAGGCCGGCCTTGTGGGCGTCGCGGATCAGGCCCGTGTCCTTGACGGTGTTCACGTCCTTGAGGCCGGCGCCGTCCTTGTAGGGCACGACGGAGTGGGCCAGGACCTGGGGCTTCCAGGGGCCGATGCCGTCGGCATAGGTCTTGATGTCGGCCAGGCCTGCGGGCGTGAGCATGGCGGCGAAGGTGCGGGCGTCGCCGGCCAGGGTCCAGCTGTAGGGGCGGCCGCTGATGAAGGTCCACTCATCGTTGGTGATGTAGACCATGGAGCCGTCGCGCAGGCTGAAGTCGTTGCCGTCGATCAGCTGCACGCCCTTGGCCTTCATGCCGGCCTGGCGCAGGTACTTGAGGCTGGCCGGGTCGAAGCTCTGGATGTAGATGGCCGAGTCCTTGGCGTTGAGCTTGTTCTGGTCCAGCAGCTTGATCACCGCATCTTCGAAGGGGCGCGAGCCGGGTGCGCCGCAGCCGTTGGCGATCGCCTGCTGGTTGTTCCAGTAGGGGTTCTTGGTCTCGGCGTAGACGGGGATGGTGCGGCCCAGGGCCTTGCCCTTGGCGGCGGCGATGTCCAGCACGTCCTGGGCGCTGATCAGGGGCAGCTTGCCGTTCCACTCGGTGGGGCGCTCGCTGCGGTTGTCCAGGATGGTGCCGGTCAGCCAGCTGCGCAGCTCCTGCAGCGTGAAGTCGCTGATGGACCAGTCGTTGCGGTGGTCCTCGCCATCGACCACCAGGGCCTTGAGCACGGACTTGGGATCGTTGGCGTCCAGCTGGTCGCTCAGGTATTGCGAGGGGCCGTTGGCAGGCACGGCGGGGTACTTCACGTTGACCAGCACGCCGGCCGTGGTGCGCTGGCGGCGTGCCACTTCGGCATTGGTCTTGGCCACGTCGGCCACGTTGGTGCTGTCGCTGAGCCAGGCGTTGTGGCGGGCGACCAGCTGGCAGTCCTTCGTCATGTGCATGTCGAGTTCGAGCATGTCCGCGCCCGCGTCGGCGGCGGCCTCGTAGGCCATGCGCGTCTGCTCCGGGAACTTGCCCGAGAAGCCGCGGTGGGCGATCACCTGGGGCTGCTTTCCGTCGAGCGTGAGGTAGAACGAGCCGCCGTCGCCGCCGCAGGCCGTGAGGACTGCAGCCGCGCACAGGGACGCGAGCAGGGGAGTGCGGGAAAAGGACATAGGACGTTGGGTCATATCCGAGCAGTGGTGGGTTGATGAACGGCGCGCAATGCGCCAACTCAGCAGCGTATGCAGTCAGCCGTGTCGGCACCATGACAGTGCGTACCGTATGGCCCAGATTGGCGTTTTAGCGACGGTCGGTGGAAATTTGCCGACCCTCCGACACAGGGTTATCCCCCGAACAGGGGCGCCAGCGTGGCGCGCAGGCGGTCGCTGGCGTCGGGCGCCTCGGGCGGGCGGATCTCCAGCGAGCGTTCCACCGTGCCGATGTGCTCCAGCAGCAGGGCCTTGGCGCCCTCGGTGTCGCCGCGCTCCAGCGCCTCGACGATGCGTTCGTGCTCGGCGCAGGACTGGCTGGCGCTGTGCGTGGACTGGAACAATGTGGCCGCCAGCGTGGTGCGAGCCGTGAGGTCGCGCAGGGTGAGCGCCAGCAGGCGGTGGCCCATCTGCTCGGCCAGGCAGACATGGAAGTCGGCCAGCAGGAAGGCGCGCGTGGCCGCGTCGGCGCCGGCAATGGCTTCCTGCTCCTGGGCGATGTGGCGGCGCAGCTGGCCGATCACGCTTTGCAGGGGGCGGCCGGCCTCGCCCAGGATGCCGGTCTCGATGATGCGGCGCGCCGCGAAGGCGTCCTGCGCCTCCTCGGCCGAGGGCTGGACCACGTACCAGCCGCGCCGGGGCTGCACCTGCACGAAGCCGCGCGCCTGCAGTTGCATCAGCGCCTCGCGCACCATGGTGCGGCTGACCGCGAAGTTGTCGGCCAGCTCCTGCTCCCCCAGCCGTTCGCCGGGCGCCAGTTTCTGGGCCAGGATGGCTTCGACGACGCGCTCGGCGATGTGCTGGGGGCTTACAGGTGTCATTGCGTTGCAGGGTGGGCAGGAGTCACGGTTGCGGGGACGGCGGCGGCGCCGGAGGGCTCGGCGTCGGGCCCCTGATTGTCGGCCAGGCCGTCGAGCACGGCATGGGCGCGCTCGCGGTCGATGTCACCTTCCCAGGCGGCGATGGCCACGGTGGCCACGCAGTTGCCGATCAGGTTGCCCAGCGCGCGGGCAATGCCCATGAACCAGTCCACCGACAGCACCAGCACCAGGCCGATGGCGGGGATGGCCGGAATCGCATGCAGCGTGGCCGCCAGCACCACGATGGCCGAGCCCGGCACGCCGTGGGCGCCCTTGGAGGTCACCAGCGCAATCGCCAGGATGGTCAGCAGGTCGGCCATGCCGATGGGCGTGTTCGTGGCCTGGGCGATGAACACGGCCGCCAGCGTGATGTAGATGGAGAAGGCGTCCAGGTTGAACGAGTAGCCCGTGGGAATCACCAGGCCCACGGTGGAGTCGCGCACGCCCATGTTGCGCAGCTTGGCCATGATCTGGGGCAGCACGCTGTCCGAGGAGGTGGTGGCGAAGACCACCATCAGCTCCTCGCGCAGGTAGCGCAGCAGCTTGATCAGGCTGAAGCCCGAAAAGCGCATCACCAGGCCCAGCACCACGAAGACGAAGAAGATCACGGCCACGTAGAACAGCAGCACCAGCATGCCCAGCTGCTTGAGCGAGCCGATGCCGTACTGGCCCACGGTGAACGAGATCGCACCCAGCACGCCCAGCGGGGCCAGCTTGATGAGGATGCCCATGATCTTGAACAGCACGTTCGACAGCGTGTCGATCAGCGCATGCACGGGCGCGCCGCGCTCGCCCAGCATGGTCAGCGCGCAGCCGAACAGCACGGCGAACAGCAGCACCTGCAGCACGTCGCCCGTGGCAAAGGCCTGCACCACGGTGGTGGGGATGAGCTTCATCAGGAAGTCCACCGTGCCGCCGCTGGTCAGCTTGTCGGCGTTGCTGGCATAGGCGCTCATGGCCGAGGCGTCGAGCTTGCTCGGGTCCACGTTCATGCCCGCGCCGGGCTGGAACACGAAGGCCAGCACCAGGCCCAGCACCAGGGCGATGGTGGTCAGCACCTCGAAGTAGATCAGCGACTTGACGCCGACCCGGCCCACGCGCTTGAGGTCGCCTGCGCCCGCGATGCCGTGCACCACCACGCAGAACACCAGCACGGGAATGATCATCTTGATGAGCTTGATGAAGCCATCGCCCAGGGGCTTGAGCTTCACGGCCCATTCAGGGGCCAATATTCCGGCGAGCACACCCAGGATGAGTGCGATCACCACCTGTCCGAACAGTGATCTGGCAAAGCGGCGCATAGTCGTCTTTCGCAAGTTGTGGAATCTTGTATGCAAGTGGATTTACAACTTGCATGCAAGAATGTAGACAAGCGAAACGCGTGCCAGCAGAGGGTATTCCCTGCAGATTTGCGGCACTCCAGAGAGCATCAGCCCTGACTTTTTCTGCATGAAATCCGCCGATGCGGGCGGGCCTCCCCGCCGTGGTGCAGGGCGGGTGGCCGTCATGCCCGCGCATGGTGCGCAGGCGGGTGCGCGTGCGGGGCGCAGGCCCCGTGGCGGGGCATGCGCGGCATGCGCGGGCGCGGTGCCTTGCGCACCGCACCGGGATCAGCGCAGGTTGCGCTCCATCGCGCGGTCCTTGATGAAGAAGGCCGCGAACAGGCCCAGCGTCACGCCGAACATCACATAGAAGGCCGGCGCCATGGGCGAGCCCGTGGAGCGGATCAGCCAGGTCACGATGAACTGCGCGAAGCCGCCGAAGATCATCACCGCCACGTTGTAGGCCATGGACATGCCGGCCGAACGCACCTGGGGCGGGAACAGCTCGGCCATCACCGTGCTGAACACGCCGAAGAACACGGCCACGAACACGCAGACCACCAGCTGGGTGATCAGCAGCTTCTGCACCGTGGGGCCGTCGGTCAGCCAGGCATACAGCGGGTAGAGCACCACCAGGTAGCCGATCAGCGAGCCGATGGTCAGCATGCGGCGGCCCACGCGGTCCGACAGGGCGCCGAAGAACGGCATGATCACCACCATCAGCGCGGCGCCGGCCATCTGCACCATGAAGGCATCGCGCATGGGCAGCTTCAGCGTCACCGTGGCATAGGTCACCAGATAGGTGAAGGTGATGTAGATGGACACCGTGGCCGTGACCACCAGGCCCATGCCCACCAGCGTCTCGCGCGCATGCGTGCGCAGCATCTCCATGATGCCGATCTGGCGCGCCTTGCCGCTGGCCTGAGCGGCCTGCATTTCCTTGAAGACCTCGGGCTCCTCCACATGGCGGCGGATGTACAGCGCCACGGGAACGATCAGCAGGCCCACGGCGAAGGGCACGCGCCAGGCCCAGGCCATCAGTTCCTCCTCGGTGAAGATCTCGGTGATCAGCGTGCCCGTGGCCGCGCCGATCAGCAGGGCCAGCATCTGGCCGGCCATCTGCCAGGAACCATAGAAGCCGCGCTTGCCGGGCGGTGCCAGCTCGATCAGCAGTGCCGTGGACGTGCCGAACTCGCCGCCGGCCGCAAAGCCCTGCAGCAGCCGTGCCAGCACGATGAACAGCGGCGCCAGGATGCCCACCGCCGCATAGGTGGGCGCCAGCGTGATCAGCGCGATCGCCACGGCCATCAGGCCCGTCACCATCACCATGGCCGCCTTGCGGCCCTTGCGGTCCCCGTACAGGCCCAGCAGGATGCCGCCCACGGGCCGCATGAAAAAGCCCACGCCGAACACGGCCGTGGTCATCAGGATGCGGTTGATGTTGTCGTCCGGATTGTCGGGATTGCTGGGGAAGAACAGCTTGGCGACGATGGGTGTCATGAAGGCGAACACCAGGAAGTCATACCACTCCAGCGCGTTGCCGATGACGGCAGCCACGATGTTGCGGGTCGAGACGGTTTGCTTGGTCAAAGCAGGGTCCATTTCCGAAAAGGGATTGAAAAGACGGCAGTCACGCCCGGGGCATGGGTCGGCGTGCCTGCCCGGGCCGCAACCCGGGCGTACACTGCTTCGCCATATGCAATGCCTATGCCATGGCCTGCGTCGTCCACGAAGGGCGGCGCAGGCCATGGCGCAGATGGAACTACATGACTACCTGGAAAAACACCCGCGACTGGCTGGAAACACTGGTCGCATTCGACACCACCAGCCGCAACTCCAACCTGGCGCTGATCGAGTGTGTACGCGATGAGTTGGCCACGCTGGGCGTGAGTGCCCGATTGTTCCACTCTCCGGACGGCGCCAAGGCCAATCTCTTCGCCACTTTGCCGGCCCACAACGGCGAAACGCAGGGTGGCATCGTGCTGTCCGGCCATACCGACGTGGTTCCGGTCGATGGCCAGCAGTGGAGCACCAACCCCTTTGCGCTCACCGAAAAGGGCGGGCGCCTGTATGGCCGCGGCAGCTGCGACATGAAGGGCTTCATCGCCGCCTCGCTGGCGCTGGTGCCCGAATTCCTGGCCACGCAGCGCGCCAGGCCCGTGCACCTGGCCTTCTCGTACGACGAGGAAATCGGCTGCGCGGGCGCGCCCGTGATGATCAACCAGCTCAAGGCCGAGGGCGCGCGCTTCGACGGCTGCGTGGTCGGCGAGCCCACCAGCATGCAGGTGGTGGTGGCGCACAAGGGCATCAACCTCTACCGCTGCCGCGTGCACGGCAAGGCCGCGCATTCGTCGCTCACGCCGCGCGGCAGCAATGCCATCGAGTATGCGGCGCGGTTGATCTGTCGCATCCGGGACATCGCCGACCACTTCAAGGCGCATGGCCCCTACGACGAATTCTTCGACGTGCCCTTCACCACCATGACCACCAACCAGATCCAGGGTGGCATCGCGGTCAACACCATCCCCGAGCTGTGCGAATTCGCCTATGAATTCCGCAACCTGCCCGGCATGTCGGTGGATGGCATCCAGGCCCAGGTCGAGTCCTATGTGCGCGACGAACTGCTGCCGCGCATGCGCGCCGAGTTCGCCGACGCGCGCATCGAGATCGAGACCGGCGCCAGCGCGCCCGCGCTGGAAGCCTCGGAGGAGGCCGCCATCACCCAGCTGGTGCGCGCGCTGACCGCCGACCAGGAAAAGCGCAAGGTGGCCTACGGCACCGAGGCCGGCCTGTTCCACAACGCCGGCATTCCCACCGTGGTCTGCGGCCCCGGCTCCATCGAGCAGGCGCACAAGCCCGACGAGTTCGTCGAGCTGGCCCAGCTCGACGCCTGCGAGCGCTTCCTCAGCAAAATGGGCACGAGTCTGTGATCACCCCCTGAGTCGCTTCGCGCCTTCCCCCTCTCTTCGGAGGGGGGCGTACGGGCAGCCGGCGACACCCTTGCTGCGGGGCGGCGCGGCCGGCGTAGGCCCTTGCTCGGTGTCCCTCGCCTTGGGGGCGCGGGAGTTTCGAGGTCAAGCTCAAGAAATCTCGTCTTGCCCCGCTCAGCGCACAGGAATGGCGATGGGCCGCAGCGGCGCGGCGTCGCCGCCGCGGATCTTGAGCGGGCCGCCGATGAAGGCGAACTCGTAGACCTTGTCGCGCGACAGATCGTCCAGCGCCACCAGTTCCATGATGGGCACGCCCTTTTGCGCCAGCAGGTAGCTGTGCAGCGGTACGTAGTCGTCGTCCACCTCGGACGGGAACGTCTCCAGGCTCAGGTTGTCGGCGCCCACGATCATGGCGCCGCCTTCCTCCACCAGAAAGCGCGCGGCATCCAGGCCCAGGCCCGGCGGCTTGGCCATGTAGGCCTGGGGCTGGCCGTACAGCTTCATGCGGCCCGTGCGCACCAGCACGATGTCGCCCTCCTGCAGCGTCACCTTCTGGCGTGCCAGCGCATCCTTGAGGTCCTGGCGCGTGATGCGGTACTGGTCGGGCAGCATCTCCAGGCCCTTGGCGGCCGCCACGTCGATCAGCACGCCGCGCGCCACCAGCGGCGGGAATTTCTCTATGCCCGTGCGCTGCCAGCCCCGGTCGCCCAGATGCTGGTCGGCGCTGAAGCCGTTCCAGATCCTGCCGCGGATGCCGAAGTGGTTGAGCGCATCGATGTGCGTGCCCGTGTGGCTGTACATGGAAAACGCCGTGCCCGTGTAGCTGCGCGTGGCGTTCATGTCCTTGCCCACGTTCATGGGATCGTCCACCACGGTGCCGCGCGGCGTGTGCGTCATCCAGAACTGGTAGTGCGGATCGCCCGCGTCCTGCCAGCTGGGCATGCCCACGTAGTACTCGGTGGCCAGGTCATAGACCTGCCCGCCCGTGATGCGCTGCAGGATGGCCGCGCGCGAGGCCGGCGTGATCAGGTTCAGGCGGCCGATCTCGTCGGCAGGCCCCCAGGGGCTGGTGCCCACGTCCTGGCGTGCGCCGGCCGGGGGCTCGTGGCCGCCATGGGCCTGGGCCGCGGTGCCCGCGAAGGCGGCGGCCAGGGCGATCACGAGAGAGTGCAGCGCCATGCGGCGAGCGAAGCGTTGGAGAGTCATGGAAAAGTCCTTGGTCTGCTGAAAAAGGGCGCGCATGCCGCGCGCGAGGGAAGGCGGAAAAACGCCGATGAAAAAAGCAAAGACGGGGGCGCTCAGGCCGCCAGGAAGTGCAGGCGTTCGCGCAGCGCAGCCAGCGACTGGGTCTGCAGCGGCGGCAGGCGCGGCGCGATCAGCGTGGGAATGGAGCGCAGGCCCATGCGCTGCGCCAGCGCGCGGTCCTGGCGCACCTGCTCCAGCGCCTGGGCGCCTTCCATGCAGCCCGCGAAGGCATTGCGCTCGAAGCCCGTGCGCGTGGCGATGTCCAGCAGCACTTCGGCGTCGCCGATGTTGCGGTGCTCGCTCATGTGGGCGTGCTGGATGGCGTCGAACAGATCCCAGTGCGCGTCATCGCCGCCCAGGATCTGGGCCGCCTGGCAGGCCAGTGCGCCGGCCATGCCGCTGGGGTACTCGAAGGCCTCGCGGCGCATGCCCTCGATGTCGATGCGGTCCTCGTCGTCATGCTCCGCGCAGGCCTGCCAGTGCTCCAGGATGACCTGCTTGGCGCGCTCCATGGAGCCGAAGGCCGCCACCATCTCGGCGCGCGAGGCCTGCAGCACGAAGCTGCGGTGGCGCACGCGCAGGCCCAGCTCGCGCGCCACCTGGCGCAGGCGTGGCGACATCACGTAGCACCAGCCGCAGACCACGTCATGGAAGAAGTCGATGGCGGGGGCGACCGCGGGCGCCGCAGCAGGCGCCGCCTGCAGGGCCTGCTGCGGCGAGGGGGGCGCCGCATCCTGCGCGGGCAGGGCGCAGGAAAAATCATTGCATTGCGTCATGCTTGTGTCCTTCATGGCTGTGATGGACGGCAAGCGTAGGCCGCAGGCCCGGCGCGAAAAAGGGGCGCGCGCTTGAGGAACTCTTAACGCGGCGTCAACAATCCTCGCCCATGGCGGCAGGCAGCTCCTCGGCCAGAAAGTCCACGAAGGCGCGCACCTTGGGCAGCAGGTGGCGCTGCGTGGGATAGACCGCGTAGACATGGCGGGCCTGCGCGGCCTGGTCCGCAAGGTCCAGTGCGACCAGCTGGCCTGCCGCAATCGCCGGCCGCGCCAGGAACGAGGGCAGGGCGCCAATGCCCAGGCCCGCCACCAGCAGGTCGCGCAGCATCAGGCTGTTGTTGACGTTGGCGCGCGCCTCGGACGGCGCCTGGGAACTCTCGCCCGCTTCGCGGGGCGCATGCGCCAGGCTGTAGTTCAGCAGCGCATGGCCGCGCAGCGCGGCGGCACTGGCCGGGCGGCCATGCGCCTGCAGATAGGAAGGGGCCGCGCACAGCATCTGCGACAGCGAGGCCAGGCGCCGCGCGATCAGCGAGGAGTCCGCCAGCTCCGCGCTCAGGCGGATGGACACATCGAAGCCCTGGCCCACCGCATCCACCAACCGGTCTTCCATGGACAGGTCGATCTGCAGCTGCGGATGGCGCTGCATGAAGCGCGCCAGCAGCGGTGCCAGCGTGCTCAGCGCAAACGACAGCGGCGCATTCACGCGCAGCCGGCCGGCCACCTGCTGCGACTGTGCGCGCACCGACTGCTCCAGCGCATCGAATTCATCAAGCAGCCTGCAGCACTCTGCGTAGTAGGCCTGGCCCGTGTCGGTCAGGCTCATGCGGCGCGTGGTGCGCTGCAGCAGCACGGCGCCCAGATGGGCTTCGAGCGCGCGCAGCTGCTTGCTCAGCGCGGCCGAGGACAGGTCCAGCGCGTCGGCCGCCTTGGCGATGGAGCCCAGTTCTACGATGCGCCGGAAGGCGCGCAAGGGGGTCAGCGTATCCATGGGGAAAAAGCAAAGAGTGGCGCGCAGCGTAGCAGGCCGCTCGGGTTTGCCGGGGCATGCCTGCGGGGGCAGGGGCGACAATCGCCAGGTACGGCGCGCCCGCCGCGCCCCTTTGTCTTCACCGAATCTGTCCATCCCATGCCCCAGACCACTCCCGCCTGCCCCCAGTGCGGCCTTGAAAACACCTATCCCGACGCCACCAGCTACATCTGCCCCGACTGCGCCTTCGAATGGCCCATGCAGGCCGAAGAAGAGTCCGGCGAAGCCGCCGCTGGCGACGGCATCGTGCGCGACGCCAACGGCAATGCGCTGGCCGACGGCGACGCCGTGATCCTGGTCAAGGACCTCAAGGTCAAGGGATCGTCCACCGTGCTCAAGAAGGGCAGCAAGATCAAGGGCATCCGCCTGGTCGATGGCGCCGACGGCCACAACGTGGACTGCAAGACCGAACTGGGCTCCATGCTGCTCAAGTCGGAGTTCCTCAAGAAGGCCTGATCATGCTGGCGCTGTCGCTTGCGGTATCGGCGGTCCTCGGGCTGCTGGCGCTGTGGGTGTTTGCGCCCTTGTTCATTGCGCTGACCGCTGGCGCGGTGGTGGCCCTGCTGCTGCTGGCACTGGCCGGCCGTACGGGTCTCACGGGACGCACCGCGCGCACCCTGCCCGTGGCGGGCTGGTGGGCCGTTGCGCTGTGCGCCGGCGCGGCCTGCGTGGCCATGCTGGTGCTGCTGCCCGACCGGCTCGATGGCGCGCCCTTCCTCGCCTTCGGCATGGGCCTGCTGGCGGCCACCTGCGCCGGGGCGCTGGTCTGGTTGACGGGCTGGCTGATCGCCGGGCGGCAGCCTGTGCAGGTGTCCTGGTGGACCGGATCGGCCCTGGCCGGCCTGGGCGCCTTCCTCGCCCTGCTGCTGGGCGGCCCCGACACGGCGGGCTGGATGGCCTGGCGCGACCAGCTGCGCGGCTACGAGGCCGTGCCGCTGCGCATCACGCTGGCCGAAGCGCCCACGGCGCAGCGCGAGCAGGCCCTGGCCGAGCTGCTGCAGCCCTTGCTGGAGCAGGGCAGCCGTGCCGTCCGCCATCGCCAGTCCACGCGCTTCGGCAACTCGGTCGAGCATGCCGTGGTGCCCGCCCGCTGGCGCATCGATGGCAGGCTGCTGGAGATCATGCTGGCCGAGAAGCCACCCGCGCCCCTGCTCAGTGCCCATGTCGCTTTGCTGGAGCAGTTCGCCGCCAGCGGCCCCGCCCAGGCGGGCCAGGCACCGTCCTGGCTGATGCTGGCCAGCGCCCAATGCCTGCCGCCACCGCGCCTGCGCGAGCTGTCGCGCCTGCTGGGCCAGGGCAGCGAGCTGCTGGCCCGCGCGCGGCGCTGCACGCAGCAGCGCTCGGCGCAATTGCAGCGCCTGTGGCCGCTGCTGGCCGGCAGCGTCGAGCGCGTGGAGGTGGGCGAGGCGCGGCGCTTTCATCCGTGGCTCGGCCTGCAGCGCTGGCAGGCTGTGGCACTTCCCGACAATCCGGAGCCCTAGGCGGGCTCCACGTCCTTCCACTGGCCGGGCTCCAGGCCGTCCAGCGTGTAGGGCCCGATGGCTGCGCGCACCAGCCGCAGCGTGGGGTGGCCAATGGCCGCCGTCATGCGGCGCACCTGGCGGTTGCGGCCTTCGCGGATGACCAGTTCGATCCAGCAGTCGGGAATGTTCTGGCGCACGCGGATGGGCGGGTCGCGCTGCCACAGCACGGGCGGCGGCTCCAGCCGGCGCGCCTGCGCGGGCAGCGTCATGCCGTCGTTGAGCTGCACGCCCTGGCGCAGGGCCTGCAGCGCGGCCTCGTCGGGCAGGCCCTCGACCTGTACCCAGTAGGTCTTCTCCATCTTGAAGCGCGGATCGGCGATGCGCGCCTGCAGCGGGCCGTCATTGGTCAGCAGCAGCAATCCTTCGCTGTCGGCGTCAAGCCGGCCTGCCGCATGCACGCCCGGCACGTCGATGTATTCCTTGAGGCCACGCCAGCGGCCCTCGGGGGTGAACTGGCTGAGTACGCCGTAGGGCTTGTTGAAGCACAGCAGGCGTGAGGGGCCGGTGTCGGGCCGGTCGGCGAAGGCGGGTCGGGCGCGCAGGGCCGGGCCTGCAAAAGGGCGCAAGGGTGGGCGTTTTCTGGGTTGCATGGACTCAGCGATTGTCGTCGGGATAGACCGCACGCACGCACTCCAGCCAGGCCCTCGCCGCGCGCGTCAGATAGCCGCTGCGCCACAGCTGCACCACGTCCCAGTGCAGTTCAGGCCCCACCAGCGGGCGGCTGGACACGCGCCGGGGGTCGAACCGCGCGATCACGTGCTCGAACATCACGGCCACGCCCACGCCTTCTGCCACCAGGTCGCCGATGAAGTCCCAGTAGCGTGTCTGCAGCCGCACCTGTGGGCTGAAGCCTGCCGCCGCGCAATGCTCCAGCACGGCCTGGTGCAGGGCGAAGTCCGAGGTGTAGAACACAAAGGGCCGCCGGGCCAGCTCGCTCCAGTGCACGGGTGCGTTCGGGTCGGGCACCTCGTGCGCGGCAAAGGCCACGCGTGTCTTCTGGTGGGCGATGGTGCAGTACTCCAGGCCCTCTCCGGCCAGGTCGCCACCCGCCTCGCCCGCGCCGTGCAGGCCCAGCGCCATGTCCAGCTTGCCGTCCAGCAGCAGCTGGCGCTGGGCGCGTGCGCCCTGCTCCTGCACATGCAGTTCCACACCCGGATGCAGTTGCTGAAAGCGCGCGATCACGGGCGCCATGTAGTGCCCGGCTGTGGGCATGATGCCCACGCTCAGGCTGCCGCGCGCAATGCCATCCACCTCGGCCACCTCCTGCAGCAGCTGGCGTGACTGCTCCAGCACCTGCAGGCCGCGCGCATGGACCACCTGGCCTGCGTCGGTCAGTTGCACACCGCGCCCCTCGCGCAGCAGCAGCGGGCCGCCCAGCTCCTCCTCCAGCGCCCGCACCATCTTGCTGATGGTGGGCTGGGTCACATGCAGCGCCTCGGCCGCACGCGTGAAGCTGTTGCAGCGCACCACCTCAACAAAGTAGCGCAGCGCGCGCAGGTCCATGAGGATTCCTTTTGTGCATGGGAAAAATGGAGATTATTCATTTTACGAATCTGAGTGCAAACCCTAGGATTGCCCCATGTCAAAGATTTCCGCCATGCCCGTCCTGCGGCCGCAGGTGTTTCAGGGTCTGCTGCACCGCTGCTGGCCGCTGCTGCGCGGCGTGCTGCAGGTGGGGCTGCTCAGTGCGCTGTGGGTGGCCATGGAGGCCGTGCGCGCGCATTTCGGCTGGGGCATGCCGGCCGGGCTGATCGGCTTTGCGCTGCTGGCCACGGGCCTGTTCAGCGGGCTGGTCAAGGCGCGCTGGCTGCAGGGCGGCACCAACTGGCTGCTGGCCGAGATGCTGCTGTTCTTCGTGCCCGCCATGCTGGTCGTCACCGAATACACCGACCTGATTCAGCACCAGGGCCTGCGCATCCTGGGCGTCATCGTGGCCAGCACGGCCTGCGTGATGGCCGCCACGGCGCTGGCCGTGGACCGCGTCTACCGACTGGAGCTGTGGCTGGCCCGGCGCCGCTCCACGCGCGCCGGGCTGCACAGGGAGCAGGAATGAACGCCATGTCCGACCAGGCCATCGGTCTGCTGTCGCTGCTGGCCACGCTGGCCTGCTATGCGGCCAACAAGCGCGTGTACCGCCGCCATCCGCATCCGCTGCTCATGCCCATCGTCGCCACGCCCATGGTGCTGATCGCGCTGGCGCTGCTGACCCATGTGCGCTACCCGCAGTACATCGCCCAGACGCACTGGCTGGTCTGGCTGCTGGGCCCCACCACGGTGGCCTTTGCGCTGCCCCTGCACGAAAACCGCCACTTGCTGCGCAAGCACTGGATGTCGATCGCCACCGGCGTGCTCGTGGCCAGTGGCGTGTCCATTGCCACCACCATCTGGTTCGCACAGGCCTTCGGACTGCCCGTGGACCTGCAAAAGGGCCTGGCCGTGCGCTCGGTGACCACCCCCTTCGCCATCGAGGCCGAGCGCGTGCTGGGCGGGCCCACCGACCTGGCCGCGCTGTTCGTGCTGCTCACGGGCGTCAGCGGAATGCTCATGGGCGAGACCATCCTGCGGCTGCTGCCGCACGTGCGCAGCAAGCTGGCTGCGGGCGCCATTCTGGGTGGTGCCGCGCATGGCAGCGGGGTGGCGAAGGCGCGGCAGTTTGGGGATGTGCAGGCGGTGGTTGCTTCGTTGGTGATGATGATTGCGGGGGCGTTGAATGTGGTGGTGGCGCCTTGGGTGAGGGTGCTGTTTTTCTGAAGTGATTTGCTGAAGTGATGCGGGAGCTGCCATCCTTGACCGGGGTTTGATGGCTGGGGCTTTTGGGGGCCTGGCTGTCTTTGGGTTTGGAGCGGGATGGGGCTGCCCGTGAGGGCGTCCGCATGCCTTGCACATGGTCTTGACTCCCGCCCACCTTGTTTGTGCCTCGATTGCTTTTGGCTTAGGTGCAATCTTTTGCCCCTGCCGGGTGGTTGTTTTTCGAGGCCGGGTCTCGGCCCGGCA
>NZ_BCZP01000003.1 GCF_001598795.1 Delftia acidovorans NBRC 14950 | reverse complement strand
GGGTTGGTTGGGTTCGTGGGATCCGTGGGATTGGTCGGATTCGTAGGATTGGTCGGATTTGTCGGGTTCGTGGGATTGGTCGGATTCGTGGGATCCGTGGGGTTGGTCGGATTGGTCGGGTTCGTTGGGTTTGTTGGATTGGTGGGGTTGGTCGGGTTCGTAGGATCCGTGGGATTGGTCGGATTCGTAGGATTGGTCGGATTTGTCGGGTTCGTGGGATTGGTCGGATTCGTGGGGTCCGTCGGATTGGTGGGGTTTGTCGGATTCGTGGGATCCGTCGGATTCGTCGGGTTGGTGGGGTCGGTCGGGAGCGGGGGCGCCGGATCGTCGTCGCTGCTGTTGGCTGCTGCGATCAGGCCTACGCCGCCCGCGCCGATCAGGCCGGCCAGCAGGAAGTCGCTGAGCACGGAGCCACCGGCTGCGGCCGCGGCGCTTTCCTTGGTGACGATCAGGCCCAGGGCGTCGCCGTCATTGGCGGGTGCCACCTGGACGTTGCCAGAGGCCAGGTCCAGCACCATGGCCCCGGCGCCGTCGCCGTCGCGCTGGGTCAGCGTGGCCTGCGTGCCGCCCTCGAAGGTGCCGACCAGGGTCTGGCCGTCCTTGCCCTGGAACAGCGCCTTGGCGCTGCCGTCGGCGGGCACGATGATCTTGTCGCCCACCTGCAGCGCGCTGCCGGGCTGGGCCATCAGGGTTTCTCCGTTGCGCACGATCTGCACGCCCGGGCTGACCTGGGACATCGTGGCGGGGCCGGCGCCCCGGGGCATGAGCACCGCAGCCGCGCCGGGCTGCGTGTTCGATGTGCCCAGCTGTGCAAGCACAACGGTGGAGGGCTGCTGGTCAGCAAACTGCACGGGGCTGACGGTGGTGTTGCCAGTGGGCTGCATCGATTGGGCGGTCATTTGCTCTCTCCAGACAAGGGTTGAAACGACAAGGTCAGACGGTGGCTTGGAAGCCGTGAAATCTGTCGAGCCCTTTTGTGCAACATGCATGCCATGTGCCGGTGGCAGGTCTGGATGGCCTAGGAATCTTCCTAAGATATTGATTTGTATGGTTTTTGTTATTGATCACAATGTCTCAGCAACGGTCTGTTACGGCACACGTTACGTAACGCCGCCCGGTCCGCTCCGTTACCTCGGAGCAGGCTTTGCGCCGTGTTTCATGGCCCTTGTCTCAAGGACCCATGCAGCGGGGCAAGGTGGCTTTCGCCTATAAAATCGCTGGCTTTTGGCTGCAGGCGCATATCGGCGTGTGCAAGAAGCCCAAAAGCGAACAGGCCCGTCTTCCAACTTTCATTGCGTAGAGAGCGCCCATATGCTGATTTCGTCCAGAGTTCCGTCGCGAGTGCCGGGTCGTACCTATTTGCGGATAGCCCGACCTGTGGCCATTGCCGCCTTCAGCCTGGGGGCCGCTTTGTGCGGGGCGTTTGCCCATGCGTCGCAGGAGGCGGTGGACGAGGTCTCCCGGCTGCTGGAGCAGGGCAAGGCGCCCCAGGCCGCCAAGCAGGCCGAGGCCTACCTCAAGCAGAACCCGGCCGATGTGCAGATGCGCTTTCTGCAGGGCGTGATCGCGGCGGAGCAGCGCCAGAACGCCCAGGCCATCAAGATCTTCACGGCGCTGACCCGTGATTACCCCAGCCTGCCCGAGCCCTACAACAACCTGGCCGTGCTGTACGCTGCCGAGGGCCAGGAGCGCAAGGCCTCGGAAGTGCTGGAGCAGGCCATTCGCACCAACCCCAGCTACGCCACGGCGCATGAGAACCTGGGCGACCTGTATGCGCGCATGGCCAGCGATGCCTATGCCAAGGCCTTGCAGCTGGACGGATCGCGCCAGGCCATCCAGCCCAAGCTGGCCCTGATCACGCAGATCTTCCCCAAGCAGGGCGGCGCCCAGGTCAAGACGGCCCAGGCCACGGCCACAGCGACGGCCGCCTCGACCAAGGTGGCCGATGCCAAGGCAGCCCAGGCCCGCGAAGCCGACGCCAAGCTGGCCGAGACCCGCGCCGCCGAAGCCAAGGCCGCAGAGGCCAAGGCTGCCGAATTCAAGGCCGCTGAAGTGAAGGCCGCCGATGCCAAGGCCGCCCAGGCCAAGGCGGCGGAAGCCAAGGCTGCCGAGGCCAAGGCTGCAGAAGCCAAGCTGGCCCAGGCCAAGGCGGCGGAAGCCAAGGCGGCAGAGGCCAAGCTGGCGCAGGAAAAGGCAGCTCAGTCCGCACAGGACAAGGCCCGCGCGGCCGAGGAAGCCCGGCAGGCAGCGGCCAAGGCCGCTGCTCCGGCCACCGCAGCCGCCGCCACCGCCGTGGCCGCCGCCGAGCCTGCCAAGGCAGCGCCTGCCGTCGATGAGAAGAAGGCCGCACAATCGGCTGCCGCGCAGGAAGTGGAAGCCGCCGTCAAGGCCTGGTCCACCGCATGGGCCGGCCAGGACATGGACCGCTACCTGGACGCCTACAGCGACCACTTCTCCCCGGCCGATGGCAGCAGCCTGGCCAAGTGGAAGGAACAGCGCCGCCAGCGCATCGTTGGCCGCACCGCCATCGTCGTCAATGTGCGCGACCTGAAGGTGACCGTGGATGGCGACAAGGCCACGGCCCAGTTCCGCCAGTACTACGCATCGGGCGCGCTCAAGACCACTACCCGCAAGACCCTGCGCATGCAGCGCGAAAAGGGACAATGGCGCATCACCCATGAAGGAACCGGCTCCTGATGCCTGAAAAAGCGCGTCCCCTGGCACTGCCACCCACCGGCCTGCTGCGCCTGCATGCGCGGGCCGCCGGGGTGGCCGTGCTGCTGGTCGCGCTGTCCGCGGTGTCCTTCAGCCCGGCAGCCCATGCCAGGCAGGCCAAGGCCAAGGCATCCAAAACGGCAGCTGCCAAGCCTGTCTCCTCCAAGCCTGCCTCCGGCAAGGCGGGCGCAGCCAGGCTGCGCGCGGCATCGGGCAAGCCCGCCCTGGCCGCCGCTGCGGTGGCCACGGCGGGCGGTGCCGCTGCCGTGGCAGCCACCCATGCCAAGGCCGCCGCCCCCGTACAGCAAAGCCAGGCGGAGGCGCGCCTGCTGGCCATCATCCGCCAGGTGGAGCAGCGGGATCTGGACGGCGCGCTGAAGGCCGCCGGCGATCTCACCGCCGAGGTTCCCAATTTCCGCGCAGCCCAGCTGGTGTATGCCGACCTGCTGCGCTTCAAGACCGGCCGTGCCGGCGAGGTGCTGGCGGGCACGCCCGTCGCCGCCTCCTCCGCTCCCGGCCATCCGGGCCAGGGCGTGCTGGTGCGGCACAACCTGTCCGTGGGCAGTGTCGCGCGGCTGGAAGGCCCGGCCAGTCCCACGCAGGCCCAGCTGCAGGATCTGCAAAACGAACTCAAGCGCCGCCTGCAGGCCGACAGCGGCGCGCCGCCCGCGGGCTCCGTTCCCGGCGAGTTCCTGATGCTGGGCGCGTCGGTGCGGCATGCGATTGCCATCGACGCCAGCAAGTCACGGCTGTACCTGTTCGCCCATGAGGCGGGCGGGCTGCGGCTGGTGGGGGATTTCTATGTCTCCGTGGGCAAGCTGGGCACGGACAAATGGCAGGAAGGCGACCAGCGCACGCCGCTGGGCATCTACTTCGTGGGCCGCCACATCCCCGGACCCCGGCTGCCGGAGTTCTATGGCAAGGGTGCGCTCACGGTCAACTTTCCCAACGACTGGGACAAGGCCGTGGGCCGCTCGGGCAGCGGCATCTGGCTGCATGGCTCGCCGCCCGACCAGTTCTCGCGCGCGCCCGAGGCCAGCGATGGCTGCCTGGTGCTGGCCAACCCCGACCTCACCTTGCTCATGCAGACCGTGGACCGGCAGACGCCGGTGCTGATCCGCGAGAAGCTGCAGTGGGTGGCCCCCAAGGCCCAGGCCCAGCAGAAGGCGGCAGATGCCTTTGTGCGTGTCGTCGAGGAATGGAAGAGTGCCTGGGACGGGGCCGACCCGCGCAAGCTGGCCGCGCTCTACGCGCCGGACCTGCTGCAGTCGCCCGCCTCGCGCGCATCGCAGGAACGGCTGGCCGCCTACCTGAACCGCCCCGGCGTGACGCTGCAGGACATGTCCATCTATTCCTGGAAAGATGCCAAGGGGGAGATCCGCGTGGTCAACCTGCGCGCCAGCAGCAAGGCCTTCGCCGAAGGCCTGCCGCTGCGCCAGTACTGGCGCAAGACGGGCGGGCGCTGGCAGCTCTTTTCCGAAGACGTGATGGGCTGAACCGGGCCGAGTCCGGTTGCTCCCGATAGCGTCCGATAGCGCCCGATAGCGTCAGGCGGGGCCCGGCCGGCTCAGGTGGTCTCGTTCTTGCGGTTGCTGTCGAACCGGCGCTCCGCATCGAACAGATGCTGTATCAGCACATGCGAGGTCATGTTCACGCCGATCCCGCCAATCATGGCCGGCAGCAGGTACAGCGCCGTGGACAGCTCCGAGACGAAGATGGCGTTGTCCGACAGCGACGGCGTCTGCCGGGCCGCCGATGCCAGGCTTTGCAGCAGGTAGACATCCACCCCCGCCATGGCCACCAGGGCCAGCCCGAACAGCAGTACCGTGGTGCGCGAGATGCTGCGCTTGGCCAGCAGGGCCGCGTAGATGGCGCAGGGAAGAACGACCGAGAAAACCACCAGGCTCCAGAATCTGGCTTCGGTGAAGACGGTGGTGCTGATGCGCAAGGCGTTCATCGGTGCGGTCCTTTGGGCGCCCAATATGCCGTGCTTGCGTAAACGCCCGGTGAACGGCAGGCAAACCAGCGGTTCCACATGCAACCAGCCGCGCCGGCCTGCGGCAGCCGACTGCAGCAATCACAAGATCAGGTCTGCCGCACCAGGTAGGCGGGCAGCTGCGTCTCAGGCAGCACGGCCAGCACCTTGAGCTGAAGCTGGGCGCGCTTGCGCGCCTGGGCCAGATAGTCCTGCAGCGCCTGTGCGGCCCGCTCGTACTCCCCCTCCCACAAGGCATCGACGATCTGCCGGCAGTTCTCGGTCAGCGGCGGGTTGGGCGATTGCGGAAACATGCGGCAGAAGGTGCTGTGGATCAGCCAGGGCATCTGGCACTGCTGCAGCATGCCCACCAGCTTGTCGTTGGGATGCCGGGCCAGGAAGTCGCCATGCAGGTGCTGCTCCACGCGCTGTTCCAGGCGCTGTTCCGGGCGCAATGTTTCCTGCGTGTCCGGAACACCCGGCGCCGTCGCGCCTTGCAGGCCGTGGCGCAGGCTGGCGAGCATGTCTCTGTCCAGGCGCGGCCCGCTTTCGCGCAGCGCTGCGGGCGCCAGCAAGGCGAGCAGCTCGAAGTCCTGATTCACCGCGCGTGCCGTCAGCGCGGCCACCCGCCAGGCGGCGTAGGTGCTTTTCTCCACCAGCCCTCTATCTACCAGCCGGCTCAGCACCTCGCGCAGGGCCACGCGGTTGACGTTGAAGTGGTCCATGGCGGCGCTCTCATCGATCTGAAAGCGCCCGAAGATCATGGCGATGGAGATGGACTGCTCCAGCTCGTCGTGGATGCGCTCGCTCTCCGATGGAATGTGGATCGTGGCCTGGCCCGCCTCCAGGCCCAGGGCCTGCGCGTCCAGTGTCAGGCGCTGGGGCTGCACGGCCTGCCCGGGCCGGGCGACCAGGTAGCCGCGTCCGTCGAAGGTGCTCAGCAGCCCTTCGGCATGCAGCAGCTCGAAGGCCTTGCGCACGGGAATGCGGCTGGTGCCGAAGACCTTGGCCACGGGCCCCTCCAGCAGCACCAGGCCGGGCGCCACCCGCTGCTCGACGATGGCCTGGCGCAGGCGCTGGCGTATCAGTTCATAGCGCAGCCGGCGCTCGGAATCGCCAGATTCGCCGCTCTCGCCGGTCTCTTCGTCCCGCGCAGTCTGCGTGGATGCTTGTATGGCTCTTCTCATTCCTGCTTCATCTGCGTGTGCGTGTGCGTGTGCGTGTGCCGCCGCCAGCGGGGGCCGTCATCGGGCAGGACTATACGGCGCGCGCACGGCGCAGCAGCGTGGCCCACTGGCGCACCAGGTAGTTGTGCTCGTCCATGACGGTGTTCCAGACGGCGATGCGGCCCAGGCGCTGCTCGTAGGAGCCGCCGTCGCGCACGCTGCCGCGCGGGACCACGAGCTGGCCGTCGGTGCCCTGCAGGTCTTCGGCGGCGGGCAGGCCGGCGTACCAGTAGTCCCATTCGCTGGCGCTCAGGTGCTCGCGCGTGCGCAGCGGGTTGGAGATGTAGTAGCCCTGCCGCGCCATCGCGGCACCGGGCCAGCCGGATTGCCACCAGTTCAGGTAGCGGTAGGCGGCGTCCAGCGTGTCGCCCCTGGCCTGGCTGGAGATGCCCAGACCGCCGTACCAGGCGCGGTAGCCTTCGCGCGGACAGGCCAGGCGGTAGTCCAGTCCCGCCGCGCGGTAGTGGCCCATGGCCGGCGACCAGTGGCTCTGGATGGCAACGCCTGCATCGATCATCAGCCGTGCCGCATCGGCGTAGTTGCCCCAGAAGCCCCTGAACTGCTCGGACTCCTGCCGCTGCAGCAGCACGGCCATCATCCGGTCGATTTCCTCCAGCCCCAGGTTGCTGATGTCGCCGAAACGCATGTCGCCGCTGGCCTGCAGGGCAAGGGCCGCGTCCAGCGCGCCGATGGCGGCATCGGCCTGCAGCGCAGCACGCCCTCGGCAGGCGGGGGAGACCAGCCAGGACCAGCTTTCCTCGGCCTGGTCGAACAGCGCGGGCAGGGCGGCGGGCAGGTAGACAAAGCTGTCGACGTTGTGCGTGAGCGGCAGCATGGAGATATGCGCGCTGGGCACATCGCTGACGCTGCCATCGGCCTGCACATACAGGCGCGTGACAGGATTGCAGCCCGCGCCAAAGGCCGCCTGTGGCGTGATGCGGCCGGTGCGGGGCAGGGCGTTGACCTCGTCCCAACAGGTCAGGCGCGCCGTGTCGATGGGCTGCAGGGTGCCGGTGGGCCACAGGAAATCCACGCTGTGGAACCACTGGTCGTACAGGTCGAAGCTGTCCTGGCGCATCACGGCCTGGCGCTGGGCGTCGAAGCCGTCCAGCACCTCGAAATGGATGCGTATGCCCAGGTCCTGCTGCGCACGCTGGCGCAGGGCTTCGGTCAGCGTCACCGAGGTGCCGAGGACACGCAGTTCGGGATCGTTCTTGCGCATGTTGCGGTCCTTGCCGTGGAGGTTCACGCAGTGTGGGGTGAGGGGCTTGCCGGGGTCTGGCTGCCATTGTCCTGCGAGTGGAGGCGGTAGAACGATTGGAACGATTGCCAGGAGGCCCTGACCTGCTGCTCATCGAGCCCGGCCGTGATGAAGACCAGGCGAGAGCGCCTGTCCTCGCCCGGCCACTCGGGCAAGTGCTCGGGGGCGTGCATGAGATGGCCCATGCCGTGCAGCGCCGTGGGCTGCCCCTGCGGCCAGCCATCCGCGGCCACGGCCACCAGTCCCTTCAGACGCAGCAGCCGGTCGCCATGGCGGTGCAGCAGCATGGTCAGCCACAGGGTGAGCACGCACCAGTCCACCGGGCTGTCAAGTTCCAGGCAGAACGCCTGGGCGCCTGCGTGCAGACCCTGGCCCTGGCCCTGGCGCTGGCCCGTGCGGCCGCGCGGCGTGCCGGCAATGGCGCGTGCCAGCCAATCGGTTTGCAGGGCATGGGATTCCTGCATTTGCCAGGCAGGCGGTACCGCTGCGCCAGGGCCGCAGGTGACGATGCTGGCCAGGGGATTGATCTGCGCCAGTTGCGCGCGCTGTGCCTGGGCCTGCTGTGGCGTGGCCAGGTCGGTCTTGCTCAGGTACAGCCGGTCGGCCGCCGCGACCTGGGCCAGCCATTCGGGGCGCCGGGACTGTTGCCACGGGGCATGCAGTGCATCGACCACGGTGGAGATGAAGGCCGGCCTGAAGATCTGGCGCAGCTGCGCATCGCCGATCAGGGTGGCGATCACGGGGCCGGGCGCGGCCAGCCCCGTGGTCTCCATCAGCACCCTTTGAAAAGGCGGCAGCTCGCCGCGCAGGCGGCGCTGGTGCAGGCGCCACAAAGCGTCCTTGAGTTCGCCGCGTATGGCGCAGCAGACGCAGCCGTTGTCCAGCAGCACCGTGTCGGCGTCTACGCGGCCCACCAGCAGATGGTCCAGCCCCACGGCCCCGAATTCGTTGATGAGCACCGCAGTCTCGCCCGCGGGCGAGTCCTGCAGCCACTGCCTGAGCAGCGTGGTCTTGCCGCTGCCCAGAAAGCCCGTGAGCACGCCTACGGGCAGCCGCTCGCCGTGGTGGTCCGTCAGGCCGCTCATGGCACCTGCTCCCTGTGTTCCTGCGCTGGTGCCCGCCCTTGTGCCCGATCTTGTGCCTGCCCTTGTGCCTGCGCCGGCTGCCACGGCATGGCCAGCGGATCCAGGGCTCGGCCCAGCATCTGTTCGGCGGCGGGCCACAGCGCGCCGAAATCGGCAATCAGCACGCTGGCCCCCGTGGGGCCGGCCAGCACATAGGACTGGCCATGGAAGTCGCTGAGCCGCAGCCGCCACAGCGCCAGCAGCCGGTTGGCGCGCGCAATCTGAATCAGCCGCTGGCGGCGCCCGGCCGATCCGGCCGGCGCCTGGCTCCAGTGGCCGGAGGCCTGCAGCAAACCGCACATTCCACACATGACAGAAACCCTTTCGGTTGCGAATGGAGCCGCCTGCGAAACTGGCGCAGCCAAAGAGCAGAGACACCGAGGAAGGGCCTATGCCGGCCGCGCCGCCCCGCACCGAGGGTGTCGCCGGCTGCCCGTACGCCCCCCTCCGAAGAGAGGGGGAAGGCGCGAAGCGACTCAGGGGGTGCTTCTTTTCACGGCATGACATCGCCGGAGTTGGGCCCCAGCGTCTGCCCCACATACAGATTGCCACCGGGATCGGAGGCCAGCAGCACCGCCGTGGGCGCCACCTCGTCGGCGCGGCCGAAGCGGCCCAGCGGCAGGCTGGCCTCCTTGGCGCGCTTCCAGTCCGCGCTGATGCCATCGACCAGCGGCGTGGCGATGGGGCCGGGGGCAATGGCGTTGACCAGGACATTGTCGGGTGCCACTTCCAGCGCCAGCGACTTGGTGAAGCCGATCACGCCGGCCTTGGCCGCCGCATAGTGGCTCAGTTCCACGCCGCCCTTGATGCCCAGCTGCGAGGCGATGTTGATGATGCGGCCCCAGCGCTGCGACTGCATGTGCGGCACCGCGCGCCGCGCGCACAGGAAGACGCTGCGCAGGTCCACGCGCAGCATCTCGTCCCACATCGCGGTGGACATGTCGGCGCAGCGCGACTGGGTGAGCATGCCGGCGTTGTTCACCAGGATGTCGATGCCGCCAAAGGCCTGCACGCAGCGGTCGACGATGCGGTGGGCCGTGGACTCGTCGCCCACGTCGCCGATGACGGTCTCGGCCTGCGCGCCCAGAGCGCGGCAGCGCCGGGCCACGCTGTCGGCGCGGGCGGCATCGATGTCGGCCAGCAACAGCTGCGCGCCGGCCTGCGCATAGGCCAGGGCGATGGCCTCGCCGATGCCGCTGCCGGCGCCTGTCACGACGGCGCGGCGGCCGTCCAGGGGCTTGGAGGTGTTCATGTCGGATGTCCTCAACTGGGCCAGCGCACGGTCAGGCCGCCGTCGGCAATGATGGATTGGCCGGTGATGTAGGAAGCCTCGTCGCTGGTCAGGAAGCGGATCAGGGCGGCGATTTCGCGGGCCTGCCCCACGCGTCCCAGCGGGATGCCCCTGGCCGCCAGCGCCAGGCCATCCGGCCCCAGCGAGTTGACCGGGTCCAGCGATTGCGGCGTCTCGATCAGGCCGGGGATCACGGCATTGCAGCGTATGCCGCGCGGTGCCAGCTCCATGGCCACGGAACGACACAGCCCGGGCACGCCTGCCTTGGCGGCCGCATAGTGGGCATGCTGCTCCCAGCCGTAGACGCCGCCTGCAATGGAGGAGACAGCCACCATGGCCCCGCCTGCAGCCATGTGGCGCGCACTGGCCCGGAAGGTGCGCATCACGCCGCCCAGGTCGATGTTGATGACCTCCAGCCACTGCGCATCGCTCATCTCGACCAGGGCCGCCTGGCGCAGCAAACCCGCATTGGCGACGGCGAAGTCCAGCCGGCCGAAGCGGTCCACGGCGACCCGGGCCAGGTGCTCGACCTGTTCGGCATCGCCCACATCGACCGCCTCCATGACGCACCGCCCGCCCGCGCGTTCGACGAGTTCCAGGGTCTGGCCGGGATCGTGCGGATCCCGGGGGTAGTAGCTGCCGGCCACGGCAATGCCTGCCTGCGCATAGGCCACGGCCAGCGCCTGGCCGATGCCGCTGGCGGCGCCCGTGACGAGGGCCACCTTGTTGCTGGGGGTGTCCGGGTTCATGTCGGCCTCACTTCACGGTCTCGGGATCGACATGGGGCGCCAGAAACATCAGCAGGCCCGAGGCCGCGCAGGGAATGGCGCCCCAGTACAGCGCCGCCTGCACCCAGTCCGCCCCCTGCGAAAGCGTCCAGGTCACGCCAAAGCCTGCCGCGATGGCGCCCACCTGGCCCATGGCGTTGACGAAGGAGCTGGCCGTGGCACGGATGTGGCTGGGAAAGCTCTCGCCGATCAGGAACAGGGCGGCTGCATAGGGGCCGATCAGGAAGAACAGCCCCAGCGAGTACAGCGGCACGATGCGCCAGAAGTCGCCCGAGGGCGCGTTCAGCATGAGCGCGAAGGCCAGGCCACCCAGCATCCAGCCGATGGCCACGGCGTTGCGCCGGCCTATGCGGTCACCGAGCCAGCCATGGAAGACATAGCCCAGAAAGCCCGCGAGATTGGAGATGATGAGCACCTGCAGCGCACTGGAGAAATCCACGCCCTTGCCCGGCGTGCCGCCGGCGCCGCCCAGCACCGAGGTGCCCAGCACCGCGAAGATCACGATGGCGAACCAGTTCAGGAAAAAGCCCAGGGCCAGCGACAGCGTGGGCCGCAGCGAGGCACCGCGGAACATGGCCGACAGGCCGGTGTGCTGCTCCTGCTGTGGGCTGGCGCCATGCTCCTGAGCCAGGCGCATGGCCTCTGCCTCGCGCCCGGCGCGGCGCAGATCGGCCACGCGCCGCGCGGTCAGGAACTGGGGCGTCTCTACCAGCCGGCGGCCCAGCACGGCGATCACCAGGGCCGGGAACATGGCGAACACGAAGGACAGCGCCCAGCCGCCGCCCTGGCCGAACCAGCGCTCGCCCAGCGGATACAGCAGGGCCACCAGCACGGCGGTGAGCACGGCGCCCACGGGCCAGCCGCCCTGCACCAGCGAGTAGATGAAGCCACGCCGCCGCAGCGAGGCCGGGTCGGTATAGACCAGGGAGAACAGCTCGCTCAGGTAGGTGGCGTTGATGCTTTGCTCGGCATAGCCCAGGCCCGCCAGCGAGCGCACCACGATCAGCAGCACGAAGCCCAGGCCCGCCGACAGGCCGATCACCCAGCCGGCCAGCGCTGTCAGTCCCGAGCACAGCGCGGCGCCCGCCACGGCGATGATGATGCCCTTGCGCCGGCCCAGCCGGTCGGCGATGGGGCCGATGCCGAAGGCCACGATCACCGTGCCCAGCGTCACCCAGGTGTTCAGGCGCGCCTGCTGCTCGGCGCTCCACTGGAAGTGCTCGCCCAGCTGCGGCAGCAGGGTGCCGAAGAGGATGAAGTCGTAGACGGCGAACACCCAGGCGAAAAAGCAGACCCAGGTGGCGTAGCTGACCTGTCTGCGCGTCACGGTGGGCGCGGTCCAGGGGGCATCGATCCCGGCCGGGGCCGGATGGCCGGCGCCTGGGGCGTCGGAGGCAATGGCGGAGGTATTCATGGTGTCCTCGCTGAGGTGGGATGCGGCATCAACGCGGCTGGCGGCGCAGGAAGTCGTCGGCGATCTGGTCGCACGTCATGAAGCGCACGCCCTCATGCGACTGGAAATGCTCGATCAGGCGTTCCAGCATCAGCAGCACCTGGGGGCGGCCGGAGACATCGGGGTGGATGGTGATGGGGAAGACCGCGTAGTCGTGCTCGCGGTAGACCCAGTCGAACTGGTCGCGCCACATCTGCTCTATGTCGCGCGGGTTGACGAAACCGTGGCTGTTGGGCGACTTCTTGATGAACATCATGGGCGGCAGGTCGTCCAGATACCAGTTGGCGGGGATCTCGACCAGCCGTGTCTCCTTGCCGCGCACAAGGGGTTTCATCCAGGTGTCTGGATGCTTGCTGTAGTCGATGCGCGTCCACTGGTCGCCCACGCGCACGTAGTACGGGTGGAAGTCGTTGTGCATCAGGCTGTGGTCGTACTTGATGCCTTTCTTGAGCAGCAGCTCGTTGGTGACCGGGCTGAATTCCCACCACGGAGCGACGTAGCCCGTGGGCGCGCGGCCGGCCAGCCGCGTGATGACTTCGATGCTGCGGTCCAGCACGGCCTCTTCCTGCTCGGGCGTCATGGCAATCGGGTTCTCATGGCTGTAGCCGTGGATGCCGATTTCGTGGCCCGCGTCCACCACGGCCTTCATCTGCTCGGGAAAGGTTTCGGCGGAGTGGCCCGGAATGAACCAGGTGGTCTTCAGGCCGTATTTGTGGAACAGCTTGAGCAGCCGCAGCGAGCCGACCTCGCCCGCGAACATTCCGCGCGAGATGTCGTCGGGCGAGTCCTCCCCGCCATACGAACCGAGCCAGCCGCCGACGGCATCGACGTCCACGCCAAACGTGATCTGGATTTCCTTGCTCATGTCATGCACTCCTATCAATGGGAACGGTGGAGGGGGAAAGAACCTGTTCGACGCTCAGCGCAATGCGCAGCAGCCGGTCGTCATCGCCCCGGGGGCGCATGAGCTGCAGGCCCGTGGGCAGAAACGCAGGCCTGCCGTCCAGGCCGGGAATGCGCTGCACGCCGCTGGGCAGGGCCACGGCCGGCGTGTCCAGGTAGCTGCCGGGCATGGTCAGCCGCAGCGTGGCGAGGTTGGTTTCGGCAAACAGCCTGTCGTCGTCCAGCAGCGGCAGCAGCAGGGGTGCGGTGTGGCCCGTGGTGGGCAGCACCAGGGTGGCATCGCCCAGCTCCTGCGCGAACAAGGCCATCAGTGGTGCGCGCTGGGCGATCAATGTCCGGTAGCTGTCAGGACTCAGATTCCTGGCCGCCTCCAGGCGCTGGCGCACGCGCGGGTCCATGCGTGCGGCCTGATCGGCATCGTCCAGGCGTGCGCGGTGGGTGGCAAAGGCTTCATGGGCACCCAGCCAGCCATGGCGCCGGGTCAGCGTCCGTACGGCGCGCAGGCTGCGCAGCGTGCGGCGCTCCACGCGGGCACCCCGGGTCTCCAGCAAGGCCAGGGAGGACAGGAGGTTGTTGCGCACGGGAGCTTGCACGCGGTCGTCATCCAGCAGGCTGAGGTCCGTGCAGAACACCTGATTGCGCAGGTCCGCGGCAGGGGATGCGTTGGCATGGCCGTCGTCGGTCAGCCCGCGCAGCACGCGGTCCAGCGCCATGCAGTCGGCCACGCTCAGGGCCAGCGGCCCCAGGGTGTCCAGGGACGGCGCCAGCGCAAACACGCCCTGCAGGCAATAGCGCCCCCTGCTGGCGCGATAGCCCGCCAGCCCGTTGAAGGCGGCGGGAATGCGCACGGACCCCGCCGTGTCCGTGCCCATGGCCAGCGGCCCGCACCCCAGGGCCACGGCCAGCGCAGCGCCGCTGGACGAGCCTCCGGGCGCCCGGTCGTGGCCTCCCTCATGTGCAAACACCGGCGTGCCGAAGCAGGGATTGAGCCCCAGGCCCGAGTAGGCGAACTCACTGAGATTGGTCTTGCCCAGGCAGACCATGCCGGCCGCTGCGGCACGCGCTACCACGGTGGCGTCGGCCCGGGCTGGCGCGGCCGACTGCAGCAGGGCCGAGGCCGCCGTGGTCGGCGTGCCGCGCACGTCGAACAAGTCCTTCCAGCTGATGGGGATGCCGTCCAGCGGCCCCAGCGGCCGGCCCGCGCGCCAGCGCTCCGTGGACTGCCGGGCCTCTTCGAGCGCGCGGTCCGCCGTGATGCGCGTGAACACGGACTGGCTTGCGCAGGCCACCCGCAGGCAGTGCTCCGTGGCTTGCATGGGCGTCAGCGTGCCGGCTGCATACGCCGCATGCAGTTCGGAGGCCGAGGGAGGCGCCGTCTGGCAGCCATTGGTTTTCATTGAATTTGAATGTTGATGTCAAAGTTCATTTTTTGATTCTAGTGAGCGCCTGCATCCCGCGTCCGGGTGGTTACCCGGGGGATGTGGCGCTGTTGATGGGGGGAGAAAGCTGCGTGCGCAGCCCTAGCGGCTCTAGCGATCCTTGTGGTCCGCCTCGCCGGATTTCCAGTAGCCCTTGGTGCTCAGCTGGGTGCGGGCGATGCCACGGTCCAGGAAGTGCATCTTCAACGTGCGCATGGCGCCGGACTCGCCGGCCATCCACAGATAGCCGATGCCCAGCGGCAGCGGCCGGTACATGAGCCGCTGGCACAGCCTCTGGCCGGGCTGGCCGGGCTGGCCTGGCGCAGCGGTGATCCACTCGGTGCGCCAGTTGGCGGCGCTGTCCATGGGTTGGCATTCGCCGTCGTCGACGATTTCCACATAGGCCTTGACCCGGGCGGAGGCCGGCAGTCTCGCGGCGATGGACTGCATGGCCGGAAGGGCCGATGCATCGCCTGCCAGCATCATCCAATCGGTGTCGGCCGGTGGAGCGAAGCCGCCACTGCGCGGGCCGGCAATGGCCACCTGCTCGCCCACGCGGGCCTGGGCGGCCCAGCGGGAGGCAGGGCCGTCGCCGCCAGCGGAGGTGTTGTTCTCATGCTTGGCATTGAATGCATCGCCATGCAGCACCAGGTCAATGTCCAGCGTGCCGGCCTGGCGGTCCACGCTGCGCAGCGTATAGGCCCGGCCTTCGCCGGACGGCAGGAACAGCTTGACCCAGGCAGCGGGCGCATCCGCTGCGGGCGCTCGCGAGAAGGCGGCAATCTGCTCGCCGCCCAGCGTGATGCGGCGCATGCGCGGGGTGATGGACTGCACGTTCACCACGGTGCCCAGGGCGCGCTGCGTGCCGGCGGGGGTGTGAAGCGGCTCAGCCATGGGAGGCTCCCCGGGCTGCGTTCACGCGCAGCAGCAGGGCCACGGCAATGGACAGGGCCACGCTCACGGCGGCGGCGAAATACACGTCTCCGACGCCCGTGACACTGGCCAGCAGCCCGGCGGCGGGGGCCGTCAATCCCATGGACAGGTCGAAGAAGGCCACATAGGCGCCCATGGCCGCACCGCGCGCCTGGGGTGGCGCACGGCGGACGGCCTCCACGCCGAAGGCCGGGAAGGCCAGCGAATAGCCGAAGCCGGTGAGTGCGGCTCCCGCATAGGCCCAGGCCGCATCGCCGCCGCCCCAAATCAGCAGCAGGCCCGCCGCCTCCAGCGGAATGCTGGCCAGCGCCACCCGCACGCCACCCAGCTTGTCAGGCAGATGGCCGAAGAACAAACGCGCCCCGATGAAGGCCAGGCCGAAGGCCGTGAAGGCCAGCGAGGCCGCGCCCCACCCGCGCGACGCGAACAGCAGCGCCGCAAAAGTGGTGATCACGCCAAAGCCCGCGCTGGACAGGGCCAGCCCCAGGCCGGGCAGCCACACCGTGCCCAGCACCTTGTAGAACGGTGTGCGGCGCTGGGCCGCAGCCGGCGTGGCGCGCAGGCCCCAGACCATGACCAGGGCGGCCAGCGGCAGCACGATGGTGGCCACGGCAATGCCCGAGAAGCCCCAGGCCGCCTGCACTGCCACGCCGGCCGGCGCGCCCGCCGCATAGGCGCCGTACATGGCAATGCCCACCCAGGCCATCACCTTGCCGGCATGTTGCGGGCCGATCATTCCCATGCCCCAGCTCAGGGCGCCGGTGATGATCAGGCTCTCGGCGCAGCCCAGCATCACGCGGCCGGCGGCCAGCACCCAGACTGCGGCCTGTCCGCCCTCGAAGGCGCGGGACATCAGGTAGGCCACGCCCGAAGCGGCGGCCAGCAACATACCCAGCACCACGGCACGCCTGGCGCCGCGCGTGTCGGCCAGAGAGCCGGCCCAGGCCCGCGACAGCAGGGCCGCCGCGAACTGGCAGCCCATCACCGTGCCCACGCCCAGCGTGCCCAGTCCCAGGGTCTGGCTCAGGTGCAGGGGCAGCACGGGCATGGGCATGCCCAGGCAGAGAAAGCTGACGAAGACCGCCAGCGTCAGCGGCAGCAGCCGCGCGAATGCGTTCACCGGCGGCGACGCGGCCGCGGATGGCGAAATTCCGGAAGACATGTGCATTCCCTTTCAAATACGAGTAAAAACTCAGATCACATGTCCAGGAGAATATGAGCCATGGCTCGCATTGAAAACTCGCATTCGCAGGCGGCGCAGCGGCAGCCGCCCCAGCCCCGCAAGCAGCCACGGCAGGCGCGTTCCCTTGCCACGGTCGAGGCCATTCTGGAGGCCGCGGCTCGCGTTCTTGCAGAACGCGGCTACGCCGCCACCAACACCAATCTGGTGGCCGAGCGCGCAGGTGTGAGCGTGGGTTCGCTCTACCAGTACTTTCCCAACAAGGACTCGCTGATCACGGCCTTGCACGAGCGTCACGCCGCGCAGATGTACGCGGCCATTGCCGCCGTGCTTGCGGCAGAGCGGCCGCAGGGCCTGCAAGGCCATGTGCAGGCCATGGTCCGCGCGCTGCTGGCGGCGCACCGGGTCGAGCCCGATCTGCACCGGGTGCTGGAAAAGGAGTTCCCCTTCTTCGACGCGCCGCGCGAGCAAAGCGCGGCCGACGGCGGCATCTTCCGCCAGGTGCGCCAGCTCCTGGAGCTGCACCGCAGTCAGCTCGCCCACCGCGATCTGGACCTGGCCACCTGGATGCTGCTGCAGACCATGGAGTCCCTGGTGCATGCCGCCGTCATCGATCCGCCGGTCATGTTCACCCCCCAGGCCCTGGAGGATGGCATCGTGCAGGTGCTGATGGGGTATCTGCGAGCGCCTGCCCTGGGTTGAGGATGCAAGGAGCGATTTGGCCGCCAGGTCCTCAGGGCGCGAAAGCCTCTTCAGCCCCGAAGGCAGGCTGCCCGCAAATATGACCCGGATTCTGCTGTCTTCCTCCGGCGCAAGAAAAAGCACGGAGCCAATGAGCCAGATATCGCCATCTGCTCAGAAAATCCCCAAGCCCTGATCTGAAAACACACTGCACGCCCATGCCCAAAAAGTCCTACAGCGAGTACCTGCTCGAACAGCATCCCGAGCTGCACGGGCTGTTCCCTTATTACGAATCGCTTGGTATGACCGAGCCCGTGCTATGGGCTCTGAGCGAAAGCCGCGGAGAGCCCGCCGTGGCTATGGCGGCACTGGTTCACGGGTTGTGCAGCGAGGTGGCGGCCGCCGGCGACAGCCGCTGGCTGGAGCAACTGCACCAAGGAGATCTGAACGTCAACGAAGGCCCGTTGCTCAGCGATGCGCAGCAGGCGCTGGGCCGCCTGCGCGCGTTGGGCATTGCCGACGAACTGCTGATGCCTCTGGTGCGCGCGGCGCAGGTGCAGGCGGTCAACAACATCGCAGCCATGATCGACATGGGGCCGCAGATCTCCTGTCTGCCTTTGCCGCAAGGCAGGCAAGCGCACTGGCAGTTGTTCGATGTGGACGTCGAAGACGGCGAAACCCCGGGCAAGGGTTTGAGCGGCTTTGCCATCGATGTGCGGCACGTGCTGGTTCGCTAGTGCCCGGCCCAGCCATCACCCTGTTCAGCTTGGGATGCAGCTGCCCGCATCTTCCTCCGGCGGGGTAACACGCCAGAAGAGGGATGGAAATCCTTCTCCCACCGGCTGATGGCCGGGCGGCTGAGATGCCGCCAGCTGCAGGTGCAGCATCCCGCAGGCATCCACCATGTGCTGGGAAATCCAGGGGCTGATGTCCATGCGCCCATCGATCAGCACCAGGGGCTTTTCGCGCAGCTTCAGGGCCAGGGCCTTGGCCTCGGCCGTGGGGCCTGCGATCACGCGGATATCGCCGCCCAGCGCTTCGCGCGCGGGTTCGGCAAGCGCCTGGCTCAAGGCCCTTGAATCGAAGTTTCTCCAGTGCCGGCTGTTAAGCCGCAGTTCACTGCGCGCCGAGGTCATCTGGGCCACGAGCAGCAAGGCCAGTTGAAGCGCCACGAAGCACTTGATGGCGGTGGTGATCGATATGCGCGACGGGTGCAGCCTGGCACCGGCCAGCTCCATGGCGACGGGAACGGCCAGCAGCAGAAAGGGCGTGCCCCAGTGCAGCTGCAGCGACGAGCCCGCAAAGATGCCGATGGCGCAGGTCAGCACGATGGGCGTGAGGCCAAAGCACAGGATCAGCGCGCGCGATGCATCGGCTGTCCCGGGACGCTGCGGTGTGTCCTGCGGCGCAAGGCGGCTGCGGCGGTGCAGGGCCATCACCAGTCCCAGCAGCACCCAGGCGAGCAATGCACGGTTGAGCAGCTGGTCGGCCAGCCAGTGCACCGTATTGAGCAGTCTTGCGCCACCGCCCAGGCTGGCGCCCAGCGAGGATTCGGTGGCATAGCGGATGGGGCCGAAGTCGTTCAGGAAAAGCCAGTACAGGTGCGGCGAGATGATGGCCAGCGAGATGGCCGCCGCCAGCACCAGGCCTATCATGTGGACCCGCTCGCGCCAGGCGCCTGACGCCAGCCAGAACAGGAATACCGCCACGGCGGCCAGGATCATCTGGTACTTGGCCAGTGCGCCCAGCCCCAGGCAGCAGCCCAGGGCGGCCCACCAGCGCAGCTGCCTGCTGCCCACCGCACGCCACACCAGCAGGGCGCTGGCCGCGAAGAAGGGCATCAGCACCACTTCATGGTTGAAGAAGTGCATCCGCTCGTTGTAGTAGGTGATGCACATGGCCGCCAACAGGGCCAGCGTGGCGTAGCCGCTGCCGCGCAAGTCATTCAGCAGCTTCCAGAAAAGGAACAGGCCCGCCAGCGTGAAAAGCGCGCCGGTGGCGTAGCTGGTGCGCGCAGACAGCCCGAACAGATGAACCGGCACCGAAAGCAGCCAGGTCGGCAGGGGCGGGTGCTTGTAGTAGCCCCATTCCAGACTGTGCACCCAGGTCAGCTGTTCGAGATTGTCCTTGGGTGCCGTGAGGCTGGAGCTGTCGATCTGCAGCAACCAGGCCACGGCAAAGACCAGCAGGCCGATAGCGATCTTGAGGGCGAGTGAAAGCGACGGAGCGGCCAGGGTGAGCGGAGCGCTTCGCGTGATCGTGCTCGCTGCTTGAGAGGAAACAGGAGAGGTCATGACAGAGGCCGGCAGCGGAGAGAAGCGCGCTGGCACAAGGGAAATTCCCAGGGAGACGGTCGAACGGTGCTTCAGCGTTGGCTACGGACTCTTGGCTTACGCGAGCGCTAGAAGCCCGGCAGCTTATGTCTGCTTGGTTAATCCAATGTAAAGACTGTGTGAAGAATGTGTGGAGGCCGTTGCCTGCAGGCTCACGGCGGGCTGCGTGGCTGCAGCCGGGGGCAGGGCGCTGGTTGAACCTGCCTGGCGCGCGATGGACAAGAAAAAAGCGCCTGGGCAGGCGCTTTGTTTCTGATCATCTGAATCTGGCGGAGACTGTGAGATTCGAACTCACGGACGGTTGCCCGTCGGCAGTTTTCAAGACTGCTGGTTTAAACCGCTCACCCAAGTCTCCGAAGCTGCGTATTCTAGCCGGGGTTGCGCCGCTCCTGCCGGGGCCGGGGGCGTAAAAAAGGCGCCCCTGTGAAGGGGCGCCTTTTTTGGGTGCGGCGCGGATCAGCCGCGGGCAGCGATGGCCTGGGCTGCGGCCAGGGCCGTCATGTTGACCACGCGGCGCACGGTGGCGGAGGGCGTCAGCACGTGTGCTGCCGCGGCGCCGCCCAGCAGGATGGGGCCGATGGTCGTGCCGTGGCCGCCCGTGGTCTTGAGCACGTTGAACAGGATGTTCGCGGCGTCGAGGTTGGGGCAGATGAGCACGTTGGCCTCGCCGTGCAGCGAGGACTCGAGCAGGGCGCGGTCGCGGATGGCTTCGGACAGGGCGGAGTCGCCGTGCATTTCGCCATCGCATTCCACGTCGGGGTTGGCAGCGGCGAACAGGTCGCGCGCGGCGCGCATCTTCAGCGCCGAGGGGCGGCTGGACGAGCCGTAGTTGCTGTGCGACAGGAAGGCCACCTTGGGCGGCAGGCCGAAGCGGGCCACTTCCTCGGCCGCCAGGCGGGCGATGTCGGCCAGCTCGGTGGCGTTGGGCGCCTCGTTGATGTAAGTGTCGGCGATGAACAGCGTGCCGCTGTCCAGCATCACGGCGTTGACGGTGGCGAACTCGCCGGCGCCTTGCTTGAGGCCGAGCACGTCGCGCACATGGGCCAGGTGGCTGTCGAACTTGCCGACCAGGCCGCAGAGCATGGCGTCGGCATCGCCCAGGTGGACCATGAGCGCGGCGATCAGCGTGTTGGAGCGGCGCACGGCGGCCTTGGCGGTCTCGGGCGTGACGCCGTTGCGGCCCATCAGGCGGTGGTAGGTTTCCCAGTACTGGCGGAAGCGCGGATCGTCCTCGGGGTTGCAGATCTCCACGTCCTTGCCCAGCACCAGGCGCAGGCCGGCCTTGGCGATGCGGGCCTCGATCACGGCGGGGCGGCCGATCAGGATGGGCTTGGCCAGGCCGTCATCGACGGCGACCTGGGCGGCGCGCAGCACGCGCTCGTCTTCGCCTTCGGCATAGGCCACGCGCTGCTGGTTGGCCTTGGCAGCGGCGAACACCGGACGCATGAACATGCTGGTCTGGTAGACGAAGCGGGTCAGGCTCTCGCGGTAGGCGTCGTAGTCGGCGATGGGGCGGGTGGCGACGCCGGACTCTTCGGCAGCCTTGGCCACGGCCGGCGCGATGCGCAGGATCAGGCGGGTGTCGAAGGGCGTGGGGATCAGGTAGTCGGGGCCGAACTTCAGCTCCTTGCCCTGGTAGGCGGCGGCGACTTCATCGCTGACGTCCTGCTTGGCCAGTGCGGCGATTTCGCGCACGCAGGCCAGCTTCATGGCTTCGGTGATCTTGGTGGCGCCGCAGTCCAGCGCGCCACGGAAGATGTAGGGGAAGCACAGGACGTTGTTGACCTGGTTGGGGTAGTCCGAGCGGCCCGTGGCCATGATGCAGTCCGGGCGCACGGCCTTGGCCAGCTCGGGGCGGATCTCGGGTTCGGGGTTGGCCAGGGCCAGGATGATGGGCTTGTCGGCCATGGTCTTGACCATGTCGGCAGTGAGCACGCCGGGAGCCGAGCAGCCCAGGAAGACGTCGGCGTCCTTGACGGCGTCGGCCAGGGTGCGGGCGTCCGTCTTTTGCGCGTACTGGGCCTTGGAGGCGTCCAGGCCACCGGGGCGGCCTTCGTAGATCACGCCCTTGGAGTCGCACATGAAGACGTTTTCGCGCTTGACGCCCAGGCCCACCATCACGTTCACGCAGGCGATGGCAGCGGCGCCGGCGCCGGAGACGGCGATCTTGACGCTGCCGATCTGCTTGTCCACCAGCTCCAGCCCGTTGAGCAGGGCGGCGCTGGAGATGATGGCCGTGCCGTGCTGGTCGTCATGGAACACGGGGATGTTCATGCGCTTGGACAGCTCCTGCTCGATGTAGAAGCACTCGGGCGCCTTGATGTCCTCGAGGTTGATGCCGCCCAGCGTGGGTTCGAGCGAGGCAATGATGTCGATCAGCTTGTCCGGATCGCGCTCGGCCAGTTCGATGTCGAACACGTCGACGCCGGCGAACTTCTTGAACAGGCAGCCCTTGCCTTCCATCACCGGCTTGCCGGCCAGCGGGCCGATGTCACCCAGGCCCAGCACGGCAGTGCCGTTGGTGATGACGCCGACCAGGTTGCCGCGCGCCGTGTATTCGGCGGCCAGCGAGGGGTCGGCCTGGATGTCCAGGCAGGGATAGGCCACGCCGGGCGAATAGGCCAGCGACAGGTCGCGCTGGTTGGACAAGGGCTTGGTGGGCGTGACGGAGATCTTGCCCTTGTTGGGGCTGCGATGGTATTCGCGGGCTGCGTCGCGCAGGGCTTGTTCGGCGTTGGACAGGTTTTGGGTCATACAGGAATTCTCTGCAAATGCTCTCGGAGCTTACCGGATAGCTACAGCCTATGAGGGTCAGGACAGTTTTGCCTCAGGGATTTCGACAACAAGCCCCCTGGCGCCTATGGACGGCAGGGGGCGCACAGCCCGGCGGGTAGGCCGGGCGATTGTTGGGCGTGCCCGCCAGGGCGGGCACTGTTTCATCAGTGGGCGTCTGCCTGGCGTGCGGCCCGGACGGCAGCAGAGGTATCGCTGCTGGCTCCGTTGAAGAAAATGTTCAATGCCACCGCGGTAATCGAGGCCAGCAGGATACCGGATTCGATCAACGGATGAATGCCGTGGGGCATCCATTGGCGGAAATTCGGCGCCACCAGCGGAATCATGCCCACGCCGATGGACACGGCGACGATCATGGCGTTGTTGCGATTGGTCTGGAAATCCACGTTGCTCAGGATGCGGATGCCGGTGGAGGCCACCATGCCGAACATCACCAGGCCCGCGCCGCCCAGCACCACGGTGGGCAGGGACTCGACCAGGGCGCCCATCTTGGGCAGCACGCCCAGCACGATCAGGATCACGCCGCCGGCCACGCAGACCCAGCGGCTCTTGACGCCGGTGACGGCGACCAGGCCCACGTTCTGCGAGAAGCTGGTGTAGGGGAAGGTGTTGAAGATGCCGCCGATCAGCGTGCCCAGGCCGTCGGTGCGCAGGCCGCGTGTCAGCTCGTCCTGGCTGATCTTGCGATCGGTCATGTCGCCCAGGGCCAGGAACATGCCGGTGGACTCGATCATCACCACCACCATCACCAGACTCATGGTGAGGATGAGGATGGGGTCGAACACCGGCGTGGCGATCTCGAAGGGCAGCACCATCGTGAACCATTCGGCCTTGGCGACCTTGCTGAAGTCCATCAGGCCCATGGCCACGGACAGCACGCCGCCGATCAGGATGCCCATGAGCACCGAGACGTTGGCCAGGAAGCCCTTGGCAAAGCGCGCGATCAGCAGGATGGACAGCAGCACGATGGCCGAGATGCCCACGCCGGTCAGGTCGCCGTACTTGGGGTTGGGAATGGTGGGCACGACCGCGAAACCCTTGGGCACGGGCGGCAGCGAGGAGCCCGGCGCGCCGGCCGTGGCCTGGGCGTCGGCCAGCCATTTCAGGTGCTCGGGGTTGGGCACGCTGGGAGCGGTGGGGCCGACGGGGTTGCCGAAGATCCAGTTCACGCCCACGCGCATCAGGCTGATGCCGATGACGGCAATGATGGTGCCGGTCACCACGGGCGGGAAAAAGCGCAGCATGCGGCTGATCAGCGGGGCGATGAGGATGGACACGATCCCCGCCCCGATCACCGAGCCGAAGATCAGCCCCGCCCCCGCCGAGCCGCCCGTGCTCTGCGCCATGGACACCATGGGCGCCACGCTGGCGAAGGTCACGCCCATCATCACGGGCAGCTTGATGCCGAACCACTGGGTGGCGCCCATGGCCTGGATCAGCGTGATCAGGCCGCAGCAAAACAGGTCGGCCGAGATCAGGTGGGCCACCTGCTCGGGCGGCAGGTTGAGTGCGCGGCCGACGATCAGGGGCACGGCCACGGCGCCCGCATACATCACGAGAACGTGCTGCAGGCCCAGCGCCGTGAGCTTGCCTGCGGGCAGCATCTCATCGACGGGATGAACGGAAGATTGCATGGGGATTTGTCTCCTCGGGATTTATGGGAACGGACGCCGGCGTGGCAGGGTTCGGCGCCAACATCCATACAAAAAGTGTATACAGATCATGGGAAGTTTCTGCTCCCGGTAAACCCTGTTGCGGCAGTCGCGCCAACCCGTTTTGGTGCGCAACGCCTGCCAGGGCGGGAGTGCCATGGTGCATTGCAAGATGGATGCCAGCCGCCTGGCAAGCACCAGGCACCGTGCTGGTGCCTGGCGGCCGCTACCGCGCGGCTTGGCGCGGCTTGGGCGCGGTTCGTGCGCGGCTCTGGAGCACGGCATGGGCTGCGGCGGTGCATGCACCCCGATGCGGTGCCCGGGCGCAAAAAAGCCCGGCGGCGCCGGGCTTGGGTGTCGTGCCTTGATGCGGGCCGTCAGGCGGTCAGGCGGTCAGGCCGTCAGGTCGCACAGCATGCGCGCGATGACCTTGGTGGCGCGGCGCAGGTCCTCCAGCACCAGGCGCTCGTCGGCGCGCTTGGCATGGGACTCCAGCACGGTGCGCGGGCCGGCGCCGTAGATCACGCCGGGAATGCCGCGCTCCACGTACAGGCGCACGTCGGTGTACAGCGGCGTGCCCACGGCCGGGGGCTTTTCGCCGAACACGGCTTCGCCATGGGCCTGGATGGCGTCCACCAGGGGCTTGTTGCCCGCCAGCGGCGTCATGGCATTGGCCAGCAGCAGGCGCTTGATGTCCACGCGCACGGCATCCTCGCCCGTGTAGCCGCCCTTGGCGTTGAAGTCGGCAATGGCCTGGGCGATGACGGCGCGGATGCTGGCCTCGACCTCGGCCGGGTTCTCCTCGGGGATCATGCGGCGGTCGATCTTGAGCACGACCTTGCCGGGCACCACGTTGGTGTTGGTGCCGCCTTCGATGCGGCCGATGTTCAGGTAGGGGTGCTTGATGCCCGGCACCTTGGAGGTCACCTGCTGGTACTTGGTGTTCTCGGCGTACAGCGCATTCATCAGCACCACGGCGGCCTGCAGCGCGTCCACGCCCGTGTGGGGCACGGCGGCGTGGGCCATCTTGCCCTGCACGGTCACTTCCATCTGCAGGCAGCCGTTGTGGGCGGTGACGACTTCGTAGCTGAAGCCGGCCGCGACCATCAGGTCGGGTTGGGTGAGGTTGTTGGCCAGCAGCCAGCCGGGGCCCAGGATGCCGCCGAATTCCTCGTCATAGGTGAAGTGCAGTTCCACCGCGCCCTTGGAGGGCCGGGCCACGGCTTCGAGCGCACGCACGGCGTAGGTGAAGGTGGCGAAGTCGCTCTTGCTCACGGCGGCGGCGCGGCCGTAGAGCTTGCCGTCCTCGATGGCGGCGCCATAGGGGTCCTGGGTCCAGCCTTCACCGGGCGGCACCACGTCGCCGTGGGCGTTCAGCGCAATGGTCAGGCCGCCGCCGGCGTCACCTGCGCTGCCATAGGGGCGGCGCACGATCAGGTTGGTGATGGATTCCATGCCGTAGGCCTTGACCTCGGCCTCGGGCACGGTGTGCTTCTCGGCCTCGTAGCCCAGGGTCTTGAGCAGCTCGGCCGTGCGCTCGGCGTGGGGGGCGTTGTTGCCGGGCGGGGTGTCGGTCGGAACCTGGACCAGGGCCTGCAGGAATTGCACCTCTTCATCGAAATGCTGGTCGATCCAGGCGTCCAGGGCGGCGTAGGTGGCTTGCTTGTCTTGGTTCATGTCGGTCATTGCTGCTCTTGGGCCAGCTGGTTCAGTACGTGGGAGAAGGCATCGACGGACAGTTGCATGTCGTCGGCGGTGGAGCTTTCCAGCGGGTTGTGGCTGATGCCGGCGTTCAGGCCGCGCACGAACAGCATGGCCTGGGGCATGATTTCGTGCAGCTTCATGGCGTCGTGGCCGGCGCCGCTGGGCATGCGGTACAGGGGCACGCCCAGGGCGTCCACGGCGGCTTCCCAGCGCTGCTGCCATTCGGGGGCGCTGGGAGCGGCGGCGGCCTTCATGGCCAGCTCGGTGCTGTAGCGCAGGCCACGGCGCTGGGCGATGGCCTCGATCTCGGCCAGGATGTCGGCCACCATGGCGTCGCGCTGCTCGTTGGTGGGCGCGCGCAGGTCCAGGCTGAACTGGCAGCGGCCGGGAACCACGTTGACCGAGCCGCTGGGCACATTGAGCTGGCCCATGGTGGCCACCGAGGTGCCGTCGCGCGCGGCGCGCTTTTCGATGTACAGCGCCAACTCGGCCACGCCGCAGGCGGCATCGCGGCGGCGGTCCATGGGCGTGGTGCCGGCGTGGCTGGCCATGCCGATCATCTCGCAGATGTAGCGCGCGCTGCCGTTGATGGAGGTGACGATGCCCAGCGGGATATCCAGCTCGTTGAGCACCGGGCCCTGTTCGATGTGCACTTCGATGAAGCCCAGGTAGCGGGCCGGATCGCGCTGCAGCTTCGGAATGTCGTCAATGCACAGGCCGGCGTGCTGCATGGCCTCGCGCAGGGTGATGCCGTCGGCATCCTTTTGCTCCAGCCATTCCTGCTTGAAGTCGCCGATCAGTGCGCCCGAGCCCAGGAAGGTGGCCTTGTAGCGCTGGCCCTCCTCTTCCGAGAAGCCCACGACCTCGATGTGAAACGGCAGGCGCTTGCCCTGGCGGTGCAGCTCGCGCACGCAGGCCATGGGCACGAAGATGCCCAGGCGGCCGTCGTACTTGCCGCCGTTGCGCACGGTGTCGTAGTGGCTGCCGGTCAGCAGAGTCCTGGCATCGTCGGTGGCCGCCTTGTAGCGGCCCACGACGTTGCCCACGGCGTCGATCTCGACCTCGTCGAAGCCGCAGTCGCGCATCCAGTGGCTGATGCGCTGGGCGCAGGCGCGGTGGGCATCGGTCAGGTAGGTGACGGTGAGCTGGCCCTTTTCGGCATAGCCGGGGTCGCTGTGCTGGGCCAGCTTTTCCTGCCAGTCCCAGACATCGTTGCCCAGCTCGGGCGTGTAGCCGAACTTGTCGTTCAGGCGGATCTCGGCAATGCGGTGGATGTTGCGCAGCGCCTCGCCCAGCTCGAAGTCGGGATGGTTGTGCAGGCGGCGCTCGAAGGTCTCGATGATCTCGGCCTTGGCCAGGCCCGCGCCGCGCGGACCGCGCACGGCCAGGATGAAGGGAAAGCCGAAGCGCTTGCCGTACTCGGCATTGAGCTTGCGGATGTGCTCCAGCTCCTCGGGCGTGCAGCGCGTCAGGCCGGCCTTGTTCTGCTCGTTGGTGGATTCGGCCGTGAGCGTATTGGTCTCCATGGCCTTGCCGGCCAGCTCCGGGTGGGCGCGGATCAGGTCGAGCTTGGCCTGCACCGGCGCCTTGTCCAGCACCTGGGCCATGGCGTACTTGATCTGGGCCAGCGAGCGGAAGGGGCGCTGGGCCAGCGCGGCCTCGGCAATCCAGGGCGAGTGTTCGTAGAGGCCGTCGAGCAGACTGGCGGCGGTGGCCAGGTCGGCGGCGTTGAGTTGTTCCAGCGTCAGAGCCATGCTGCGTTATTCCTTGTCGGGATGGTGGTGCGCCCAGTGGCGCGCGAGGTCGATGCGGCGGCAGACCCAGACCTTGTCGTGCCGCTGGATGTGGTCCAGAAAGCGCTGCAGTGCCGTGATGCGGCCGGGGCGGCCCAGCAGGCGGCAGTGCATGCCAATGCTCATCATCTTGGGGGCGTCATCGCCGGCCGGATCGCCCTCGGCGTAGAGGGCGTCGAACGTGTCCTTCAGGTATTGGAAGAACGGGTCGGCGTGCGAGTAGCCCTGGGGCAGGGCGAAGCGCATGTCGTTGCAGTCCAGCGTGTAGGGCACGATGAGCTGGCTGTGGGTGCTGCCGTCGCTCTTGCCGACCTTCATCCAGAAGGGCAGGTCGTCGCCGTAGTAGTCGCTGTCGTAGGCGAAGCGGCCGTCGTCGGCCACCATGCGGTGGGTGTTGGGGCTGTCGCGGCCCGTGTACCAGCCCAGGCCGTGGTCGCCATCGTGGCCGTACAGCTCGCCGAAGATCTCCATGCACTGCTGCATGTGCTCGCGTTCCACCTCGGCGGGCACGCCCTGGTAGTGGATCCACTTGAGGCCGTGGCAGGCCACTTCATGGCCCAGCTCATCGAAGGCCTGGGCCAGCTCGCGGTGCTTTTGCAGGGCCGTGGCCACGCCGAACACGGTCAGCGGCAGGCCGCGCTTCTCGAACTCGCGCAGGATGCGCCAGACGCCTGCGCGCGAGCCGTATTCATAGATGCCTTCCATGCTCATGTGGCGCTCGGGGTAGGCGGCCGGGTTGAACATTTCGGACAGGAACTGCTCGCTGGCGGCATCGCCGTGCAGCACGCAGTTCTCGCCGCCCTCTTCATAGTTGAGGACGAACTGCACGGCCACGCGGGCCTGGCCGGGCCAGCGGGCGTGGGGGGGCGTGCGACCGTAGCCGATCAGGTCGCGGGGATAGGGGGCAGTGGCGTCGTAGGTCATGCGGATACGGAGGAAAGGGCCATCGAAAGATCGCTGGTCGGCATGTCGCGGTCGAAGGTCAGGCCGGCTTCCACGTGGTCCAGGTGCTGCTGCATGAGCTGCACGGCGTGGTCGGCGTCGCCGCCGGCCAGGGCCGTGACGATTTCGGCATGCTCGTCATGGGAATGCTCGGCGGCCGTGCTGGACTGGTACATCAGCGTGATCAGCGCGCAGCGCGAGATCAGCTCGCCCAGCAGCTGGGCCAGCACCTCGTTGCCCATGAGTTCGGCCATGCGCACGTGGAAGTCGCCCAGCAGCTCGGTGCGCTGGCCGACGTCGTTGCCGTCCATGGCCTTTTTCTCGGCCGCCACATGCTGCCGCAGCGCGCGGATCTTGGCCGGCGTGCTCTGGGCGATGAAGGCGCGCACCATCTCGGCTTCGAGCATGCGGCGCACGGCGAAGACCTGGCGCGCCTCGTCCACCGAGGGCGTGGCCACGAAGGCCCCGCGCGCGGGTTCGAGCCGGATCAGGCGGTTTTGCGACAGCTGGAACAGCGCCTGGCGCACCAGGGTGCGCGAGACGCCGAAATGGTCTGCCAATTTCTGCTCGGCCAGCTTGGTGCCGGGCAGAAGACGGTGTTCGACGATGGCCCGGGTCAGGCTCTCGACAATGAAACTGGTGGTGGAAGTCTCCATTCAGCCATCATAGCGGCTGGTCACAAGAGTTGTATACAGTTTCTGTCTACTGCTTATTGGCGTTTCCCCGCATACGGCATCCCTTTTCAGAAACCGGGCGCGGCCGTATCGAAGTGCCGTGCCAGGTGCTCCACAAAGCGCTGCACGCGCTGGGTTGCCGCATGCCGCTGCGGATAGACCACATGGATGTCGGCCGGCGCCGTGGCATGGTCGGCCAGCACCTGCACCAGGCGGCCGCTGCGCAGGTAGCGGGCGACATCCCATTCGGCGCGCATGACGATGCCCAGGCCGGCCAGGGCCCAGCCCACGGCGATCTCGCCATCGTTGGTGCTCAGGCTGTCGCGCAGGCGGATGGCTTCGGTCTTGCGGCCGGGGCCGTTGTGGGTGAAGCGCCAGACGCCGTGGGCGTCGTCGCCCTGGCGGATGTCGATGCAGTCGTGCTGCATCAGCTCGCGCGGGGTGGCTGGCGTGCCGCGCCGTGCCAGGTAGGCGGCAGACGCGCACAGCAGCCGCCGGTTGGGCGCCAGGCGCCGCGCGATGATGCGCGCGTCCGGCGGTTCGCCAAAGCGTATGCACAGGTCGAAGCTGTCATCCACCAACGGCGGCGGCGAGGCCGACAGCTGCAGCTGCACCTGGATCTGCGGGTGCCTGCGCACGAAGCTGGCGATCAGCGGCGCGATATGGCTGCGCCCGAATCCCAGCGTGGCATTGATGCGCAGCAGGCCCTGCGGCTGCCCGGGCATGCCGGCCACGGCCTGATCCATGGCGGCAATGTCGTCCAGGATGCGCCGCGCATGGGCCAGGTAGGTCTGGCCCTCATCGGTCAGGCCCAGGCGCCGCGTCGTGCGGCTGACCAGTTGCACGCCCAGCCGCGCCTCCATCTGGGACAGGCGCTTGCTGGCCGCCGGCGTGGTGATGCCCAGCTCGCGGGCCGTGGCCGACAGGCTGGCGCTGCGGGCCAGCAGGCAGAAGAAGGCCATCTCCGATGGCGCTGAGACGGGTGTGCTCATTGTTGAATCAAAGTGAACGATGCCATCACTCTAGAGGCGCGCGCGGCGTTGTTCCATCGATAGATTCACGGACAAGGCCATGGAACCGCATGGCGCTTCATCCACCGCAATCCAAGGAGCCCTCATGACAAAGACATACCGCATCGCCTGCATTCCCGGCGATGGCATCGGCAAGGAAGTGGTGCCCGCAGGGCAGGAGGTGCTGCAGGCGCTGGCCGAAACCCAGCCCGGCCTGGGCTTTGCCTTCACCAGTTTCGGCTGGGGCGGCGACTGGTACCGCGCGCACGGCGAGATGATGCCGGCCGACGGGCTGGACGCGCTGCGCGGCCAGGACGCCATCCTGTTCGGCTCGGCCGGCGACCCGCACATTCCCGACCATGTCACGCTGTGGGGCCTGCGCCTGAAGATCTGCCAGGGGTTCGATCAGTACGCCAATGTGCGGCCCACGCGCATCCTGCCCGGCATCGATGCGCCGCTCAAGCGCTGCGCGCGAGAGGATCTGGACTGGGTCATCGTGCGCGAGAACTCCGAAGGCGAATACGCGGGCGTGGGCGGCCGCGCCCACCAGGGCCATCCCATCGAGGTGGCCACCGACGTGAGCATGATGACCCGCGCGGGCGTGGAGCGCATCATGCGCTTTGCCTTCCGCCTGGCGCAGTCGCGGCCGCGCAAGCTGCTGACGGTGATCACCAAGTCCAACGCCCAGCGCCATGCCATGGTGATGTGGGACGAGATCGCGGTGCAGGTGGCTGCCGAGTTTCCCGACGTGCGCTGGGACAAGGAGCTGGTGGACGCGGCCACGGCGCGCATGGTCAACCGCCCGGCCTCGCTGGACACCCTGGTCGCCACCAACCTGCATGCCGACATCCTCAGCGACCTGGCGGCCGCGCTGGCCGGCAGCCTGGGCATTGCGCCCACGGGCAACATCGATCCGGAGCGCCGCTACCCCAGCATGTTCGAGCCCATCCACGGATCGGCCTTCGACATCATGGGCCAGGGCCTGGCCAACCCCGTGGGCACGTTCTGGAGCTGCGTGATGCTGCTGGAACACCTGGGCGAGCACCGCGCCGCGCAGCGGCTGATGCAGGCCGTGGAGCAGGTGACGGCCGATGCCGCGCTGCACACGCGCGACCTGGGCGGCAAGGCCACCACGAGGCAGGTCACCGACGCGGTCTGCGCACGGCTGCGCGCGCAGACCGCCGAGGCCCAGGCCGAGCCCGTGCCTGCCTGAGCGCGCGCTGCATGGTCCGATAACCCACAAAAGAACAGACAGGAGACAAGCCATGAACCGCATCACCAGGGTTGCAGCCGCGTGCGCGCTGGCCGCCGCCACCATTCCAGCCGCCATGTCTTCGGCCTGGGCCCAGGCCTGGCCGGCGCGCCCCGTCAACCTCATCGTGCCGTTTCCCGCAGGCGGCACCACCGATGTGCTGGCACGTGCGCTGGGCCAGGAGCTGTCCAAAAGTCTGGGCCAGCCCGTGGTCGTGGAAAACCGCCCCGGCGCGGGCGCCACCCTGGGCGCCGACCATGTGGCCAAGGCGAAACCTGACGGCTACACCCTGCTCATGGGCGCCGTGCACCACACCATTGCCACCAGCGTCTACCGCAGGCTGGGCTATGACTTCCAGAAGGACCTGGCGCCCATCACCGTAGTGGCCGTGGTCCCCAATGTGCTGGTGGTCAATCCGCAGGTGCCCGCCAAAACCGTGCAGGAGCTGCTGGCCCAGGCCCGGGCCCACCCCGGCAAGCTGGCCTATGGCTCCAACGGCGCGGGCACGGGCCAGCACCTGATCGGCGCGCAGTTCGAGTCCATGGGCGGCGTGGAACTGCTGCACGTGCCCTACAAGGGCAGCGGGCCGCTGACCACGGATCTGCTGGGCGGGCAGATCGCCATGTCCTTCGATACCGTCACGCCTGTGCTGCCCCACATCAAGGCTGGCAAGCTGCGCGCGCTGGCCGTGACCACGGCCCGGCGCTCGGTGGCCCTGCCCGATGTGCCCACGCTGGACGAAGCCGGCCTCAAGGGCTTCGACATGGGCACCTGGTTCGGCGTGCTGGCACCGGCCGCCACGCCGCGCGAGGTACTGGCGCGGCTGGGCGCGGACATGAACCGCATCATCGAGTCGCCGCAGTTCCGCAGGAAGATGGAGGAGATAGGCGCCGAGCCCATCGGCGGATCGCCCGAGCAGATGGCGCGCCAGATCCGCGACGACACCGACCGCTTCGCCAGGCTGGTGAAGGATGCCAAGGTGGCCCTGGATTGAGTTGAGTTGGCACGAGGAACGAGGCCGGGCGAATCAGTTGTGACTTGACCGCATGCCACCGCCGGTGCAGGAAATTCCATAATGCCCGGCGGAGACAACACACCATGACCAGCACCACGGACCTGCACCTCACCGATCCCCAAGCCTTTCTGCTCGACCTCTACCGCGCTGCGGTCAAGGATGCGCAGCCCCTGTACAGCATGGCCCAATGCCTGCCAAAGCCTCCCAAGGGCCGCACCCTGGTGCTGGGCGCGGGCAAGGCCGGCGGCTCCATGGCCCAGGCGCTGGAGGCGCTGTGGCCAGCGGACGCGCCGCTGTCCGGCCTCGTGGTCACGCGCTACCACCACATCCCGCCGCGCCCCGAAGGCCTGGCGCAGCGCATCGAAGTGGTCGAGGCCGCCCACCCCGTGCCCGATGCGGCAGGCCTGGCCGCCGCCGAACGCATCCTCGCGCTGACCGAAGGGCTGACCGAGGACGACCTCGTGCTGTGCCTGATCTCGGGCGGCGGCTCGGCCCTGCTGACCCTGCCGGCCGAAGGCATCGACCTGGAGGAAAAGCAGCGCATCAACCGCGCCCTGCTGGAAAGCGGCGCCGCCATCGGCGAGATGAACTGCGTGCGCAAGCACCTGTCGCGCATCAAGGGCGGGCGCCTGGGCGCGGCCTGCGCGCCCGCGCGCGTGGTCACGCTGACCATCAGCGACGTGCCGGGCGACGATCCCTCCATCATCGCCAGCGGCCCCACCGTGCCCGATGCCAGCAGCTGCGCCGACGCGCTGGCCATCCTCGCGCGCTACCGCATCGACGTGCCTGAATCCGTGCGCCGCGCGCTGGAGGCGGGCGAGTTGGAAACACCCAAGCCCGGCGACGCGCGCTTTGACGGCCACGAGGTCCACATGATCGCCACGCCCCAGCACTCGCTGGAGGCGGCCGCACGCGTGGCCGAGGCCGCAGGCCTGCGCACCCATGTGCTGTCCGACGAGATCGAGGGCGAATCGCGCGAAGTCGCCAAGGTCCACGCCGCCCTGGCGCGCGCCGTGTCCCGCCACGGCCAGCCGTTTGCAAAGCCCTGCGTGATCCTGTCCGGCGGCGAGACTACGGTCACCATCCGGCAGCGCCCGGCCGGCACGCCCAAGGGACGCGGCGGCCGCGCGGGCGAGTTCTGCATGGGCCTGGCCCAGGCCCTGCAGGGGCAGGACAAGGTCTGGGCGCTGGCGGCCGATACCGATGGCATCGATGGCGTGGAGGACAACGCGGGGGCGCGGGTGTCACCGGATACGTTGGCGCGGGCACAGGACCAGGGCATGCGGATTGCCGAGTACCTGGATCGCAATGATGCGTATGGGTTCTTTGATGCGCTGGGGGATCTGGTGGTGACCGGGCCTACGCATACCAACGTGAATGACTTCCGGGCGATTCTGGTTCTCTAGGTTTTTGCTCCTGCCGGGTGCTTGTTTTTCGAGGCCGGGGCGTGCGCCCGGCCACTTGTTTCAGGCTCGCCTGTTTCAGGCACTCACGCCCCGCGCGGCAGCGTCTCCCACCATTCGGCATCGAACCGCCCCTGCAGGAAGGCGATGAAGGACTGCACCTTCTGTGGCACCAGGCGCGGCGAGGGGTAGACGGCGTGGATTTCCTGCTCGGGCAGGCGGCAGGTCTTGAGGACTTCGACCACGCGGCCGGCTTCCAGGGAGTCGTGGGCCACGTAGCGGGGCAGGGCGGCGATGCCCATGTGCGAGCGTGAGGCCGCCAGCAGGGCCGAGAGGTTGTTGGAGCGCAGCCGGCCCGTGACCGCCACCGAGACAGGTTCTCCGCTGGCGTTGCGCAGACGCCAGATGTCGTTGCCCTGCACGCTGCTGTAGATCAGCGTGGCATGTTCCTTGAGGTCGGAGGGGCGGCGCGGCGTGCCGCGCTTGCGCAGGTAGGTGGGCGAGGCCACCAGCACCCAGGGGTTCACGCCCAGCGTGCGTGCGCCCAGGCTGGAGTCGGCCAGCTTGCCCAGGCGCAGGGCCACGTCGATGCCGTTGGCCACCAGGTCGGTGTAGCGGTCCTCGAAGCTCAGGTCGACCTGCACCTGGGGGTTGTGCGCCATGAATTCCAGCGCCAGCGGTATCAGCACGCGCCGGCCAAAGGCCACCGAGCTGCCAATGCGCAGCTGGCCCTGCACCTGGGTCTGGCGCACCTGGACCACCTTGTCGGCCTCGGCCACGTCGTTGACGATGGTCTTGCACTTCTCGTAGTACAGCGCGCCCGCTTCGGTCAGGCTCACGCCGCGCGTGTTGCGGTTGAGCAGGCGCACCTTCAGGCGCGCTTCCATGGCTGCGATCTGCTTGGTGACCGTGGGCTGGGTGGTGGCGAATTCGTGCGCGACCTTGGTGAAGCTGCTGGTCTCCACCACGCGCACGAACATGTGCATGGCATCGAGTCTGTCCATGGCGCTGTCTCCTTTTTCATTGGTAGTTATTCCTGCACGGAATAAATTTTATGGTCTGCGCAGGCGTTCCGCCAATCGGCCTGTCTGCCTAGAGTTGACTCCAATTTGAAGGAGACCTCCCATGGCAAAAATGAAAGCAATCGAAGCCGCAGTCCGCGTGCTGGAAAAAGAAGGCGTGACCGTCGCATTCGGCGTTCCCGGTGCCGCCATCAACCCGCTGTACGCAGCGCTCAAGGACCATGGCGGCATCGGCCATATCCTGGCGCGCCACGTCGAAGGCGCAAGCCACATGGCCGAGGGCTACACCCGCGCCGTGGCCGGCAACATCGGCGTGTGCATCGGCACCAGCGGCCCGGCCGGCACGGACATGATCACGGGCCTGTACTCGGCCAGCGCGGATTCGATTCCGATTCTCTGCATCACCGGCCAGGCGCCGCGCTCGCGTCTGCACAAGGAAGATTTCCAGGCCGTGGACATTGCCTCCATCGCCAAGACCGTGACCAAGTGGGCCACCACGGTGCTGGAGCCGGCCCAGGTGCCGCGCGCCTTCCAGCAGGCCTTCCACCTGATGCGCTCGGGCCGTCCCGGCCCCGTGCTGATCGACCTGCCCATCGACGTGCAGCTGGCCGAGATCGAGTTCGACATCGATACCTACGAGCCCCTGCCTGTCTACAAGCCGGCTGCCACGCGCAAGCAGGTGGAAAAAGCCATCGCCATGCTCAACGAGTCCGAGCGTCCGCTGCTGGTCTCGGGCGGCGGCGTGATAAATGCCGATGCCTCCGAGCTGCTGGTGGAGTTTGCCGAGCTGCTGGACGTGCCCGTGATTCCCACCCTGATGGGCTGGGGCACCATCCCTGACGACCACCGCCTGATGGCCGGCATGTGCGGCCTGCAGACCAGCCACCGCTACGGCAATGCCACCATGCTGGCCTCCGACTTCGTGCTGGGCATTGGCAACCGCTGGGCCAACCGCCACACGGGCTCGGTCGAGGTCTACACCAAGGGCCGCAAGTTCGTGCACGTGGACATCGAGCCCACGCAGATCGGCCGCGTGTTCGCGCCCGACTACGGCATCGTCTCGGATGCCGGCGCGGCGCTGCAGCTTTTCGTGGAGGTGGCGCGCGAGTGGAAGGCGGCTGGCCGCCTGAAGGACCGCAGCGGCTGGGTGGCCGAATGCCAGGCCCGCAAGAACAGTGTGGAGTACCTGCGCAAGACCAATTTCGACAACGTGCCCATGAAGCCGCAGCGTGTCTACCAGTGCATGAACCGCAGCCTGGACAAGGACACCTGCTACGTCTCCACCATCGGCCTGTCGCAGATTGCCGGCGCGCAGTTCCTGCATGTCTACAAGCCGCGCAACTGGATCAACTGCGGCCAGGCCGGCCCGCTGGGCTGGACCGTGCCGGCCGCCCTGGGCGTGCGCGTGGCCGACCCGGCCCGCAAGATCGTGGCGCTGTCGGGCGACTATGACTTCCAGTTCATGATCGAGGAACTGGCCGTGGGTGCGCAGTTCAAGCTGCCCTACATCCATGTGCTGGTCAACAACAGCTACCTGGGCCTGATCCGCCAGGCGCAGCGCGCCTTCTCCATCGACTACTGCGTGCAACTGGCCTTCGACAACATCAATGTCGACGACAAGGAAGAGTCCAAGGGCTACGGCGTGGACCACGTCAAGGTGGTCGAGGGCCTGGGCTGCAAGGCGATCCGCGTGCACCGTCCCGAGGACTTCGCGCCCGCCATGCAGCAGGCCGAGGCCTGGATGGCAGAGCACCGCACGCCGGTCGTCGTCGAGGTCATCCTGGAGCGCGTGACCAACATCTCCATGGGCGCCGAGATCGACAACGTGATCGAGTTCGAGGACCTGGCCGCAGCGCCTGCCGACGTGCCCAGCGCGCTTGCACTGCTGGATTGACCGGCCCGCCACGGCACATCGCACGGCATTGCACTGCACTGCTTTTTCTATCGGCGGGGCACCCTGCGTGCCCTGCCGCTCCCAACCCACCAAACGACTACCGGAGACTTCTGACATGCCCCGTTTTGCTGCCAACCTCAGCATGCTGTTCACCGAGGTGCCCTTCCTCGACCGCTTCGAGCGCGCGGCGCGCGCCGGCTTCGAGGCCGTGGAATTCCTGTTTCCCTACGCCCATACGGTCGAAGAGATCAAGGAGCGCGTGGACGCCCACGGCCTGCAGATCGTGCTGCACAACCTGCCTGCCGGCGACTGGGATGCGGGCGAGCGCGGCATTGCCTGCCACCCCGACCGCGTGGACGAGTTCCGCGCCGGCGTGGCCAAGGCCGTGACCTATGGCCATGCGCTGGGCGTGCCCCAGCTCAACTGCCTGGCCGGCAAGGCGCCTGCCGGTGCCGATGCCGCGCTGCTGCGCCGCACCTTCGTGGACAACCTGCGCTTTGCCGCATCGGCGCTGAGCGCGGCCAATCTGCGCCTGCTGATCGAGCCCATCAACCCCTTCGACATTCCCGGCTTCTACCTGAACCGCACGGACGAGGCCCTGTCCATCCTCGACGAGGTGGGCGCGCCCAACGCCTTCGTGCAGTACGACATCTACCACGCGCAGCGCACCGAGGGCGAGCTGGCGGCCACGCTGCAAAAGCACCTGGCGCGCATCGGCCATGTGCAGCTGGCCGACAACCCGGGCCGCAACGAGCCGGGCACGGGCGAGATCAACTACCCCTTCCTGTTCGCGCACCTGGACCGCATCGGCTACCAGGGCTGGGTGGGCTGCGAGTACAAGCCCGCGCGCGATACCGAATCTGGCCTGGGCTGGCTGGACGCCCACACCAGCGTGCGCGCGGCAGTCGCCGCCTGAGCGCCGCCAAAGTTTTTTCAGCTTTTCAAAAACGACAAGGAGTACACAGCATGAATGCATCCTCTCTCAAGCTTGGTTTCGTGGGCCTGGGCATCATGGGCGCGCCCATGGCGGGCCACCTGCTCACGGCCGGCCACCAGCTGTTCGTGAACACCCTGGGCAAGATCCCCGCGCAGATCGCCGAGAGCAGCGCCACCCAGTGCACCACGGCGCGCGGCGTGGCCGAGCGGGCCGACATCATCTTCCTGATGCTGCCCGACACGCCCGATGTCGAGAAGGTGCTGTTCGGCGAGGACGGCGTGGCCGCCGGCCTCAAGGGCAGCAGCGGCAAGGTGGTGGTGGACATGAGCTCCATCTCGCCCGTGGCCACCAAGGACTTCGCTCGCCGCATCGAGGCCATCGGCGCCCAGTACCTGGATGCGCCGGTCTCCGGCGGCGAGGTGGGTGCCAAGAACGCCACCCTGTCCATCATGGTCGGCGGCCCCGAGGACGTGTTCGCGCGCGTCAAGCCGCTGTTCGAGCGCCTGGGCAAGAACATCACCCTGGTGGGCGGCAACGGCGACGGCCAGACCGCCAAGGTGGCCAACCAGATCATCGTGGCGCTGAACATCGAGGCCGTGGCCGAGGCCCTGCTGTTCGCGTCGCGCGCCGGTGCCGACCCGGCCCGCGTGCGCGAGGCGCTGCTGGGCGGCTTTGCCTCGTCCAAGATCCTGGAAGTACATGCCGAGCGCATGATCAAGCGCACGTTCGACCCGGGCTTCCGCATCTCGCTGCACCAGAAGGACCTGAACCTGGCCCTGAGCAGCGCGCGCCAGCTCGGCGTGTCCCTGCCCAACACCGCCCAGGCCCAGGAGCTGTTCAACAGCTGCGTGGCCCACGGCGGCGCGAACTGGGACCACTCGGGCATGGTGCGTGCGCTGGAGATCCAGGCCAACTTCGAAGTGGGTCAGAAGGTCCAGGACTGATGGCCGGCCTTTGAGACAACGATTGGTGGGAGGGCGGCCTTGCGCCGCCCTGTTGTGAAAAGCCGCGCTCGGCAACGGGCGCGGCTTTTTCTTGCTTCAATAGCCCAGTGTCTGCCCGTCGGGGTTGCGCGGGTCGGAGGCGCCGTAGAGCATGCCATCGCGCAGCTCGATGGTCTGGGTGCGGCCCATCGACGCCTTCACGGCAACGTTGTGGCCGCGCGACTTGAGCAGGGCCACGGTGTCGGGGCTGATGCCCTTTTCCACGCGCAGCTCATCGGGCGTCCACTGGTGGTGAAAGCGCGGCGTGGCGGCGGCCTCGGCCGGGTTCATGCCGAAGTCGATGGTGTTGACCACGGTCTGCAGCACGGTGGTGATGATGCGTGCGCCGCCGGGGCTGCCGGTGACCAGCACGGGCTTGCCGCCCTTGAGCACCATGGTCGGCGTCATCGACGACAGCGGGCGCTTGCCTGCGGCCACCGCGTTGGCATCGCCGCCGACCAGTCCATACGCGTTGGCCACTCCGGGCTTGGCCGAGAAATCGTCCATCTCGTTGTTGAGCAGGATGCCCGTGCCCTTGGCCACGATGCCGCTGCCGAAGTTGGTGTTCAGCGTATAGGTCACGGCCACGGCGTTGCCCGCCTTGTCCACCACCGAGTAGTGCGTGGTCTGGTCGCTCTCGTAGGGCTGGGGCTTGCCGGGCCGGATGTCCTTGCCGGCGCGCGCCTGGTAGGGGTCGATGCCGGCGGCCAGTGCCTCGGCATAGCGCTTGGAGGTCAGGCCCTTGAGCGGCACGGTCACGAAGTCGGGATCACCCAGGTATTCGGCACGGTCGGCATAGGCCAGCTTCATGCTTTCCGCCATGTAGTGGATGCTCTGCGCGCTGTTGACGCCCCACTGGTTCATGGGCCAGCGTTCCATCATGTTGAGGATCTGGATCAGGTGGGCGCCGCCGGAGGACGGAGGCGGCATGGTCACGATCTCGTAGCCGCGGTAGGTGCCGCGCAGTGGCTCGCGCTCGGCGACCTTGTAGCTCTTGAGGTCCTGCAGCGAGAGGGCGCCTGCATGCGGCGCCATCTCGGCCGCGATCTTGCGGGCGATGGAGCCTTCGTAGAACACCTTGGAGCCCTGCTGGCCGATCAGGCGCAGCGACTGCGCCAGGTCCTTTTGCACCAGGCGGTCGCCACGCTTGAGGGGCTCGCCGTTGCGCCAGAAGATGGCCTGGGTGGCGGGCCACTGGCCCATGTTCTTCTTTTCCTGTTCCAGGATCTGGGCCAGGGTCTCGCTGACGGGGAAGCCCTTGTCGGCCAGCTTTGCGGCCGGCGCAATCACCGTGGACAAAGGCAGCGATCCCCATTTCTTCAGCGCATGCTCCATGCCGGCCACGGTGCCGGGCACGCCCACGGCGTAGTGGGTGTAGAGCGATTTGCCATCGATGACCTTGCCATCCGCACCCACGTACATGTCGCGCGTGGCCTTGGAGGGCGCGACCTCGCGGAAGTCCAGCGCAATGTTCTTGCCGCTCTTGGCGTCATGCACCACCATGAAGCCGCCGCCGCCGATGTTGCCTGCGTTGGGCAGGGCCACGGCCAGCGCAAAGCCCATGGCCACGGCGGCGTCCACCGCATTGCCGCCGGACTTCAGGATCTGCAGGCCGATGCGCGAGGCCAGCTCCTGCTCGCTGGCCACCATGCCGCTCCTGCCCACGACGGGATGGAACACATCCATGTCGAAGTCATAGGCGGCGCTGGCGGCCTGGGCCGCGTTGCTCTGCGTGATGGGCGCCGCTGCCGGGGCAGGCGCTGCGGCCACGGGGGCTGGCGCCGCCGAAGCCGCGGGCGGCTGCGTGCTGCTGCAGGCGGCCAGGCTGGCAATGGCCAGCGCCAGGCTGGTTGCAAGCAAGGGGGAGCGAAGTTGCATCGGTATCTCCTTGGCAGATGAAACAGTGGAACAGTGGAAAAAGAGCGCGAGTCCTGTGCCGCCCTGTGCGCGCTGGCCGGAGGGTCCTGCGGCCAGGGCGGCGGCGGACCACAGTGTAGAAGCATGGCGTCGGCAGCCTCCCCGCGCGCCGGCCCGGGCGCCGAAAGTGCGGGTATCTGCCTAGGCGTCGGCCGTGCAACGCCCTTCAAGGGCGTACAAAAACTGTATACACTTTGCGAATGCAGGGCAGGGCCGCGAGTGCTGTCGCGCGCCGCGCTCCGTGCATTGACCAACCAATGACAACCGGGCGGGCCAGCTCCCGCCGCACAGGAGATTTCCATGGGCCTGAGCACCCACGTCCTCGACACCATGAATGGCTGCCCCGCAGCCGGCATGGCTGTCGCGCTGTATTCCACCGATGGCGACCAGGCCACGCTGATCAAGAGCCTGGTGCTCAACCACGACGGCCGTACCGATGCGCCGCTGTTCGACAACAACAGCCTCAGGACCGGCACCTACCGCCTGACCTTCGACGTGGCGGCCTACTTCAAGGCCCGTGGCGTGCAACTGCCCGAGCCCAACTTCCTCAACAAGGTGAGCCTGGACTTCGGCGTGGCCCATGCCGACCAGCACTACCACGTGCCCCTGCTGGTCAGCCCCTGGAGTTATTCCACGTACCGGGGCTCCTGAGCCCTGTTGCAGGCAGGCTGTCGGGGGATGGCCTGGAGTGAGCCCTGAAACGAAGAACGGCCCGCATTGCGGGCCGTTCCTGCTCTTGTTTCTGTTCCTGTCTCTGCAAGAAGGCAGGCTACTTGCCCTTGGCGTGCCCCATGGCCACGACCAGGGCCGTGATGAAGAAGAAGGCCTGCAGCTCCAGCGCCCAGCCTCCCGAGCTGTGCAGCTGCATCACCTGGCCCGTGTGCACCAGCGCAAAGGCCACGACCATGTTGATCGCAATCACCAGCGCCGCAGGCACCACCCACAGGCCCACCAGCAGCAGCAGCGGCGCCACCACCTCACCCAGATAGACCGCATAGGCCAGCCAGCCCGGTGCGCCCGTGGACTCCACCATGCGCTCGATGCTGCCTATGCCGTAGCGCAGCTTGGCCCAGCCGTGAAAAAGCAACAGGACCGCGAGCGTGACGCGCAGCAGCACCATGGCTGCCTGGGGATGGTGAAAGTGGCTCCAGAACTTCATGAACTCCCTCGGTGTGGATAGGCCCGGTGGGCCGGGTGTTGCTGTGGGTGCATTCTGGCATCAGCGCGCTTTAGGTGTCGGCTGTGGCGGCCCGGCACGGGATTTTCAGACATTTCCTGCGGGCCTGTAGTCCTATGGCGCAACTTGTGACATGTCTCATCACAAGTACCGCAAAGCGGCCTAGCATCATCCCCAGCCTGTCTCAGAAACGGTTTGCGAGCACTGGAAGGGGTGCCCGGGACCGGGAGGCAAGGTGATCAATCCAATGAACCGATGGGGTCTCCCCAAAACGTCCAATCAAGAAAGGCAGGTTTTCCCATGCGTCAGTTTTCTTTGCGTACCGTCGTGATGGCCACTGCACTGGCGGCCGGCAGCATTGCCATGGTCGGCTGCACCACCACCAAGCCGGAAACCCAGTCCGCGCCGCGCGCTGATGCCACCACCGTCAATGCGCGCGCCAACGCCGCGCTGGAGCGGCTGTACCAGACGGCGCCAGGCTCCAAGGAAATGGTGGCCCGCTCCAAGGGCGTGCTGATCTTCCCCTCGGTGATCGGCGGCAGCTTCGTCATCGGTGTCGAGCATGGCCGCGGCGTGCTGCGCGTCGGCGGCCAGAACAAGGGCTACTACAGCACGACCGGCGCCTCGGTGGGCTGGCAGGCCGGTGGCCAGTCCAAGGCTGTGATCTATGTGTTCAACACCCAGGAAGCGCTGGACAAGTTCCTGGCCAGCGACGGCTGGTCCGTGGGCGCCGATGCCACGGTGGCTGCAGGCAAGGTGGGCGCCAATGGCAGCGTGGACACCACGACCGCCCAGGGCCCCGTGACCAGCTATGTGCTGACCAATGCAGGCCTGGAAGCCGGCGTGTCGCTGCAGGGCTCGAAGATCACCAAAGTGGTCGAGTGATCCAGGCCCTGAGGGGCCTTTGAACGAAACCGGCCTGCGGGCCGGTTTTTCTTTGTGCGGTCGTCTCAGTCGGCGCCAGCGGCGCCGTCTTCATTGGCGCTGCCCGGCGCAGCGGGCGGGAGCACGGCCTGCTCTATGCGTTCGAGGCGCTTTTCGATGCGCTCCACGGCTTCGGCGCTCATCTTGATGTCGTAGATGCTCACGGGCTCCTCGCATTCCAGCGCAGGGTCCGTCGCGGCCGACAGGCGGCCGAGCAGAGGGGCCTCGAACGTGGTCTGCAGCCGGGCCACGACTTCGGCGTTCATGGAACGGCCGGTGCGCTTGGCTGCCTCCTCGACGAGGTCCTTGAGTTCCTGCGGCAGGCGCAGCTTGTACTGAGGATCGGTCTGTTTCATCGCCGGCAATCATGGACCGGAAAGGTATTGACTGCAAGGGACCTGAAAGGTATTGTTGCTTCGGGACCAGCACGGTCCCGCGCAAGGGGAGCCATGAAGACAGTCAACCCATCGGGCCGCAGTCACCGAAGATACTCACCACAGCACCAGGAGGTACTGGCGGTCGATGCGCTGTGCCACATGGGCGCAGCCCTGGGCGTGCTGGAGCTGCATGCCGAACGCGCCGGCTCGGCCATGGTGTTTGCCGCGCGTGATTTGCTGCGTGGCTACCACGCCAGCGCTGACCAGGCCGTGGCCGGCCTGCAGGCCGGCGACCGCTCGGCAGGCGTGCTGCCGCAGATGTCGCAGGACCTGGGCTATGCCATCGAGGTCATCAACCGCGTGAACGACGATGCCCCGGACGACCTGGTGCTGTATGCCGTGACCTGCCTGCTCAGAAGCGCCAGGAGCTTTGCCGACGGCCAGCCGCGTGAATCTGCCTGAACCGTGCTGAGGCTCAGAGCTGGCCTTCGGTCAGCGTGTCGAGCTGGAAGCGGCCGGACTTGTCCCAGAGCCAGGTATCGGTATAGGTGATGCGGGCGGCGCCGGCCGGGGCGGGGAAGGGCGCGGCGGCGCGCACCAGGCGCTCGATCTCGCTCACCACTTCGGGGGCATGGCTGGGCGCGCGCATCCAGTGCAGGCGCTGGACCTGGCCGTTGCGGTCGATCTGCACCTGCAGCACGCCGATCGCGTAGAGCATGGGCGGCAATTGGCCCTTGTAGATGCGCTCGGCATTGCGCGCGTACAGATGGTTGGCTGCCACCTTGCGGTACTGCAGCTGTGCGCTGGAGGTGGCCTCGTCGGGGCGCGGGCCGGGGCCGGGTGGCGACTTGCAGGCCGTGACCAGGGAGGCAATGGCGGCCATCAGTCCCGCCCACAGCCAGGGACGGCCGGAAAGTGGCTTTTGCACGGAACTGTGCTGAGAGGAATCGGGGGAATCGGGCATGATTGCGAGCGTATCCTGAAACGCTGCGGCACCGGCAGTCGGAGCGCAAAACTCAAGTGCCGCAGCGGAAAATCCCGCAACAAATTCCAACGAAGCCCGCAGGCGCCACGACGGGCTGTCAGGTGCGCCCATGTGGAGTGACACGTTCAAGAAAGTCGAGCAGGGCCTTGCGCAGGGGCCGCTGTGCTGGGTCGAGGTAATGGAGTCGCGCGGCTCGGTGCCGCGCGAGCGCGGCGCCTGGATGGCCGTGTTTGCCGACCGCGTGGCCGGCACCATTGGCGGCGGGCACCTGGAGTTCGACGCCATCGACCGCGCGCGCAGCCTGCTGCGCGACGCTGCCCTTCAGGCCGGATTGCCCGGACAGCCTGGGCAGGCCGGTCCCGCCCTCGCCGAGCACCAGCACCGCTATCCGCTGGGCCCCAGCCTGGGCCAGTGCTGCGGCGGCGTGGTGATGCTGAGGTTCGTGCTGGTGCCCCAGGGCCGCATGGACATGCTGCGCGAGCGGCTGCAACCGCCACGCGACTGCGTGGCGCTGTTCGGCGCAGGCCACGTCGGCCATGCGCTGGTGCGCCTGCTGTGCAATCTTCCCTACCGCGTGATGTGGGTGGACAGCCGCGATTCGGTCTTCCCCGAGGAGGAGCACGAGCTCGTGCAGTGTGAATACTCCGATCCCGTGCAGTCCGCCGTGGCCGACCTGCCCACCGGCTCCCAGGTGCTGATCATGAGCTTCAGCCATGCCGAGGACCTGGAGGTGGTCGCCCAATGCCTGAGCCGCCAGCGCCAGCACGGCGACCTGCCCTATGTGGGCCTGATCGGCAGCGCCACCAAATGGGCCACCTTCCGGCGCAGGCTGCGCGAGCGTGGTTTCAGCGATGCGGAGCTGGACCATGTGACATGCCCCATCGGCGTGCCCGGCATCAAGGGCAAGGAGCCTGAGGTGATTGCGGTGGCCGTGGCGGCGCAGCTGCTGCAGCGGCGCAGCGCCGCGCCCGCGCAGAATCAGGGAAATCTCTAGTGAATTGATGTCGCGCAAGCCGGCTGGCTATCGAAAAATTGCATACACTTTGTGTCTACGAAATGGTCGCAGCGGTGCACCGGCGGTATATCTACCGGGTGCGCGGCCTTTTTCTTCTGCTCAGAGCGCCCGCAGTGGTGAGCAGGTTGAACACCGGCGGCCCCCACGCTGCCAAGGTTGAGAGCTATGGAAAGCTACATTCTCGACTGGGCCAACCTGCTGTTGCGGTGGCTCCACGTCATTACGGCCATCGCTTGGGTCGGTTCCTCCTTCTATTTCGTCTTCCTCGACAGCAGCCTGACGCCGCCTGTCGATGACGACCTCAAAAAGCAGGGCGTCAGCGGCGAACTCTGGGCCGTGCACGGCGGTGGGTTCTACCACCCCGTCAAGTTCAATGTCTCCCCGCCCAAGCTGCCGGACCACCTGCACTGGTTCTACTGGGAAAGCTACACCACCTGGCTCAGCGGCTTTGCGCTGCTGACGGTGTCGTATCTGTGGAACGCCAAGATCTACCTCGTCAATCCGGCCGATCCCAACGCCATGGGCTCGGCTGCGGCCATTGCCTCGGCCCTGGCCTTCCTGGTCGTGTTCTGGCTGCTGTACGACGGCATCTGCCGCGTCTTCGGCCAGAAGAAGAACGGCGACGCCACGGTGGGCGCCATGGTGCTGGTGCTGGTGTGCATCGCGGCCTTCCTGGCCTGCCACATCTTCCCGGGCCAGGCCGCCTTCCTGCTGATGGGCGCCATGCTGGCGACCTCGATGAGCGCCAACGTGTTCTTCTGGATCATCCCCGGCCAGCGCACGGTGGTGAAGGCCCTGAAGGAAGGCCAGCCCGTGGACCCCATCCACGGCAAGCGCGGCAAGCAGCGCAGCGTGCACAACACGTACTTCACGCTGCCGGTGCTGTTCGCCATGCTGTCCAACCACTACGGCTGGCTCTACAGCCATGAGCTGAACTGGCTGGTGCTGATCCTGATGATGTTCGCGGGCGCTGCCATCCGCCAGTTCTTCGTGATGCGCCACGGCTTCAAGCTGGGCCGCAATGCCCATCCCTGGCCCTACGCCCTGGTCGGCGTGCTGGTGCTGATCGGCACGGCCGTCTGGCTCAAGCCTGCACCGGCGCCTGCCGCCGCCCCTGTGTCTGCGCCTGCCGCAGCCCCCGCACCGGCTCCCGCTGCCGTGCAGGCGCCTGCTGGTGCCGAGCCCGCTGCGACGGCGGTGCCCGGTGCCGAAGCTGCTGCACCCGTTGCGGCCGCTGCTCCCGCCGCCGACGGCGCCGTGGGCTACGCCCAGATGGCGCCCTTCTTGCAGCAGCATTGCGTGGTCTGCCACGGTGCCGCCCTGCAGCAAAAGAATGTGCGCCTGGACTCGCCCGAGCAGGTCAAGGCACACGCCCAGCAGATCTACCAGCAGGTGGTGCAACTGCGCAAGATGCCCTTTGGCAATCCGGGTGCCCTGAACGATGACGAGCGCAGCATGGTCAAGCGCTGGTACGAGTCTGGTGCATCGGTGAATTGATCGCTGGGCCGCGCCCAGACGCTGTCGGCGTTTGCTGTCAGCGTTCGGCGGCCAGCCACCAGCCCGCAGCCTCGCAAGAGCCTGCGGGCTTTCTGTTTCAGGCAGGCCAGGCCGCTGCGGTGCCGTGCAGGGCCTGGCGCCGCGCTTCATCGCGCGGCGTGTGCAGCGCGATGGCGCCGCGCCCCGGCAGGCTTTGCGCCTTGGCCTGCTGCTTGGCCAGGGCCGCCAGGTTGGCAATGTCCTCGGGCGCCAGCACGCTGCCCGGCGTGACGCGCACCACGCCGATGGACAGCGTGGTGCAGGCAAAGAATCGCCGGATGCCGTGGCGGTCCTCGGCCCAGATGCCTCCGGCCTCGCGCGCCTGGTCGTCGAACAGCTGGCGCGCCTCGCCTGCGAAGGCGCCGACGATGTCCTCGCAGCGCCGCTGCCAGTCTTCGCTTTGCAGCAGCAGCATGAAGTCGTCCCCGCCCACGTGGCCCACGAAGTCGCGCCGCGCATCGCAGTGCGCCACGGCCAGCCGCGCCACCAGGCGGATCATCTGGTCGCCGCGCCAGTAGCCGTAGTGGTCGTTGAAGGGCTTGAAGTGGTTGAGGTCGGCGTAGCAGGCCACGAAGCCGGCGCCGCTGTCCAGCAGTCGCTGCATGTGCAGGCTGATGGGGATGTTGCCGGGCAGGAAGGTCAGCGGGTTGGCGTGGCGCGCGGCCTCGATGCGGGCCTCGGTCACGCGGCGCACCAGCTGCTCGCCCGTGCCCAGGCCCACATAGCGGCCGTTGTCGGTGACGATGAAGCCGTCGCTCAGGTAGCGCTGGTCCTGCGAGGTCAGGATGCCCACAAGCTGGTCCACATCGCAATCGAGCTCCACGATGCGCGGCTGCACGTTGGCAAAGGCCAGGCAGGGCTTGCGCCCGTGCACCTCGCGGAAGTACAGCGTGGCGTAGTGGTTCATGAACTGCTGGCGGTTGATGAGCGCCAGCGGCCGGCCGGCCTCCACGACGGCAATGGCATGCAGCTGCTGCCCGGCCTGGAACAGCTCGGCCACCTCGTCGTTGCTGGCCGCAGGCATCACGCAGGGCGCCTGCATCACCATCAGGTTGCGCAGCACGCCCGGGCGGGCGCTGTGGCCCTGGTGGGGCAGCACGGCCACGCGCGGGTCCTGCGCCACGCTGCGCGCCTGCGTGCTGATCTGGGGCTGGGCGGTTTCGGCAGGGCGGCCCAGCAGCCAGCCCTGGCCATACGGAATGCCCAGGTCGCGCAGGGTGCGCAGCTCATCCTCGGTCTCTATGCCTTCGGCGATCAGCGTGGTGCCGAAGACCTCGGCAATGCCCTTGATGGCCTGCAGCAGCTGCAGCGTGGCCGGGCGCTGCTCGATCTGGTGGATGAAGTATTTGTCGATCTTGACGAAGTCGGGCTTGGCCTCGGACCACAGGCGCAGGCTGGAGCGGCCGTCGCCAAAGTCATCCAGCGCCAGGCGCGCGCCCGTGGCATGCACGGCCTTCACGGCGGCGCAGACGGCGGGCATGTCGGTCACATGGTCGTGTTCGGTGATCTCCACCACCATGGAGCGGGCCTGCACGCCGAAGCTGCGCACCGTGTCCCCGACCATGCCGGGGCCGCAGACCCCCACGGCCTGCACCAGCGCCTGGGCGCTGAGGTTGACGAACAGCCGGCCCGGCGCACTCTGCCGGCCCCAGTCCTGCAGCGCCACGCAGACCGCCAGCAGCTCGAATTCCCGAAGAATGCCCTCGGCCGCTGCGCCCTTGAGCAGGGCGTCGGGCGTGTGCAACGACATGCCCCGGGGGCCGCGGATCAGCGCCTCATGCGCATAGATGCTGCCGCTGCGCAAGTCGGCCAGCGGCTGGAAGACGCAGTACAGGCCGCCCGCGCGCATGAGCTGCGCCACGGGGCCTGCGCCTGACCGCACGGCGGCGGAGAGCACGGCCGCGGCAGCGGGCAGGCTGGCGAGCATCTGGGGATCGATCATGGGCTCAACTTTTCAGTTGGATACATTACGTTTCACTGGTGACATTCTTGTGACAAGTATGCCGCCTGCGGACCGGTGTGCTGGCGGTGGATTGACATGGCTCAAAACGCGGCGGGAGCAAAGCCGGCAAAGTTGCATGCATGTTCGCCCTGTCTTCCTTGCAAGCTTTCGCCTTCGCGCCGGGTTCCGCCCAGGTGTTGGCCGCGGGTACCTGGCTCAGGCTGCGTCGGCAGTCGCCGGATACGGTGATGTATCTGGAGCGCGGTCGCGTGCTCCTGGGCATAGGCCAGGGTGGGCAGATGCGCCACCAGCTCGGTGTCGTGGAGGGGCCTGCCTGGCTGGACGCGGCCTTTGTGCTGCAGCGGCGCGGCAGCAGCCTGGACATGCTGGCCGACAGCGATGTCCGCGTGCAGCAACTGCCCCAGGCCGACTTCCTGAAGGCCGTCTCGCAGCTGCCTTCGCCCGCCCAGCAACTGCTGCAGGACATGGCCCAGGCCTACTGCGCGCAGACCGAGCTGGCGGTGAGCCGCCTGTCCAAGGACGCCGAGGCGCGCTGCGCCCAGTGGCTGCTGCGCCATGCCATGCCGCACGAGGCTGGTGGCCTGCGCGTGACGCTGCACCTGCGCAAGCGGCTCATCGCCGCCCAGCTCGGCATTGCGCCCGAGACCTTCTCGCGCGTGCTGTGCCAGTTGCGTGAGCACGGGCTCATCGCGGGCCGGGGCAATGTCATCGATCTGCCCAAGCCGGCGGCCCTCGAAGTGCTCGCAGTAGGCTGATTCCCACGCCGCTGACGGGTGCCGGCCTGCAAGCGCCGGGCCTTGCGGGGCGGGGTATCCACTGGTTCGCGGGTTCCACCCAGTGGGACGGATTTCGGGCCTGCATATATTGATGGCGTCATGTCACTGGACGCCCGCCGATCTCCCTTTTTCCAGGCACTGCTGGCATCCCAGGATGCTCCGCAGCTGCCGGATTCACCCTCGCGGCCGCGCGCGGCCACAGGCTGGGGCGCCATGCGCTGCACGGTGCTGGCGCTGGCCGCTGCGGCCGTGCTGCTGGCGGGCCTTGGCAGTGCCTGGTGGGTCTCGCACAACATGCGCCAGCAGACGCTGGAGCGCGCCATGGCCCGGCAGGCCGACGAGGTCGATACCATGGCGCGCATGCTGGCCGCTCGGCTGGAGCAGCAGCAGCGCCTGCTGTGGGTGCTGGCCCAGGGCATTGCAGACCAGGGCAGCGACCCGAGCCGGCTGATGGGCGAGATGCTGCGCGGAGACGCATCCGTGCGGCTGTTCGACACCCTGCAACTGGCCGACGCGCGTGGCCAGTTGCAGCTCAGCCTGCGGGGCGGCCGTTCCGAGCCCCTGGTCGATCTGGACGAAGGCGTGCGCGACGTGATGCGGCGCAGCCTGGCCGATGGCCGGCCCGTAGTCTCCACCATGGTGCGCAAGGGGGCTGATCCCGGAATGATGGAGTTGCTGTACGCCGTGCCGCTGCGCACCGGCAACGGCACGGTCAGCGGCGTGCTGTCGGCCGGCGTGCGCATGTCCGCCCAGGCCCTGCTGCCGCCCAGCATCGATCCCTCGCGCTCCGGCGGGCGCCTGCTGGTCATGCAGCGCGACGGGCAGATCCTGGCCCATTCCGACCCCTCGCGCTGGTCGGCGCGTGCCGAGGCCGAGCCCGGCCTGGGCGCGGACTGGCTGCAGGACCCCGCGGCCGGCGCAGTGCAGGTGGGCCCCGACACCCAGCGGCGCGCGGGCTACCTGGTGACGACGGCAGGCATGCCGCTGCCGCAGTGGCTGGTGGTCAGGATCACCCCCGAGGAAGCCATCGCGCCCAGCCTGGCGCCGCGCGTGCTGTGGTGGCTGCTGGCCGCCGTGGTCGGTGTCGCTGGCCTGCTGGTCCTGCTGCTGATCCTGGTCACCGAACCCATGGCGGCCCTGCACCGCACTGCACGCCAATGGCTGGCGAGCCAGGGAAGACTCATGGCCGAGGAGCCCGATCCCGCGCCCGAACCCGAGCCGGGCCATGCCGAGGAAGGCGGCTGGCGCATGCCCTGGACTCATGCCTGGGGCGAAGCCTCCACGCTGTGGCAGGCCCTGCATCGCCTGGGGCAGATGGGGCAGGAGCAGGCGCACGAGGTCGGCCGGCTGCAACTGCAGCTGCAGACGCTGATGGACTACGCGCCCGTGGGCCTGGTGGTCACGCGGTCGGCGCATCTGGAGCTGGTGGGCCTGCAGGCCGCGCGCATGCTCGGCTATCCGCCGCGCGAGCTGCAGGGGCAGGCGATACGCCAGCTGTGCGCCTCCGACGCGGCGCACATCCAATTGCTGGAGCGCGTGCGCAAGGACCTGGACATGTACGGCCAGTTCGACAGCGAGCAGTGCTTTGTCCGCAAGGACGGCCGCCCCATCTGGGTGCGCCTGCACGGCCAGAGCCTGCAGCGCCTGCAGCGCGGCCTGGAGCCGCGCGCCGTGGTGCCGGCAGACCCCACCCTGGTCTGGGTGGTCGAGGACGTGACCATGCAGCGACTGGTGCGCGAGCAGCCGGGCTGGAAGGCCATGCACGATCCGCTGACCCTGCTGCCCAACCGCGAGGCCTTTGCCATGCGCCTGCATGAATGGCTGCAGGAATGCAGTGCCGCCCAGCGCCTGCCGGCCGAGGCGCTGCAGCAGGGTGAATCCGCCTTGCAGCACAGCGACAACACCGCCGTCGCCACGATCGAGGAGGCGCAAGAGGCGGAGGAAGAGGCGGAGGAGGAGGCCGTCGGCCTGCCGCAGCATGGCGTGATCCTGTTCCTGGACCTGGACCACTTCGCCCACGTCAACCAGCAGGGCGGCCATGCGGCGGGCGACGAGGTGCTGTGCCACATGGCCCGGCTGATAGACAGCGTGGTCCGGCCGCTGGGCTGGGTGGCGCGCCTGGGCGGTGATGAATTCGCCGTGCTGCTGGCGGGCACCTCGGCGGAGCAGGGCATGCTGCTGGCGCAAAGCCTGTGCATGGCCGTGCAGGACTGGGAAGGCGCGCACGAGGGCCAGCGCTACCTGATGGGTGTCAGCGTCGGCATGGTGGTGCTCGATGCCCGCCAGCACACGGTCAGCAGCGCGCTGCGCTCGGCCGACATGGCCTGCTATGCGGCCAAGCGCAAGGGCCGCAACCGCGTCGAGGTGCTGGAGGCCGCCTGAGCGCCGGGGCCGTGCCTCACTCGAAGGATTCGCTGAAGCGCCGCAGTCCTTCGGGATCGATCAGTGTCAATGCCCCATAGGAGACGCGGACCGCTCCGATGTCCTCCAGCTCCCCCAGGGTGCGATTGACGATCTGGCGCGACACGCCGGCCAGGCTGGCCAACTCCTCCTGCGACATGCCCAGGTGCCGGTTGCCGGTGTCCGGATACAGCCTCGAATCGGTCAGCTCCGAGATGCAGTGCGCCACATGGCGGCTGGAATGGTGCAGCCGCGCATGCTCGCAGCGGCCGATGAACTGGCCCAGGCGCGCATTGAGCTGGTCCAGCAGGAAGCGGTTGAAGCCGAGGCTGCGCTCCAGCAGCCAGTGAAAGGTGCTGGCCGGCATCAGCGCCACCAGCGTATCCTCGATCGCCGTCGCGTCGAACGGCCAGCATTCGTGCTTGAGCAGTGTGCCCTCGCCGAACCAGCAACCCGGGGTAAAGGTGGCCAGCGTGGTGCTGCGCCCGGTAGGCGACAGCGCATGGATCTTGACCGCTCCCTGGACGACGCCGGCCCAGTGGCCGGCCCGGTGCGTCTTGTGGCAAAGCGGGGTGCCGGCCGGTATGTGCCGCAACAGCACCTCCCGCCGCAACCTGAGCAGGTGGGCCCTGCTCAGGTGGGGCGCAAAGGGCGCGGACTTGAGGACGGCGTTGATCGTGGGCGGGGGCATGGTGCTTGATGCGAATCTTCAATGAAAGTCTGCTGCTTCATTGCATGAATTGGCACGCTGCAAACCCTGATCACCGGCCCCCGGACCCCTGCGGGACTTCGCGCAGGGTGCAACTCAATCGTTGCGCGAGACCGGCGCAGGCCCGGCCTTGGTGCCCGCCGGGCCGGCACTGAAATCGGTCAGGAAGGCCGCCTCCTGGCTCTGGCCCCTTCCGGCCTGGCTCCAGTCGCACACTCCTGCCGCAAACACTGCGGCAAGGCGCTTTTGCTGGGCCGGGCTGAAGGTGATGCCGGCGTACTCCGGGCTGGTGAACGAAAGGGGCTTGAGCTGGCACTGGTAGATGTCCTCCGCGAGCGGACCTCCGGCCACCTGGCGTGGTGACAGGGTCGGCTTGAGGGGACAGGCTGGGTCGTCCAGGGCCAGGACTTTGTCCAGATCCGAAGGGACGGCTCCCGTTGCGGCGATGCATCCATCCCTGACATCCGAAGGCCTGTTGCGCACCACTTTCTGTGCCAGCGCAGCGCCGGTGGTGTCGCGCTCCACGGCGGTCAGCCAGCGGTCCATCATGACAAAGGCCTCGCGTCGCATGGCCGGGGCGATCAGCAGCGGGACCATACCCTTGCTGGCACGGATCACATGGTTGTCATGGTGGCCGTTGGCGGCATCCAGCCGCGCGCGTTGCTGCAGGCTGCGCCAGGTCATGTGGATGTCGCTGCCGCCCTCGGGCCGCAGGTCAATGATGGCCACCTGGGACAGGTTCCTGCCGTTGCTGGTGAGGCCACTGCTGTAGAGCCTGGGCGGCAGGCTGGCCACGGCCCGCTCGCGGGCTGCCGGCCGGGACGCAGTGCCGCCGGTCCAGTCCATGTCGTTGGTGTAGCTGCCGATGCCTTCGTTGAGCTGCACGAAAGCCTCCGCGTCGATGGCGCCCGACTGCAGTGCCTTGAGTCCGTACTGCAGGCCCGTGTTGTCATAAGGCAGCTGCGGCTTGGTGTGGCCGTCGGTGTCCTTGAACGTCCCGAACACCGGGACCAGCATGTCGTGGATCGAGCAGCGCACGCCCTGGCCGCGTGTGCGCGGGTCGTAGACGATGGAGGCGGGAAAGCCCACGCCGCAGTTGTCGGGCAGCCGGGGGTTCTGGGGGGCGATGAAGCTCCCTACCCATTTGTCGCAGTAGCTGGCCGGATGGCCATTGATGGCGGCCTTCGCGGTGTCGCTCAGTGCCTGTCCTGCGGCGGTCCTGTAGTAGCTGGACAGCAGGCCGCAGTCGCGTGTTTCCATCCAGGTGGACACCGCATCGGGATAGCTCAGCCCCGTCTGTATGCCCTGCAGCAGACCCGGCATGGCGGAGGCGATCACTGTCTGCATCATGGAGCCACCCGAGTCGCCGTCGCCCATGGTGTAGCGCACTTCGCCGTAGTTCTCGATCAGATGCTCCTTGATTCGCATCATGTTCTCGGCGGCCAGCAACTCATTGTTGTTGTGCAGGTGGTTGGTCAGCATGGCTTTCACGACCATGTGGCCTGCCGCGAGCGCGTTGGGGTCGAACGGCAGGCTGCCGCTGAACTGGTCGAGGAGGTTGACCGCCGGCTCCTGGAAGCGATTGCCGGAAGCGGCTGCGCCGAATCGCCACAGCACCTTGCCGTTCCATCCCTTTTGCGGCTCCCAGGGCGTCCAGGCCTGCGCGGGGTCATGGTAGGCCAGGATCTGGAAGGTGCCGCGGCCCATGACGCCAGTTTCCATGCGCAGCAGGTGCTTGACCGTATCTCCGCGGTCGTTGGTGAAGTCGGCGATCTCGCTGTCGGCCGGGCGCTGCGATGGGTCGTAGGCCACATGGCAGGGCGTGGCGCCTGCCGGACCCATCGTGCAGGCGCTGCCTTGCCTGGCCTTGGGCATGTAGTAGTAGGTGTACTGGGTCCTGGTATTGCACTGGACATCCACCGGATCGGTATCGAGACCGCTGACGCGCGTGGTCACGGTCGCCGACAGTGCCGTGCCGGGCACGGAAACGGTGGCTTGCGCGCCATTGCGCGTGGCGCAGATCCACGGCGCGGTCTGCGGCCCGGCGAAGATGGGATCGCCCCGGCCATGGTTGGTGATGTCCAGCCGTGCCCTCGCGCTGCCGGCCGCCGTGGCGGTGAGGGTGTTGGCGCCCACCTTCAATCCCTCGACCCGGCCCAGAATCCGGCCATTGGCGCGCTGGGCGAACCGGGCGGTGACATCCGTGCCATTGAGCGCCACCTTCAGCGCACCGGGCGGGCTGCCCTTGGGCAGCACAATTTCAATATAGGCATTGCCGTCGCTGATCATGTCGGCCCGGTTGGACAGGCTGCGTATCTCGATGACACCCAGGCCTGAGTCACCGCTGCCGCCGCAGGCGGTCAGCACACTGGCGAGCGTGGCTGCGGCCACCATGCCCGAAAAAGGGGTTGGCTGTTTCATCGTCTTGTCTCCTGCAATCCACTTCCTTTTGAAGCGATTTCATTGAATCACGCTAACAGTCTTCAAGTCTGTATAGGTTTGGACAATGATTTGCCGGCGACTGGCTCGCATATTGCATGTGCTGCGTGCACAAGTGTTTAACCGCCTCTGCCCAGGGCATTCTTGGTGCTTGTATCTAGCTGGCGGGGGTCATGGCTGGGTTACGCTGCGGGCTCCCCATGACCTGCGGCGCGTCCCCGGCGCGACCGCTCTTTTTTTCGCTGATTGCTTCGCTACATGCGCGACCAGGCCCTGTTCGACAAGATTGATCTGCACCTGATACGGGTGCTGCACACGGTGCTGACCGAGCGCAGCGTCTCGCGTGCCGCATTGCGCCTGGGCATGCACCAGCCGGCGGTGTCCGCCGCGCTCAAGCGCCTGCGCGACCTGGCCGGCGATTCGCTGCTGGTGCGCTCGGGCGCGCACATGCAGCCCACCGAGGCCGGGCTGCGCATGGTGCAGCCGGCCGCCGACATCCTGCGCGCGGCCGAGGGCCTGTTCAGCGATGCGCGCCATTTCGATCCCCGTACCTCCACGCGCACCTTCCGCATCGCCGCCAGCGACTACCTGGACCCGCTGTTCCTGCCGCGCCTGGTGGCCCATCTCAAGACCGAGGCGCCCGGCTGCCCCGTGGACATCCTGGCCCTCAACGGCGACGCGCACTACGAGGTGCAACTGGCCCAGGGCGATGTGGACGTGGTGATCGGCAACTGGCCCGAGCCGCCGCAGGGCCTGCACATGGCCAGCCTGTTCGAGGACGAGGTGGTTTGCCTGGTCAGCCCCCAGCACCCGGCCGTGCGCCGCGGCTGGGACGTGGCCCAGTGGCTGGAGGCCGAGCACATTGCGCCCACGCCCACCTATCCGGGCGCGCGCGGCGTGATCGACGACCAGCTGTCCCGCATGGGCCTGCAGCGCCAGGTGGCGGCGCGCTGCGCGCATTTCAGCCTGATCCCCGACATCGTGGCCACCAGCTTGCTGGTGCTGACCACGGGGCGGCTGTTCTGCGAGCGCTTCAGCCAGCGCCTGCCCCTGGTGATCCTGCCCTGCCCGGTGGAGTTCGCGCCGCTGGTGTACTACCAGCTGTGGCACGCCCGCACGCACATGGGCGCCTCCACGCGCTGGCTGCGCGACGCCGTGCGGCATGTGGCCCTGATGTCCCGTGCCCGCTAGGCGATGGCGGCAGGAACCGCCTTTTTGGTGAACAAAGTGGTGGTCGATATGAGGGCCGCCGAGGCGGTTTCAAGGACTTGTGTTCCAGTTTGTTGCAGAAATTGAAAGACAATCCCAGCCATGAATCCCCCCGATACAGTCCCCCTGCCAGCCGCCGCACCGCCCCGGCTGCAGCTGACAGGCATCACCAAGCGCTATCCGGCGGTGGTGGCCAACAACGGTATTTCGCTGACCGTGGGCGCCGGCGAAGTGCATGCCATCCTGGGTGAGAACGGTGCCGGCAAGTCCACGCTGATGAAGATCATCTACGGCGCCGTCAAGCCCGACGAAGGCCGCATCGAGGTCGATGGCAAGCCGGTCCACATCCGCAACCCGCAGGAGGCGCGCCAGCTGGGCATCGCCATGGTGTTCCAGCATTTCAGCCTGTTCGACACGCTGTCCGTGGCCGAGAACGTCTGGCTGGGCCTGGACAAGAGCCTGCCGCTGGCCGAGGTGGTGAAGCGCATCGAGTCCACGGCGCATGACTACGGGCTGGAGGTCGATCCCCACCGCCCCGTGCACACGCTGAGCGTGGGCGAGATGCAGCGCGTGGAAATCATCCGCGCCCTGCTCACGCACCCGCGCGTGCTCATTCTTGACGAGCCCACCTCGGTGCTCACGCCGCAGGCGGTGGAAAAGCTCTTCGTGGTACTGCGCCGCCTGGCGTCCGAGGGCTGCTCCATCCTCTACATCAGCCACAAGCTGCACGAGATCCGTTCGCTGTGCACGGCCTGTACCGTGCTGCGCGGCGGGCAGGTGACCGGCGTGTGCAACCCGGCCGTGGAGAGCAATGCCTCGCTGTCGCGGCTGATGATCGGCTCGGAGCCGCCCGAGCTCACGCACCGCGAATCCCAGGTCGGCGCCAGCGTGCTGCGCGTGCAGGGCCTGGCGCTGCCGCGCTCGGAGCCCTTCGGCGTGGACCTGCATGGCATCCAGCTCGATGTGCGCGCGGGCGAAGTCGTGGGCATCGCCGGTGTCTCGGGCAATGGCCAGAAGGAATTGCTGTACGCCCTGTCCGGCGAGGACACGCGCGCAGCGCCCGAAATGGTGCAGATTGCTGGCCGGGAGGCGGGGCGCCTGGGCCCCGGCCGGCGCCGTGCGCTGGGCCTGCACTTCGTGCCGGAGGAGCGTCTTGGCCGCGGTGCCGTGCCCAGCATGGGCCTGGCGCACAACCTGCTGCTGACGCGCAAGACCGCGCTGGGCGCGGGCGGCTGGATCCGCATGGGCCAGTTGCAGGAGCAGGCGCGCGCCATCATCGCGCGCTTCAACGTCAAGGCCGGTGGCCCCAACGCGGCTGCGCAGTCGCTGTCGGGCGGCAACCTGCAGAAATTCATCGTGGGCCGCGAGATCGATGCCAGGCCCAAGCTGCTCATCATCTCCCAGCCTACCTGGGGGGTGGACGTGGGGGCGGCCGCGCAGATCCGCGGCGCCATCCTGCAATTGCGTGACGAGGGCTGCGCCGTGCTGGTGCTCAGCGAGGAGTTGGACGAATTGTTCGAAATATGTGACCGCCTGCATGTGGTGGCCAAGGGCCGGCTGTCGCCCTCGGTGGCGCGGGCCGATGCCACCGTGCAGCAGATCGGCGAGTGGATGAGCGGCCTGTGGGACGGTGCTGCCGCCCCGAACGCCTCCCAGAATGCCGCCAGGGGAGGCGCCCATGTTCAAGCTTGAGCAACGCCCCCAGGCCTCCAGGCTGTGGACCTACGGTTCGCCCGTGCTGGCGCTGGCCATTACGGTGCTGATCGGCGTGTGCCTGTTCGTGATGCTGGGCAAGGACCCGGTGCGCGGCCTGCAGGCCTTCTTCTGGGACCCCGTCAAGTCCACCTATGCGCTGGGCGAGCTAGCCGTCAAGGCCACGCCGCTGCTGCTGATCGCGCTGGGACTGGCCGTGTGCTTTCGCTCCAATGTGTGGAACATCGGTGCCGAAGGCCAGTTCGTGATCGGCGCCGTGGCCGCAGGCGGCGTGGCGCTGCTGGCGGACAAGACCACGGGGCCGTGGATCGTGCCCGCCATCCTGGTGGCCGGTATGCTGGGCGGCATGGTCTGGGCAGGCATCGTGGCCCTGCTGCGCGACCGCTTCAATGCCAATGAAATCCTGGTCAGCCTGATGCTGGTCTACGTGGCCACCCTGGTGCTGGGTTTTCTGGTCTACGGGCCGTGGAAGGACCCTATGGGCTACAACTTCCCGCAGACCAAGACCTTCGAGCGCGTCACGCAGATCCCCAAGCTCATGCAGGGCATGCGCACCAACATCGGGCTGCTGCTGGCGCTGGCTGCGGCGGCCATGCTGTGGGTCTTCCTGTTCCGCACCCGCGCCGGCTTTGCGCTGCAGGTCGGTGGCCTGGCCCCGGCTGCTGCGCGCTACGCGGGCTTTTCCTCGCGCCGCGCGCTGTGGACGGCGCTGCTGATCTCGGGCGCCGCCGCCGGCCTGGCCGGTGCGCTGGAAGTGGCCGGCCCGCTGGGCCAGCTCACGCCTTATGTCCCGGCTGGCTACGGCTTTGCCGCCATCATCGTGGCCTTCGTCGGCCGCCTGCATCCCGTGGGCATGATCTTTTCCGCGATTCTCATGAGCATGTTCTATATCGGGGGCGAACTCGCCCAGTCGCGCCTGGGCCTGCCCAAGGCGCTGACCGGCGTGTTCCAGGGCCTGCTGCTGTTCACGCTGCTGGCCTGCGACACGCTGGTGGCCTACCGCGTGCGCTGGGTGTCCCGCACGCCCGTGGTCCCGCCCGCAGCGGCGCCTGCAGTCAAGGAGGCCCGCTGATGGAATCCTATGCACTGCTGCTGGGCTCCACGCTCAGCGCCGGCACCGTGCTGGCGCTGGCTGCGCTGGGCCTGCTGATCAATGAAAAGGCCGGCATCGTCAACCTGGGTGCCGAGGGGATGATGCTGTGCGCCGCCATTGCGGGCTTTGCCGCCGTGGTCCACACGGGCAGCACCACCGTGGGCTTTCTGGCCGGCATGGGCGCGGGCGCGCTGCTGGCCGCCATCTTCGGCGTGCTGGTAATCTGGCTGAACACCAACCAGTACGCGACGGGGCTCGCCCTGTCGCTGTTCGGCACGGGCTTCTCGGCCTTCCTGGGCCTGGGCTATGTGCAGGCGCGCCTGCCCGAACTGCCCAAGTTCGCCGTGCCCTGGCTGTCCGACCTGCCCGTGGTCGGCACGGCGCTGTTCCGCCTGCACCCGCTGGTCTATGGCGCGGTGGCCATTGCGGCGGCCCTGGTCTGGTTCCTCTACCGCACGCGGGCCGGCCTGGTGCTGCGCGCCGTGGGTGAGTCGCCCCAGTCGGCCCATGCGCTGGGCTACCCGGTGCGCCGCATCCGCCTGGCGGCCGTGGTCTTCGGCGGCGCCATGTGCGGGCTGGCCGGCGCCTACATCTCCACCGTCTACACGCCGCTGTGGGTGGAGGGCATGGTGTCGGGCCGGGGCTGGATCGCGCTGGCGCTGACCACCTTTGCCACCTGGCGCCCTGCGCGCGTGCTGCTGGGCGCCTACCTGTTCGGCGGCGTGACCATGCTGCAGTTCCACCTGCAGGCCACGGGCGTGCAGGTGGCCAGCCAGCTGCTGTCCATGCTGCCCTACCTGGCGACCATCGTCGTGCTGGTGCTGATCTCGCGCAATCCGGCCTGGATCCGTGCCAACATGCCGGCCTCGCTGGGCAAGCCCTTCTACCCGGGCTCCTGACGCTTTCATTTTTTCTCTCTCCCTCCAGAACCACAAAAGGACAAACGCATGCCCGCTTTGCGCGAACGCACCCTGAAACCTGGCCTGAAAAGCACGCTTGTGAAGATGATCGGCCTGTCGGCCATCTCGGTGGCGGCCCTGACCGCCTGCGGCAAGAAGGAAGAGGCCGCAGCGCCCGCTCCCGCTGCCGCGCCTGCCGCCCAGGCGCCGGCCGAGAAGCTCAAGATCGGCTTCATGTACGTCAGCCCCATCGGCGACGGCGGCTGGACCTTCCAGCACGAGCTGGGCCGCAAGGCCATCCAGGAGAAGTTCGGCGACAAGGTGGAAACCTCCTTTGTCGAAAGCGTGCCCGAGAGCGCCGATGCCGAGCGCGTGATGCGCGACATGGCCGGCCAGGGCAACAAGCTGATCTTCGCGACCAGCTTCGGCTACCAGGAGTTCGTGCAGAAGGTCGCGGCCGACCTCAAGGACGTGAAGTTCGAGCACGCCACCGGCTACAAGAACGCCGACAACGTGGCCACCTACGACACCAAGACCTTCGAGGGCGCGTACCTTGCCGGCATCGTGGCCGGCGGCATGACCAAGACCAAGACCGTCGGCGTCGTGGCCTCGGTGCCGATTCCTGAAGTGGTGCGCAACATCAACAGCTTCGTGCTGGGCGCGCAAAGCGTCGATCCCTCGATCAAGGCCAAGGTGGTCTGGGTGAACGAATGGTTCGCCCCGCCCAAGGAGTCCGAGGCCGCCACCTCGCTGATCAACGGCGGCGTGGACGTGCTCTACCAGAACACCAACTCCCCGGCCGTGCTCAAGACGGCCGAGGAACGCGGTGCGCGCGCCTTCGGCAAGGACGGCGACATGAGCGCCTTCGCGCCCAAGGCCCACCTGGGCTCGGCCGTGATCGACTGGACGCCTTACTACAGCAAGGTCACCCAGGACACGCTGGACGGCAAGTGGCAGGGCGGCTCGTTCTGGTGGGGCGTGAAGGAAGGCGCCATCGACCTCGTGAAGATCGCCGACGACGTGCCCCAGGACATCAAGGACAAGGTCGCCAAGGCACGCGACGGCTTGAAGGACGGCAGCTTCGCCGTCTGGACCGGCCCCATCAAGGACAACACCGGCAAGGAAGTGCTGACGGCAGGCCAGGTCGGCGACCTGGGCTTCATGACCAGCATCAACTTCTTCGTCAACGGCGTCGAAGGCAAGGTGCCGGGCGCCAAGTGATCCGGCGGCAGTCCATGCACCAAGGGCCCTTCGGGGCCCTTTTTTCTGCCGCGATCCGCCAGACGGGTCCGCCCTATGCACCACGATTGTGCAAAGCCCCCAAAATGTGGTTTTCCCGCATGCCTGGTGGCTCTGGCGCAGCCGGCTGGCGCCATTCTTGCTTTATTCTCGGGACCCATCGCGGCGGGTCTGCGCCCCTGCGGACACCGCCTTCTTCCTGCCTGCCGCAGGACCACTTGAGGAAACTTCGATGACTGATCTTCACAAACGCTCCCTGATCAAGGTGGCAGCGCTGTCGGCCGTGGCCGCCGCCGCGCTGGCCGGCTGTGGCAAGAAGGAGGAGGCCGCGCCTGCGCCCGCTCCCGTTGCCGAGGCCCCTGCTGCCGCTGCAACCGAGCCTTTGAAGATCGCCTTCGCCTACGTGGGCCCCGTCGGTGACGGCGGCTACACCTTTGCCCACGACCAGGGCCGCCTGGCGCTGGAGAAGGAATTCGGCGACAAGATCAAGACCTCCTATGTGGAGAGCGTGCCCGAGGGCGCCGACGCCGAGCGCGTGCTGCGCGACATGGCCGCCAACGGCAACAAGCTGGTCTTCGGCACCACCTTCGGCTACATGGAGCCCATCCAGAAGATCGCTCCCGACTTCCCCGATGTGAAGTTCGAGCACGCCACCGGCTACAAGACCGCCGCCAACGTCAGCACCTACGACAGCCGCACCTACGAAGGCGCCTACCTGGCCGGCATCATCGCGGGCTCCATGACCAAGTCCAACGTGCTGGGCGTGGTCGGCTCCGTGCCGATTCCCGAAGTGCTGCGCAACATCAACAGCTTCACGCTGGGCGCGCAGTCCATGAACCCCAAGATCAAGACCAAGGTGGTCTGGGTCAACGAGTGGTTCGCACCCCCGAAGGAAACCGAGGCTGCGACTTCGCTGATCAACGGCGGCGCCGACATCCTGTTCCAGAACACCGACTCCGCCGCCGTGCTTAAGACGGCCGAGGAAAAGGGCAAGCGCGCCTTTGGCTGGGACTCCGACATGACGGCCTACGGCCCCAAGGCCCACCTGGGCTCGGCCATCATCAACTGGACGCCCTACTACACCAAGACCGTGCGCGAGATGCTGGACGGCAAGTGGAGCAGCCAGCAGACCTGGTGGGGCGTGAAGGAAGGCGCGATCGACATCGTCTCGCTGGCCGATGACGTGCCCGCCGAAGCCAAGGCGAAGATCGAAGAGGTCAAGAAGGGCCTGAAGGACGGCACCTTCCACATCTGGAAGGGCCCGATCGCAGGCCAGGACGGCAAGGAACTGCTGGCCGCCGACGCCGTGGCCGAGGACAAGTTCCTCACGGGCATCAACTTCTACGTCAAGGGCGTGGAAGGCAAGGTGCCGGGCCAGGACAGCAAGTAAGACAGACGCCATGCCACCCGGCGCAGGCCGGGTTGCCTGCCGCCGCCAGGGCCGCCTTCGGGCGGCCTTGGCGTTCATGCGCAGCACAGGTGCCGTACCTGTGCTGCGCATCGAGTGGGTTTATGCTCGCTCCCAGCCGCGGCCTGCCCGCCGCCGCGGCACAGACAGACAGCAAGAGATTCCCCCCATGATCGAAAACTCCCTCTGGCATCCCGTGGCCCAGGCCCACGAAGTTGTCGATGCGCCGCTGGGCGTGCAACTGCTGGACCAGCCCCTGGTGCTGTGGCGCGATCCGCAAGGCCTGGTCCGCGTCTTCGTGGACCGCTGCCCGCACCGTGGCGCACGCCTGTCCATGGGCCGTGTCGAGAACGGCCACCTTGAATGCCCCTACCACGGCTGGCAGTTCGCCGACAGCGGCCAGTGCGTCAAGGTGCCGGCCCTGCCCAGCTTCACGCCCCCGCCCTCGCAATGCGTGAAGGCCTTCGAGGCACAGGAAGCCTACGGCCTGGTCTGGGTGCGGCTGGCCACGGGCGAGGAGCTCTCGGCTGCTCCGGCCCTAGCAGCACTTCCAGCCTTTGAAGCCGAGGCGGACGCGCACCTGCGCAAGCTCAACTGCGGCCCCTATGACGTGGCCGCCAGCGCGCCGCGCATCATCGAGAACTTCCTGGACATGTCGCACTTCGGCTTTGTCCACGAAGGCTGGCTGGGCAGCCGCGATGCCACGGCCATCGAAGCCTATGCCGTGGAGACCACGGCCACGGGCGTGCTGGCCACGGGCTGCAAGGCCGTGCAGCCGCAGTCCAACCTGCACTCCACCAGCGCGGCCGAGGTCGAGTACACCTACGAAGTCACGGCGCCCTATGCCGCCCTGCTGACCAAGCTGCCCGAGTCCGGCACCACCCGGGCCGGCTGGCGCGAGTCCATCGCCCTGTTCATCTGCCCCGTCACGCCCGAGACCAGCCGCGTCTGGTTCCGCCTTGCCGTGGCAGACTTCGATTCGCCCGACGCACAGCTGCAGGAATTCCAGCACACCATCTTCTGCCAGGACCAGCCCGTGCTGGAGTCGCAGCAGCCCAAGTGCCTGCCGCTGGACCCGCGCGCCGAAATGCACTCTGCGGCCGACCGCATGTCGTCCGCCTACCGCCGCTACCTCCGGGCCAGCGGCATCACCTTCGGAGTCTGCTGATGCACACCGTACCCGCCGTGGATGCCGCGCATCTGCCCCAATTGCTCCAGGCCATGCCCAAGGCCGAGCTGCACATGCACATCGAAGGCTCGCTGGAGCCCGAGCTGATCTTCGCCCTGGCCCAGCGCAACGGCGTGAAGCTGCCCTACGCCAGCGTGGAAGACCTGCGCCGCGCCTATGCCTTCACCGATCTGCAGAGCTTTCTGGACATCTACTACGCCGGCGCCAGCGTGCTGCTGTACGAGCAGGATTTCTACGACATGGGCCGCGCCTACCTGACGCGCGCCGCGCAAGACAACGTGGTCCATGCAGAGATCTTCTTCGACCCCCAGACCCACACCCAGCGCGGCGTGGGCATGGAGACCGTGATCAACGGCCTGTACCGCGCCTGCCGCGATGCGGAGATAGAGCAGGGCATCTCGTCGGCGCTTATCCTGAGCTTTCTGCGCCACCTCAGCGAAGAGGACGCCTTCGCCACGCTGGAGGCCGCGCTGCCGCTGCGCGACCGCTTCATCGGCGTGGGGCTGGACAGCAGCGAGGTCGGCAACCCGCCCGAGAAGTTCGCCCGCGTGTTCGCGCGCTGCCGCGAGCTGGGCCTGCACCTGGTCGCGCATGCGGGCGAGGAGGGACCTCCCGCCTATATCTGGGGCGCGCTGGACGTGCTGCATTCCGAGCGCATAGACCACGGCGTGCAGGCCGCGCGCGACGAGGCCCTGATGCAGCGCCTGGTGCGCGACGGCGTGCCGCTGACCGTGTGCCCGCTGTCCAACCTCAAGCTGTGCGTGGTGTCCGACCTGGCCCAGCACAACCTGCCCCAGCTCTTGGAGGCAGGGCTCAAGGTCACGGTCAACTCCGATGATCCGGCGTACTTCGGCGGCTACGTGAACGAGAACTACCTGCAGCTGTTCGCCGCCACGGGCATGAACTCGCAGCAGGCCTGGCAACTGGCGGTCAACAGCTTTGACGCCAGCTTCGTCACACCCCAGCAGCGCGCCCACTGGATGCGCCAGCTGGAGGCCGTGTTCGCCCGCTACGCCGCCCTGGCCTGAGTCCGTTCAGGCCAGGGCTTGCCTGAGGCGCTCGGCATAGTCCTGCAGTGCCTGCATGCCGGGCTCCTTGCGCGGCCAGCCCAGGCCCACGCCGTCGCCCTCGTGGCGCGGCAGCACATGCAGGTGGAAGTGGAAGACGGTCTGCCCGCCCGCCGCGCCATTGGCCTGGAACAGGCTGATGCCTTCGGGGTCGAACGCCGCCTGCACGGCCTGCGCCACGCGCTGGGCCGTCCGCATCACGGCGCCGGCCTCATCGGGCGTGAGGTCCAGCAGGGTCACGGCATGGCGCTTGCTGGCCACCAGCACATGGCCGGGATTGACCTGGCCGATGTCCATGAAGGCGATGGTCTGCTCGTCCTCGAACACCTTGGCGGACGGGATCTCGCCCGCCACGAGGCGGCAAAAAAGGCACTGCCCCGGGGGCGAGGTATCGACGAACATCGGCATGGTCTTGTGCTCCTTGGTGGTTGCTTGGGGTTGGAATTTGCCGACGATCTTAGTGGACGGTATCTGCCGTCCCTTATGGAGGCCATAAGCGCAGGCCCAGGCAGCCCTCAGGGGCGCTGCCTATAATCGCGCCCCGCACCGGCCGCTGCCCACGGCAGGTGGGTTTTCATTTCCGGGCCATGTAGAGGAACACCATGTACAAAAACCTCGCAGCCGCAGTCGCGGCCGCAAGTCTTGTATCCACGGCCTTGTCCCAAGGCCATCCCGCCCCTTCATCCCCCGCAGGTTCCGCGCCCCTCAAGGCTGCCTTCGTCTATCTGACGCCCGTGCTCGACGCCGGCTGGACGCGCCAGCACGACGAGGGCCGGCGCGCATTGCAGGCTGCGCTGGGTCCGCGCGTGCAGACCCGCGCCGTGGACAGCGTGCCCGAGGGCCCCGACGCCGAGCGCGTGCTGCGCGACCTGGCTGCCTCGGGCAACCAGCTGATCTTCACCACCAGCTTCGGCTACACCGAGTCCGTGATGCGCGTGGCGCGCGACTTCCCGCAGGTGAAGTTCGAGTCGGTCACGGGCTTCAAGCGCGCCGACAACGTGGCCACCTCGAATGCGCGCTACTACGAGGGCCGCTATCTGTCGGGCATTGCCGCAGGCCGTGCCAGCAAGACGGGCGTGGCCGGCTTCGTGGTCGGCTTTCCCATTCCCGAGGTGCTGCAGGGCATCAACGCCTTCACGCTGGGCATGCGCTCGGTCAATCCCAAGGCCACGGTCAAGGTGGTCTGGCTGGATACCTGGTTCGACCCGCCGCGCGAGCGCGATGCGGCCATGGCGCTGTTCAACGGCGGCGTGGACGTGGTGTCCTTCCAGGTCGCATCCACCGCCGTGATGCAGGCCGCCCAGGAGCGCGGCCGCATGGCGATTGCCTACCACTCCGACATGCGCAAGGACGGGCCCGACGCCCAGTTGCTGGCCGTCACCCACCAGTGGGGCGACTACTACACTGCGCGCGCCCGCGCCGTGCTGGACGGCAGCTGGAAGAGCCAGGACACCTGGGGCGGCGTGCGTGAGGGCATGATCCGCGTGGAGGGCTTCGGCCCCAAGCTGCCGCCCGCCGTGCGCGAGGAAGTGCTGAAGCGCCAAAAGGACATGGCCCAGGGCCGCCTGCAGCCCTTCAAGGCCGGCGACCAGCCGGTGCGCGACAACCAGGGCCAGGTGCGCATTCCTGCCGGCAAGCAGCTGGACGATGCACAGATCCTGCAGATGAACTGGCTGGTGGAAGGCGTGCAGGCCACCCTGCCCAAGTGATGCGGCCTGCGGGGCGTCCGGTCCTGGCGTAAACCCTAGGATGGCGCCTGCCGATGGCGCCTATAGCGCTGCGGATATGGCATCTGCCTGTCCGCCCGCTAAGCTTGGCGGCATGCAAATCTACCGTTCCTCATTGCTGCGTTTTGCCGACGATGGCCAGGCGCTCTACGACGAAGACGGCCTGCTGGCCGTCGCCCCGGATGACAGGGGGCAGCAGCGCGTCGTTGCCGCCGGCAGCTGGCAGGCGCTGCAGGCGCAGTTCACCGGACAGCCGGGCGCCGAAGTCACCCATCTGCCGGGCCGCATCCTCGCGCCGGGCTTCATCGACCTGCACATCCACTATCCGCAGACCGATGTGATCGGCGCGCCCGCCGCCGGCCTGCTGCCCTGGCTGGAGAAATACACCTTTCCGCACGAGTCGGCCTTTTGCGAACGCGCGCATGCCGACAGCGTGGCCGAATTCTTCCTGGACGAGCTGCAGCGCAACGGCGTGACCACGGCGCTGGCCTTTGCCACCTCGCACCCGGGTTCGGTCGATGCGCTCATGGGCGCGTCGCAGGCGCGCGGCATGCGCATGATCACGGGCAAGGTCCTGCAGGACCGCCACAGCCCCGACGGCGTGCGCGACCAGACCGAGCAAAGCCTGATCGACACCGAGACCCTGATCCAGCGCTGGCATGGCGTGGACCGCCTGGGCTACGCGATCACGCCGCGCTTTGCGCCCACCAGCACGCACGAGCAGCTGCGCGGCGCGGGCGAGCTGGCCGCACGCTACGCCGATGTCTGGATCCAGTCGCACGTGGCCGAGAACCTGGACGAAGTGCGCTGGGTGGCCGAGCTCTTTCCGAAGGCCCGCAGCTACCTGTCGGTCTACGACGACTTCGGCCTGATGCGCGAGCGCGCCGTCTACGCGCACTGCATTCACCTGGACGACGAAGACCGCGCACTGATGCGTGAACGCAGCACCGCTGCGGCCGTCAGCCCCACCAGCAACCTGTTCCTGGGCAGCGGCTTCTTCGACTTTGCGCGGGCCGATGCCGCGCAGTTCCTCTACGGCCTGGCCAGCGACGTGGGCGGCGGCATGAGCTTCAGCCCCTTCCGCACCATGCAGGCCGCCTATGTGGCGGGCCGCGAGGGCCAGACCAAGCAGGGCCTGAGCCTGTCGCCCGGCAACCTGTGGTGGCAGCACACGGCGGGCGCGGCGCGCGCCCTGGGCCTGGCGGGGCAGGTGGGCAACCTGCAGCCGGGCTGCGAGGCCGACTTCGTGGTCATCAACCCGGCCTGCACGCCGCTGCTCGAGCGCAAGACCCGCCAGGCCGAGAGCCTGGACGAGCTGCTGTTCGCCATGATCATCCTGGGCGATGACCGCCTGATCGAGCGCACCGTCGTTTCTCAAGCAAAATAGCGCCTTTGCGCCAGTGCCCGGCCGGGTGCTGGCGCCTGACAAGTGCAGCTAGGGAACGAGGAATTGCCATGAGCATCAAGAGCGACAAGTGGATCCGTCGCATGGCCGAGGATCACGGCATGATCGAGCCTTTCGAGCCGGCCCAGGTTCGCAACGTCGATGGCCGCAAGATCATCAGCTACGGCACCAGCAGCTATGGCTACGACATCCGCTGCGCACCCGAATTCAAGGTGTTCACCAACATCCACAGCACCGTGGTGGACCCCAAGAACTTCGATGAGAAAAGCTTCGTCGATTTCGAGGGTGACAGCTGCATCATCCCGCCCAACAGCTTCGCGCTGGCGCGCACGGTCGAGTACTTCCGCATCCCGCGCAACGTGCTGACCATCTGCCTGGGCAAGAGCACCTACGCGCGCTGCGGCATCATCGTCAACGTCACGCCCTTCGAGCCCGAATGGGAAGGCTATGTGACGCTGGAGTTCTCCAACACCACGCCGCTGCCCGCCCGCATCTATGCCGGCGAGGGCTGCGCCCAGGTGCTGTTCTTCGAGAGCGATCCCGACGATGTCTGCGAGGTCAGCTACCGCGACCGTGGCGGCAAGTACCAGGGCCAGGTGGGCGTGACGCTTCCCAAGGCCTGACGGCTTTGGCCCGGCAGACAAGGCCCGCAGTGAAAGCTGCGGGCCTTTTTCATCGCCGGGCCGCCCCAAGATGAAAAGCAGCCCCCTCGGGGGCAGCGGACCTTGCGCAGCAAGGGGAGCGTGGGGGGCATTTTTCATTCCACCAGCGCCAGGGCCGCGTCGATGCGCGAATGCGCACCGCAGCTCTCGCGCCGTGCGGCGGCAGCCGTGGCCATGAGCCAGCAGACATCGAGCTGATTGCGCAGCGCATGGCCTGCGGCAGGTGCCAGCCTTTCACGCCATGCCGCAATGCGCTGCACGGCCTGCGCCAGGCCCTGGTCGCTGCGCTGTATGCCCACGCAGTCCTGCATGAGCTGGCGCAACTCCTGCGCGACGGCTGCCGTGTCCTGCTCCTGTGCGCCGGCCTGCAGGGTTTCGGTCGGCCGGGCCGGCGCAGGGGCGGCAGCCGGTTGCTGCGCGATGGCCCGGGCGGCGGCGCGCCCCATCACCACGCATTCGAGCAGCGAATTGCTGGCCAGCCGGTTGGCGCCGTGCAGGCCGGTGCGCGCCACCTCGCCAATGGCGTGCAGGCCATCGACATCCGTGCGCCCGTCGATGCTGGCCAGCACGCCGCCGCAGGCGTAGTGGGCGCAAGGGGCGACGGGAATCGGCTGCGTGGCAATGTCGATGCCATGGCTGGCGCACAGGGCCATCACGCCCGGGAAATGCGCCTGCAACCAGGCACGTGGCCGGTGGGTGATGTCCAGGTGCACGAAGGCCAGGCCATGGCGGTCCATCTCGTGCCGGATGGCCCGGGCCACGATGTCGCGCGGCGCCAGTTCGGCCCGCTCGTCATGGGCAGGCATGAAGCGCGTGCCGTCCGGCAGGCGCAGCAGGGCGCCTTCTCCGCGCAATGCCTCGGAGACCAGGCCGGCCGCACGGCCGCCCACCTGCAGGGCCGTGGGATGGAACTGCATGAACTCCAGGTCGCCCACGCGGCAGCCTGCGCGCCAGGCCATGGCCACGCCGTCGCCCGTGGCGGTGGCCGGGTTGGTGGTGGCGGGATAGACCTGCCCCAGCCCGCCCGTGGCCAGCACGGTATGCGCGGCATGCCAGCGCTGCAGGCGGCCATCGGGCAGGCACACCAGCGCGCCTGTGCAGTGCGCAGGCTGTCCTTCGGTCAGCAGGTCCAGCGCGCTGGTGTGCTCATGCAAATCGATGTTCGCGCGCTCCCGGCAGGCGTGCAGCAGGGCGGCGTGCACGGCCTGGCCCGTGCAGTCGGCGGCATGCACGATGCGGCGGCGGCCGTGGCCGCCCTCGCGCGTGAGGTGCAGGCCACCGCTGTCGTCACGCGTGAAAGGCACGCCGTGGGCCACCAGCCAATCGATGGCGGCAGGCGCCTGCTCGAGGATGGCGCGCACGGCCCGTGCATCGCACTGGCCTGCGCCCGCGACCAGGGTGTCTGCCACGTGTTCATCGATGCTGTCTTGTGCATCCAGCACGGCGGCAATGCCGCCCTGGGCCCAGGCGCTGGCGCATTCCTCGGCCGCGCCCTTGCTGAGCAGGGCCACGCGCAGATGCGGCGGCAGTGACAGGGCGGCGGCCATGCCGGCCAGGCCGGCGCCGATGATGAGTACGTCCATGGAGGGCTGGGTCATGGCGTGCTCCTCAGGCGGGACCAAAATGCTGGAAGAGCGCCGCATCGCGCGCAAGGTCTCCGCTGGCGCGCACGGGCTGGCGGTGGCCGGCCGCGAAAGCCAGCATGCGTTCGATGGGGCGGCGCGCGGCCTGGGCAATGGCGGGGTCCACCTCGATGGCGCACAGGCCCTGCTCCAGCGCCAGTTCCACGCCCTGCAGGCTGTTCATCGCCATCCAGGGGCACATGGCGCAGCTCTTGCAGGTGGCGCCCTGGCCGGCCGTGGGCGCCGGCAGGAAGGTCTTGCCCGGGTAGCGCATGCGCATGTCGTGCAGGATGCCCTGGTCGGTGGCGACGATGAAGGTGTCGGTGGGCAGCCGGCCAGCCGCGTTGATGAGCTGAGTGGTGGAGCCCACCACATCGGCCTGGGCGGCCACGGCGGCCGGCGACTCGGGGTGCACGAGGATGGCGGCCTGCGGATACTCCAGTGCCATGGCGGCCAGTTCGTCGGCCTTGAATTCGTCATGGACCAGGCAGGAGCCATGCCACAGCAGCATGTCGGCGCCGGTCTGGCGCTGGATGTGGGCGCCCAGGTGGCGGTCGGGCGCCCAGAGGATTTTCTCGCCGCAGGCGTGCAGGTGGGCCACGATGTCCTGTCCCACCGACGAGGTGACCACCCAGTCGGCGCGCGCCTTCACCGCCGCACTGGTGTTGGCGTAGACCACGACCGTGCGGTCCGGGTGGGCGTCGCAAAAGGCGCTGAACTCGTCTGCCGGGCAGCCCAGGTCCAGCGAGCAGCTGGCGTCGTCGTCGGGCATGAGCACCCGCTTTTCCGGGCTGAGGATCTTGGCGGTCTCTCCCATGAAGCGCACGCCGGCCACGACCAGGGTGCTGGCCTGGTGCTGGGCGCCGAAGCGCGCCATCTCCAGCGAATCGCCCACGCAGCCGCCGGTCTCGCGCGCCAGGTCCTGCAGTTCGCCGTCCACGTAGTAATGGGCCACGAGCACGGCATCGCGCTCGTGCAGCAGGGCGCGTATGCGCTCGGCGGTCCGAAGGCGCTGGGCTCGGTCAAGTTCGGGAGGAATGCGGGCCCAGGCCTCGCCGATGCCGCACTGGCCGGCGAGGGAGAAATGGGGCTTGTCGTACTGCACGGATTTGAGCTGCATGGTGGCCGTCCGGGACTGTGGAAAAGGCAGGTGATGGCTGCGAATGATATGCTCAATTTGAGTATTAGTGTGGTGTTTTTTACCGCACAGGTGTTTTGCGGCATTCAGGAAATCGAGGGCGGGAAAAGCGGCGCGGGGCCGACTCAGCGCTGCAGCTGCACGTTGTTGCGGCCTGCGCCCTTGGCCTCGTACAGCGCTTCGTCGCCACGGCGCAGCATGGCGGTGGCCGTGTCCGTGGTGCCGCGCAGCGTGGCCACGCCCACGCTGGCGGTGACGGGCTCGCCGTGGGCCATGGGCGTGGCGGCCAGCAGTTCGCGCAGTTGCTCGGCAATGACCACGGCGGCATCGGCCGTGGTGTCGGGCAGCAGCGCCAGGAATTCCTCGCCCCCCATGCGGGCCAGCACGTCGGACTCGCGCAGCCGCATGCGGAAGGCGCGCGCCAGGGTGCGCAGCACGGCGTCGCCCATGTCATGGCCGTGCTGGTCGTTGATGCGCTTGAAGTAGTCCACGTCGATGACGAGCACGCTCAAGGGGCGGCCGCTGCGGCGCGCCAGCGCCATGGCGAAGTCCAGCTGGAAGTCGAAGCCCCGGCGGTTGAGCAGGCCCGTGAGCGGATCGCTGCGCGCCTGGTGCTCCAGTTCGGCATTGGCCTGCTGCAGCTGCAGCGTGCGCTCGCGCACCTGGCGCTCCATGGCCTCGTTGGCCGAGCGCAACTGGGCAATGCTGCCGCGCAGCGCCTGCGAAAGGCGGTGCACTTCGCGGCTGCTGTGCAGCTGCGGGATGTCGGAGGCCGCACCGCTGCCGTCGATGCCATTGGCGGCACGGGCTAGGCGCTTGAGATCCTGGCTCAGCCTGCGCGCCACCAGCCAGGCGATGACGGCGGCCACCAGCGCGGCTGCCAGGCCGCCGGCCAGCACCTGGTGCATGGCCTGGCGCGCGGGCGCATAGGCGCTGTCATGCGGCTGCCGGGCCACGATGTGCCAGCCCATGGCCGTTGCCCGGTTGTGGGCCTGCAGCGGCACGGTGGCCGTCAGAAAGCTCTGCGGGCTGTCCTGCCAGCGCGCCACCTGTACGGGCTGCAGCGTGGCATCGGCCGTATCGGCAGACACGGTATGGGCCACCGGCAGGCGCTGGTCCAGGGCCAGCAACGGCTCAAGGCTGTCGCCCGGCGCGTGGATGAGCCGTCCACGCCGGTCGAAGATGAACAGGCCGATCTGCCGGTCGGCGCTGTCGGCCTGCTGCAGGGTCTGCATGGTTTCGCGCACCCATTCCCAACTGCTGTGCATGCACAGCACGCCCTGGGTGAGATCGCCCACGCGAATGGGCGCCGCGAAGTCCATGAACCGGCGCGGCGCGCCGTCGGCCGCAGGCGGCAGCAAGGCGGACATCGCAGGCGAGGAGGCGCGCACATCGCCCACATGGACGCGCTGCAGGCCCGGCTCGAACCAGGGCCGGTCGCTGACATCGAGGCCCACCAGCACCTGGTCGGTCGCGCTGCGCACCGTGCCCTCGGCGTCGGCCACGCCGATCCAGAGGCTAGTGGGCGTCAGCGAACGGGCGCGGTTGAGCAGTGCGCCCACGCCCGGGGCCTCCAGCCCCTGGATCCAGAGCTCCGGCGAGGCGGCGAGCACTTCCACGGTATGGGCGCGGCTGAACAGGCCATCGGACAGCTGCCGGGCGGCGTTGGAGGCCAGGGCATGCAGCGAGGCGCTGACCTCGCGCTCCATGCGCCAGCGCAGCAGCTCGCCGAATGCCAGCGACATCAGCACCGTCACGCCCACCAGCAGCGAGCCGAAGACCAGTGCCAATTGCGTGCGCAGGCCCAGGCGCTGCCAGCGGCTGGGCGCGGTGCTGGAATCCGGGGCGGGGGAATCCGGGGGGAAAAGCTCGTTCAACGCAGAAATCCGCTTTCAACTGTTCTGGAGTGCGGCCCGGCGCATGGCCAGGCGGGTGGCTGCAAGATCCCAGCCACCCCAGCCGCAGCATTTGAACAGCACGGGCGAATCCGAGCGCGGCCATTGCTCGCGCACCACCTGCTCCAGCGTGGGCAGGGCGGCGACATCGATGCCGGCCTGCAGCAGGTCACCGGCCTCATGCAGCGCATCCCCGGTATCGACCACCACGCGGCCCGACTGCAGCAAGCCCTGGCACAGGCCGGGTGCCAGCTCCACCATCTGCGGCGTGAAGGCGCCCACGGCCGAGATGAAGGCATCGCTGCGCGGCGCCTCGCGCAGCACGACGGCCCGGGCGGGCGTGCAGGTCACGATCAGCGGGCAGTGGCGCGCCGCCGCCTCCACATCCTGCACGGCGGTGGCCTGCAGTCCCATGGCCCGGGCCTGGTCGACCAGCGCCTGGGCGCTCTGCGCGCTGCGCGATGCCACCTGAACCTCGCTCACGCCCAGGCCTGCGGCAAAGGCCTGCAAATGGGCCAGGCCCTGCACGCCGGCGCCCACGATCAGCAACGGACCCTGCGGATTCGGCGCCAGCCTTTGCGCGGCCAGCAGCGATACGGCGGCCGTGCGCCGCGCCGTGACCGTGGGGCCGTCCAGGATCAGGCGGCGCTCGCCTGTGGCCACGTCGAAGACCACCACATCCCCCTGGATGGTGGCGCGCGGCGTGCCGGCGTTGCCGGGCGTGAAGCTGATCAGCTTGGTCATGGCCACCTGGCCGTCGGTGGCGGGCATGCAAAACAGGCTGCCACCGGCCGGCAGGGGCATCACGATGCGCGCCGGCACCTGCGCTGCCTGGGGCTGCAGCAGCACGGCGGCGATCTCTTCAGCCAGTTCGTTCCAGGGCAACAGCCCGGCCGTGGCCTGGGCGTCAAGGGCGGTGGAGGAGGGCATGCTGGAATGGCTCATGGCCGCGACTGTACACAGTAGGCTTGGATCGACCAATTCGCGATGTGTCCAGTGCTGCGCACAGGCCCGTGAGGGCCTGCGCAGGCACTACGATGTCGCCTATGTCACAAAAGCCTTCTTATCCGCGCGAAGAGCCCCGCTGGGACGGTTCGGCGCGGCCCGAAGCTCCGCGCAAGGAATCGGCTCCGCGCTATGAGCAGCAGCGGCGCGGACCCGCGCCCGAGCCGTGGCAGCGCGAGCAGCCGCCCAGCGAGCAGGCTCCCGCGCCCCGCCGGCCCGGCGAGCCTGCACGCGAGCGGCGCAGGCGCGGCGGATGGGGGCTGGGCCTGGCGGTCGTCATCGGCCTGGGCATCGTCGCCGCGCTGCTGGCCGCCATGGTGCTGGTGGCCCGCGAGCAGGTCCTGCGCAGCCAGGCGCCACCCGCCACCGCCCCCATGGCGGTGCAGCCCGTGCGCTGATACACGCCGTATCATTGCCGCAGTTGCGGTCGCTGCAGTCCCGCAGGTTCCGACGTAATATCGCCGCCCGATGCTGCAGGCTGCAGCACAGATCCAGGAGTGAACACCATGAGATGGGATGGCAACCGCGAGTCGGACAATGTGGAAGACCGCCGTGACGAGGGTGGCGGTGGCGGCGGCCCCGTCTTCGGCGGACGCAGCATAGGCATCGGCACCATCGTCATCGCCCTGGTCGGCGGCTGGGTGCTGGGCATCAACCCGCTGACCATCCTGGGTGCGCTCAGCGGCGGCTCGCCGGTGCAGGTGCAGCAGCCTCAGGGCCCGGCCCACAAGCCGCCGGCCGATGACAAGCTCGCCCGCTTTGTCTCCACCGTGCTGGCCGATACCGAAGATGTCTGGCGCGATGTGTTCCGCCAGGGCGGCGCCCAATATACCGATCCCAAGCTCGTGCTGTTCCGTGGCGCAACGCCCACGGCCTGCGGCACGGGGCAGTCGGCCATGGGGCCCTTCTACTGCCCTGCCGACCAGAAGGTGTATATCGACCTGGGCTTCTACGAAACGCTCAAGAACCAGCTGGGCGCGCCCGGCGATTTCGCCCAGGCCTATGTGATTGCCCACGAGGTGGGCCACCACGTGCAGAACCTGCTGGGCATCAGCGCCCAGGTGGACCGCGCCCGTGGCCGCGTCAGCAAGGTGGAGTACAACCACCTGTCGGTCAAGCTGGAACTGCAGGCCGATTGCCTGGCCGGCGTCTGGGCGAACCGCGCGCAAAGCGCCCGCCAGATCCTGGAGCAGGGCGATGTGGAGTCGGCCATGAATGCGGCATCCAAGATCGGCGACGACGCCCTGCAGCGCGCAGGCGGCGGCGCCGTGGTGCCGGACAGCTTCACGCACGGCACCAGCGCCCAGCGCCAGCGCTGGTTCAGCACCGGCCTGCGTACCGGCAGCGTCAAGTCCTGCGACACTTTTTCGGCCGCTTCCCTCTGAGAAGTACCCCCACGCTCGCGTTGCTGCGCAAGCTTCGCCGGCCCCTGCGAGGGGGCGCTTTTTCATCTGGAGGCTGCCCGGCGATGAAAAAATGCCCGCATTGCGGGCCCTCATACCGGGTTTTTGCGGGTTGCGCTCACACAACGCCATGCTTGTCCAGGTGCCAATTGGCGTTATTGCAACGCACAAATCGCGCTAGGTGCGACAATAGCGCTCTCAATGACAAGCTCTTTCTCCAATCTCCAGCTGGCTGAGTCCCTGGCGCGCGCCGTAGCCGACATGGGCTACGAGTCCATGACGCCCATCCAGGCACAAGCCATTCCGGTCGTTCTGACCGGCAAGGATGTCATGGGCGCCGCCCAGACCGGCACAGGCAAGACGGCGGCGTTCTCGCTGCCGTTGCTGCAGCGGCTGATGCGCCACGAAAATACCTCCGCTTCGCCTGCACGCCACCCCGTGCGGGCGTTGGTGCTTTTGCCCACACGCGAACTGGCGGACCAGGTGGCCCAGCAGATCGCCCAGTATGCGAAGTACACCAAGCTGCGCAGCACCGTGGTGTTCGGCGGCATGGACATGAAGCCGCAGACGCTGGAGCTCAAGAAGGGCGTCGAGGTGCTGGTGGCCACGCCGGGCCGTCTGCTTGACCACATCGAAGCCAAGAACGCCGTGCTCAACCAGGTCGAGTACGTGGTGCTGGACGAGGCGGACCGCATGCTGGACATCGGCTTTTTGCCCGATCTGCAGCGCATCCTGTCCCACCTGCCCAAGACGCGCACCACCTTGCTGTTCAGCGCCACCTTCTCGCCCGAGATCAAGCGCCTGGCCGGCAGCTACCTGCAGGACCCCGTCACCATCGAAGTGGCCCGCCCCAACGAGACGGCGTCCACGGTGGAGCAGCGCTTCTACAGCGTCAGCGACGACGACAAGCGCTATGCGCTGCGCTCCCTGCTCAAGCAGCGCGACATCCGCCAGGCCTTCGTCTTCTCCAACAGCAAGCTGGGCTGTGCGCGCCTGACGCGTGCCCTGGAGCGTGATGGCCTGCGCGCAACGGCGCTGCACGGCGACAAGAGCCAGGACGAGCGCCTGAAGGCGCTTGAAGCCTTCAAGCGCGGCGAGGTGGATCTGCTGGTGTGTACCGATGTCGCGGCCCGTGGCCTGGACATCAAGGACGTGCCGGCCGTCTTCAACTACGACGTGCCCTTCAACGCCGAAGACTATGTGCACCGCATCGGCCGCACGGGCCGCGCAGGCGCCTCCGGCGTTGCTGTGACCCTGGTGACCAACCACGATGCGCGCCTGGTGGGCGAGATCGAGAAGCTCATCAAGAAGAAGATCAACGTCGAGGCCTGCCCCATGGAAGATTTCCGTGGCAGCGCACCGCGTGGTCACCGTTTTGACGAGCTGCCGCGCCAAAGCAGCGGCGGCTACGGTCGTGAACGGGAGCGCGGCGCCGAGCGTGGCGATCGCGGCGGTGATGCGTCGCGGGGCAGTGCAGGTTTTGGCCATCGCGGCTCGCGCATGGCCCAGCGCCCGGCGCACTCGGACCCGTTCTTCGACAAGCCCTACGAGGCGACCGCCAGCGTCGATGCGAGCTGGGACAGCCAGGGTGCTGCCGCGCCCAAGGCAGGCAGCGGCATCAAGCCCAAGCGCAAGCTGGCCGCGCTGTTCAAGGCGCCTGTTGCGCCCGTCGCGCCGGTCCCGCCTGTGGCACCCGTCGCCACTTCCGAGGTCTGAGCGCCGCGCAAGCCGCCTGCCTCACGAAAAACGCCTGCCTTGCAGGCGTTTTTTCATGGGTGCTCGCCCATCGGAGTCGTTCAGGTCAGCCCGGGGCCTGCGCCTGCGGGCAGTCCACCTGGATCAGTTCCCGGTCTGCGAGGTGATCGCCGAAACGCATCATGCTCAGGCAGCCGCCCCAGACGCAGCCGGTGTCCAGCGCCACCAGGTCGGGCCGGTTGATGTGGCCCAGCGTGGACCAGTGGCCAAACGCAATCGTTGCGCTCGCCGTGGCGCGGCCCGGCACATCGAACCAGGGCATGAGGCCGGGCGCCGCCTGCTCGGCCGACTCGGTGCTGTCGAAATCCATGACACCCTGGGCGCTGCAAAAGCGCAGCCGGGTCAAGGCGTTGACGATGACCCGCAGGCGCTCCCAGCCCTGCAGGTCGGGTGACCAGCGATCGGGCTGGTTGCCGTACATGGCCTGCAAAAAATCGGGCAACTGCTTGCTGCGCAGTACCGAATGCACCTCGCCCGCCAGCGCCATCACGTCCTGGCTGCTCCACTGCGGCAGCACGCCTGCATGGACCATCAGCAGTTCCTCGCCATGCGCCATGCGGTGGCTGCGCGCCAGCGGCTGGTGGCGCAGCCAGTCCAGCAGCTGATCGCGGTCGGGCGCATCCAGCACCCGGGCCAGCGTGTCGCGCCGGCTGCTGCGTCGCACGCCCTGGGCGGCGGCCAGCAGGTGCAGGTCATGGTTGCCCAGCAGGGCGCGCATGGAGTCGCCGGCGGCCATGCAGGTGCGCAGCACCTTGTCCGATTCCGGACCGCGGTTCACAAGGTCACCCAGGATGTACAAGGTATCGCGGCTGGCGGAGAAGTCCACGCGGTGCAGCAGGCGCTCAAAGGCGTCGTGGCATCCCTGGATATCGCCGATACAGTAAAGTGCCATGGTCTTCTTTCTGATATACGAACCATGGATTTTCTGCTGATCGCGTTGCTTACGCTGCTCAATGGGGTGTTTGCAATGTCCGAATTGGCACTGGCCTCCAGCCGCAAGGCTCGGTTGGTGGCACTGGCTGAAACAGGCGACAAGGGTGCGGTGGCAGCACTGGCCTTGCTCGAAAACCCCACGCAATTTCTTTCTTCGGTGCAGGTGGGCATCACCTCCATCGGCCTGCTCAACGGCATTTTGGGCGAGGCGGCCTTCAGTGACGGGCTGGCCGCATGGCTGCTGGGCCTGGGAATTCCGGAACGCGCGGCCAGCATTTCTGCCACGGCGCTCGTCGTGACCGTGATCACCTTCGTCACCATCGTCTTCGGCGAGCTGGTGCCAAAGCGCATAGGCCAGCTTTATCCCGAAACCGTGGCCACGGTGGTTTCCCGGCCCATGACCTGGGTGGCGTCGGCTGCAAAGCCCTTTGTGCGGCTGCTGGCCTTTTCCACGCGCGCCATGCTGACTCTGCTGCGCATCAATGAATCCGCAGCGCGCGCCGTGACCGAAGAGGAAATCGTGGCAAGCCTCGCCGAAGGGCGGGATGCCGGCGTGATCGAGGCCAACGAGCACCAGATGGTGCAAAACGTCTTTCACCTCGATGACCGCTCACTGACGTCGATCATGGTCCCGCGCGGCGACGTGCAATGGCTGGATGCCGACATGACCGTCACCGAGGCATTGCAGGCCTCGGCCGACGACCACTCGAAGGGCGGGCATTCCTGGTACCCGGTGTGCCGCAATTCGCTGGATGACGTGGTCGGCATCATCAGCGTGGCGCGCCTGCTGGCATTGGGCTCGGATGCCGCCGGCACCACGCTGTACGAACATGTGCTGCCGGCTTCTTTCCTGCCCGAGACGCTCAGCGCCATGGAGCTGCTGGAGCAATTGCGTGCCCGATCCGGGCGCATGGTGTTTGTGGTGGATGAATATGGCGTGGTGCAGGGCATCATGACGCCCCGGGATTTGCTCGAGGCGATTACCGGCGAGTTACAGCCTGTGACCGAGGCAGAAGCCTGGGCCATGCAGCGCGAGGATGGCTCCTGGCTATTGGACGGTCTGATGCCCATATCGGAGCTGAAGGCGCGCCTCGATATTCGTGATCTTCCCGATGAACACCGCGGCCGATACAACACCGTGGCGGGCCTTCTCATGGCAGAAAGCGGTCATTTGCCCATTCTGGGGGAACGGGTCAGCTGTGCGGGCTGGATCTTCGAGGTCATCGATCTCGATGGCAAACGCATTGACAAGGTGCTGGCCATATCGGATTTATCCGAGAACTACTCTTCGCAATAGGCAGCAGCGATATTGTGGGTTTTGCTTACATGCGTGTTGCGCCATGGGCTGATTATGTTTTTATAATGAAAGCTCTTAAACTACTTTCAAGGCGCATACCATGAGCTCTTACAAGGAACTGCTGAAGCAGCGACAGGAACTGGAGCAACAGATCCAGGAAGCACGCAAGCGCGAGCTTGCCGACGCCGTGGGACAGGTTCGCAACTTGATTGCCGAATATGGTCTGACTGCCGATGACGTGTTTCCTGCAGCTCGTGGTCGTACCGCTGGCACAACCGGCGCCAAAGTGGCTCCCAAGTACCGCGATCCCGCAACCGGCCAAACCTGGACCGGACGCGGCAAGCCGCCAAAGTGGATTCAGAATCAGGACCGTGAGAAGTTTGTCATCTGATTTTCCCGTCGCGCATGAAAGAGCCCGCCCAGTGCGGGCTTTTTTCATTGTCACGGCCATTTGTCAAAAGATTGTCTCAGTTGAGAATCTCTATCATCCGCGGCGTAAAGTGTGGATCCGTGTATGGACATTTCCAGAGCGGCGATGCAAAGGCCGATTTTTGGCCGCGCCGCACAGGTGATGGTGGGGCGATGTCCTTTATGGCAGTCTGGTGCGTGGCGGGATGCCCGCTTTTGGGATCTTGATGCGCCTCAATGCCTGGGGGATGCGCGCATGTTTCAGAAGATTCCGAGCATTCTTTGATTTTCTTCAGCGGTGTCCGACTTGAATAATCAGGCCCCGGTCGCCATGGGTGGCGGCAGGGGCACAATACGCACATGAACAAGCAGGTGTTGATTGCCGGCGGCGGCATTGGTGGCCTGGCCGCCGCCATCGGTGCGTCGCGGGCGGGTTGGGAAGTGCGTCTTTTCGAGCAGGCGCCCGCGCTCAGTGAAGTGGGCGCTGGAATCCAGATCGGTCCGAATGTCGTGCGGCGGCTTCAGGCCTGGGGCCTGCAAAAACCGCTGCAGCAGGTGGTGGCATTGCCGGGCAGCCTGCGCGTGCGCAGCGCAGTCACCGGGCAGGAATTGGCGCATATGCCCTTGGGCAGCGAGTCCGTGCAACGCTATGGCGCGGCCTACGCCACCATCCACCGGGCCGATCTGCAGCAATTGCTGCGGGAAGCCGCTCAGACTTATCCGGGCATGCACCTGAACCTGGGCCAGCCCATCGAGAGCTTTTCCGAGACCGACGGCGTGGTCACCGTGCGAACCCGGGCCGGCAAGCTGATCGAAGGAGATGCCCTGGTCGCCGCCGATGGCGTGCGCAGCGTTCTGCGCCAGCAGTTGCTGGGCGACGGCCCGCCGCGTGTCACCGGGCACCTGGCCTACCGCGCCCTGGTGCACCAGGCCCAGTTGCCCAAGCGCCTGCGGGCCACCGATGTCACGGCCTGGCTGGGCTCGCGCATGCATGCCATCCAGTACCCCGTGCGCCGGGGCGAGCTGCAGAACCTGGTGATCATCATCCAGGGCCCGGCGCCCGAGGATCTGGCGAACTGGGACCATGCTGGCAATCTCGACGATCTGGTGCGGGTGCTGCAGGGCAGTTGCCCCCAGCTGCTGGACCTGGTCCAGCACGTGCCTGCAGCCGGTGGCGACTGGCGGCTGTGGCCGGTGGGGGATCGCCCGCCCGTGCAATCGGCCGCGCAGATGGCGCGCGGCGTGGTGGCCTTGCTGGGCGATGCGGCCCATCCCATGCGCCCCTATCTGGCCCAGGGCGCCGGCATGGCGATTGAAGATGCAGCGGAGCTGCAGCGCGCCCTGTCCATGCACGACCTGGACGTCAACATGCGCCTGCGCCGCTACGCGCTCAACCGCTGGCAGCGCAATGCGCGCGTGCAGGCACGCTCGCAGCGCAATGGCCGCATCTTCCATGCCACGGGTCCCGTGCGCTGGGGGCGTGACCTGTCGCTGCGCCTGCTGGGCTCCAGGTTGATGGATCTGCCCTGGCTGTACCGTGGCGATGGCTCGGCCGCCAACGCCTTGTAGAGGCACAGACTCCGGCCGCTAGGCGGCCGGGGCCTGGCGCAGCAGCGGCGAGGAGGGCAGGAAACGGAACGCGGTTGACGCGCCCACCAGCGTGGCTGCAATCGAGATCATCACCGCCTTGTAGGGCTCCACGCCCCAGGCTTCGGCCCAGGCCGCCACCCAGCCCGTGAACCATTGCACCAGGGCCACGCCCAGGAACATGGCCATGGTGAACAGCGACAGCGCGCGGCCGGTCATCTCGGGGGGGTAGGAAGCGCGCACGTCGGCGTACTGCAGCACCGAATAGCCCGACAGCAGGCCCATGGCGAAGATCAGCGCCACATTGGTCCAGCCATGGTGCAAAAAGGCCATGAGCATGAACAGGCTGCCCATGAGCAGCGAGTAATTGGTGAGCCAGCGCCGGCGCCGTCCTGGGCCGGGATCCATGCGCCCGAAAATCGCGGGGCTGAACAGCGAGATCATCGATACGACCAGCGCTACATTGCCGCTTTCCACCAGCGAAAAGCCATAGCGATGGATGAGCAGCGGCCCCAGCCACAGGCCGCGCAGCGCCAGAAACGCTGCATAGCAGGCCATAGCCAGCAGGACGATACCCAGCGTGTGCGGCAGCGTGAACAGCTCGGCCATGCGGCGTGCCGCCATGCCCCAGCTTTCCCGTGCGGCGGTCTGTGCTCCACTGCGGGCGGGCTCGTGCACGCGCCACCAGATCAGCAGCCACGACAGGGCCGACATCACGGCCAGCAGCGCAAAGCCCGAGCGCCAGCCGAAATGCTGGACCAGCCAGGCCAGTGGCGTGCCTGTGAACAGCAGCCCCAGTCCACCGACACCCATGCCCACGCCCGACAGAAAGGCAAAGCGGTCCATGGGAAAGTGGCGCGAGATGAACATGGTGCAGGCCAGAAAGGCGGGCGAGCAGCCCACGCCGATCAGCAACTGGCCCACCATCAGCCAGCCGTAATTGGGTGCGGCGGCGGACAGTGCCGATCCCGCAATCGCCAGCGGAAACGACAGCAGCACCGTGCGCCGCAGGCCGTAGAGATCCATGCCGATGCCCATCAGCAGCTGGGCCACGCCGAAGGACAGGCCGAACAGGCCGGCGAAGGCGCCCAGCGACTGGGCCGTGAGCCCGAAATCCTGCTGAAGACCCGTGGCCATGACCGAGGTGGTGGTGCGAAAGGCCTGGCTCAGCGCAAAGGCCGAGAGCAGGGACAGCAGCATGGCCCACAGCAGCTGGCTGCGCGGCGGCGGTGCTGCGGGGGAGGTCTGCGAAGCCTCTGTGTGTGTGTTGTTGTGTGGGGGCTGTTGTGGCGCTGCGGACACGGTATTTCTCCTGGCGCCGCAGCTTACCCGTTTGCGCGCCTGCGCGCTGTCGCCACCGCAGCGGTCTGCCGTCGGTGGCGCCCGCCAGTTCTTACAGCTCGGTGCGCAGCGCCCAGATTTCGGGGAACAGCACCACGTCCAGCATCTTGCGCAGGTAGCTGACACCACCGGTGCCGCCTGTGCCGCGCTTGAAGCCGATGACGCGCTCCACCGTGGTCAGGTGGCGGAAGCGCCACAGGCGGAAGGCGTCCTCGATGTCGGCCAGCTTTTCGCCAAGCTGATACAGGTCCCAGTGCTTGTGGGGATCGCGGTAGACGGTGATCCAGGCCTGCTTGACGCCCTCGCTGGCCTCGTAGGGCTGGGTCCAGTCGCGCTCCAGCCGGTCGGCGGGCACGTCGATGCCCTCGCGCGCCAGCAGCTGCAGGGATACGTCGTAGAGCGAGGGCGAGCGCCATGCCGCCTCCACCTGGGCCAGCAGGTCGGGCCGGTGGGCATGGGGCTGGAGCATGGCGGCGTTCTTGTTGCCCAGGGAGAACTCGATGCAGCGGTACTGGTAGCTTTGGAAGCCGCTGGAGTTGGCCAGGTAGGGACGCATGGCCGTGTACTCGGGCGGGGTCATGGTGGACAGCACGGTCCAGGCGCTGACCAGTTGCTCCATGATGCGGCTCACGCGGGCCAGCATCTTGAAGGCATCGGCACGCGTGCCGCCTGCGATGGCGGCCGTGGCGGCTCGGACCTCATGCAGCATCAGCTTCATCCACAGCTCGCTGGTCTGGTGCTGGATGATGAACAGCATCTCGTCATGCGCGGGCGACAGCGGATGCTGTGCCGTGAGGATCTGGTCCAGGTGCAGGTAGTCGCCATAGCTCATGGACTGGCTGAAGTCCAACTGGGCGCGCTCCTCTTTGACGATGGATTCGGTGCGGCCGGGGCTGTTCATGGGGCAGCCGGAGTGTTCGGTGGTCATGTGGGAGTCTCGCAAGTCTCGACGCGGAAAATGCAGGGCGCAGCGTAACCGAATCCCGCGCTGAAATCCTGCGGGTTGCAAGAAGCGGGATGCGCGGGTGCTCCGGGCTGCGTAGAGTAGGGCATCCGATGACCCAGAAAGACATGCCGTGTCCAACCAAGCCATGAATCAAGCCAGCGATGCCACTGCCAACCCCACGGCCCTGGTGGCCCGATGCTGCCGCTGGCTGGAGACCGAGGAGCCCCCACCCGCCCTGGGCCAGCTGGCCGAACGCTCGGGCCTGAGCCCCTGGCAACTGCACCGATTGTTCAAGCAGGCCACGGGCCTCACGCCCAAGGCCTATGCCAAGGCCCATCGCGCGCATGCCTTGCGCGCGGCGCTGCAGCCGGGCCAGAGCGACTCGGTCACCGATGCGGCCTACTCCAGCGGCTATGCGGCCAGCAGCAGTTTCTACCGCGACGCAGGCGCCATGCTGGGCATGGCGCCCGGCGACTACCGGCGCGGCGGCATGCGCCAGACCATCCGCTTTGCCGTGGCCGAATGCACGCTGGGCAGCATCCTCGTGGCCAGCACCGAGCGCGGCGTGTGCTGCGTGCTGCTGGGCGACGACGCCGAGGCCCTGGTGCAGGACCTGCAGCAGCGCTTTCCGCTGGCCGAGCTGGTGGGCGGCGATGCGGGCTTCGAGCACACCGTGGCCCAGGTCGTGGCCCTGGTCGAGCAGCCGCGCCGCGGCCTGGCGCTGCCGCTGGACGTGCAGGGCACGGTCTTCCAGCAGCGCGTGTGGCAGGCGCTGTGCGCCATTCCGGCCGGCCAGACCCTGAGCTATTCGGAACTGGCCCTGCGCCTGGGCATGCCCACGGGCGCCCGCGCCGTGGCCAGCGCCGTCGCTGCCAACCCGATTGCCGTGGCCGTGCCCTGCCACCGTGTGGTGCGCAACGACGGCAGCATCTCCGGCTACCGTTGGGGCGTGGAGCGCAAGCGTGCCCTGCTGCTGCGCGAGGCGCGCCAGGCGCAGGAGGCCGCTGGCAAGGACGCTGGGCACGCACCGCTGCGCCAGGCAGGAAGCGCATGAGCGGGCAAGGACAAGGACAAGGGCGTGGCACCGGCCAGATCCATCAGGCGCAGCAGCAACTGACGCTGCCGGCCGGCTACCGCATGAACGAGTTCTGGGGCTTTCACCGGCGCGATGCCCAGCGCCTGTCCGAATGCGATCTGCAGGACGGCGACACCATCCGCATGCACAAGGGCCTGATGTGGAAAGGCCTTCCCACGCTGCTGACCCTGGAGCTGACGCAGCATTGCGAAGAGGCGGCCGTGGTGCAGGCCCGATGGCGCCTGCCCGCCGGTGCAGGCGCCATCACCGGCATGGACGATGTGCTGGCCGCCATGCTGCGGCGCATGTTCGGACTGTCCCAGGATGTGGGCGAATTCGAGCGCCGTTTTGGCCGCCATGCGCGGCTGGGGCCGCTGCTGGCGCGCCAGCGTGGCCTGCATGTGCCGGCGGCCTGCACGCCCTGGGAGGCGCTGAGCTGGGCCGTCACCGGGCAGCAGATCAGCGTGGCGGCAGCCGTGTCGCTGCGCCGCCGCCTGATCGCCGCAGCCGGCCAGCCGGTGGCGCTGCACGATGGCCATGCCGACGCGCCGCAGCAGCTGTGGTGCATGCCGGAGGCCGCCCAGCTGGCGCAGCTCGGTGAGGAGGATTTGCGCGCAGCCGGCTTTTCGCGGAGCAAGACGCACACGCTGCGCCTGCTGGCCCAGGCCGTGCAGTCGGGTGAATTGCCGCTGGATGACTGGGCGGCCCTGCCTGAATTGCCGGTGGCCGAGATCCGCGAGCGGCTGCTGGCCCTCAAGGGCATAGGCCCGTGGACCGTGAACTACATGCTGCTGCGCGGCTATGGACACCTGGACGGCCCGCTGCATGGCGATGTGGCCGTGCGCCGGGCCCTGGCCCTGCTGCTGAAGACGGACGCCATGGACGCGGTGCAGACCGAGTTGTGGCTGCGGGACTTCGCGCCCTGGCGCGCCCTGGTCGCGGCCCATCTCTGGGCCTCGCTGTCGTCCACGGCGTTCTGAGCGCCGGGCTTCAGGCTTCAGGTCACCGCATTGACGCGGTTGAACTCCGGCTTGCGCCATTCGCCCGATTCCAGCACCTGTCGCAGGTGCTCCACGGAATGCCAGACATCTTCGAATCCCACGTACAGCGGCGTGAAGCCGAAGCGCAGGATGTCCTTGTGCAGGCCCGTGCCGTCGCCCTTGCGGAAGTCGCCGATCACGCCGCGCGCGATCAGCGCCTGCACGATGGCATAGGCACCGCTGTCCTTGCCGTCCACGCCCAGCCCTTCCTCGCGAGTGAGGCAGACCTGGGAGCCGCGCCGGCCGTGCTCGCGCGGCGTGGCCAGGCCCAGGCCGTGGCCCTGGCAGCGTTCCTCGACCAGGGCGATGAACAGGTCGGTCAGCGCCAGCGACTTGTTGCGCAGCGCGTCCATGCCGCCCAGCGGCTCCACGGCCGTGAACACGTCCAGGCCGCACTGCAGCACGCTCAGGCTGACCATGGGCTGGGTGCCGCACAGGTAGCGCTGTATGCCCTGGGCCGGGTGGTAGTCCGGCACGAACTTGAAAGGCTCGGCATGGCCGAACCAGCCCGACAGCGGTTGCCAGAAGCGGTTGATCAGGCGCGGGTTGGCCCAGACAAAGGCCGGCGCGCCCGGGCCGCCGTTGAGGTACTTGTAGCTGCAGCCAATGGCGAAGTCTGCATTCGCGCCCTTGAGATCGACAGGCACGGCGCCTGCGCTGTGGCACAGGTCCCAGACGCAGAGAATGCCCTTGCCCTGCGCGGCAGCCGTCACGGCAGCCATGTCGTGCATGGCGCCCGTGCGGTAGTTGACATGGGTGAGCATGCAGATGGCCACCTCGTCGGTCAGCGCGCCGGCAATTTCCTCGGGTTCGAGCAGCACCAGCTCCAGGCCGTATTCCTGGCAGACCGACTGGGCGATATAGAGGTCGGTGGGGAAGTTGCTGCGCTCGCTGATCAGGCGCTTGCGCTGCGGCGCGTCCTCGCGCGCAATGCGGGCCGCCGCCGACAGTACCTTGTAGAGGTTGATGGAGGCCGTGTCGGTGAACACCAGCTCACCCGCGCCCACGCCCAGCCAGGGGGCGAACTGGTCGCCCAGGCGCTGGGGCAGGCTGATCCAGCCGGCGTCGTTCCACGAGCGGATCAGGCCCTGGGCCCATTCCTGCTGCACCACCTCGGCCACGCGCGCGGCGGCGGCGCGGGGGCTGGCGCCCAGCGAATTGCCGTCAAGGTAGATCACGCCTTCGGGCAGCGTGAATTGGTCGCGCAGGGCGCGCAGCGGGTCTTGCGCATCGAGGGTGAGGCAGTCTTGCAGGCTCGTCACGGGGTCTCCTTGGGTATCGAAAAGGCGAAAGGCGCGGGCAGGGCCGGCGCCGCAATGCGGGCAGGGATCAGGCCAGGGCGCGCAGCACGGCGCGCACGGGCGAGGCATCGGCCTCGACCAGCTTGAGCGGCAGGGCGATGAGCTCGTAGTCGCCCTCGGCCACCTCGTCCAGCACCAGGTTCTCCAGCACGCGCAGGCCGCGCCGGCGGATCACCTGGTGGCTGTCCAGGCTCTTGCTGCTGGCCGGATCGATGCTGGCGGTGTCAATGCCGATGAGCTTCACGCCCAGGTCGGCCAGCCGCTCCACCGTGGCCGGTGCATAGGCGGCCAGTTCCTGGTCCCAGGTGGTGGGGGCGCGCTCGTAGGTGCGCACCAGCACGCGTGCCGGAAGATGGTCCACGGCGTGGGCGATGTGCTCCCATTCGACCAGCGGTCCCTTGCCGATGGCATGGATCACGCGGCAGGGGCCGAGGAAGGCGTCGAGATCCACGTTGCCGATGGATGCCCCGTCGGCGTCATAGTGCAGCGGTGCATCGGCATGCGCTCCCACATGGGGCGACAGCGTGATGGCGCTGACATTGACCGGGCAGCCCGGCCCGATGGTGGCGCACCATTGCTGGCTGTAGGCCGTGTCGCCGGGAAAGACGGGGCTGGCGGCCTGCACGGCCGGGGAGATGTCCCAGAGTCTGCGGGTCATGGCTTCAGTCCTTCTTGCGCGCTTGTGCGCGGGGCCGGTACCACAGCGCATACACCAGGGCCAGCAGGCCCAGGAAGGGCAGGCCCGTGAGCAGCGTCATGTGGAAGACCTCGGTGAAATAGGTGGTGACGATCACGCCCAGCATCAGCGCGGCGCCGGCCAGCGTGAACAGCGGAAAGCCCCACATGCGGAACTGCAGGCGCTGGCCCGGATGCTCGCGCGACCAGCGCGCGCGGAAGAACAGATGGGTCACGAAGATCATGAACCAGGTGAACATGGCGCCGAACATGGACACGGACATCATCCACAGCAGCGAGCCTTCGGGCTTCCACAGGTTCACGGCCACGGCCACGGCAATGCCCAGGCAGGAGATGGCAATCGCCGCCACGGGCACGCCCCGGCTGTTCAACCGCCCGAACACCGAGGGCGCATAGCCGCCGCGCGACAGGCTGAACATCATGCGCGAGGTCACATACAGCTGGCTGTTCATGGCCGACAGCGCGGCCACCAGCACCACGAAGTTGATGATGCTGGCAGCGCCCGGGATGCCGATGATCTCCATCACCTTCACGAAGGGGCTCTTGTCCGTGCCGGCCTGCTGCCAGGGCACGATGGCCAGCATCAGCGCGATCGTGGCCAGGTAGAAGATCACCAGGCGCGCCATGGTGGTGCGAAAGGCCCGGGTGATGGCGCGCTTGGGGTCCTCGGCCTCGCCGGCCGCCACGGCCACGGCCTCCAGGCTCAGGTAGCTGAAGATGGCGATGATCACGGCCACCCAGGTGCCCCACAGGCCCTTGGGGAAGAAGCCGCCATCGGCCGTGTAGTTGAAAAAGCCGATGCCCTGGGGCTGCGAGCCGAACACCACCCAGGCGCCGATCAGGATGAAGGCCACGATGGCGATGATCTTGACCATGGAAAAGCCGTACTCCACCTGGCCGAAGGCCTTGACGCTGCTGGCGTTGACGGCCACCAGCGCGCCCGAGAACACCAGCACCCAGATCCAGCGCGGCACGTCCGGGAACCAGTAGCCCATGTAGATGCCTATGGCCGTCACCTCCATGCCCACGGCCAGCACCACGGCGGCCCAGTAGGCATAGCGGACCATGAAGCCGGCCAGGGGGCTGATGTAGTGCTCGGCATAGGCGCCGAACGAGCCCGAGGTCGGGTGGGCCACCGTCATCTCGGCCAGGCAGCCCATCAGCAGCAGCGAGATCAGCGCGCCGATGGCATAGCTGACCAGCACGCTGGGCCCGGCGAAGCCGATGGCGAAGGCGCTGCCCATGAACAGGCCGGTGCCGATGGCGCCGCCAATGGCGATCATCACCATCTGGGCGGCGGACAGCTGCTGGCGCAGGCCGGTTTCTCGTTGCTGAATGTCTTGGAAGGCGGCCATGGTGCGCGGCAGGTGGGGACTGAAAGCGGAAGGCGTAAGTATCTGCGCTTTCACCGCCGGCCCCGGGCTGGCCGCTGCAAAACCATGGGAGGGTCCGGCCCAGGTACCGGCCTAGGCGCCGCGTGCGTAGCAGCCCGGCGTCAGCGCATGGTGGGCCTTGAAGGCGCGCTGCAGGTGCGCCTGGTCGGCAAAGCCCATGGCATAGGCGGCCTCGGACAGCGCTGCGCCCGTGGCCAGCAGGCGGCGCGCGCCGTTGATGCGCAGGTTCAGGCGGTAGCTGCCAGGCGTCAAGCCCGTGGCCGCCTTGAAGCGGCGGATGAAGCGCGTGGCGCTCATGCCGCACTCCTGGGCCAGGGACTGCACGGTCAGGCCCGCATCGGGTCCTGCATGAAGGCGCTGCAGTGCGGGGGCCAGGGCCGCCGCATCGCCGGGCAGGGGCAAGGCTGCGGGCTGGGCACAGCGGTCCAGCAGGTGCTCCAGGCCCAGGGCCAGGCGGTCGGCGGCCGCCGTGCCATCGACGGGGCGGCACAGGCCATCCACCAGGCCGGCGATGTCCGCATCCGTGAGCGTGCGCCGGGGAAAGCGCAGCGCGGCCACGCCCAGCCGCGCGTGCAGCCAGTCGGCATCGACAAACAACATGCGGTAGGACCACGGCGCGCCAGGGTCGGGATTGCAGGCATGCCAGGCGCCGGGCTCGATCAGCACCACGCCGCCCGCCTCCACAGGCTGCGGGCCGTGGGCATGGTGGAACACGGTACGGCCCGCGTCCACGATGCCGATCGAATACTCGGCATGCATGTGCAGCCGAAAGCAATGCGGTGAGCGCGCACTGTCGCGCAGCTCGGCCCAGGGGGCGGCCGGATGGCGGTGGAATCGGTGGGGAGAGGTTGAAGTCATGGCGGCCAGCCATCATGCCAGCATGGCCGCCACGCTGGCGACCAGCAGCAGGGCCAGCAGGCGGTGGAACAGGCGCTGGCGGCGTTCGGTGCGCAGCCAGCCCGAAAGCAGCTGCCCCAGCAGCGCCCAGCTGCCGACCCCCACCAGGCAGGCCAGCAGCGAGATGGCGCAAAACTGCAGCAGCGCCCATGGGGCATTCGCGTGGGGCAGCACGAACAGGCCCACGCCGGCCAGCGCCACCAGCCAGGCCTTGGGGTTGAGCGTCTGCACGGCCGTGCCCTGCAACAGCGCTTGCAGCAGGGCCTGCAGCGGGCGCTGCGATCCGGCCTGCTGCTGCGCACCGGCCTGGCCCACAGGCGCGTTGGCCAGCCGCCAGGCCAGCCACAGCAGATAGGCGGCGCACAGCCACTGTGCGGCCGTGGACAGTTGCGGCAGCGTCTGCAGCAGCCACTGTGCGCCCTGGCCCATGACCCATACCACGGCCGCATAGCTGGCGCTGGCGCCCAGCACATAGGCGCCCGAGACCAGGCGCGACCGGGCCGCGCCATGGCGCAGGGCCAGCACATTGACGGGGCCGGGCGTGATGGCGCCGACGAGGGTGAAGACGCCCATGGCGAGCAGCGAGGAGGACATGAGATTTCGCGCGGACGCAGGACTGCACAAGGCCCGCAGTCTCGTCCCGCACGCCGCCCCTGTATTGAACGCAATTGCGGGGCGCCGGCATGTCCGTCACATCCTCTAGGGGAGCATGGCGTAGGCCACGATCTCCAGCTTCATGCCCGGCACCACCAGCGCCGAAATCCCCATGCTGGAGCGGTTGGGGTAGGGCGCCTCGAAGAACTCGCGGTACACGGCGTCGATGGCCGGCATGTCGGCCACGTCGGTCATGTAGATCAGCACCTGGGTCACATGCGCCAGCGTGCCGCCTGCGGCCTGCAGCGCATTGCGCAGGTTGGTGAAGGTCAGGCGCGCCTGCTGCTCGATGGGGCCGGTGTCGATGCTGCCGTCGGGCCGCACGGGGCCGTGGGCCGTGAACAGCATCTGGCCGCTGGCCTTGACGGCCCAGGAGAAGGGCTGCTTGAGCGGCGGCAGTCCCACGTCGATGATTTGCTTCATGGTGTCTTGGTTCTTGGTGGTTGTTGTCAGGCGGAAGGCCTTACAGCGCGGTTCTCACGGACCAGATTTCGGGGAACAGCACCACGTCCAGCATCTTGCGCAGGTAGCTGACACCACCGGTGCCGCCTGTGCCGCGCTTGAAGCCGATGACGCGCTCCACCGTGGTCAGGTGGCGGAAGCGCCACAGGCGGAAGGCGTCCTCGATGTCGGCGAGCTTTTCGCCGAGCTGGTACAGGTCCCAGTGCGACTGCGGGTCGCGGTAGACCTGAGCCCAGGCAGCCTCGACCTCGGGGCTGGCCGTGTAGGGCAGGGTCCAGTCGCGCTCCAGGTGCCCGGCAGGAATGGCCAGCCCCTGGCGTGCCAGCAGGCGCAGGGCCTCGTCGTACAGGGAAGGTGCGCGCCATGCGGCATCCACCCGGGCCAGCAGGTCGGGGCGGTGGGCATGGGGCTGGAGCATGGCGGCGTTCTTGTTGCCCAGCGCGAACTCGATGCAGCGGTACTGGTAGCTCTGGAAGCCGCTGGAGCTGGCGAGATACGGGCGCATGGCCGTGTACTCGGTAGGCGTCATGGTGGCCAGCACGGACCAGGCGCCCACCAACTGCTCCATGATGCGGCTCACGCGGGCCAGCATCTTGAAGGCATCTGCATGGCGGTCGGCCGCCACGGCGGCCGTGGCTGCGCCCAGCTCGTGCAGCATGAGCTTCATCCACAGTTCGCTGGTCTGGTGCTGGATGATGAACAGCAGCTCGTCATGCGTGGGCGACAGCAGTTGCTGTGCGCCGAGGATGGCGTCCAGCTGCAGATAGTCGCCATAGCTCATGGACTGGCTGAAATCCAGCTGCGCCCTTTCCTCGGCGACGATGCGCTCGGTCAGCCCGCCATGGACGGGGCAGCCGCTCATTGCGGTGCCTCCAGCACCGTGGCGATGGCGTCGGCCACGTACTGCACGTTGGCGCCGGACAGGCCCGACATGCACATGCGGCCCGAGCGGATCAGGTACACGCCGTGCTCGTCGCGCAGGCGGTGGACCTGGGGCTCGCTGATGCCTGTGTAGCTGAACATGCCGCGCTGGGTCAGCAGGAAGCCGAAGTCGCGCCGCCCGCCAAAGCGTTCATGCAGCGCGCCGTGCAGCTGGGCGCGCATGTCCTTGATGCGCCCGCGCATCTGCGCCAGCTCCTGCGCCCATTGGGCGCTCAGCTCGGGCGACGCCAGCACCTGCTGCACCAGGCGCGCGCCACGGGTGGGGGGCGAGGAATAGTTGCTGCGCACCGTGGCCTTGAGCTGGCCCAGCACATTGCCGGCCGTGGCCGCGTCGTTGCAGACCACGCTGAGGCCGCCCACGCGTTCGCCATACAGCGAGAAGTTCTTGGAAAACGAATTGGCCACGAAGGCCTGGGCGCCCGCATCGGCCAGGGCGCGCACGGACCAGGCGTCTTCATCGAGCCCATCGCCAAAGCCCTGATAGGCCATGTCCACGAAGGGGATCAGGCCGCGCTCCACGATCACCGGAATGAGTTGCTGCCACTGCTCGCGCGACAGATCCACGCCCGTGGGGTTGTGACAGCTGGCATGCAGCAGCACCACGCTGCCCGAGGGCAGTTCTCGCAGTGTCTGCAGCATGGCGTCGAAGCGCAGGCTGCCCGTGGCCGCGTCGTAGTAGGGGTAGCTGTGGGTGCGCAGTCCCGCGCCCTGGAAGATGGCCAGATGGTTGTCCCAGGTGGGATCGCTGAGCCAGACCTCGGCGTCGGGGAAATAGTGCTTGATGAAGTCCGCGCCCAGCTTGAGCGCGCCCGAGCCGCCCAGGGTCTGCACGGTGGCGATGCGCTGCGCGCGCACGGCCTCGTGCTCAGCGCCGAACACCAGGCTCTGCACCAGCTGGCGGTAGGGAGCAATGCCTTCGATGGGCAGGTAGCCGCTGGGGCTTTGCTCGCGGGCCAGGGCATCGCCAGCCTGGCGCACGGAGTCCAGCACGGGCAGGCGGCCGGCCTCGTCGAAATACAGGCCGATGCTCAGGCTGACCTTGTCGGTGCGCGGGTCCTGCTGAAAGGCTTCCATCAGCGACAGGATGGGATCTCCGGGGTAGGGCGGGACGTGGCTGAACATCGAGGCGCGGGCAGTATCGAGGGGGGCAAGAGTCGTCATATTTCTAAGGGAGGGAGAAAAACGGGAGGCCGGATGTCACCGGGCGGGAACCTGGGCTTGCGCTTGGGCTTGGGCTGAGGTTTGGGTCTGAGGGGCGGGCTGGCCGGCCGGCTTGCGGTACCAGATGGCGTAGATGGCGGCCAGCAGCAGCAGGAAGGGCAGGCCGGTGAGCACGGTCAGGCGGAACACGTCGGTGAACAGCGTGGACACCAGGGCGGCCAGCATCAGAGCCGCGCCCAGAAGCGTCAGCACCGGGAAGCCCCACATGCGAAAGGCCAGCGGCTTGTTGCCCTGGCGCACCCAGTGGATGCGGAAGAACAGGTGGGTCACGAAAATCATGAACCACGTGAACATGGCGCCGAACATGGCCACGGCCATCATCAGCATGAAGGACTGCTCGGGGTTGACGATGTTGAACAGCGTGGCCACGGCAATGCCCAGGCAGGACAGCAGCAGCGCCGGCAGAGGCACGCCGCGCGAGTTCACGCGGCCCAGCACGGCGGGCGCATGGCCGGCGCGCGAGAGGCTGAACATCATGCGGGTGGTGATGTACAGCTGGCTGTTCATGGCCGACAGGGCAGCCACCAGCACCACGAAATTGACCACGCTGGCCGCACCGGGCAGGCCGATGATCTCCATCACCTTGACGAAGGGGCTGCCGTCCTTGCCGGCGGCCGACCACGGCACGATGGCCAGCATCAGCGCAATCGTGGCCAGGTAGAACACCACCAGGCGCACCATGGTGGAGCGGAAGGCGCTGGTGACTGCGCGCTGCGGGTCCTTGGCCTCGCCAGCGGCCACGGCGATCATCTCGATGCTCAGGTAGCTGAAGATGGCGATGATCACGCCCACCCAGGTGCCCCACAGGCCGTTGGGGAAGAAGCCGCCGTTGTTGACGTAGTTGGCAAAGCCCACGCCGGCCGGCCGGGTGCCGAACACCACCCAGGCGCCCACCACGATGAAGGCCACGATGGCGATGATCTTGATCATGGAGAAGCTGTACTCCACGGCGCCGAAGGCCTTGACGCTCATCATGTTCACGCCGATCAGCGCGCCCGAGAAGATCACCACCCAGGCCCAGCGCGGCACCTCGGGGAACCAGTAGCCCATGTACAGGCCCACGGCCGTCACCTCGGTGCCCACGGCCAGCACCACGCAGGCCCAGTAGGCATAGCGCACCACGAAGCCGGCCCAGGGGGCGATGTAGTGCTCGGCATAGGCGCCGAACGAGCCCGAGGTCGGGTGGGCCACCGTCATCTCGGCCAGGCAGCCCATCAGCAGCAGCGAGATCACCGCGCCGATGGCATAGCTGATCAGCACGCTGGGCCCGGCGAAGCCGATGGCAAAGCCGCTGCCCAGGAACAGGCCGGTGCCGACGGCACCGCCGATGGCGATCATGGTCATCTGTCCGGCGGACAGCTGCTGTTGGAGTCCGGCTTCGCGCTGGACGATGTCTTCGAAGGCTGGCATGGGTTGTTGTCTCCGTTGCTGTGGGGGGCTTCGGAGGCGGATGCTAGTTACGGCCTTCGCAGGGCGTTTAGTAGTTATCCCTAAATGCGCTTGATCTTGGATAAGTTATTCTGTGAAACATGAATTCATAGGTGGTTTATGTCAATCGAGATCGACAGAACGGACCGGCTGCTGATCCGCGCCTTGCAGGACAACGCGCGGCTGACCTCGGGCGAATTGGCGCAACGCGTGCACTTGTCGCAATCGCCGTCGTGGCGGCGCATCAAGCGGCTGGAGGATGAGGGCGTGATCACCGGCTACCACGCCGCGCTGAGCCGGCGCGCCATCGGCTTTGGCGTGCTGGCCTTCGTGATGGTGGGCATAGACCATCAGAACGAGGAGTCATCGCGCCACTTCCAGGAAGCGGTCTGCGCCATTCCCGAGGTCGTGATGTTCCACGGCATCTCGGGGCCGGAGGACTTCCTGCTGGTCGTCGTGGCGCGCGATCTCGATGCCTATTCGGATCTGCTGCTCACCCGCCTGCACCGGCTGCCCGGCGTGCGCCAGGTGCACACGCATTTCTCGCTGCAGGAGTTCAAGGGGCAACTGGCGGGGCTGCCCGTGGAATAGCCGCTGGTGGTGGTGGCTGGCGGCGCCTGGCTGGTTGCTACAGCAGGCCGCTGTCCAGCGCCTGCATGCCATGGCGCACGCGCACGCGGTTGCAGGCATCGCTGCCGGCCGCAAATTCGCGGCAAGGCGAGGGCCGCCACTCGTAGATGCCGCAATGGGCCTTCTCGCCCACCTTGCCCACCAGCGCTGCGCAGCGCGGGCGCGACCAGTCCGTGCCGCGCATGCGGCAGGTGTAGTCGGTGACTTCCTCGATCAGCCCGGCCGGCACGCGGCCGCCATGCTCCTGCGACTCGTGCACGGAAAAGTCCACGCGAAACGATGCGCAGCAGGCGCCGCAGCTCAGGCAGGGATGGGTCATGGCGTGGGCAAGCAGGTGCAGGTGCGGATCGTGGGAGCGCGATTGTCGCGCGCACGCGTGCGGGGCGCCTGGAGCCCGCCAAAAACCATGACGGCCCTTTGGCAAGACCCTGCCTCTTACTCCGATACCATGCGCGGGCTTCCCACGGGGATTCGATCAAAATCAAAATGAGAATAAAAATCAGTTGATACAACACGCCATGCATTCGATGAACCCCGGGACGGACGCCACGGCTCCGTCCGCGCTGTCCGCGCCTCCCCATTCCCCCAGCCCGGCCACCGCTGCGGCCATCACCCTGGATGCGCTGCCGCGCCAGGTTCCGGCGCGCGTGGTCGAGCTCCATGCGGCGCGCGACACGGCCGAGCAGGAACTGCTGCTGCGTCTCATGGAGATCGGTTTCCTGCCGGGCGAGCCCGTTCGCATCCTGGCCGCAGGCTTTCCGGGCGACGACCCGCTGGCCGTGCGCGTGGGCCAGGCCACGTTCGCACTGCGCCGCCATGAGGCGGCCCTGGTGCGGGTGGCGCCGGAGGCGGTGGCATGAGCGCGTCGTCCTCTCCCAAACTCATCCAGCCGCTGCAGCCTGCCCAGGGTGGCGGCGGCGGTGGTGATTCCGCACTGCGCCTGGCCTTGCTGGGCAATCCCAACTGCGGCAAGACGGCTCTGTTCAACCTGCTGACTGGCGCGCGCCAGAAGGTGGCCAACTACGCGGGCGTGACCGTGGAGCGCAAGGAAGGCTGGCTGAGCACGGCCAGCGGCCGGCGTGTGCGCGTGCTGGACCTGCCGGGCACCTACAGCCTGCACGCCCACAGCGAGGACGAACGCATCACGCGCGACATCGTCTCGGGCCGCCACGCGCGCGAGGCGCCTCCCGAACTGCTGGTCTGCGTCACCGACGCCACCCATCTGCGCCTGAACCTGCGCCTGGTACTGGAAGCCCAGCGCCTGGGCCTGCCCATGCTGCTGGTGCTCAACATGAGCGACATGGCCAGGCGCCAGGGCATCGATATCGACCGCGAGGCGCTGTCACGCGCCCTGGGCATGCCCGTGCTGTCCACGGTGGGCGTGCGCCAGGACGGCGCGCGCGAACTGCTGCAATGGCTGGACGGCCCCGAGGCACGTGTCCTGGTCGCGCCGCAGCTGCAGGCCCCGGCCCGCCCGGGCGATGCGCGCGAGCAGGTGCTGGCCCTGCACCAGCAGGTGGCCCGCATCATGGCCGACTGCGTCAAGGAACCCGTGGTGGACACCCGGCGCGATGACCGCATCGACGCCGTGGTGCTGCACCCGCTGTGGGGCATGCTGCTGCTGGCGGCCACGCTGTTCCTGATGTTCCAGGCCGTGTTCAGCTGGGCGCAGCCGCTGATGGACGGCATCGAGGGCGGCGTCTCGGCCGTCTCGGCCCTGGTCAACGAGCACATGCCCGAAGGCGCGCTGCGCAGCCTGCTGGCCGATGGCGTGATCGCGGGCACGGGCGCCGTGCTGGTCTTCCTGCCGCAGATCCTGATCCTGTTCCTGTTCATCCTTGCGCTGGAGGACTCGGGTTACCTGCCGCGTGCCGCCTTCATGCTGGACCGCATCATGGGCAAGGTCGGCCTGTCGGGCCGCTCCTTCATTCCGCTGCTGTCCAGCTTCGCCTGCGCCGTGCCCGGCATCATGGCCACGCGCTCCATCACCAGCTGGCGCGACCGCCTGGTGACGATCATGATCGCGCCGCTGATGACCTGCTCGGCGCGCCTGCCGGTCTATGCGCTGCTGATCAGCGCCTTCATCCCCGAGCGTACGGTGGGCGGCATCTTCAACCAGCAGGGCCTGGTGCTGTTCGCGCTGTACGTGGCCGGCATCGTCAGCGCCATGGCCGTGGCCGGCGTGGCCAAGTTGGCCGGCCGCAGCGCCGGACCCACGCCGCTGCTGATGGAACTGCCCTCCTACCGCTGGCCCAGCCCGCGCAGCCTGGCCCTGGGCCTGTACGAGCGCGCCATGATCTTCCTGCGCCGCGTGGGCGGCATCATCCTGACCGTGAGCATCGTGCTGTGGTTCCTGGCCAGCTACCCGGCGCCGCCCGATGGCGTCACCGAGGCGGCCATCCGCTACAGCTTTGCAGGCCGCATCGGCGGCTGGCTGGAGGTGGTGCTGGCGCCGATCGGCTTCAACTGGCAGATCGCCATCGCCCTGGTGCCGGGCATGGCCGCGCGCGAGGTGGCCGTCAGCGCCATGGGCACGGTCTATGCCCTGTCCGCCGCCAGCGACGAGGCCATGGCCGAGCAACTGGGCCCGCTGATCGCCCACACCTGGTCTATGGCCACGGCGCTGTCGCTGCTGGCCTGGTTCGTGTTCGCGCCCCAGTGCATCTCCACGCTGGCCGCCGTGCGGCGCGAGACCAACGGCTGGCGCTATCCGCTGCTGATGACCGGCTATCTGTTCGCGCTGGCCTACCTTGCCAGCTTCATCACCTACCGCGTGGCCATCGCATTGGGCGCGGGCTGAAAGGAACAAGCACCATGTGGCAGAACATCATCGTAGGGCTGATCGTGGCCCTGGCCGGCATGTCTCTGGTCTGGCGCTATCTGCCCGCGCGCTGGCGCCAGAAGGCCGGGCAGATGCATCCGGCACTGGCGCCCAAGGATGGGGGCGGCTGTGGCGGCTGCAGTGCCTGCGGCGGGGACAGTTGCGCACCGGACAAGCGGGGACCGTAAGGCCACAGCCCGAACTTCCGCCGGGAAAAAAGAATGCCTGCAGGCGCAAAGCCTGCAGGCATTCTTTTTTGAGCGGACTGCGTTGTCAGTTCGGCTGGCGGCCCAGCAGCAGGTACTCCATCAGAGCTTTCTGCACATGCATCCGGTTCTCCGCCTCATCCCAGACCACGGACTGCGGCCCGTCGATGACCTCGGCCTCCACTTCCTCGCCGCGGTGGGCGGGCAGGCAGTGCATGAACAGGGCATCGCCACGTGCGGCGGCCATCATTTCGGCGTCCACGCACCAGTCGGCAAAGGCCTTCTTGCGGGCTTCGTTCTCGGCCTCGTAGCCCATGCTGGTCCACACGTCGGTGGTCACCAGGTCGGCGCCCTTGCAGGCGTCCAGCGGGTCCTTGAAGACCTTGTAGCAGCCCTCGCGCGGGGTCTTGCCGCCAAAGGCCAGCTTCTCGTCCACCTCGTAGCCGCCCGGCGTGCTGACGTGGACGGTGAAGCCCAGCAGGTCGGCCGCCTGCAGCCAGGTGTTGGCCATGTTGTTGCCGTCGCCGACCCAGGCGACGGTCTTGCCCTGGATCGAGCCGCGGTGCTCGATGAAGGTGAAGATGTCGGCCAGGATCTGGCAGGGGTGGAACTCGTTGGTCAGGCCGTTGATGACGGGAACGCGCGAGTATTCGGCAAAGCGCACGATCTTGTCCTGGCCATAGGTGCGGATCATCACCAGGTCGGTCATGCGGCTGATGACGCGTGCGCTGTCCTCGATGGGCTCGGCGCGGCCCAGCTGGCTGTCGCCCGTGGTCAGGTGGACCACCGAGCCGCCGAGCTGGTACATGCCCGCCTCGAAGCTCACGCGGGTGCGCGTGCTGGCCTTCTCGAAGATCATGGCCAGCGTGCGGTCGCTGAGCGTGTGGTGCTTTTCGTAGCCCTTGAACTTCTTCTTGATCAGGGCCGCGCGTTCGAGCACATAGGCGTACTCGTCGGCCGTGAAGTCGGAAAACTGCAGATAGTGCTTGATGGCAGTCATAGGCAGGTACTCATTCGGACAGGAATTGCACGATCAGGGGCTTGAGCTTGGCGACCACTTCGTCGGCTTCGGCCTCGGTCATGATCAGCGGCGGCACCAGGCGCACCACGGTGTCGGCGGTCACGCTGAACAGCAGGCCGGCTTCGGCGCCACGGCCCAGCAGGGCGCCGCAGGGCTTGTTCAGCTCGATGCCGATGATCAGGCCCTGGCCGCGCACATCGACCACGCCCTTGACGTCGGCCAGTTCCTTTTGCAGCGTGGCCTTCAGGTGGTCGCCCACCTTGGTGGTGTGGGCCAGCAGGCCGTCCTCTTCCATGATGCGGATGGTTTCGATGCCCGCACGCATGGCCAGCGGATTGCCGCCGAAGGTGGAGCCATGATTGCCCGGCTGCAGCACGGTGGCCGCCTTGCCATGGGCCACGACGGCGCCGATGGGCACGCCCGAGCCCAGGCCCTTGGCCAGGGTCATCACGTCGGGGATGATGCCGGCCCACTGGTGGGCGAACCACTTGCCCGTGCGGCCCATGCCGGCCTGGACTTCGTCGAACATCATCAGCCAGCCGTTGGCATCGCACAGTGCGCGCACCTGCTGCATGTACTCGATGCGCATGGGGTGCAGGCCGCCTTCGCCCTGGATGGGCTCCATCATCACGGCCACCACGTCGGGGTTGCCGGCCGTGGCCTTCTGGAGCGCCTCGTAGTCGTTCACCGGCACGCGCAGGAAGCCGTCGAGCAGGGGGCCGAAGCCGTCGCGCACCTTGGGGTTGCCCGTGGCCGTCATGGTGGCGATGGAGCGGCCGTGGAAGGCATGCTCGTAGACCACGATCACCGGCTTGGCGATGCCCTTGTCCACGCCGTACTTGCGCGCGATCTTGATGGCGGCCTCGTTGGCCTCCAGGCCCGTGCTGCAGAAGAAGACATTGGTCATCTTCGCGCGCTCGGTCAGCAGCTTGGCCAGCGTTTCCTGGCCGGGCACGTGGTAGTAGTTGGAGGTGTGGATGAGCTTGGCCACCTGGTCCTGCAGCGCAGGCACCAGCTTGGGGTGGTTGTGGCCCAGCGTGTTCACTGCAATGCCGCCCAGCGCATCGAGGTACTGCTTGCCGTTGACGTCCCACACGCGGCAGCCCTGGCCTCGCTCCAGAGCGATCGGTACGCGGCCATAGGTGTTCATCACGTGGGGCGAGGCAGCCTCAATGAAAGCGGTCATTGCAAAAATCTCCTGAGCTGGAAAGTAAACGGCATCCGGGCGTTGCCGCCGCAGATGCCTGAAAAACAGCGAAGCCCGATTCTAGGGGCCGCGCGATGGCCTACCGTTGCGGTTTGCGCATCACAGCCATGCAATGAGCCTACGCCACACTTGGGTAGTGCGCTGCAACAAGGCCTCAGCTCTTATATAAGAGATAAAATGCCGGCTTGGCCTGCTGGCAGCGATCCTGCCTGTGGGCTCTGACTTTTTTGAAGGACTTGCGCAAACAGGACGTGGCAGGGCGCCGTGCCCCTTGGCAGGTCGCCTGTGTTGTTCCTTGTTGCGCAAGTCGTATTTTGGCGTGCATCCTGATGGTCTCTCCCTCCAGCAAAGAACTGTTCATCCAGGGCATCACCCATGAAGGCAAGACTTTCCGGCCCAGCGACTGGGCTGAGCGGCTGGCAGGCGTCATGAGCCAGTTTCGCCCCGGTGGTGCCCAGCGCGGCAGCCACCTGAGCTACTCGCCCTGGTGTGTTCCCACAACGCTCAATGGCGTCAAGTGCGTGGTCGTGCACCGCGACCTGCGCGACTACGAGCCCATGGCCTGGGATTTCTGCCTGAACTTCGCCAAGGACAACAACCTGCAGGTTGCTGAGGCCTGCCTGATGCCGGACGAGCCGGCCCGCTGAGGCCGGCTTCTTTTTTTTGCGGGTCGTTCCCGTCCGATGTGAAGCGCGCCTGGGGTGCGTTTTTTTTCGCCTGTGCTCCGGAGGGTGGGGTTTTTTTGGTGGATCCTGTGGATGCAGGAGCATCGTTCAGGCACAAAAAAACCGCCCGAAGGCGGTTTTTTCGTTCGCTGACAGCGCACCCGTTACAAACGGCAGATGGCCGGAGCCATCCGTGCGGTTGCCTAATTGGATTAGGCGGCGGCCAGGGCCTTGACCTTGGCGGACAGGCGGCTCTTGTCGCGAGCGGCCTTGTTCTTGTGGAAGATGCCCTTGTCGGCGATCGTGTCCAGAACGGATTGGGCTGCGGCAAACAGTTCGGTTGCCTTGGCCTTGTCGCCAGTCAGAACGGCCTTTTCGACCTTCTTGACGGCGGTGCGGTACTTGGAACGCAGCGAGGTGTTGGCTGCGTTGAGCTTGGTGTCCTGGCGGACGCGCTTGCGGCCGGAGGCGAGACGGGGGTTCTTCTTTGCGGGCTTGGATGCCATGATATGTATTCCTAGTGTCTGAGGATGTTGTCGGCGAAGCGCGGGATTATAGCACGCAGCCCGGACACGGCCTTGAGGGCCCAGGCCGCACGGGCCGGCCTGTTGCAACGGAGTGCAAGAGCGGCCAGGCCCGCCTGGAGCGCCGGCCGGCGGGGCATGCCAGCGCATACACTCCCCACGGTGTCACTGTTCAAAGCCGCCTCCACCGTTTCCCTGCTGACGCTGGCCTCCCGTATCACCGGGCTGGTGCGCGATCTGCTCATGGCCTCCATGTTCGGAGCCAATGCGCTGACCGATGCGTTCAATGTCGCCTTCAGGATTCCCAATCTCTTTCGGCGGCTGTTCGCCGAGGGGGCCTTCAGCCAGGCCTTCGTGCCGGTGCTGGCCGCCAGCAAGGCCAAGGAGGGGGACGAGGCCACGCGCACGCTGATCTCGCACGTGGCCACGCTGCTGTTCTGGGTGCTGCTGGTGACCTGCGTGCTGGGCGTGGTCGGTGCGCCGCTGCTGGTCTGGCTGCTGGCCAGCGGCCTGCGCCAGTCGCCCGAGGGCTATGACGCCGCCGTGCTGATGACACGCTGGATGTTCCCCTACATCGGCTTCATGTCGCTGGTGGCGCTGTCGGCCGGTGTGCTCAATACCTGGCGGCGCTTTGCCGTCTCGGCCGCCACGCCGGTGCTGCTGAACCTGGCCATGATCGCCGCCGCCTTCTGGGGCGCGCCCTGGCTGCAGGCGCGCGGCATCGAGCCCATCTATGCCATGGCCGGTGGCGTGATGCTGGGCGGCGTGCTGCAGCTGGCAGTGCAACTGCCTGCGCTGGCGCGCCTGGGCCTGCTGCCGCGCATCGGCTTTTCGCCAGCTGCGCTGCGCGAAGCCTGGGCCGAGGCCGGCGTGCGCCGCATCCTCAAGCTGATGGCGCCGGCCCTGCTGGGCGTGGGCGTGGCCCAGGTCTCGCTGATGATCAACACCCAGATCGCCTCCTATCTGCAACCGGGCAGCGTGACCTGGCTGTTCTATGCCGACCGGCTCATGGAGTTTCCGACGGCGCTGCTGGGCGTGGCGCTGGGCGTGGTGCTCACCCCCCAGCTGGCCGCTGCCAAGGCGGCCGACGACTCGGAGCGCTACTCGGCCATGCTGGACTGGGGGCTGCGCCTGGTGGTGCTGCTGTCCGTGCCGTGCGCCGTGGGCCTGCTCACTTTTGCCGAGCCGCTGGTGGCCACGCTGTTCCACCGCGGTGCGCTGCAGGACAGCGACGTGGGCCAGATCGCCCTGGCGCTGGTCGGCTACGGCGCAGGCCTGGTGGGCCTGGTGGCCATCAAGGTGCTGGCGCCGGGCTACTACGCCAGCCAGGACATACGCACGCCCGTCAAGATCGCCATCGTGGTGCTGGTCATCACCCAACTGCTCAACCTGGTCCTGGTGCCCTTCATGGCGCATACCGGCCTGGCGTTGTCCATCGGCCTGGCGGCCCTGGTCAATGCGGGCTGGCTGCTTTGGGGTCTGCTGCGCCGGGGTGTCTACCGTCCCAAGCCGGGCTGGGGTCGGCTGGGCTTGCAGGTGGTCGCGGCCAGCAGCCTGCTGGCCGTGCTGCTGACCTGGGGCAGCCAGCATTTCGACTGGATCGCGCTGCGCGCCAACGGCTGGCAGCGTGTGGGCCTGCTCGCCGCGCTGATGGCCGCCTCGGTGCTGCTGTACTTCGGTGCGCTGTGGGCGGCGGGGCTCAAGCTGCGCGCACTGCTGCGGCGCTGAGAGGCATCGCCCAAACCCGCATAATTGCAGGCTTGGGCGCTGCAATATACAAAGCATCATGAGCTGGAGTTACGAAGACACGCCAACGGCCCTGCAATACTTTGCAGCGCTGGTGCAAAGCGATGACCACCTGCCGTTGATGGAGGCGGCAATCAGCATCGCCCAGGATGCCGTGCCCGATCTCGACCTGCAGGCGGCCAGCGCCGAGCTGGACCGGCTGCAGGTGCGCCTGCTCCAGCGCCTGGCCGGCGAAACCGATTCCCTGCAGCGCCTGCGCGTGCTCAACCAGTTCTTCTATGGCGAGCTGGGCTTTGGCGGCAATCTCAACGATTACTACGACCCGTCCAACAGCTACATCCACCACGTGCTGCAGACGCGGCGCGGCATTCCCATCAGTGTGGCGCTGATCTGGCTGGAGCTGGCTGCGGCCATCGATCTGCCGGCACAGGGCGTGAGCTTTCCCGGGCATTTCCTGGTCAAGCTGCGCCTGCCCCAGGGGCAGGTGGTGATGGACCCGCTGAGCGGTGAATCCTTCTCGGCCAACAGCCTGGCCGAGCGGCTGGAGCCCTTCTGGCAGAACGCTGGCCTGTCCGCCGAGGAGGCGGCTCCGCTGGGCATGTACCTGCAGGGCGCATCGCCGCGCGACATCCTGGAGCGCATGCTGCGCAATCTGCAGGAGATCCACCATGCGCGTCGCGACTGGCCGCTGCTGGTGGCCGTGCTCAACCGGCTGGCCGTGCTGCGGCCCGACATGCCGGAAATCTTCCGTGACCGGGGGCTGGCCTATGCGCAATGGGGAGTGACCGAGCGTGCGCTCGAAGACCTGGAGCGCTTCCTGCATTCCCAGCAGGGCGCGCAGGCCGTGGCCGTGCGCGAGGTGATCCGGCGGCTCAGGGGGCTGTAGCGGCGGCAACCCCCAGGGTCGGAGCGCTGCTCAGACCAGCCGGACGGCTTCCAGCTCTTTCTTGAGATAGGCGTAGAACAGCGGCGCCGCCACCAGGCCTGCGGGGCCGAACACCGACTCGGCCACGAACATCACGGCCAGCAGCTCCCACACGCCCATGTGCGTGCGCTGGCCCACCACCTTGGCGTTGATCACGTACTCGGCCTTGTGGATCAGGATCAGAAAGCCCAGGCAGGCCGCGGCGGCTACCGGGGAGACCGACAGCCCCACGATGGTGATCACCGCATTGCACAGCAGGTTGCCCACGATGGGCACCAGGCCCGCGATGAATGTCAGCGTGATCAGGGCTGGCGTGTAGGGCAGGGTCAGGTTCCAGTGCGGCAGCACGCCCAGCAGGAAGATGGCCGTCAGGAAGGTGTTGAAGGCTGCAATCCAGAACTGCGCCGCCACGATCTGGCGGAAGGCCAGCCCCATGAGCCGGATGCGTTCGCGCAGCGCAGCCACCAGGGGCGGGCGGCGCGTGGTGATGGGGCGCACGGCGGCCAGCGCGCCGATGATCAGGCCCACATAGGCGTACAGCAGGCCGGTAAGCCAGGCGCGGCCCGCATGGGCCAGGGCACCGGCCTTGGCTGCCAGGTAGCTGGCCAGCAGGTGCTGGATTTCCTGCGCGCCGTCCGGCAACTGGTCGGCCATGTCGGCGGGCAGCTTGTCACGCAGCTCCAGCACCGTGTGGGCCAGATAGTCGAGCAGTTCGCGGTACTGCTGCGGCGCGTCGGTGATGTAGGTGCGTGTATGCGAGAGCGCGCCGCTCAGCAGGGCCAGCGGCGCAAGAATGACGATGGTGGCTGCCACCAATTGGGTCCAGCGCGGCAGCGAGCCGCGCCGGGCCTTGGGCTGGGCCCGTGCCAGCAGCCCGGCAAGGGCGCGCGTGACCAGAAAGCCCACGCAGACACAGAGCATGCCCGGCAAAAGGCCCTGCCACATGATCAGCAGCAGGGCGCCTGCCATCAGCACATAGCTGGAAAGCGTCACGCCGCGCGTGGGCGCGGGCTGCGGGGAGATGATGGGCGAGGGCAGGTGCTGGGTCATTCGCTGCGGGCCCGTGGTCAGCGGACCTCGACAGGCTCGCCCTCGCCGCGTGCGGCGATGCGTCCGATGGTGTAGACCGTCTCGCCCAGCTGCTTGAGCGTGGCGGCCGTGGCTTCGGCAGCCTCTGCAGGCACGACAACGACCATGCCGATGCCGTTGTTGAAGGTGCGGTTCATTTCCACGGCGTCGATGCCGGCCGTCTTCTGCAGCCAGGCGAACAGCTCGGTCTGGGGCCAGCTGCCGGCATCCAGGTGGGCGGCCAGGCCCTCGGGCAGCACGCGGGGGATGTTCTCCAGCAGGCCGCCGCCGGTGATGTGGGCCAGCGCCTTGATGGGGTGCTGCTCCAGCGCCGCCAGCACGTTCTTCACGTACAGGCGCGTGGGTTCCATGATGGCTTGCTTGAACGGCTTGCCGTCCAGCGATTCGGGCAGGCTGCCCTGGGCTTCGGCGCGCTCGATGCACTTGCGCACCAGGGAAAAGCCATTGGAGTGCACGCCGGCCGAGGCCAGACCCAGCACCACGTCGCCTGCGGCCACGCTCTGGCCCGTGAGGATCTTGGATTTTTCGACGGCGCCGACGGCAAAGCCCGCCAGGTCGTATTCACCGGCCGGGTACATGCCGGGCATTTCGGCGGTTTCACCGCCGATCAGTGCGCAGCCCGACAGCTCGCAGCCGCGTGCAATGCCGCCGACCACGGCAGCGGCCGTGTCCACGTCCAGCTTGCCGCAGGCGAAATAGTCGAGGAAGAACAGGGGCTCGGCGCCCTGGACCAGCACGTCGTTGACGCTCATGGCCACCAGGTCGATGCCCACGGTGTCGTGCATGTTCCACTCGAAGGCCAGCTTGAGCTTGGTGCCCACGCCATCGGTGCCCGAGACCAGCACGGGCTCCTTGTAGCGTTTGGGCACCTCGAACAGCGCGCCGAAGCCTCCGATGCCGGCCATCACGCCTTCGCGCATGGTCTTCTTGGCCAGCGGCTTGATGCGCTCGACCAGCGCATCGCCAGCGACGATGTCGACGCCGGCGTCTTTGTAGGAAATCGGGGTAGAGGAGGGGGCAGAAGAGCTCATGGATGGGTACGGTGCGGTAGGCCCGATGCCGGGCTGGAACCCCGGGATTCTACGGCGCTGGCCGCCGGCAGGCGCGCGCGCCAGTGGGCTTCGAGGGGGCTTTCGTTGCACATGCGGGCCGGCTGCCGCCGTGCCGGGCGCCGCGCAGACTAAAATCCCTCGTCCGCCCGGGAGCTCCCGGGCGTTGTCCGCCTTGCCGCAGCGCTGCGCCGAGGCGGGCCTGTCTTTGCTCTCAACCCAATGCCGTTGCCGATTCCTCTGCCTGCTTTTGCCGCATGGACCCGCCTGGACACAGGAAAGGGGGCGCTGCGCGTATGTCGCAGATGAAGCAGCTGGCTCTGGATATCAGCATGGCGTCGAGTCCGACGCTGTCGCGCTTTTTCGTCGGTCCCAATGCCGCAGTGATCGATCATCTGCGCCACTGGGTGGGCGACGGCCGCATGCAGACCGCCCGCACGCCGGTGCCCACCTATCTTTGGGGCGAGTCGGGCTCGGGCAAGACCCACCTGCTCAAGGCCGTGCGCGAGGCGCTGCGCGAGCAGGGCGCCATGGTGGGCTGGATGGATGCATCCACCCTGTTCCCGCCGCCGTTCGACGAGCGCTGGGCGGCGGTGCTGATGGACGACGTGGACATCTACACTCCGCTGCAGCAGGCGCGTGCCTTCAACTGGTTCGTGAATGCGACGAGCCCGGCCACGGGCTCGCCGCGCTGGGTGCTGGGAGCCGGCCCCCTGCCGCCGGCCGACCTCAAGCTGCGCGAGGATCTGCGCACGCGGCTGGGCTGGGGCCATGTGTTCCAGCTGCAACTGCTCGATGAAACCGCGCGCCGCGCGGTGCTGCGCCAGGAGGCCGATGCCCGTGGCGTTTTTCTGGGCGACGATGTGATGGACTACATGCTCAAGCGCTTCTCACGCGACCTGGGCAGCCTGATGCAGCTGCTCGACATGCTCGACGGCTTTGCGCTTCGCAACAAGCGCGCCATCACCATCCCGTTGCTCAAGACGATGCTGGAAACCGAATGAGCCCACATTCTCGTGTGGGCAGGGACTGCGGGAGCCGGCGGAGCCTGCGTTGCAAGGGCAGCGCGGGACCCATTTTTTTAGGATATGCATGACCTCTGATCAGAAGCAACTCCGGCCCCGGCTGGCGTTGTTCGACCTGGACCATACGCTGCTGCCGCTCGATTCGGACTACGAGTGGGGCGAGTTCACGACGCGCATCGGCTGGACCGATCCGGCCGAGTTCGGCCGCCGCAACGCCGAGTTCTTCGCGCACTACCAGGCCGGCACGCTCGACGTGCACGACTATGTGCGCTTTGCCACCGAGGCCTTCTGCGGCCGTGGCGCGCAACAGGCCGGCGAGGCGCATGAGCGCTTCATGCGCGAGGTGATCACCCCCGCGATCCGTCCCCAGGCACTGGAGCTGCTGCGCACGCACCAGCAGGCGGGCGACCAGATCATCATCGTCACGGCCACCAACGAGTTCGTGACGCGCCCCATTGCCGCCGCACTGGGCGTGCAGGAGCTGATTGCCGTGGAACTGGAGCGCGACGCCCAGGGCTGGTTCACGGGCGAGATCCGTGGAACGCCCAGCATGCGCGACGGCAAGGTCCAGCGCATGCAGCAGTGGCTGGATGCGCGTGGCCTGGACTGGGGCGGCGTGGAGAGCTTCTTCTACAGCGACTCCTGGAACGACGTGCCCCTGCTCGAACGCGTGGACCACCCTGTGGCCACCAACCCCGACGCACGGCTGCGCGCCCTGGCCCAGGAACGTGGCTGGCGCATTCTGGACCTGTTTGGCGAAGCACCATGATCAAGAACATCATCGACAAGCTGCTGGGCAAGACCTCGGCTGCCCCCCGCGCCCGCAAGTCCCCCTTCGGCAAGCGCCAGGAAGTGCCCGTGCAGGTGCACGGCATCGACCCCAACCTGGTGGACCGGCGTGCCATCGACGTGGTCGAGACGCTGCAGGACGCGGGCTACGAGGCCTACATCGTCGGCGGCGCCGTGCGCGACCTGCTGCTGGGCCTGCGCCCCAAGGACTTCGACGTGGCCACCAATGCCACGCCCGAGCAGGTCAAGGGCCTGTTCCGCCGCGCCTTCATCATCGGCAAGCGCTTTCGCATCGTGCACGTGGTCTATGGCCGCGGGCGCGAGAACGAGGTCATCGAAGTCTCCACCTTCCGCGCCTTCCTGGACAACAGCGCGGCCGAGGCCGTGAGCGGCAACGAGCGCACCAGCAAGGCCCAGCTCGCCGGCATGCACCATGCGGTGGACGCCAGCGGCCGCGTGCTGCGCGACAACGTCTGGGGCCCGCAGGACCAGGACGCCACGCGCCGCGACTTCACCATCAACGCCATGTACTACGACCCGCGCACGCAGATCGTGGTGGACTATCACAAGGGCATCGACGACGCCAAGAAGCGCATGCTGCGCATGATCGGCGACCCGGCCACGCGCTACCGCGAAGACCCGGTGCGCATCATCCGCGCCGTGCGCTTCGCGGCCAAGCTGGCAGGCAAGGGCTTCAAGATCGAGCCCAAGACCGCCAAGCCCCTGGTGGAGTGCGAGCCGCTGCTGGCCGATGTGCCGCAAAGCCGCCTGTTCGATGAAATGCTCAAGCTGCTGCAGACCGGCCACGCGCTGGCCTCGGTGGAGCAGTTGCGCGGCCTGGGCCTGGCACGCGGCATCTACTCGCTGCTGGATGTGGTGGTCGAGCGCGCGGAGCAGCCCTTTGTGCGCGCCGCGCTGACCGATACCGACCGCCGTGTCGAGGAAGGCAAGCCCGTGGCGCCCAGCTTCCTGCTGGCCTGCGTGCTGTGGCATGACGTCAAGACCGGCTGGGAGCGCCGCCTGAACCAGCGCCAGCACCCCTTCCCCGCGCTGCAGGAATCCATCGACGAAGTGTTCGACCAGCGCATCGGCGATGTGTCGGGCCGCGGCAAGCTGGCCGCCGACATGCGCGAGATCTGGGTCATGCAGCCGCGCTTTGACAAGCGCACGGGCGCCACGCCATTCAGCCTGGTGGCCCAGCCGCGCTTTCGCGCGGGCTTCGACTTCATGCGCCTGCGCGCCGACATCGGCGAGGTCGATGAAAGCCTGGCCAGCTGGTGGCAGGAATTCCAGAACGCCGACGACGCGCGCCGCGACGACCTGATCGCCCAGGCCCGCGACGAGCAGCGCGCCCGCCAGCGCAGCGCCGAGCCCAAGGTGCACCGCGTGGCCAAGGCCCGCCCTGCGCGCGAGGACGCCGGCGCTGGCGAAGCGCAGCAGGCCGACGCACCTGCCGCCGCCTTGCCCCAGGTGGAGGGTGAGGAAGGGTCAGCGCCCAAGAAGCGCCGCCGCCGTCGCCGCAAGCCACAGGGCGGTGGTGATGGCGCCGTGGGCGGGGATGACTGAGCCGGGGCACTGGGTCGCCATTGGCCTGGGCGCCAATCTGGGCGACCGGGGCCAGGCGCTGGCCCAGGCGCTGCAGGCCATTGGCGGCCTGCCGGGCACGCGCCTTGTGGCCGTGTCCTCCCTCTACAGCACGGCACCCGTCGATTCCAGCGGCCCGGACTACTTGAACGCCGTGGCCGCCGTGCACACCACGCTGCAGCCGCTGGCGCTGCTCGATGCGCTGCAGGCCATCGAGCTGGCGGCCGGCCGCGAGCGTCCCTACCGCAACGCGCCGCGCACGCTGGACCTGGACATCGAACTGTGGGACGACGAGCGCATTGCGCTGCCGCGCCTGAGCGTGCCGCACCCGCGCATGCACGAGCGCGCCTTCGTGCTGGTGCCGCTGGCCGAGATCGCGCCTGAGCGCGTCACGCCCGCGCAACTGCAGGCCGTGGCGGGGCAGGGCATCCGCGTGGCGCACAAGCCTGGCTGGCATCTCCGACAAGCCTGAATCCCGAAAGTGGCCTGAATGAAAAAGCCGCAGCGCCCTGAGGGCGGCTGCGGCTTTTTGCCAGGCGGGACGTGGTGGATCGGCTCAGTCCACCTTCGCTCCGGAGGCCTTGACGATGGGCTGGTACTTGGCACGCTCGGCGGCCATGAACCTGTCGAATTCGGCGGGTGTGGAGGACACGGGCTCGGCCATCAGGGTCTCGAAGCGGGTCTTGGTCTCGGGCGCGGCCAGTGCATCGCCAAAGGCCTTACTCAGCTTGTCCAGCACGGGCTTGGGCGTGCCGGCCGGGGCCACCAGGCCCCACCAAGTGTCGATGGCAAAGCCGGGGAAGGTCTTGGACAGTGCGGGCACGCCGGGCAGCAGCGTGGTGGGGTTCAGCGTGGTCACGGCCAGCGCCTTGAGCTTGCCCGAGCGGATGTTGGGCGCCGCGGCAGCCAGGTTGTCGATGTTGAAGTCCACCTCGCCCGACAGCAGGGCCAGCTGGGCCGGGTTGGCGCCGCGGTAGGGCACGTGAAGGGCGAAGATGCCGGCCTTTTGCTTGAGCATTTCGCCGGCCAGGTGGCCCGCGCTGCCGTTGCCGCCGCTGCCGTAGTTGAGCTTGCCGGGGTTGGCCTTGGCGTAGGCGATCAGGTCGGCCACGCTGTGGATCTTGAGCTGCTCGGCACGGGCCGCGTTCATCACCAGCACATTGGGCACGCGCACCATCTGGGTGATGCCGGCGAAGTCCTTGCCCGCGTCATAGGGCATCTTGGCGTACAGCCAGGGATTGACGGCATGGGTGGCCGTGGCGGCCAAGCCGATGGTCATGCCGTCCGGCGTGGCACGGGCAATGGCGTCGGCGCCGATGTTGCCGCCGGCGCCAGCCTTGTTGTCGATGATCACCACTCCCAGGGAATCACGCACCCGCTCGGCCAGCGCGCGCGAGGTGATGTCCAGCGGACCGCCGGGCGCATAGGGCACGATCAGGCGGATGGGCTCTTGCGCCAGGGCAAGCGGGGAGGCCAGGGCAGCAGCGGCCGCCATGACCGAGAGAAGGCTGTTTCTACGGTTCATAGGGGCGCTATTGTGCAAAAAAATTGCGACACCTGGCTGCGCGCAGGTATGCAGAGCAGTTTTTCTGCGTATTGATTGATCTGCCCTGGCTTCAGGCTGCCTTGTCGGCTTCCGTGGTGAATGCGTCGGCGTAGAACTCTTCGTCGGGCAGGCCACGCTGGTGCACATAGGCCTGGTGCGCGGAATCGACCACGATGGGCGCGCCGCAGGCATAGACCTGGTGGCCCGAGAGGTCGGCAAAATCGTCCAGCACGGCCTGGTGCACGAAGCCCGTGCGGCCGGTCCAGGCGTCTTCGGGCAGGGCATCCGAGACCACGGGCACGTAGCACAGCTGCGGCATGGCTTGGGCCTGTTCGCGCACCCAGGCATCCATGTAGAGGTCTTCGGGGCGGCGGCCGCCCCAATACAGGGTGACGGAGCGGTGGATGTCCTTGTGGCGGATGTGCTCCAGCAGCGCCTTGATGGGCGCGAAGCCCGTGCCCGAGGCCAGCAGGATGACGGGCTTGTCGCTGTCCTCGCGCAGGAAGAAGCTGCCGAACGGGCCTTCCACGCGCAGGATTTCCTTTTCCTTCATGGCGCCGAACACATGGTCGGTGAACTTGCCGCCCGGCATGTGGCGGATGTGCAGCTCCAGCCCCGGCGCCGTGTCCTGCACGTGGGGGGCCGTGGCCATGGAGTAGGCGCGGCGGGCGCCGTCGCGCAGGATGAACTCCACGTACTGGCCTGCGTGGTAGCGGAACTTGTCTGCGGCGGGCAGTTGCAGGCGCACCTGCATCACGTCGTGCGACTTCTTCTCCAGCGTGGCCACGCGCACGGGCATTTTCTTGATGGGAAAGGCGCTGGCATCGGTGACCTGGCGGGACTCCAGCACCACCGAGGTGGCTGGCCTGGCGCAGCAGGTGAGCACATAGCCGTCGGCCTCTTCCTGGGCGGTCAGCGCCTTGTCGGCATGCGGACCATGGGTGACATCGCCACTGAGCTTCTTGCACTTGCAGGAACCGCAGGCACCGTCCTTGCAGCCATAGGGCAGGCCCACGCCGGAGCGGATGGCGGCGGCCAGGATGGTCTCGCTGCCCTGCGTGGCGAAGGCGCGGCCGCTGGGCTGTACGGTGATTTCGTGGGAAGCGTTGGCTATCTCGGTCATGTTCTCGGTATCCTCGGGGGCGCTGGCGGGCGCGTGGAGCGCGCCGGCGATCTTCTTTCCCGGACGGACATGCCGCTGCCGCGACCGGCGGCGCGCGGGTGGCCGCCCTCGCAACAGGCCAGGATTTTGCCCTCAAACCAAAACCCATTGGGCGCGCTGCCGGCGCGCTTTCGACGCGAACGCGTGCTCATCGTCGGCTGCGGCGACGTGGGGCTGCGCGTGGCTGGTGCATTGGCGGGCGCGCCCGGCGCGCGCTCCGGTGCCGCACGACGGGGCCCGCGCGTGCTTGCCCTGACGCGTGGCGCCGAGCGCCTGCAGGATCTGCGCGGGCGCGGCATCACGCCGCTGCTGGGCGATCTGGACGCACCAGCCACGCTGCGCCGTCTGGCCGGCCTGGCCACGCGCGTCGTCCACCTGGCGCCGCCGCCCAATCCGCCCGCTGGCGAAGAGGGCTGGTGGCTGGACCCGCGCACCACGGCCCTGCTGCGCGTGCTGCGCCGTCGCGGCCGGCCGGCGAGCCTGGTCTATGGCTCGACCTCCGGCGTCTATGGCAACTGCGAGGGCGCCTGGATCGACGAAAGCCGCCCGCCCGCACCGGCCACGGCGCGTGCCCAGCGCCGCGTGAACGCCGAGCGTGCCGTGCGCTTTGCCGGGCGCGGCGGCCTGCGCGCCAGCATTTTGCGCATCCCGGGCATCTATGCGCCGGACCGGGAAAACGGCACGCCGCGCGGGCGCCTGCTGCGCGGCACGCCCCTGCTGTGCGCCGCAGAGGATGTCTACACCAACCACATCCATGCCGACGACCTGGCCCGCGCCTGCGTGCGGGCGCTGTGGCGCGGCCGGCCGCAGCGCATCTACCACGCCAGCGACGATACGCAGCTGCGCATGGGGGACTATTTCGACTTTGCGGCCGATCTCTACGGCCTGCCGCGCCCCGCGCGCATCACGCGCGAGCAGGCACAGCGCGAACTGCCGGCCAGCCTGCTGAGCTTCATGGGGGAGTCACGCCGCCTGCGCAACCAGCGCCTGAAGGCCGAGCTGGGCCTGCGCCTGCGCTACCCCACCGTGGAGCAGGGCCTGCGCGCGTGAATCAGCGCGGATGGATGCCGCCGTTGGTGTCGTAGCAGCGGAACACATTGCAGTGCGAGATGGGCGCCGAAGGCGGCAGCGGCTGCGGCGGCACGGGGCGCCCGACGATCCACGGCCGGTTGATGGCATTGGGCTGCAGTGCGCGCGATTGCTGCAGCTGCTCATAGGCCTTGGGGCCCAGGCAGGCCATTTCCATTTGCTGCTGGGCGGCCTGGCTGCGCGGGCCCCAGGTGGCGGGATCGGGGTTGGACTCGGCCAGGATGGTGTCCAGACGGCGGCGCGCCTGCTGGCAGGCAGGGGAGTCGCCGCTGTCGCGCTGGGCCGAGTTCTCGCGCTCGCGCCGGCTGCGCGCCTCGCGCTCCTGCTGCTGGGCGCGTGCGCGGCGCTCGGCCTCTTCGCGGGTCAGTTGCTGGTTCTTGCGCTCTATGGCGGCGGCGGACTGCGCGCGCTCGCGTTCCAGCTCTTCGGGGCTGGGGGCTTCCTGCACCTGCACGCGGTTTTCGCCGTCCTTGCAACTGCTGTTGGTGTAGGTGACGCGGCCGGTCTTGGCGTCCGTGCAGCGGATGACCTGGGCCGAGGCCGCGCCTGCGGTGAGTGCCATCACCAGCGTTGCAAGCATCGGTACAAGCGCCGCCAGCGCCCGGCGCTGGCAAAGGTCTTGGGTGCGGTGCATGGCGGTTTCCTTTCCCATCACAAGCGGCACAGGGATGTGGTGCATTGCCGATTATGGTGCGCAGCGCAGGGGGCTGGACATGCCGCTGGTCAGCCGTTCAACGCCAGTGGCGCGGATCCTGCGTGGGGTAGGGGTTGCCGCCGCCCTGGCTTTCGCGCTGCATGCGCTCGATGGCGCGTTGCTGCTGCTCGCGGTCACGCTGCTGCTGTTCCCGGTCGCGTTGCTGGCGTTCACGATCGCGTTGCTGCTGGCCCTGATCGCGCTCGCGGTCCCGCTGCTGGCGCTCGGCTTCGCGGCGCTGCTGCTCCTGCATGCGCTCGCGCAACTGGCGGTCGCGGTCCTGTGCCTGGCGGTCCCGGTCCCGGTCGCGCTCGCGCATTTCACGCTCGCGCTCCTGGCGGTCGCGCCAGGCGTCGCGGTTGCGCTCCTGCTGAATGCGCTCGCGCTCGTACTGCAGGCGATCGCGCTCGCGCTGCAGGCGCTGGCGCTCGTACCAGCCGTTGTCGGGATAGGCGGGCTGCGTGGGATAGGAGGGGTAGATGACGCCGCCGCCAGAGGGGTAGCTGGGGTAGGTCGGATAGCTGGGATAGCTGGGGTAGCCGGAGCCCATGTCCGAGTAGCCATCGGGCGGCACGGCGCAGGCGGTGACCAGGGCGGCGAGGCCAAGGCCGGCCAGCAGGCGCAGCATGCGCAGGGGGCGCAGGTCACGCTGCTGGTGTGGCTGCGTGGTGGGGGCGTTGGAACGGGGCATGGTATGGGGTCCGGGCAAAGGCGTGTTTCCTGTCTGGATCTCTTCCTATGACGTTTGACAGGCCGTATTGGTTGACCTGGGTCGTCCTTGCAAGGCAACAAGGGCGACAGCGGAGCTTCTATTTTGATAGCAATTCGCCCATATTCTGTAGGTGTTGCCAGATGAATTGCGCAGGCGTGGTGCGCAAGCGCGCCTGCCGCCCCGGTCGCGGCAATGGCTTGCGGGCGCGGCTAGAATGGCCTCTGTCTTTGGCGGTGCGCAGTCCGTGCGCCGCAAAGCAGCGTTCTCAGGGCGGGGCGAAATTCCCCACCGGCGGTATCTGGATCTGTCTTTCGGCATGTGTCCAGGAGCCCGCGAGCGCCCGGCAAGCCGCAAGGCCGGCCGGGGTCAGCAGATCTGGTGAGATGCCAGAGCCGACGGTCACAGTCCGGATGAAAGAGATCGCGCAGCACCTGCATGGCAGGCGCCATGCCCATGGTTGTCCCATGGGCTGCGCCGCGCCATGCGGCGCCATGGCGCGCGCCCTGATTCATTTGTCTCATCTTGAAAGAGCACCATGAATCAGACTCCTGTCTCCTTGAATTTCTCCGCACACGGCACGGCCTCGGGCACGCCGTGGAGGGCCGTCGCGGGCCGCAGCCGCGTGGCCGTCATCTGCGCGAGCTGGCATACCGATGTCGTGCACCAGGCGCGCGACTCCATGGCGGCCGAGCTGCAGGCCCAGGGCGTGGCCGCGCAGAACATCAGCCACTTCAATGTGCCCGGCGCCTTCGAGATCCCGCTGCTGGCCAAGAAGCTGGCCGACACTGGCCGCTTCGACGCCATCATCGCCTGCGCTCTGGTGGTCAATGGCGGCATCTACCGCCATGAGTTCGTGTCCTCGGCCGTGATCGACGGGCTGATGCGCGTGCAGCTCGACACCGAGGTGCCGGTGTTCTCCGCCGTGCTCACGCCGCGCGACTTCCACGAGCACGGCGACCATGTGGAGTTTTTCCGCGCCCACTTCGTGAAGAAGGGCGTTGAGGTGGCCCATGCCTGCCTGGCGGCCCTGGACCAGCTGGCCCAGGTGCAGGCGCTGGGCCAGGCCCGCGCGGCCTGAGTTGCAAGCGTCGCCTGCGTCGCCGGTTGCGGCGCGCCACCCAGCACAGCTTTGGGTGGGGACGGATGCTCGTAAACACTGAGTTGGTGCCGAGTGTCGCGGCCCCGTCACGCGGCATTGCCAAGCCGCGATGACGGGAATAACGTGACGGCCTGTTTCAACTGAGGAGTGCGCGATGAAGATGTCCCGGAAGTTGTGTATTGCGGCCGTCGTGGCCGGCATGGGTGGCGTGGCCATGGCCCAGGAGCAGGTGATCCGCATCGGCCACATCGGCCCGGTGTCCGGTCCCCAGGCCAATTTCGGCAAGGACAACGAAAACGGCGTGCGCATGGCCATCGACGAGCTCAATGCCAAGGGCATGGAGATCGCCGGCAAGAAGGTCAAGTTCCAGCTGGTGGCCGAGGACGATGTGGCCGATCCCAAGCAGGGCACGGCCGCCTCGCAGAAGCTGTGCGACGACAAGGTCGCCGGCGCCGTGGCCTTCCTCAACTCGGGCGTGGCCATTCCCTCGTCCAAGGTCTTCCAGGACTGCGGCATTCCCATGATCACGGGCGCGGCCACCAACCCCGACCTGACCAAGCCCGGCTGGAACACCACCTACCGCGTGATCGCCAATGACAACGCGCTGGGCGCGGCACTGGCCAAGTACGCGGCGCAGACGCTCAAGCTCAAGACCGTGGCCATCATCGATGACCGCACGGCCTATGGCCAGGGCCTGGCCAATGTGTTCAAGAAGGATGCGGAAAAGCTGGGCGTGAAGGTCGTGGCCTCCGAGTTCACGAACGACAAGGCCACGGACTTCATGGCCATCCTGACCTCGATCAAGGCCAAGAAGCCCGATGGCATCTTCTACGGCGGCATGTACGGCCAAGCCGGCCCCATGCTGCGCCAGATGGCCCAGCTGGGCCTGAACGATGCCAAGTACTTCGGCGGCGACGGCCTGTGCGTGCCCGAGCTGGCCAAGGTGGCGGCCGGTGCCAAGCCGCTGGACAACGTGATCTGCGCCGATGGCGGCGCCTCGCTGGCCAAGATGCCCGGCGGCACGGAATGGAAAAAGCGCTACGACGCCAAGTACCCCGGCCAGTTCCAGGTCTACAGCCCGTACTTCTACGACGCCACCATGATGCTGGCCGACGCCATGAAGCGCGCCAACTCCTGGGACCCCAAGGTCTACATCCCCTTCCTGCAAAAGGCCGACTACTCGGGCGTGACCTCGAAGATCGCCTTCGAGAAGAATGGCGAGATGAAGAACCCCTCGTACACGCTGAGCGTGTTCAAGAACGGCCAGAAGACAGCCCTCGACTGAGCGAGCGTCCTTCCTTCGTTTTCATGCCCGCCCCGTGCGGGCTTTTTTTCGTGCGCTGTCCATGATCCTCAGGCTGAGGCCGGCGCATCGACCACGCCCGGCAACCTGGCCAGATAGGCCTGCAAGGCAGCGATGGCCTGGCGCACCTTGGCGGGCTGGGCCTGGCGCTGCGGGGTGACGGCCCAGATGTCGAGGCCGCCGAAGTCCCAGTCGGGCAGCAGGCGCACCAGGCGGCCTTCGGCCACCGTGTCGGCCACGTCCATGCTGCCCAGCAGGGCCAGGCCCAGGCCCGCCTCGCACATCTGCTGGATGGACAGCTGGTTGTTGCTGGCCACATGCGGCAGCACCTGCAGGCTGTAGGTCTCGCCCGTGTCAGGGTGGCGCGCCTCGGCACGCAGGGCCTGGCCCTGGCCCTCGCGCGCCAGGCCCAGCCAGCGCATGCTGGCCAGCGGTGCCGGGTGGCGCCAAGCCGCGCCGCCCCCCTGGGCCTGTATCCATGCCGGCGAGGCGCACAGCCAGTTGCGCATGGCGCCCAGGCGCCGGGCGGCCCAGCCGGAATCGGCCAGCCGGCCGAAGCGCAAGGCCAGGTCGATGCGGCTTTGTATGAGGTCGATGGGCGCGTCGTCCACATCCAGGTGCAGGCGCAGTGCGGGGTGCCGCGCCAGCCAGTGGCCCAGGGCCGGCGCGATGTGGCGGGCAAAGCCCACCGTGGCTGACAGGCGCAGCTCGCCGCCGGGCTCGTCGCGCGCGGCCGCCAGCTCGGCCCGCGCCTGGCTGGCGGCCTGGGCCATGGCGGCGCACTGCTGGTAGTAGCGCTCGCCCGTGTCGGTCAGCGCGATCTGCCGGGTGGAGCGGTGCAGCAGGGTGACGCCGCCATCGCGTTCGAGCTGGCGCACCTGCTGGCTCACGGCCGAGGGGCTCATGCCCAGGGCACGCGCGGCGGCGCTCATGGAGCCGTGCTGCACCACGGCGGCGAAAACGGCCATGCGTCTGTAGTCATCCATGGGCTGTATTGTGAAGCTGCACTTCAAGGTCTTGGTAAAAATTGCCGTCTACCGCATGCATTGTGAACGGCGTAATCTCAATGCCATCGTGAACAGGCGCCCTGGCGCCATAAAGGACCGAAGATGAAAGTGGCATTGATTGGCGCAACCGGCTTTGTGGGTTCGGCGGTATTGAAGGAGCTGCTGCAGCGCGGCCATGAGGTCGTGGCCCTGGTGCGCGACCCCGCCAAGCTGGCGGCCCAGCCGCGGCTGCAGGCCGTGCAGGCCGATGTACTGGACGCCGCCGCCGTGCAGCGCGCCGTGGCGGGCGCGGACGCCGTGGTCAGCGCCTACAACGCGGGCTGGGGCAATCCCGACATCTATGAGGATTTCATGCGCGGCTCGCGCGCCATCGTGGCGGGCACCAAGGCGGCCGGCATCAAGCGCTACCTGGTGGTCGGCGGCGCAGGCAGCCTCTACATCGCACCCGGCAAGCAACTGGTGGACACGCCCGAGTTCCCGGCCGCCATCAAGCCCGGCGCCTCGGCTGCCCGCGATGCCCTCAACGATCTGCAAAAGGAGCAGGGCCTGGACTGGACGATGCTGAGCCCGCCCATTGCCCTGCACCTGGGCGACCATGGCGAACGCACGGGCCAATACCGCACGGGCAAGGATGAGCCGCTGATGCAGGCCGATGGCCAGCCCGGCACGATTTCGGCAGCGGACCTGGCCGTGGCCCTGGTCGACGCGCTGGACAAGGGCCTGCACCTGCGCCAGCGTTTCACCGTCGCTTACTGAACACCTGCGCCAGTCCACTGGTGCCGCAGCGGTCTCCATGGCATGCTGGTGTCCGTCATGAACAGGCAGGAGCACAGCCATGATCGACCACACGGGAATCCTCGTATCGGATTTCGAGCGCAGCAAGGATTTCTATGCACGCGCCCTGGCGCCGCTGGGCTATGAAATCCTCATGGAGCTTTCTGCCGAAGTCACGGGCCATACGGACACTGCGGGCTTCGGCGAGCCGCCCAAGCCCGATTTCTGGATCAGCGGGGGCACGCCCAACCAGCCGCCCATCCATGTGGCCTTCCGCGTGGACAACCGCCACATGGTCGATGACTTCCATGCGGCGGCCCTGGCGGCAGGCGGGCGCTGCAACGGCGAGCCCGGCCTGCGACCGCACTACCACGACGACTATTACGCGGCCTTCGTGCTCGACCCCGACGGCCACAACATCGAGGCCGTCTGCCACCTGCCGCCCGCCTGAGTCTCCCTGGCGGCACTGGGGCCTGCGCGGCAGCTGACATCAGGCGGTCGCATGGCGCAGCACAATATTGCGCTGCAACAAAAAAGGCCCCACGTTCCCCATGCCCCCTTCCGTCTCCGCTGCGGCCGGCTCCGTTTCCGCGTCATCCACACCCACGGCCGCCCAGGCGTGGCTCAGCGTGATCGCGCTGGCGCTGGGCGCCTTCGTCTTCAATACCACCGAGTTCGTGCCCGTGGGCCTGCTCAGCAGCATTGGCGCGAGCTTTGGCATGCCCACCGAGCAGGTCGGGCTGATGCTGACCATCTATGCCTGGATCGTGGCCCTGGCCTCGCTGCCCTTCATGCTGCTCACGCGCAATGTGGAGCGGCGCAAGCTGCTGATGGGCGTGTTCGCGCTGTTCGTGGCCAGCCATGTGCTGTCGGGCGTGGCCTGGAGCTTTGCCTCGCTCATGGTCAGCCGCATCGGCATTGCGCTGTCGCACGCGGTGTTCTGGTCCATCACCGCCTCGCTGGCCGTGCGCGTGGCGCCGCCCGGCAGGAAGGCCGTGGCGCTGAGCCTGCTGGCCACCGGCACCTCCATGGCCATGGTGCTGGGCATTCCGCTGGGCCGCATCGTGGGCGAATGGCTGGGCTGGCGCACGACGTTCCTGGCCGTGGGCGGGGTGGCCGCCATCGTCATGGTGGCCCTGGCCCGGCTGCTGCCGCGCCTGCCCAGCGAGAACGCGGGCAACCTGGCCAGCGTGCCCATGCTGCTGCGCCGCCCGGCGCTGCTGTCCATCTACATCCTGCTGGTGGTCGTGATCACCGGGCAGTTCACGGCCTACAGCTATATCGAGCCCTTCGTGCAGGACATCGCGGGCTTCGAGGGCAAGGTGACCACGGCCGTGCTGCTGCTGTACGGCGGCATGGGCATCGTGGGCAGCGTGATGTTCAGCTGGTGGGGGCTGCGCCATCCGCGCGGCTTTCTGCTGGCCGCCATTGGCGTGCTGTCGGCCAGCCTGCTGATGCTGGTGCCGGCCTCGGGCCATGAGGCATCGCTCTACGTGATGAGCTCGGTCTGGGGTGTCGCCATGATCTGCTTCGCCCTGGCCATGCAGTCCCAGGTGCTCAAGCTGGCGGCCGACGCCACCGATGTGGGCATGTCCATGTTCTCGGGCATCTTCAACATCGGCATTGGCGGCGGTGCGCTGCTGGGCAGCCAGGTCAGCATGCATGCGGGCATGCAGAACATCGGCTGGATCGGCGGCGGCCTGGTGGCGCTGGGCCTGGCCTGGTGCATCTGGGCCTTCGTGCGCTGGTCGGCCGGCTTCCAGGCAACGGCGCACTGAAGCGGGTCAGTCGCCGGGTGCCCGCATGGCCTGGGCGTAGCGCTGCGGCGCCAGGCGGGACACCAGCACGCAGACCACGAGCACGGCGGCCATCTGGGCCAGCCAGCCGGCGCCGAATCCGCCCGTGAACTGGTGCAGCCGGGCGATCACATAGGGCGCCAGCGCCGCAATCAGAAAGCCGCCGCCCTGCATCAGTGCGTTGAGCGCACCGGCCTGCGTGGGGTGGGGAAGATGGTCCAGCGCCACCACCATCATCAAGGCGAAGCACCCACCCAGGCCGATGCCGAGGATGACGATGTTGAGCAGCGGCGCTGCATCAGGCCACCAGGCCAGCGCGGCCAGGCCGATGATCTGGCACAGCAGCGTGAACCCCAGCCACGGCCGCCGGTCGGCATGGCGCGAAGCCAGCACGGGCAGTCCCAGCGCGGCGCTGGCCTGGGCCACCGACAGCAGGGCCACCAGGCCGCCGCTTTGCGCGGGGCTCCAGCCGTGCGTCTGGTAGAAGGGCGCAAGCCAGGCCACCATGGCCGCATAGCCGCCGTTGATGAGGCCGAAGCAGGCCATCAGCATCCAGGTGCGCGGGCGCTGGCGCAGCCATCCGGTGTCTTGCGAGGCATGGGCTGCCATGGGCGCCGGACCCGGCAACGCGCGCAGCGCATGCCGCGCCAGCGCCAATGCCAGCAGGGCGGGCGCAGTCCAGAGCGCCAGCGCAAAGCGCCAGTCCAGTCCCCATTGCACGGCCAGCGGCGAAATCTGGGCACCGAGCGCCCCGCCGCCCATGAGCGCGGCCGAGTACAGCCCCATCATCTGGGCCATGCGTGCGGGCGACTGGCGCTTGATCAGGCCCGGCAGCACGCCTTGCACCAGGGCCACGCCAGCGCCGCACAGCGCGGCCGTGGCCAGCAGGGTGGCCGCACTGGAGCCCGCCACGCGCAGCGCGCAGCCCAGCGCAATCACCGCCAAAGACCCGACCACGGCGCGGCGCGGACCCAGGCGCCGCAGCGCGGCCGGGGCCAGCCAGGCGCCCACGCCCATCAACGCCATGGGCAGCAGCGTCAGCCAGGACAGCGTGGACAGATCCATGCCCGTGGCGGACTGTATCTGCGGGCCCAGCGGGCCGATGGCCGTGAGAAACGGACGCAGGTTCAGCGTGACCAGGACCACGGTGGCCAGCCACAGCGCCGTTGGAATGGCGTGTGCCGCGGCAGGCTCCTTGGTGCGTGCGGGCGCAATGGACGACATGGCTTCAGGCCCAGGGGGCGTTGCCATACAGCTGGGCCGCCGTGATGCCCGTGTCCAGCCGCGTCAGGGGCAGCGGTGGCGGCTGCAGCGGCATGCGCAGCCGCTGGTAGGCGCCTTCGCTGGACAGGCCGTAAGGCTGGGCGTCCGCGTTGTCGAAGGCGAAGAAGACCTGCTCGGCCCCGGCCATCACCAGCGCCGCCAGGCACATGGGGCAGGGGTGGCCGCTGGCGTAGATGGTGCAGCCAGCCAGGCTGGGGTTGGCCTGGGCGCGCGTGCCTGCGCGCAGCGCCTGCATTTCGGCATGGGCACTGGGGTCATGGCTTTGCACGATCTCGTTGACGCCCGTGGACAGGATCTGCCCCTCGCGCGCGAGCAGGGCGCCGAAGGGCCGGCCGCCCCGCAGGCGGTTGTCGTGCGCCAGCTGCACGGCATGGCGCAGCAGGCGGATGTGTTCTTGTTCTTGCATGGGGATGGCTGGGCAATCGGGAGCTGAGGCCGCAGTCTAGGACGGGGGGCATCAATTGGAAAATTAAATGATCAAATGCCGGGCAGTGACAAAGCCACTGAAATTCGCCCAAGCCCCATGCAGCCCTCTTCCATAGACCCCACCCTGCTGCGCAGCTTCTGCGCCGTGGCCGAAACCGGCAGCTTCACGCGTGCGGCGCAGGGCGTGCACCTGACCCAGTCCACGGTCAGCCAGCAGATCCGCAGGCTGGAGGAGCAAATGGGCTGCACGCTGCTGGACCGCAGCGGGCGCCATGTGGAATGCACGCTGGAAGGAGAGCGCTTGCTGGCCTATGCGCAACGCATCCTGGCCCTCATGGACGAGGCCGTGGAGCAGTTGGCTGGCGCCACCGAGGCCGTGTTGCGCATCGGTGTTCCCGAGGACTTTGCCGGCCATGCCTTGATGCCCGCCTTGGGCGCGCTTGCGCGCAGCCAACCGCAGTTGCGCCTGGAGCTGACCAGCGGGTTGTCGCAGGCGATATGGCAGCAACTGCAGGCCGGCGAGCTGGACCTGGCCATCGTCAAGCAGCGCAGCGGCAGCACGCCCGGCATGGCGCGCTGGCCTGAACCGCTGGCCTGGATAGACAGTGCGCGGCATCCCTGCCACGGGATGGATCCCTTGCCCCTGGTGGTGTTTCCGCAGGGCGGCCTGTACCGCAGCGAGATGACGCATGCGCTGGATGCCGCCGGCCGGCGCTGGCGCCTGGCCTATGTGAGCGCCAGCCTGGACAGCCTGGAAGCCGCCGTGGAGCAGGGCCTGGGCATCAGCCTGCTGCCGCGCCGGCTGGTCGGGCCCGGCCACCGCCTGCTCGACGGCATGGCCGGCTTCGCCCCCGTGCCTGATGTGGAAGTGGCACTGCACGTGCGCGCCCAGTTGTCGGCGCCGGGCCGGCGTCTGGCTGAGCGCCTGTGCGAGGTGTGCGAGGCGTTGCTGTCGCCTGCCGCTGGCGAAGCCTGAAAAAAATCCCCGCCGTGGCGGGGATGGTCGGTGGGTGACGCGCAGGCTCAATCCATCGTCAGGTTCTGCTTTTGCACCACGTCCTTGTAGACCGCCAGTTCGGCCTTGATCTCTTCAAAGAAGTGCTCGGGCGTGTCGGCCACGATCAGCGAGCCGGTTTCCTCGATGCGCTTCTTGATGGCGGGGTCCTGCAGCACCTTGCGCGTGGCGGCGTTGACCTTGTCCACGATGTCGCGCGGCAGGTTCTTGGGGCCGACGATGCCGTAGTAGGCCATGCGGTTGACGGGGGCCAGGCCCACTTCCTTGAAGGTGGGCACATCGGGCAGCGCTGCCAGGCGCTGGGGCGCGGCCACCACGATGGGCACCAGGCGCTTTTCCTTGACGAAGCCCAGGGCGGAGGGCAGGTTGTCGAAGATCAGCGGAACCTGGCCGGCCACGGCGTCGTTCAGCGCGGGGCCGCTGCCACGGTAGGGCACGTGGGTGATGTCGGTGCCCGTGGACAGCTTGAACATCTCCATCATCAGATGGGTGATGCTGCCGTTGCCGGGCGAGGCGTAGGAGTACTTGCCGGGGTTCTTCTTCACCTCGGCCAGGAACTCCTGGTAGTTCTTGCCCGCGAACTTGGGGTTGGCCGCAATGATGTTGGGCGTGGCCGCGATGTTCACGATGGGTGTGAAGTCGGTCAGCACGTTGTACGGGATCTTGGGGTTGATCGCCGGGTTGGTGGCCGTGGTGGACACGGTGGCAATGCCCAGGCTGTAGCCGTCGGGCTGGGAGCGCGCCGTCTCGGCCGCGCCGATGCTGCCGCCGCCGCCGCCCTTGTTCTCGACCACCACGGGCTGGCCCAGGGCGCGGCCCAGCGGCTCGGCCACGATGCGCGCGATCAGGTCGGTGGTGCCGCCAGCCGCGAAGGGCACGAGCAGCTTGATGGGTTTGGTGGGGTAGCCCTGGGCATGGGCTGCGCCCGACAGCGCGAGGGCGCCGAGGATGCCGGCGAGCGCGATGCGAGTGGTGTGAGTCATGGTGTTGTCTCCTTGAATGGATGTTGTGAGCGTTTGTTGTGAGGCACCGACGGGTGGGAGGGCGTGATTCTTTAGGACATTCGTATGGCGGTGCTTGGGCTGAGAAATGTGGAGGCGGTGTTGCGCGGCGCTGGCGATCAGACCACGCCGCGCGAGCGCAGCGCCTGGATGGCCATGGGCGCAATGCCCAGCTCGCCCAGCACTTCATCGGTGTGCTGGCCCAGGGAGGGCGGTGCGCTGCGCAGCACGGGCGGGGTATCGCTCAGCCGCATGGGGCTGGCCACGCCGGCGATGCGCGAGATGCCGTCGCCGGCCTCGCGCGGCAGCTCGACGCGTATGCCGCGTGCGCGCACCTGCGGGTCATCGAAGGCCTGGGCGATGGTGTTGATGGGGCCGCAGGGCACGGCCTTGTCTTCCAGCAGCGCAATCCATTCGGCCGTGCCGCGTGTCTTCATGAGGGGCACCATCCGCTCCAGCAGCGCCTGGCGATTGCGCACGCGGGCGGTGTTGGTGGCAAAGCGCTCGTCCTGCGCCCAGCCGGCTTCGCCGACGGCGGCGCAAAAGCGCGCGAACTGCCCGTCATTGCCAATGGCCAGCAGCACGTTGCCGTTGGCCGTGGCGAAGTCCTGATAGGGCGCCAGGCTGGGGTGGATGTTGCCGGCGCGGCCCGGCGATTCGCCCGTGGCCAGAAAGCCGGCGGCCTGGTTGGCCAGCACGGCCATGCCCACGTCGAGCAGGGCCATGTCGATGTGCTGGCCCCGGCCCGAGGCCTGGCGCGCATGCAGCGCGGCCAGGATGGCATTGCTGGCATACAGGCCCGTGAAGACATCGATCACGGCCACGCCCACCTTGAGCGGGCCGCCTCCGGGCGCCTCGTCGGCATGGCCGGTGATGCTCATCAGCCCGCACATGGCCTGCACCATGAGGTCGTAGCCCGCGCGCTCGGCATACGGGCCGGTCTGGCCGAAACCCGTGACCGAGCAGTAGATCAGGCGCGGGTTGAGCGCCTTGAGGCTTTCGTAGTCCAGCCCGTACTGCGCCAGGCCACCGACCTTGAAGTTTTCCACCAGCACATCGGCCCCTGCCGCCATCTGGCGAATCAGCTGCTGCCCATCGGGGGTGGACATGTCGATGGTGACCGAGCGCTTGTTGCGGTTGCAGGCCGTGAAATAACTGGCCTCCTGCGTGGCCTGCCCATCGTCGCGCGGCAGGAACGGAGGCCCCCAGTGGCGCGTGTCATCGCCGGCCACGGGCCGCTCGACCTTGATCACATCGGCACCCAGGTCGGCCAGCGTCTGCGTGCACCAGGGCCCGGCCAGCACGCGGGAAAGATCAAGCACCTTGATGCCGGCCAATGCGGCCGGCGCGGAGGATGTGGAGGACATGAGAGGGAAGAAATATGAGCGCGCCCGATGCCGCTGGTAGTTCAGCTGAGTGCTTGAGCTTCCATCCCCCATAGCGTGCGAGACGGACGCTGCCCAAGCGAGAGACGCCGAGCAAGAGCCGCCTCGCGGCGAGGGCGTCGTCCCCCTCCGCGAAGCGAGAAGGGGGAAGGCGCGAAGCGCCTCAGGGGGTCAGTTGGCAAAAGCTGCGATGCCGGTCTGAGCCCGGCCCAGGATCAGCGCATGCACATCGTGCGTGCCCTCGTAGGTGTTGACCACTTCCAGGTTGACCAGGTGGCGGGCCACGCCGAACTCGTCGCTGATGCCGTTGCCACCCATCATGTCGCGCGCCATGCGGGCAATGTCCAGCGACTTGCCGCAGTTGTTGCGCTTGATCAGCGAGGTGATCTCGATCACGTTCTGGTGCTCGTCCTTCATGCGGCCCACGCGCAGCGCGGCCTGCAGGCCCAGGGTGATCTCGGTCTGCATGTCGGCCAGCTTCTTCTGGATCAACTGGTTGGCAGCCAGGGGGCGGCCGAACTGCTTGCGGTCCAGCGTGTACTGGCGCGCCGTGTGCCAGCAGAACTCGGCTGCGCCCAGGGCGCCCCAGGCGATGCCGAAGCGTGCGCTGTTCAGGCAGGTGAAGGGGCCCTTGAGGCCGCGCACCTCGGGGAAGGCGTTTTCCTCGGGAACGAAGACATCGTCCATCACGATCTCACCCGTGATGGAGGCGCGCAGGCCCACCTTGCCGTGGATGGCCGGGGCCGACAGGCCCTTCATGCCCTTGTCCAGGATGAAGCCGCGGATCTCGCCCACATGGCCGTCCTCGGTCACTTCCTTGGCCCAGACCACGAACACGTCGGCCACGGGGCTGTTGGTGATCCACATCTTGTTGCCCTTGAGGCGGTAGCCGCCGTCCACCTTGTAGGCGCGGCTGGACATGCTGCCGGGGTCGGAGCCGTGGTCGGGTTCGGTCAGGCCGAAGCAGCCGATGAACTCGCCGCTGGCCAGCTTGGGCAGGTACCTGTTCTTCTGGTCTTCGGTGCCGAATTCATTGATGGGCACCATCACCAGCGAGCTTTGCACGCTGGCCATGGAGCGGTAGCCCGAGTCCACGCGCTCGATCTCGCGCGCCACCAGGCCGTAGCTGACGTAGTTCAGGCCCGCGCCGCCGTACTGCGTGGGGATGGTGGGGCCCAGCAGGCCCAGCTCGCCCATCTCGCGGAAGATGCTCACGTCGGACTTTTCGTGGCGGAACATCTCCAGCACGCGGGGGGCCAGCTTCTCCTGGCAGTAGGCATGGGCCGCGTCGCGGATCATGCGCTCGTCTTCGCTCAGTTGCTGGTCGAGCTGGAAGGGGTCATCCCATTGGAAGCTGTTGCGGGCCATGGTGTCGTATCTCCAAAAACAAAGAGGTCAAGGGCGGGAGCCGCTGCCACGTGCGGTGTCAGCGCGGTGCCGGGCAGGCCACCGCCGTGTAGCGTTGTTGCGCTGCATCTTAGAAGCGGGCCTGGGCCCGGCGCAAACGATGTTTGTTCATCCATGAATGCGTAAAGCGCATGTATGGATTCCATGTTGCGGGTTATTCCCTATGATGTGTGCCATTGGAGTGCGTTGAATTCATGAGATATGCGTAGAGCCCTGCCATCCACCCAAGCCCTTGCCTGCTTCGAGTCGGCCGCCCGCCACATCAGCTACACGCGTGCGGCGCAGGAACTGTCGCTCACGCAAAGCGCGGTATCGCGCCAGATCATTGCGCTGGAGGAGTTCCTGGGCGTGCAGTTGTTCCGGCGCACGCGCCACGGCGTGCTGCTGACGGAGGCGGGCACGCAGTACGCCCAGCAGGTCTCGCGCTGGCTGCACGGCCTGGAGCGCGACACGCTGGACATCATGGCCCACCAGGGCGAAGGCGGCCCGCTCAACCTGGCGGCCGTGCCCACCTTCGCCACGCGCTGGCTGCTGCCGCGCCTGCCCCAGCTGGCGCGCGAGCATCCCGAGGTCACGGTGCACATTGACGTGCAGACGCGGCCCTTCCTGTTTGCCGATACCGTGTTCGACGCCGCGCTCTATGCAGGCACGCCCGAGCAGGTGGCGCGCTGGCCCGGTGTGCAGGCGCAATGGCTGATGGACGAAGAGGTGGTGCCCGTGTGCAGCCCGCAACTGCTGGCCACGGCCCAGGCACGCGAGCCGGGCCGCGCCTGGCTGCCCGTGGGGGCGGACATCGTGGCCCGGATGCCGCTGCTGCAGCAAAGCACGCGGCCCTACGGCTGGCAGCAGTGGTTCGATGCCATGGGCGTGGCCGCGCCGCGCGCGCTGGACGGCATGCGGCTGGAGCTGTTCTCCATGCTGGCCGTGGCCGCCAGCCAGGGCCTGGGCGTGGCGCTGATGCCGCCCATGCTGATCGAGCAGGAACTGGCGCGCGGCGACCTCATCATTGCCTGCCCGCAGCCGCTGCGCGGCAACCGTGCCTACTACCTGGTCACGCCGGCCCTGGCGCCCGATGCGCAGCCCGCGCCCGCCCTGCGCGTGTTCTCTTCATGGCTGCAGCAGCGCGCCAGGGAGCACCGGCCTGCCTGAAAATTAAGCAGGCTTTGGATTGTTCAACGATGACAGTCACTTAACTGACTTATCCTTGCTGCTGGCGGCGCTTGTCCACAGGCTTGTGGGGGTGTTTCTGGGGAAAACCCGCAATCGCGCTCAAAACCAGGGCAGCACGGCCAGGCACAGCGGCATGACCACGGCCGTGGCCACGCCGTTCAGGCCCATGGCCAGGGCCGAGAAGGCGCCCATGGTCGGATTCACCTGCAGCGCGCGTGCCGTGCCAATGGCGTGGGCCGTAAGTCCCAGGGCAAAACCCTGCACGGCCGGGTCATCGCTGCGCACCAGGCGGATCAGCAGCGGCGCCATCATCGTGCCCGCAATGCCGGTGATGGCCACGGCCACGGCCGCCAGCGAGGCCGGCCCGCCAAAGCGCTCGGCCATGGGCAGGGCGATGGGAATGGTGGCCGACTTGGGCGCCAGCGCCACCAGCGTCTGCACCGTCGCTCCCAGGCTCCAGCCGATCAGCAGTGCCGACAGCAACGCCACCACGCAGCCCACGGCCAGCGCCACGCTGATGGGCAGCCACAGCGCGCGGATGCGCTCGCGCTGGGCGTACAGCGGAATTGCCAGCGCGACGGTAGCCGGGCCGATCAGCAGCCCCAGCAGCGAGACGCCGCTGCGGTAGCTGGCATAGGAGGTGCCCGTGGCCAGCAGCACGCCCACGATGACGACCACGGCCGTGAACACGGGAATCAGAAGCGGATGGTTGCCGCTTCTGCGGTACAGCGCCATGGCCGCCAGGTAGACGGCCATGGTCAGCACCAGCCAGGGCAGATGGGCGGTGGAGGCATTGCCGGACAGCGACTGCCAGGCGCTTTGCCAGTGGGTGGTGAGCGCGCTCATGCCTTGTCTCCCTGGCTGGCAGCCGCTTCGCGGGCGCGCTGGCGCTCCAGGCACCAGCGGAAGGTGAAGGCCGTGGCCAGGAAGGTAATGGCCGCACCCGCCACGCAGGCGATCACAAAGGGCTGCCATTCGCGCGACAGCCGGTCGAACTCCAGCATCACGCCTGCAATGACGGGAATGAACAGCAGCATCATGTTTTGCAGCAGCACGCCGGCTGCCTTCTCCAGCGACTCGGGCAGGCGGCCGTGCAGCAGCAGCGCCGCCAGCAGCAGCAGCGTGCCCACGAGCGCGCCCGGAAGCGGCAGCCCCGTGAGCTGGACGATGGCCTCCCCCAGCAACTGGAAGGCGAACAAGGCGGTGATGGCGTACAGCATGAAAACCTGAATTCCTGGGTCAGATGGGTGAGGGAGCGGCCAATGGGGCGGGTGCGGCAAGAGCGTTGATCGCCCGTTGTCAGGCCGGGGCCTGGCCTTGGCGCCTGTGGGACGCCGCCGCAAAGCGTGCAATCATCGCCCACAACTCGAAAAAAGGTGCGGCCACCGATTGCGCGGCTCCCGGGCCAAGGCTATGTTTGCATCCGTGCCCCCTGGAGTCCTGGGGCATGAGACTTTGAATAGCGAAGGAGTAGCGATGGCCGAAACCACATATCACGCACCCGTGTACGAGCCGACGGTGGATGAACTCGAAGTGCTCAAGAAGCTGGAGATGGGCGAGCCCGTGTCGCTGGAAAGCGCGGCGCGCGAGCATCTGTCCAAGAGGCTGCGCGAGCGTGGACTGGTCGAAGTGGACAGCAGCCATCAATGGCACATCACGGCGGCAGGGCGCGCGCAGATCCGCCGCACGGATGCCTGAGGCGAGGTGGGTCAGGCGCCTTCCGAATTGAGGGTTTTCCCTTGGGTTTGGAGGTTGCTTGATTTGCAGGCAGCTTAGCCTGCGGCCAGTGAATGCAAGCACTTGGACGCCTCGTTCACTTGCTGTTCACTGATTATCCACAGGGTTGTTCAATGGATCTGTGGAGAAAGGAAGCCACCTCAGGGTGGCTTTTTTCATGGGCTTTTACAGGCCCGAGCCGTGGGCGCACCGGGCTGGTGCCCGCGCTGGGCAAGGGCTGCATGACGGTGGTGCAAGTGGCAGTTTTCAGAGGGAAGGTGCTGAATCTGATGCAGGGCTGCAGCCCTGCCTGCGGGCTGGGATGGTGCTGCTTCAAGGAGGCTTCAGCATGGGCCAAGGTCCAGGCCTGGCAGGCCTTGAGAGGCGGTTGATGCCAAAGTTGTACACAGGTTGGGCCCTGTGCGGCGAAAAGCGCGCAGGCGTCATCCCGCCCAAGGCATGAGGACGCAGGATCGGTGCAGGCTGGAGGGCCTTGAAATGCAGTGCAGCCGTTGAACACGGCTGGATGCAAAGGGGCTTGAGGTTTGTGCGGACGCTGTGAAGACAGCGGCCGGAAAAGAAATAGCCGAAAAAGCAGGGGACTGCTTTTTCGGCTACGTAATCTCTGGTGCCCGGGGCCGGAATCGAACCGGCACGCCTTGCGGCGGGGGATTTTGAGTCCCCTGCGTCTACCAATTTCACCACCCGGGCTACTTAGCGCAGGGGCGAATTATGGCACAGTGTGAGGCTATGAAAATTTATCCGACCATCGAAGACGCCATCGGCCGCACGCCCCTGGTGGCATTGCAGCGCATCGGTGCGCAGTCTCGCCAGGAACGTGGCAACGTGGTGCTGGGCAAGCTGGAAGGCAACAACCCGGCCGGTTCGGTCAAGGACAGGCCGGCCCTGTCGATGATCCGCCGCGCCGAAGAGCGCGGCGACATCAAGCCCGGCGACACGCTGATCGAGGCCACCTCGGGCAATACCGGCATTGCGCTGGCCATGGCCGCCACGATCAAGGGCTACCGGATGGTGCTGATCATGCCCGAGGACCTGTCCATCGAGCGTGCCCAGACGATGAAGGCCTATGGCGCCGAGCTGATCCTCACGCCCAAGAGCGGCGGCATGGAATACGCGCGCGACCTGGCCGACCAGATGGTGGCCCAGGGCAAGGGCGTGGTGCTCGACCAGTTCGGCAACCCCGACAACCCGCGCATCCACTACGAGACCACGGGTCCCGAGCTGTGGGAGCAGACCGGCGGCGAGATCACGCATTTCGTGAGCGCCATGGGCACCACGGGCACGATCACCGGCGTGGCGAAGTTCCTCAAGGAAAAGAACCCGGCCATCCGCATCGTGGGCGCCCAGCCGGCCGAGGGCTCGCGCATCCCCGGCATCCGCAAGTGGCCCGAGGAGTACATGCCCAAGATCTACGACGCCTCGCTGATCGACGAGACCGTGCTCGTCGGCCAGGACGATGCCGAGGACATGGCGCGCCGCCTGGCGCGCGAGGAAGGCATCTTTGCCGGCATCTCGGCGGCGGGCGCCTGCTGGGTGGCCCAGCAGATTGCCGAGCGCGAGAACAACGCCACCATCGTCTTCGTGGTCTGCGACCGCGGCGACCGCTATCTGTCCACGGGCGTCTTCCCCGCCTGACACAGCGACAGGCCCGCCTTCCGGCGGGCCTTCCTGTTTGCATAGAGCCAGGACAGCAAAAAACCAGGAACAGCCCCATGCACTATGAAACCCGCTATTGCACGCACTGCGCAACGCCCCTGCAGTGGGTGATCCAGGCCGAGGACGGCGGCGATGTATCGCGCCTGCGCTGCCCCGAGTGCGGCTGGACGCACTGGAACAATCCCACGCCGGTGCTGGCCGCCATCGTGGAGCTGGACGGCAAGGTGCTGCTGGCGCGCAATGCGGCCTGGCCCGAGAAGGTCTTCGGCCTGATCACGGGCTTCATGGAAGCCGGCGAGTCGCCCGAGGAGGGCGTGGCACGCGAGGTGGCGGAGGAAACCGGCCTGCAGGCCGAGTCGCTGGAGCTGATCAGCGTGCATGAGTTCCTGCGCATGAACCAGGTGATCATCGCCTTCCATGTGCGCGCTAGCGGCCAGGTGCGGCTGTCGCCCGAGCTGCTCGAGTACCGCCTGCTGGAGCCCGAGAAAGTCCAGGCCTGGCCTTCGGGCACGGGCATGGCGCTGGCCAAGTGGCTGCGCAGCCGGGGGCATGATCCTGTGATCCGTGACTTCTGGAAGCGTGCCGAGCAGGCCCAGGAGGCTGAAGCGAGTCGCGCCGATGAAGACACTGCTGCCGGCCTCAGCCGCGATGCCGCCTAGAATCCCAGGCTCAAGAGGTGCATCCGATGGAAATTCACAAGGAAATCGACACGCGCGGGCTCAACTGCCCGCTGCCCATTCTCAAGGCCAAGAAGGCGCTGGCCGAACTGGACAGCGGCCAGCTGCTCAAGGTGGTGGCCACGGATACCGGATCGCTGCGCGACTTCCAGGCCTTTGCCAAGCAGACCGGCAATGAACTGGTGGAGCAGCAGACCGTGGGCGCGGAGTTCATCCATATCCTGCGCCGGCGCTGAGCGGCTGCACGCGGTTCGCTCCAAAGAAAAAGGCCTGCTTTCGCAGGCCTTTTGCATGGGGCAGGGGCGGATCTGAGGCCGGGCCTCAGATGCTCAGGCCCTGCAGGTATTCGCGGAAGCTCGCGCCCACATCCTCGTGCTGCAGCGCCAGTTCCACCGTGGCCTGCAAAAAGCCTTCCTTGCTGCCGCAGTCGTAGCGCTTGCCCTGGTACTGGAAGGCGTAGACAGCTTCATGGGCCATCAGGCGTTCAATGGCGTCCGTCAGCTGGATCTCGCCGCCCACGCCCTTGGGCTGGTTGCGGATCTCCTCGAAGATGGCCGGTGTCAGCACGTAGCGGCCAGCCACGCCCATGCGCGAGGGGGCCTTCTCGGGCGCGGGCTTTTCCACGATCTTCTCGATGCGCATCAGCGAACCGCCGGCCGGCTCGCCAGCCACGATGCCATAGCGCTTGGTCTGCTCCAGCGGCACTTCCTGCACGGCCAGCAGGGAGCGGCCCTGCTTGTGGAAGGCCGATGTCATCTGCGCCATCACGCCGGGGCCGCCGGGCTCGCCCACCATCAGGTCGTCGGCCAGCAGCACGGCAAAGGGCTCGTTGCCCACCAGCGGCTCGGCGCACAGCACGGCATGGCCCAGGCCCAGCGAGCGCGGCTGGCGCACGAACAGGCAGTTCATGTCGGCGGGACTGATGCTGCGCACCAGCTCCAGCATGGCCTGCTTGCCGGCGTTCTCCAGCTCGTTTTCCAGCTCGTAGGCGGTGTCGAAATGGTCCTCGATGGCGCGCTTGCTGCGGCCGGTGACGAAGATCATGTCGCGGATGCCGGCCTCGTAGGCCTCTTCCACGGCGTACTGGATCAGCGGCTTGTCCACCACGGGCAGCATCTCCTTGGGAGAGGCCTTGGTGGCGGGCAGAAAGCGCGTGCCGAGCCCGGCAACGGGAAACACGGCTTTGCGGACACGGGTCTGATTACTCATGAAAATCTTGGGATTCAGGTGATGGAAAAAGCGTGCGGCTTTGCGTCTTCTTCGCTAAGTGTCTCAGCTTTCATTGTGCGACTTGATGCCCTCGGACGATGAAACTGGCGCAGCCCAAGATCAGGGACACCGAGGAAGGGCCGCCCCGCGCCGAGGGTGTCGTCCCCCTCCCGCGAAGCGAGAGAGGGGGAAGCGGCACAGCCGCTCAGGGGGAGATTCCATGTCAACCCAGGCGGGCGAGTTGTTCCTGGATGCGGATCAGCGTGGCACCGAAGTCGGCCACGCGCTTCTTTTCCTGGTCGATGACGGCCGGGGGCGCCTTGGCCACGAAGGCCTCGTTGCCCAGCTTGGCATTGGCCTTGGTGATCTCGCCTTCCAGGCGTGCGGCTTCCTTGGACAGGCGGGCCTTTTCGGCCGCCACGTCGATCTCCACGAACAGCGCCAGGCGCGCCTCGCCCACCACGCAGACGGGCGCGGCCTGGGCGGCCTCGGCCCAGGCGGTTTCGTCGTCGAACACCTTGACCTCGCTGAGCTTGGCCAGGTTTTGCAGCACGGCGGCATTGGTGCGCAGGAACTGCGACTCATCGGCCGAGCTGGCCACGGCCAGCAGCGGCAGGCGCTGTGCGGGCGACACGCCCATCTCGCCGCGCAGCGTGCGGCAGGCGTCGATCATCTGCTTGATGCGGCCCACGTAGGCGATGGCGGCCTCGTCGATCTTCTCGGGCTGGGCCTCGGGGTAGCGGGCCACGGCAACGGACTCGCCGGGCAGGCCGGCGACCGGGGCGACCTTCTGCCACAGGGCTTCGGTCACAAACGGGATGATGGGGTGGGCCAGGCGCAGGATGGCCTCCAGCGTGCGGATCAGCGTGCGGCGCGTGGCGCGCTGCTGGGCCTCGTTGCCGGTCTGGATCTGCACCTTGGCGATTTCCAGGTACCAGTCGCAGAACTCGTTCCAGACGAAGTCGTACAGCGCGTTGGCCACGTTGTCCAGACGGAATTCGGCAAAGCCCTTGGCTACTTCGGCCTCGACCTTCTGCAGCTGCGAGGCGATCCAGCGGTCGGGCTGGCTGAACTGCATGTAGCCTGCGAACTCGCCGCCGGCCTGGCATTGCTCCTTGGTGTGGGGCAGCAGGCCGCAGTCATGGCCTTCGCAGTTCATCAGCACGAAGCGGCTGGCGTTCCACAGCTTGTTGCAGAAGTTGCGGTAGCCCTCGCAGCGCTTGCTGTCGAAGTTGATGGAGCGGCCCAGCGAGGCCAGGGCCGCGAAGGTGAAGCGCAGCGCGTCGGCGCCGTAGGCGGGAATTCCCTCGGGGAATTCCTTTTGCGTGTTCTTGCGCACCTGGGGCGCGGTCTCGGGGCGGCGCAGGCCCTGCGTGCGCTTGTCCAGCAGGGTGTCCAGGTCGATGCCGTCGATCAGGTCCACGGGGTCGAGCACGTTGCCCTCGGACTTGCTCATCTTCTTGCCCTGGGCGTCACGCACCAGGCCATGCATGTAGACATGGCGGAAGGGCACGCGGCCCGTGAAGTGCGTGGTCATCATGATCATCCGGGCGACCCAGAAGAAGATGATGTCGTAGCCCGTGACCAGCACCGAGCTGGGCAGGTAGAGGTTGTAGTCATCGTCGGCCGCCTCGGTCTGGTTCGGCCAGCCCATGGTGGAGAACGGCACCAGGGCCGAGGAGTACCAGGTGTCCAGCACGTCCTCGTCGCGCGTGAGCGTCTTGCCGGGGGCCTGGGCGCGGGCTTCTTCCTCGGTGCGGGCCACGTAGACCTTACCGTCCTCGTCGTACCAGGCTGGAATCTGGTGGCCCCACCACAGCTGGCGCGAGATGCACCAGTCCTGGATGTTGTTCATCCACTGGTTGTAGGTGTTGACCCAGTTCTCGGGCACGAACTGCACCTGGCCGCTGGAGACGGCATCGATGGCCTTCTGCGCGATGGACTTGCCCGTGGCATCGCCTTCGCCCACCTTGTTCATGGCCACGAACCACTGGTCGGTCAGCATGGGCTCGATCACCTGGCCCGTGCGCGTGCAGATGGGCACCATGAGCTTGTGCTTCTTGGTCTCGACCAGCAGGCCGGCCGCGTCCAGATCGGCCACGATGGCCTTGCGCGCCACGAAGCGGTCCATGCCGCGGTACTTCTCGGGCGCCTCGTCGTTGATGGTGGCCGTCAGCGTCAGCACGCAGATCATCGGCAGGCCGTGGCGCTGGCCCACGGCGTAGTCGTTGTTGTCATGCGCAGGCGTGACCTTGACCACGCCCGTGCCGAACTCGCGGTCCACGTAGTCGTCGGCAATGATGGGGATCTCGCGGCCCACCAGGGGCAGGATCACGGTCTTGCCGATCAGCGCCTGGTAGCGCTCGTCCTCGGGGTGGACCATCAGGGCTGCGTCGCCCAGCATGGTTTCCGGGCGCGTGGTGGCCACCACGAGCTGGCCCGAGCCATCGGCCAGCGGATAGGCGATGTGCCACAGCGAGCCGTCCTTTTCCTCGTTCTCGACCTCGAGGTCGGAGACGGCGGACATCAGCTTGGGGTCCCAGTTCACCAGGCGCTTGCCACGGTAGATCAGGCCCTGCTGGTACAGGCGCACGAAGGTCTCGTTGACGATGGACGACAGCTTGTCGTCCATGGTGAAGTACTCGCGGCTCCAGTCCACGCTGTCGCCCATGCGGCGCATCTGGCCGGTGATGGTGTTGCCGCTCTGGTTCTTCCACTCCCAGACCTTGCTCACGAAGTTCTTGCGCGCCTCGGGAGGCGTCGCGCCCATGTCGTGGCGGCTGGCGATGCCCTGCTCCTGCAGCTGGCGCTCCACCACGATCTGCGTGGCGATGCCCGCGTGGTCGGTGCCGGGCACCCAGACCGTGTTGTGGCCCTTCATGCGGTGGTAGCGCGTGAGGCTGTCCATGATGGTCTGGTTGAACGCATGGCCCATGTGCAGCGTGCCCGTCACATTGGGCGGCGGCAGCTGGACGGAGAACGATGGCTGGGATGCATCTGCCTGGCCCGTGCCGCGCACGCCGGCTGCGCCGTAGCCGCGCTTTTCCCATTCAGGGCCCCATTGGGCCTCGATGGCTGCGGGTTCAAACGATTTGGACAGGCTGTCGAGGCCTGGCTGGGCAATGGTGTCGCTCATGGCTTGCTTGCGGGGAATTGTGCGAATGGCGTTTGGCAAATGAAAACGGCATCCGTTGAAGGGATGCCGTCTGCATATGCGAAATGGATGACGGTTTGACGGGGATTCTACCGACCCCGTCCGCCTGCCTGTTCGCCGGGTTTTATTGAGAGCGTGTTGTGCACTTTTAAGCGCCCGCGTTGGCTCTGCGCGCTGGTGATCGCAAGGCGCAGTGCGCCGCCAAGGCTCATGCCTTGGCAAGCGCTGCAACGCCGCGAGCGCCTGCGCACAGAGCCAACCCTTCGGGAAAGCCGGGGAACGGGCCCGGTCCTTCGTTGCAGCCCGCTTGCGGTGTGGCAACCGCGGCGCGTGCTACGCCTCGTTCCGGGCCCGTTCCCCGGCTTTCGCGGGCACTTTAAAGTGCACAACACGCTCTAGGCTGCATCGGGCACGAACTCGGGCCGGTCGTTGCTCTGGGGCTTGAGCGGCTGGGCGGCCTTGCCTTCGGCGCGTTCCTTGCGCCATTGCTCCTTGCGTGCCGTCCACTCGTTCAGGCGGGCGTGGGCGGTGGTGCTTTCGCGCGCCATCTGCACTTCGTCGGCCAGCTGGGCCGACAGCTCCAGGCGGATGCCGTTGGGATCGAAGAAATAGATGCTCTTGAAGATGTGGTGGTCGGTCACGCCAAGCACCTCGATGCCATGCGCCACCAGGCGGGCCTTGGTGTTCTCCAGTTCCTCGACGGTGTCCACGCGGAAGGCGATGTGGTTGATCCACAGCGGCGTGTTGGGCGAGGGCAGGGCCTTTTCGTCGTCGCCGATGTCGAAGAAGGCGATGAACGACCCATCCTTCAGGCGGAAGAAGAAATGCGTGTAGGGGCAGTACTCGCCCGTGCTGGGCACGTAGTCGCTCTGGATGATGTGATAGAGCGGCAGGCCCAGGATGTCCTCGTAGAAGTGGCGGGTCTCCTCGGCATCGCGGGCCTTGTAGGCGTAGTGGTGCAGTTGCTGCACGGCGGCGGGCGGTGGCAGCGTGGACAGGTCGGGACGGGCGCTTGTGTTCATCGAATGTCTCCTTGGTGGATGATTTGATTCTACTATTCGTAATCAATTTACCTAAATGAAATGTTGCGATGGATGCAGGGATATGCGCGCTACGGCGTCCGGGCCACCTGCGGTGCCAGGTTGCCGGCAGCACTTGACCTTCAAGTCACTTCACGCTTTCTCATGGAGGTCCGTGCCCCTGCCTGCCATGGACGCCATCGGTGCAGCGGCCCTCTGTTCACAACCGTTTTCAAGTCAAGGAATCTCATGAGCGACAGCCATCAGCACGGCGACGTGCGTGCCCTGCCGGAATCCCGTCTCTGGTTTGCCTTCGGATTGACCGGCACCTTCATGGTGGTGGAAATCATCGGCGGCATGGTCACGGGCAGCCTGGCCCTGATCTCCGACGCCATGCACATGCTGACCGATGCGATGGCGCTGCTGCTGGCCCTGGTGGCCATACGCGCCGGCCGCAAGGCGGCTGACCTGATGCGCACCTACGGCTATGCGCGCTTCGAGATCCTGGCCGCCGCCGTCAATGCGCTGGTGCTGCTGGGCGTGGCCTTCTACATCCTGTATGAGGCCTACCGCCGGCTGTCGGCGCCTGCAGAAATCCAGTCCCTGGGCATGATGGCGGTGGCGGCCGTGGGGCTGGTGATCAACCTGCTCTCCATGCGCCTGCTGTCGGGCGGCAAGGACGAGAGCCTGAACGTGAAGGGCGCGTATCTGGAGGTATGGGCGGACATGCTGGGTTCGGTCGGCGTGCTCGCCGGTGCCGCGCTGATCTGGCTGACGGGCTGGCGGTGGATCGACTCGGCGGTGGCCGTGGGCATCGGCTTCATGGTGTTCCCGCGGACCTGGACCCTGCTGCGCGAGTGCATCAACATCCTGCTGGAAGGCGTGCCCTCGGGGATGAGCCTGCAGGCGGTGCGCGAGACGATTGCGGGCACGGCGGGCGTGGCAGCGATCCACGATGTCCACCTGTGGGCGGTCACGCAGAGCAAGCCCATGCTGACCGGCCATGTGGTGCTGCTGCCCGGCGCGGACGGCGAGCAGGTGCGCCGCGATATCGAAGACAGGCTGCAGGCCGGCTTCGACCTGCACCATACGACGCTGCAGATGGAGCGCGAGGACCGCTCCCCGGCAGAGCACATCCACTAGGATGCCCAGTCTTCATGGACCACACCCGGAGTGCACCGATGCTTGAGCTTCGACCCAACTGCGAATGCTGCGACAAGGACCTGCCGCCAGAGTCTGCCGAGGCTCGCATCTGCACCTTCGAGTGCACGTTCTGTGCCGGCTGTGCGGATCATGTGCTGCACGGCGCCTGCCCCAACTGCGGTGGCGAGCTGGTGGCCAGGCCGCGCCGGCCGGCGGACAAGCTGGAGCGGTATCCGGCCTCGACGAAGCGGGTGCTCAAGGCCGGCGGTTGCGCTGTACGGGCCTGATCAGAGCACAGGCCTGGCTCTGCGGCCACGGAACGCAGCCTCCACCGCCAGCACGGCTGCAAAACCCATCACATAGGCCAGCACATCCCACCAGTCGGCCGTGCTGCCCAGCACGATACGCAAAGCGCGGTTGGGAATGTGCAACTGGAAGGTCGATGCCAGGAACTGGCCCAGTTCCACCAGCAGGCCCACGCACAGTGCGGCCGACGCCAGCGGCAGCACGCGCGCGGCGATCACGGTCTTGAACACGGCATAGACCCAGGCCACGGCCATCACGTCGCCGAAGAAGCTGCGCACCCAGCCCCAGTGCGCGCCGACGGTGGCCAGCAGCACGAGCAAGACAAACAGGGCCACCGCCCACGCCAGGGAAAAAGGATCAAAACGCCATCGCATGGCCGCCATCATCGGGCCAAAAGCGGGTTCGGTCAGCGAGCCGGGTGCGCAGTGCCTTGCGCAGCGGTGGCCAGCGGGTGCGCTATCCCGCCATCGCCGTAGCTGCCCACCACCTGGGCGATCACCACCTGGTAGCCCTTGAGCCAGCGCGCCTGCTGCCGCTTGGCCTCGATATGCGCAGGGTGGCGCATCAGCTCTTGCAGCGCCTCCCAGGTCTGCCAGTAGTAGACGTTGGAGACCTGGCCCGTGGCGGGGTTCTCCCAGGCCTCTTCGCCCAGGTAGCCGGGGATGGCGCGGGCGATCTCGGCGATCCGGCCGTCAAGGGCATGGAATGGCGCGTCGTATTCGCCCGGCGCGAAGGTGAAGGTGGATGTGTACATCGGTGGTTGGCAATCTGTGTGAGGGTGGCAGGCGCTAGATGCGCGGCGCCGCATCCATGGCACCGGCCAGCGGCTCCTGTCCGCGCTCGCGCAGCGCGCCGATGGCGCCTTCCAGGTCGCGGGCCTGCCGGTTCTGGCTGAGCTTGGCCTTGCCCTCCAGGCGGGTGATGCGGATCTGCAGGCCGACGATGGCCTGCAGCATGCCGTCGATGAATTCACGCGGCGAGTCGGACATCTTCCAGGGCTGGGCCTGCGATGCCTCATGGACCCGCGTGAGCCGCCCGACCAGGCCGCGCACGAATCTCTCGTCGTCATGGATGCTTATTTGCCCGTGCACATGCACGGCCTCGTAGTTCCAGGTGGGCACCAGGCGGTGCGTCTCGTGCTTGCTTGGATACCAGCTGGGCGAGATATAGCCTTCGGCACCACGGAAGACGACCAGCACCTCGGCGCCGTCGCGGCACTGCTGCCAGATGGGATTGGCGCGGGCCACATGGGCGCTCAGCGTGCCCATCTCCCCTGGGTCCGCATCCAGCAGGAACGGCAGATGGTTGGCGTCCAGCACGCCGTTGGCCTGGGTGACGAGCGTGCCCAGGGGGTGGCTGCGGATCAGGCCGTGCAGGCTGTCGGAATCGGTGAGGGAGAAATGGGCGGGCGTGTACATGGGCGCTTCCTGGGCTGGTGTGCCGGCATCGGGGGAAACCGGACTATCCACCATCCCTGGCACAATGAAAAATCCAGTTTCGCGATTTTTTGGCAGACCAGTTGAAATCCGCTTTCACCCTCCATGCCGGTGCAGCGCCCGGCGCCCGCACCCTCCACGAATGGCTGAAATCACAGGTGGCCGACGGCAGCCTGGCCGTGGGCGCACGCCTGCCCTCCACCCGCGCCCTGGCGCTGGACCTGGGCGTGTCGCGCACCACCGTCACGGCCGCCTACGAGCAGCTTGCGGCCGAAGGCTATCTGGAGACTGCTCCAGGCAGCAGGGCGCGCGTGGCGGCTGGCGCGGCGCAGCGCAGCCGTGCGCGCAGCATGCCGGCAGCGGCCCAGCAGCATGGCCGTCCCCGGCTGTCTTCCTATGGGCAGCGGGTGGATGCGCTGGCGTCAGCCCTGCCGCCGGCAGCAGGCGATGGTGGGCCGGCCCCGATCGACTTTCTCTACGGCGCCCTTGCCTTTGACGACTTTCCCACGCTGGCCTGGCGGCGCGCCTACAACCGCGCCATCGTGCAGCGCCAGTCTTCCCTGTCCTACGACGCGCCCGAAGGCGAGCCGGCGCTGCGCATGGCGCTGCAAGGCTATCTGCGCAGGGCGCGGGGGCTTGTCTGTTCGGCCGATCAGATCGTGGTGGTGCAGGGCTCGCAGCAGGCCATCGACCTGTGCGCGCGCGTGCTGGTCGATCCGGGCGAGACCGTGCTGATGGAAGAGCCCTGCTACCTGATGGCGCGCCGCGTGTTCGAGGCCCAGGGCGCGCGCCTGCAGGAAATGGCCGTCGATGAACATGGCCTGGATACCTCGGCGCTGGCCGGTCGCCAGGCGCGGCTGGCCTATGTCACGCCCTCGCACCAGTTTCCGCTGGGCGGCGTGCTGCCCATAGGCCGCAGGCAGCAACTGCTGGCCTGGGCGCGCGCCACGGGTGCCTGGATTCTGGAGGACGACTACGACGGCGAATTCCGCTACGGGCTGCGCCCCATCGACGCCCTGCAGTCCATTGACGAGGTGGGTTGCGTCATCCATGTCGGCACCTTCTCCAAGGCCTTGTCCCCGCAGATGCGCATGGGCTACCTGGTGCTGCCGCCGTCCCTGGTGCCCGTGTTCCGGGAAGCCCGGCGGCTGGCCGACCGGCATGCGCCGCGCCTGGACCAGCTGGTGCTGGCCGCGCTGATCGAGGACGGCAGCTACGAGCGCCATGTGCGCGCTGCCCGCCGCCGCAACGAAGGCCGGCGGGCGGCATTGCTGCAGGCGCTGGAGCGGCACCTGCCGGGCGCGGTGCAGGTCGAAGGCTCGGCCTCCGGCCTGCATGTGGTGGCCTGGGTGCCTGCCGTGCATCAGCGCGATGAGATTGCCCTGGTGCGGTTGGCGCGAGAGCGTGGCGTGGGCGTTCGCCCCATCTCGCCGCTCTATGCGGCCGGTGATGCCCATCGCCGCCAGTCCTGCGCCGGGCTGGTCCTGGGCTATGCGAGCCTGCAGCCGCAGGCCATCGAGCAAGGGGTGCGCAGGCTGGCAGGTGTGGTGCGGGATGGACAGAAAAAAGGCGGGGCCTTCGAGGCCCCGCCTTGCCGACGCTGAGGTTTCCGGGTATTGCCGTAGCGCCTGCAATCAGGTGGCGCTGCAGAGAATGAGCGTGGAACTCACGCTGCCAGCGGGCTTCCCGCCTGTGCCCGCATAGCCGTTGGGCAGCGTCGTCGAGCCATTCAGCGTGAAGGCGACGCTGATGGACAGCGTGGTTCTGAACGCGATCGTGGCCCCTGCCGGCAGTGCCGAGGTCAGGGTGACCTGGCGGGAGGTTGGGGAAAGCACCGACACACTGGCTGTGCCTCCCGTCACACTGAACACACCGATGTTGGCAACTCCCGAACCGGTGATGGTCACCGTGGTGCCGACGGGAAGCGGCGCAGAGCCTGCCGTGAGGGTGAAGCCGGGGCCAAGGACGCCAAGCACACCACAGCTGCCATCGAGGTGGTAGGCGCCAATGTCGATGGAACCCGAGACCGTGATCGACAAGGCTGCGGTGTCGGTGTTGCTGCCCTGGATGGTGACATTGGTCGGCCCCTCGTCCGCACCTGCGGTGAAGGTCACCGTGCAGGTCCCCCCGGCCGGCAGCGACAGCCCGCAGGTGTTGCCGGAAACGGACAGCCCACTGCCGCCGGGGATGGTGGCGCCGATGCCGGTGGCGGCATTCGATCCCGTGTTGGTGATGGTCACGGAGCCTGTGCCGCCAGAAGCAATCGTCAGAGTTGGTGCAGAGATCCCCAGCGTGGTCGTGGTGCTGGGCGCCGTCACGGTGAACTGCACGGACGTTGCCGGGGTATTGCTGCCAGCGAAGCTGATGGCCGTCGGACCTTCCGGTGTGGCTCCAGTCAGCGTGATCGTGCAATTGGCCCCCGCTGCCAGCGATGAACCACAGGTGTTGGCCGACACCGTGATGCTGCTGCCTACCGGAATCGTGGCCTGAACGTCGAGCGCAGGGGCCCCACCGTTGTTGGTGATGGTCACCCAGCCCGTTGCCCCTGTGTTGAACGACACGGGCGTGGTGGACATACCCAGCGTGGTCGGCGTGACGGGCGCCGTCACCGTGACCGGCACGGTCGTGGCCAGCGTATTGCTGCCGCCGAAGCTGATGGCCGTGGGGCCTTCGGCGGCGGCCGCAGTCAGGGTGATGCCGCAGCTGGCCAGAGAGGCGAGTGCGGCACCGCACGTGTTCGACTGCACGGTGATTCCGCTACCGGCCGGCGCCGTGGCGGTCACGTTGAAGGCCGCAGAAGCGCCGGTGTTGCTGATAAGGACCGTTGTCGAACCGCCCGCAGCGAACGACAGCGGAGCGCCGGGTATCGAGAGCGTGGCGGTGGGAACGGGCACCGTCACCGTGACCTGCACGGTCGTGGTGGGCGTGTTGCTGCCGCCAAAGCTGACCGCGGTCGGGCCTTCTGCGGCCGCAGCCGTCAGCGTGATCGTGCAGTCGGCCCCGGGGGGCAGGGAGATAGGGCAGGTGCTGGACGCCACCGTGATGCCGCTGCCGACCGGAATGGTGGCTTGCACGTTGAACGCCGGTGCGGACCCGTTGTTGGTGATGGTCACCGTGCCCGCTCCGCTGGTGCCAAACGACACGGGTGCGGCGGGAATGTCCAGCGTGGTCGGCGTGACGGGGGCCGTCACCGTGACCTGCACCGTCGTCGCCGGTGTGTTGGTGCCGCCGAAGCTGATGGCGGTCGGACCTTCGGCCGCAGTGGCCGTCAGCGTGATCGTGCAGCTGGCAGCGGGGGCCAGGATGGCGGGGCAGGTGGTGTTGGACACCGCGATGCCGCTGCCGGCCGGAATGGTGGCCTGCACATTGAACGCGGGTGCAGTTCCGTTGTTGACGATGGTGATCGCGCCTGCGCCGCTGGTGCCGAACGACAGGGGGGTCGTGGGAATGTTCAGCGTGGTGGGTGCGACGGGGGCTGTCACCGTGATCGGCACGGTCGTGGCCGGCGTGTTGCTGCCGCCGAAGCTGATGGCGGTCGGACCTTCGGCCGCAGCGGCCGTCAGCGTGATCGTGCAGCTGGCAGCGGGGGCCAGGATGGCGGCGCAGGTGGAGTTGGACACCGTGATGCCGCTGCCGGCCGGAATGTTGGCCTGTACGTTGAACGCGGGTGCGCTTCCACCGTTGTTGATGGTCACCGAGCCTGCACCGCCAGTGCCGAAGGAGACGGGGGTGGTGGGAATGTTCAGCGTAGTCGGCGTGACGGGGACAGTCACTGTCACAGGCACGGCCGTGGCCGGCGTGTTGCTGCCGCCAACGCTGATGTTCGTGGGGCCTTCCGGTCCTGCCGCCGTCAGTGTGATGGTGCAGCTTGCGCCCACCGGCAGTGACGCCGGGCAGGTGGAGGAGGCCACCATGATGCCGCTGCCGACCGGAATGATGGCCCGCAGGTTGAACGCGGGCGCCGTTCCGTTGTTGGTGATGGTCACCGAGCCTGCGCCGTAGGCGCCGAACAGCACGGGTGCAGGGGGAACGGTAGGCGCGGTTGGCGCGACGGGTGCGGTGACCGTGACCTGTGCGGTAGCGGCGGGCGCATTGCTGCCGCCGAAGCCGATGTTGGTCGGGCCCTCGGCCGAAGGGGCAGTCAACGTGATCGTGCAATTGGCCGAGGGAGCCAGGATGGCGGCGCAGGTGGTGTTGGACACCGTGATGCCACTGCCCGCCGGAATGCTGGCCTGCACATTGAACGCAGGTGCGCTGCCGCTGTTGGTGATGGTCACCGAGCCAGCACCGTTCGCTCCGAAGGACAGGGACGCCAAGGGAATGGTCAGCGTGGCGGGCAGGACGGCAGTCGTCACCGTGACGGGCACGGACGTGGAAGCCGTGTTGCTGCCGCCGAAGCCGATGGGGGTCGGGCCTTCCGCCGAGGGGGCTGTCAGCGTGATCGTGCAGCTGGCCGAGGGAGCCAGGATGGCGGAGCAGGTGGTGTTGGACACCGTGATGCCACTGCCCCCTGGAATGCCGGCCTGCACATTGAGCGCAGGTGCGCTGCCGCTGTTGGTGATGGTCACCGAGCCGGCGCCGCCCGCTCCGAAGGACACGGACGTCGCAGGAATGTTCAGCGTGGTGGGCGTGCCGGTTGCCGACACCGTGACCGGCACGGAAGTGGACGCCGTATTGCTGCCGCCGAAGCCGATGGCGGTCGGGCCTTCCGCCGAGGGGGCGGTCAACGTGATCGTGCAGTTGGCAGAGGGTGCCAGGGCGGCAGGGCAGGTGGTGTTGGACACCGTGATGCCACTGCCCGCAGGAATGCTGGCCTGCACATTGAGCGCATTTGCGCCGCCGCTGTTGGTGATGGTCACCGATCCCGTGCTGCCCGCCGCAAACGACAGCGGCGTGGCGGGAATGCTCAGCGTGGTGGTCGGGGCCGGGCCACCTGTCACGGTGACCGGGGTGGTGGTGGCTGCGGCGTTGCTGCCGGCAATGCTGACGGTGGTCGGGCCTTCCGCTGCGGGTGCCGTCAGGGTGATGGCGCAGCTGGAGCCCGCAGGCAGTGTTGCCGCGCAGCTGTTGGAGGAGATGGTGATGCCGCTGCCTGCGGGAATGGTGGCCTGCACATTGAGCGCTGCCGAGCCGCCGCTGTTGCTGACGTTCACCGTGCCGGTGCTGCCTGCGGCAAATGACAGGCCGGCGCCGGGAACGCTGAGCGTGGTGGGGCTGGCGCCGGCCGTGGCCTGGGCTGCCTCGGCGCGGCAAATGGTTTCCACATTCACCCGGCATGTGCCATTGGGCGCAATGGTGTTGCCCACGGCGCAAAGAGGCGGGGGCGATGCGGGCGGTGCCCCTGGCGGCATGAGATGGGTGAAGCCCGAGGGAAAACACTGATTCAAATTCGGTGGCTGAATGGCGGTGATTTTCAGTGCCACACCGGAATCATTGGTGAAATCTTCTGCAGAAAATCCATTGATATTGCCGCCATTGACAATTTGCGCAACGAGCAATGGCCGTGTCTCGCCCGCCGGGTTGGTAAAGCTGCCCGTCAATTGGGCACGCAGATCGGGGCTGTGCCACAGCGTGGCGCACACGATGGCGCTGGTGCACAGCGCCATGAAGAGCGCCCGGTGCTGCCGGTTGCGCAGCACCAGCCAGGCGGCCATGGCCAGCCCTATGGCAAGGGCCAACAGACTCCAAGGGTTGTCCACCGGAATCGCGGTTGCCGCGACGGCGGCAGCCGGAGCGACCGTGATGCTCTGGGCATTGGCGGCCATTGGGAATGAATGGGCGGCAATGGCGGCGACAACGGCGGGGGCAATGGAGATCTGCTTCATGGGTGAATGCCAGGGAGTGATCGGAAAATGAAATTTAAAGTAAGTTTTTTGGAGTATGTCTATTTGTATCTATCGATATCGAGGAATCGTTATGCTGCGACTTCTCAATGACCGTGAAATCGCTATCAATTTGATGCATTTGCAAAGGCCGCCAATGTGCCCGCTGTTCCTCTGTGGAGCGGGTGCGAATGGAGGGCATTGGCAAGGTCTTTTCCGGGAATTCAGAAAAGGCAAAAAAAAGCCCGTGACCGGCTTGCGGATCACGGGCTTTGGGCGGCAGCGCCCTGAAAGGCACTGCGGCGAATGCGGATTTACTGCTGCTTGACCGCTTCGATGGACATCACCAGGCGCACTTGCTTGGGGAAGCCATAGTCCACGCCGTAGTTCACGCCGAAGGCGGTGCGGTCGATCACGGCTTCGAAGTCGCCGCCGCAGGTCTCGCGCTTTTGCAGCATGGCGTTGGGGTAGCAGGTGAACTTGTTGGCCTTGATGGTCACGGGCTGGGTCTTGTCCAGGATGGTCAGGTGGCCGGTGACTTCCTTGAGCTTGTCGCCGTCGAAGACGAACTTGTCGGAGACGAACTTGGCCTGGGGGAACTTGGCCACGTTGAAGATGTCGGCGCTCTTGAGGTGCTTGTCGAAGGCGGCGGTGCCCGAGCTCAGCGATTCCATTTCCAGCACGACTTCGACCTTGCCGGCCTTGGCGTCACGGTCGAATTCCACGGTGCCGCTCTTCTTGTCGAAGCGCACGCGGTTGGTCGAGGCGCCGTTGTGGTCGATCTCGAACGTGGCGAAGGTGTGCGTCGGGTCGATGGCGTAGGTTGCGGGAGCAGCCTGGACAGCGGTGGCAAACAGGCCGGCAATGGCCAGGGCAAACACGGAAGTGCGCATGAAAGAACTCCTAGGTTGGGGTTGCACGAAACGGGAAAGAAAATGGCCGATCTTGGGCAGGGACGCGGCTTACAGCTTGCCCACGCCGGTCAATGCCAGCTTGAACTGCACCTGCACCTCGTCGGCCACCATGGAGGTATCGCCCCATTCGCCTTCGCCGATCTTGAATTGCAGGCGCTTGAGCGGCAGCGTGCCGGTGGCCGTGGTCGTGGTGCCGGACTGGGCCAGTTGCACGGGAATGCTCACGTTCTGGACCTGGCCCTTGATGCTGAGCTTGCCGTCCACCTGGTACTTGCCGCCGCCCAGCGCCTTGACGGCGGTGGAGTCGAACACGGCCTGCGGGAATTTGGCGACGTTGAACCAATCCGCCTTGGGCAGTTCGGCGTCGGTTTCCTTGGCGCCCATGGTGGCGCTGCCGGTGTCCACGGTGAAGCGGATCTTGCTGGTGTCGGGCTTGGCCGTGTCGAACTGGACCTGGGCATCGAACTTCTTGAAGTGGCCCTGCAGGGGCACGCCCATCTGCTTGGCCGTGAAGTTCACGGCGCTCTGGGCGGGGACGAGCTTTTGCTCGGCCAGTGCCGCTTGGGAAGCCAGGGCCGCAGCGGCCAGGGCGATGGTGGTCAGCGTGGAGGAAAAGCGCATGGCGAAACTCCTAGGGGTCGGGAAAATCCGGTCAGGGGTTGCTGGGGCCGGATGGACACCGGCCCTGGCTGGCGAGAGGTTGGCGAAAGGTTGGCGAAAGGTTCAGGCGCGGCCCGGCAGCATGCGGGAGATCAGGCCGTCGCGGTCGATGAATTGGTGCTTGAGGGCGGCGCCCACATGCATGGCAATCAGCACGACCAGGGCCCAGGCCGCCCAGCCGTGCAGGGGCTTGAGGGTTTCCGCCAGTTCGGGGCTGGCGCTCACGAAGTCAGGCAGGGGCAGCATGCCGAGGAAGACGATGGGAAAGCCGGCCGCCGAGCTGTAGGCCCAGCCCAGCAGGGGCACGGCGAAGAACAGCAGGTACATGGCGTGGTGGGTGCCGTTGTGGGCCCAGTGCTGCCATTGCGGCATGGCACGGGCCACGGCGGGCGGCAGCTCGGGCGGGCGGTGGGTGACGCGCCAGAGCAGGCGCAGCAGGCTCAGCGACAAAAGCGTGACGCCCAGCCACTTGTGCCAGTTGTACAGCTTCAGGCGCGAAGGGGAGAACGGCAGGCCGGTCATGTACCAGCCCAGGCCCAGGGCGGCGATCAGGCCCAGGGCCAGCACCCAGTGGGCGGCCATGGCCACGCCGGTATAGCGCGTGGCTCTGAAGGAGGATTTTGCTGGCGCGTTGGCGCGGGCTGAGGACTCTGTCATGGATGGCGGCAGGCTTTGGAACCGTTCAGGGCCCCTGTGAAGGGGCCCTGGATGGCAAAAAGGGTGCGGTGCGCTCTGCGAGAACTTCGTGCACTGCGGACAACGTGCAGTGTAGGAAGCGGCAAATCCAAAAGAGTTCAGCGGTATTGACGGCTCAATTCAAAAAAGATGAAGGCCGCAGCACCGGTGGTACCCGCAGTACCCGCGTTACGCGCGGGCTGCAGGAGTTCAGGGCCGGGCGGGATCGGCGGGCAGCATGACCACGGCCTGCGCCGCCTGCTTCCAGGCGGCGGCGGCTGCGTCGGCATCGCCCCGGTGCTCGGCCATCAGGGCCAGGCGCTGCCAGGCACGGGTGCGCAGTGCGCTTTCCTGCAGATGGGGCGCAGCGCGCAGCAGCAGTTGCTGGGCCTTGCCCCAGAGCTGGCGCTGCACGCAGGCCATGCCGGCCAGGTATTGCAGGCGGGGTTCGCGCGGATGGCTGTTGGTGGCCGCCTCGATGCGTGCCAGCCAGCTGCCGTCCAGGCCGTCCAGGCAGGGCTCCAGCACCTGGACCAGGCGCGGCAGATGCGATTCGCTGCGCGGGCCGGCATGGGACAGCAGGCGTTCCCACACGGGCAGCAGCCAGGCGCGGGCCTGCGCGGCCTCGCCGCCCAGGGCCATGAGGCGCGATGCGGCCGGCAGCGCGATCTCGGGCATGGCACGTTCCTCACCGTCCAGCGACAGCCAGAAGTGCTGCAGCTGCGTGGTGTCGCGTGCCTCGTTGATGCTCTCCAGCACCAGGCCGCGCACCACGCTGGCGGCGGCCGCTGGCGAGAAGGCGCGGTGCTTGGCCAGCAGGCGCGCCGTGTCCAGCGCCGTCGATGTCTGGCCGGCCAGGCGCGAGGCCTTCAGGCGGATGCGCAGCGCGATCGTGCGGCGTGCCGCGCCCTGGGGCAGTTCGGCCAGGCGGCGCAGCGCGTCAACTGCGTCGCGGTCGTCCAGGGCCCAGCGCGCGGCGCGCATCTGGGCGCCTTCGCGCATTTCCTGCTCCTGGGCATTGCCCTGGGCCGGTGCATTGGCCAGGACTTCGCGCCAGTGGTGGTCGCGCTGCGGGCTGTCCTGCAGGGCGTGGGAGGCATCGGCGGCCACCATGTGGGCGGCTGCACGCAGCCGCGTGCCGTGTGGCACGGCGGCATGTGCCTCGGCCAGGGACTCCTCCATCGCCAGCGCGGCCAGTGCCGACTTGCGTGCGCGCAGGAAGCGGCCGGCCTGCTGGTGCGACAGGGCTTCCAGCAGGCTGTGGTGCATGGCGCGCTCTTTTTGCTGGCTGCGCCAGCGCCGTGCCTGGTGCGGCATCTGCAGCAGCGCAGCCAGGGCGCGCAGCGCGGCATACAGCAGCACGAAGGCCAGCACGATGATGGCAATGGCCAGGTTCAGGGACAGGTCCAGCCGGTAGGGCGCCCAGAACAGGGTCACCGTGCCCTGGTTGGAGCCCGCGAACAAGGCGGCCGCAACGGCCATGCCGAACAAACCGATCAACCACAGTGCAGCGCGCATTCGTCTGTCTCCCGGCTGCTCAGCGGCCTGCGGCGGCTGTTGCCAGCGCCGCCAGGGTTTCCTGCAGCGCCGGCTGTTCGGTGGTGCGCAGATTGGCCTGGATCTGCTGCAGCTGGGCCTGCACGATCTGGGTGCGGCGCGCGGCAGGATCGAAGTATTTGTTCACGGCCATGCCCGAGGCGGCCAAGTCGGCACGCGCCGCATCCCACTGGCGCGACAGCAGGGCCAGGCGCGAGTTCAGCAGCTTGAGCTTGAGGTTCTCGCGCAGGAAATAGGCCTGCTCGGGCGCCAGCAAGATGGCGTCCGGGTGGTCGATGCGGCTGACGCGCAGCAGGTCCTGGGCCTCTTCGCGCACGGCCGTCCAGCCGCGCTCACCCCAGGACTGCCACCAGCTCCACTCGGTGGGGCTGCCCTCGATGGGGGCGGGCTCGGGCTGGCGGGCCGCCTGGCCGGCCACGCCGCGATGGCGGCTGGCGCGTGGCTGGGCCACGGCGTTGAGCAGGGGCATCTCGTCGACCAGGCGCACCAGGTCCTCGATGCGGGTGAGCAGGCCGGCGGTGTCGGTCACGCTCATGCGGGCCAGCCGCTCCAGGTCGCGGTCCAGCGCCCGCATCACGGGAGCCAGACGGGGCTGTGCGGCGCGCTCTATGCGCTGGCGGGCGTTCTTGAGCGTGGCCACCAGCGGCTGCAGGCTGCCGGACAGCTCGGCCTGCTGCTGGGCCAGGCGGATGGAGGAATCTATGTCCACCACCAGGTTCTCGTCGCGCGAGCGCGACATGCTTTGCAGGAGTTCGTCGAGCTGCGTGCGCTGCAGCGACAGCTCGGCAATGCGCGCTTCCATGACCGAGGTGCGCGCCGCGCTGTCGCGGGCCAGGTCCTGGGCGTCGCGCGCCAGGGTGCGGGCCTCGACCGACTGGGAGCCGGACTGCGCGGACTGGCGGGCCAATTGTTCCTGGATATTGCCCAGGCGCTGCCAGAGCATGCCGCAGGCAATGAGCGCCGCCACGGCCACGGCGCCCACGCCCAGGACCAGGGCAGAGGAGCCGCTGCGCAGGTCTGCAGCGGGGCTGCTTTGGGCGGAGCCGGCAGCGAATGCTGCGGCGGAGGCTGGTGGCGTCAGGTCCTGCGGGGTGGGGCGGTCTTGCGCTGCGTCGGAACTCATGGCGTCGATTCTATCGACGCAACCACGTCCTCCAGAGCCGGCCGACATTGCTTGACATATCCGAATCCCAGTTGTCTGGCCTGGGCGGCGATTCGCTCGTGCGTAGCAAGCGCTCGCGCCTTTTGCCACGATTGGCCGGGCAAGAGCTGTTGCAGGTTGGCAACGGATTCGGCGCTGCTGAGCAGCCAGAGCGAGCCATCTTCGGCCGCCAGGCGTGCCAGTGCCGTCTGGGCTGCATCCCAGGCAGGCAGTTCGCGCTGGTAGACGGCCAGCATTTCGACCTGGGCACCTGCCTCGCGCAGTCGGGCGGCCAGCCAATCGCGGCCGGCGCCTGCCGTGGCCGGCACGGTCCTGGGCGCTCCTGCCTGGCTGTCGCCGCGCACGATGAGCACGCGGTCGCCCGCATGGATCTGGTCATGCACGCGCTGCCATAGCGTTTCGGATTCGAACTGGGCGGCGTCCGGTGGCGGGCCGTCGATCTGTGCTGGCGCAATGCCCAGGGCCAGCAGCGCCTGGGCGGTGCCGGGGCCGGGCGTCCAGGCGCGGGTGGAGGCCGGAAGCTGTGCGGGGTCGGTGCCGAAGAAATGCTGGACGGCATTGCCGCTGACGAACATCACGGCGCGGTAGCCCCGGCCTTCGCGCAGCGCGTTGCGGGCGGCCTGCAAGGCCTGTTGCGTGGTCGCATCGCGGCAGGGGCCTATGGCCATCAGCGCCAGCGGCTGGGCCGGCAGGCCACGAGCCTGCAGCGCATCCACCCACGCGGCTGCGTCATGGGCCGGGCGGGTGACGAGTATGCGCGGTGGCATGTGGGCGTGCCGTCTAGAGCTTGGGGGCCGGTTGGGCGCCCGCCGCCTGCAGCAGCGCAGCCACGTGCTGGCCCAGCGCGTCGGCGCTGGCGAAGTCGGTGACGGTGGCGTCGGCGTGCACCTGCACCAGCGGCAGCCGGCCTTCCGGGTCTCCCCAGGCTGCGTCCAGGCGCAGTTGCTGGCCGTCGAATGTGCCGTGCGCCGCCAGCGGCATGGAGCAGCTGCCGCCCATGCAGCGGCTGACGGCGCGCTCGGCGGTCACGGTCAGCCAGGTGGTCTGGTGGGCCAGCGGGGCCAGCGCGTCGATCAGGTCCTGGCGGTCGGCGCGCACCTCGATGCCCAGCGCGCCCTGGCCTGCGGCCGGCAGCATGCCGGTGGGCTCGAACCTGGCGCGGATGCGGTCGGCCAGGCCCAGGCGCATCAGGCCTGCGGCGGCCAGCACGATGGCGTCGTAGTGGCCTTCGTCCAGCTTGCGCAGGCGGGTGTTCACGTTGCCGCGCAGCGGCTCTATCTTCAGGTCGGGGCGCAGGGCCTGCAGCAGTGCCTGGCGGCGCAGGCTCGATGTGCCGACGACGGCGCCCTGCGGCAGCTCGGCCAGCGTGGCGTAGCGATTGGAGACAAAAGCGTCGCGCGGGTCTTCGCGCTCCATCACGCAGGCCAGCACAAAGCCTTCGGGCAGCTCCATGGGCACGTCCTTGAGCGAGTGCACGGCGATGTGGGCGCGCCCTTCTTCCAGCGCCACTTCCAGCTCCTTGACGAACAGGCCCTTGCCGCCCACCTTGGACAGCGTGCGGTCCAGGATCTGGTCGCCCTTGGTGGTCATACCCAGCAATTCCACTTCATGCCCCCGGGCGCGCAGCAGCGCCTGGACATGCTCGGCCTGCCACAGTGCCAGCTGGCTCTCGCGCGTGGCGATCACGATGGAGTGGGGGAGAAGTGGTTTGGTGTTCATCAGGTGCCTCGGGGGGAGCGCGGGATGCTAGCATGCTGCGCCGCAGTAAACCCGGCACCAGGACCGAAGCCCAAGCAAACCGATACGCTGACCGATTCCAGGAGATTCGTTGATGGCCACCGCCCCCCGCAAGAGCAATGCGCGAGATGACAGGCGTGATGACAAGCCTGTCCGCAAGACGGACAAGGACCTGCCGCTGATCGAGGACATACGCCTGCTGGGGCGCATTCTGGGCGATGTGATCCGCGAGCAGGAAGGCGTGGCGGCCTTCGAGCTGATCGAGCAGGTGCGCCAGCTGTCGGTGACCTTCCGCCGCGATGCCGACGAGACCGCCGACCGCGCGCTCAAGCGTCTGCTCAAGGGCCTGACGACGGACCAGACGGTGAGCGTGATCCGCGCCTTCACCTATTTCAGCCATCTGGCCAACCTCGCCGAGGATCGCCACCACATCCGCCGCCGCGCCGTGCACGAGCGCGCGGGCAACACCCAGGAAGGCAGCATCGAAGTGGCGCTGGCGCGCCTGCGCTGGGCCGGCATCTCGGCCGGCACCGTGGCGCAGACGCTGGCCAAGAGCTATGTGGCACCCGTGCTCACGGCCCACCCCACGGAAGTGCAGCGCCAGAGCATTCTGGTGGCCGAGCGCGACATCTCCCAACTGCTGGCCGCACGCGAGGACATCGTGGCCCGCGCCCAGCTGTACAACAGCGCCAAGGACGCGCTCACCCCGCGTGAACTGGAGCGCAACGAGGCCCAGCTGCGTGCCCGCGTCAGCCAGCTGTGGCAGACACGCCTGCTGCGCTACTCCAAGCTCACCGTGGCCGACGAGATCGAAAACGCGCTGTCCTACTACGAAGCCACCTTCCTGCGCGAGATCCCCAAGCTGTATGCGCAGCTGGAGCAGGAGCTGGGCAACACCCTGCCCGTGCACAGCTTCCTGCGCATGGGCCACTGGATCGGCGGCGACCGTGACGGCAACCCCAATGTCACGGCCCAGAGCCTTGAGCTGGCGCTGTCGCGCCAGGCCGACGTGGCGCTGCGCCACTATCTTCGTGAGGTGCACTACCTGGGCGGCGAGCTGTCGCTGTCCCAGCGCCTGACCGATGTGTCCACCGAGATGCAGGCCCTGGCAGAGCGCTCGCCCGACACCAACGAGCACCGCTCCGACGAGCCCTACCGCCGCGCGCTCACCGGCATCTACGCGCGCCTGGCGGCCACGCTCAAGGGGCTGACGGGCGGCGAGGCTGCGCGCCATGCCGTGGCGCCGCAGAACGCCTATGCCTCGCCCGAGGAATTCCTGGCCGACCTGCGCGTCATCGATGATTCCCTGAGCCGCAACCACGGCGAGGTGCTGGCACCCCAGCGTCTGCGCCCGCTGATGCGCGCCGTGCAGGTCTTCGGTTTCCACCTGGCCACGGTGGACCTGCGCCAAAGCTCGGACAAGCATGAGGAAGTGGTGGCCGAGCTGCTGGCTGCCGCGCGCCTGGAGCCCGACTACTCGGGCCTGCAGGAAGACGCCAAGTGCGCCTTGCTGGTGCGCCTGCTGGAAGAGGCGCGGCCGCTGCGCGTGGTGGGCGCCGACTATTCCGAGCATGCGCGCGGCGAACTGGCCATCTTCGAGACCGCGCGCCGCCTGCGCGCGGCCCTGGGCGCCGAGGCCATACGCCACTGCATCATCAGCCACACCGAATCGGTCAGCGACCTGCTGGAGGTGCTGCTGCTGCAAAAGGAGGCCGGGCTGCTGCGCGGCACGCTGGACGACGGCGCCATCTGCGATGTGATCGTCGTGCCGCTGTTCGAGACCATTGGCGACCTGCGAAGCGCCTCGCCCATCATGCGCCGCTACTTCCAGCTGCCCGGCGTGGCGGCCATGGTGCAGCGCAGCGGCGGCGAGCAGGACATCATGCTGGGCTACAGCGACAGCAACAAGGACGGCGGCATCTTCACCAGCAACTGGGAGCTGTACCGCGCCGAGATCTCGCTGGTCGAGCTGTTCGACGAGCTGGCCGACAGCCATGGCATCAGCCTGCGCATGTTCCATGGCCGCGGCGGCACCGTGGGCCGGGGCGGCGGCCCCAGCTACCAGGCCATCCTGGCCCAGCCCCCGGGCACGGTGCGCGGCCAGATCCGGCTGACCGAGCAGGGCGAGGTGATCGCCTCCAAGTACGCCAACCCCGAGATCGGCCGGCGCAACCTGGAGACCCTGGTGGCCGCCACGCTGGAGGCCACGCTGCTGCAGCCGACCAAGCCGGCCACGCGCGCCTTCCTGGATGCGGCGGCCTTCCTGTCCGACGCCAGCATGGGCGCCTACCGCGCCCTGGTGTACGAGACCCCCGGCTTCACCAGCTACTTCTTCAGCAGCACGCCCATCCGCGAGATTGCCGAGCTGAACATCGGCTCGCGCCCGGCCTCGCGCAAGCCCTCGCAGAAGATCGAGGACCTGCGCGCCATTCCCTGGGGCTTCAGCTGGGGCCAGTGCCGGCTCACGCTGCCGGGCTGGTACGGCTTTGGCGCCGCGGTCAAGGCCTTCATCGACCAGCCTGGCAAGGATGGCAAGGCCCAGCTGGCCCTGCTGCAGAAGATGTACCGCCAGTGGCCGTTCTTCCGTACCCTGCTGTCCAACATGGACATGGTGCTGGCCAAGAGCGACCTGAACCTGGCCTCGCGCTATGCCGACCTGGTGCCGGACGCGCGCCTGCGCCGCCGTATCTTCAGCGCCATCGAGGCCGAGTGGCACAGCACCGTCGATGCGCTGGCGCGCATCACGGGCGACAAGCAGCGCCTGGCCCACAACGAAGCGCTGGCGCGCTCCATACGCCATCGCTTCCCCTACATCGATCCGCTGCACCATCTGCAGGTGGAGCTGGTACGGCGCTGGCGCGCAGGCCAGACCGATGAGCGCATCAAGACCGGCATCCACCTGTCCATCAACGGCATCGCGGCCGGGGTGCGCAACACGGGCTGATCCTGCTCTCTGGAGGCCGCAACAGCCCTTTGCGGCCGGCGTTGTACGATGTGCTCCGGACAGGAGCGCCTGACTTCTGCCGGGAAGAAAAGGGTGGGAGCCATGGGCAACAAGAGGTCACGGGCCGGCTTTCCGGACGTGCAACTGTTCCTGACACAGCGCCTGGCCAGGCTGGCCGGCGCCAACTCCATGCGGGCCATACGCGAGGGCCTGCTCTGGCTGGTTCCCTGTCTGCTGGTCTCGGCCCTGTTCCTCATCCTGTCGGCGCTGGCGCAGATGTCCGGCCAGCCCGAACCCGTGGTGCGGGTGCTTGCGGGCCTGCACGCGGAGATCGGCAGCATCCTGCCGCTGCTGGTGGCCGCGTCCATCGGCTACATGCTCTCCATACGCCACCGGCTGCCGCGCCTGCCGGTGACCTTTCTGTGCTTCGCGCATGTGCAGATGGCCATTTATCTGCTGAGCGAGCATCCGCGCGCGGCGGCCACCCTGGTGCTGTTCATCTCCATCGCCTCCCCCCTGATCACTGTGCCCCTGATGGCGCGCCTGAGCCGGCTGCGCTGGACGCGCATCGCGCGCACCGGCTTCGTGAGCGAGAACGTGCGCGAGGTCATGAACCTCGTCGTTCCCGGCGCCCTTGTTGCCGTGCTGCTCGTGCTGCTGCTGCTGGGCCTGCAACAGGTGCTGCCGGATCTCACGCGGGCCGAACTGCCGCTGGCCATCGCGGGCCCAGAGACCCCCTACCGCAGCGGGCTGACGCTGGCACTGCTCAATTCCGTGCTCTGGTTCTTCGGCGTCCAGGGGTACTACGCCATGCAACCCTTCTTCCAGGTGCTGGACCAGGCGGTGGTGGCCAATGCCGCCGCGATGGCGCAGGGGCTGCAGGCGCCCTGGGCGCTCAGCGGCGGGCTGATGGGCTCCTTCGTCTTCATCGGCGGCTCCGGTGCAACGCTGTCGCTGGCGCTGGCCGTGCTGCTGTTTTGCCGGGGGCGGGGCCTGCGCGTGCTGGCGCTGGCGGCGCTGCCCATCTCCTTGCTCAACGTCAACGAGATCCTGCTGTTCGGGCTGCCGATCATCCTGAACCTGCGCCTGCTCGTGCCGTTTCTCGCGGTACCCGCCATCAACCTGGTCGTGGCCGTCACGGTGGTGCAGGCAGGCTGGGTGGCACCGGCCTCCATGGTGCTGCCGCTGACTGCGCCCGTGGTCTTCAATGCCTATGTGAGCACGGGCGGGGACATGGCGGCCGTGGTGCTGCAACTGGCATTGACGGCCCTGGGAGCGCTGATCTATGCGCCCTACGTGCGGGCCATCGACCGGCTGGGCCAGGACGACGGTGCCATCGTGCTGCACGCGCTGGACACCACGTTCTCGCGCCTGCCCGAAGAGGCCGGGCTGATCGTGCGCGATCCGCTGGTGCAGGCGCACCAGGCGCAGGCCCGGCGCGAGACCATGCTGGCGCATATCCGTCGCATCAGCGAGTACGAGTTCCACCTGGAATTCCAGCCCCAGGTCTCGCACCGCAGCGGCCTGTGCCTGGGCTGCGAGGCCCTGCTGCGCGCGCGGGACGCGCAGGGCCGCTTGCAGCAGCCCGGCAGTTTCCTGCGCTGGCTGGCTGATGCGGGGCTGATGCGCGAGGTGGACCTGTGGGTGGCGGGCGCTGCTGTGCGCCAGAGCCGGCACTGGCGCCAGGAGGGCTTTGCCATGCCGATCAGCATCAATGTGTCGGGTGCCACGTTGACCTCGCCCGAGTACTGCTCGCGCCTGATGCTGCTGCTGGCCCAGGCCAGGGGGCAGGTCGGCGTGGAGATCACGGAGGAAGAAATGGTGGGCGATGTGGAGGCGATCCGCCGCGCCATAGGGCAGATCCATGCGCTGGGCGCCAAGGTGTCCATCGATGACTTCGGCACCGGCTTCTCTTCCATGAGCTACCTGCACCAGTTCGATGTGGATGCCATCAAGATCGACCGCAGCTTCGTCGTGGCCAGCGGCCATGCCAAGGGCGAGCTGGTGCTGGACGGCCTGCTGCGCTTTTGCGAGGCGCTGCAGCTGAATGTGGTGGCCGAGGGCGTGGAGACCGAGGCGCAGTTGCAGGCCCTGGGCTTCGAGGGCGATCTGCTGGTGCAGGGCTGGTACTTCAGCCGCGCCCTGCCGGGCGAGAAACTGCCGCAGTTCGCCAGGGACTGCGCCGCCAGGGCAGGCGGCGGGACGGTCTAGATTCCTGGATTCCTGTGGCGGCATCGCGGGTGCGATGCGCAGTGCAGATCATCAGTGCAGCATCAGCGAGCCGGCGCTCTTGCTCTTGCCGGCGCGTGCGGGCGGATTGCACAGGCCGCACTGGTAGTGGCGCTCGTTCTCGTAGGGCTCGGTCACGAACTGGCCCTTGCACACCGTGCACTGGGTGCGGGTCAGCATCTGCGCATCGACGAACTTCACCAGGCGCCATGCGCGGGTGAAGGACAGCAGCGCTTCCAGCTCGGCGGCCTGGATCTGCTCGGTATAGAGACGGTAGGCCTTGGTCAATTGTTCAACGGCATCCAGCTCGGCGCCCTTGGACAGGTATTCGTAGATATTCAGGAACAGCGAACTGTGGATGTTCTCCTGCCAGGTCAGGAACCAGTCGGTCGAGAACGGCAACTGGCCCTTGGAAGGCGACTTGCCGGCGATCTCCTTGTACAGGCGGATCAGGCGCTCGTAGGACAGCGTGGTCTCGGATTCGAGCACCTGCATGCGTGCACCCATCTCGATGAGCATGGCGGCGCGCTCGATCTGCTTGGACTCGTTCAGGACACTTTTGGCGGGGGTGGACATGGCGGGCTCCAGAGTTCTTCAGGCGGATCAGAGGACTTCGGAGACGCGGCTGGCCATCAGGATGTTGGCGTGCAGCGTGTTGGTCGCACCGTTGCCGATCTTGTTGCTGCTGTGGTTGGTCAGCAAGCTCCAGACCATTTCGTCGTCGACCCGGAAGCTGGCGAGCAAGGTGTTGCGCGAGGCCAGCTTCAGCACCTGGGCTGCCGACAGTGCGGCCAGCAGGTCGCACGATTCTTCGTTCAGTCCCAGGCGGAACACCGCTTCGGCCTTGTCCTGGCGGATCAGGGTCTGGGCCAGCATCAGGTAAGTGAGGTTGGCTTCGCGGATTTCGGCAAGCAGCTGTTCATTGTTCATAGGACCATCCTTTGCATCTCGGCAGCCGCAACGCCCGGGTAGAAACAAGATGTTCAACCTGTTGCGATCTGTTGAGATGGATTGTGGAGGAGGGCCCTTCGCCGTTGAAGTCGGGGCAGGTCTGCGCCGGATGTCTGGTTGTGAGACGGCGTTTGTAAGATTTACCTTACACCTGTAGCAAGGTTTGGATGACTCGATTTCGCTCAGGCCAGGCCGTCTGGGGGCTTGGGAGCAGGCCGCTGCAGTGGCGTTGTTGCATGTCGGCCTTTTGACACAGTGCTGTCATTGTGCAGCCTCCCCAAGGGGAGGCATAAGCCGAATTAGCCGCGCTCCACCGGCCTCTTCGGGTCACTGCACCACTCGCTCCAGCTGCCCGCGAACAGCCTTGCAGGCGGCAGTCCCGCAATGCGCATGGCCAGCAGGTTGGGCAGCGCGCTCACGCCGCTGCCGCACTGGTGCACCACGCTGGCCGGATCGCGGCCTGCCAGCAGCTGTTCGAACTCCGCGCGCAGCAGGGCGGCAGGCTTGAAGCGGCCGTCGGCGGCGATGTTCTCGGTGAAGGGCCGGTTGAGCGCGCCTGGGATGTGGCCGGCCACAGGGTCCAGCGGCTCGACCTCCCCGCGGTAGCGGGCCGGGGCGCGAGCATCGACCACGGTCTGGCCTGCGCTGCCCAGTGCATCGAGCACCTGCTGCGCCGTTGCCAGTTGCTGCAGCGGCTCGCGCAGCTCGAAGTTGGACTGGAAGCGCGCGCTTTCCTCGCCCGATGCCACGGGCTGGCCTGCGGCCTGCCAGGCCTGGAGACCTCCGTCGAGCACGGCCACATCGCCATGGCCGGCCCATTGCAGCATCCACCACAGGCGCCCGCAGTGGTTGGCACCGTTGCGGTCATAGACCACGGCCTGCATGTCGTTGGAAAAACCGATGCTGGACAGCCACACGGCAAAGCGTTCGCGGTTGGGCAGCGGGTGGCGGCCGCCCGAGGCGGCCTGCTCGCTGGCCGCCACGCTGCCATGGGCGCCGGGCACGCCGTGTTTTGCGCTGAGGTCATGGTCCAGATCGGCGAAGACGGCGCCTGGAACATGGGCCTGCAGGTACTGGGCCTTGCCGGCCGCAGGCTGGGTCAGGTCGAAGCTGCAGTCGAAGACCATCAGCGGACGGCCGCTGGCCTGCAGCGCGGCCAGCTCCTGGACGGAGATCAGGGTCTGGTAGGAGGTGTTGGAAGTCATGGATGCGGAACTCCGAAGGCCTGTGCAGGCGGTGGTGCGCCTGCGGCAAAAGATCCGATCCATTATGCGACGGCCCCAGGCGGGCCGGCGGCGTCAGCCGCGCGAACGCAGGGCCGTGGCCAGGGCGCCGCTGGCCACGATCAGGCCAATGCCGGCCCAGCCGATCAGCGGCACGCTTTCGCCGAACATCGCCAGGCTCAGCAGGGCCGCGAAGACGATGCCCGAATACTGCAGGTTGGCCACGACCAGGGTGTTGCGGCTGTTGCTGGCCGAGGCGTAGGCCGCCGTCATGCAGACCTGGGCCACGGCGGCCAGCACGCCCACGGGCAGCAGCCACAGCGCGCGCCAGCCCGGCCAGGCGGACACGCCCGTGAAGCACATGGCCAGGGCACCGGCCACGGCCGAGCCCAGTGCGAAGTAGAAGACCACGCGCGCCTCGGGCTCGCCCATGCGCGACAGCGTGGCCACCTGCATATAGGCCATGGCGGCGAACACCCCGCCGATCAGGCCGCCCGCGCTGGCCACGAATTCCTGCGGCGCCGCGCTGGGGCGCAGCACCAGGATCACGCCCACGAAGCCCAGGGCCACGGTGGCGACCAGGCTCCAGGGAAACGGCGGCAGCGCGCGCAGCGCATGCGATTCGGGCTGGCGGCGCAGCTGGTGGCGCAGCAGCAGGCCCTGGCCGATCAGAAAGACCGCCATCCAGATGCTGCTCATGGAGTTGAACGTGGCCGCCGTGGCCAGCGGCAGATGGCCGATGGAGTAGAACCAGGCGCCCATGGACGTCACGCCCACGAAGCTGCGCCAGGCATGCTCGCGCGGATAGCGCGTGGCCAGCGAGATGCCCTGGTGGCGCGCCAGCCACCACAGCGCCACCATGCTGACCAGCCCGCGGTAGAAGACGATTTCCGCCGCGTTGAAATCCTGGGAGGCGAACTTCACACACACACTCATGACCGCAAAAACGAATGCGGCCGCCACCATCCACAGGGCTTGCATATAAATGACCGGATAGAGCCGCACAAGGACCGCGGCGCTGGACGAGAAAAGGGTTGGGTTTTGTTTTTGGCGCATGCCGCCTGGCTGCGTACGGCCCAGGGCCGTGGCAGGGACACGCGCAAGGAACTGTATTGCATAAGCCAAGACATTGGACTTGCCTCGGGATGCATTGCCGCCGCCAGCCCTGCCCATTGGGCACATCAGGGCGCTTGCATTCAGAGGAGCTGGGCAGCAGGCCTGCCGCTCAATGCAGACGGCCCAATGCCAGCGGCCTAATGCAGACGGCCCGCACGAATGCGGGCCGTCGGGAGAGCGGGAGCAGATCAGCGTGCGGGGACTGCTGCGTCACCCATCACGCCGCGATACCACTCATGGAAGTGCTGCATGCCGTCTTCCATGGGGCTCTGGTAGGGGCCGACCTCGTTGTCGCCGCGCTCATACAGTGCCCTGCGGCCGGCGTCCATGCGCTCGCCGATCTCGTCGTCCTCGATGCAGGTCTCCATGTAGGCGGCCTTTTGCGCCTGCACGAATTCGGGCTCGAAGGCCGCGATCTCTTCGGGGTAGTAGAACTCGACCACGTTCAGCGTCCGGTCCACCGCCAGCGGGTGCAGGGTCGAGACCGTGAGCACGTGCGGATACCACTCCACCATGATGTGCGGGTAGTAGGTCAGCCAGATCGCGCCGCGTTCGGGCAGCTCGCCGTTGCGGTAGGCCAGCAGCACGTCGTGCCACTTCCTGTAGGTGTCCGAGCCGGGCTGGGCAAAGCCGGGCGCCACGCCCACGGTCTGAACCGAGTACTCCTTGGCAAACTCCCACTGCAGGTCGTCGCAGGTCACGAAGTTGCCCAGGCCCGGGTGGAAGGGGCCCACGTGGTAGTCCTCGAGGTAGACCTCGATGAAGGTCTTCCAGTTGTAGTTGCACTCGTGCATCTCGACATGGTCGAGCACGAAGCCCTCGAAGCTCAGCTGCTCGCGCAGCTTCATGCCGGCCAGGTCGGACTCGATGTCGCGGCCGTTGTCCTCGAACAGCAGGCCGTTCCACTCGCGCAGCCGGTAGTTGTTCAGGTTCAGGCAGGGATCGTGGCTGAAGTGCGGTGCGCCCAGCAGCTCGCCGCTGGTGCTGTAGGTCCAGCGGTGCAGCGGGCAGACGATGTTGCCCCCCGCATGGCCCTTGCCTTCGGTCATCAGATTGCCCCGGCCCTTGAGCATCACGGCCTGGCGGTGGCGGCAGACGTTGGAGATCAACTCCACCTGCCCCCTGGCATTGCGCACCAGAGCGCGGCCTTCCTTTTCCTGGGGCAGGGCGTAGTAGTCGCCTATCTCGGGAACGGCCAGTTGGTGGCCCACGTAGCGCGGGCCGCGTTGAAAGATGGTCTCCAACTCGCGCTGGAACAACGCAGGGTCGAAGTAACTGGAAACTGGTAGTTGGCTTGCGGCCTGCTGCAGTTGAAGACTTAAATCAGACATGGGTGACCTGACCTAAAGACTCCCCACAGGGAGGGTGCGCGTGCGCACGGGATTGGAAAAAGCAAAACCGGCCGTTCCTGGACATGGAGGCAGGCTTCACGACGTGAAAAGAAGCGGCGCCCGAGGCGCTGTCTCTTGTCGATGAGCCCGACCGTATGCCCAGGCAAGGGGCCGGTTTGACGGGGAATGGGATTATAGCCCGTGGGGTTATTTCCGGATGCCCGGTACGTGTATTGCGCGCGCCGGATGCCGCCTGTCAAGGGCTGTCCGGTTATTGGCGGCACGGTCATGGAGGGGCGCCTAGAATCGTCGGTTCCCCACAACGCACCGCCATCGCACCATGCCCAAGGCTGCTCCCAAGGCTCTTGCCGAGCCCAACAGTTACGAATCCGCGCTGCAGGAGCTGGAGCAGCTCATCGCGCAGATCGAGTCGGGCCAGCTGCCTCTGGAGCAGATGCTGACAGGCTACCAGCGCGCGGCGCAGCTGCTCGGCTATTGCCGCGGCCAGCTCGACGCGGTGCAGGAACAGGTCAAGGTGCTTGACGAGGGGACGCTGGCCCCGTGGAGCCAGGATTGAAGATTGCCATGAGTGCCGTGATGACTTGCGCTTCCGATGTTTCCCAGCCGGCCGGCCCCGGCGCGCTGGATTTCCCCTGCTGGATGACCGATCGCCTGGCGCGCACCGAAAGCGCGCTGTCGCAATGGGTGGGCGTGGATGCGCCTGCGGGCCTGGGCGAGGCCATGCGCTACGCCGTGCTCGATGGCGGCAAGCGCCTGCGCCCGCTGCTGGTCTGGGCCGCCGCCGAGGCCGTGGATGGCCTGCAGCCCGCCGCCGTGCGCGCCGGCTGCGCGGTGGAGCTGATCCATGCCTATTCGCTGGTGCACGACGACATGCCCTGCATGGACAACGACGTGCTGCGCCGTGGCAAGCCCACGGTGCATGTGCAGTTCGGCGAAGCCTCGGCCCTGCTGGCTGGCGATGCGCTGCAGGCGCTGGCTTTCGAGCTGCTCGTTCCCGAGCCCGATCAGGCCGGCAGCATGCCGGACGCCCTGCAGGCGCGGCTGTGCCGGCTGCTGGGCCGTGCCGCAGGCGCGCAGGGCATGGCCGGTGGCCAGGCCATCGACCTGGCCAGCGTGGGCCTGCAACTGAGCGAGGCCCAGCTGCGCGAGATGCACCGCCTCAAGACCGGCGCCCTGCTGCATGCCAGCGTGCTCATGGGAGCGGCCTGCAAGGAGGGCGTGGATGCCCAGGCCTGGCAGGCGCTGTCCGACTACGGGCAGGCGCTGGGCGTGGCCTTCCAGGTGGTGGATGACATCCTCGACGTGGTGGCCGACTCGGCCACCCTGGGCAAGACGGCCGGCAAGGACGCGGCCAACGACAAGCCGACCTACGTCTCGCTGCTGGGCCTGGACCAGGCCCGCGCCCATGCCGACGAGCTGTGCGCCCTGGCGCACGCGGCGCTGGCGCGCAGCGGCCTGCCGGACACGCGGGCCCTGGCGGCACTGGCCGACATGGTCGTGAGCCGTACTCACTGACAATGAAGCACCCCCTGAGTCGCTTCGCGCCTTCCCCCTCTCTACCCGCTTCGCGGGGGAGGGGGACGACACCCTCGCTGCGGGGCGGCCCTTGCTCGGTGTCCCTTGGTGGGGGTGCGCTACTTGCAAGGGTGGCGTTCGATGCCACAGGCAACTGATACGAAAATATGGGCGATGGTCTTGCGGCCATCAAGATATCTAGCATGACCACGAACACCTACTCCCTGCTGCAGACCATCGACGATCCCGCGGATCTGAGGCGTCTGTCGCGTGCCGAACTCAAGACCCTGGCCCAGCAACTGCGTGCCTATGTGCTGGACAGCGTCTCCAAGACCGGCGGGCATCTGAGTTCCAACCTGGGGACGGTGGAGCTGACGGTGGCGCTGCATGCGGTGTTCGACACGCCCTACGACCGCGTGGTCTGGGACGTGGGCCACCAGACCTATCCGCACAAGATCCTCACGGGCCGGCGCGAGCGCATGGCCTCGCTGCGCCAGTTCGGCGGCCTGTCGGGCTTTCCGCAGCGCGCCGAGAGCCCGTACGACACCTTCGGCACGGCGCACTCCTCCACCAGCATCTCGGCCGCCCTGGGCATGGCCCTGGCTGCCAAGCAAAAGGGCGAGGACCGCCGCGCCATCGCCGTCATCGGCGACGGCGCCATGACGGCCGGCATGGCCTTCGAGGCGCTGAACAACGCCGGCGTGACCGATGCCAACCTGCTGGTCATCCTCAACGACAACGACATGAGCATCAGCCCGCCCGTGGGCGCGCTCAACCGCTACCTGGCCCAGCTCATGAGCGGGCAGTTCTACGCCAAGGCGCGCGACATGGGCAAGAGCGTGCTCAAGCAGGTGCCGCCGCTGCTGGAGCTGGCCAAGCGGCTGGAGCAGCAGGCCAAGGGCATGGTCGTGCCGGCCACGCTGTTCGAGAACTTCGGCTTCAACTACATCGGCCCCATCGACGGGCATGACCTCGATTCGCTGATCCCCACGCTGGAGAACATCAAGAGCCTCAAGGGCCCGCAGTTCCTGCATGTGGTCACCAAGAAGGGCCAGGGCTACAAGCTGGCCGAGGCCGATCCCGTGGCCTACCACGGCCCCGGCAAGTTCGATCCCAGCGTGGGCCTGGTCAAGCCGGCCACGCCCCCGAAGCAGACCTTCACCCAGGTCTTCGGCCATTGGCTGTGCGACATGGCGGACAAGGACCAGCGCCTGGTGGGCATCACCCCCGCCATGCGCGAGGGCTCGGGCATGGTGGAGTTCCACAAGCGCTTTCCGGGCCGCTACTACGACGTGGGCATTGCCGAGCAGCATGCGGTCACCTTCGCGGCCGGCATGGCCTGCGAGGGCCTCAAGCCCGTGGTCGCCATCTATTCGACCTTCCTGCAGCGCGGCTACGACCAGTTGATCCACGACGTGGCGCTGCAAAAGCTGCCCGTGGTCTTTGCGCTGGACCGCGCAGGCCTGGTCGGCGCCGATGGTGCCACGCACGCAGGTGCGTATGACATCGCCTTCGTGCGCTGCATTCCGCACATGAGCATGGCCTGCCCGGCCGACGAGCGCGAATGCCGCCAGCTGCTCACCACCGCCTACGAGCAGGACCATCCCGTGGCCGTGCGCTACCCGCGTGGCGCGGGCGTGGGTGTGGCGCCGCTGGAGAGCCTGGAGGGCCTGCCCTTCGGCAAGGGCGAGGTGCGCCGCGAGTCTGCCAAGAAGCAGGTCGCCATCCTGGCCTTCGGCACCCTGCTGTACCCGGCCCTGGCTGCGGCCGAGGCGCTGGACGCCACCGTGGTCAACATGCGCTGGGCCAAGCCGCTGGACGAGGAACTGCTGCGCCAGGTGGCCTCCACGCACGAGCTCATCGTCACCGTGGAAGAGGGCTGCATCATGGGCGGCGCAGGCAGCGCCGTGGCCGAGTCGCTGCAGGCCGCCGGCATCACGCGCCAGCTGCTGCAGCTGGGCCTGCCCGACGAGTTCATCGAGCACGGCGATCCCGCCAAGCTGCTGGCCCTGCAGGGCCTGGATGCGGCGGGCATCGAGGCCTCGGTGCGCGCCCATCTGGCACCCGAGCGCGCGGTAGCCTGAGCGGCGCCGGGCGGCCGGCCAGCCGAGCAGAACTACGCGGGGGAAAACCCCGTCCGCGCTTGCTTTGCGGCGTTTTTAGAATCGATACCACCTGATACAGTGTGAATGCACGTGCGAACGTGCGTTTTTTTTGCCGCCGGGTCGCCCCAAGGCAAAAAGCGGCCCCCTCGGGGTGGCCGCGGACCTTGCGCAGCAAGGGGGGCGTAGGGGCTTTTTCTGACTGACACAACACATCGCGGAGAGACATTCATGGACCGTCGTTCGATCATCAAACATGCGGGAATCGCTGGCGTGCTGGCTGTGGGAGCCGCACCCGCAGTCCATGCCCAGGAGGCGATCCGCTGGCGTCTGGCTGCGAGCTTTCCCAAGTCGCTGGACACCATCTTCGGCTCGGCCGAAATGTTCTCCAAGACGCTGAAGGCGATGTCGGGCGGCAAGTTCGAAGTCTCGGTGCATGCGGCCGGTGAGCTGATGCCCGCCTTCGGCGTGGTCGACGGCATCCAGAACGGCACCATCGAGATGGCGCTGACGGCGCCCTATTACTTCACCGGCAAGGACTACATCTTCGCCTTCGGCTGCGCCGTGCCCTTCGGCCTGACCGCCCGCCAGATGGATGCCTGGATGGAGCACGGCGGCGGCCGCAAGCTCATGGACGAGTTCTATGCTCAGTACAACATCAAGAGCCAGAGCGCCGGCAACACGGGCACCCAGATGGGCGGCTGGTTCCGCAAGGAAATCAAGTCGGTGGCCGATCTCAAGGGCCTGAAGATGCGCCTGGGCGGCGGCCTGTTCGGCGACGCCATGCTCAAGCTTGGCGTGGTCGCCCAGAACATGCCCGTGGGCGAGGTCTACCAGGCGCTTGAAAAGGGCACGCTGGATGCCGTGGAATTCGTGGGCCCCTACGACGACCAGAAGCTGGGCTTCAACAAGGTCGCTCCCTACTACTACTACCCCGGCTGGTGGGAAGGCGGCGCCGAGCTGGAGTTCTTCATCAACACCAAGGCGTATGCGGCCCTGTCGCCCGAGTACAAGGCCATGGTCGATGCAGCCTGCAACGTGGCGGCACGCGACATGACGGCCAAGTACGACGCCAACAACCCCGTGGCGCTCAAGAAGCTGGTGGCCGACAAGACCCAGCTCAAGGCCTTCCCCAAGGACTTCATGGACGCCGGCTACAAGGCCGTCATGGAGATCATGGCCGAGCATGACGCCAAGTCGCCCATGTTCAAGAAGATCAACCAGAGCCTGCGCACCTTCCAGCGCGACCAGCTGCTGTGGGAGCGCTTCTCGGAGTTCCGCTACAACAGCTACATGACCACGGCCAAGCTGTAAGGCCAGATCTCCAGCCAGCAGCACGCACAAGGACGGTCCATGCCTTCCAAGCCTGCAGGCCAAGCCCGCGTCCCCTCTGCGAAATGCAGCGGGGACGGCGGGCTTTTTTGCCGCCGGGCCGCCCCAAGGCAAAAAGCGGCCCCCTTGGGGGGCAGCGGACCTTGCGCAGCAAGGGTAGCGTGGGGGCTTTTTTGTTCCGATGATGTATGTGGGCCGGGCTGCCAAGAGCAGTCCGGCCTTTTTTGAATGCTCTCAAGCAGAGCGAACCAGGAGGAGACAGTGATGGACAGAAGAAAAGCACTCAAGCACGCCGGTCTGGCCGGTGTGTTGACTGCCGCAGCGGCACCGGCCGTTCACGCGCAGGCGGCAATACGCTGGCGCCTGGCGTCGAGCTTCCCGCGCTCGCTGGACACCATCTACGGCTCGGCCGAGGTGTTCTCCAAGGCGATCAAGGAGATGTCGGGCGGCAAGTTCGAGGTCTCGGTGCATGCGGCCGGCGAGCTGATGCCTGCCTTCGGCGTGGTCGATGGCGTGCAGAACGGCACGGTGGAGATCGCGCACACGGCGCCTTACTACTTCTTTGGCAAGAATGAGGCCTTCGCCATTGGCGGCGCCATTCCGTTCGGCATGAACTCGCGCCAGCTCACGGCGTGGATCGTGGACGGCAACGGCGGCAAGCTGATGCGCGAGTTCTATGCCGAATACGGCATCGTCAACTTCCTGGGCGGCAACACGGGCGCCCAGATGGGGGGCTGGTTCCGCAAGGAGGTGAAGACACCCGAGGACATCAAGGGCCTGAAGTTCCGCATCGGCGGCTTCGCGGGCCGGATCATCGAGCGCATGGGCGGCGTGCCCCAGAACATCCCGGGCGGCGAAATCTACCAGGCGCTGGAAAAGGGCACCATCGATGCGGCCGAATGGATCGGCCCCTATGACGACCTCAAGCTGGGATTCAACAAGGTCGCTCCTTTCTACTACTACCCCGGCTGGTGGGAAGGCAGCCTGAACCTCGAGTTCTACGTGAACCAGAAGGCGCTGGCCGCGCTGACGCCCGAGCAGCGCGCCATGGTGCAGGCCGCCTCGCACGAGGCCCATGTGGTCACCCAGGCCCGCTACGACGCGCGCAATCCCGGCGCGCTCAAGCAACTGGTGGCCAGCAAGGCCAAGGTGCTGGCCTTCCCGCAGACCGTGCTCGATGCTTCCTACAAGACCACCATGGCGGTCTATGCGGAGCTGGCCGAGAAAAATCCTGCGTGGAAGAAGATCTACGGCGACTACCGCAACTTCCAGCGCGACGAGGTGCTGTGGTTCCGCTTTGCCGAGGCGCGCTACGACGCCTTCATGTCGGCGCAAAAGCTGTGAAGTCGCGGCGCCCTCGGGCGTCATGCGGGAAAGCCGGGCACTGCCCGGCTTTTTTCATGGGCGCAGGGGACCGGCGCACGCCGGGGCCCGAACGAAAAAAGGCCCCGCGGTTGCGGGGCCTTTGCTGTCCTTGAGGGAGCTTGCGATCAGCTGCCGGACTTGCTCTCGCCCGGCGTGGCCGGTTGCTCGCGCTGCAACTGGTCCTGCAGCGCCTTGAGTGCATCGTCCTCGCTGCCCGGGGCCGAAGGCTCGCCAGGCGTTGCTCCGGGGGCAGGCGACTGGTTCGCGCCGTCGCCGTTGAACATGGGGTCGTTGAAGTCGATGGCCTCGGGCATGGATGCCTCCATCTCCTGGCGCACCTTGTCCAGGTCGTACTCCACCTTCTTGTCCAGCCCGCTGGAGACGATGCCGGGGAAGATGATGATCAGGGCCACCATGAACAGCTGCAGCACCACGAAGGGAATGGCACCTGCATAGATCTGCATGGTGGTCACGGGCTCGGTCATCTTCTTGGTGACCTTGTCCACGTAGGCCTTGGCGGGGGCCACGCTGCGCAGGAAGAACAGCGCGAAGCCGAAGGGCGGGTGCATGAACGAGGTCTGCATGTTCACGGCCAGCAGCACGCCGAACCAGACCAGGTCGATGCCCAGCTTGTCGGCCACGGGGGCCAGCAGCGGCACGACGATGAAGGACAGCTCGAAGAAGTCCAGGAAGAAGGCCAGCACGAAGATCATGATGTTGACCACGATCAGGAAGCCGATCTCGCCGCCGGGCAGGGACACCAGCAGTTCCTCCACCCACTTGGGGCCGTCCACGCCCTGGAAGGTCAGGCCGAACATGGTCGCGCCGATCAGGATGAACATCACGAAGCACGACAGCTTGGTGGTGGACATCAGCGCCTGCTTGAGCAGGTCCATGTTCAGGCGGCCGCGAGCGAAGGCCATGATGGCCGCGCCCAGCGCGCCCATGGCGCCGCCTTCGGTGGGGGTTGCAACGCCCAGGAAGATGGTGCCCAGCACCAGGAAGATCAGCAGCAGCGGCGGGATCAGCACGAAGGTCACGCGCTCGGCCATGCGGCTGAGCAGGTGCAGGCCCGTGAGCTTGTTGAACATGGCGGCGATGAAGGCCAGGGCCACGCCGAAGCACATGGACACCACGATGGTCTCGTCCAGAGCGACCTTCTCCACCACCTCGCCGGACCACCAGGTGTGCAGCTGGGGCATGTACTGTCCCACCACGATGGAGGCGGCCACGCACAGCAGCGTCAGCACCAGGGTGGAAGGCAGGCCGGAATTGCCATTGGGCTCGCGCAGCGTGCGCGCCTCGGGCGGCAGGGCGGGCACCATGGCGGGCTTGAAGATGGCCAGCACGACGATGAACAGCGCATAGCAGCCCGTCAGCATCAGGCCCGGCAGGAAGGCGCCCTTGTACATGTCGCCCACGCTGCGGCCCAGCTGGTCGGCCAGCACGATCAGCACCAGGGATGGCGGAATGATCTGCGCCAGCGTGCCGGAGGCCGCGATCACGCCCGAGGCCACCCGGCGGTCATAGCCGTAGCGCATCATGATGGGCAGGGAGATCAGGCCCATGGAGATCACCGATGCCGCGACCACGCCCGTGGTCGCCGCCAGCAGCGCACCGACGAAGATCACCGCAAAGGCCACGCCGCCGCGCACGGGGCCGAAGAGCTGGCCCACGGTCTCCAGCAGGTCCTCGGCCATGCCGCTTCGCTCCAGTATCAGCCCCATGAGGGTGAAGAACGGTATGGCCAGCATCGTCTCGTTCTGCATGATGCCGAAGATGCGCAGCGGAAGGGCCTGCAGCAGGGCTTCGGGCAGCACGCCCAGTTCGATGCCGACAAAGGCGAAGAACAGGCCGCAGGCGCCCAGGCTGAATGCCACGGGAAAACCCACGAGCAGGAAAAGTATCAGCCCCGCGAACATGATCGGGGCCAGGTTGTGGATTACGAATTCCATGATGTCTGTTTCCCCGATCAGGCGCTTTGCCCGCTTTTGTCCTTGGCACCTGCCAGCCCGCGCAGGGCGTCGGCCAGGTCTTCCTCGGCGGTCTTCTCGCCCTTCTTGGCCGTGGGATCGTCGATCAGGCCCTTCAGGAAAGCGATGCGCTTGATCAGCTCCGACATGCCCTGCAGCAGCAGCAGCCCGAAGCCGATGGGGATCATCAGGTAGACGGGCCAGCGCACCAGGCCGCCTGCGTTGCCCGACATCTCGCCGGTCTGCATGGCCTGGATCACGAAGGGCGTGCCGAACCACAGGATGGCCAGCGCCATGGGGGTCAGGAAGAAGACGAAGCCGAAGATGTCGATCCAGATCTGCGTGCGCTTGGACAGGCGGCTGGCGATCACATCCACCTTCACATGCTCGCCCTGCAGCAGCGTGTAGCCGGCGGCCAGCAGGAAAGAGGCCGCGAACAGGTACCACTGCACTTCGAGGTAGGCGTTCGAGCTGGTGTGCAACACCTTGCGCACGATGGCATTGATGCCGCTGATGACCGTGGAGGCCAGGATCAGCCAGATAAGCCATCGCCCGACCAGGCTGTTGAGCCAGTCGACCCCCCTTGAGAATTTGAGCAAAGCCTGCATGGTGTCTCCAAAAAGTAGGCTGTATTGGGTCCGTCGCCGTACGCCAGCCTGTAGGCCGGCGCGCAGCGCTCTTGTCGGCGCATGGACCAAAGCCGTCGATTCTACGGAGACCCGACCGCCACAGGCGGCCTGCTCCCCCTAAAAGAAATCCGTGTGAACCCGAGGAAACGTCCCGTTCAAGTGGTGGTGTGTGGCTTGCGGGCCCCCAGTTTGCGGTACAGCGTGGCGCGGCTGATGCCCAGCGCGCGGGCGGCCCGGGTCACATTGCCCTGGGCGTCCTGCAGTGCCTGCTCGATCAGCACGCCCTCGCTGGCGCGCAGCGGGCTGGGCTGGGCGGCTGTGGCCAGCGCTGCCGTGCCCAGCGCGGGCAGCAGCTGGCGCAGCTGGGGGCCGGGCTGCACCAGGGCCTGCAGCCGCAGGCCCGACCACAGCGGCAGGCGCAGCGGCTCGTTGGGGCGCTGGCGTGCATGGTCCACCAGCGCCGTCCAGGGCATGGCCAGCAGTTCGCTGCAGTGCAGCGGCTGGCCCGGCAGCGATAGCGGCTGGGGCACGAGCTGGCGGGCCAGGGTATTGCTGCCCGCCACATGCCCTTCGGCGTCCACGGCCAGCAGGCCTTCGCCCTCCTGGCCCAGCGGCCCGCCGGGCCAGTTCAGGTGCAGCAGCAGGGCATGGGGCAGGGCGCGCAGCAGCCGGTCCTCGATGGCGCGGGCACAGCGCAGCGCCAGGTGCATGAGTTCGGGCCGCTCCGGCACATCCACGCCCGTGATGTCCAGCATGCCCAGGCAGCTCCCGTCCGGGCCGGACAGCGGCGCACCCGCGCAGCTGTAGTGGCGGTTGGCCTCGAAGAAATGCTCGGCCCGGTGCAGCCAGACGGGGCTGTGCTCGGCCAGGGCCGCGCCAATGGCCGTGGTGCCCACGCCCTGCTCGGACAGGTCCACGCCCACGCGGGCAATGGCCTGCACGCGGATGTCGCTGCGCTCCAGCGGCCCCTGCACCTCCAGCACCGTGCCGCGTGCATCGGTCAGGAGGCTGAAGTAGTGCATGGCGCCCACCGCGCCCACCAGCTGGGCCATCACGGGGCGAGCGGCCTGCAGCAGCATCTCATGGCCATCACGGGTCTGGCGCAGCGCATGCGGCCCCAATGCTTCGTAGACCACGCGCTCGTCCGGGCGGCGGCCTGCCGCCAGGCAGCGCTGCCAGGAGCGCCACAGCCAGGGTGCGATGCCGGGCGGTGAACCGGCCAGCGCCTGATCGCCGAAAACCAGGCTGCGGGCCCGGGCGACCTGCTGGTGGCGCGGATCGGCGGGGCAGGGCTGCGCGGCGTCGGGGCTCAGGGCGAACATGGGGCGGGAACTCCTGTGGCTGGCTGGCAAGGGATTGCGAACGGGCTGGCAGGCGGGCACGGTCGAAGCCGGGGCGCGCAGGCGCAAGCGGTGCGGGCTGCGGCTGCGGTGACGACTGTGTCATTTTGAGAATATCCGCGCCGCCCGGCCCGGGCTTGCGGGTCAACCCTAGAACGGGCGCCTGCGGGCAGGGCGACCATGGCAGGCGAGGTTCCCGGCGTTCCCCCACGTTCCAGATCACCGCCGATCACAGGCAGGAGACAGCACGATGAATGTCCAGCTCACCGTCAACGGGCGCGCGCAGCGCATTGATGTTCCTCCCAACACCTTGCTCGTGCATGCGCTGCGCGAGCACCTGCGCCTGACCGGCACGCATGTGGGCTGCGACACCAGCCAGTGCGGGGCCTGCACCGTCATCGTCGACGGCCACGCCGTCAAGTCCTGCGCCATGCTGGCCGTGCAGGCCGAAGGCTGCGAGGTGCGCACCATCGAAGGGCTGGCGGATATCGACGGCGGCCTGCACCCCATGCAGGCGGCCTTCAAGGAGTGCCACGGCCTGCAATGCGGCTTTTGCACGCCGGGCATGGTCATGAGCGCCGTGGACCTGTGCCAGCGCCAGCCGTGCGCGGGCGATCGCGAGATCCGCGAGGCGCTGGAGGGCAACCTGTGCCGCTGCACGGGCTACCAGAACATCGTGGCCGCCGTGAAAAAGGGCAGCCAGGCCATGGCAGGGCCTGCGGCCTGAGCGCCGCAGGTCACCACAAGGAGACAGCCATGGGTGCATCCGACTTTTCCAAGCTCCCCCACATCGGCGAGCCCGTCAAGCGCAAGGAGGACTACCGCTTCCTCACGGGCGCGGGCCAGTACACCGACGACATCGCGCTGGCCGCCCAGGCCCATGCGGTGTTCGTGCGCTCGCCGCACGCGCATGCGCGTGTGCGCTCCGTTTCCACCGATGCGGCCAGGGCCGCGCCCGGCGTCATCGGCGTGCTCACGGGCGCCGACGTGGCGGCCGACAAGATCAACGGCCTGCCCTGCGGCTGGCTGATCACCAGCACCAACGGCGAGCCCATGAAGGAGCCGCCGCATCCCATCCTGGCGCTGGACACGGTGCGCTACGTGGGCGACCAGGTCGCCATGGTCGTGGCCGAGACGCTGGAGCAGGCACGCGACGCGGCCGAGCTGGTGGAGGTGGACTACGACCCGCTGCCCGCCGTGGTGCTGGTGGCCGACGCGGCGGCCGGCAGCGTGCCCGGCGCGGTGGTGCACGACATCGCCCCCGACAACCACTGCTACAAATGGGCCATCGGCGACAAGGCCGCCGTGGATGCGGTGTTTGCGGGCGCCGCCCACGTCGCCCAGCTGGACCTGGTCAACAACCGGCTGATCCCCAACGCCATGGAGCCGCGCGCGGCCATCGGCAGCTACAGCCGCGCCAATGACGAGTACACGCTGTACGTGGCCAACCAGAACCCGCACGTCGAGCGGCTGTTGATGACGGCCTTCGTCATGGGGCTGCCCGAGCACAAGGTGCGCGTGATCGCGCCCGACGTGGGCGGCGGCTTCGGCTCCAAGATCTTCCTGTATGCCGAGGATGTCTGCCTGACCTGGGGGGCGCGCAAGCTCAATCGTTCCATCAAGTGGACGGCAGACCGCAGCGAGTCCTTCCTCACCGACGCCCATGGCCGCGACCATGTCAGCCATGCCGAGATGGCCATGGACGCCAGCGGCAAGTTCCTGGCCATGCGCGTGCACACGGATGCCAACCTGGGCGCCTACCTGAGCACCTTCGCCAGCGCCGTGCCCACCATCCTCTATGCCACCTTGCTGGCGGGCCAGTACGCCACGCCCCAGGTCTATGTGGAAGTCGATGCCTGGTTCACCCACACCGCACCCGTCGATGCCTACCGGGGCGCGGGCCGGCCCGAGGCCACCTACCTGCTGGAGCGCCTGGTCAGCCGCTGCGCCTGGCAGCTGAACCTGACCCAGGCCGAGATACGGCGGCGCAACTTCGTCACCAGCTTCCCCTACCAGACGCCCGTGGCCCTGCAATACGACGTGGGCGACTATGGCGCCTGCATGGACAAGGCCGAGGCCCTGGCCGACGTGGCCGGCTTTGCCGCGCGCCGTGCCGACAGCGAGGCGCGGGGCCTCAGGCGCGGCCTGGGCTACAGCAGCTACATCGAAGCCTGCGGCCTGGCGCCCAGCAACATCGCGGGCGCCCTGGGCGCGCGGGCAGGCCTCTTCGAATGCGGCGAGGTGCGCGTGCACCCCACGGGCAGCGTCACCGTGTTCACGGGCTCGCACAGCCATGGCCAGGGGCACGAGACCACCTTTGCCCAGGTGGTGGCCGCTCGCCTGGGGATACCCGTGGAGAACGTGGACATCGTCCACGGCGACACGGGCCGTGTGCCCTTCGGCATGGGCACCTATGGCTCGCGCTCCATCAGCGTGGGCGGCGCGGCCATCATGAAGGCGCTGGACAAGATCGAGGCCAAGGCCAAGAAGATCGCAGCCCACCTGATGGAGGCCAGCGACGCCGACATCGACTTCGCGGGCGGCGAGTTCACGGTGCGCGGCACCGACAAGAAAATCCCCTTCGCCCAGATCGCGCTCACCGCCTATGTGCCGCACAACTACCCGTTGGACAAGCTGGAGCCCGGCCTCAACGAAACCGCCTTCTACGACCCCACCAACTTCACCTTCCCCGCAGGCACCTACATCTGCGAGGTCGAGGTGGACCCGGCCACGGGCGTGGTGCGCGTGGACCGCTTCAGCGCCGTGGACGACTTCGGCACCATCATCAATCCCATGATCGTCGAAGGCCAGGTGCACGGCGGCGTGGCCCAGGGCATAGGCCAGGCGCTGATGGAAAACTGCGTCTACGACCGCGAGACCGGCCAGCTGCTCACTGGCAGCTTCATGGACTACGCCATGCCGCGCGCCGACGACTTCCCCGAATTCAAGCTCGGCACCGTCTGCACGCCCTGCACGCACAACCCGCTGGGCACCAAGGGCTGCGGCGAGGCGGGGGCCATAGGCTCGCCGCCCGCCGTCATCAATGCCGTGCTCGACGCACTGCATCCCCTGGGTGTCAGGGACCTGGACATGCCGGCCAGCCCGCACCGTGTCTGGTCGGCCATCGACGCCGCAGCCACCTCCTGAGGAGAGCGCCATGTACGCATTCACCTATGAAGCCCCGGGCACCACGGCCGACGCCGCCGCGCTGGCCGCGCAGGGCGGCCAGTACCTGGCCGGCGGGCAAAGTCTGCTGCCATCGATGCGCCTGCGCCTGGCGCGGCCCGAACAGATCGTGGACCTGAACCGCGTCCAGGGCCTGGCCGGCATCGCCGTCAACGGCCAGACCGTGGAAATCCGCGCCATGACGCGCCATGCCGACGTGGCCGCCAACCCGCAGGTCCAGGCCGCCATCCCGGCCCTGGCCGAGCTGGCCGGCGGCATCGGCGACCGCCAGGTGCGTGCGCGCGGCACCATCGGCGGCTCGCTGGCCAACAACGACCCCGCTGCCTGCTACCCCAGCGCCGTGCTGGGCCTGGGCGCCACCGTCGTCACCGACCGGCGCGAGATCGCGGCCGACGACTTCTTCCAGGGCATGTACACCACGGCGCTGGGCAGCGGCGAGCTGATCACGGCCGTGCGCTTTCCCGTGCCGAAGAAGGCCGCCTACCTCAAGTTCAAGCAGCCCGCCTCGCGCTTCGCCCTGGTGGGCGTCTTCGTCGCCCAGACCGACGGCGGCGTGCGCGTGGCCATCACGGGCGCCGGGCTCAGCGTGTTCCGCCATGCGGGGCTGGAGGCCGCGCTCAACCAGAGCTTCACGCCCGACGCGGCTGCCCAGGTGCTGATCGACCATGCCGACCTCAACAGCGACCTGCATGCCAGCGCGCGCTACCGGGCGCAATTGATCAGCGTGCAGACGCAAAGGGCTGTCTCTCAAATGTTGGGGTGACTATGGTGACCCCCTGAGTCGCTTCGCGCCTTCCCCCTGGAAGGGGGGCATACGGGCAGCCGGCGACACCCTCGGTGCGGGGCGGCCCTTCCTCGGTGTCCCTGAGTTGGATTGCGCCAGTTTTGCGCAGCGCAGACGAAGCGCAGTTCCATGACGATTGGATAAGGACTGAATGAAGGTTCCCGAGCAAGCCATTGCCTCCATAGACGCCCTGGTCGCCGCGCTGCAGGCCGAAGGCTATTTCGCCGACCGGCGCCTGGCCACGGCCGTCTTCCTGGCCCTGCGGCTGCAGCGGCCGCTGCTGCTGGAGGGCGAGCCCGGCGTGGGCAAGACCGCGCTGGCCCAGGCGCTGGCACGCGTGCTGGCGCGCCGCCTGATCCGGCTGCAGTGCTATGACGGCATGGAGCAGCGCGAGGCGCTGTATGAATGGAACTACGCGGCCCAGCTGCTGCACCTGCGTGCGGCCGAGCTGGCCTCGGCGCAGCCCGCGGCCGCACCGCAGCAGGACCGACTGCAGCGCGCCGAGCAGGAGGTGTACCAGGAGCGCTATCTGGTAAGCCGCCCGTTGCTGCAGGCCCTGCAGCAGCCCGAGCCCGGCGCCGTGCTGCTGATCGACGAGATCGACCGTGCCGACGAGCCCTTCGAGGCCTTCCTGCTCGAGTACCTGGGCGAGTACCAGGTCAGCATTCCCGAGCTGGGCACGGTGGCGGCGCGCGTGCCGCCCGTGACCGTGCTCACCAGCAACCGCACGCGCGACCTGCACGACGCCGTCAAGCGCCGCTGCCTCTACCACTGGCTGGACTATCCCGGGCGCGAGCGCGAGCTGGCCATCGTGCGCGCCCTGGTGCCCGGGGCCGGGCAGGCCCTGACCGCCCAGGTGGCGAGCTTCGTGGGACGGCTGCGCAGCCAGCCCTTTGCCGACGCCTTCCAGCGCGTGCCCGGCATTGCCGAAAGCGTGGAATGGGCCAAGGCCCTGGTGGCGCTGGACACCCTGGTGGTCGATCCCGAAGTCGTGCACGACACGGCCGGCATCCTCTTCAAGCAGCGCGAGGACGTGGCCGCGCTCACGCCTGAGCGGCTGCAGCAACTGCTGGCGCCGGAGCCCGCGCCGTGACGGCTGGTGCAGCCGGTGCAGCCGGTGCCGCCGATGGGGGCGAGCGCACCAGCTGGCTGGGCGATGCGCGCAGCGGCAAGCTCGCCGGCAACCTGGTCGGCTTTGCGCGTGCGCTGCGCCGTGCGGGCGTGCCCGTGGATGGCGGGCGCATGGCGCTGGCCCAGCAGGCCCTGTCCCTGGTCGGCCTGGCGCGCGAGGACATGGCCGCAGCGCTGGAGGCCGTATTTGTGAGCAACGCCCAGGACCGCGCCGTGTTCCGCGAACTGTTCGACGCCTACTTCCGCAATCCCGATGTGGCCCGGCAACTGCTGGCCCAGTTGCTGCCGCAGGCGCCCCGGCCGTCCGCGCCGCGCCACCGCCCGCGCGTGCAGGAAGCGCTGTCGCCCCGCCAGGCAGGCGAGGGCAGGGCCGCCGTCGATGAAGAGCTGAAGCTGGACGCCGCCATGACGGCCAGCGAGCGCCACCGCCTGCGCCATGCCGACTTCAACCAGCTCAGCGCCAGCGAATACCTGCTGGTGCAGCGCCTGGCCCGGGACATTGCCCTTCCCTTGCCCCGCTACCGCAGCCGCCGCACGCGCACCGGCCAGCGCGGCGCGGTGCCCGACTGGGCTGCCAGCCTGCGTGCGGCATCGCACCATGGCGGCGAAATGCTGCAACTGCTGCGGCGCGAACGCCGGCGCCTGCCGCTGCCCTGGCTGGCCCTGGTCGATGTCTCGGGCTCCATGGAGCGCTATGCGCGGCTGTTGCTGGCCTTCCTGCACGCGGCCACCAGCACGCAGCGCCATGCGGGCCTGCGCCGCCAGGTCTTCAGCTTCGGCACCGAGCTGCGCGACCTGGGCCCGGCCTTTGCCCAGGCCGATACAGACGCCATGCTCGAGCGCGCCAACGCCGCCATTGCCGACTTTGGCGGCGGCACGCGCCTGGGCAGCAGCCTGGGCGAACTGCGCCGCCTGCATGCGCGCCACCGGGTTTCAGGCCTGGTGGGCCGGCGCACCCTGGTGCTCATCATCAGCGACGGCCTGGACACCGGCGATGCCGCCGAGCTGGACCGCGAACTGGCCTGGCTGCGCCGCCACAGCGCGCGGCTGCTGTGGCTCAACCCGCTGCTGCGCTTTGACGGGTATGCCCCACTGGCCCAGGGGGCGGCCGTGCTGCATCGTCATGCCCATGCCATGCTTGCGGTACACAACCTGGAATCGCTGCAGCAACTGGCCGGTCACCTGGCGCGGCTGCTGGCGGTGCCAGGCCGCTGAGCCGCTTGCGGCCACCCCCATCGCAGAAAGGAATTGCCATGGAAATGCAAGCCAGCCGTTCCCTTGCCGTCAGCCAGCAGCAGGCCTGGGAGGCGCTCAACGATCCCGAAACGCTCAAGGCCTGCCTGGCCGGCTGCGACCGCTTCGAACCCCTGGGCGATGACCAGTACGCCGTGGGCATGGCGGTCAAGGTGGGGCCGGTATCGGCCAAGTTCAGCGGCAAGGTCACGCTGTCCGACATCACGCCGCCCGAGCGCTACCGCATCGCCTTTGAAGGCCAGGGCGGCGTGGCCGGCTTCGGCAAGGGCGAGGCCGACGTCACCCTCACCCCCGAGCCCGATGACGCCGCAGGCCAGCCGCGCTGCCTGCTCAGCTACAGCGTGCAGGCCCAGGTCGGCGGCAAGATCGCCCAGCTGGGCCAGCGGCTGATCGACGGCGCCGCGCGCAACATGGCCGACGACTTCTTCGCGCGATTCGATACGCTGATGCAGCAGCGCCACCCGCGCGCGCCGGCAGCGCCTGCCGATGCAGGCGACACCGCCGACCTGTCCCACCTGCCTGCCGGCCTGGCCGATGAAACCGGCCACATCGAGCCCACCGTGGACGCCCAGGCCTGGGAGCACGACGCCGCAGCCGGCGTGGCCACGCCGCTGGATGCCGCACCGGCCACCGAGGCCGAGGAACGCTCGCGCCGCGCCATCCCGCTGTGGTGCTGGGGGCTGGCCGTCGTCGTCGTTCTCGGGGCTGGCTGGCTGCTCTCGCGGTACTAGGGCGCTCCCCCTGAGCGGCTGCGCCGCTTCCCCCTCTCTCTCGCTTCGCGGGAGGGGGACGACGCCCTCGCCGCGAGGCGGCTCTTGCTCGGCGTCTCTGGCCTCAGATTTGTTGTGGCTTCTATGCTTCGCCCTGCGCTACCAAGCCCTTTTTACATGCTGCTGCACCCTTCTTGATGCAGAGAGACAATAGCCGCCGAAAAACGCCAGGCGCCCAGCTGCACAGGCAAGCCAGGTGCCGGCGTGGAGATTTGCAATGGAAAACCTGGATGTTCATGTTCTGCGCCACCTCGCGCAATGGCGCGCTCAGGGCGAGCGCGCGCTGCTGGCCACGGTGGTGCGTACCTGGGGCTCGTCGCCCCGGCCCATCGGCTCCATCATGGCCCTGGGGGCCTCGGGCGCCGTGGTCGGCTCCGTGTCCGGCGGCTGCATCGAGGACGACCTGATCGCCCGCTACAGCCACGCCTCGGATGCCGACGCCCTGCGCGACGGCGCGCCCCGGCTGCTGCGCTACGGCGTCAGCGCCGACGAGGCCCACCGCTTCGGCCTGCCCTGCGGCGGCACGCTGGAGCTGCTGCTCGAATTCAATCCCGACGCTGCTGCGCTGCAGCAACTCGTGCGATGGCTGGACGAAGGCCGCATGGTGCGGCGCACCGTGGACAAGGCCACGGGCCAGGTCGCCCAGCAGGTCAGCGACGCGCCCGAGCCGCTGGTGCATGCCGGGCAGCAGGTCGCCAACAGCTTCGGGCCCGAGTACCGGATGCTGCTCATCGGCGCAGGCCAGCTGTCCGAATACCTGGCCACCATGGCGCTGTTCAACGGCTTTGCGGTCACCGTCTGCGACCCGCGCGAGGAATACAGCCGCCACTGGAGCGTGGCCGGCGTGCAGCTGTCGCGCGAGATGCCCGACGACCTTGTGCGCACCATGCGCGCCGATGCGCGCACCTGCATCATCGGCCTCACGCACGACCCCAAGCTCGACGACCTGGCCCTCATGGAAGCCCTGGAATCCCCGGCCTTCTACGTCGGCGCCATCGGCTCGCGCCGCAACACCGCCCTGCGCCTGCAGCGCCTGAGCGAGCACTTCGGCCTGGGCGACGCGCAGCTGGCACGCCTGCGCGGCCCCATCGGCCTGTACATAGGCAGCAAGACCCCGCCCGAAATCGCCGTCAGCATCATGGCCGAGGTCCTGGCCGCCAAGAACGGCGTGGCCCTGCCACGCGGCATGACCGTGGAAGAAGGCAAGCTCGCCGCCGCCCAGCCCCCGCAGCCGCTGGAGGATGACGGGCCAGAGGGCATTACGCCGCTGGTGTGCGGGGTGGGTTAGACCACCGCATGGAAGGCCTTGTTGGCAATCTTCCAGCCGGCCTCGGTCTTGAGCAGCACGAAGTAGTCGATGAAGGTGATGGCGCCGTGCACCAGGGTGATCTTGGCGCTGGCCGCCGTGCCGCCGATGTCGATGGCGTCGATGCTGCGGCGGCGCGTGGCCTCGTCGGCGGCGGGCTGGCCCTTGAAGCGGGCGCAGTAGGTGTCGATGTCCCAGGAGGTCAGCGGGCCTTCGCGCACGCTTTCGATGCGGGCGGTGGGCATGAAGGCGGCGCGCATGTGGGCGCTGTTGTCCTCGGCATGGCCGCGCATGTACAGCTCCAGCGGCACGCGCACGGCGGCTTCTTCGGAATGGTCGGTCAGGCGTGGGTTGGCAGTCGTCATGGTGTTCTCCTGGGACGGATGGATGGCGGCCTGCGCTTGCAGGCCTGCGGCCGCGCATCGTAGCCACAAGCGCGGGGGGCAGTCCAACCGGGGGCGAGGCGCGGGCCGCGCCGGGGTGCAGTGCAATGCCTTGTTTTCAATGGACTTTTCGGTTCATGCGCCCCGCATTGGCCGTGCCTGGGTCAACAGTGTTTTGAGCGCCGTGCCCTGTCTGAGACCCTGCCGACGGGTGCTCGACCTGTTCCGAAAACGACCATGTCAGAGCGGGTAAAGCCGGGGTAAAGCGGGGGTAATGCCTGCGTAAAACGGCGATCTGCCTCGTTTTGGAGAGCATGGGACTGGCTACCATAGCCGCATCCGCCGCCGTTCCCTGTTCTGGGGCCGGACCCACGGTTTCCTCCCACGACTTCCCGCAGTGACCATGAAACGCCTGTCAAGCAGCCCCTTTGTTGCAGATGCCCACGGCGTACGCCAGCGCGGCCGGGTACGGCCCGCCCTGATGTGGGGCGTGGTGGCACTGGCCCTGGTGGCGGGGGGCGGGCTGTGGTGGTGGAACAAGCGGGCGCCGGCGCAGGGCGAGCAGGCCTCGGCCGGTGCACCCGGCCCGGGTGGCGGGCGTGCGGGAGGCGGCCGGCGCGGCCCCGGCGGGCCGGGTGGGCCTGGCGGCCCCGGCGCCATGGGTGCCCAGGCGCAGCCGGTGTCCGTGGGCGTGGTGGAGCGGCGCGACATGCGCGTGCTGATCAGCGCCATCGGCACCATGAACCCTCGCGCCACGGCCGTGGTGCGCGCCAAGGTGTCGGGCGAGTTGCTGCGCCTGCATTTCAAGGAAGGCGACGAGGTCAAGGCCGGCCAGCTGCTGGCCGAGATCGATCCGCGCAGCTTCCAGGCCAGCTTCAACCAGATCCAGGGCACGCTGCAGCGCGACCAGGCGCTGCTCAAGAACGCCCAGCTGGACCTGCAGCGCTACAAGGAGCTGCAGGCCCAGGATTCCATTGCCGGCCAGCAGGTCGATACCCAGGCTGCGCTGGTGCGCCAGTACCAGGGCACGGTGGCCGCCGACCAGGCCCAGGCCGATGCGGCCAAGCTGCAACTGAGCTACACGCGCATCACGGCGCCCATTGCGGGCCGGCTGGGCCTGCGCCAGGCCGACCGGGGCAATGTGGTCAATCCTTCGGATGCCAACGGCATCGTCACCATCACCCAGGTCAAGCCCATCGACGCGGTGTTCTCCGTGCCCGAGGCCCATGTGGGCACGCTGGCACGGCGCCTGGCCGAGGGGCGCGAGCTGCCCGTGGAGTTGTGGGACCGGGACCTGAAGCAGCAACTGGGGCGCGGCCGCCTCAATGCGGTGGACAACAGCATCGACATCGCCACCGGCACCATCAAGGCCAAGGCCGCTTTCGACAATGCCGAGGGCCGCCTGTTCGCCAACCAGTTCGTCAATGTCAAGCTGGAAGTGGACCGGCTGGAGCAGGCGCTGACCGTGCCGACCACGGCCGTGCAGAACAACTACGTCTACCTGGTCCAGGAGGATGGCACGGTGACGCAGCGGCGCATCGCCGTGGGCGTGACCGATGGCGACAGGGTGAGCGTGAAGGGCGAACTCAAGTCCGGCGAGCAGGTGGTGGTCGATGGCATTGACCGCCTGCGCGAAGGCGCCAAGGTCACGGTGATCGAGCCCGATAAGGTGCAGAAGGTGGACCAGGCCGTGCAGGATGCCTCCGGCCAGCCGCGCGGCATGCGCAATCTGCCGCCCGATGTGCGCGCCAAGCTGGCGACCATGAACCCCGACGAGCGCAAGGCCTACCTGCAGAAGCTGCGTGCCGAGCGCGGTGGGCAGCGCAATGGGGGTAACGGTGGCAGTGGCGGCAATGGCGGCAACGGCGGCAACGTGACCGCGCCGGCGGCCGAAGGCTCCGCGCCCGCAGGCCAGTCGCCGGCACCGTCGCCCGGATCGCCCCAGCCTTCGCCCGGCCCGGCACCTGCCGCGCCCTCTGCGCCTGCTGCCCCGGCGGCTCCCGCTCCGGCCGGGCGCTGAGCAGCGCCCCGGCACCTGAAGACTGCAAGCCCTTCCAGGCGGCCCCATGAATCTTTCCCGCATCTTCATCCTGCGACCCGTCGCCACATCGCTGCTGATGGTGGCGGTGCTGATCGCCGGCCTGCTGGCCTACCGGCTGTTGCCGATCTCGGCCCTGCCCGAGGTGGACTACCCCACCATCCAGGTCACCACGCTGTACCCCGGTGCCAGCCCCGACGTGATGACCTCCAACGTCACGGCGCCGCTGGAGCGCCAGCTGGGCCAGATGCCGGGGCTGTCGCAGATGTCGTCCACCAGCTCGGGCGGCGCCTCGGTGATCACGCTGCGCTTTGCGCTGGACATGGCCATGGACGTGGCTGAGCAGCAGGTGCAGGCCGCCATCAACGCGGGCTCCAACCTGCTGCCCAGCGACCTGCCCATGCCCCCGCTGTACAGCAAGGTCAACCCGGCGGACGCGCCCATCCTCACGCTGGCCATCACCTCGCCCTCGCTGCCGGTGATCCGCGTCAATGACCTGGTGGAGAACCGGCTGGCGCCCAAGCTCTCGCAGGTCAACGGCGTGGGCCTGGTGGCGATTGCCGGCGGGCGCCGGCCTGCCGTGCGCATCCAGGCCAACCCGACGGCGCTGGCCGGCCTGGGCATGACGCTGGACGATGTGCGCACCGCCATTGCCGCCGCCAACGTCAAGCAGGCCAAGGGCGGCTTCGACGGCCCGGCGCGCGCCTCCACCATCGATGCCAATGACCAGCTGCAGTCGGCGGCCGAGTACCGCAACCTCATCATCGCCTTCAAGAACGGCCTGCCCGTGCGCCTGTCCGACATCGCCCAGACCGTGGACGATGCCGAGAACACGCGCCTGGCCGCCTGGGCCGGCACGCCCGAAGGCGGTTCGCGCGCGGGCGTGATCCTCAACATCCGGCGCCAGCCCGGCGCCAATGTGATCGAGACGGTGGACCGCATCAAGGCGCTGCTGCCCCAGCTCAAGGAGACCCTGCCGGCCTCGCTGGACGTGCAGGTGCTGACCGACCGCACGGTGACTATCCGCGCCTCGGTCAACGACATGCAGCTGGAGCTGATGCTGGCCATCGCCCTGGTGGTGGCGGTGATCTTCGTCTTCCTGCGCAGCGCCTCGGCCACGCTGATCCCGAGCTTTGCCGTGCCGCTGTCGCTGATCGGCACCTTCGGCGTGATGTACCTGGCCGGCTTTTCCATCAACAACCTCACGCTGATGGCGCTGACGATCTCCACCGGCTTCGTGGTGGACGATGCCATCGTGATGATCGAGAACATCGCGCGCTTCGTGGAAAAGGGCGAGCCGCCCATGCAGGCCGCGCTCAAGGGCGCCAAGCAGATCGGCTTCACCATCATCTCGCTGACGATTTCGCTGATCGCCGTGCTGATCCCGCTGCTGTTCATGGGCGACGTGGTGGGGCGGCTGTTCCACGAGTTCGCCATCACCATGGCGGTGGCCATCCTGATCTCGGCCGTGGTCTCGCTGACGCTCACGCCCATGCTGTGCGCACGGCTGCTGCGCCACCAGCCCGAAGGGGCCGAGGAAGAGCGGCATGGCCGCCTGTACCACGCCACGGGCCGTTTCTTCGACCGCACCATTGCCGGCTACGGCCGCATCCTCACCTGGGTGCTGGACCGCCGGGGCCTGACCTGGATCGTCTTCCTGGCCACGCTGGCCGTGACCGTGCTGCTGTACTTTGCCGTGCCCAAGGGCTTCTTCCCGGACCAGGACACGGGCACCATCCAGGCCACGACCGAGGCCGACCAGTCCATCTCCTTTGCCGCCATGGCCGAGCGCCAGCAGGCCCTGGCCGAGCTGCTGCTCAAGGACCCGGCCGTGCAGAGCATCTCGTCCTTCATCGGCGTCGATGGCAGCAACACCACGCTGAACACGGGCCGGCTGCTGATCGACCTCAAGCCCCACGGCCAGCGCGATGGCGTGCCCGCCGTGCTGCGCCGCTTGTCCGACGATGCGCTGCAGATCCCGGGCATACGCCTGTACGCCCAGCCCGTGCAGGACCTGACCATCGAGGACCGCGTGGCGCGCACCCAGTACCAGCTGCTGATGTCCTCGCCCGACATGGCGCAGCTGACCACCAGCACCCAGGCCCTGGTCGAGCGCATGCACGACCTGCCCGAGCTGGTGGACGTGGGCAGCGACCTGCAGAACCAGGGCCTGCAGGCCTTCGTGCAGATCGACCGGGCCCAGGCCAGCCGGCTGGGCGTGACGGTCTCGGCCATCGACACGGCGCTGTACAACGCCTTCGGCCAGCGGCTGATCTCCACCATCTTCACGCAGTCCAACCAGTACCGCGTGGTGCTGGAAGTGGCGCCGCAGTTCAAGATCGGGCCCGAGTCGCTGCAGGCCATCTATGTGGCCTCCAGCGCGGGCGCGCCCGTGCCGCTGTCCTCGGTGGCCACGGTCAGCGAGCGGCCCATGGCCCTGGCCGTGAACCATGTGGGCCAGCTGCCCGCCGCCACCATCTCGTTCAACACCGCGCCCGGCGTGTCGCTGGGCCATGCGGTCAAGGCCGTGCAGGATCTGATGGCACAGCTGCGCACCGAGGGCCATATGCCGCTGTCGGTGGACGCCGCCTTCCAGGGCGCGGCCCTGGCCTTCCAGGCCTCGCTGTCCAACACGCTGCTGCTGGTGCTGGCGGCCGTGATCACCATGTACATCGTGCTGGGCGTGCTCTATGAGAGCACCATCCACCCGGTGACCATCCTGTCCACGCTGCCCTCGGCCGGCGTGGGCGCGCTGCTGGCCCTGCTGCTGGCGGGGCTGGACCTGGACATCATCGCCATCATCGGCATCGTGCTGCTGATCGGCATCGTCAAGAAGAACGCGATCATGATGATCGACTTCGCGCTGGAGGCGCAGCGCGAGGAGGGGCATACGCCGCGCGAGGCCATCTACCAGGCCTGCCTGCTGCGGTTCCGGCCTATCCTGATGACGACTTTGGCGGCTTTGCTGGGGGCTTTGCCGTTGATGCTGGGGACGGGGGTGGGCAGTGAGTTGCGGCATCCGTTGGGGGTGACGTTGGTGGGGGGCTTGCTGGTGAGTCAGTTGCTGACTCTGTTCACTACTCCGGTGATCTATCTGACTTTTGAGGGGTGGGCGCAGAGGTGGCGGGATCGTTCTTCTCGGGAGCGCGTTCATGCCTGAGCTTGCGCTCTTGTCTTGGCTGGCGCCGCTGGCCGGGTCTCGGCCCGGCAGCCGACCTACTTTCTTGCCTCGCAGCAAGAAAGTAGGCAAAGAAATGCGCCCCACTGCCCGCGACCCCTTCGCTTCGCTGCGGGGCCACCTGCGTCGTGGCGCTTGCGGGGTTCGCCGTGAAACTCACTTCGCGCTGGCGCGCTGCGTTCAGACAATCACGGCGAGTCAGATGACGAAGCAGTCCTGTCCTTCGGCAGGACTGCAACCCCGCAAGCACCACGACGCAGGCGCGGGCAGAAGGGGAGGTTGCTCGGGCCATCGCTTCGCTCGGCCTGGGATTTTTGGGGCTGGATCATGAGCCAGCTTTCCAATCTCTCGGCGCCGTTCATCTTCCGGCCCATTGCCACCATGCTGATGACCATCGGCCTGGCGCTGGCGGGGGCGGTGTCGTATTTCCTGCTGCCGGTGGCGCCGCTGCCGCAGGTGGACTATCCGACGATTTCGGTGTCGGCCAGCCTGCCTGGTGCAAGCCCCGACACGATGGCTGCCACGGTGGCGACGCCGCTGGAGCGGGCGCTGGGGGCGATTGCGGGGGTCAATGAGATCACGTCCAGCTCCAGCCTGGGCAGTACGCGCATCACGCTGCAGTTCGATCTGTCGCGCACGGTGGACAGCGCGGCGCGCGATGTGCAGGCCGCCATCAATGCGGCGCGCACGCTGCTGCCTTCGGGCATGCCGGGCAATCCTACGTATCGCAAGGTGAATCCGGCCGATGCGCCGATCATGATCCTGGCGCTGACGTCCAGCGCGCTGACGCGCGGGCAGATGTATGACGCGGCGTCCACCGTGCTGGCGCAGAAGCTCTCGCAGGTGGAGGGCGTGGGCCAGGCGTCCATCAGCGGCGGGGCGCTGCCGGCCGTGCGGGTGGAGCTGGACCCGGTGAAGCTGGCGGCCAATGGCGTGTCGCTGGACCAGGTGCGTACCGCCATTTCGGCCACGAATGCCAACCGGCCGCTGGGCGCGGTGGAGCGCGAGGACCATTACTGGCAGGTGACCGCCAATGACCAGGCGCGCGTGGCGGCCGACTATGCGCCGCTGGTGCTGCGCTGGAGCAATGGCAATGCGATCCGGCTGCAGGACGTGGCCGATGTCACGGATTCGGTGCAGGACGTGCGCAACTACGGCGTGGCCAATGGCAAGCCCGCCATCCTGCTGCAGATCTTCAAGCAGCCGGACGCCAACATCCTGGAGGCCGTGGCGCGCGTGCGCTCTTTGCTGCCGCAGCTCAAGGCGTCCATTCCCGAGGCCATCGATCTGACCATCGTGTCCGACCGCACGCCCACGCTGCGTGCCTCGGTGGTGGAGGTGGAGCGGGCGCTGGTGATCGCCGTGGCGCTGGTGATCCTGGTGGTGTTCCTGTTCCTGCGCAATGGCCGGGCCACGCTGATTCCGGCCGTGGCCGTGCCGGTGTCGCTGGCGGGCACGTTCGGCGTGATGTACCTGGCCGGCTATACGCTGGACAACCTGTCGCTGATGGCGCTGACCGTGGCCACGGGCTTTGTGGTGGACGATGCCATCGTGGTGCTGGAGAACGTGATGCGCCACATGGAGCGCGGCAAGACCGCGCTGCGCGCGGCGCTGGACGGGGCGCGCGAGATCGGGTTCACCGTGGTGTCCATGAGCCTGTCGCTGATCGCGGTGTTCGTGCCCATCCTGTTCATGGGCGGCATCGTGGGGCGGTTCTTCCGCGAGTTCGCGGTGGTGATGTCGGCGGCGATTCTGATCTCGATGGTGGTGTCGCTGACCACCACGCCCATGATGTGCGCGGCGCTGCTGCGGCCACAGCGCGTGCCGCAGCCGGGCCGGCCGCGCAACGGCCTGCAGCGCGCCTGGGACCGCTTCGGCGCCTGGGTGGGCCGGGCCGAGCGGCGTGCCATGTCCGGCTACCGCGCAAGCCTGGCCTGGTGCCTGCGCCACCAGCCGCTGGTGCTGCTGGTGCTGGCCGGCGTGGTGGCGCTGAACGTGCACCTGTACATGGCCATCGACAAGGGTTTCATGCCCAGCCAGGACACGGGCCGCGTGATGGGCTTCATCCGGGCCGACCAGTCCACCTCCTACCAGGCCATGGAGCAGCGGCTCAAGCGCTTCCTGTCCATCGTGCAGGAAGACCCGGCCGTGGAGTACGTGACGGGCTTCACGGGCGGCGGCCAGCGCAATGCGGCCAACATGTTCATGTCGCTCAAGCCGCTGGCCGAGCGCAAGGTGTCTTCCGACGAGGTGATCAACCGCCTGCGCGACAAGCTCAAGAACGAGCCCGGCGCGCGGCTGTTCATGGTCACGCAAAGCGATATCCGCATCGGCGGGCGGCAAAGCTCGGGCTCGTACGACTACACGCTGCAGGCCGACGACATCCAGGACCTGCGCACCTGGGAGCCGCGCATCCGCCAGGTGCTGTCGCAGCTGCCCCAGCTCACGGACGTCAACAGCGATGTGTCCGACTTCGGCCTGCAGACCTCGCTGGTGATCGACCGCGACGCGGCCACGCGCCTGGGGCTGACGGTGGCGCAGATCGACGGCACGCTCAACAACGCCTTCGGCCAGCGCCAGGTGGGCGTGATCTACAACCCGCTCAACCAGTACCGCGTGGTGATGGAGGCCGCGCCCCGCTACCTGCAAAGCCCAGAGACGCTGCGCGGTTTCTTCTTCGTGAACAACCAGGGCGTGCAGGTGCCGCTGACCTCGTTTGCGCGCATCACCACCACCAATACGCCGCTGTCCGTGAACCACGACCGGGGCACGCCGGCCAGCACCATCAGCTTCAGCCTGGCCGAGGGCGTGGCGCTGTCGGACGCCAGCGACGCCATCCGCGCGGCCGTGGCCGAGCTGGGCGTGCCCGTGTCGGTGCGCGGCAGCTTCAGCGGCACGGCCGGGGCCTTCCAGCAGGCGCTGTCCGGGCAGCCGCTGCTGATCCTGGCGGCCATCATCACCATCTACCTGGTGCTGGGCGTGCTCTATGAGAGCCTGGTGCATCCGCTGACCATCCTGTCCACGCTGCCCTCGGCCGGCGTGGGCGCGCTGATGGCGCTGATGCTGTTCAAGACGGAGTTCTCGCTGATCGCGCTGATCGGGGTGATATTGCTGATCGGCATCGTCAAGAAGAACGCCATCATGATGATCGACTTCGCGCTGGAGCGGCAGCGCGCCGGCCATGCCACGGCCGCCCAGGCCATCTACCGCGCCTGCGAGCTGCGGCTGCGCCCCATCCTCATGACCAGCCTGGCGGCCATCTGCGGCGCACTGCCGCTGGCCCTGGGCCGGGGCGATGGCGCCGAGCTGCGCCAGCCGCTGGGCATTGCCATCGTGGGCGGCCTGATGCTGAGCCAGCTGCTCACGCTCTACACCACGCCCGTGGTCTATGTGCTGCTGGACAGGCTGCGCCAGCGTGTCATGGGCCTGCGTGGCCGCGTGCAGGGCAAGGACCGCGGCACCCCTGTGCCCGCCGCATCACCCCAGTGAACCGAATTCGAAAGCCCAAGGCCATGCAGCTGAAGACACTCCAAACCCCGGCGATCTGGCTGGCCGCCGCGCTGCTGGCCGGCTGCTCCACGCAGAGCGCCTACCAGCGCCCCGCACTCGATGTGCCGGCCCAGTTCAAGGAAGCCACGCCCGAGGCGGCCGAGGCCGGCATCTGGCGGCCCGCAGATCCGTCGCGCGCGCAAGTGCCCGACAACTGGTGGGAGCTGTTCGGCGACGAGCAGCTCAACCGCCTGCAGCAGCAGGCCGCCACCGGCAACCAGAGCATTGCCCAGGCCGCCGCGCGCCTGCGTGCCGCGCAGGCGGCCGTGGCCAGCAGCCAGGCCGGGCTGTTCCCCACGCTGGGCAGCACGGCCGGCGCCACGCGCTCGCGCAGCGGCGGGGCTTCCGGTGCATCGGGTGCATCAGGCACGGGCGGCAACACCGGCAGTAGCGGCAACATCTCGACCAACTACTCGCTGGGCCTGAACGCCAGCTGGGAGCTGGACCTGTGGGGCCGCGTGTCGGGCACGGTCAGTGCCAGCCAGGCCAGCGCCCAGGCCAGCAGCGACGACCTGGCCGCCGCGCGGCTGTCGGCCCAGGCATCGATCACGCAGACCTATTTCTCGCTGCGCGCGGCCGACGCCAGCGTGCGGCTGCTGCAGGAAACGCTGCAGGGCTACGAGCAAAGCCTGAAGCTCACCAACAACCGCTACCGCGCGGGTGTGGCCTCGTCGGCCGATGTGGCCCAGGCCGAGGCGCAGTACAAAAGCACCCAGGCCCAGCTCATCGAGGCACAGACCAGCCGCGCCCAGCTGGAGCACGCCCTGGCCGCGCTGCTGGGCCTGCCGCCGGCCGCCTTCAGCCTGGAGGCCGGCGCCGAACTGCCGCCGCCGCCCGAGGTGCCGGCCATGCTGTCGTCCCAACTGCTGGAGCAGCGCCCCGACATTGCAGCGGCCGAACGCCGCGTGGCCGCCGCCAATGCCCAGGTGGGCGTGGCGCGCGCAGCCTTCTTCCCGGCGCTCACGCTGTCGGCCACGGCCGGCTACCGGGGTGCATCGCTGTCCAACCTGGTGAGTGCGCCCAACCTGTTCTGGTCGCTGGGCCCGTCGCTGGCGCTGGCGCTGTTCGACGGCGGCGCGCGCACGGCGGCCGTGGAGTCGGCGCGTGCCTCGCTGGACCTGGCCGCCGCCACCTACCGCCAGACCGTGCTGACGGCGTTGCAGGAGGTGGAGGACAACCTGGTCGCCGCATCCGCCCTGGCGCGCGAGCAGCAGGTGCAGATCGAGGCCGTGGCCGCCGCGCAGAAGGCGCTGGATGTCGTCAACAACCAGTACCGCGCGGGCACGGTGGCCTATCTGAATGTGCTCAGCGCCCAGACCACGGTGCTGTCGGCGCGGCGCAGCCTGATCGATGTGCGCAACCGGCGGCTGGCCGCCGTCAACACCTTGCTCAAGAACGTGGCCGGGTGGTGGCAGCCGCTGGGTCCGGCCTCCGTGCAGGGGCCGCAGGCTGTCCCGCGCTGATGTTCAGTCCTGCAGCTCGAAGGCCTGGCGCAATGCTTCGCCGAAGGCCGCGCTGCCGCTGATCGACAGGTTCACCGTGGTGCGGCCATCCCCCGCCGCCACGGATTGCAGGCGCGCCGTGGCTGCGTCAAAGCGCCAGGCCAGCGGCTGGCCGCCGTCGTCCTGGGCCTGCAGCTCGTAGTCCCAGTCGCCGCCTTCCTCGATGGGGCCGCGCCGGCCCTTGAAGCGGCGGTGCGCCCAGGCCAGCAATTGCTCCACCTCGGCCGCCAGCGCCGGTACGCGCGTGGCGGGCACGCTGGCCATGGCGTCCCAGCAGCCCGTGCCTTCGTCGTCTTCGCTGTAGTCGAAATCCAGGTAGTCGAGGGTCATGGTGGCGGTCCGCATGCGTAGTGCGTAGTTGGAAAAGGGAAAGCCCGGCATTGTGCCGCGTGCACAATCGCCCGCATCGCAGAACCGGAAAGACATTCAGATGGATACCGCACAGCAAACGATGGCGCCGCCGATGGTGAGCGCGCAGTCCCTGCGCTTCGGGCAGCCGGGCCTGCTGCTGTGGGATGGCGCCTCGCACGACTGGCCCGTGGGCCTGTGCCTGGTGCGCGGCGGCGAGGGCTGCGGCAAGACCAGCCTGCTGCAAATGCTGGCCGGCCAGTTGCCCTTGCAGGTCGGGCGCCTGGCGTATCCGCAGCAGCCGGACCCCTCGCAGCGCCCCGCGCTGTTCTGGCGCGACCCGCGCGCCGAACTGTCCAATGCCGAGCGCGCCCGGCCCGCGCAGGAATGGGTGCAGGCACAGCGGCAGTTGCACCCGGCGTGGAGCGAGGCGGCATGGCAGGCCCATGCCGACGGCCTGGGCCTGGAGCCCCACCTGCACAAGCCCCTGCTGGCCCTGTCCACGGGCAGCCTGCGCAAGCTGTGGATGGCGGCGGGTTGGGCCAGCGGCGTGCCGCTGCTGCTGATCGACGAGCCACTGGCCGCGCTGGACCGGGGGTCGATCGACCATGTGCAGCGCACGCTGGCGGGGCTGAACCGGGCCGGCCAGCAATCTGCGCCCGTGGCCGGGCATGGCCCCCGCTGCGTGATCGTCGCGCACTGGGACGAGATGCAGGGCGTGGCCTGGGACGACGTGCTGGACCTGCCCGATCAGCCGCCGCTGCGCTGACCGGAGCGCGTCTACATCGCCGCCTACATCGCCTTGAACCGCTGCGCGTAGAGGCGGCTGACGGCCAGTTTTTCCCCTCGCTCGCGCAGCTGCAGCCACAGCCGGCCAGCCTCGTCGCGCTGGGCATTGGCAATGGCCGCCGCACGCACCACCGTGCCGCGGTGCACCTGCCAGAATTCCTCGGCATCCAGACGGGGCAGCAGCTCCTTGAGCGGCGTGCGCACCAGGTACTCATGCGAGGCCGTGAGCACGCGCACGTACTTGTCGGCCGCCTCGAAGTAGACGACGTCGTGCACGGGCACCATCTGGATCTGCGTGCCCACGCCGGCCTGGATCATCTGCAGCGGCGGCTCGGTAGCGGTGGCGGCGGGGGCCGTGGCGCCGGCCAGGTGCCGCAATTGCTCCAGCGCCTGCGCCAGGGCAGCGCCGGCCGGGGCCACCGTGCGCTGGGCCAGCAGCTCGCGCAGGCGCTGCACGCTGCGCGCCAGCCGCTCGGGCTGCACGGGCTTGAGCAGGTAGTCCACGGCCTGGGCCTCGAAGGCGTCCATGGCGTACTGGTCATAGGCGGTCACGAAGACCAGGATGGGAAACGGCTGCGCTTCGGGCCAGGCGTCGGCCAGTTCGGCGGCAGCCTCCAGGCCGCTCTGGCCCGGCATGCGGATGTCGAAGAACAGCACATCGGGCTGCAGCGCCAGCGCCTGCCGGGCAGCACTCAGGCCGTCGCCCACCATGGCGGCAATCTGCAGCTCGGGCCAGGCGCGGGCCAGGGCCTGGCGCAGGTCCTCGGCCAGCAGGGGTTCGTCTTCGGCGATCAGGGCGCGGGGGGAGGAGGTCATTTCAGTCTTCTATTTCACTTGCGCATTGCCGACAGCGTATGAAACTGGCGCGGCCCAACTCAGGGACACCGAGGAAGGGCCGCCCCGCACCGAGGGTGTCGTTCCCCTCCCGCGAAGCGAGAGAGGGCGCCGTGCACACGGGGGAAGGCGCGAAGCGACTCAGGGGGTGCATTTGAGGGTGATGCGGGCGAGCGTGCCGCCTTCGGGCAGGGCGGCCAGTTCGAAGTGCGCGGCGTCGCCATAGCGGCTGGCCAGGCGTTCGCGCAGCTGGGCCGTGCCGAAGCGGCTGCCGGGCAGGGCGGGCGCACCGGAATCCAGGCCCATGCCGTTGTCGGTCACGGTCAGCTCCAACGGGCCGCCGTCCATGCGGCGCGCGCGCACGGCGATATGTCCGCCTTCCAGCTTGGGCTCCAGTCCGTGGCGTATGCAGTTTTCCACCAGGGGCTGCAGCAGCAGCGGCGGCACGGGCACCTGGGCCAGGTCCTCGGGCAGGTCCAGCGTGTATTGCAGGCGCGGGCCCATGCGGATGGACATCAGCGCCAGGTAGTCGCGCAGGCGTGCGAACTCTTCGCCCAGCGCATGCTCGGTGCTGCGCGAGCCGCCCAGCGTGGCGCGCAGGTAGGCGATCAGATGGTCCAGCATGGCCTGGGCGCGCTGCGGGTCGCTGGCCACCAGCACGCGCAGGTTGGCCAGGGTATTGAACAGCATGTGCGGCTCCAGCTGGGCCTGCAGCAGGGTGAGTTTGGCCTCGGCCGCCTGGCGGCGGGCCTGCTCGGCCTGCATCTGCAGGTGGCGCGAGTAGCCCAGCAGGAAGAAGGCCAGCGACATCACCGTGCTGGCGACGATGGTGACGGCCAGCGGTATCCACAGACGGTGCATCAGGGCCGTGCTGGCGTCGGGATCGGCCCACTGCCTGTAGGCCGTGCCGATCAGCGATCCGATCACGAACCCCGTCACGATGCCGGCCACCACCAGCGCGGCGCCGCGCCATCCGCCGGGCCAGGGAATGTCCTGGCCCCGCGTCAGGCGCCAGCGGCCCAGTTCGATGGTGAGCCAGCTGGTCAGGCCAATCGACAGCGAGTAGATAAGGTTCACGTCCCAGCGGCCATGGTTGCTCAGGCTGAATGCGGCGGCAATCAGGGCGCAGGCCGAGGTCGTTGCGATGCCGTGGCGCAGCAGCGTGGTCCGTTCCACGATGTGGCCCTGTGCGGCCCGCTGGGATGGGGCGTTGGATGCGAGGTCGGGCATGGAGAGCAATGGTAGTCCCATGGCGGCGTTCAGCGGGCGCGGCCCTGGCGTGACTGCAGCGCCTGCCGCTCACGCTCCACCATGCGCCCGTGCCAGCCGTTGCCCGGCAGGGCCAGCCAGACCACGGCCCCGTGGATGGCCAGCCCCAGGCCCCAGCCCAGGGCCGGGAAGATGGCCCAGTGCCTGCCCTGGGACAGCGACAGCGCCGCCAGCCCGAGGTTGACCAGCACATAGACGCTGGCGTGGATCATCCAGCCCATCTTGGCGCCTGCGCGGCGGCGCGCCATGCGCTCCAGGGCATCGTCGTCGTGGCGGGCAGAGGGATCGAGGGGATGAAGGGAATCAAGGGGATCGAGGGTGCGCATGGGAAGTTCTCCGTCAGGGGGAAGGAAAGCGGCGTCAGGCCAGGCCCAGCTGCTGCCACAGCAGGTCGCCCAGGTAGCGGCCGGGCAGCAGGGTGAACAGGCCCGCCACGACGCAGGCGCCGATGTAGACGCTGCGCATGATCTTGCGGTGGCCGGCGATGTTGCCGTGGTACAGGTGCCAGAACGAGCGGCCCAGGCCGGCAAAGGTCAGCGGCACCAGCAGGTGGACGGGCGTGTAGCCGGCCCAGTTGGGCAGGCGGTAGTCGCGGATGAAGCAGGCGGACACCGCCGCGCAGACCATGAGCGTGACGAAGGCGTAACCGGCCGCGCGGTGCAGGCGGGGATGGACGGTGGCCTGGCGGCGTGCCAGCAAGGCGATGGCACCCGTGGCCGTGGCCCCGAGGGCGGCGCTCATGTGGATGGCGATCAGCGGTGTCATTTGCATGGCGGTGTCCTGGCGTGCGGCCCGGTTCTGCGGGCCTGTATGGGACAGGACTGTCGCTGCCGGACGCGGGTCGGGCCAGCGCCATGCGACGGACGGGCGCCGGCAGGGTGCCAGATGCATCGGGGCGCCGCGAGCTGCAGGGATCTCCGTGGTCGTTGGAAGATTGCGGCTATGGGGAGTGCGCACAAACTATTGCGAAGGGCCTTTGAATTCAATCACTTGGAGGATTGCTTCGATGCAACAGATTGAGAAAATTCATAGCGGCGCCCTAACGTGGTTGGTAAGCTAACGGATTCTGTAAATCATTCTCAGTATCATCCTCATGCCCTCCATCCGCCCGATTTCCCTGGCCGTTCTCTGCCTGTGCAGCCAGCAGGCCCTGATTGCCCAGACCCGGGGCGGCGACCCCGTGCTGGAGGCCGTGACGGTGGAGGCCAGTGCCGACGCATCGGCCCAGGGCCTGTCCAAGCCCTTCGCAGGCGGCCAGGTGGCCACGGGCGCGCGCAACGGCGTGCTGGGCACGCTGGACTGGAAGAATTCCTCGTTCTCCACCACCAGCTACACGCAGCAGCTGATCGAAGACACCCAGTCCAAGAGCGTGGGCGATGTGCTGCTCAACGACCCGGGCGTGCGCCAGGCGCGCGGCTTCGGCAACTTCCAGGAGCTGTATGTGCTGCGCGGCTTCCCGGTGTACTCGGACGACATCGCCTACAACGGCCTGTACGGCCTGCTGCCGCGCCAGTACATCGCCTCGGAGTTCTTCGAGCGCGTGGAGGTGCTGCGCGGCGCCAACGCCTTCCTCAATGGCGCAGCACCGGGCGGCAGCGGCATTGGCGGCACCATCAGCCTGCTGCCCAAGCGCGCCGGCAACGATGCGCTGACGCGCGTGGGCGCCGGCATCCAGACGGGCGGCCAGGCCTTTGTCTCCACCGACATCTCGCGCCGCTTCGGCCCTGACCAGAGCACCGGCATCCGCCTGAACGCCGTGCGCCGCGACGGCGGCACGGGCGTGGATGGCGAAGACCGCTCGCTCACCGCCCTGGGCGTGGGCCTGGACTGGCGCAGCCGCAACGTGCGCCTGTCGGGCGACGTGGGCTACCAGCGCAACAGCTACAACGGCGGCCGCCCCAGCGTGACGCCGGGCAACTTCATCCCGGCCGTGCCCGACAACAAGACCAACTACGGCCAGAACTGGTCGTACTCCACCGAGCGCGACCTGTTCGCCACGCTGCGTGCCGAATGGGACATCAACGACACGACCACGGCCTGGGCCGCCGGCGGCCTGCGCCGCGGCAAGGAAGACAACTCCCTGAGCGGCGTGACCGTGAGCAATGCGGCCGGCGACACCACGGGCACGCGCTTCGACAACAAGCGCAAGGACAGCGTGGGCACGGGCGAGGTCGGCATCCGCACGCGCCTGGCCACGGGCAGCGTGGGCCATGAGCTGGTGGCCACGGCCAGCACCTACTCGGCCACCGAGCGCAATGCCTGGGGCATGGGCTTTGGCGTGGTCAACAACATCTACAACCCCTGGAGCAGCGCGCGCCCGGCGATGACGCTGTTCGGCGGCAATCTGGCCGATCCCACGCGTGCCGGTGAAACCCAACTCAACAGCTTCGCCATCGGCGACACGCTGACGATGCTGGACGAGCGCCTGCGCCTGACCGTGGGCGTGCGCCGCCAGAGCATCGAGCAAAGCAGTTACGACTACAACACGGGCGCGCAGACCGACAACTACAAGAAGTCGGCCACCACGCCCATGCTGGGCCTGGTGTTCAAGACCAGCGAGAACACCTCGATCTACGCCAACTACATCGAAGGCCTGACCAAGGGCGCCGTGGCGCCGCAGACGGCCAACGACCTGCCCGTGTCCAACGGCGGCCAGGTGTTCGCGCCCTACAAGTCGCGCCAGAAGGAAATCGGCTTCAAGTGGCAGGGCCAGCAGCTGGGCGCCACGGTGGCGCTGTACACCACGGACATGCCTTCGGCCTATGTGGCCAACCAGGTCTTCGGCCAGTACGGCAAGCAGCGCAACAGCGGCCTGGAGGCCACGGTCTTCGGCGAACCCGTCAAGGGCCTGCGCGTGCTGGGCGGCGTGACCTTCAGCGAGGCCAAGATCCGCGAGGCCGCCGATGCCACCACCATCGGCAACTACGCCATCGGCGTGCCCAAGCGCCTGCTCAACCTGGGCGTGGACTGGGATGTGCCCGGCGTCTCGGGCCTGGCCCTCAATGCGCGCGTAATGCACACCTCCAGCCAGTACGCCAACGGCGCCAACACGCTGAAGGTGGCCTCGTGGACGCGCACCGACATCGGCGCGCGTTATCTCATGGACATCGGCAACAACCGCTTGCTGACCCTGCGCGCGCGCATCGACAACCTGTTCGACAAGGGCTACTGGTCGTCCGTGGGCGGCTACCCGGGCGCCAACTACCTGGTGCAGTCCATGCCGCGCACCTTCTCGCTGAGCGCATCGGTGGACTTCTGAGCCGGAGCGATCTGAAGCATGCGCGCGTTGTGGACGGTGGTGCACCGCTGGATAGGCCTGGTGCTGGCCGGTTTCCTCACCATGGCCGGCCTCACCGGGGCCGTGCTGTCCTGGGACCATGAAATCGACGAATGGCTCAACGCCGACATGCTGGAGACCCCGGCACGCGGCCCGCTGAAGACCCCGCTGGAGCTGGCCGCCGCCGTGCAGGCCAGCGAGCCGCGCGCCGAGATCAGCTACATGACCCTGGGCCTGGTCGAGGGCGAAGCCGCCATGTTCATGGTGCGCCCCCGGCCCGACCCGGCCACGGGCCAGGCGCCTGCGCTGGGCTATGACACGGTCTTCGTCGATCCGGTCAGCGGCCACATCACCGGCCAGCGCAACGGGCGCAGCTTCGCGCTCAGCCAGCGCAACCTCATGCCCTGGCTGCGCCACCTGCACGAAAGCCTGCTGGCCCCGCGCTTTTGGGGCACGGACCGCTGGGGCTACTGGTTCATGGGCAGCCTGGCCCTGCTGTGGGTGGCCGACAGCTTTGTCGCGCTGCTGCTGACCTTTCCCGTCAAGCTCAGGAAAAGCACCCCGCGCCTGACGGCGGCCGTGGGATCGTGGTGGCGGCGCTGGCTGCCCTCATGGCGCGTGCGCTGGGGCGGCGGCGCCTACAAGCTCAACTTCGACCTGCACCGCGCGGGCGGCCTGTGGGTCTGGGCCGTCATCGTCATCGTGGCCTTCACCTCGTTCTCGCTGAACCTGTACCGCGAAGTCTTCTACCCGGTGATGAGCACCGTCTCCACCACCACGCCCGGCCCCTACGAAACCCTCAAGCCTGCGCCCCAGGGCACGCTCCTCGTGCCCAAGGTCTCGTTCGCCCAGGCCATCGCCATCGCCCAGAGCGAGGCCAAGCGCCTGGGCTTCGCCCAGCCCGCAGGCGGCATCTGGTGGGGCGGCGACTTCCCGTTCTACAACATCTCCTTCTTCGACCCGCACGACGAAACCGGCGCCATGGGCATGGGCCTGTCCAACATCTACGTCAGCTCGGACAACGGCGAAGTCCTGGGCACCTACCGCCCCTGGCACGGCACCGCAGCCGACGTCTTCGTCCAGCTGCAACTGCCCCTGCACAGCGGCCGCATCCTCGGCACCCCCGGCCGCGTGCTCATGTCCTTCGTCGGCGTGCTCGTCGCCGTCCTGTCGATCACCGGCGTCATCATCTGGTGGCGCAAGCGAAGGGCCAGGAAGATGACCCCCTGAGCGGCTGCGCCGCTTCCCCCTTCTCGCTTCGCGGAGGGGGACGCAGCCCTCACTGCGGGGCGGCCCTTGCTCGGCTGCCCGCGCTTGAGCCCTGCGAGTTTGAACGGCTGTCGGTAGTACACGGCTCCATTGATAGCCAAATCAGAAAACTATCCGCCTAAACAGCAAAGCCACCGAAAACGGTGGCTTTTTGCAATGCTTGACGGGCTCAAGGCCATCCCGACTGGCGCGCCCTAAAGCGAGGGACACCGAGGAAGGGCCGCCCCGCAGCGAGGGTGTCGTCCCCCCCGCGCAGCGAGAGGGGGAAGGCGCACAGCGCCTCAGGGGGTCAGTCCTTCTTCAAGCATTCGCTCATGAACGCCTTGCGCTCATCACCCTTCTTGCCCGTGGCGTCCACGTTGCAGGTCTTCATGCGTTCCTGCTGGCGCTTCTTGCCGTCGGACAGGCAGGACTTCATGAACTCCTTGCGCTCGTCGCCTTTCTTGCCGGTGGCTTCGGTGTTGCAGGTGCCCATCAGCTTTTGCTGGGCCGTGGGAGCCTTGTCCCCTGCGGCCATGCCCATGCTGCAGGCCAGGGAGACAACTGCCAGAACAACGATTTTTTTCATGATGGAATGGTTTTGAAGGCGCGCTGAAGTCCAGCGCACCCACATTGCAGCACAGTGCCGGGCGCGCAGCAACGTTGCGGGCTGCGCGTTGTAAAAGTTTGCGATTGCCGCTGACAGGCGGGCAGGCGGACACCGGCAGGCCATGGCCAGCGCAGATAATGGCCCACTTTTGCATTGCGACAGGACGCTTGCCGTGGACATTCTTTTGCTGGTCAAGGCCGCCATCATGGGCATCGTGGAAGGGCTGACGGAGTTCCTTCCCATCTCCTCCACCGGCCACCTCATCCTGGCCGGTTCGCTGCTGGGCTTCGACGATGCCAAGGCCAAGGTCTTCGACATCGCCATCCAGACCGGCGCCATCTTCGCCGTGGTGCTGGTGTACTGGCAGAAGATCCGCTCCACCGTGGTCGACCTGCCCACCAGCCGCCAGGCGCAGCGGCTCACGCTGAACGTCATCATCGGCTTCCTGCCGGCCGTGGTGCTGGCGCTGATCTTCGGCAAGTTCATCAAGGCGCACCTGTTCACGCCCACCGTGGTGGCCACCACCTTCATCCTGGGCGGCTTCGTCATCCTGTGGGCCGAACGCCGGCCCGCCTCGGCCATGCGCGTGCAGACCGTGGATGAGATGACGCCGCTGGACGCCCTCAAGGTCGGCCTGGTGCAGTGCCTGGCCATGATTCCCGGTACCAGCCGCAGCGGCGCCACCATCATCGGCGGCATGCTGATGGGCCTGTCGCGCAAGGCGGCGACCGACTTTTCGTTCTTCCTGGCCATTCCCACGCTGATCGGCGCCGGCGTCTACAGCCTCTACAAGGAGCGCGCCCTGCTGTCGGTGGCCGACATCCCCATGTTCGCCGTGGGCCTGGTGTTCTCCTTCATCAGCGCCTGGCTGTGCGTGCGCTGGCTGCTGCGCTACATCTCCACCAACAGCTTCGTGCCGTTTGCCTGGTACCGCATCGCCTTCGGCATCATCGTGCTGGTGACGGCCTTCACCGGGGTCGTATCCTGGAGCGAGGCCTGACAGCCTGCGCCGCCCATGCAAAAAGCCACCCCAAGGGTGGCTTTTTTTGTCGCCGGGCCGCCCCAAGACAAAAAGCGGCCCCCCCGGGGGGCAGCGGACCTTGCGCAGCAAGGGGAGCGTGGGGGTCTTTTTTGTGCCTGAAGCTCCGGTTCAGGCCTCGGAGCCCAGCAGGTTCAGCAGTGCGGCCTCGATGGCGGCGGCCGTGGCGTGGGGCCGCTCCATGGGGAACAGGTGGCTGCCGTCCAGCATCATCACGCGCCCGCGCGTGATGCGGCGCGTCAGGTCCATGCCCACCTGGCGCATCTCCACCGAGGCACGCCCGCCGATGAAGGCCGCCGGGCAGCGCAGCGGATGATGGTGCAGCAGCGAGGCCAGGTTGTGCGGCAAGGTGTTGTAGATGGCGGTCTCCACCTCGCGCGTGAAGTGCAGCATGCGCCGGCCGTCCACATCGGCCAGGCCGCCCTGCACATAGTCCTGGAGCACCTGCGGGTGCCATTGCGCAAACACCTTCTTGGCGCGGAAGTAGGCCAGCGCCTCCTCGTCGCTGTCCCAGGCATTGCGGCGGCGGGCGCTGATCTTGCCCGGCGAGACCGAGCCCACCAGCTGCGTGCGCTTGGCCACGCCCACGGCATTGGCACGCCAGCCGCTGAGCAATGGCGAGTCGATCAGCAGCACGCCGCGCGCCAGTTCGGGGTGGCGTGCAGCCGTCATCACGCTCAGGAAACCGCCCAGCGAATGCCCGACCAGAAAGACCGGACCGCCCACGCGCTCTACCTCGGCGCGCGTGAATTCGGCCAGTTGTTCGACCAGGTGGGGCCAGTTGTTGGTGACGGGAAAGCGCGGGTCATGGCCGAAGCGCTCCACGCCCTGCGCCGCGATGCCGCGCTCGGCCAGCAGCGAGAACAGCAGCCGGTAGGTGGGCAGCGCAAAGCTGTTGGCATGCGAGAAGACCACGGGCAGCGGTGCCGATCCCGTGCCCCCATCGCTGTCGGCCCGCTGCGCGGGCCGGGCCGCGTTCACGGCTGGGGCTCCTGGCCGGTTCGGTCCGGAGCATCCGGCAAGCCTTGCTGGTGGCCGGAGGGTTGCCCGGCGTCCGGCCGCATGGGCGATGCCGGGCCCGGCTGCAGGGGCGTCATGGGCGAGGTGGCCAGCCCGTCGGCCGTGGAGGTGCCAAGGCCTGCACCCGTGCCGCTGTGATAGGGCTGGCGCAGCGCCGCAGGCGGCAGCCGGCCCATGCTGCGCGCCGACGAGCGCAGGGCGCCTGCCGGCGCGGTGACCTTGGTCAGCGGCTGGGCCTGGCGGCTGTGCACGCGAATGGGCACCGCGGAATCGCTGCCCTCCCAGGCCGGGTCTTCGATGCTGTCGAAGACATGGCGCAGGCGCTCGCCCCAGCTGTCGTGCAGCATGCGGAAATACGGATTGCTCTCGTCGATGCTGACGATCTTGTCGGAGGCAAAGCGGTCCTTCTCGTACACGATCAGGTCCAGCGGCAGGCCCACCGAGAGGTTGGACTTGAGCGTGCTGTCCATGGACACCAGGGCGCACTTGGCGGCCTCGTCCAGCGGCGTGCGCGGCGTGATCACGCGGTCCAGCACGGGCTTGCCGTACTTGGACTCGCCGATCTGGAAGTAGGGCGTCTCGCTCGTGGCCTCGATGAAGTTGCCTGCCGAGTAGACCTGGAACAGTCGCATGTTCTCGCCCTGGATCTGGCCGCCCAGCACCAGCGAGATATTGAAGTCCACGCCCGAGCGCGACAGCGCCACGCCGTCGCGCTCGAACACATGGCGCACGGCCGCGCCCAGCACGCGGGCCGCATCGAACATGCTGCGCACGTTCCAGATGGTCAGCATGTCGCCCGTGGCCTCGTCGCGCAGTTGCTGGCTCTCCAGCAGCTCGCGAACGGACTGGGTGATGGACAGGTTGCCGGCCGACAGCAGCACCATGAAGCGGTCGCCGGGGTTCTCGTAGACCATGAGCTTGCGGAACGAGCTGATCTGGTCCAGGCCGGCATTGGTGCGCGAGTCGGCCAGGAAAACCAGGCCGGCGTTGAGCTTGATGGCAACGCAATAAGTCATGGAAGCGTCCGAATCTGCGGAAATGGCAAGTTTAGTGCGAGGCGATTGACCGCGTTCAGGCGGCGATCTTCTTGAGCTGGTAAAGGGCTTCCAGCGCCTCGCGCGGGCTCAGTGCGTCGGGATTGATGGCGGCCAGCGCCTGGGCCAGCGGATCGTGGCGGCTTTCGGGCTCGGGCATGTCGGGCGCATCGAACAGGTCCACCTGCAGGCGGCCCTCGTCGGCATGGGCCTCCAGTGCCTCCAGCGCATGGCGCGCGTGGTGCAGCACGCCGGCCGGCATGCCCGCCAGCTTGGCCACCTGGATGCCGTAGCTGCGGCTGGCCGGGCCGGGCTGGATCTCGTGCAGGAAGACGATGTCCTGGCCGGACTCCGCCGCGCTCACATGCATGTTCACGGCCGCGCGTGCCTTGGCCGGCAGCTCGGTCAGCTCGAAGTAGTGCGTGGCAAACAGCGTGAAGGCGCGCGTCCTGTCGTGCAGCTGGGTGGCGATGCCGCTGGCCAGCGCCAGGCCGTCGAAGGTGCTGGTGCCCCGGCCGATCTCGTCCATCAGCACCAGGCTGTGCGGCGTGGCCGAATGCAGGATCTGCGCGGCCTCGGTCATCTCCATCATGAAGGTGGACTGGGCATTGGCCAAGTCGTCGGCCGCGCCGATGCGCGTGTGGATGGCGTCGATGGGCCCCAGCCGGCAACTGGACGCCGGCACATGCGAGCCCATGCTGGCCAGCAGCACGATCAGCGCCACCTGGCGCATATAGGTCGACTTGCCGCCCATGTTGGGGCCGGTGATGATCTGCATGCGCGTGTTGGCGTTCATGCGCGTGTGGTTGGCGATGAAGCTGCCGCTGGAGGTCTCGGCCATGCGGGCCTCCACCACGGGGTGGCGGCCGGCCTCGATCTCGATGCAGGGATGGTTCACGAACTCGGGCGCGCACCAGTTCAGCGTCAGCGAGCGCTCGGCCAGCGTGCACAGCACGTCGATGGCGGCAATGGCACCGGCCACGCGCGTGAGCGCCGGCACATGGGGCTGCAGCTGGTCCAGCAACTGCTCGTAGAGGAATTTCTCGCGCTGCAGCGCCCGCTCCTGCGCGGACAGGGCCTTGTCCTCGAAGGCCTTGAGCTCGGGCGTGATGTAGCGCTCGGCGTTCTTCAGCGTCTGGCGGCGGCGGTAGCGCTCGGGCACCGCGTCCTTGTAGCTGTTGGTGATCTCTATATAGAAGCCGTGCACCTTGTTGAACTGCACGCGCAGGTTGGGAATGCCGGTCAGCAGCTTTTCCTTGGCCTCCAGCTCCAGCAGGAAATCGTCGCAGTTGTTCTGGATGGCGCGCAGCTCGTCCAGCTCGGCGTCGTAGCCCGTGGCAAACACGCCGCCGTCGCGCACCAGGGCGGCCGGCTCTTCCATGATGGCGCGCACCAGCAGCTCGGCGCAGCCCTCGGGCGGCTGCAGGTCGGCAAACAGCTGGGTCAGGTGGGCCGAGGGCGTCTGCCCGGCCTGGGCCAGCACGGCGGCCTTGTGCAGCGTGCGGCCCAGTCCCACCAGCTCGCGCGGGCGCACCTGGCGCAGCGCGGTGCGCGCCGTGATGCGCTCCACATCGCTCACGCCCTTGAGCTGCTCGCGCAACTGCTGCCAGGGCGCGGCCATGCCGCCTGCGCTGGCGCCCTGCAGCGCCCGCGTGGCCTCCAGCCGGGCCATGGCCTGCGTGCGGTCGCGGCGCGGCTCCAGCAGCCAGGCCTTGAGCAGGCGGCTGCCCATGCCCGTCATGCAGGTGTCCAGCAGGGAGAACAATGTGGGCGAATCCTCGCCGCGCAGCGTCTTGACCAGCTCCAGGTTGCGGCGCGTGGCCAGCGGCAGCGCAATCAACTCATCGTCGCGCTGCACCTGCAGAGCGTGGATGTGCGACAGGCTGCGGCCCTGCGTGTGCTCCGCATACGACAGCAGCGCGGCGCTGGCGCCATGGGCCAGCGGCAGGTCCTCGGCCTCCCAGGCCTTGAGGCTGGCCGCGCCCAGCAGCTCCAGCAGCTTGCGCTCGCCCAGGCCGCCGTCGAACTGCCAGTCGGGGCGCGGCGACAGCGGGCAGGCAATGGAGCCGCCATGGCGCAGCGCGAACAGGCTCTGCTCGAAACGCTCGGTCACGCCCGCGCTGTAGATCAGCTCGCTGGGCGCAATGCGTGAAATCCAGGCGCCCAGCTCATCGTGGGAACACTCGGCCAGATGGATGCGCCCCTGCGTCACCGCCATCCAGGCCAGGCCGCAGCGCTGGCGCCCGGCCGTGTGAAGGGACAGCAAGATCGCCTCGCTCTTGTCCGACAGCAGCTCACTGTCGGTCAGCGTGCCCGGCGTCACCACGCGCACCACCTTGCGCTCCACCGGGCCCTTGGCGGCGCCCACCTCGCCCACCTGCTCGCAGATCGCCACCGACTCGCCCAGCTTGATCAGCCGGCCCAGGTAGTTCTCCAGCGCATGGAAGGGCACGCCCGCCATCGGAATCGGCTGCCCCGCCGTCTGCCCGCGCGTGGTCAGCGTAATGTCCAGCAGCCGCGCCACCTTCTCCGCATCCCCGAAGAACAGCTCGTAGAAATCCCCCATGCGGTAGAAAACCAGCGTGTCGGGGTAGTTGATCTTGATGCCCAGGTACTGCTGCATCATGGGCGTATGTGACGCCAAAGGTATTTCGCTAAGTGCCTGATTCACTTCAATATCTTCGCTCATTACTTTTGAAATCAATCACTTGGGTTTGTTGACTGTTTTTATATACAGTCCAACTATGTCCCGCTTAAACCCATCTACACTGCGCACTTTGGCGTAAGTTTTTCGGCGTCCTTTTGAAGAAGTTACGCCGAACAGGTTGGGGCCGATTTGGAAACCTGCGCCGCATACGGAGGCGCCATGAGTTTCAACGCACGCCGGGCCAAGTCGCTGGAGCCGGGGGAGCACATTATTGTCGATCACGCCCCGGGCCTTCGCCTGGTGGCCACTGCCACGCGGCGCACATGGACATATCGGTACAAGAGCCCCGTGGACGGCGACATGCGCCAGATTGCCATGGGCCAATGGCCCGAGATGAGCTACCCCAGCGCGCTCGCTGTGTGGGAGCAGCTCAAGCGAAGACGTGATGCAGGTGAGGACCTGGCCAGGGAGAAGCGGCGTGCAGCCGCTGTCGCCCAAGCCCGATCCGATGTGCGGGGCCGCGACGGAATCTATACCGTGCGGTATCTGTTTGAGGACTACCTGCAGGGGCATGTTGAGCGGCACCGCAAGCCCAAGGGCAGCGCCGAAGCGCGGCGCCTGTTGGTCAACTACACCACCAAGATTCACGCTCTGGAGCCGGCAGACGTTGGGCGCAGCATGGCGTTCTCGCTGCTGGAAGGCGTGGCCGTCAAGACGCCCGTGCTGGCCAACAGCCTGCGCTCAGAGCTTGGGGCGGCCTGGGACTATGCGCTTGACGCGGGCCGGGTGGCGTCTATGTGCTGGTTGCCAATGAGCAGCTTTTCATCAAGCGCGTTACGCGGCGCATTGATGGGCAGTTGGAAGTGACGAGCGACAACCCGAATGTGCGCACTGTGGAGGTGCTCAATGGGTGCATCAGGTGCGTATCTGTGGGCGGGTTGTTTATGGGTGGAATGGGCGGCGGTTTTGATCTTTTTTAATTGGTTTGTTGTCCGAGATTTAGGTAAATATGTCGGAAATTGATAATGATAAGATTTTTGACAGACTCAAGACCCAAAGGGAAGAGTTAAATAAAAAGTATGTTGCCCAGCAGCTCTATGAAGTAGAAAGAATTAAAGGGCAGAGAAGTCGGAGAATACAAGGTCTTTCAGCAATGCTGTTTGGTCTTATTTTCACAGCTATGGCTGTATTTTCTTACGATTTACAAGGGTTAAGAGGGTTTTGGGTCTTTATTGCGGAGCGATTCTGGGTAATCTGTGGTGCTGGGGTTTCCATTTTTGGGTTGTCTTTATACATTAATAGTCTAAGCAATATATCAGACGTAGATGTGTTTCGGCGTGCCTCACTTATGGGCGGGGATATCCAGGGTGGTGATAAAAGATCTGCTGAAATTGGAGAGAATAAAGCACCTGATAGTTTCAAAGCTGCTATAGTTGAAATTACTAAATCATTACAGCAGCAGTCTGTGGTGTATGATGAAAAAGCCTCTGAGTTGCTCGATGCAGGTAGAGGCTATGCATTATTTGGTCTATCTTTTTTCTTTGTCTCCGTTGTTGTGTGGCAGGTGATATTTCATTTTTATGGATTTTCTAATGCGCATATCTTTGGGGTTGTCTCTTGTGCCTCATTATTTTTTGCTATCGAGATAATTAGTGCGTGGTATCTGCGTCAGTACCGTAATTATGTGGATGGGACAATCGAGTTATTGAAAATAAAAGCGATTTTTGACAAAATTATGTTGTTGAAGTTTGCATGTGATGAAGGTGATTCATCTTCAATACTGGAGACTCATCTTGGAAAATTGCTAGAGCGCGACTTTACTTGGCCCGATCGACCTAGTTCTGCGGGTCATGGAAGTCTTGACATCAAGACTTTGAAAGACGTAATTTCAATTGCTCAAAAATTCGTTAATAATTCAAAAGACGAAAAGTAGTTGTCTTTTTCTGTGGAGTGAGGTCTCATGGCGCTGACGAAATGCAAAGAATGTAAGAAAGAGGTTTCGACAAGCGCGTCTCTGCTTGAAGCCACTCGGGCGGCGTACTCCCCTCAGTGAGTCGTACAAAGTTATACTCCGTCAACTCTTCAGCGCTATAGCCTGCTTTTTGCAGCAGCACAGAAATATCAGCTGTTATACGGGTTACGGCTTTGCCATAAATTTCGGCATTGGGGCGGAGCTTCATGCTTGAAACCAAAATGCCATTAATGAGCGTTGGCCCGCCTTTCGGCGTCGCAGTAGCACCAGACTCGAAAACGGCGGCTGCACCCACCCGTGCAGAGCCACCCGGGATAATACGCCCAATCGTACTGGCGCCTCTGGTAAACACAGAGCTCAAGATTTCGCGGCCCGCACTGAAGGCGCTCAGGTGGAAGACACCATTCCGGGCGATTTGCGAGGCATGGGGGAAAAGATCCAAGCCGCTTTAGACTTCATTCGCACCATCTCACTGTGGGACTGAACATCTTAACTGTGAAATCCGTGAGGAGAATATTATTTATCCAATAGAAAAATGGCCAATAAATGTTATATTGAGCGCTCAACTATAATTCTGTAAATATCTTGGTTTGGAGATTCTTCTAGAGAGCATTCTTCGGCTTGAAAAATTATTCCAGAAATTTCAGAATTGACGGATGGATAATGAAGCTCTTCGATGTCGTCGTATTTTAATTTGAAAAAATCTTCAACTTTTGCTAATTTGTCACCAATGCCAATTGAATTCAAGAAAAGGCCTTGATATTTATTTGATAATGCTATAAGCACAAGATCTCCACTTGAGTTGAAATTCAGTTCAATTGATCCGAAGTTGTAATAATAACGGCCATTAATATGTGGAGAGTCTGGTGATGCATTATTTGTTCTAGTTGGAACAAAAATCCATCCAGATTCGTTTAATATGACTGACTGAACCTGTCCATCCTCCCTCTTCCATTGAATCGGATTAGTTATTAAATCGTTAATTTCACTGAAATTTATCCCTAAATCAAGTCCGGCAGCAGATTTTCCTGGAATTATGTCGGAGTGCAGGTTTATTTTATGCATTTTGCGCCTTTATTTCGATTTGGCCCATTGGTCATTAATTTTTGTTAATTGCAATCCTTGAGGATCAAGGATTATTGTATTTAAATTGGACTGGTAGTGACGTTCAGCCCAGCGCAGTAGGTCGGCCGTACGCGTACCGGTCCGGGTGCCGGGCATAGAGTCCACTTTGCAATCGCTCCGGTGCCAGGCACCGGCATAGACAGACTGTCAGTCAGCGCGGCCACTTAAACGCGCGACAACGCGAATAGCCTGCTCATGACAGCTCCCCCATTGGTTGAGCCGCATTCGACCCGCTCAAGCCCGTCTTGGGCGCCGTAACCGCACTACGGAAAGGGGCTGGTGAAGGAATATGCATCCGTCCCCCCATGTTCCCCCTCGGCGCGCGGTTGAGTCCCCGCGGCACCTGCGCGCTAAACATGTGGCTTTCGTCGGGGGTGCCCGCCTGCCCTGGCCCGACGTTGTAGATTAAGCTCAGGAAGGCGGCCAGGGTCTGGTCAGGTATGCCGTTGCGCACATGGGCGGGCACCCATCGCTCGAAGACTTCCCAGGCCTCCTGTATGCCCTGGCGGGTCAGCAGGTCGCATTCAGCCTGCGTGGCGCGGTCGCCCATCTGCACGCCACGGCTCCAGCCTTCGCAGATTGTGGGAATGCCGATGGGGTCGCGGTATGCGCCCAGCCTGCGGCCTTCCTCCACGGGCAGGAACTGAGCCAGCAGACCAGCCACCCCCACGGCCACCGCCGAGGCTCCTGCAGCAATCTTGATGTTGCTGGCCACTTCATAGGACGGTCTCCCCACCGGCCTCGTTTTCCAGCCAGGCGGTGAGCGCGCGTTCTTCGCGCCGGTCCTTGCGCCATTGCCAATACTGGCCCAGCAGCAGACCCACCACGCCGACGATGATGCCCACGATGACGCCGATTTCGGAAATCGTCAGCCCGCTGACCACGGCACTGATGGCGCCACCGTAGGTTGCCGTCTTACCGCCGATGATGGCGACTTTCTCGATGCTGTCTGCCACTGTTTTCTCCCTCTCGCTGAGCACCGACACCCCGCGCAGCCTGCTGCGCGTGTCCACCAGCTACGCGCTGCCCGGCGAATGGTCGGCCTGGAAGGTGGGCGCCAACCTCGGCGCAAAGCCATGCCCGCGTGGACACCGTGCAAAACCCCGGCCATGCCGTGCTGGACCTGCGCGCCTCGTACCGCATCAACCGCAACTGGACGGCGGCGCTCAACATCGGCAACGTGACCGACAAGGTCTACTGGGCCGCCGTGGGCGGCGCGCGCAACGGCACCCACTACGGCATGCCGCGCAATGCCACGCTCACGCTGCGCGGAACCTTGTGAACGGACTGCCCCTGAGCTGCCTTGCCGCTGCTCCTGTGGGGCGGCAACCACGCGCAGGGGGCGAGTGCATGCGCCTCAGCGCGGCGCCAGGAACTGCTCCATGCGCTGCAGCTCCTCATCCAGCGCGCTGCGAAAGGTGGCATCGCCGGGCGCCGCGCCGGCCACATAGCCGAATGACGGCTCCAGCCGGCCGTCGCGCGCCTGCAGGTTGGCCCAGCCGATCACCTGGCCGCGCCAGAGCATGGGCAAGGCGTAGTAGCCGAGCTGGCGCCGGGCCGGTGGCGTGTAGGCCTCGAACTTGTAGGTCCAGCCCCAGAGCAGCGTGAAGCGGCGCCGGTCCCAGACCACGGGATCGAAGGGCGCGAGCAGGCGCAGCCGCTCGTCAATGGCATGGCGGCGCGAGCGCGGGTTTTCGTCGGCGGGCCAGTACCAGGTGGTTCCGTCGATGCGGCAGCTGGCCAGCTGCTCGCGCGCCAGCCGCAGCGCCGCCTGGGTCTGCTGCGCCAGATGGGGGGCGCCGTAGCCCAGCAGGCGCACCAGGTAGGTCAGGCTGGGGGCTGGCAGCGGTGCGTACTTGCGCACCACCAGGTCGATCAGCGCGGCGGCGCGCCGGGCGCTGGCGGCGGGGCTGTCGTCGGCCGGCGGGTGAGCGATGGCCTCGTAGACGCGTGTGCCGCTGTCGCGGCGCTTGACGCGCAGCAGGCCCCGGTAGTGCATGCCGTCGAGCAACTGCGTGCTGGCGCTGCCCGAGCCGCCCCAGTAGTTCTTCACGCTTCCGTGCGAGAAATGCTGCTCCACCTCGCGCGGATGCACGGCGCCGCGCTCGCGCACAAAGGTCAGCACCTCGGCGGCCTTGCGCTGCGTCTCGGCATCCCAGGCCTTGCGGGCCTGGCGCGGGTGCATCAGCGCCAGGTGCTCGCTGGGCAGAAAGCCGTAGTTGACCAGGCAGTCCTCGTCGATCGCCAGGCGTGCGTAGCGGCGTTCCAGGTCGCCGGCGCGGTAGTCCTTGACGCGGTGGCGCAGCGTCAGGTCCTGCGCCCGGGCCGGGGCGCGGATCGGGTCTGCCTGCACAAAGCCCAGGCGCTGTATGGCCGCAGGCAGGGTGGTCGGTGTGAACAGGGTGCGCGCCACGGCATGGCGGCGCAGGTCGTCAAGGCTCGGTTCGGTGGGCATGGCTTGATTGGAGCACGGCAGTGCTGCCGTACTTCCTGATCCTGCCGTGCCGCTCAGGCCTTCCTGGCGCGCCTGCGGCGCCACAGCGCGCGCAGCACCCAGCCCAGCGGCAGCACCACCAGCACCAGCCAGGGCAGCACGGCCGCCACGAAGGTGATCAGCGCGGCCATGCTCTCGCCCAGCACATGGCCGGCATCGCGCAGCGCGCGGCCTATGGGGCTGTAGCTGGTGCCGCCCTGCACCAGGGCGCGGGTGGGCGTGAACTGGATCTGTATGTGCTGCTTGCTGGTCTGCTGCTCCAGCACCTTGCGCTGGGCGGCCATGGCGTCCAGCTCGGCTTGCGTGTCCGACAGCGTGCGCTGTATCTCCAGCAGGTCGGACATGGTGCGCTTGGTCGTGGTGTCGCGCAGCATCAGGCGCAGGCTGTCGCGGAACTCGGTGCGGTTCCTGATGCGCGCCTCCACGTCGATCACCTCGGCCGTCTTGTCCTCGCTGATGGTGTTCTGCGACACGATGGTGGCCACGCCGGCCAGCGTGCCCAGCAGCCGCTGCACATCGGCCGGCGCCACGCGCATCTCCAGCATGGCGTTGCCGGGCTGCTGGGGCGTCTCGCGCAGAAGGGATGCCGACAGCAGCTCGCAGCGCAGCGTGGCACACAGGTCGCGCACCTGGCCCCAGGCATCGGCCAGCTGCGCCTGCGGCACTTCCACGTTCAGCTCCTGGCGCACGGCCAGGAAGCGCTGGGCCATCTCGTCCTGCGCCGACGTCTCTGGTGCGGCTGCTGCCGCATCCTCGGCCTGCACGGTGGCGGCGCGGCCTTGCTTCATGCCGGCGCCGCCCGCCATGGGCGCGGGGGCGGGCGCAGATTCCATGGCTGCTGTGTCATGCCGCTGGTTGCAGCCCGCAAGGGCCAGCGTGGCAGCCAGTGCCAGCACGGCCGGCAAGGCCATGCGGGAGGGCAGAGTGGAAGGCCGGGGATGCGTCATGAATTTCCTCTTGAAAACAGGCAAGAACAGACCGCTGCCAGGACTCAAAGCTCAAGGCTCAAGGCTCAGGGCTTGCCGCCGGGGCCGAACATGGAGTCCACCTCGGACTGCAGCTCGAAGATGTCGGACACCGTGTAGAGCCAGTCACCCTTTTGCAGATGGCCGGGGTCCGGCGGCGTCTCCACGCAGGCCTTGACCAGGGTGAACTGGCCGGCCGGGTCGGGCAGGAACTTCAGGCCCGATATGGAAAACCGCGCCACCCGCCCCACGCCATCGTTGTAGCGTCGGCCCCGGGCGCGAACGTCGGCCAGTTCCGCCATCTGCGGCACATGGTCGAACACCGCGTCGTAGAACTCGACGATGGGGCTCTGGTTGGTCCTGGCGCAGCCGTGCACATACAGGGCGTGGAAGCGCCCGTCCAGCTCCATGGCCACCACGTCGGCCGCGCGGTAGAAGGTCAGGCTGTCGGGCAGGCCCGGCGAGCGTTTGGGCGGCGCGGGCGGCGTGTCCAGAAAGTCCTGGCGGATCTGCGCCGACTTGCGAAAGAAGTCATCGCTGAGCGCCACCTCGGCATTGAGCACATCGATGGCCGTGCACGCGGCCGCGTTCAGGCCCGCATCGGCCAGGCCGTTCCTGTGCAGCACGATGGCCAGGGCCAGCGCCGTCTTGTGCCGGTACAGCGCCGTTGCCTTGGCGTCACCGGCCTGCAGCACGCAGCTCCAGCGCCGCAGCAGGGGCGGCAGGGCATGGCCGCCGTAGTTGGCCGCAATAGCGGCATCGTGCCGGCCCAGCGCAAACGTGCGCGCCATCACGCGCGCCACGTCTTCCTCCAGGGTCTGCACCAGGGTATCGGCTGCCAGCTTGGACAGCGCCTGGGTATGGGTCATGGCCATGGCGTCACTGGCTCCAGTTCGATGGCAGGTTCCTGAAATCCGGCAGGCCATAGCCGCCGGTGCTGCGTTGTTCGTTGCGGTGCTTGATGCAGTGTTCGGTGCTCAGGTCATGGGCTTGCATGGGTCTGTCGCAGGCGCCTTCGCGCCGGGGCAGTTGGAACGCCGGCCAGTGTGCCCCAAGCCGGGCCGCTGGCGGGGTGTGGGCGCCATCGGGTCTGTATCGATCCGCTACCGGCGCGGGCTGCCGTGCTGACGTCTTGCCGTCACATGAACCGGCAAGACTGGTCATTTGCTTTTCATGCGGTTCATGCGGTTCATGTCAAAGGGGGCGCCGCCAGCCCCGGGGAGATGCACGATGTTCTGGGACAAGAAGCTCAGGCGCTGGGCCGAGGCCGTGCGTGCGCGGGCCGATCTGCCGGCGCGGCTGGTGCTGTGGAATGGCGAGCAGTTCGACTTCGGCCGCTTCGAGCAGCCGCGCGTCACGCTCACCGTGCGCAGCGCCTCGGCCCTGCCGCTGCTGCTGGACCCCAGCCTGGACCACCTGGGCCAGGCCTATGTGAAGGGCCAGATCGACATCGACGGCCGCCTGCCCGACATCATCGACTTCGGCTATGCGCTGGCTCGCCGCATGTCCAAGACCCAGGGCGCTGGCAAGGGGCCGGGGCGGCTGGCGCTTGCGGCGCGCGCGGCAAGGCGCTTCAGGCACAGCCGCAGCACGGACCGCGAATCCATCCAGTACCACTACGACGTCTCCGACGACTTCTACCGCCTCTGGCTGGACGAGGGCATGGTCTATTCCTGCGCCTACTTCGAGAACGGCGACGAGGACCTGGCCACCGCCCAGCGCAAGAAGCTGGACCACATCCTCACCAAGATCCGCCTGCAGCCCGGCCAGCGCCTGCTGGACATCGGCTGCGGCTGGGGCGCCCTGGTGCTGCGCGCGGCCCAGCACTTTGGCGCGCACTGCGTGGGCGTGACCCTGTCGCGCAACCAGTTCGAAGCGGCCACCGAGCGCGTGCGCGCCGCAGGCCTGGCCGACCGCATCGAGATCCGCCTGCAGGACTACCGCGACGTGCAGGGGCGCTTTGACCGCATCACCAGCGTCGGCATGTTCGAGCATGTGGGCCGCCGCAACCTGCCCATGTACTTTGCGCACATGCGCGAGCTGCTGGCCGATGACGGCCTGGCGCTGAACCACGGCATCACCTCCACCGATGCGGACGTGGGCGCCTCGGCCCTGGGTGGCGGCGCGTTCATCGACCGCTATGTGTTTCCTGATGGCGAGCTGCCGCACCTGAGCCTGGCGCTGGAGGCCATGCAGCGTGGGGGGCTGGAGGTGCTGGATGTGGAGGGGTTGCGGCGGCATTACGTGCGCACGTTGCAGTTGTGGCTGGAGCGGTTTGAGGCTTGTGTGCCGGAGATTCGGGCGTTGGTGGAGGAGGAGAGGTTTCGGATTTGGAGGGTGTATTTGGCGGGGTGTGCTTATGCGTTTGAGCACGATGACGTGTCTATCTTTCAGGTTGTTTGTCGGAGGGCGGGGCAGGGGGCTGCTTCGTTGCCTTGGTCGCGGAGGTATATGTACGAGCGCGAGCTGTCCTGATGTCTTGGGACACGGGCGGTGTGTAGCTTGTTCTTGACCCTGCCGGGGGGTGTTTTTTCGAGGCCGGGTCTCGGCCCGGCGGCCGACCCGCTTTCTTGTCTCGCCAAGAAACCGGGCCAAAGAAGGCGACCCGAATGCCCGCGACCCTCCGCTTCGCTGCGGGCAACCTGCGTCGTGGCGCTTGCGGGGTTTGCCGCAGAACTCTCTGCGCGCTTCGCGCTCCGCTCAGACAACTGCGGCAAGTCAGATCACGAAGCAAGCCTGTCCTTCGGCAGGCTTGCAACCCCGCAAGCGCCACGACGCAGGCGCGGGCATACGGGAGGGGGGAGCGGAGCGGACTGCCCCGGGGCAGGAGCCGCTGGGCGCGGCTGATTGTTCTGGTTTTCTGGATGATCCATCCCGGCTGCGCGGGTTTATCGCGGGGGGCGGGCTGCCTAAGCTGGGTGCTTCATCCAAGCACAAGGAGCGTTTCCATGGCAGACCATTCCATTCGCGGCAAGGTGGCGCTGATTGCAGGCGGCGCCAAGAATCTGGGCGGGCTGATTGCCCGTGATCTGGCGGGGCACGGCGCGCGGGCCGTGGTGGTGCACTACAACAGCGAGTCTTCACGGGCCGAGGCGGAGACCACGGTGGCCGCAGTGCGTGCGCTGGGCGCAGAGGCCGTGGCGCTGCAGGGTGACCTCACGCGCGCTGGCGCCGTGGAGCGGCTTTTTGCAGAGACCGTGGACGCCGTGGGCCGGCCGGACATTGCCATCAACACGGTGGGCAAGGTGCTCAAGAAGCCGCTGATGGAGATCAGCGAGGCGGAGTACGACGAGATGGCCGCCGTCAACGGCAAGTCGGCGTTTTTCTTCCTCAAGGAGGCGGGGCGCCATGTCAACGACCACGGCAAGATCGTGACCCTGGTGACTTCGCTGCTGGGCGCGTTCACGCCGTTCTATTCCTCCTACGCGGGCACCAAGGCGCCGGTGGAGCATTTCACGCGGGCGGCGGCCAAGGAGTTCGGGGCGCGGGGCATCTCGGTCACGGCCGTGGGGCCGGGGCCCATGGACACGCCGTTCTTCTACGGCCAGGAAGGCGCGGACGCCGTGGCCTATCACAAGAGCGCGGCGGCGCTGTCGCCGTTCTCGCCCTCGGGGCTGACGCATATCGAAGATGTGGTGCCCTTCATCCGCCACCTGGTCAGCGACGGCTGGTGGATCACCGGGCAGACCATCCTCATCAACGGCGGCTACACCACCAAGTAGGCCAAGTAGAAGGACTGCTGCACGGACTATGCTGCGTCCCATGGACCGACTCGACCGATACCGGATCTTCATGCAGGTGGCCGAGATGGGCAGCTTCATCAAGGCCGCCCACGCACTGGACCTGCCGCGCGCCACGGTCTCCGCCGCCGTGCAGCAGCTGGAGGAGCAGGTGGGCGCAAGGCTCTTGCACCGCACCACGCGCCAGGTCAGCCTGACGGCCGATGGCGCCCAGTTGCTGGAGCGTGTGCGCCCGTTGCTGTCAGAGGCCGAGGACGTGGAGCAGATGTTCCAGGCCCGCACGCGCCAGGCCACGGGCCGGCTGCATGTGGACGTGCCCAGCCGCATCGCGCGCCGCCTGCTGGCGCCTGCGCTGCCGGGGCTCATGCGCCGCCACCCGGGGCTGCAGCTGGTGCTGGGTTCGTCAGACCGCGCCATCGACCTGGTGCAGGAAGGCGTGGACTGCGCCGTGCGCGTGGGCACCTTGCATGACAGCAGCCTGGTCGTGCGCCCGCAGGGCTGCATTGCCCTCATCAACTGCGCCAGCCCCGCCTACCTGCGCGAGCACGGCCTGCCCGAGCAGCCGCAGGACCTGCTGCACGGCCACTGGAGCGTGGGCTATGCCTCGCCGCGCACGGGGCGGGAACTGCCCTGGGAATGGAGTGGGGCGAGCGATGTGGATGGGGTGGATGGAGTGGATGGGCCGCAGACCCTGGCCGTGCCCAGCCGCGTGGTGACCAACAATGCAGAAAGCTACATCGCCTGCTGCCGCGCAGGCCTGGGGCTGATCCAGATCCCGCGTTATGACGTGCAGCACCTGCTGGACACGGGCGAGCTGGTGGAAGTGCTGCCCGCCCACCGCGCAGCGCCCATGCCCGTGGCGCTGCTGTATCCGCACCGCCGCCAGCGCTCGCGCCGGCTGGCGGTTTTCATCGACTGGTTCGAGGCGCTGATGCGGCCGAACCTGGAGCCGTAGGCGCAACCCCGGCCGCCCCCGTCACCGCAGCCGCCCCGGCCGCAGGGTGGGGCTGGGCCCCGTCGTCGTCATGAATGGGCCGGTAACCGGGCCCGAAGGACACATCGCCCAGCCGCCAGCCATCGCGCCGGCGAAACGCCCCCCAGAACCGCTTGAGCGTATGCCACTGCATGGCCACCAGCCCGCGCTCGTTGTCGGCATCCACCTCGGGGTCGCTCACGCCCGTGGGGCGCACGGGTTCGTCGGTGTACAGCGCCGTGCCAAACAGCATGTCCCACCAGGGCAGCACCTGCCCAAAATTGCAGTTGTGGCGCGTGGGCCGCTCGGGGTCGCGCAGCATGTGGTGGTGGCGGTGAAACAGCGGGCCCACCAGCACGCGCTCACCCACCCGGCCCAGCCAGCCCAGGCGCAGCCGAACATTGGCGTGCGAGAAGTTCTGCACCAGCTCGCTCAGCAGCCCCAGCAGCGCAAATTCCGAAGGCTCCACCCCCATCGCCAGCCCCACCGTGGCCAGGATGAAGGACTGCAGCATGCCGTCCAGATAGTGGCTGCGGTCATTGCTCCAGCAGCTCATCTGGCGTTGGCTGTGGTGCATGCTGTGCATGGCCCACCACCAGGGAATCACGTGCTGGGCGCGGTGCATCCAGTAATACACCAGGTCGTAGACCACGTAGTACACCAGGAACAGCGCCACCGGATGGTCCGCAAACCACGGTACCCAATGCTTGAGCCCCGTCGCCTCCTCGGCCGCCGGCCCGCCGCCCAGCATGCTGGCAAACGGCATCAGCACCAGAAAACTGAACAGCGGAAACAGCCCCAGCAGCATCAGCAGCGTGTAGTTGCGGTCCACCGTGGTCAGCCGCCGGTCGCTCCAGCGCTCGGCCGGAAACAGGCTCTCCAGCGGCCGCATCACGCCCGCGATCAGGAACAGCTGCAGCCCGGCAATCAGCACCGCCTCAGCAATCTCACGCGGATCACCGGCCGCCTGGGCGATGTCCAGCCAGTGGACGGTGGGGGTTACGGCGTGGGTGGCGAGCCAGGTGATGGCTGCCTGCCACAGCTCGGTCAGTGAAGTCATGTCTTGTGCCTGCAAGAAGGGCCGGGGGAGGGCTGGGGGTTGCGGGCGGGATTATGGGGTGGGGGTGTGGAGGGAGTGTGTGCGAAGAGGGGGCGCAGCTCTTCGGGGCGCGTGTGCACTTGGCAAAGCTGGTACTGATGGAGCTCGAGATTTAACGGCCGAGTTCGGCTAGACGTAATCTTCTGGCGCCGCCCAAAGTGTGTCCAAGTCTTCATGAGCTCCGCAGTACTCAATTGTCTTGTCGAAATCATTTAGGGTCGAGGGCGGCTCGCCTACCTCAATGCTTTCATGCATGCGTATGAGATGCTGCAAATATTCCGCTGCATATGCGTTGTCTGGAGGCGAAGTATTGCTTCCGTATTTAATTTGAATTTTCACCCAAGCGCGGGATGCGTAAGCCCCAAACTCCTGACGTGCTGAAACCGGAATGCCTTGAATATCAAATTCACAGAATGGTGATGCGCGATTAGACATATCGATGAGCCAAATTAGCAGGGGTGCATCAGGCGCTGAAATTTCTTGGGAAATCAGATACAACATGCCCCAATTTCCGAGGTTGGAGCGCCAGAGTGCCCTACCATCTTCGAGTAGCAACTTTGATGACATACATATATTCTCCTTCAAGCAAAGCGCTTAAGCGGTAGTTAAGTGCGTTTCACATGCTATCTATGGTTGCAACGCCGCCTATTAGGAGGGTAAGTGCTGATCGATGCAGCCAATCTGCTTCGATGAAGGCAACCAACGAGCGTAACCTGCCGTAGACGCCCTGTCATTTCGGGCATTAGTTTGCAGGTCAAGATCACAACTGTCTCGCCGATCTGGCATCAGCTCTACTGCACTGTGCTCCCTTCGCTGCGGATCATTGGGCGAACCATTCGAGTGCCCTTCAAAGGTAGGTGCTGCTTGAGTTTTACTTTTGGCAAGCAGCATGGAACTGGCAATCCTATGGGGTGCTCTAATTAATTTGGCGGCGCTAGCCAGATGCACAGCAAGGGTAAGCCAGTAGAAAAAATCAATGGCGGCTTGCTACAGTACAGACCGTGGGGGATAAGATGGTCCCTGACTCCCCGAAAAAGTCCACTACTTATCCTTCTTTGACATAAGACTGTGAAAATTCCTAGGAATACAGAGGTCATATCTAAAGTTCCTGTGCCGAAAAAAAGAAGGTTGCGCTTAAACGATGTGGGTGGTACTGTAGATGATAGCTAAAAGGGGGAGATCTGTATGCGCTTTATTGCGGCAATTCTCGCGGCTTGCTTGTCCATGCCTGCAATCGGTACGGAGTTCGATTCCCCGTGGAAAGATACCAGTGTAGCGTTGGTGATCGATCCCTTTTATAGTAATCCCATTGATTGGGAAAAGCTTGCGACAGAGCGTCGTGTCGTGGCTGTGATACACAAGGCGACTATAGGTACAAAGTCCCTTGATCCTGCATATATGGAGCGCAAAGAAGAGGCTTTAAAACGGGGATATCTCTGGGGCTCATACCATTGGGGCGTAGCCGGCAATCCTCTTCAGCAGGCTGACTTCTACATTGACACCGTTAAGCCCGGCCCTGATGAACTCATAGCGTTGGACTTGGAGGATGCAAAGTCCAAGAAGCTCATGAATGTCGATGAAGCCATCGTATTCATAGAGCGGGTAAAGGTTCGAACTGGACGTTACCCAGTCCTGTATACGAACCATTCAAGTGCCAAACTCATCTCCGAGAAGTACAAGGGCAGCGTATTCTCTCATACCCCTCTCTGGTACGCGCGGTTCAAGCCCAAGGTCATAGATTTTCCGACTGGTGTTTGGCCCAGCTACACACTGTGGCAATTTTCCAGCGAGCTGCTGGTGCAGATCCGTCTCCCGGGAACCAAGAAGGATCTTGATGTTAATGTCTTCAACGGTACACCAGATGAACTGAAGGCTGCGTGGCCGTTGACGAAAATACTGCCTTGACCAAGCGATTTCTTATGAACTTGCATTGGTGAAAATAGCATACCGTCCTCTTGTGGATCTTTTTCAAAGATTTGGTTTTTGCAAACAATGAATCGCTAGTTTTTGTTTGTATATTTTTAGAGCAGGCCGCAGCCACTATTTGAGGTGTTATCATGCCAAATATTTCGTTAAATACATTTGTTGGAGTTGGACAGCCGCTCGTTGAAAGCGATATGCACTCGGCTCTTGAAATATTAGGCATGGATCCCGCATTCGATATGCCAAAGCTTTGGGCTGTTTTGCTTGTCGAGAGTCGAGGATTTGGATTCTTGTCTACGCGAAAACCAAAAATCTTGTTTGAGAAACATGTTTTCTTTAGACTCACTGAAGGAGCTTTCGCAGATAGTCATCCACTTCTTTGTTCAAGTACTCCTGGGGACTACAAGGGGGGCGAGGCTGAATATGTGCGTTTGCAAGAAGCGATCGATTTGTGCCGTGGCCGGGGTATTAAAGAAGAAAAAGCGATGCAGAGTGCGAGTTGGGGGCTGGGCCAGGTGATGGGTTTCAATGCGAAGGCATCAGGCTTCAAGAGTGCTTCGCAGATGGCAGAGCAGATGGCCGAGTCGGAGGCAATGCAACTCTCCGCAATGGCTAGTTTCATGCAGCATGAAGGAATGGATAAGTTTCTGCGTGAAGAGCGATGGGATCAATTCGCCTACCGATATAATGGACCAAATTATGCCGAGCGGGGATATCACCTCAAGCTGGAGCACGAATTTGATAAATTCAGCTCAGGCATCACTAGAGACCTTAGAGCCCGTGCTGTGCAAGGCGCGCTGATCTACCTTGGTTATCGACCCGGTGATCCAGATGGAATCGTGGGTCAAAACACAAAAAAAGCAATTGCCGCGTTTTGCTCCGATGAGGGTATGGGTTTAAGCAGTGAATTGGATGATCAAATTTTTCAGGCAATTATGAGCAAGGCGGGCCTTGAAATTTACTAGCCAAAATATTTGCTGTACAGCAAATATTGGAAAAAACAAATATGCAGCCCGTTGGCGTCGGCAAGAGCGCCTGCAGAGAATGATTCATTGCAGCCGGTTGAAGTATTTCTGCTCGCTAGTGAATACAGCCATTAATGTACGCTCGTTGATTGACATTCATGTCGGAGTAGCCAAGCCCGTGGGTTACATAGGTTGGTTGGTGTACTGAGTCGGGGCAGCATCAGGATCATATAGTTGCGGTTCACTGTGGCTAGGCATCGGTCGCTCCAGCGCTCGGCCGGAAGCAGGTTCGCCAGCAGCTGCATCCCCCCGCAATCAGAAAGAGCATCATCGCGCCAGTCGGCACTACCTCGGCATCTCGCACGAATCGCCGGTCGACTGGGTGATGCTCAGTCAGGGGACGGTGAGTGTCACAACCTAGAGAGACACTCATGTGGTGGCTGCTTGCCATAGCTTGGCGTCATGTGTTGTACATGCAAGAAGGCCCGGGGGAGCGGCTAGTGGTTGTGAGCAGCACCATCGGGGTAGAAAGGTTTTTGGGGGAGTGACAGAATTTGTCAATTGTTTTTTGCAACTTCGATTGGATGAAGTGCAATTACATCTCCTAGAGCGGAATCCATTGGGTAGAAAAGATCTAAATATGTGTATATTGGAATCTCGTATTTTATCTGATGTCTGCTTAAATATTTTTATATTAATGGTGGAGGGTTTGAAATTTCCATGATTTTGAATTGTTATGGAAAGGGGGATGATTTGAAATTATATGAGGTTAGTTCCAGCCGGTGGCGCATCCGTGGCGATGGGTAAGTTCATGTCGAAGTAGTTCGTCAGTGGTTTCTGCCAGAAAGGTTAGGAGCAATATTGCATCATGCAAATATGCTGAGTCCAGAATTCCTGGACTGTTAAGTCCAGGGATGTTGTTTGGAGTGGCGAAACCATGGGCGAAGGAGTGGCGGACATCCATGATTCCTTTCATGAATGCTTGAGTATCATTCTGTGTGTTAAATTTTGGGGTCCATATCCAGGAGGCATAGGGGTCCATTCCCGTGATATTGTAAATTAGCTCCCTTGCTTTTTCCCAGCTAGGGGTGTTAAGTTCGGCTGTAATTTTCTGAACTAGAGATTCAAACTGGACAATTAGTGTCCATGCTTTTCTATGAGCTTGTACACGAGTTTTGGATACAAACTCCTTAATTACTTCCTCTAAGTATCCTTCCCAGCAACCTACTGTCAGTGCAACTCCGCCTTTGAGCAGGACTTGATCGGTGAATTCCTGAGTGGTACTAGCTGTGCTAGTTGTGCCAACAAAGCTATGCATTACTCGGGCACCTATGACCGACTCTTTAAATTTTGTCAGTGCAGCAGAGGACATTAGAGCCTTTGGACGAGCTTGTTAATGGCTTTTAGGTATTTGTTAATAGCGATTAGGTTGACTTGTACAACTTCACCGTCAATATTATGGTGTCCTGATTGCATCTTGGAAAGAGGGCACCCTTCAGAGGATGCCACAACTGCGACAGAGTGATAGTCTGGCATTTCTGCAAAGAGATCTGACTGCTTTCTATGGTTTACAAAGTGCCGTTTGCCAGTAATGGAAGCGTTTTTAACCAACTCTTTAATCGGGGCGCTTTTGGCTTCAAAGGCAGAGCTGGGTTTGCCTCGATAGAATGTGGCTCTATTGCTCACAAATGTATGGATGCGCGGTAGATCGATTCCCTCATCCATCGAGCGCTTGGAAAAGCTAAGGCGAGCATATCCTTGTAACTCTGAGGATGCCATTCCATAAAGTAAGGCGAAAACGTTTTCAATTCCGCGGCGAGAACTGTCGTCAGCAGTGAAGGGAACTATGAGGTTTTCGGCTGAACACAAGGCAATTTGCGTGTACATTGAAAAGCTGGGATTGCAGTCTACAAAAGTAACAACATCCGACGCCGTGCTTGTTTCTGTAAAAGTTCGGACTAAATCAATGAGCCAGCGCATGACTTTAGCCCACGCGTCTGATGGGAGTGGAAGTTGCGCGACTCCTCGAATTGCTTCTGCCAAAAGCTCTAGCAGGTTATCGCCGGCCATTAAGGTAATATTTTCTGGAATATTATTATTAATAATCGACGGTTTGCACAGAAATTCGCTGATACTTGGTAGTAAGACAAATGGAGATGTTAGTCGTGCTTCAAAATATCCTCCGATGGAGCGACGAGGTTTCTCTCCATAAAAATCATTGAGAGCCGTTGCGGATGCCTCTTTTCCACCCAGAAACATCTCGGTAAGATTGGCTTGAGGACATAAGTCAAGCACCAGAACATCCTCGTCAGGGTTTTCTAACGCATACTCGCAAGCAAGTGAGAAAGTGAGGAAACTCTTGCCGACTCCTCCTTTATTATTCCAAAGTGCGTATCTGCTCATATTCTGTCTTTCAAGGTTAATATAAAAATTGCTAGAGAGTCAGTGGAGTTATGTAGAAGACAGATCTTCAAGCAAGTCGTGGGAAAAACTGTCTGCGTTTTTTACTTTGACTAGATAATATATCAGCGTTAGGCAAGATTGTAGATGCATCATGGAGTAATCCTGCGAGTAGGGCTTGCGGTGAGCCATCTGACGCTACTCTAGCTTGGCTCTTGGTGAAGAAAATTTCATAACTACCGTGGAGATAACACTGTAAATGGTGCACTGAGTATCGAGCATGTGAGTCAACGCTTTTCTAGTGCGACCAACTTGATTCTTCGGCTTGGCTTGGTTGGTGCTAACTGCTGACCTTCGCTATGTCGAACGCTAACTTACAACTCGCAGCACGTCCTCGGCTGCTCTCATCACCTCCGCCGCACTGCACCCCAGCCCCCGCGCAATCTTGAACACGATGACCAGCGTGGGCATGTGCTCCCCACGCTCCACCTTGCCCATGTGAGAACGCTCGATGTCGGCGAGGTTGGCCAATGATTCCTGGGAGATGCCGCGCTCGGTGCGAAGGGCGCGTACCGCCGCGCCGAAAGCCCGGGCAATGTCTGCATCGAATGAAGTGGCGCCGACTGGACGGCCGCGTTTGACAGGACGCTTTTGCATGGGCAAGAGCGTCAGTTTTTGATGCAATTTAAACCACGTTATATTTAACTCTTTTGTTGATCTTGGGCTGCTGCTGCCTTGCATCGGGCACAGCTTGGTACGAGGCCGAGACGCAGGCTTCAATCATCAGAGGAGGCTTCGATGGATCAAGACATCCGCACCGTTTCTCAACCCAACCTCGACGACTTGGCCATCGACGCCGTCCTGCACCTGGGCGCTGCCCTCGAAGTGCTGGAGCTGCACGCCAGCCACAAGGTCACGGCCATCAACTGCGTGTGCCGCGACCTGCTGCGCATCTACTACGCCAAGGCCGATCAGGCGCAGTCGCTGGAGCCGCAGGACAAGGAGCTGCTGGGCCTGCTGCACGACACGGCGGTGGATTTAGGCTATGCCGTCGAGGTGGTGGACCATCTGAATGGCGACGAGGCCGATGACCCCATCCTCTATGCCGTGAGCTATCTGCTCAAGGCGGCCAAGCGGTTTGCGGATGAGGGCGTTGCTGTGGCGCTTGCCGTGAAAGGGTAGGGCGCAGGGCTGCCGCCTGCGTTGCAGGGGCCTGGCTTCAGGGGCAGGGTTTGAGGTGGGTCGCCGTGGCCTGTTCGGTGAGCGGGTCTTCGGCCAGGGCCTGCAGCAGCGCATCCAGCAGGCCGGGAAAGCGCGCATCCAGGTCTTCGCGGCGCAGGGAAAGCAGGTTTTCGCGGCCATCGGGGCGCTGCCAGATCACGCCGCTGTCGCGCAGCACGCGCCAGTGGTGGGTCATGGTGGATTTGGACTGGCCCTGCAGCAGCGAGCCGCAGGCGCGCTCATGGCCTGCGGCCAGCGCGCGCACCACGGCCAGGCGCAGGGGGTTGCCCAGGGCGTTGAGCAGGTTTTCCAGGCGTATCTGTTCGCGGTCGGGGTGGTTGGCAAGCATGAATCGTCCTCAGGACTTGTGCAAACAGGTTGCAGCAACGCGCTGCGCCCTGTGGAAGAACGCTGGTGGCGTTCCTTCTTGCGCAAGTCGCAATCCTGTCGATGGGGCGCCACTGTGCCATGGAAGCAATGCCGCACGTCGCTGATGCGGCGTGGCGCGGGCAGTTATCTGGCAGACAGGGGCATGGCGTGGTGAAAACATGAATCGTTCTGCAAGAAGTTGCGGAAGATAGTACGATTGTCTTCGTACATTCCAATTGTCATCAACCCTCATTCAACCCCCGCGAGAATCCCAGCCCACGGCAGATCCACGCATCAACGCTTATCAGCACCCAGGAGTCCTTTCATGGCCCGCCATACCCCCATAGAACGCTATCGCAACATTGGTATCTCCGCGCACATCGATGCCGGCAAGACGACCACGACCGAGCGCATCCTGTTCTACACCGGGGTGAGCCACAAGCTGGGCGAGGTGCACGAGGGCGCCGCCATCATGGACTGGATGGAGCAGGAGCAGGAGCGCGGCATCACCATCACCTCGGCGGCGACCACCTGCTTCTGGAAGGGCATGGACGGCCGCTTTGACCAGCACCGCATCAACATCATCGACACCCCGGGCCACGTGGACTTCACCATCGAGGTGGAGCGTTCCATGCGCGTGCTCGACGGCGCCGTCATGGTCTATGACGCCGTGGGCGGCGTGCAGCCGCAGTCCGAGACAGTCTGGCGCCAGGCCAACAAGTACAAGGTGCCGCGCCTGGCCTTCGTCAACAAGATGGACCGCACGGGCGCGGATTTTCTGCGCGTGCGGCAGATGATGATCGACCGCCTCAAGGCCAACCCCGTGCCCATCGTGCTGCCCATTGGCGCAGAGCAGCAGTTCACCGGCGTGGTGGACCTGCTCAAGATGAAGGCCATCATCTGGGACGAGGCCACGCAGGGCATGAAGTTCGAGTACCAGGAGATTCCCGCAGCCATGGTGGCAGACGCCAAAAAGTGGCGCGAGTCCATGGTGGAGGCGGCTGCCGAGGCCAGCGAAGACCTGATGAACCGCTACCTGGAAGAGGGCGACCTGCCCGAGGCCGACATCCTGCGCGGCCTGCGCCTGCGCACCATTGCGGGCGAGATCCAGCCCATGCTGTGCGGCTCGGCCTTCAAGAACAAGGGTGTGCAGCGCCTGCTGGACGCCGTGGTCGAGCTCATGCCTTCCCCGCTGGAAGTGCCGCCCGTGGAGGGCCATGCGGAAGACGGCTCCATCATCGTGCGCCATGCCGATGACAGCGAGAAGTTCTCTGCCCTGGCCTTCAAGCTGATGACCGACCCCTTCGTGGGCCAGCTCACCTTTGTGCGCGTCTACTCGGGCGTGCTCAACAAGGGCGACAGCGTACTCAACTCCGTCAAGGACAAGAAGGAGCGCATCGGCCGCATCGTGCAGATGCATGCCAATGAACGCCTGGAGGTCGATGAAATCCACGCCGGCGACATTGCCGCCTGCGTGGGCCTGAAGGACGTGACCACGGGCGAGACCCTGTGCGACCCGTCCGCGCCCATCGTGCTGGAGAAGATGGTCTTCCCCGAGCCCGTCATCGCCCAGGCCGTGGAGCCCAAGTCCAAGGCCGACCAGGAAAAGATGGGTATCGCCCTGTCGCGCCTGGCCGCCGAAGACCCGTCCTTCCGCGTGCGTACCGACGAAGAATCGGGCCAGACCATCATCGCCGGCATGGGCGAGCTGCACCTGGAAATCATCGTGGACCGCATGAAGCGCGAGTTCAACGTGGAAGCCAACGTGGGCAAGCCCCAGGTGGCCTACCGCGAGACCATCCGCAAGAAAGTCACCGATGTGGACGGCAAGTTCGTGCGCCAGTCCGGCGGCAAGGGCCAGTACGGCCACGTGGTCTTCACGGTGGAGCCGCAGGAACCCGGCAAGGGCTTCGAGTTTGTCGACGCCATCAAGGGCGGCGTGGTGCCGCGCGAGTACATCCCTGCGGTGGAAAAGGGCGTGGTCGAGGCATTGACCAGCGGCGTGCTGGCCGGCTACCCCGTGGTGGACGTGAAGGTCACCCTGACCTTCGGCTCGTACCACGACGTGGACTCCAACGAAATGGCGTTCAAGATGGCGGCCATCTTCGGCTTCAAGGAAGCGGCGAGAAAGGCCAGCCCCGTCATCCTGGAGCCCATGATGGCCGTGGAAGTCGAGACGCCTGAGGACTACGCCGGCACCGTCATGGGCGACCTGTCCTCGCGGCGCGGCATGGTGCAGGGCATGGACGACATGGCCGGCGGCGGCAAGTCCATCAAGGCCGAAGTGCCCCTGTCCGAAATGTTCGGCTACGCCACCTCCCTGCGCTCGCAAACGCAAGGCCGTGCCACCTACTCCATGGAGTTCAAGCACTACGCCGAAGCACCGCGCAACGTGGCCGAGGCCGTGATCAACGCACGCGCGAGGTAAAAGAGGCGGCAAACGTGCAGTGGGCAGCATGCTGCCCCTGACCGTGGCCCCCTCTCACCCCTCCCGTATGCCCACGCCTGCGTCGGGCCGCCTGCGGGGTTGCAGTCCTGCCGAAGGACAGGACTGCCTCGTGATCTGACTCGCCGTGATTGTTTGAACGTAGCGCGCAGCGCGAAGTGAGTTTCACGGCGAACCCCGCAGGCGGCCCGGCGCAGGTTGCCCGCAGCGAAGCGAAGGGACGTGGACATTCGGGTCGTCTTTCTTTGGCCTACGTTTCTTTGACGAATCAAAGAAAGGTAGGTCGGCCGCCGGGCCGAGACCCGGCCTCGAAAAACACCCCCCCGGCAGGGACAAAAACAAGCGCCCCGTCCCAAATCCAAAGGCCCAATGAAAAACAGCCCCTTGAAGGAGCTGTTTTAAAGAGAGAGACAGGAGAAGCCGAAATCAGGCCTCAGGCTGCTGCTCAGACTCAGCAGTTTCAGCATCAGCGACGGGAGCCGCCTCTCCAGAATCAGACAGCGCCTGCCGCACACCAGCCTTCTCACCAGCCGAAGCAAACTTGCTGTACTTGCCAACGATGCCGACCAGCGCACCATAGATGCGCGGATTGCCCGCCAGGCATTCCTTCTGCTCCAGGAAATCCGCCTCGCCCGTGAAGTTGCCGACCAGGCCACCGGCCTCGGTCACCAGCAGGCTGCCGGCGGCCACGTCCCAGATCTGCAGGCCGCTTTCAAAGAAGCCGTCGGCAAAGCCGGCTGCCACGTAGGCCAGGTCCAGCGCGGCGGCGCCGGGGCGGCGCACGCCTGCGGTTTCCTGCATCACGTCGCCCAGCATGTTCATGTATTGCTTGAAGTTGTCGCCACGGCGGAAGGGGAAGCCGGTGGAGATCAGACTGTCCTTGAGCTGGATGCGCTTGGACACGCGGATGCGGCGGTCATTCAGGTAGGCACCGCGGCCGCGCGTGGCCGTGAACAGGTCGTTGCGCGAGGGGTCGTACACCACGGCGTGCTCCACCTTGCCCTTGAAGGACAGGGCAATGCTCACGCAGTACACGGGGAAGCCGTGGATGAAGTTGGTGGTGCCGTCCAGCGGATCGATGATCCAGACGTAGTCGGAGTTCTTGGCGCCGAACTCGTTGCCCGATTCCTCGGCCAGGATGCCGTGGCCCGGGTAGGCGCCCAGCAAGGTTTCGATGATGGCCTGCTCGGCCGCCTTGTCCACCTCGGTCACAAAGTCGTTGACCTGCTTTTGTGCGACACGCACGGATTCCACGTCAAGAGCCGCGCGGTTGATGATGGCGCCGGCGGCGCGTGCGGCCTTGATGGCCACGTTGAGCATGGGATGCAGGTTGGTCGACATAGATTGTGAGGCGTAGGCGGAGCAGCGGCTGTGCAAGGAGAGGACGGTCCTCTCTGGCAAAAGCAGGCTGTTTGACGCGGGTAAGAACGGAAAAAGCCGCGTCCGGCGATGCGGGGCGGCGACAATAGCGCGCAATTTTACCCGCCTTGTCCGTTTTGTGCTGCGCAACCTGTCCCGTCTTGGGGGCTCTGCCGGCGCCGGCAGGCCAGCGATGCCATGAAAACCCGATTCGTACTGATAGAAACCAGCCACGCCGGCAATGTGGGCGCCGCCGCCCGCGCCCTGAAGACCATGGGCTTTGACGACCTGGTGCTGGTGCGCCCGCGCTGGCCCAACGTGCTGCGCAAGGAAGAGACCATCCAGCGGGCCAGCGGCGCGCTGGACGTGCTGGGCAATGCGCGCGTGGTCGAGACGCTGGAGGAGGCGCTGGACGGCATCAGCCACCTGTGCGCCACGGCCATGACGCCGCGCGACTTCGGTCCGCCCACGCGCACGCCGCGCCAGCATTTCGAGCTGCTGCTCAGCGGGGCGCTGGATGTGCTGGCTGCGCCCGATGAGGCCGCGCCGCCCACCGATGCATCCGTGTCCGCACCGGCTCCCGCGCCGCGCTGCAACCAGTCGGGCGTGGCCTTCCTGTTCGGCTGCGAGCGCTTCGGCATGAGCAACGACGATGTCTACCGCAGCGATGTGGCGCTGTCGATTCCGTCCAATCCGCAGTTCGGCTCGCTGAACCTGGGGGCGGCCATCCAGGTGGTGGCCTACGAATGGCGCCAGGCGCTGGGCGGCTTTCCCGTGGTGGAGCACACGCCGGCGCCGCAGCGCGCCGACGCGGCCCAGGTGGCCGGCATGCTGGGCCATTGGGAGCAGGCGCTGGCCCATATCGGCTTTCTCGATCCGGCTGCGCCCAAGAAGCTGATGCCGCGCCTCAACCAGCTTTTCAACCGCTCGCAACTGACCGCCGAGGAAATCCACATCCTGCGCGGTGTTGCGAAGGCCATGCTGCAGAGCACCCCACCGAAACGCTAGACTGAGCGGTCTTGTCAACAATAACCAGCCCCTAGATGCTTGACCGCCTGCGCTCCGATATCCAGTGCATCCTCGACCGCGACCCTGCGGCACGCAGCACCTGGGAGGTCATCACCTGTTATCCGGGTCTGCATGCGATCTGGTTGCAGCGCCCGGCGCACTGGTGCTGGAACCACGGCCTCAAGTGGCTGGGGCGTTTCATCTCGCACATCGGCCGCTGGCTCACCGGCATCGAGATCCACCCCGGCGCCGTCATCGGCGAACGCGTCTTCATCGACCACGGCATGGGCGTCGTCATCGGCGAGACGGCCGTGGTCGGCGACGGCTGCACCATCTACCACGGCGTGACCCTGGGCGGCACCTCGCTGTACAAGGGCGCCAAGCGCCATCCCACGCTGGGCCGCGACGTGGTGGTCAGCGCGGGCGCCAAGGTGCTGGGCGGCTTCGAGGTGGGCGACGGCGCCAAGATCGGCAGCAATGCCGTGGTCATCAAGCCCGTGCCCGCAGGCGCCACGGCCGTGGGCATTCCGGCGCGCATCATCGCCAGCAAGAACGGCCACAGCGCCGATGTGACCGAGCACGACCTGGCATCTGCCAAGGCCGAGTCCATCAAGGTCCCGGCCTCTGCCGCGCCCCAGCCGTTCACGGCCTACGGCATCACCCAGGAAATGGACCCCGTGGCCCAGGCCATGCGCGGCCTGAGCGACGGCGCGGCCGCGCACGAGCAGCAGATCGCGCTGCTGTGGGAGGCCATTGCCAAGCTCTCGGCCGGCAGCAAGGTGGGCGACTGCGTGCCCTGTGAGTCCGAGCGCCCGCAGGCGTTCCAGAAGGACAAGATCGACCAGATCATGGGCAAGTAGGCCTGCACAAGATCACCAAAGATCCCCAAGATCCCCCAAGAAGACCGGAGACTCCGACCAGCATGAACGTTGAACAGGCCTTGCATGCGCGCCGCTCCGTGCGCGCCTTCCTGCCCCAGTCGCCCGATGCGGCCCTGGTGCGCTCCCTGATGGAACAGTCGGCACAAGCGGCCTCGGGCGGCAACCTGCAGCCCTGGCGCGTGCTGGCGCTGACGGGCGAGCCGCTGCAGCAGCTGCTGACCGCCGTTGCCGAAGCCGAGCCCCAGGACGCCCAGCCCGGTCTGTCCTACCCGCCCAACCTTTGGGAGCCCTACCGCAGCCGGCGCTTTGCCAATGGCGAAGAGCTGTACCAGTCGCTGGGCATTCCGCGCGACGACAAGCCCGCGCGCCTGGAGCAGCTGGCGCGCAACGGCCAGTTCTTCGGCGCGCCCGTGGGCCTGATCGTGGCGGTGGACGAGCGCATGGGCCTGCCGCAATGGGTGGACCTGGGCATCTACCTGCAGTCCTTCATGCTGCTGGCCTGCGCCAATGGCCTGGCCACCTGCGCCCAGGGCTTCTGGCGCCGCTACAACGACGCCGTGACCCAGGCGCTGGCGCTGCCCGAGGGCTACCACGTGGCCTTCGGCATTGCGCTGGGTTATGAGGACAAGGATGCCCCCATCAACGGCTGGCGTGCCACGCGCGCACCGGTGGCCGAATGGGCGCAGATGCGCGGCTTCGACTGAGCAGGGCTTTCAGGCCCCTGGGCAAACCCGCAGGGCAAGGGCGCCTTGCCATCCCCTATACTGCGCTCTGCTCCGGGGTGTGCTGATGCACTGAGATGCCAACCGGTCCATGCGCTGCATGGACCAGGCGGCGAACCCGACGAACTTGATCCGGTTGATACCGGCGGAAGAAGAGCGGGACCCTGAAGCGGGGCCGAAGTCAGAGGATGGAAGTCCGCCACGGCGGATACACGCAGGGCCGCAACGGCCAGGCAGGCCACCATCCGAAGCACATCGACCCTTGCCAACCAAGGCTGCTCGTGCGCCTTGGCGTGCGTGGCAACCAGGGGCCAAGGCCATACGGCCCTGGCAGGCCCACACTGGCATAGACCGGTGCGCGGCCTTTGGCACAGCCCAAGGAGTGTCCGGTTCCCGGAGCGTTGTTGATCGACGCTTTGAACGCAAGGAACCCGACATGAACGCTCCCGATTCCATCTTCACCCCCGCAGCCGGCGAAGCTCCAGACGCACAGCGTTTTTCCGACTTGCTGGCGCAGTCGCGCAAGCCGTTCCCGGCCTCCACCAAGAGCTATCTGCAAGGCAGCCTGCATGCCGGCCTGAGCGTGCCCGTGCGCGATATCCAGCTGACCAATGGCGAGCAGGTCAGCGTCTATGACACCTCGGGCCCCTACACCGACCCGGCCGTGGCCATCGACGTGCGCAGCGGCCTGCCCGGCGTGCGCAATGCCTGGATCGAGTCGCGCGGCGACAGCGAGTACTACGCCGGCCGCCTGCGCCAGGCCCTCGATGATGGCGGCAAGCGCGGCGAGGAAGACGAGCGCGTGGCCCGCCTGCGGGCCGAGGCCGCATCGCTGCAGCGCCAGCCGCGCCGCGCGAAAAGCGGCGGAAACGTCACCCAGATGCACTACGCGCGCAAGGGCATCATCACCCCCGAGATGGAGTACGTGGCCCTGCGCGAGAACGGCCGCCGCGAATGGATGGCCGAGTACCAGCAGGACGCCGCGCGCGAGGCACGCCTGGCCGGCAACGGCCTGGGCGCTGCCATCCCCAAGATCATCACGCCCGAATTCGTGCGCGACGAAGTGGCGCGCGGCCGCGCCATCATCCCGGCCAACATCAACCACCCCGAGATCGAGCCCATGGCCATCGGGCGCAACTTCAAGGTCAAGATCAACGCCAACATCGGCAACTCGGCCGTCACTTCCAGCATCGAGGAAGAGGTCGAGAAGCTGGTCTGGGCCATCCGCTGGGGCGCGGACAACGTGATGGACCTGTCCACGGGCAAGAACATCCACACCACGCGCGACTGGATCATCCGCAACTCGCCCGTGCCCATCGGCACCGTGCCCATCTACCAGGCGCTGGAGAAAGTGGGCGGCATCGCCGAGGACCTGACCTGGCCCATCTTCCGCGACACCCTGATCGAGCAGGCCGAGCAGGGCGTGGACTACTTCACCATCCACGCAGGCGTGCGCCTGGCCTACATCCACCTCACGGCCCAGCGCCGCACGGGCATCGTCTCGCGCGGCGGCTCCATCATGGCCAAGTGGTGCATGGCCCACCACCGCGAGAGCTTCCTGTACGAGCACTTCGAGGACATCTGCGACATCATGAAGCAGTACGACGTCAGCTTCTCGCTGGGCGACGGCCTGCGCCCCGGCAGCGCCTCGGACGCCAATGACGAAGCCCAGTTCGCCGAACTGCAGACCCTGGGCGAGCTGACCCAGCTGGCCTGGAAGCACGACGTGCAGACCATGATCGAAGGCCCCGGCCACGTGCCCATGCACATGATCCAGGCCAACATGACCGAGCAGCTCAAGCACTGCCACGAGGCGCCGTTCTACACCCTGGGCCCGCTGACCATCGACATCGCCCCCGGCTACGACCACATCGCCAGCGCCATCGGCGCGGCCATGATCGGCTGGTTCGGCACCGCCATGCTGTGCTACGTCACGCCCAAGGAACACCTGGGCCTGCCCGACCGCGACGACGTCAAGCAGGGCATCATCGCGTACAAGATTGCTGCCCACGCCGCCGACGTCGCCAAGGGCCACCCCGGCGCCCGCGCCCGCGACGACGCGCTGAGCCAGGCCCGCTTCGACTTCCGCTGGCAGGACCAGTTCAACCTGGGCCTGGACCCCGACACCGCCCAGGCCTACCACGACGAAACCCTGCCCAAGGACAGCGCCAAGGTGGCGCACTTCTGCTCCATGTGCGGCCCCAAGTTCTGCTCCATGAAGATCACCCAGGAAGTGCGCGAATTCGCCGCTGCCAAGGGCGTGGCCGAGCAGGAAGGCATTGCCGCCGGAATGCAGGCCAAGGCCGAGGAATTCAACCGCGCGGGCGGGGAGTTCTATATCCCCATCGTGGCGGCCAGCAGCGATACGACGGCGCGTTGAAATCCGCTGATTCCTGATCAGGAATGCGCTCTGTAGGCGGATATTTCCCCTATAGTCGGTCCAGCCTTGGACTGGTCAAATAAACACCGCAGGCGCTTTGGTGCCTGCGGTGTTTTTTCTTAGGACTATTCCTGTTTTGCCGAGAAATAGACGGAAGAATCTGAATTGTCTTATGGGTGACTTCTTTGCGCATTCCACAGCCAATGTTTCAAAGGCCGATTGGCAATCCCTGCCGGATCACCTGAAGGGTGTGGGCACATTGGCTCGACAGTTCGCACAGGCCTTCGGTGCCGGTGAGCTGGCTGAGATACAGGGCTGGCTGCATGATCTGGGCAAGTACACCGGGCCCTACCAGTTGCGTCTGCAAGGCGATGCTCTTCGTGTGGACCACTCCACCTGGGGTGCACGCATTGCAGCCAAGTACTATCCCGGCATAGGCCATTTGTTGGCCTACGGCATTGCAGGGCATCACGCAGGCTTGGCCAATGGCGATGGGCAGGGGGAAAAATCCACATTGCGTCATCGGCTCGATGATGCTTATGAATTGCCGCAACTCGATCCCTCGTGGAAGCGCGACATCGCATTGCCCGCCAAGCTGCCAATGGTCGATCTCAAGCCTTGTGACGGCAAACGCAAGAATTTCCAGTTGGCATTTTTCACACGCATGATGTTTTCATGCCTGGTCGATGCCGATTTTCTCGATACGGAGCGCTTTTATCTGAAGACGGAAAGCCGTCCCGATCATCGCAGCGCGGGTGAGCCGGCCCCCAGCCTGCAGGCCTTGCGCGAGCAGCTCGACCACTTCCTGGCAGGTTTGCCAACGGGGGGTGACGTCAACCCCATTCGCTCAGGCATCCTGCAGCATGTGCGTGCGCGGGCGGAACTGTCGCCTGGGCTGTTTTCCTTGACGGTGCCCACGGGTGGGGGCAAGACGCTGGCCTCGCTGGCCTTCGCACTGGACCACGCCATACGCCATGGCCTGCGTCGCGTGATCTTCGTGATTCCATTCACCAGCATCGTCGAGCAGAACGCCGCCGTATTTCGCAGAGCCCTGGGCCCGCTGGGCGACGCCGCCGTGCTGGAGCACCACAGCGCTTTCGTGCAGACCGAGCCGCCGCGCGACGACCCCGAAAAATACCAGGCGCAGAAGAAGCTGCAGCTGGCCATGGAGAACTGGGACGCGCCCATCATCGTCACCACGGCCGTGCAGTTCTTCGAAAGCCTGTTTGCCGCCCGGCCATCGCAATGCCGCAAGCTGCACCGCATCGCGGGCAGCGTGGTCGTGCTGGACGAGGCCCAGACCATGCCTCTCAAGCTGCTGCGGCCCTGCGTGGCGGCCATCGACGAACTGGCGCGCAACTACCGCGCGAGCGTGGTGCTGTGCACCGCGACCCAGCCTGCACTTTTGGCGCCAGATTTCGAGGGCGGCCTGAACGAAGTGAGGGAACTGGCGCCCGACCCGGACCGGCTGTTCAAGCAACTGGAGCGCGTGCGCGTGCGGCACCTGGGCGTGCTGGACGACGAGGCGCTGGCCGGACACATGCGCTCGCGCGAACAGGTGCTGTGCATCGTCAACAACCGCCGCCATGCGCGGGCCGTCTACCAGGCCATGGCCGATCTGCCCGGCGCACGCCATCTGACCACGCTGATGTGCGCAAGGCACCGCAGCGAGGTGCTGGCCGAAGTGCGGCAGATGCTCAAGGAAGGCAAACCCTGCCGGCTGGTATCGACGAGCCTGATCGAGGCCGGCGTCGATGTGGACTTTCCCTCCGTGCTGCGTGCCGAGGCGGGCCTGGACTCCATCGCCCAGGCCGCTGGCCGCTGCAACCGGGAGGGGCGGCGCGCCAGGGATGCCAGCGAGGTGCTGGTGTTTCTGCCGGGCAATCCGGATTGGGCGCCGCCACCTGAACTCAAGCAGTACGCGGAGAAGGCGCGAGAAGTGCTCAGGCAGTTCGAGGCGCAGCCTCTGGCCCCCGAGGCGATCAAGCGCTACTTCTCGCTGCTGTACTGGCAAAAGGGCTCGCAGGCCCTGGATGTGCCGGATCTGCTGGGGCAACTGACGGCAAGCCGCTTCGACAGCCTGCCGATGGAAACCCTGGCGGCGAAGTTCCGGCTTATCGACAGCGTGCAGATGCCGGTGATCGTGCCGTATGACGACAAGGCCAGGGACGCGCTGCGGGCGTTGGAGCATGCGCAAGGCAGCGTGGGCCTGGCACGCAGCCTGCAGCCCTATCTGGTGCAACTGCCGCGACAAGGCTTTGATGCGCTGCGCAAGGCCGGGGCCGTGGTGCCGGTGGCCGAGAGCAAATGGGGTGATCAATTCATGGTGCTGGCGCACGAGGGCTTGTACGACCCGCGCCATGGCATCCATTGGGATGAGCCCGCGCTGATCCAGACCGAGCATTTGTGCTGGTAGCGCAGGCAACGGTGTCTTGCCGCTGAAGGAGAGGAGAGGGCATGGGATTTGGAGTGAAACTGAAGGTCTGGGGTGAGCGCGCCTGCTTCACCAGACCCGAGATGAAAGGTGAGCGTGTCAGCTACGACGTCATCACGCCTTCGGCCGCGCGCGGCATTCTGGAGGCCATCCACTGGAAGCCGGCTATACGTTGGAGCGTAGACCGCATCCACGTTCTGAAGCCGATCCGCTTTGAATCGATACGGCGCAACGAGGTCGGCAGCAAGATCTCTCCGGCCAGTGTGTCCAAGGCGATGAAGGCCGGCTCCACGGAAGGCTTGGTCACGCATGTGGACCAGGATCGTCAGCAGCGCGCAGCTACGGTGCTGCGCGACGTGGCCTATGTGATCGAGGCGCATTTCGAGCTCACGCCCAAGGCAGGCGCCGAGGACTCGGTGGGCAAGCACCTGGACATCTTCAACCGCCGAGCGCGCAAGGGCCAGTGCTTTCAAATGCCCTGCCTGGGCGTGCGCGAGTTTCCGGCGGACTTCGGCCTGCTCGAAGACGGCGAGGCATTGCCCACGCCGCACGAAAGCCTGCTGCCCGAGCGGGACCTGGGCTGGATGCTGCACGACATCGACTTTGCCAACGGCATGGCCCCGCGCTTTTTCCGCGCCAGCATGTCCGGTGGCGTGATCGCCGTGCCGCCCTGGCACAGCGAGGAGCTCAAGTCATGATCCTGCAGGCGCTTGCCACCTACTACCAACGGCTGCTGGAACGCCGCGAGGAGGGCCTGGCGCCCTTTGGCTACAGCCCCGAGAAGATCAGCTACGAGATCCTGCTGGCCGCCGATGGCCATGTGGTGCAGGTCAACGACATCCGAGACACCACGGGCAAGAAGCCGCTGCCGTGCGTGATGAACGTGCCCCAGCCTGAGAAAAGGACGGTGGGCATCAAGTCCAACTTCCTCTGGGACAAGACCAGCTATGTGCTGGGCGTGAGCGCCACCAGCAAGCGCGCGGACAAGGAGCATGAAGCCTTCAAGGCCTTGCACCGCGAGCATCTGGCCGGCACGCAGGACGCGGGCCTGAAGGCCTTGCTGGGCTTTCTCGATGCCTGGACGCCGCAGCAATTCGAAGCGCCCCATTTCACCCCGGACATGCTCGATGCCAACATGGTGTTCCGCATGGATGGCGAAAAGGCCTATCTGCACGAACGCCCGGCCGCTCAGGCCCTGCGTGCCCGGCTTCTGGACAGCGACGACGGTGGACAAAGCGGTCAGGAATCGGTGGCGACCTGCCTTGTGAGCGGCGAAAGTCTGCCCGTGGCGCGCCTGCACCCGGTCATCAAGGGCGTCAGCGGTGCGCAGAGCTCTGGCGCCTCCATCGTCTCCTTCAACCAGGAGTCATTCACTTCCTACGGCAAAAGTCAGGGCGACAACGCACCTGTCTCGGAGCAGGCCGCCTTTGCCTACACCACCGTGCTCAACCACCTGCTGCGGCGCGGCGAGCATAACCGCCAGCGCCTGCAGATCGGTGATACCAGCATCGTCTTCTGGGCCGAGGCTGCAGATGGCCAGGAGGCCGAACAGGCCGTACGGGCCGAGTCGCTGCTGGCCGACCTGCTCGATGACCGTCCCTCGGACGACCAGGAGGCCGCGCGCATCCGCATCGAACTGGAAAAGGTGCAGAAAGGCCGGCCGCTCAGCGACATCGACCCCAGGCTTGAGGAAGACACGCGCATGTACGTGCTGGGCCTGGCGCCCAATGCCTCGCGCATCTCCATCCGTTTCTGGGAGGTTGGCACGCTGGGCCTGTTTGCGCGCCGCCTGGCGGAGCATGCCCATGACTTCGCGCTGGAGCCACAGCCTTGGAAGACGGCCCCGTCGGCCTATCGCGTGGTCTTGGCCACGGCACCGCACCGTGAGGGCAGCGCGCCCAAGATGGACGACGCCATGAGCAATCTCGTAGGCGAGTTCATGCGCGCCGTGCTCACCGGCCGCCCCTATCCACGCAGCCTGCTGGCCAACGTGCTGATGCGCATGCGCAGCGACGGCCATCTGTCGGGGCTGCGCGTGGGTATCTGCAAAGGCATTCTGGCGCGTGAGCGCCGCCTCGGAATCAACAGTGACAAGGAGGAGATCCCCGTGAGTCTGGACAAGGAATCCACCAACGCGGCCTACCGGCTGGGCCGCCTTTTCGCCGTGCTGGAAAGTGCCCAGCGCCAGGCGTTGGGCGGGCAGGTCAACGCGACCATCCGCGACCGCTACTACGGCGCCGCCTCGGCCACGCCGGCATCGGTATTTCCCATGCTGCTGCGCAATGCGCAAAACCATCTGGGGCGGCTGCGCAAGGACAGGCCGGGCGCTGCCGTGAACCTGGAAAAGGACATCGGCGAGATTGTCGAAGGCCTCACCGACAGCTTCCCGCGCAGCCTGCGCATCGAAGACCAGGGCCGTTTCGCCATCGGCTACTACCACCAGTCGCAAAGCCGCTTCAGCAAATCGGTTGCCAACGACGACGGCAACGATTCCACAGAAGACACCTCCGAGGAAGCCTCCGCATGACCGCCATCGCCCACCGCTACGAATTCGTCTACCTGTTCGACATCACCAATGGCAATCCCAATGGCGATCCCGATGCCGGCAACCTGCCTCGCCTGGACCCCGAGACCAATCGAGGCCTGGTCACCGATGTCTGCCTCAAGCGCAAGATCCGCAACTTCGTGAGCCTGGACAAGGACGATGCACCGGGCCATGCGATCTACATGCAGGAAAAGGCCATCCTGAACCACCAGCATCGCAAGGCCTACGAGGCCATCGGCATCAAGCCCGAAGACAAGAAACTGCCCAAGGACGAAGCCAAGGCCCGCGAGATCACGGCCTGGATGTGCGCCAACTTCTTCGACATCCGCACCTTCGGCGCTGTCATGACCACGGGCGTCAATGCCGGTCAGGTGCGCGGACCCATACAGATGGCCTTCGCCACCTCCATCGACCCCGTGGTGCCGCTGGAAATCTCCATCACGCGCATGGCCGTCACCACGGAAAAAGAGGCCGAAGCCCAGAGCGGCGACAACCGCACCATGGGCCGCAAGCACATCATTCCCTACGGCCTGTACCGTGCCCATGGCTTCATCTCGGCCAAGCTGGCCGAGCGCACCGGGTTTTCCAACGAGGACCTGGACCTGTTCTGGCGCGCGCTGATCAACATGTTCGAACATGACCGCTCCGCTGCACGCGGCGAGATGGCGGCGCGCAAACTCATCGTCTTCGAACATGAAAGCGCCATGGGCAACGCGCCTGCGCATGTGCTGTTTGACGCCGTCAAGGTGGAGTCCGCACAGCCGGCCGATGCGGGCGCTCCCCGGCGCTTTGCTGACTACCGTGTGCACATCGACACTGCGGCCGTGCCTTCGGGCGTGACCCTGCGGGAACTGATCTGAGACGGGTGGCAAAGCCGCCGACGCACCATGAGCGAAGACGACGCCATTGCCCTGTCGGCATTGCAGCACTACCTGTACTGCCCAAGGCAATGCGCCCTCATCCATGTCGAGCAACTGTGGGCCGAAAGCCGGCATACGGCTGAAGGCCGGCTGCTGCACGAAAAGGCCGACAAGCCCAGGGCCGAGCGGCGCAAGGGTGTGCGCACTGTCACGGCCATGCCGCTGGCCGAGACGCGCCTGGGCATCACCGGCATTGCCGACGTGGTGGAGTTCCACCAGGGCCCACAGGGCGAGCGAGCGTTTCCCGTGGAGTACAAGCGCGGCCGGCCCAAGGCCCACCGTGCCGATGAAGTCCAGCTCTGCGCCCAGGCGCTGTGCCTGGAGTCCATGCTGGGCCAGCCGGTAGAGGCGGGCGCCCTTTACTACGGCGAGGCCCGCAGGCGTACCGATGTTGGCTTCGACGAAGAACTGCGTCAGCTCACCTGCAGCACCATTGCTGCGGTGCGCTCCATGCTGGAGTCGGGCACCACGCCAACGGCGCGCTACAGCCCCCGGCTGTGCGATGCCTGTTCGCTGCTGGACCTGTGCCAGCCCAGGCTGTTGGGGCGAACCCAGAGTGTCAATGCCTGGCTGTCAGCGCAATGGGGCCAGCAGATGGAAGAAGGTCCATGCGACGGCAACTGAACACCCTGTACGTGACCACCGAAGGCGCCTGGCTGCGCAAGGACGGTGCCAACATCGTGATGGAGGTCGAGCAGCGCGAGCGTGCCCGGCTGCCGGTGCACATGCTCGAGAGCCTGGTCTGCTTCGGGCGCGTGCTGGTGTCTCCACCGCTGATGGGCTATTGCGCCGAGCAGGGCATCTGCACCAGCTTTCTCACGCCCAACGGGCGCTTTCTTGCGCGGGTGGAGGGGCCTGTTTCCGGTAACGTGCTGCTGCGTCGTCAGCAGTACCGGGTCAGCGATGATCCGGGCCGTTGCGCCGCCATCGTCCACAACATCCTGCTGGGCAAGCTGCACAACCAGCGCGCGGTCCTGGGCCGGGCACTGCGTGACCACGGCGACAAGCTGGAGCCCGAAGCCGAGGCAGCACTGACGCACGCCTACAAGCGCCTGGGGCGCATTGCGGAAAAACTGCCCGGAGAAACCAGCCTGGACATGCTGCGCGGCTACGAGGGCGAGGCGGCGCAAGCCTATTTCGGCGTGTTCGACATGCTCATTCGCGTGGACAGCCCCGCCATGCGCTTTCACGGGCGCAGCCGGCGCCCGCCGCGCGACGCGGTCAATGCCTTGCTGTCCTTTCTCTACACCCTCGTCACGCACGACTGCCGCTCAGCACTCGAAAGCGTGGGCCTGGACCCCGCCGTGGGCTTCCTGCACTGTGACAGGCCCGGGCGCCCCAGCCTGGCGCTGGACTTGCTGGAGGAATTTCGCCCCCTGCTGGCGGACCGGCTGGCGCTGTCGCTGATCAACCGTAAACAGCTGGGTGAGCGCGACTTCCAGACCATGGACAACGGCGCTGTCCTGCTGACCGAAGCATCACGCAAGACCGTGCTGACCGCCTACCAGGAGCGCAAGCGCGAAGAACTGCGCCACGCCTTCATCGAAGAAAAAGCCGCCATCGGACTGTTCCCCTTTATCCAGGCGCAAATGCTGGCCCGCCACCTGCGCGGTGATCTCGATGCCTATCCGCCATTCCTTTGGAAATGAAACATGATCCCCACGCTCCCTTTGTTGCGCAAGGTCCGCTGCCCCCGGCCGGGCACTCCCTCGCCGGGCGCCCCCGAGGGAGCCTCTTTTTCATCTTGGGGGCCAGGCGATGAAAAATGAGGTGCGCCGATGATGGTCCTGGTGAGCTATGACGTCCGTACCCAGGACCTGGATGGTGCCCGCCGCCTGCGGCGCATCGCCAAGGCCTGCCGGGACTTCGGCCAGCGTGCGCAATACTCCGTCTTCGAAATAGAAGTGGACGCCGCGCAATGGGTCGCCCTCAAGGCGCGGCTGATGCAAATCATCGACCCCGCCCAGGACAGCCTCAGGTTCTACTACCTGGGCCAACACTGGCGCAGCAAGGTCGAACACATCGGCGCAAAGCCCGTGCTGGACCTCGACGCCCCCCTCGTCTTCTGAGCCTCCGCGCGAACCCCAAGTGACCGCCGCCTGCCCTTGAGGTTCGCGGCCGCGCAAGCTGTTGTTTTCAAAAGGGGGTGGGCGAGCGAATGGCTGAACGCCGATCCTGCGGCATGACAGTGCCGCCTGGTTCGCGGAAGCCTGGCTTTTTTCATAGCGGTGAAATTGCTCTATAAGTACCCCGTCGCGCCCCGTGCGGGCGCGTGGATTGAAACCTCAAAGCTGGTCAGGTAGTCATCGGCGGTGCCGTCGCGCCCCGTGCGGGCGCGTGGATTGAAACTCTGGAAGCTTGATCGCATCGCTCGGAGTCTTCAGTCGCGCCCCGTGCGGGCGCGTGGATTGAAACACCAGCGCTGATGCTGCTTGTGCGGCTGGCTTGCGTCGCGCCCCGTGCGGGCGCGTGGATTGAAACCCTAACGCTGGATACTGGCGGAGGCTGTACCTTGCGTCGCGCCCCGTGCGGGCGCGTGGATTGAAACCCCACACGTCCCCCCGCTATGACGATGTGACAAAGTCGCGCCCCGTGCGGGCGCGTGGATTGAAACTCTTACGGGGAGGTAACTATTCCATATTCGCGCGTCGCGCCCCGTGCGGGCGCGTGGATTGAAACAGCCGCATCTGTGGGCCGCTGAGCATCCTGTCCTCGTCGCGCCCCGTGCGGGCGCGTGGATTGAAACTGCAGATGTGATGTCGTGCGAAGTGCCCGACACCGTCGCGCCCCGTGCGGGCGCGTGGATTGAAACGTCGCGGCGGACCAGGAAGTCAGCCGGGTGCAGTAGTCGCGCCCCGTGCGGGCGCGTGGATTGAAACCAGCACTATCGATGAGCTCGCAGAAATGTCGGGCGTCGCGCCCCGTGCGGGCGCGTGGATTGAAACAAACCCAGGCTGCAGGATTTCCCGCATACATCCCCGTCGCGCCCCGTGCGGGCGCGTGGATTGAAACAAGGCTGTGGCCGTGTATGAGTACCAGGCACGCGTCGCGCCCCGTGCGGGCGCGTGGATTGAAACAGCGTGGACTTATTGCAGGCGCTGCTATGGCAGCGTCGCGCCCCGTGCGGGCGCGTGGATTGAAACTTCCGCTTCGTCAGGCCGCTCAGTCACCATGCGAGTCGCGCCCCGTGCGGGCGCGTGGATTGAAACCCTCAGAACTGGTCACAGGCAAGAACCTGGACAGGTCGCGCCCCGTGCGGGCGCGTGGATTGAAACGACAAGAGCGCAAGAATGCTGCTTGGGAGCGCTTCGTCGCGCCCCGTGCGGGCGCGTGGATTGAAACATAGTTCACTTTGGAACAAGCATGGAAAACACATGTCGCGCCCCGTGCGGGCGCGTGGATTGAAACTACGCAGCCTTTATTGGCATCCTGGGGGCTGTAGTCGCGCCCCGTGCGGGCGCGTGGATTGAAACTGCTGCGCCCGGGGCGGGTATGTCGTATGCGGCTCGTCGCGCCCCGTGCGGGCGCGTGGATTGAAACGATCATGAACGCCGCCCAGGCGCGCAGGCGCCAATGGTCGCGCCCCGTGCGGGCGCGTGGATTGAAACCAACTTTTTCGACCGCTCTGTCGATAGTTGTATTGTCGCGCCCCGTGCGGGCGCGTGGATTGAAACGTCATATGCGGGAGCAGTCCATGGGCGATCCGAGTCGCGCCCCGTGCGGGCGCGTGGATTGAAACTCGCCCGTGCGGCTGTAGTGCCACTTGCGCAGACCGTCGCGCCCCGTGCGGGCGCGTGGATTGAAACTTTGCTGGGTCCAATGCGCCGCAAACTGAGCTACCGGGTCGCGCCCCGTGCGGGCGCGTGGATTGAAACCATCAGAGGACCACCAGAGACAGGACGAAGGCCATGTCGCGCCCCGTGCGGGCGCGTGGATTGAAACAGCCAGCGTGGCCAGGCCGCTCCTGCCCTGCGGGTCGCGCCCCGTGCGGGCGCGTGGATTGAAACGAGTTCAGAAGCACCGTCGAATAGATCAGCCTGGTCGCGCCCCGTGCGGGCGCGTGGATTGAAACATCAAGCGCATCGGCGGTAAAGCTTGATGATGGCGTCGCGCCCCGTGCGGGCGCGTGGATTGAAACGACACCCTCCTGCAGTTCATTGAGAACTGCGGCGTCGCGCCCCGTGCGGGCGCGTGGATTGAAACGCCGGGTTGCGTGCAGATGAAGTAGCCAGACATGTCGCGCCCCGTGCGGGCGCGTGGATTGAAACGCACGTCCTGGCTATCACGCCGACAGCGCCGAGGGTCGCGCCCCGTGCGGGCGCGTGGATTGAAACGAGGCCGACTACCGCGGCGTGCTGCTGCGCGTGGACGTCGCGCCCCGTGCGGGCGCGTGGATTGAAACACCAAGATGCAGGTCCGCTACGGGGCAACGTGGGTCGCGCCCCGTGCGGGCGCGTGGATTGAAACATCGTGCCGATGGTCCGGGTTGCCCGGGCCAATGTGTCGCGCCCCGTGCGGGCGCGTGGATTGAAACGCCGATCTGGTCAAAGCAGCTACACCGCTTCGGCGTCGCGCCCCGTGCGGGCGCGTGGATTGAAACTACGGTGCCCCAGGGCGATTATTGCGCTCGTAATGTCGCGCCCCGTGCGGGCGCGTGGATTGAAACCCTGCAGTGGTGCATGCTAATTTCTCACGCCCTGGTCGCGCCCCGTGCGGGCGCGTGGATTGAAACACGCCTGGACAGACGCGCGTTCTGCCCGCGCCCCGTCGCGCCCCGTGCGGGCGCGTGGATTGAAACCACGATGACGCGGAAAAGCTGCAGCCCCTGGTCGTCGCGCCCCGTGCGGGCGCGTGGATTGAAACGGCACAGACGTGGCGCCGCTGGCATCGCTCAACGTCGCGCCCCGTGCGGGCGCGTGGATTGAAACGATGACACGAAGTTGATCGAAGAGCTGGAGAAGGTCGCGCCCCGTGCGGGCGCGTGGATTGAAACTCCTGCTGTAGCGCCGCGCGGCGAGTGCGTGTGGTCGCGCCCCGTGCGGGCGCGTGGATTGAAACATCATCCTGGCCGCCTGCGTGAGTAAGCAATGGGGTCGCGCCCCGTGCGGGCGCGTGGATTGAAACCTCACGGATTGCGCAAGCCGCGCCGGAGCAGAAACGTCGCGCCCCGTGCGGGCGCGTGGATTGAAACTTCGATGCCATGTCTATTACAAGCGGCGGCATTGGTCGCGCCCCGTGCGGGCGCGTGGATTGAAACCAGACGCTGCCCCCGTGGTAGCTCACGGGCTTGGGTCGCGCCCCGTGCGGGCGCGTGGATTGAAACATATGCGGTTTACCAAGGAAATCTATGTCTACCGTCGCGCCCCGTGCGGGCGCGTGGATTGAAACGGGGCCCGCTGGACTGGAGCGCTGCGCTTCGCGGTCGCGCCCCGTGCGGGCGCGTGGATTGAAACACTCGGGGGCGCGGGCGTTACCTGAACAACAATGTCGCGCCCCGTGCGGGCGCGTGGATTGAAACATCGCGGGGTCGTCGCTCGCATACCAGGAGAGAAGGTCGCGCCCCGTGCGGGCGCGTGGATTGAAACTTCACGCGCAGCAGCACTGCGCCCCAGCCACCGGGTCGCGCCCCGTGCGGGCGCGTGGATTGAAACCCCCACCGGTACCCCCGCCCGTGCCGCCCCCGTTGTCGCGCCCCGTGCGGGCGCGTGGATTGAAACTGGAGCCAGCGCACGCAGCGCGTGGCCTCTGCTGTCGCGCCCCGTGCGGGCGCGTGGATTGAAACGTACGAGTGGGCAATGGCATCGACAGATCTTCGCGTCGCGCCCCGTGCGGGCGCGTGGATTGAAACGTACGAGTGGGCAATGGCATCGACAGATCTTCGCGTCGCGCCCCGTGCGGGCGCGTGGATTGAAACGGCTGCCGAGCAGTTGCCCCTGTTTCGCTGCTCGTCGCACCCCGTGCGGGCGCGTGGATTGAAACATCTCGAACGAGGCGATTGCCACGCGCTCGCCCTGTCGCGCCCCGTGCGGGCGCGTGGATTGAAACCTCGATGCTGAGCTGCACATCTCCCTGGTCGGCCAGTCGCGCCCCGTGCGGGCGCGTGGATTGAAACACGCAGGGGCCAACGCTGGACGCGGCCATTGCAGTCGCGCCCCGTGCGGGCGCGTGGATTGAAACTATTTGTTCTTTGGTCACTTCGCCCAGGCGCATCGTCGCGCCCCGTGCGGGCGCGTGGATTGAAACTTTTTTGGGTGGTTGGGTATTCCCCAATCCAGCGTCGCGCCCCGTGCGGGCGCGTGGATTGAAACCAGCAACTCAAGTCCCAGCTCACAGCCAATCTGAGGTCGCGCCCCGTGCGGGCGCGTGGATTGAAACTGTCGCCACGTACTACCTTGGCACACATTGCGCGTCGCGCCCCGTGCGGGCGCGTGGATTGAAACTGCAGCACGTCCTTGACCTGCGACTCAACGAAGGGTCGCGCCCCGTGCGGGCGCGTGGATTGAAACAAGCAACTGGAGGCGCCCCAGGCCAGCGAGAAGGTGTCGCGCCCCGTGCGGGCGCGTGGATTGAAACGCTCCGCTGTTCGACTTCGACGGCATGGGCATCTACGTCGCGCCCCGTGCGGGCGCGTGGATTGAAACTTCGGCGTGGCCGTGCGCAAGGCCAACGAGCGCGTGTCGCGCCCCGTGCGGGCGCGTGGATTGAAACAAGCGGCGCTCCAGACGCTCCACGTCTTTTTTCGTCGCGCCCCGTGCGGGCGCGTGGATTGAAACCTGTCCGTGCCAACCTTTCTCATCGGCAGGCCAAGGTCGCGCCCCGTGCGGGCGCGTGGATTGAAACTCTCCAGTCCAGAAATGCCAAACGCCAGCGCAAAGGTCGCGCCCCGTGCGGGCGCGTGGATTGAAACCATTTCGCCCTCGATGCCCGCCAGCAGCACAACGTCGCGCCCCGCGCGGGAGCGTGGATTGAAACTCCCAGCGCATGGCCAAGCTCTCCGAGGTGCGCAGGTCGCGCCCCGTGCGGGCGCGTGGATTGAAACGAGCGTTGCGCAGCGGGCCTCCAGCTCCATCAGGGTCGCGCCCCGTGCGGGTGCGTGGATTGAAACGACGCACTGCTCAACTACGCGGGCTCCGTGCACGTCGCGCCCCATTCGGGCGCGTGGATTGAAACGACCCTGGCACCGGTGCCTACCTCAACGACATCACCTTGTGCCCCATGCGGGCGTGGATTGAGACATCTCGCACCATCTGCACGAGGTCTATGAGATCTGTTGGCGCCCCATACGGGCACGTGGATGGTATCCCCCGTTTGCACTGCAGCCTCGTGTGGTGAAGCATGGGGAACTTGGGAGTTTGTGGCGGTCATGCCCCATCCTCGAACGTCGCTCAACCCCCCTTCCAGGGGAAAACCCCCGGGCGCCCGCGCCGCAAATGCATAGGTCTGCGCATGAATCGTTCAGGCCCGGTGCCATCCCTGCGGAGAATTCATGAAAGGAGCCTGCAGGGCATCGCAACCACGGGGCTGCATGCACCCGCAATAACAAGAAGCACAAGAACAAGAAGCACAAGAAAAAGGGCTGGCGACCGGTTTCAAGCTGCTCCCATGGCAGCCGTGCTGCGGCCATGGGGATTTTCGCCAATCGGCAATGTCAAGGAGGAGAGGGATATGAATAAACGCATGATCCGCAGCGCTGGCCTGGCCGCGCTGGCGCTGGGCACGGCCCTGGCGGCCCAGGCCCAGAGTTCGGTCACGCTCTATGGGCGTGTGGTCGCGGGGGTGGACTACCAGAGCAATGTGTACGACCCGGCCACGGGGGGCTCTGGCAATCTGTGGCGGGCCGTGGGCAACCAGTGGGGAACGAGCATGCTGGGTTTCAAGGGGGAGGAGGACCTGGGCGGCGGGCTGCATGCGCTGTTCACGCTGGAGTCGGGCTTCAGCATCGACGATGCCAAGTTCAACGGCGCAGGTTTCTTCAACCGCCGCACCTTCGTGGGCCTGCGCAGCGGCTGGGGTACGCTGAAACTGGGCAAGGACCTGTCGATCTCGGATGCGCACTGGGCACTGGACCCCACGGGCCAGCAGTTCATAGGCTCGGCTACGCTGGTGCGGGGGCGCAACTGGGGCGGGCATGACAACATGATCTCGTACGAGACGCCCAGCTGGGGCGGCCTGCGCGTGCTGGCGCTGACCGGCCTGGGCGAGCAGCCCCAGGGCGCATCGCGGCTGCGCAAGGATGCGCTGTCCGTGTCCTATACCGCGCCCACGTTCGAGTTGCGTGCCATCTACGATGTGGCCCGCGATGCCAATGGCCGCTTCAGCGATCTCTACACCACCTCCCGCAACCTGACGCTGGGCGGCACGGTGACGCTGTCCGCGCTCAAGCTGTTCGCGGGCTATGAGCAGCTGTCCGCGCCTGACAGCGCGGCCGGCGTGCCCAACAAGGCGCGGCAGTACTGGATGGGCGCGCGCTACAAGGTGTCAGGCCCGCTGACGCTGATCGGGGCGGGCTACCGCACCACGGTCAACAAGGGCGGCGGCAGCGCCAACCTGTTCATGGCGGGCGCCGACTACGCGCTGTCCAAGCGCACGCTGCTGTACGCCAGCGTGGGCAATGTGCGCAATGGCGGCAATGCGAACTTCTCGGTGGAGACCACCAACAACAACCCGGCGCCGGGCGGCAGCCAGACCGGCTTCTACGTGGGCATGGCGCATTCGTTCTGACTCTGGCGGACCCTGGGTGGTGGCTTCAGGAAGCCGGCCACCCTCCGCCTAGGGCCTTGTGCAGCGTGAGCTGGTTCTGCAGGCGTGCCAGGTGCAGCGCGGACAGGGCCAGCTGCGCTGCGCGGCGGCGCTCCTGGGCGTCCAGCCAGGTGCGCAGCGGCACCTGGCCGGCGCGGTAGCGCGCTTCGTACAGCCGCGTGATTTCCACGGATTCCTGCGTGGCGCGCTGCTGGGCCTCTTCCTGGAGGGCCAGTTCGGTGCGGGCGGACAGGGATTTTTCCGTTTCGGCCAACGCGGCGTACAGCGTTTTGCGGAAGTTGACCACCGCCTCTTCGTACTGGCTGCGTGCAATGGCGGTGTTCAGCCGCATCTCGCGCACATTGAGAAACGGCAGGGCCAGGTTGGCGCCCAGGGCTGCCACGGGATTGGCCAGCACATCGAGCAGGGTGCTGCTGGAGGTGCCCAGGCTGCCGGTGAGCGATAGCCGCGGGTAGTAGCTGGCGGCCGTGGCATCGCTGCCGGCCAGGGCGCCGCGCAGCCGCAGTTCGGCGGCGCGCAGGTCGGGGCGGCGTCCCAGCAGATCGGCGGGCAGGCCCGCCTGCACGGCGGGCAGGTCTGCCACGGGCAGCGCCAGGGGCTCGCCACCGGGCGGCTCGGCGCCCTGCAGCAGTTCGGCCAATGCCTGGCGCAGTTCGGCGCGGGCCTGGGTGTATTGGCTCAGCAGGGCCTGCTGCTCGGCCAGGGCCTGCCGGGCCTCGCGAAGCTCCAGGCCGGACACTGCGCCGCTGCGGTACTGGGCCTGCACCAGGTCGATGGTGCGGCGCACGTACTCCAGGCTTTGGCGTGACATGTCCAGGCGCTCGTTGGCCAGCGCCAGTTGCCAGTACAGGCTGGCCGTGGTGGTGGTCAGCGACAGCGCCACGGCATCCTTGTCCTGCACGCTGGCCTGTGCTTCGAAGACAGCGGCATCGCGCTGCGCGCCCAACCGGTCGAACAGGTCCAGCTCCCAGGCCACGCCCAGTGTGGCGCTGGCGTTCTCCAGGGTGCTGCGCTGGCTGCCAGACAGCGGGCGGCTGGCGCCCGTGCCTACGCTGCCGCTGGGCTGGGGCAGCAGCGCATGGCCTGCCAGTTGCGCCTGCAGCGCGGCACGCCGCACGCGGATGCCGGCCGTGGCCATGTCAGGGTTGCGCGCCAGCGCCAGGTCAATCCAGGCATCGAGCCGTGGATCGCCGAAGCCGCGCCACCAGGCATCGGTCATGGGCGTGGGCGTGGGCGTGGCTGCCGGGTGCGATGCCTGCGCATGTTCGAACTGCGCGGGCAGCGCCACCTGTGGCGCTTCGTAGGGGGTGCGCGTGATGGCGCCGCAGCCCGCAAGGGCCACGGCGCATGCCAGCGCGCTGGTCTTGAGCATATGCATGTCAATCTCTGGAGAGGGCCTGGACGGGGTCCAGGCGCGCCGCGCTGCGCGCGGGCAGGAAGCCGAAGGTGATGCCTATGAGCGAGGAGCAGGCGACGGCCAGCACGATGGAGGCGGCCGAGAACGACAGCTGGAAGCTGGAGCCCGACAGGCTCACTGCCAGGCCCAGGCCCAGCGCCAGAGAGACACCCAGGATGCCGCCCACGATGCAGACCAGCACGGCCTCGATCAGGAACTGCTGAAGGATGTCCGACTGGCGCGCGCCGATGGCCATGCGCACGCCGATCTCGCGCGTGCGCTCGGTCACCGACACCAGCATGATGTTCATCACGCCGATGCCGCCCACCAGCAGCGCGATCATGGCGATGGCCGAGACCAGCAGCGTCAGCGTGGTGCTGGTGCGCGTGATGGCCTGGCGGATCTGGTCGGAGTTCCAGACGAAGAAGTCCTTGGTGCCGTGGCGTTCCGTGAGCAGGCTGGTGGCCGCCTTCAGCGCGATCTCGGCCGGCACCTCGTCCTTGATGCGCAGCGTGATGCTGTCCAGGTGGTACTTGCCGACCAGGCGCGTGGCGGCTGCCGTGTAGGGCACGAAGAAGGTGGGCGTGGAGCCGCCGAAGCTGTTTTGCGCGGGGCGCAGCACGCCCACGATCTCCACGGGCATCTCGCCCAGCATCACCACCTCGCCCAGCGGGCTGGGGTTGCCGGGGAAGAGCGCGGTGGCGGCCTTCTGGTCGATGACCGCGACCTGGGCGTGCAGGTCCACGTCGCGCTGGTCGAAGAACCGCCCTGACGCCAGGCGCAGGCCCTTCACGCGGAAGTGCTCGAAGCCCACGCCCGTCACCTGGGCCATGGCCGCGTTCTCGCGGTACAGCGCCGTGACGCTGACCGATACGTTGGGCGTGGCGCTGTCCACGTAGGGCTGCTCGGCCAGGGCCTGGGCATCGGCGGCGACCAGGGTCTCGATGGCGGCGGCGCGCGTGTCGCCGAAGTCCTTGCCGGGGAAGATGTCCAGCGTGTTCGTGCCCAGCTCGCTGATCTGGTTCATCACCTGCTGCTGCGCACCGCGCCCCAGCGCCACCACCGAGACCACGGCAGAGATGCCGATGATGATGCCCAGCATGGTCAGGAAGGTGCGCAGGCGGTGAGCGTTCATGGCCCGCAGCGCCATGCGCAGCGCTTCGCCGAAGCGGTCGCCGAACATGCGCCAGGAGGCGGAGCGCGGGGCGGCTGTGGCCTCCAGCGGGGGCTTGCTTTCATGCGGGGCGCTGCGCCGGTCCGCGATGATGGCGCCGTCGCTGATCTCGATCACGCGCGAGGCGTGGGCCGCCACGGCCATGTCGTGCGTGACCAGGATGATGGTGTGGCCGTCGGCATGCAGCTCCTGCAGGATGCGCATGACCTGCTCGCCGCTGGCCTTGTCCAGCGCGCCGGTGGGCTCGTCGGCCAGGATGACGGCGCCGCCGTTCATCAGCGCGCGGGCGATGGACACGCGCTGCTGCTGCCCGCCCGACAGCTGGCCCGGCCGGTGCTGCATGCGGTCGGCCAGGCCCAGGCGTTCGAGCAGGGCGGCCGAGCGCGCATGGCGGTCCGTGGGCGCCGTGCCGGCGTAGACCGATGGCAGCTCCACATTGCCCTGGGCCGTGAGGTCGGCCAGCAGGTGGTAGCGCTGGAAGATGAAGCCGAAATGCTCGCGCCGCAGCGCGGCCAGCGCATCGGGGCCCAGCTCGCCGGTCTCGCGGCCGGCGATGCGGTAGCTGCCCGAGGTCGGATGGTCCAGGCAGCCGAGGATGTTCATCAGCGTGGACTTGCCCGAGCCCGAGGCGCCGACGATGGCCACCATCTCGCCGGCCTCGATGGTCAGGTCGATGTCCTTGAGCACGGCGACCGTGGTGTCACCCGCGGGGAACTCCCTGCGCAGTCCCCGCATCTGCAGCAATGGCTGGTCCATGCTCACATTCCCATGGGGTCGGCGGCGGGGGCGTTGTTCGGGCCCGCCTCGCCGATCACCACCTGCTCGCCTGCCTCCAGGCCCGACAGCACCTGGGCCTGGGCATTGGTGCGCAGGCCGATGCGCACCTTGCGCTCGGCGACCTTGCCTTCGCCGTCGCGCACGCGCACGGTGTAGCTGTCGTCCTCTGCCCGGCTGCCCAGTGCGGCGGCCGGCACCAGCACGGCCTTGTCGGCCTGGGCCACGCGCACGGTGACCTGGGCGGTCATGGAGGGGCGCAGCTTGCCGTCCGGGTTGGGCACGTCGAACTGGGCGTTGTAGTAGATGGCCTTGGCGGCGGGCGTGGCCGCAGCGGGCGAGGCGCCGCCGCCCGCGTCATTGACGATGGAGGTCGGTGCGGGCTCGATGCGCTCAATCTTCGCCATGTGTTTTTGGCGGTTGCTGCCCAGCGTGGTGAACCATGCGGTCTGGCCGAGCTGGATCTTGTCCACGTCAGCCTCGGCAATCTCGGCACGCACGGTCATCACGTCGAGCTTGGCCAGCATGACGATGGTGGGCGTGGTCTGGAAGGAGTTCAGGGTCTGGCCCTGCTTGGTGACCACGGCCACGATCACGCCGTCCATGGGCGCCACGATGCGGGTGTAGCCCAGGTTGATGCGCTCGGTCTCCACCTGGGTGCGTGCCTGCTCGATCTGGGCCTGCAGGGCGCCGACCTCGGCCTGGGCCGTGTCCAGCGCCGCCTTGGCGGCCTCATGGTCGGCGCGCGAGGTGGCGTCGGCCAGCAGCAGTTCCTGCTGGCGCTGGAAGGTGAGCCGGGCCTGGACGAGGGCCGCGCGCCGCGCGGCCAGCTGGGCCTGCAGCGCGGTGACCGAGGCCTCGGCATTGCGCAGCTTGATGCGCTGCGGCTGGGCATCGACTTCGGCGATCAGGTCGCCGGCCTTGACCTGCTGGCCCAGTTCCACATGCAGGCGCTTGACCTGTCCGGAGACCTGGGCGCCTACGGCAACCAGCTCCTTGGCATGCAGCCGGCCTACGGCCAGCACGGTCTGCTCCAGGTTGCCCACGGTGACGGCGGCCGTCGCGTACCGGGTGGCGGGCTTGGCGCTGGCCTTCCACAGTGCGCCCCCGGCGATGATGCAGGCGCCCACCACGGCGCCAATGGTCCACTTGCGATTGAACTTCATTCTTCCCCTGCCGCGCGGTCGGCCGCAGGGGAAGAAGTTCCTGCCCGGCGCCGCGCCCAATGCTCGAACTTACCAGTCTGGCGCGGTTCGATGTCCCGGCATTGACCAAGGCATGGAGATTCAGTGGAGAAAAGCGAGAGGCGGGAGCGGCCGGGCTGCCCCCCGGCTCACCGCAAGTTCAGCGCCAGTTCAGCGCCAGTTCAGCGCCAATATTGGCACTTGCTCTCTGCCTTCGTCGTCCAGACCTGCTCGGCCGGCAGCTTCTTGACCAGCTTGTAGTAGTCCCAGGTGCCCTTGGATTCGGCGGGGGATTTCACTTCCATCAGGTACATGTCGTGCACGTAGCGGCCGTCCTCGCGCAGGTAGCCACTGCCGAAGAAGTCATCCATCTTCATGCCGCGCCAAGTGGCCATGACCTTGTCGGCGTCCAGCGTGCCGGCCTTCTCCACGGCCTTGAGCCAGTTCATGGTGGCCGAGTAGTCGGCCGCCTGGATCTCGCTGGGGCGGCGCTGGGTCTTGGCCATGAAGGCATCGGCGAACTTGCGCGAAGCATCGTTCATGTCCCAGTACCAGCTGGTGGTGAACTGCATGCCCTGGGTGTTCTTCAGGCCCAGGCTGTGCACGTCGGTGAAGAACACCAGCAGGCCGGCCAGTTTCATGTCCTTGGTCACGCCGAACTCGCGCGCGGCCTTGATGGAGTTGATGGTGTCGCCACCCGCGTTGGCCAGGCCCAGGATCTGGGCCTTGGAGTTCTGTGCCTGCAGCATGAAGCTGGAGAAGTCGCTGGCGTTCAGCGGCGTCTTGACCGAGCCCAGCACCTTGCCGCCGCGCGCCTCGATGATCTTGGTGGTATCGGCCTCCAGCGCATGGCCGAAGGCATAGTCGGCCGTCACGAAGTACCAGCTCTTGCCGCCGGCCTCCACCACGGCCGCGCCCGTGCCCTTGGCCAGGGCCACGGTGTCGAAGGCGTAGTGCACGGTGTAGGGGCTGCACTGCTCGTTGGTCAGCGCCGAGCTGCCGGCGCCGTTGTCGATGAAGACCCGCTTTTTCTCCTGCGCCACCTTGGCCATGGACAGGGCCGTGGCCGAGTTCGTGCCGCCAAACACCAGGCTGATGCCCTGCGTGTCGATCCACTCGCGCGCCTTGCTGGCGGCAATATCGGCCTTGTTCTGGTGGTCGGCCGTCAGCAGCTCGATGGGCTTGCCCAGCAGCTTGCCGCCGTAGTCGTCAATGGCCATCTGAATTGCCACGGCGCCGTTCTTGCCCTCGACATCGGCATAGAGACTGGACATGTCGGTGATGAAGCCGATCCGAACCTTGTCCTGCTGCGCCAGGGCCGGCGTTGCCAGTGCGGCGGCGCACAGTGCCAGGGCCAGCGGTGTCATCAGCGATGTCTTGGGGCGTTGCTGCATGAAGTCTCCTTGCTTTGGATGGAAAAAGCCCGCTGCTGTTGCGCAGGGGCCGGGGTGATTCCATGCTGGCAGGGACAGGGGCCTGCCGCATTGGGGCAAGCACGGGCTTGGTGGCCCCGGTGCGACAGTCAAGCCGTGCGGCCGCAAAAAAGGCAGCCCTGAGGCTGCCTTGTTGGATGCACCTGAGGGGCCTCCTGGCCCTAGACCTCAGTCAGCAGTGCGCGGCGCGCGCACGGCATTCTTGGGCCGGAAGGCCTTGCAGACGCTGTCATCCGTTTCCAGATAAGGCCCGCCGATCAGGTCCACGCAATAGGGCACGGCCGCAAAAATGCCGTTGACCGTTTGCGTGCCATCAGGGTTTTGCAGGCCTTGCAGAGTCTCGGCAATGGCCTTGGGCTGGCCCGGCAGGTTGATGATCAGGCTCTTGCCGCGGATCACCGCCACCTGGCGCGACAGAATCGCCGTGGGCACAAAGGCCAGGCTGATCTGGCGCATCTGCTCGCCAAAGCCCGGCATTTCCTTGTCGGCCACGGCCAGGGTGGCTTCGGGCGTGACATCGCGCAGAGCGGGGCCGGTGCCGCCCGTGGTCAGCACCAGGGAGCAGCCCGCATCGACCAGTTCGATCAGCGTGGCGCTGATGCCGGCCTGCTCGTCGGGGATCAGGCGCGGCTCGAACGTGATGGGGTTCCTGAGTGCGCGGGTGAGCCAGTCCTGCAGGGCCGGCAGGCCCTTGTCCTCATAGACGCCGCTGCTGGCACGGTCGCTGATCGAGACGATGCCGATGCGCACAGCGTCATGGACGGGTTCACTCATCGTCAGCTTCCTCGCCAGCGCCGTCACCGTCCTCGGCAGCCTCGCGGCCCGTGCCGCCCAACTGCTGGCGAACCAGCTGGAACAGGTCGCGGTAGGCGCGGCCCTTGCGCTGGGCCAGGCCGGTGGATTCCTGCACATTGGCCTCATGGGCGCCCGGCATGTCCTTGCGGGCCTGGCGGATCAGGGCGCGCAGCTGCTGGGTGTCGGTGTCGGGGAAATGGTCCAGCCAGATGGACAGGGCCGATTCCTCGGCAATCAGGCGGTCGCGCCATTGCTCGGCGGCGTGCAGGGCCATCTTCTCGGCGGCCGAGCCGTTGTGCTGCTCGTCCAGTGCCGCGCGCACGGCGGCGATCTCGGTCTCGTCCAGCTTGCGCATGAGCTTGCCGACGAATTGCATCTGGCGGCGCTTGCCTTCGAAATTGGTGATGCGCTTGGCCTCGGCCAGGGCATCGGCCAGCTGGTCGGGCAATTGCAGGCGCTTGAACAGGTCGGAGCGCAGCGTCAGCAAATCCTTGCCGAGGTCCTGCAGGGCGTCGGACTCGCGCTTGAGATCCGTCTTGCTGGAGTCGGGGGTGCCTTTGAGTTCGGCCTTGAGCTGCAGGTCGAGTTCGCTGCCTTCGGCAACGAAGTGACCTTTGACGTAGTAGCCTTTTTTGGGTTTGCGTGACATGGGGTAGGGGACAAATGCAGTGGCGGCGCGGAGAGCGCTGCAGTGGCGGCTATCATAGCCGCCGCTATGAAAAAACCCCGTCCCCGCTCGGCAAGCACCGCCAAACCGCAGGCTGATTCCGGCTTCAGCTACAGCCAACCGTTTTTTGAAGACTTGGTGGACCGTGCCCTGGTCCACGCCAAGAAGCTCGGCGCCACCAACGCCGGGGCCGAGGCTTCCGAGGGCTGCGGCCTGAGCGTGAGCGTGCGCAAGGGGGCTTTGGAGACCGTGGAGCGCAACCGCGACAAGTCGCTGGGCGTGACCGTCTACCTGGGCAACCGCCGTGGCAACGCCAGCACCTCGGACTTCTCGGATGCCGCCATCCAGCAGACCGTGCAGGCCGCCTACGACATCGCACGCTTCACCGCCGAGGACCCCATGGCCGGCCTGCCCGATGCGGCCGACATCGCCCAGCCCGGCACCCACCGCGACCTGCAGCTGTTCCACCCCTGGGACCTCACCAGCGAGGCTGCGGCCGAACTGGCGCTGCAATGCGAGGAAGCCGCGCTGCGCACGCACAAGCGCATCACCAACAGCGAAGGCGCGGGCGTTTCGGCCCAGCAAAGCCATTTCTTCAGCGCCCACACCAATGGTTTCCGTGGCGGCTACGCCAGCTCGCGCCACAGCCTGTCGGTGGCGCCCATCGCCTCGCTGCCCGGGCGCAATGGCGAGATGCAGCGCGACGCCTGGTACAGCTCCATGCGCAACGCGGCCGACCTGGCCTCGCCCGAAGCCGTGGGCCGCTACGCCGCCCAGCGCGCCCTGAGCCGCCTGGGCAGCCGCAAGATCCCGACCACCGAATGCCCGGTGCTGTTCGAGTCCACGCTGGCCGCAGGCCTGCTGGGCAGCTTCGTGCAGGCCGTCAGCGGCGGCGCGCTGTACCGCCGCAGCACCTTCCTGCTCGACTCGCTGGGCAAGCCCGTCTTCCCCAAGCACATCGACATCACGGAAGACCCCTTCATCCTCGGCGGCAAGGGCAGCTCGCCCTTCGACGAGGAAGGCGTGCGCGTGCAGGCCCGCAAGGTGGTGGATGCCGGCCGCGTCGAGGGCTACTTCCTGTCCAGCTACTCGGCCCGCAAGCTGGGCATGAAGACCACCGGCAATGCCGGCGGGTCGCACAACCTGGTCATGACCTCGCGCCGCACCAAGGCCGGCGACGACCTGCCCGCCATGCTCAAGAAGCTGGGCACGGGCCTGTTCGTGATCGAGCTCATGGGCCAGGGCGTGAACTACGTGACCGGCGACTACTCGCGCGGCGTCAGCGGCTTCTGGGTGGAAAACGGCGAAATCGCCTTCCCCGTGCATGAGATCACCATCGCCGGCAACCTCAAGGACATGCTCAAGGGCATCGAGGCCGTGGGCGCAGATGCCTACAACTACGGCGCCAAGACCGTGGGCTCGATCCTGATCAACCGCATGAAGGTGGCGGGCAGCTGAGCGCTGGTTCAGCTCAAAAATAAAGCGGCTTTTTGAAGCCGCTTTTTTGTGGATCTACACCACTCGCTGCCTCTGCACGCCCAGCCCCTCGATCCCCAGCTCCATCACATCGCCAGCCTTCAGATAGCGCGGCGGCTTCATGCCCATCCCGACTCCCGGGGGCGTGCCGGTGATGATGAGGTCGCCGGGCTCCAGCGTCATCACGCGGCTGCAGTGGCTGATGAGTTCGGCGCAGCCAAAGATCATGGTGCGCGTGCTGCCGCTCTGGCGGCGCTCCCCGTTCACATCCAGCCATAGCTGCAGGGCCTGCGGATCGGGCACTTCGTCGCGCGTGACCAGCCAGGGGCCGATGGGGCCGAAGCGGTCGAAGCCCTTGCCCTTGCTCCATTGGCCACCGCTGCGGTCGATCTGGTATTCGCGCTCGGACACATCGTTGGCAAGGCAGTAGCCGGCCACATGCTCCAGCGCATCGGCCACGGACACATTGCGCGCGCGCTCGCCGATGACGATGCCCAGTTCCACCTCCCAGTCCATGCGTGTGCTGTCTTCGGGCAGGGGGATGTCGTCGTCGGGGCCGCAGGCGCAGCTGGGCCATTTGGCGAAGAGGATGGGCTCCTTGGGAATGGGCATGCCGGCTTCCTCGGCATGGTCGCGGTAGTTCAGGCCGATGGCGACGAACTTGGACATGCCGCTCCAGGGCATGCCGATGCGCACCGGGCCTTGCACCAGGGGCAGCCTGGCGGGGTCGATGGAGGCCAGGGCCCGCAGCGCCTCGCGGCCCAGCAGGCGGGGCGTGTAGTCGTCCAACAGGGCGGACAGATCGCGGATCTGGCCTTCGGCATCCAGCAGGCCGGGCTTTTCCTGGCCCTCGGGGCCGAATCTCAGCAGTTTCATGGAGTCTCCTCTGGAGTTCCTGGAGTGGGGCGCTATGCCGTCTGCAGGTGCTGTTGAGCAGCTGCAGGTGCGCAGATGCCGGCGCCCATTGTGAGGAGTGTCTCGCACATTCTGGGAATGACGGGGCCTTGTCGGTGCGCGGGATATCCATGCGCCCACTGCCTCCGATCACGACCGCTGGCAGCCCGATGCCTGCATGCCGGCAAGGCGCTGTCCTACTGGATGTGCAGGGTTTGGGAAGGCGACGTAGCTGATTCAAATTGTCAAATTTGTTCCTGAATGTGTTTCTTCCGTGCCAGCAGTCTGGCCGGTTTGCGTAGGTGGTTCGAGGGAGAGCGACGTGGGTTTTCTGAGGCGTATGAAGTTGGGAACCATGCTGGGCATGGGTTTTTTCGCGGTGATCGTGGTTTGCGTATGCGTGGCGGCCTTCGGCTGGATGAAGTTGCATGACCAGGGCGAGCAGCTGCGCGTGCTGGCCGAGGACCGCATGGGCAATCTGGCCCGGCTGCAATCGCTCAAGGACAACGCCAATGCGTCGGCGCGGGTGGTGCGCAATCTGGCGCTGATCACCGATCCGGCGCAGATGGCCGAGGAGAGCCGCCGGCTGGATGAGGTGGTTGCCAGGAACGGCCTGGTCATGAAGGAGTTGGACCAGCGCCTGCAGACCGAGCAGGCGCGCCGGCTCTTTGCGGACATACGGCAGGCGCGCCAGCCTTTCGTGGAGACCATGCGCCAGGCCGGTGACCTGGGCCTGGCCAACCAGGGCGATGCCGCCAGGGATCTGATCATGGGGCGCCTGCGCTCCTTGCAGACGACCTATTTCGATGCGGTCGAGGCACTGGTCGATTACCAGAAGGCACAGACGCAGGCCACGGTGGACGGCTCGCTGCGCCGCGTGGCCGAAGACGGCGTGGCCATGCTGGTGCTGACGCTGCTGGCCGCCGCGCTGGGCGGTCTGGTGGCCTGGATGATCACCAGGACGGTCAAGCAGCAATTGGGCGGAGAGCCCTCCTATGCCGCCGGGGTGGCGCGCCAGATCGCGCAGGGCGATTTGTCCGTGCGGGTGCAATTGGCGGCCGGCGACACCTCCAGCCTGCTGCGCGCCATGGAGGACATGCGGGCCGGCCTGGCGCGCGTGGTTGCCGATGTGCGGCAAAGCAGCGAATCCATCGCGACCGGCGCCAGCCAGATTGCCTCGGGCAATGCGGACCTGAGCCAGCGCACGGAAGAGCAGGCCAGCAATCTGGAGCAGACCGCTGCCTCCATGGAGGAGATGAACGCCACCGTCAAGCTCAATGCCGATACGGTGCGTACCGCCACCCAGCTGGCCGCTTCGTCGAGCCAGGCCGCCACCGGCGGCGGCAAGATCGTGGACCGCGTTGTGGCCACCATGGAGCAGATCACCGCGAGTTCCCGGAAGATCGAGGACATCATCGGCGTGATCGACTCCATTGCCTTCCAGACCAACATCCTGGCGCTCAATGCCGCCGTGGAGGCGGCGCGGGCGGGCGAGCAGGGGCGCGGCTTTGCCGTGGTGGCATCCGAAGTGCGCAGCCTGGCCCAGCGCAGCGCGGGGGCAGCCAAGGAGATCAAGGCCCTGATAGGCGAGAGCGTATCCAAGGTGGACGAGGGCTCGGGCCTGGTGAGCGAGACGGGTTCCGCAATGAAGGACATCGTCCAGCAGGCGCAGCGCGTTGCCGACCTGATCGGCGAAATAGGCGCGGCCACGGCCGAGCAGGCCGACGGTGTGGCGCAGGTGGGCGATGCCGTCGTACAGCTCGACCAGGTCACGCAGCAGAATGCGGCCCTGGTCGAGGAATCGGCGGCGGCTGCCGCAAGCTTGAACGCGCAGGCTGCCAGGCTGGTCGATCTGGTCAGCCTGTTCAAGCTGGACGGGCTGTCCTCACCTGCCGATCAGGCTCCTGTCGCGAAGCCCGCCGTGGCCTCCGGCATGCGTGGTCTGCCTTCAGGTGCCGACAGCTTGCCTCGCCAGTCCGGGGCGCAGGCCGCCATGCGGGGCGACAGCAGATCCACATCCACGGCAATGCGGGTGCCTGGCCCCCGCACTGCAGCCGAGCGCGCTGGTGAGAACTGGGAAGTGTTCTGACCCTGTGTTCATCGGGCCGCGTTGTAGTACCAGTGCAGCGGCTCGCAGTCCATGTCGGGACGGCCAGCCGCTGCATAGGCCTGCAGGCAACTCACATGGTTTTCAATGCGCGTCTTTTCCTCTTCGGACAATGTTCCCAATACCATGTTGGCCGAAAGCGCAGAACGGTAGAGCTTGAGCGCGTAGTTCATGTCCAGTGGAAGCTTTTCTTGAATATCGCCCTCTCGCTTTCTGACCATGGCGAGCATTTGCAGTTTGACGTCCACATATCTATACAAGGCTTCGGGGGAAGGATAGAGTCGCATACTCGTTCCAAAGGATTTGGCGGCGGGAGACCATGCTTTACGTTGAAAGTCTTTCATGCCGTGCTGGTAGAAGTTCTGCGCCGCGGTTTGGTCTGCATGCCGATTTGTTTGAAGCCAGTTGCGTACAAAGTCAGCATCGCCCACCTCTTCCGATGCCAGGAGATCTTCTGGACTTTTTTCTTGTGCATAGCATCCAGCGAGAATCAGGGCGCTAGCGAACCACGGAAACCATGCCAACAGTTTTGCCATCACCACTCCTGCAGAGAATTAGATATTGATAAAGTGAATTCCATTGCGCCGGATCCACGGTGATGCATCCGGCACTTTCGTGCCCTGGGTGCAGGTATCTATCGTTGCGAAAAGGAGTTGCACTTCCATTGTTGAGGAAAAACCAATTTTTGGCATAGGGTGTTTTATGTAAATATGCAGACCCTATTGAGTGTGGGAAATCTGGGATTTGAACAGGGTGCGTTCCTGTTTTAATAGGATTTTCGTCGTCTGTAAAAGCTCGGACACGACCCCCTGGATAGATCAGGGTCTTGCGGCTCAAAATGAATTGAATGATTGCAGCAGGCCGATATGCGGGAGCCTGTTTTCGGAGGTATCCCTGTTTCACAGAAAACCTGTTGCCACTTTCGACGCCCTCCTTGAGGATGAAATGGTCGCGCCCATTCGAGCTGGATTCCATCTCGGTGGCAATATGCTCCGGCAGCGCAACAATAGCGCCCGAAGGCTCGCGCCTGACATTGAGCCAGCCATCCGTTCCTGCACTGGTATATCTTCTTTCCGCCATTGCCCCTCCCAGGATTTGAAGCGTCCGCAGACATCGTTGTGAGATGCCGATTGTGTGCGGATTGCCATTCAGTTGGAGGAGGAAATGAAGGGGGAGGAAATTTTTCAGAATGATCCTAGGATATATGAGTCACGGTGATTTGAGGGTGGAATGCCGTGGTGCCCATGGCCCGCCACTCCATGGGTCGAGAGTGGCGGGTTTCAATGTCTCATGCAGCCGGCTGGGGCGGTGTCTGCGGCGCCGGCTGCCCCGCAGGATTTGCCGGCATGTTGCGCACATGCAGGTCCAGCTGCGGGAAGGCCACGGCAATGCCAGCGTCCTTGAGCCGGTCGTTGACGCGGCGGTTGAGGTCGTGGCGCACGGGCAGGCGGTCTTCGACCTTGCCCACGTAGGCGCGCAGCTCGAACCGCTGGCCGTTGCCTTCCAGCGCCATGAACCAGCAGTTGGGCTCGGGTTCGCGCAGCACCTGGGGGTGTTCCCTGGCAATGCCCAGCAGCATGTCGCGCACTCGCTCGGGGTCATTGCCGTGGGCCACGGGCACGTCGATCACCAGGCGGGTCACGTCGTCGCTCAAGGTCCAGTTCGTCACCTGGCCGGTGATGAAGGTCTTGTTGGGGATGACGATTTCCTTGTTGTCGAAGTCCAGCACCGTGGTGGCCCGCGTGCGGATGCGCGTGACGGTGCCGGTGAGGGTGTCGATGGTGATGACATCGCCCACGCGGAAGGGCCGCTCCACCAGCAGGATCAGGCCCGAGACGAAGTTGGCGAAGATCTCCTGCAGGCCAAAGCCCAGGCCCACGGTGAGCGCCGCCACCATCCACTGCAGCTGGCCCCAGCGCAGGCCCAGCAGCGTGAAGGCGCTGACCGTGCCCGCGATGGTGATGGCGTAGCGCGCCAGCGTGGCCAGGGTGTAGCGCGCGGAGCTGCTGATGCGGTTGGAGGCCGACAGCGTCACTTCCAGCAGGCCCGGCAGGTTGCGTGCAAAGCTGAAGGTGAGCAGCAGGATCATCACGCCCAGCAGCGCGTCCATCAGGCTCACGGGGGCGGCATGCGCAATGCCGTCGGCGCCGGTGTTGGTGGTGTACCAGAGCACCACGCCTTCGGAGCGCAGCAGCGCAGGCAGCACGGGCAGCCAGGCGTAGACCAGGGTCAGCACGACCAGCACCTGCTGCAGCAGGCCCAGCAGCCGGTGCGCCTGGGCGCCCACGGTGACCAGGGCCATCTGGGTGGCTTCGTCGGTGGGTGCCTTGCCGGTGTCCACGCCCGAGCCGCTCTGGGCCAGCCTGGCGGCTTCGCGCAGCCGGTTCAGCGCCAGGCGCCGTTCGCCCAGCAGCAGCCAGCGCCGCAGCAGGTTGACCACGACCTCGACCGCGCCCAGGAACACGAAGCTGGCCATCAGGGCCTGGATGAATTCGGTGGCCGTGTAGACATAGCCGAGCACGATGCCCACGGCCAGCGCGCTGAGCATGAGCATCAGCACCACGCTGACGATCTGGCCCCAGTGGATGCCGGGCCGCTTTTGCTGCATGACACGGCGAAAGTACAGCCAGGCCATCCAGGCTAGGCCCAGCGACAGCATGAGGATGGAGATGCGGCCCCAGGTGCTGATGGCGTGGTTGTCATGGCTGTAGAAGGCCAGGCCGCCCAGCAGTTCGGCGGGCACGATCAGCCAGGCGGCGCGGCGCACCATCTGGCGCAGCATCTGCACGCGAGCGGCCGGCCAGCCGAAGTGGGCCAGTGCCAGTCCGCCCGGGCAGAACAGGGCGTTGAGCAAGGTGGCCACGAAGATGAAATCGCTGAGCTGGACCAGGGTGGCGCCCAGCGGCTCCAGCGCCGTGCCCACGGTTTCGGGGCCTTGCAGCAGGCTGCCCAGCGCCGCGGCCGCAAAGCTCCAGGGCAGGGTGTAGAGCAGGCTCCAGCCCAGCGCGAGCAGGCTCAGCCCGAAGTTGTCGCGCATGAAGTCGCCCACGCGCACGGCGATGGCCTGCAGCTGGCGCAGCGCGTAGCGGCGCAGGCCCAGCAGCAGGGCCACGATCAGGCCGACGGCGCCAAAGGCCCAGGGATCGTTCCAGATGCTGGCGGCCAGGGCGCGCGCGGTTTTCCAGGGGGAGCTGCTGCCTTCGATGTCCTGCTCCAGCGCCTGCCACTCGCTGAGCCAGGTGCGGTCCATGGGGCGGTGGCTGGGGAACCACAGCAGTTCCTTGTCCAGCACCTGGCGCAGTTCGTTGCCGCTGCGCAGGGCGGCGCGCAGGGCTTCATCGGTCTGCTCCAGCACGGCAATGCGGCGCAGCAAAACGGGCTGCAATTGATCGGTGAGCGCCACCTGCCGGGCCAGCAGGGCGGTCTGCTGTGCCGAGGTGGATGCATTGATGGCAGTGGTGACGCTTGCGGCAGGCTCAGGTGCCGCCACGCCGCCTGCATCCGCAGCGTCGGCCGGGGCCTGTGCCGCCGTGTCCGCGCCCGGGTTCTGGCGCCATTTGCTGGAGTTGAACAGCATCAGCCGCAGCTCGGCCAGTTGGCGCTGCACGGCGCGGTGCCTGGACTGCAAGGTGTTGCCGGAGGACAGCTCCACGCGCTGCTGCCACAGCCACTGGCCCACGGCCGCGCTGCCACCGCCCAGCCGCAGGCGTGCCTGGGTGTCGCGCAGCGTGGCGCTCAATTGGTCGCGGACATATTCGTCATTGGCCAGGGTCTTGCGCTCCTGCGCCAGTTCATTGGAGTTCTTGAGGATCTGCGCGGCCAGCGCCGCATTGCGCTGGGCCAGGTCGCGTATGGCGGGATCGGCGGCGGAAGCGTGCTGGGCGGCCAGCTCCATCTCCTGCACCTGTTGCTCCAGTTGCTGGCGGCTGCGCTCGGCAATGCGCTGGGTCAGCCAGGCGGCGCGCGGCATGCGCTCCAGCAGCTCGCGGCGCTGGGCCTGCAGCTGGGCGGCCAGCAGGCGCTGGCGGGCTTCGATGGTGGACTGCTCTTCCTGGCGCAGCGCCAGCTCCAGCAGGGCGCGGCGGTGCTCCGCGCTGCGCCGTGCCTGGCGGGCCTGGGTGAGGTCGGGGGCCTCGCCGGGCTCGGCGGTCACGGGCTCGGCGTTTTCCTGCGCGCGTTGTTGGAGGATGGACAGATCGATGCGTCCCGGGCCGGGCTGGGACACCAGGTTGGCCTGGTCGGCCGCGGATTTTTCGATGCCCACCTTGAGTGCGGCGATGGCATCGCGCTCATCGGCCAGCAGGCGTTCCAGCACTTCCTGGCTGGCGTTGGCGGGAACGCGTTCCTTCCAGCGATCGAACAGGCTGCCCAGCTGCTCGTCGCTCAGCGGCGCGGGCAGGGCCGGCACGGGCGTGCGTGCCCTGGCGCGCAGGCGGTCCAGTTCCTGCGCCAGCGCATCGGCTTCCTTTGTGGCCGATGCGGCGGCATCCAGTTGGGCCTGAATGGCGTTGCTTCGTTCCTTGTCGGACGCGGAGCCACCGCCCAGCGTGCCCTGCAAGGCACCCAAAGGGCCTGCTGCCGGTGCGGCCTTGGCCAGGCCCGGTGCCAGCAGGGCGAGCAGCAGGCCGAGCACCAGGCACATGGCCCACAGCAGGTGCATCGGCGTCACGGCAGCCAGTTTGCGCGATGGGCGACCGGCGGCAAGTAGGGGGTTGTCGGCAGGAGACATCGGTTCTGAATTCGGGCCTGTGCCGCTGTGTGAGTGCGGACTATCATTTGTCAAAAGTGGGAGCGTCAGGCGCTGTATTCACGGGCCTTGCTGAAGGCCCGGCTGGCTCAAGCCCCTGTCCCGGCGCCGCAAAAAGCGGGGTAGTCCAGGAACCTGACATTGTGACCTCGCGCGCAATGCAGACATGTGGGACGTATGAGCTATTCAAAGCCGATGCAAGGTGCTACAACAGTTCCACACGGTAGCGAATGCCTTGCAACTTCGCGGCACTGTTCGCCCTCGGGTGCCGCCGGGAGAGGTCGTATGGATGTCATCAGCAACTCGGCTGCACGTTACGTTCGCCTTCGCGAAGAAGAGATGTCGCTGGACGAATTTCTCGCCCTGTGCCAGCGCGATCCCATGGCTTACGAAGGTGCTGCCCAGCGCATGCTGGCAGCCATCGGCGAACCTGAAATGGTGGACACGCGCAATGATCCACGCCAGTCGCGGCTGTTTGCCAACAAGGTCATCCGGCGCTATCCGGCCTTCGCCGAGTTCTACGGAATGGAAGACTCCATCGAGCAGGTGGTGAGCTTCTTCCGCCATGCGGCCCAGGGCCTGGAAGAGCGCAAGCAGATCCTCTATCTGCTGGGTCCCGTGGGCGGTGGCAAGAGCTCCATCGCCGAGCGCCTCAAATACCTGATGCAGAAGGTGCCGTTCTACGCCCTCAAGGGCTCGCCCGTGAACGAGTCGCCCTTGGGCCTGTTCGATCCAATGGAAGACGGGCCGCTGCTGGAGGAGCAGTTCGGCATTCCCCGGCGCTGCCTCAACCATGTTCTGTCGCCCTGGGCCGTCAAGCGCCTGGAGGAGCTGGGCGGCGACATCCGCCAGTTCCGCGTGGTCAAGCGCTATCCCAGCATCTCCAGGCAGGTGGGCATTGCCAAGACCGAGCCCGGCGACGAGAACAACCAGGACATCTCCAGCCTGGTGGGCAAGGTGGACATCCGCAAGCTGGAGAACTTTGCCCAGGACGACACCGACGCCTACAGCTACTCGGGCGGCCTGTGCCTGGCCAACCAGGGCCTGCTGGAGTTCGTGGAAATGTTCAAGGCGCCCATCAAGGTGCTGCACCCGCTGCTGACGGCCACGCAGGAGAGCAACTACAAGGGAACGGAAGGCTTTGGCGCCATTCCCTTCGACGGCATGGTGCTGGCCCACAGCAACGAGAGCGAGTGGAAGGCCTTCCGCAACAACCGCAACAACGAGGCCTTCCTGGACCGCGTCTACATCGTCAAGGTGCCGTACTGCCTGCGCGTGTCGGAGGAGGTGCGCATCTACGAGAAGCTGATCCGCGAGTCGTCCCTGGCCAGCGCCGTGTGCGCGCCCGGCACGCTCAAGATGATGGCCCAGTTCGCCGTGCTCACGCGGCTGAAGGAGCCCGAGAACTCCAGCATCTTCAGCAAGATGCAGGTGTATGACGGCGAAAGCCTCAAGGACACGGACCCGCGCGCCAAGAGCTTCCAGGAGTACCGCGACTATGCGGGCGTGGACGAGGGCATGTCAGGCATCTCCACGCGCTTCGCGTTCAAGATCCTGTCCAAGGTCTTCAACTACGACAGCACCGAGGTGGCGGCCAACCCGGTGCACCTGATGTATGTGCTGGAGCAGCAGATCGAGCGCGAGCAGTTCCCTGCCGAGCTGGAGACCAAGTACACCAGCTACATCAAGGAATACCTGTCGCCGCACTATGCCGAGTTCATCGGCAAGGAAATCCAGACCGCCTATCTGGAGAGCTACAGCGAGTACGGCCAGAACATCTTCGACCGCTACGTCACCTACGCCGACTACTGGATACAGGACAGCGAGTACCGCGACAACGATACCGGCGAGGCCTTCGACCGCAACGCGCTCAACGCCGAGATGGAGAAGGTCGAGAAGCCCGCGGGCATTGCCAATGCCAAGGACTTCCGCAACGAGATCGTCAACTTCGTGCTGCGCGCGCGGGCCAACAACCAGGGCAAGAACCCCAGCTGGACCAGCTACGAGAAGCTGCGCGTGGTGATCGAGAAGAAGATGTTCTCCAATACCGAGGAGCTGCTGCCCGTGATCAGCTTCAACGCCAAGGCCAGTGCCGAGGACGCGCGCAAGCACGAGGACTTCGTCACCCGCATGGAGGCCAAGGGCTATACGTCCAAGCAGGTGCGCCTGCTGTGCGAGTGGTACCTGCGCGTTCGCAAGAGCAACTGACGGGTGGGTGCGCCGCCCTTCGGCGCGCCCGGGCTGGGGGGAACAGATGGCATTGCAAATCATCGATCGCAGGCTGGCCGGCAAGAACAAGTCGGTGGGCAACCGCGAGCGCTTCGTGCGCCGCTACAAGGCGCAGATCGCCGAGGCGGTGCGCCGCGCGGTGGACAAGCGCGGCATCCGCCACATGGAGGAGTCCGAGAGCGTCTCCATCCCGCGCAAGGACATCCGCGAGCCCGTGTTCCACCACGGGCAGGGCGGCGTCCATGACACGGTGCACCCGGGCAACACCGAGCATGTGCGCGGCGACCGCATTGCCCGGCCGCAGGGCGGCGCAGGTGGCGGCGGCTCCCAGGCCAGCGACAGCGGCGAGGGCGAGGACGACTTTACCTTCACCCTGACCAAGGAAGAGTTCATGGAACTGTTCTTTGAAGACCTGGCCCTGCCGCGCCTGCTGCGCACCCACATCGGCAACACCATGCAGTACAAGACGCGCCGCGCCGGCTACAGCCACGACGGCACGCCGCACAACCTGGCCCTGCTGCGCACCATGCGCGGCGCCCTGGGTCGGCGCATTGCGCTGACCAAGGCGCCGCACCGCGAACTCAAGGCACTGGAAGAGCAACTGCAAGCGCTGCTGGCGCAGGACGATGGCACCAGCGAGGCGGCGGCCGAGCTGCAGCAGCGCATCGATGCGCTGAAGCTGCGCATGGGCACGGTGGCCTTTCTCGACCCCATCGACCTGCGGTTTCGCAACCGCACGCGCGTGCCTGCGCCCATCAGCCAGGCCGTGATGTTCTGCGTGATGGATGTGTCCGGCTCCATGGACCAGGATCGCAAGGACCTGGCCAAGCGCTTCTTCATCCTGCTGTACCTGTTCCTGACACGGCACTACGAGAAGATCGACATCGTCTTCATCCGCCACCACACGCAGGCGGCCGAGGTCAGCGAGGACGAGTTCTTCCACTCCCAGGAAAGCGGCGGCACGGTGGTCAGCAGTGCGCTGGTGCTGCTGGACCAGATCATCCGCGCGCGCTATCCATCCGGGGACTGGAACATCTACGTGGCCCAGGCCAGCGATGGCGACAACTTCGGCGACGACGGCTCCAACTGCCGCAACCTGCTGGTCGAGAAAATCCTGCCGCTGGTGCGCTACTTCGCCTATGTGCAGGTGGTGCAGGAAGAGCAGAGCCTGTGGCAGGAGTACAGCCAGGTGCTGCCGCTGTTCTCGCACTTCGCCATGCGCAAGGTGTCGGACGCCAGCGAGATCTATCCCGTGTTCCGCGACCTGTTCAAGAAAGAGGGGGTATCGGTATGAACCTCTCTCACTATCCCGTGCTGGCGCCCCGCCATGCCACGCCGCAGTGGAAATCCCATCTGGCCAGCGACCGGGCCCAGCGCATCGTGCCCTCCGCGCCGCTGCCGGCGGGGGCGCGGCCAGCCGAGCCTCTGCCCGATCCCAGCGACTGGACCTTCGAGCTCATCGAACGCTATCACGCAGCGATTGCGGCCACGGCAGAGCGCTACGGCCTGGACACCTATCCCAACCAGCTGGAAGTGATCTCGGCCGAGCAGATGATGGACGCCTACGCCAGCGTGGGCATGCCCGTAGGCTACCGCCACTGGAGCTATGGCAAGGAATACATGGCGACGGAGAGGCGCTACCGGCGCGGCCACATGGGCCTGGCCTACGAGATCGTCATCAACTCCAACCCCTGCATCAGCTATCTGATGGAGGAGAACACCACCGCCATGCAGGCCCTGGTGATCGCCCATGCGGCGTACGGCCACAACAGCTTCTTCAAGAACAACTACCTGTTCGGCATGTGGACGGATGCGGGCAGCATCATCGACTACCTTGTCTATGCGCGCGACTTCATCTCCCAGTGCGAGGAGCGCCACGGCCTGACGACGGTGGAGCAATGGCTGGACTCCTGCCACGCGCTGTCCAACCTGGGCGTGGACCGTTACCGCCGCCCCTCCAAGAAAAGCCTGGCGCGCGAGCGGGCCGAGCGCGAGCAGCGCGAGGCCTATGCCCAGCAGCAGGTCAACGAGCTGTGGCGCACCCTGCCGGCCCGCCCGGGCAAGGACAGCGCGGCGCAGCACAGCGAGCGCTTTCCCAAGGAGCCCGAGGAAAACCTGCTGTACTTCATCGAGAAGAACGCCCCGCTGCTGGAGCCCTGGCAGCGCGAGATCGTGCGCATCGTGCGCAAGATCGCCCAGTACTTCTACCCGCAGCGCCAGACCCAGGTGATGAACGAGGGCTGGGCCACGTTCTGGCACTACACCCTGCTCAACACCCTGTACGACGAAGGCTGGCTGACCGACGGCGTGATGATCGAATGGCTGTCCTCCCACACCAACGTGATCTACCAGCCCCCGGCCGGACACCGCGCCTACAGCGGCATCAATCCCTATGCGCTGGGCTTTGCGATGTACCGCGACATCCGCCGCATCTGCCAGGACCCGACCGAGGAAGACCGCCGCTGGTTCCCCGACCTGGCCGGCACGCCCTGGCTGCCGGCGCTGCACCACGCCATGCAGAACTTCAAGGACGAGAGCTTTGTCGGCCAGTACCTGAGCCCGCAGCTGATGCGCGACATGCGCCTGTTCTCCATCCATGACGATGCCAGCGAACGCGAGCTGCTGGTCAGCGCCATCCACGACGACGACGGCTACCGCACCCTGCGCCAGACCCTGTCGCAGCAATACGACCTGGGCGCGCGCGAGCCCAATATCCAGGTCTGGAACGTGAACCTGCGCGGCGACCGCTGCCTGACCCTGCGCCACACGCGCTACCAGGGCCGGCCCCTGTCCGACGATGCGCTGGAAGTGCTCAAGCACGCAGCGCGCCTGTGGGGCTTTGGCGTGCAGCTGGAAAGCGTCAACGGCGATGGCGACGCGCCCGTGCTGCTGCACTCCGTGCCCGCTCCACCGGCCTGATCAAGCAAGACGCTAGCGCAGCGTGCCCACGTACTTGCGGTTTTCTGCGCGCTGGCGCATCAGCTCGCCGGCGCGCTGCATGAGCGGCGAGCGCTCGGCGGGCCCGGCCAGCGCGGCATTCCAGGCCGCTTCGAAGCGATGGGTCCATTCCACCAGTTCGGGCGTGCTGCGCGTCCCTTCCTGCTCCCGGGCGAAGCGGATGATTTCGGCGGCGTATTCGGCATTGGCTGCCAGCCATTCGGTATCGGTCACGCGGCCGCAGCTTCTGCGCAGCAGCACATGCAGGTGCGCGGCAATGGCCAGGAGTTCGCTTTCGGGCATGTAGTGGGCACTCCTTCGGTTTGACGATCATCGGGCGCCAGGCCGCTTTGCGGCTCGGCCGTTCATCCACTCAGGCGCTCGCGGTGCAGCGCCAGGTCCAGGCCCTGCAGCTCGCTTTCCTCGTCCACGCGCAGGCCGATCAGCATGTCCAGCAGCCACAGCAGCACGGCCGTGGCCACCAGCGTGAACAAGGCCACGGCCAGCACGCTCACGGCCTGGGTGAGCACGCTGCCCTGCACGCCGCCGATCTGCGGACTGGCAAACACGCCGGTGAGCAGCGAGCCCACGATGCCGCCCACGCCATGCACGCCAAACACATCCAGCGAATCGTCCGCACCCAGCAGCCGCTTGAGTCCCGTGGCGCCCCAGTAGCAGGCGACACCGGCGATCAGGCCGATGCACAGCGCCGACAGCGGCGTCACGAAGCCGGCCGCCGGCGTGATCGCCACCAGCCCGCCCACCAGGCCCGAGCACAGCCCCAGCAGCGTGGCCTTGCCGCGCACCACATACTCGGCCAGCGACCAGGCCAGCGCGCCCGCGCTGGCGGCAATGTGGGTGACGGCCAGTGCCAGGGCCGCGCGGCTGTCCCCGGCCAGCGATGAGCCGGCGTTGAAGCCGAACCAGCCCATCCACAGCAGGGCCGCGCCCATCATGGTCAAGGCCAGGTTGTAGGGCTCGAAGGGCTCGTGCCCGTAGCCGCGGCGCGGCCGCAGGAACCAGGCGCAGACCAGGCCGGCCACGCCCGCGTTCACATGCACCACGGTGCCTCCGGCAAAGTCCAGCGCGCCCATGCGCGCCAGCCAGCCCCCGGGCTCCCACACCCAGTGCGCCACCGGCGCATAGACCAACAGGCTCCACAGGCCCACGAAGATCAGCATGGCACCGAAGCGCATGCGCTCCACCCAGGCGCCCACCAGCAAGGCGGCGGTGATCACGGCAAAGGCCAGCTGGAACATGGCATAGGCCGCTTCGGGCACATGCGGCGCCAGGTGGCTCACGGCCACCAGGCCCTTGGCGGCGTTGAAATCCAGCCCCGCGAACCAGGCGCGCGAATCACCGCCTATCCACGCATTGCCGGGCGTGAAGGCCAGCGAATAGCCGAGTGCAAACCACAGAATGCTCACCAGGCAGGCAATCGCCACCACGCTGGCCATGGTGTTGAGCACGTTCTTGCGGCGCACCATGCCCGCATAGAACAGCGCAATGCCGGGCAGCGTCATCAGCAGCACCAGCACGGTGGCCGTCATCAGCCAGACCGTGTCCACGGCGCTGATGGACTCCACCGCCACCAGCGACGGCCGCGTGATCGCCTGCTCGGCCGCCCGCGCCGCACCAAGGACTGCAGCCCATCCTCCCCCCACCAATGTTCTCAATGCCCGTGCGCACCTGTGCATGCAATGACTCCCTTGTTTGTTGTGGTCATGGGGCCGTCTGCCGTTGCCGCCATGGCTGCATTGGCCGGCCTGCAGCGGCCTTGCACAAGTCGTGCCAGCGCACACGGGGCCCTTGGGGCCCGTGCGATGCTGCCGGAACACCAAAACGGGAAAACCGCGAGTCAAAACAGGGCAGCCGGGCAGGCGGTGCACCATCGCCGTGCGGTGGTGCAGCTCTTAAACTGCCTGCATGAATCGAAGAAATCTGATGTGCGCCGCGCTGCTCGCCTGTCTGTCACAGGCGGCGCTGGCGGCTGCCGAACTGCAGGACAAGCCCGAGTGGGACCGCTTCTTTGCCGATGCCAAGGTCGATGGCAGCATCGTCGTGGTCGATGCCAGAGGCCAGGCCGAAGCCGTCTACGTCCACAACCGTGACCGCGCGGCGCGGCGCTACTCGCCCGCTTCCACCTTCAAGATCCCGCACAGCCTGTTCGCGCTGGACGCCGGGCTGCTGCGCGATGAATTCCAGCGCATTCCCTGGGATGGCGTGAAGCGCCAGTTGCCGGCCTGGAATGCCGATCAGGACCTGCGCTCGGCCATGCGCAACTCCACCGTCTGGGTGTACGAAGGCTTTGCCAGGGAGCTTGGCAGCGCGCGTGAGGCTGCCTACATGCGCAAGATCGACTACGGCAATGCGCTGGCCACGGGCGAGCAGCCGTTCTGGGTGGAAGGCGACCTGGCCATCTCGGCGCTGGAGCAGGTGGCCTTCCTGCAGCGGCTGTACCGCAATCGGCTGCCATTGCCGGTGGAGCACCAGCGGCTGGTGAAGGACGTGATGATCAACGAGGCAGGCCCGGACTGGATACTGCGCGCCAAAACCGGCTGGACGGGCCGTATCGGCTGGTGGGTGGGCTGGGTGGAATGGCCTGCCGGCCCCGTGTTCTTCGCCATGAACATGGACACGCCCCACCGGCTGGCCGACCTGCCCAAGCGCCAGGGCATCACGCGCGACATCCTGCGCTCCATCAACGCGTTGCCCAAGGCTCCGTAGCGCGCGGGACAAGGGCTATGCGTCAGCCCATCAGCCCATCAGCCCATCAGCCCTGGAGGCCGCTTGTCGGCCTTTCGCTCCACCGGATTGGCGGTGAGCCAGTTGGAGGGGTACTGGCGCATGAACTCGCGCGCCTTTTCCACGCGCGCGTTGAGCCAGGCGTCGTAGGCGCCTTCGTTGAGAATCGCCGGCATGCGCTTTTCCGCGCCGGGCTGCTGGTAGCGGTGCAGCAGCGCATGGCTGTTGGCGTTGACCGTGAGCAGGGCGTAGCTCAGCAGCACCTCGCCGTCCGGGCCCGTCCACTGCGCCCACACGCCGGCCACGCCCATGGGCTTGCCGTCGATGCGCGAGATGCGCGTGGGCAGGGCCTTGCCGTTGCGGTAGTCATCCTCGAAAAAGGCGGCCATGGGCACGATACAGCGCTGGCCATTGAGCCAGGCATCGCGGAAGGCCTGGGCCGTGGACACCGTTTCGGAGCGCGCATTCACCAGCTTGAGCGCGCGCAGCCGGCCGTCCGACGCCGACTTCACCCAGTGCGGCACCAGGCCCCATTGGGCGGCAACCAGCTCGCGTGCGGCAGTGGTGGGTGCTGCAGGCGGTGTGTCGGGAGCTGCAGGTTCTGCCTGTTCAGCGGCTGCCTCTGCAGCCACGGCGACGCTGCGGATGAAAAAGCCGGACTTGCGCGGCGTCATGTTGCGCTCGCTGGCCGCGGGCGCTTCCACGTCGAAGGCGTCGCGGTAGGCGTCGGCTTGCGACAGGGATTCGTAGTGGGTACTCATGCGCGGATGGTACCTGCGTGTCTCGGGGGTATCGGCAAGGCGAGAGACTATTCCCTGCGCATTGCGAGCCCGGTGCCGCGGCCGGGCCGATACACTGCCGCGGATCTGGAAAGGAAGCGTGAATGCGGATATGGGTACTGGGCCTTGCAGGCCTGTTGAGCGGCTGCGCAATCTCTGCAGGCATGTGCGATGCCCTGGGTCCCGGCACAACCGCGTCGCTGGTCCTGCCCCAAGGTGCCTCGGCCGAGCAGGCCTTTGCCTGCCTTGACGAAGCCATGGCTGGCAACGAGGGCGCCTACCACCTTGGCAACGGCCATGCCATCCGCGACACCCGGGCGGGCGTGCTGGAGACGGCTGACTACGGCGCGCCCAACGTGGCGGGCTTTCGGCTGAGGGCCGAGGTTTCCAGGAGCAAGCCAGCCACTCTGGATCTGTCACTGCGCGGGGCGGGTGCCTATTGCACCGACCTGGGCGTGGACAGGGAAATGGCCCGCCTTGTCGATGGCGCCGGTCGCTGCCTTCGGCGCTGATGCGCCTTCCGCGTCGGCTCCATCGGGACGAGCCCGGTGTCAGACGGTGATCGTCCCGGTCAGGTAACGCGCGCAGTGGCCAGCCACCTCGACGCTGGCATCCGTCACTTCGCAAAACAGCGTGCCCGTGCGGCGCGAGGCCTGGTGGCCGACCAGACGGTTCTTGCCCAGCCTGCCTGCCCAGTAAGGTGCAAGCGCCGCATGGATGGAGCCCGTGACGGGATCTTCCTCGCCGCCATTGGCGGGCCAGAAGTAACGGCTGACGAAGTCATACGAGGCGCCCGCATCCGCAGGCGCCGTCACCACCACGTCCAGCGGTCCCAGCGATTTGAGGCGCTCCAGGTCCGGCTTGACGGCCAGCACATCGGCCTCGGCGGCGTAGACCGCCACGTAGGCCTGCTGGTTCACAAGATAGGCCGTGGGTGCGGGCGTCAGGCCTTCGCGCAGCGCGGCAGGCACCTCGTCCACAGGCTTGGCGTCGCGGCGCGGGAAGGTCATGACGATGCGTCCGCCATCCTCCTGCGTGGCGGTGACCTTGCCCACGGCAGCGGCCCAGAACGTGATGCTGCGCAGCGCGGGGTCGGCCTCGAACAGCACGAAGGCGCTTGCCAGCGTGGCATGGCCGCAGAACGCGATCTCCGTGAGCGGGGAGAACCAGCGGATCTCAAAGGCGTCGCGCTCGGCACTCCAGACCAGGAACGAGGTTTCCGAGAGATTGTTCTCTGCGGCAATGGCCTGCAGCATGGAATCGGCAAGCCATGCATCCAGGGGAATGACGGCGGCCTGATTGCCCTTGAATCGTTCCGATGTGAATGCGTCGATGACGTGGATGGGGAGTTGCATTTGCAAAAGGCCTTTGGGTCGGATTCGTGTGCAGCCCGTCATTGTTGTCTCTGTCTCCAATGGCTGCGCGCGGATTCTACGGTCCCGCAGGGCAATGGCCGGGAATGGGCAAGGCATTGCGGCTGATGCACTGGGTACCGTCTTTTCTGGAAAACCCTGTGTAGTTTGCAAGTGCTTGTGAAAATAGAATGAAGATTCGTTCTACGATCATTTCCCATGCAAGACGAGGCCTGGACCTTCTTTCCGCATGCGGGTTCGCGCCATGTGCAGACGCTGCGCGTGGCGCTCAGGCTGTTTGTGGAGCGGGGCTTCTTTAATACCTCGATACAGGACCTGTGCGCCGAGGCCGGCGTGTCCATCGGTTTCTTCTACAACCACTTTGCCGACAAGGAAGGCATTGCGCGCGAGCTGTACCGGCATTTGCTGGCGCGCATGAATGTGCTGCTCGACGATATCGAGGAGCGGCACGCGGGCAGCGCCCAGCGCTGCCGCGAGGTGCTGCGCATGCTGTTCGGGCTGGCCGAGGCAGAGCCCGAGGCCATGGGCTTCGTGGTCAATGCGCGCCACCGCGAGTTTCTGCCCGACGAGCAGGCCATCTGCTCGGCCTCGGCCTTCGTGCGCATGCGCGGCTTCGTGTTCGCCGGCATGACCGATGGCGAGATCCGCCAGATGGAGCCCATGGTGGCGGCCAGCCTGATGTACGGCAGCGCGATCCGCATGATCTGCCTGCGGCTGGACGGCATCATCGACACGCCCATAGAGCCCCTGTTCGACGCGCTCTGGGACGGGGTGTGGCGATCGCTCAAGCCTGACTGAGCGGCGCATTTTCCGGCGCTGGCGCCGTGCGGCGCCAGCGGTTGTTCCACTGAGGCGAAAGCACAAGGAGTAGCAGGGATGGCGCATCACATCTTGATCATCGGAGGTGGCATTGGCGGCACCATGACCGCCAACCACCTGGTCAGCAAGCTGTATCCGGAGGTGGTCACGGGCAAGGTGCGCATCACCATGCTGTCGAACTCGCCCTGGCATTACTACAAGCCGGCCTTCATGTACGTGGCCTTCAATGCCTTCTTCCGCGACGAACTGCGGCGCAGGCAGCGCGGCCTGCTGCGGCCCGAGATCGACTTCCAGGTGGAAGAGGTGGAACGCTTCGACTTCGCGCTGCAGGCCGTGCACTGCAAGAGCGGCAAGCGCTTCGGCTACGACCATCTGGTGATCTCCACGGGCTGCGTGCCCTCGCCCGAGCGCATCGAAGGCCTGGCCGAGGCCGGCGACCACTTCTACCAGCACGCGCCCGCGCGGCAGCTGGCCGACAAGCTGGCGCGCATAGAAAAGGGCCGCATCTTCGTCACCGTCACCTTTCCCAAGACGCCCAATGTGCCGCACCAGTGCGGCATCGCGCCCATAGAGACCACGCTGATGCTGGACGACCTGCTGCGCCGGCGCGGCGTGCGCGACAAGGTGGAGATCGTCTACACCTATCCCACGGTCTCGCAGCTGCTGCGCAACTGCCTGTTCCTGCAGAAGGACACCTGCGAGATCCTGCCCACGGTGTTCGAGCAGCGCGGCATTCGCCACCAGCGCGGCTTCACGCTGGCGCGCGTGGACCCCGAGGCCAAGGTGGCTCATTCGGAAGAGGGCCAGGCCGAGGACTTCGACATCCTCATGGCCACGCCGCCCATACGCGCCGTGCAGGCCGTGCGCGACTGCGGCCTGTCGCAGGCGCAGGATGGCGAAGGCTGGCTGCCCACCGACCACGAGACCATGCAGGTGCTGGGCCAGAGCCATGTCTATGTGCTGGGCGATACGGTGGACCTGCCGGTGAGCAAGGCCGGCGGCGCCTGCCACAACCAGTCGCCCGTGGTGGTGAACAACATCGCCTCGCAGATCCGCTTCGGCCGCACCAGCGATGCCTACGACGGGCGCGTGGTGGCCATCGCCCAGATGGGCCTGGACGGCGGCATGCCGCTTTGGTACGACTACCAGGTCGACGTCAAGCCCACGCCGCCGACCAAGGTCGGCTCGATGATGCGCAAGGGCTTCAACCGCGGTATGTACTGGGCCGTGGCCCGCGCCCTGGTCTGAGGCCAGGGCCTTTGCATTGTCATTCCAAGCACGAAGACAAGGAGCACCGAGATGAACATCGCTTCCGACATTCCCGTGGCGCAGCCCGCCGCCGGCGGCCTGCTGCAGGACGACGCCGCGCTGCAGGGGCTGGCCGAACTGATGGGCAAACTGGAGCCGCTGCTGGCGGGCCGGCGCCTGAACCGCGTGGTCGATCTGCTGTCGGCCACGGCGGACCTGGTGGACATGGCAGACGACTACATGGTCGAGAAGGTCGCCAAGGCCTTCGAGGATGGCGTGGGCGGGGCCTGGGCCGCGGGCAATGCCGCACGCATGGCGGCGGCCCAGGTGCAGGCCATGGAGGAAACGCCCACCCTGATCGGCCTGATGCGCATGGCACGCGAGCCCGATGTGCGGCGCGGCCTGGCCTTCATCCTGGCCATGGCCGGCGCGCTGGGGCGCCAGCATGCCCACGATCCCATCGACTACGCGGCGGACTGAAACGCAGGGCCGAGCCACGGCCGCCCGGCAGTGCACGGGCTGCGGTGGTACAAACGCCGGGGGCGGATGTGATCCGCCCCTTTTCTTTTTGCCCATTGCCCGCCATGCCTTCTTCCTGTTCCTTGCCGGTGCTGCCGGCCGCTGTCCCTGACCATTGCAGGCCCCGCCGCACCGAGGGCAGGGCATGACCGCGCAGCACCTGAGCCGTGGCGACTGGGCGCGTGCGCTGCTGGTCATCCTGATCTGGGGCACCAACTTCGTGGCCATGAAGTTCGGTCTGCTGACGCTGTCGCCCATGCTGCTGAGTGCGCTGCGCTTTGTGGTGGCGTCGCTGCCCTTTTTGCTGTTCGTGCGCCCGCCCAAGTCGGTGGGCTGGCGCTATCTGGCCGCCTATGGGCTGGTGCAGGGCGTGGGCCAGTTCGGCATGCTGTTCCTGGGCCTGAAGCTGGGCATGCCGGCCGGCATGGCCTCGGTGGTGCTGCAGACGCAGGCCTTCGTCACGCTGCTGCTGGCCGCCTTCCTGCTGGGCGAGCCCGCGCGCCTGTGGCATTGGCTGGGCCTGGTGGTATCGCTGGGCGGGCTGGTTGCCATTGGCAGCGCCCATGGCGAAGGCGACAACGCCATGACGCTGGCCGGCTTTTTGCTGACCGTGGGCGCAGCCTGCATGTGGGCCGTGTCCAACATGATCACGCGCTATGCGGCGCGCAGCGGCCCCTACGAGCCCTTCCCCTTCATCGTCTGGAGCAGCATCTTTCCCATCGCGCCGCTGATGGCCCTGGCCGTCTGGACCGATGGCGCGGATACGGTCGTGCAGCAACTGGCGGGGATCGACCTGACCGCCGTGGCCTCCATCCTGTACCTGGCGCTGCTGGCCACGCTGCTGGGCTACGGCCTGTGGACGCGCCTGCTGCAGCGCTATGCGGCCGGCACGGTGGCGCCGCTGTCTCTGATGGTGCCCGTGGTGGGCCTGGTCTCGGCCATGCTGCTGCTGGGCGAGCGGCCTACCTTGATGCAGTGGATGGGCACGCTGGCCGTGCTGGCGGGCATGGTGATCAACCAGTTCGGCGGGCGCTGGCTGGCGGGGCGGGCGCGATAGGGGAACAGGCGCCAGGGAGATGGCCGGGGCCGGTGACAGGAGGCCGGCTTTGCATTTCTTTAAATGACTCGGGTAATAAAAATAATTATCATTCCCGCTCTTTGAGAGGCGGCGTGCTCCAGGCGCGCGGCCAACGCCCGGCGCCGCACAGACCTTGAACTGTTGTGGCGCCTTTGTCCGTCCGGGCCTGCGCTGCGGCCACGGCGTCCATGACGGGCAACGATCCGCAAGAAAGGTCATCCCCATGCAAGCCTCGACCCCGGGAGGGTCCTCTCCATCCTTGCTGCGCTACCGCGTGGCCGTGGCCTCGCGCGCCTTGGCGGCGATCGGCGGCGGCTATCTGCTGTCGGCCGCCTGCGCCGCTACGGGCGCGCGCGCCATGGTCTGGCTGGGCGTGGAACGGGCCGATGCGGCGCTGGGCTCGACGCTGCTGGCCTTCATCATCTACGCCGTGGCGGCCATGTGGGCCTTTGGCTGCGCCAGCGCCTGGCGCGCCTGGGCCGTGATCGGCCTGCCGGGCGCGGGCCTGGGACTTCTGGCCTGGATGCTGTCGAACGGAGCCGCCGCATGAGGGCAGACGGCAAACCCGAGGGACTGCGCCAGTCCATGTCCTGGCTGCACACCTGGAGCGGCCTGCTGCTGGGCTGGCTGCTCTACGCGGTGTTCTTCACGGGCACCCTGAGCTATTTCCGCGACGAGATCAACGACTGGATGCGGCCCGAGCTGCACGGCTCGGTGCAGGACGCCGACACCGCGCAGCGCGCATTGAACGCCATGCAGCGCATCGCGCCGGAGGCCACGACCTGGACGCTGGGCCTGCCCGGCCCGCGCCAGGTGGCGGTGGCCGCATCCTGGCGCGAGCCCGGCGCCGCCACGGGCCGCGCAGGCACCAAGCGCGCCGAGATCGACGCCGCCACGGGCGAGAAGCTGGAGCCGCGCGAGACACGCGCCGGCAACTTCTTCTACCGCTTCCACTTCGAGCTGCACGCCATGCCGCGCATCTGGGGCCGCTGGATCGTGGGCTTCGCCACCATGCTGATGTTCGTGGCCATCATCACGGGCGTGATCACGCACAAGAAGATCTTCACGGACTTCTTCACCTTCCGCCCGCGCAAGGGCCAGCGCTCCTGGCTGGATGCGCACAACGCCACGGCCGTGCTGGCATTGCCGTTTCACATCGTCATCACCTTCAGCGGCCTGGTGCTGCTGATGTTCATGCTCATGCCCTGGGGCATACAGGCGGCCTACAACGGCGACACCAATGCCTACTTCGCCGATGTGCGCGGGGCACGCGGGCAGGCGGCCAACCAGGGCCCGGGCGCGCGCGGTGGCAAACAGGAGCGCCAGGCCGCCGCGCTGGCCGATATCGCGCCCATGATGGCCGAGGGCGCGCGCCGCTGGCCCGAGCACGGCGTGGGCAGCATCACGGTCAACGCGCCCGGCACCTCGCGCGCGGTGGTCGAACTGCGCGAAGGCGGTGGCATGAGCCTCATCAACCGCGGCCAGTCCGAGACCCTGCGCTTCGACGGCGTGACCGGCCAGTTGCAGGCCAGCCCCGAGGCGCCCGCCATCTCCTGGGTGCGTGCCACCGGCAACGTGATCACCGGCGTGCACCTGGGCCGCTTTGCCGAGCCGGCCATGCGCTGGCTGCTGCTGCTCAGCGGCGTGGTCGGCACCTTCATGGCCGCGTCGGGCATGGTGCTGTGGGTGGTCAAGCGCATGCCCGAGCGCCGCAAGCTAGGCCGCACGCCCTTCGGCCACAGGCTGGTGGAGGTGCTCAACGTGGGCTCCATCGCGGGCCTGTCGGTGGCCGTGGCCGGTTTCTTCTGGCTCAACCGCCTGCTGCCCGTGCCCATGCAGGCGCGCAGTGATTGGGAGATCAACGGCTTCTTCATCATCTGGCTGCTGTGCCTGCTGCATCCGCTGCGGGTCTCGCACCGCAATGCCTGGCTGCAGCAGATGGCGCTGGCCGCCGTGCTGTATGCGCTGCTGCCCCTGCTCAACCTGCTGACGGGCGGTGCTTCGCTGGTGCAGACCCTGGCCAACGGGCAGTGGAGCATCGCCAGCTTCGAGCTGCTGATGCTGGGCCTGGCCGCCATCCACGGCGTGGTGGCCTGGTGGCTGCTGCGCGGCAAGCCGGCAGCGGCTGCAGTGCCCCGCACGCAAGCCCGGGCCGCCAGCCATGCCCCCACGCTGGAGCGCGCGTCATGATGATTCTTGCCACCCTTTGCCTGGCCTTTGCAGGCTTTGCCGTCATCGCCGCTTCCATGGACCGGCACCAGGACCAGCTGGGCACCGAAGGCCTGGCACCCGCGCGCCTGAAGGCCTGGCGGCTGGCCGGCTACGCGCTGCTGGCCCTATCGCTGGCGCCCTGCCTGCTGCGCTGGAATGCCTCGGTAGCCTTGGCCGCCTGGCTGGGCCTGCTGACCTTTGCGGCCCTAGCCTTGGGCCTGCTGCTGACCTATGCGCCGCAGTTCGTGCGGCGTGTGGCGGCCGCTGCAGCGGCGGCGGGGCTGCTGGCCTGGCTGGTGGCTGGCTGATTCAATAGGCGGCAGCTGCCTGCTGTGCAGGCGCGGCCACCGGCGAATCATCGAACTGCCCCCGCAGCCTTCGCGCCGCATTCGCAAACAGCAGCACATCCACGCCCACGGCCACGAAGCTGCAGCCCAGGTCCAGGTAGCGGCGGGCCAGGGCGGGGTCCGAAGTCAGGGTGCCGGCCGCCTTGCCGCTGGCGATGATGGTCCTCATGGCGCCCTCGATGGCGGCCTGCACTTCGGGGTGGCCCGGGTTGCCGCGGTGGCCCATGGAGGCGGCCAGGTCGGCGGGACCGATGAAGACGCCGTGCACGCCGTCCACCGCGCAGATGGCTTCAAGGTTGTGAAGCGCGGCCACGGTCTCGGCCTGTACCAGCAGGCAGACCTCGTCGTCGGCCACTTGCAGGTAGTCGGCGCGTGCGCTCCACTGCGATGCGCGGCCCACGGCGCTGCCCACGCCGCGCACGCCCAGCGGCGGGTAGCGCGTGGCGGCCACCACGGCGCGCGCCTGTTCGGCCGTGTCCACCATGGGCACGAGCAAGGTGGTGGCGCCTATGTCCAGGATCTGCTTGATCAGGGCCGTGCTGCCTTCGACCACGCGCACCACGGCCTGGGCCGGGTGCGGGGCCACGGCCTGCAGCGCGGCCAGGGTGCTGCGCACGTCGTTGGGGGCGTGCTCGCCGTCGATCAGCAGCCAGTCGTAGCCGCAGGTGGCGGCAGCCTCGGCCAAGTAGGGGTCGGCCATGGACAGCCACAGGCCGATGCGGGGCTGGCCTGCGGCCAGGGCGGTCTTGAAGGGGTTATGGGCTGGCATGGTGTCCGGTGATGTCGTTGAGGGAAAGATTCAGTCCAGCAGGCCCTGGCAGACGTACTTGGTGTGCAGGTAGTCGTCCAGGCCGTGGGTAGAGCCCTCGCGGCCATAGCCCGATTCCTTGACGCCGCCGAAGGGCGCTGCCTCGGCGGCCAATGCGCCTTCGTTGATGCCGACGATGCCGGTCTCCAACGCATCGGCCATGCGCCAGATGCGGCGTGCGTCGTTGCTGTAGAAGTAGGCGGCCAGGCCGAAGGGCGTGTCGTTGGCGGCGGCGATGACCTCGTCCTCGCTGTCGAAGACGGTGAGCGGCGCCACGGGGCCGAAGGTTTCCTCGCAGGCGCAGGCCATGGAGGCATCGGCGCCCGTGAGCACGGTGGGTGCGTAGTAGTTGGCGCCCAGGGCATCCAGGCGCCTGCCGCCCGTGAGCACCCTGGCGCCGCGCGCCACGGCGTCCTGCACATGGCGCTCGATCTTTTCCACGGCGCGCGCGTTGATCATGGGGCCGATCTGCGAGGCCGGGTCGCTGGCCGGGCCCACGTGCAGCGCGGCCACGCGCGCGGCCAGCTTCTGTGCAAACACGTCGTGCACGCTGCGGTGCACGAAGACGCGGTTGGGGCACACGCAGGTCTGGCCGCCATTGCGAAACTTGGCGGCCATGAAGCCGTCGACGGCGGCATCGATGTCGGCATCCCCGAAGACGATGAAGGGCGCATTGCCGCCCAGCTCCAGCGAGAGCTTCTTGAGCGTGTCGGCGCTGCGCCGCGCCAGGTGCTTGCCCACGGGCGTGGAGCCCGTGAAGGTGATCTTGCGCACGCGCGCATCGTCCAGCCAGACATCCACCACCTCGGGCGTCTTCTCGCGCGAGGCCGTGACGATGTTGAGTACGCCGGCCGGCACGCCCGCCTCCTGGGCCAGCAGCACCAGGGCCAGCGAGGTCAGCGGCGTGTCTTCCGCGGGCTTGCAGACCACGGTGCAGCCGGCAGCCAGTGCGGGCGCGATCTTGCGGGCGATCATGGCGGCCGGAAAGTTCCAGGGCGTGATGGCGGCCACCACGCCCACGGGCTCGCGCAGCGCAAACATGCGCCGGCCCGGCACGGGTGCGGGAATGATCTCGCCGTTCATGCGCGTGGCCTCTTCGGCAAACCATTCGATGTAGCTGGCCGCATAGGCGACCTCGCCCTTGCCCTCGGCCAGGGGCTTGCCCTGCTCGCGGCTGATGAGGCGGCCCAGGTCGTCCTGGTGGGCCAGCACCAGGTCGTTCCAGCGCTTGATGATGGCGGCGCGCTGTTTGGCAGGCGTCTTGCGCCAGGCGGGGAAGGCGGCATGCGCGGCGTCCAGCGCGGCGCGGGCATCGGCGGCGCCGGAGTCGGGCACCTCGGTGATCAATGCGCCCGTGGCGGGGTCGGTCACGGCCAGGCGTGGGGTTGGGGCGGAGGGCGTGGCAGTCGCAGTCGCAGTCGCAGTCGTCCATTGGCCGGCGATGAAGTTGGCGCTGCGTAGCAGCTCGGGGCGGGTCAGGGTCAGTGGCATGGAATCGGTGGATGCAGGTGTTGTAAGGGGGCCGCTCAGCTCACGATGCCCAGGTGCCAGGGCACGAACTCATGGTCGCCCAGGCCCAGGGCCTCGCTCTTGGTGGGCTCGCCGCTGGCGTGGCGCAGGATCTGCGCGAAGATGCGCTGCCCCATCTCGGGCACGCCGCATTCGCCGTCCACGATCAGGCCGCAGTTGATGTCCATGTCTTCCTCCAGGCGCCGGTACATGGGCGTGTTGCTGGCCAGCTTGATGGTGGGCGCGGGCTTGCTGCCGAACATGGAGCCGCGCCCCGTGGTGAAGCAGATCAGGTGCGCGCCGCTGGCAATCTGGCCCGTGGAGGCCACGGGGTCGTAGCCCGGCGAGTCCATGAAGACGAAGCCCGGCTCGGTGATGGGCTCGGCGTATTCGTAGACGGCGCGCAGCGGCGTGGTGCCGCCCTTCATGGCCGAGCCCAGCGATTTCTCGAAGATGTTGGCCAGGCCGCCGGCCTGGTTGCCGTGGCCGACCACGCCGTTGAACTGCGCGTTCTGGCCAGCCGCGTAGCGCTCCCACCAGGCCAGGCGGTCCAGCAGCTTCTGCCCCACGGCAGGCGTGATGGCGCGGCGCGTGAGCATGAATTCCACGCCATGGATCTCGGGCGTTTCCGACAGGATGGCCGTGCCGCCGTGGCGCACCAGGATGTCCATGGCCGCGCCCAGGGCCGGGTTGGCCGTGATGCCCGAAAAGCCGTCCGAGCCGCCGCACTCCAGCCCGATCTTCAGGTGGCTGGCGCTGACCGTGCTGCGCCGCGCGGCGTCGGCCTCAGGGAGCATCTCTTCGATGGCGCGGATGCCTGCCTCTATGGTCACGCGCGTGCCGCCCACTTCCTGCATCACCAGGGTGCGCATGAGCCGGCCTTCGCTCAGGCCCTGCGACTCCACCAGGGCATCGACCTGGTTGCGCTCGCAGCCCAGGCCCACGATGAGCACGCCGGCCAGGTTGGGGTGGCGCGCATAGCCGGCCAGCGTGCGGCGCAGCACGTCGAAATGCTCGCTGGGCGAGGACATGCCGCAGCCGCTGGTCTGGGCAAACGCCACCACGCCGTCCACGTTGGGGAATGCCGCCATGCGCTCGGCCGTGAAATGCGCGGCAATGCGCTTGATCACCGTGGCCGAGCAGTTCACCGACGACAGGATGCCGATGAAGTTGCGCGTGCCCACGCCGCCGCCCGCGCGCACAAAGCCCTGGAAGCTGGCGCGCTGCGCCTCGGGCACATAGTCCACGGGCCGCACATCGGCGCCGAAGGCCGGGTCGCGGTAGTAGTCCACGATGCGCAGGTTGTGGCTGTGCACATAGTCGCCGGCCTCCAGTTCGCGCATGGCCACGCCGATCACGGTGTCGTACTTCTTCACCTGCTCGCCCTCTGCGATGCGGCGCGCGGCGATCTTGTGGCCCGCGGGCACCTGGGCGCGGGCGCGCACGCCCAGTTCGGGAATCTCCTGGCCCAGCGACAGAGCGGTCTTGGCGACCAGCACGTTGTCGTTGGGATGCAGGTGCAGCAGGGGGCTATCGGTGCGGGACATGCGGGGCATGAGGGGCTTTCATCGATGTGGGTTCGCGGGCTGTCAGCCCTTCATCAATTCGCGCAGCTTGAGCTTGTCGATGAGGACGGTCTCTTTTTGATAGACCGTGTTGACGTATTTCTCGTAGTCCGGGCCGTCCAGGTAGAGCAGCGGCGCATCCAGCTTCTCGGCCACGGACTTGAACTCGGGGCTGGCCACGGCGGCGCGGAAGGCCTCGCGCAGCCTGGCCGCCACGGCCGGGTCCAGGCCACGCGGCGCGCCAATGCCGTTGGGCGCATCGACCACCACGTCGTAGCCGCATTCGCGCAGCGTGGGCACGTCCTTGAAGCGCGCCGTGCGCTGCTCGCCCCAGGTGGCCAGCAGGCGCAGCTTGCCGGCCTCCACATGGGGAGCCCAGGAGCTGGAGTCGGCCAGCGCATCCACATGGCCGCCCAGCACGCCCTGCAGTGCCTCGGCGCCGCCCTTGTAGGGCACATGGTTGAGCTGTATGCCGGCCACGCCCGCAAATTCCTCCATGCCCACATGCGTGGCACCGCCCACGCCTGCATGGGCATAGGTCACCTGGCCAGGCCGGGCCTTGGCGGCGGCCACGAAGTCCTTGAGCGTCTTGAAAGGCGAATTGGCGGGCACGGCAATGCCGAAGGTCTGGCCCGAGGTGCGCGCGATGTAGGTGTAGTCCTTGCGCGGATCGGCCTGCAGGCTGCCCAGCTGCGAAAAGCGCGTGACCGAGATGGGAATCTGGCCGATGGTGTAGCCGTCCGCCCTGGCCGAGGCCAGCGCCTTGGCGCCGATCATTCCCGATGCGCCCGCGCGGTTCTCCACCGCGATCGGCTGGCCCAGCAGCTTGCCGGCCACCGTGCACAGCGCGCGCATGGACTGGTCGGCCGTGCCGCCCGCTGGCCAGGGGCAGATGAAGGTGATGGGGCGTTCGGGCCAGTTCTGGGCGAAAAGAGGTCCGGTGGCGGCCAGTGCGCTGGCGCCGAGCGTGGCGAGCACGAATTCGCGCCGGCTTGCATGGCGTGTGCGTGGGGTGTTCATCGCTTGTCTCCTGTATTGGCTTTTTGCAGCCCTGTGATCCGGGCCTTGGGCTGACTGGCGCGATTGTTCAGCGCCTGATCATGACAATCCAATGAAAAGATAGACTGGCTTCATAACCTCAAAGCTATGAAGACCCCATGAGCAAGATAGACCGCGTGCTGCGCTCCAACCTCAAGCTGCGCCACCTGCAGCTGCTGGTGGCCCTGGACCAGTTCCGCCACCTGGGCCGCGCCGCCGAGTTCCTGGCCGTCACCCAGCCCGCCGTCTCCAAGACCCTGGCCGAGATAGAGCGCATGCTGGACATGACGCTGTTCGAGCGCTCCACGCGCGGCACCGAGCCCACGGCGGCCGGCGTCAGCATGGTGCGCTTTGCGCGCTCGGTGCTGGCGGGCTTTGAACGCACGCGCGATGAAATGGCGGCCGAGGCCAGCGGCACACGCGGGCGCACCAGCGTGGGCGCCATGGTGGTGGCCACGCCCGTGCTGCTGGCCCGGGCCGTCGAGCAGTTGAAGGCGCGATCGGCCCAGACCACGGTGCTGGTCGAGGAGGGCGATCTCACGCGGCTGCTGCCCAAGCTGCGCATGGGCGAGCTGGACCTGTTCGTGGGCCGGCTCGAACCCGGCTATGCCTCGCCCGACCTGGAGACCGAAGCCCTGTACGACGAGCCCATGGTCGCCGTCGTGCGCCCCGGCCATGCGTTGCTGGCGCAGGCTGCGAGCTGGCAGGCGCTGGCCGACATGCCCTGCGTCATGCCCCCGCCCTGGGCATCGCTGCGCGTGAAGCTGGAGCAGCAGTTCTTCGCCCACGGCCTGCATCCGCCGGCCGATCTGGTCGAGTCCGCCTCATTCCTGTCGCAGATCAGCTTCCTGCACCAGCGCGGCGCCGTGGCCTTCATGGCGCGCGGCGTGGCGCAGCATTTCGCGCAGCAGGGGCTGGTCGCCGTGCTGGACCTGCCCGTGCCGATCGACCTGCCGCCCGTGGGCCTGATCACCCTGCGCGGCCAGCCGATGACGGCGACGACGAGATTGCTGGTGGAGTGTTTGCGGGCGGTAGCGGGTAGACGCTAAGACTGATGGAGTGTCAAATGTGGTGGGATTTAAATTTGGGATGAGAAAGAATTATGTTGAAGGTTTTTTGCGTTGTTTTGATTGTTTTTATTTATTTGTTGGTGAATGTGTTTCTTGCAGCTTGGATATGCAGGAGTTGGAGTTTTTACAGAAGGATGGCTTCTGTTATTTTTGAAAAACAGCTCAGATCAATATCTGGTACATGGGTCTGGATTATATCTTTTTTACATATTTCATCGATGGCTTTATTGTTTTTTTCTCTGAATAATTCGTTTAATCTATTTTGGTTTTTAGTGATTGTTCTGGGTTATGTTTTCTTGGTTTCTTCTTTGACCTTGTCTGTTTTTTCAAAAATAAATTTCTTCAGAATTCTCTGGGCTGATGTATTCTTTAGAATTGCTTTGTTGGTTCTTCCTGTATTTGTTGTTTATCTGGCCAGAGGTTATGCATCTGTAATGGTTGGCGATATTTTGAAAATTCATGCCTCAACTGTGCCTATGGCAAGTATTGCGGCAATATGTATTTTTTTGTTGACGTTTGTTTCTCTTTTATTGAGTATTTTTGCGTTGATGTTTGAGGTTGCCTTTCTTACTGTGTTTTCTAAAATAGGTGATAAGAAGCGAAAATCCACAGGTAAAATATTTCCTGTGTTGTTTTCTTTGAATAGATCAAGTGATGTCGGAATACTTGTTCATACGCGGGTCCATTTGAGAAAGATCGGAATGGCTATTTTGCTGTTCATGAGTTTTTTGGCCTCTTATACAGGTGTGCACGTGGCAACAATGGGGTTTTCTAAAAATTTCGTAGAGATTATTCTGTCGGCAATAGTTTTTGAATTTGATGCTGGCCCAGCAAATAAGTGTGCTCTCACCGAAGAAGAAATGAAATTGGTAGTATCTACTGATCCAGTAATGAAAGTGATCCCTGTTCCTAGCAATCACGAGAGGGCCTTTTTGATAAGCAGAAAAAGCGATCTTTTTAGGAAAATCTCATGGAATCAGATGAAAGTAAAATCGGCAGAGCAAAGGGGGATTATTTTTCATAGAATGGTGGATTGCTATAAGTAAGGGCTAATGGTGTGGGTGAGTAGTAGATCCGAAAGAATCTAAGACTGTATGCGGGGCTTCATCAGTCGTCTTGCTCTAGGCAACGGGGTTTGGGATTGCTGGTCACAGTGGCCTGAGTACGATATAGCTCAAGTCTCGAGTGCAGCAGTAGCGCCCCCTTCTTAGTTGCAGAGCAGCGAGAGTCTAGATCTAGAATTCCAAATAGTTGAGTCGGCGTTTGACATGTTCAAGACAGTGGCTCCGGTGATGGCAGAGAGTGGGATTCTGCTCACGATAGCAGCAGCTATGTCTGTCTTGGTCGGTCTCTCACCCATTGCAATGCTAGTCAACGCGCAGGAATATCCAGCCATACGCGTTCAAAGGCAGTTTCTGAAGATGCCTCCCGAATGCCGAGGGCGGTACCTGCGTCAGCTTTGCGCCACCGGCATGCCCACTACCAGCCCATTCAGCTGTGGCGATACCGTGATCTGGCAGGCCAGCCGCGAGTCGCCGCGCACGTCGAGGGCGAAGTCCAGCATCTCCCTTTCGCCGCCCTGGGCCGGGCCCACGCGGTCCAGCCACTCCGGTTGTATGTAGACATGGCAGGTGGCGCAGGCACAGGCGCCGCCGCATTCGGCATCGATGCCCGGCACGCCGTTGGAGACGGCGGCGCGCATGAGGCTCTGGCCGTCCGTGGCCTGTACCACGTGCTCGCGGCCGCTGTGTTCTATGAAGGTGATGGTGGTCATGGCGTGGGTGGGGCTTTTGGGGGGAGGGGCGGGAAACTGGGGTGGGCGCAGTGCGTGGCGGCGATGGCCTTGCGCGCTGCCATGAATTCGCCCGGTGAGTTCACGCATTCGGCGGCGCGCAGCTGGCCACCGCGCAGGTGCAGGACGGCGAACCTGCCGCTGGCCGGGTCGCCGCGCAGCACGGTCTGGTCGCCATGGCCGGGCAGGCCGGCGATCTGCAGCTTGGTGTCGTACTGATCGGACCAGAACCAGGGCGCTTCATGGGCGGGCAGTGCGCGGCCCGTGATGGAGCAGGCTGCGCGCCGGGCCTGTTCGAGCGCGCTGGGCACGCTTTCGAGCCGGTGCAGCCCGGGGTAGCCGGCCAGGGGGCGGCGCGTGGCATCGCCTATGGCGTAGATGCCGGCCATGGCGGTACGGCCTTCGCCGTCCACGGCAATCCCGCCCGCGCAGTCCAGGCCGAGGGACTGCGCCAGCTCCACGCTGGGCGCTGCGCCCACGCCGATGAGCACGGCATCGCACTCCAGGCGGGAGCCATCGGCCATCCTCAGGCCCGTGATGCCGGTGGGGCTGTCGCCCTGGATGGCGGTGACCGAGGCGTTGAAATGCACCTCCACGCCCTGGCCTGCATGCAGGCCGTGCAGATGTGCGGCCATCTGGGGCGAGGTGCTGCGCGACAGCAGCCTGCCTTCGCGCTCGATGACCCGGACCTGCACCCCCAGCTTGCGGGCCGTGGATGCGACTTCGAGACCCACATAGCCGCCGCCGATGATGGCCAGGCAGCGGGCGGTCTGCAGGTGGCCCCGCAGCGCCTGCGCGTCTTCCATGGTGCGCAGGTAGGTCACGCCGGGCCGCTCACCCCCGGGCAGGGCCAGCCAGCGCGGTGCGGCGCCTGTGGCAATGACCAGGTGGTCGTAGTGCAGTGCCGACCCGTCGTTCAGCGCTACCTGCCGCGAGCCCGGCTCTATGGCCATGGCGCGCACGCCCAGGCGCAAGGCAATGGCCTGGTCGGCATAGGCGCTGGCGGGCCGCAGCAGCAGATCGTCCGGGCCCATGGCCTGCTGCAGCCAGGCCTTGGACAGCGGCGGGCGCTGGTAGGGCGGCAGGTCTTCGCCGCCGACCAGGGTGATGGGGCCCGGGTGGCCGTACTGGCGCAGCAGGGCGGCCAGGGTGCCGCCGGCATGCCCGGCGCCGATGATGACGGCATGGCCTTGGGCGTGTTGTGCGGGGGTCATGATGCACCTTTGCACGAGGCCTGGACTGCGGGGCGGGCGCAGATTTCGGCCCAGGCTTGCCGCATGAAGCGTGCGGCCGCCACGTTCTGCGCCAGCAGGTCATAGCGTGCGCCCAGGCCGTAGTCGGGCAGGTTGATGAATTCGGTGGTGAGGTGGCGCAGCGGGCTGTGCGGGTGCGCGTGGTGGTAGGCCAGCACCTTGCGGATGGCCTCTTTGGAGGGCTCCAGCAGATAGGCGTGCCAGGGCGAATGCCATTCGCCGGGGCCGGGCCGCAGCATGGGGTACTGGATGCCCCGGCCCGGGCTGCCGTCTTCGTTGCGGTGCCACAGGTTCAGGGGCTGGTTGGGGCCGGCTGCGCGCAGCTGGGCCCAGCGCACGATGCCCATGTCCAGCCATTGTTCGCACAGCGAGCCGGGCTCGAAGGGGTCCAGCACCAGTTCGCCGCTCTCGACCAGCTCGCGCACGCCCGACAGTTCCTGCTCGGCCGGGTTGCCGATCTTGAAGTTCACATGGCTGTAGTCCAGCGTGAAGTGGAAGGGCACGCCATGCGCCTGCACGCGCCGGGCCACCTCGCGTACGCGCAGGAAATCCTCGGTCCACATGTTGACGTGCAGCTCGAAGCTGGGCTCCACGCCCAGAGCCATGGCGTCGTCGTAGACGCGCAGGTAGTGGTCGGTGATCTCGGCATCGTCCAGCACATGGCCGTCGCGGTGGTGCTTGAAGGTCATGATGTTGTGGCAGCGCGCGCCTATGGCCTGGCAGATGCGCAGGTTGTGGGCCAGCAGGGCCTCGTCCTCGCCCAGGCGGTAGAACCAGCTGGCCGTGTGCACGGGCAGGTTGAACTCGGCGATGGCGGCCTCGTACTCGGCCATTTGCGTGCGCAGAGGCAGGCGGTCGAAGCAGTCGAAGGCGCCGGTTTCACTGACCAGGCGGAACTGCTCGCGTATGGGCAGCTCCTGAAGGCCGATGGGCTGGTGGCGCGAGGAGCGCTGCACGCCACGGCCGTTGCAGCCGATCGGCGGGAGGGTCGGGTGGGTATCGTCGTGCATGGCCCGCTCCTCAGCCGCCCGTGGGCGCGCCCTCGATCATGCGGTCCACCATGCGGCGCATGCGCCGGGGGGCCGCATCGATGGCGATCTTGATGGTCTTGCGCGTGGCAAAGCGCTTTTCGTTGCGCTCTATGGCTTCGAGGATGGCCTTGTCCTCGGCGAAGGCGACGCGGAAGTCGGCAGAGAGGGCCGCATTGGTGTCGGCATCGGCCGTGAAGTTCTTGACGTGCAGCCAGTGGTCGATGGAGGTGTTCCGGTCCACGGGCGTCATGAAGTGGCAGGCATAGATCTGCATGCAGTTGTCGCGCCGGCCCTCGGGGGCGCCCGTGCCCGTGGCGGCACTGCCGAAGTCGATGATGGCGATGCTGGGCGCGTGGTAGTGGTAGTAGTGCCAGCGGTCCACGTTGCCGCTGAAATTGCCGTACTTGGCGAACAGCGGAATGGCCGGCGCATCGATGATCCAGCGCCAGGTGACGATGCGGCCGTCCAGCTCCTCGTGGTGCACGGGGATGTCCTCGCTGGCCGCGTTGCCCAGCGTGCTCAGGTGAACGAAGCTCACATGGGCGGGGTCGCAGAGGTTGTCGGCCAGGTTCAGGTAGTTGGCCTCTATGCGCAGCGCATCGCCTTCGACGGCGCTCCACGCCGGGTCGTGGTACTGGGGCAGGTCGAACACCGGCACGCTGTCGGCGCGCGAGGGATCGCCCATCCAGATCCAGACCAGGCCCATGTTCTCCTTGACCGGATAGGTGGTCACCACGGCGTTGCCCGGGATCATGTCCTGGCCCGGCACGCGCGTGCAGCGGCCGCTGCAGTCGAAGGTCAGGCCGTGGTAGCCGCATTCGATGGCATCGCCCTTGAGCTTGCCCATGGACAGCGGCAGCAGGCGGTGGGGGCAGGCGTCCTCCATGGCCACGACGGCGCCGGCCTCGGTGCGGTAGAGCACCACGTCGCGTTCGACGATGCGGTGCGCCGACAGCTGGCGGCCCACGTTGCGCGACCAGGTCAGCGGGTACCAGGTATCGAGTACATAGGTTTCCATGGGGGCTCTCCTTGTTGAGTGTTCACTCAATTTTGTTTGAGTGAACACTCAATTTCAATATGGCGTTTTTCCCTAGAATGGCCGACGCAACGCCCCATTCACCTGACGCCGTGCCCATGACCACTGATCCCGAGGAAGTTCCCGCCACCCCGAAGCGCAAGGCTGCGCCCGCCAGGAAAGCCGCTGCGAAGTCGGCCCCTGCCAAGGCGTCTGCGGGGCGCAAGCGGACTGCCAAGACCGGCAAGACGACCAAGGAGGCCATCTTGCTGGCGGCCGAGATCGAGTTCGCCAGAAGTGGCTACGACGGCGCCAGCGTGCAGCGCATCGGCAAGCAGGCCAAGTGCTACGAGAGCCTTCTCTACTACCACTACGGCAGCAAGGACAAGCTGTTCGCCGCCGTGCTGGAGAACGCCTACCGCAAGCTGGTGGAGGCCGAGGCGAAGCTGCTGGTGGACTTCGACGATCCGCGCGCGGCGCTGGAGGCCGTGGTGCGCTTCATGTGGCGCTACTACCAGGAGCACCCGGAACTGATCTTCCTGCTCAACACCGAAAACCTGCTCAAGGGCAAGCACCTGAAGAAGGCCTCGGGCATACGCGACTTCTTTCCCAATGCCATCACGCTGCTGCGCAAGGCCGTGGAATCGGGAATGGCCCAGGGCCTGTTCCGCCCCGATGTGCACATCGACGATCTCTACATCACGGTCATGGGACTGGGCTACTTCTACCTCTCCAATCGCCACACGCTGAGCGCCTTCTTCGACAAGGAGCTGCTGCAGCAGGCCGAGCTGCAGCGCTGGGGCGACCACATGGTGGAGACGGTGTTGCGCGTGGTGCAGCAGCCACCGGTCCAGCCCCAGCCCAGGACTCAGAAATAGTGGCGCAGGCCCAGGCCCCAGGTCTGGCCGCTGCCGGCGCCCGTGCCCGTGATGCGGTCGTGCAGGCTGTTGAGGTAGATGTCCGTGCGCTTGGACAGGGGGTAGTCATAGCCCACGGCCCAGGTGTTGCGCCTGGCCTCTTCGGCGCCCGAGGTGCGCGCATGGCCATATGAGGCCAGCACGGCGCCCGGGCCTGCGGGAATCGACAGGCCGAACTGGCCGCTGTTCCTGCGGCGGTCTGCGCCGGCCACGGTGTCGGCCAGCCGCTGGTATTGGGCGAACAGCTTGACCATGCCCAGATCGTAGGAGCCGCCCAGCAGCCAGGCGCTCTGGCGGTCAAAGCCGGTGGCGGTAGCGGTGGTGGCGGCATTGGGATAGGCCACGTTCTGGTAGGCGAGGGCGGCGGCGAATGCGCCGCCCGCATAGCCGAGGCTGGCGCCGTACTTGTCCGCATCGCGGCGCTGGGACGCGGGCGTGCCGGCAGGCGGCTCGAACGAATACTGCAGCCGTGCCGTGAATCCGCCCCAGGACGGGCTGGTGTAGAGCAGGCTGTCACTCCAGCCCGAGTCGCCCCGCAGCGGCGCGGCGGCCGTGCCGTTGGGCCCGAAGCTGTGCAGCACCGCGGGTGAGAACGAAAAGGACCCTGCATACGGGTTGACGGCGATGGTGGCCAGCCAGTAGGGCGTGGTGTTGCGCCCCAGTTGCAGCGTGCCCCAGCCGCTGCTCAGTCCCACATAGGCGCTGCGCGCAAAGAAGGCGTCATTGGCAAAACGCCCTTCGGCGCCGCTGTCCGCGCGGTAGAAGGCCTCCAGTGCAAACACGGCCTTCAATCCAGAACCCAGGTCCTCCGTTCCGCGCAAGGCCCAGAAATTCGTCTGCATGCCGCCTGGCGTGAGCACGCCCGTGCCCTTGTCCGCGCCCAGCGGGCGCGAAAACCCCGCGAAGGCATCGATCTGACCCTGCAGCGTGACCTGCGCGCCCGCCGGCAGCGAGGCGATGGCATGGAGCAGGGCAAGTGCCGGGGCGGCCAGGGCAATGGCGTGTCCTGTCCTTGAATGCAGTCTGGGCATGGGTGTCTCCTTGGTTCTGATCACGGATGTCATTCCGCGGGTTCGGTGTTTTTAAAGCGTATGCACTTGAATTGAGTCGGGTTCACTACAAAGGAGCACCAAGGCATTGCGTGAGTTGATGCCCCTTGTTTCCCTTGCGTGCAGGGATTTTTGTGCGACTTGATCGATGATTGCTATCGGGAAACTACTTGATTTGTTTTTGACTATCGTGCGTAGCATTGAGCGTAGGCACTTGAAATTTCCACTGCAGACAGATGTTTCCGCCGGATCCGGCTGCAGTGCGCCAACGCGGCGACGCAGGGCCATGAACGGTGGCAATGGTCAACACAGCAAGGAGCTGAAATGTCAGTTCACAGCAATGCAGGCATTGGCGGTATGCAGGGGCAGGGGGTCCATTTGCGGGAGCAGGAGAAGGAGCGGCGGCAGCTGTACGGGCGCGTGACGTGGCGGCTCGTGCCCTTCTTCTGCCTGTGCTACCTGGCCGCCTATCTGGACCGCATCAACGTGGGGCTGGCCAAGCTGCAGATGCAGCAGGACCTGGGCTTCAGCGAGACGGTCTACGGCCTGGGTGCGGGCCTGTTCTTCGTGGGCTACATCCTCTTCGAGGTGCCCAGCAACCTGGTGCTGGCGCGCACGGGCGCGCGGCTGTGGATCGCGCGGATCATGATCACCTGGGGCCTGATCTCGGGCGCGACCATGTTCGTGAGCACGCCCATGCAGTTCTATGTGCTGCGCTTTCTGCTGGGTGTGGCCGAGGCGGGGTTCTTTCCCGGTGTCATGCTGTACCTGACCTACTGGTATCCCACGCGCATGCGCAGCAAGATCATGGCGCTGTTCCTGATCGGCCTGCCGCTGGCCAGCCTGGTCGGGGCTCCGCTGTCGGGCTGGATCATGACGGCCTTTGCCGGCGTGCGTGGCCATGCGGGCTGGCAGTGGCTGTTCTTCCTGGAGGCGATTCCCTCGGTGGTGCTGGGCCTGCTGGTCTTCGTCTACCTGCCCAACAGCATCGAGTCGGCCAAATGGCTGTCGCCGCGCGACAAGGGCGTGCTGCGCGCCAACCTCGACAGCGACAGGCTGGCCGAGTCCCACCATTCGCTGTGGGCGGCGCTGTCCAGCGGCCGGGTCTGGCTGCTGGGCATGATCGACCTGAGCCTGATGATGTCCACCTATGCCATCAGCTTCTGGCTGCCCACCATCATCCGCGAGGCCGGGGTCAGGAGCACGGCCGAGATCGGCCTGCTCACGGCCGTTCCCAATGCCTTTGCCATCGCTGCGCTGCTGCTCAACGGCATCAGCTCCGACCGGCGCCGCGAGCGGCGCTGGCACATCGTGCTGCCGGCACTGGCGGGCGCGGCCGCCATGGCGCTGAGCACGCTGTACACCGGCCATGTGTTCGCCACCGTGCTGCTGTTCTCTCTGGCGACGGCGGGCATCATGGCAGCCTTTCCCGTGTTCTGGTGCCTGCCCGCCACGTTCCTGACGGGGCCGGCGGCGGCCGCAGGCATTGCGCTGATCGCCTCCATTGCCAACCTGGGAGGCTTTGCGGCCACCTATTTGCTGGGCTGGCTCAAGGATCTCACGCACTCGTCGAGCGCAGGCCTGCTGCTGTTCGCAGCGTGCCTGGTGGCCGGCAGCCTCTTGACGCTGGCCCTGCCCAAGGCCGTGGTCAACCGCTGAGGTCAGGCTGTGCGCCTGTTCAGCGCATGGTCACGAACTCCTCGGCCGCCGTGGGGTGGATGGCCACGGTGTCGTCGAAGTCCCGCTTGGTGGCGCCCATCTTGAGCGCCACGGCAAAGCCCTGCAGCATCTCGTCCATCCCCAGGCCGATGCCGTGTATGCCCACGATGCGCTCCTCGGGGCCCACGCAGACCAGCTTCATGCGCGCGGGCTGGCGGTGGCGCGTGACGGCCGTGTACATGGCCGTGAAGGCCGATTGGTAGACCTTGACCTGATCGTCGCCAAAGCGCTCGCGTGCCTGCGGTTCGGTCAGGCCCACGGTGCCGATGGGCGGGTGGCTGAAGACCACGGTGGGTACGTTGTCGTAGTCCAGGTGCTCGCCGGTCTTGCCGTTGAACAGGCGCTCGGACAGGCGCCGGCCTGCGGCCACGGCAACGGGCGTGAGTTCGATGCGGCCCGTGATGTCGCCCACGGCGTGGATGCCGGGCACATTGGTGTCCTGGAACTTGTCCACCGCGATGTGGCCGCTGTCCTGCAGCGCCACGCCTGCGGCCTCCAGGTTCAGGCCCGAGGTGTCGGGTCGGCGGCCCACGGCCCAGACCACGCAGTCCACGGTGTGGCTGCTGCCGTCCTGCAGTTGCAGATCCAGGCTGCCGTCGGCATTGCGGACCACGGCCTTCGGGGTGGCCTGGCGGTGCACGGCGGGGCCTTCGGCCTCCATGATCTCCATCAGGGTCTGGCTCAGCAGCGGATCGAACCCGCGCAGTGCCGAGTTCTGGCGCAGGAACAGATGGGTCTGCGAGCCCAGCGCGTGCAGCACGCCGGCAATCTCCACGGCGATATAGCCGGCACCCACCACGGCCGTGCGCGCAGGCAGGGCCTTGAGGGCGAAGAAGCCGTCCGAGTCAATGCCCAGCTCGGCGCCCGGAATGTCGGGCCGTGCCGGGCGCGTGCCCGTGGCGATGAGGATGTGATCGGCACTGAGCCGCTGGCCGCCCACCTCCACGGTGCGCGCATCCACGAAGCGGCCAAAGCCCTGGATCAGCTCGACCTTGTTGCGTGCCAGGCCGCTTTCATACGAGGCATGGATGCGGTCGATGTAGGCGCTGCGGCTGTCCAGCAGGCGCTGCCAGTCCAGGCGGTCGACGGTGGCATCCCAGCCGTAGTCGGGGCCGTAGCGGTGCATGGCCTCGCCGATCTGGGCCGCATGCCACATGACCTTCTTGGGCACGCAGCCCACGTTGACGCAGGTGCCGCCGATCTCGCCGGCTTCGATCAGCGCGCAGTGGCGCCCGTGCATGGCGGCGCGGTTGGCCGATGCAATGCCGCCGCTGCCGCCGCCGATGACGATGTAGTCGTAGTGCTTCATGGAGATTCCGTGCTGTGTCTGAGCGGCCCGAATGCCGCAGCCGGCCATCTTGCCCTGTTCGCCGGCCAGGGGCCTGCGGCGGGGGCAATGCCGCCATCTCCGCGCCCAGACGACGGCCCGGTCGACCGGCACATCGCCGCTTTGCAGGCCCGGGGGGCGGCAGGAGTGTGCTGGCGGGTGACGGGACCGTGGCGCGGCAGCCCGCGTTGCGCAGGGGGGCGGGACGCACTGTCAAGAAAAGCGCAACGCGCAGTCAAGGCGCGGGCAGGTGCGGCCGCTAGGCTCCTGCATTGCCGGTACACCCGGCATGGACCAGAAGAACAGCAAGTTGAAACGGGAGTGCATATGAGAGAACGAGGCAGTCGCCTTCAGGCGGAATTTTCCAGGGCCATGATGCCGTGGGTGGCGGTATTCGGAGCAGGCCTGCATTGCGCTGCTGCCGTGGCCGCGCCAGCACAGGGGTTGGTCATGACGGGCTACCAGACGCAGTCCAACGCTTTGTATACGAGCATGGTGACCGAGTACACGTTCAGCGTGGGCGGTGTGGTGCAGCAAGGCGGCACGCCACCGGCCACAGCGGACTGGGCCACCCCTTCCAACTACTGGGATGGAGGCTGGGCGCTCAACAGCTGGAACGAGCGCTACACATACAGCTACCAGGGCCAGATCCTGCAGACGACCAACCCCCTGGACATTCCTGCGGCGGCAGCCTGGGCCACGATCAGCTCCTTTCAGATCGAGGGGTCCTCCTTCCCGCGTCCCATCGACAGTACTGTTTTCCACTATTCGCTCGATGGCATCCAGACCCTGCTTGCCATGGACGCATCGTCCATCCCCGCCAATGCGGTCTGGGCGGGCCTGTCATCCCTGTCCGATGGGTGGAATGCAACACAAAACCATGGGTTTGCCAGCTATGTGCTGGGCCGCCCGGTCTTCAGTCTGCCTCCCGCCGTCGACCCGCAGGCGGGCGGTGTGACGGCCAAGGCCCACGTGGCGCTGGACCGGGACGGCACGGGTTACTGGCAGGTACTTGCTGCGGCCGCGGCGGCGCCGGATGCCGCCGCGCTGCAGGCCGGCGGCTCCCCGGTCGGCATGACGGCAGGCGTGGTCCACGATATCGATATCGGGGGGCTGGCGGTGAATACGGCCTACAGGCTGCACTTCATCGCCAGGGATGGCGCAGGCCGCGTGCAGCCGGATGTGGCCAGCGTACCCTTCACCACGCTCAGGCGGGAGCAGACCATCGACTTTGCGCAGCCGGCGGCGCAAACCTTCGGCACGACATTCACGCCTGTTGCAACAGCTACCTCCGGCCTGGCCGTGACGTTTTCCGCATCTGCGCCAGAGGTTTGCACTGTCGATGCCGCAGGGGTGTTCAGCTTCCATTCCGCAGGCACTTGCAGGATGACGGCCCGGCAGGGCGGCGATGCGACCTATGGTCCCGCCCCCGAGGTGGCTTACCCTGTGACGGTGCAGCCTGCTGCGCAGAACATCGTCTGGAGCATGCCGGCGGCCCTGGTCGTGGATGCACGGGTGGCTCTGAGCGCCGCCGGCGGTGGCTCGTCCCAGGCCGTGCAGTTCAGCTCCCTGACGCCGGCGGCGTGCTCCGTCAGCGGTGCCGAGGTGGCCGGCAGGCTGGCGGGTACGGACAACTGCCTGCTGGCCGCCGATCAACAGGGGGATGCCAACCATCTGCCTGCGGCCCGGCAAGTCCTGTCCTTGAGCATCGGCAAGGGCCCGCAGGCCATTGCCTTCACTTCCGTGGCGCCAGCGGCTGCCAAGGTGGGCGATACCTATGCCGTGGCAGCAACGGGCGGGGCTTCCGGCAAGGTGGTGGTGTTCTCCGTGGATGCGGCGACGGCTGCCCATTGCACCATCGCGGGCAGTTCTGTCTCCTTCACTGCGCCGGGACCCTGCCGCATCCTGGCCGACCAGGCCGGCGACGCGAACTACGAGGCGGCGGCAAGGCAGCAGCAAAGCGTGCAGATCGCCCAGGCCACAACCACCCTGGCGATCACCTCGACCCCCAACCCTTCCCGGCCCGGCGACGATGTGACCATCAGCGTGTCGGCCGTGACCGGGGCACAGGATCGACGGGGGGCGCTGCGGGCGATGGCGGCGGCGCTCCCCTCGGGCAGCATCACGGTCTCGTACAACGGGGCGCAGCTGGGGTCGGCTCCCCTGGTTGGCGGCGCCGCCAGCACCACGGTCCGGCTGCCCGTGGCGGCCGGATCCCACGGCCTTGTGGTCGACTACAGCGGGGATGCAGTCCACGCCCCGATGAGCCAGGGCTTCACACAGGCCGTGGTGGCGGCGCCGGTGCCCACACCTGTGCCGGCCCTGCACACCGTGGCGCTGGTCATGCTGAGCCTGCTGGCGGCCGGGATGGGGGCCGGCAGGCTGCGCAGGGGCCGCATGGGCCGGTAGGCCGGGCTGCCGGGCGGCATGAGAACCCCGGCGTGGCGCCTCAGGCGGCAGCGATGCGCCGGGCGATGGCCTGGCCCACTTCGGTGGTGCTGGCCGTGCCGCCCAGGTCGGGCGTGCGGGGGCCGTTCTTGATGACTTCCTCGATGGCCGAGACGATGGCGTCGTGCGCCGCGCGGCCTGCGCCCTGGCCGTGGGTCAGGAAGTCCAGCATCAGCGCTGCCGACCAGACCATGGCGATGGGGTTGGCGATGTTCTTGCCGTAGATGTCGGGCGCCGAGCCGTGCACGGGCTCGAACAGGCTGGGGAAGCTGCGGTCGGGGTTGAGGTTGGCCGAGGGGGCCAGGCCGATGGTGCCCGTGGTGGCCGGGCCCAGGTCGCTGAGGATGTCGCCGAACAGGTTGGTGGCGGCCACCACGTCGAAGCGGCCCGGCTGCAGCACGAAGCGCGCGGTCAGGATGTCGATGTGCTGCTTGTCCAGCGTGACGTCCGGGTAGGCCTTGGCCACGTCCTCGGCGCGCTGGTCCCACCAGGGCATGCTGATGGCGATGCCGTTGCTCTTGGTGGCCAGGGTGACGTGCTTGCGCTCGCGGCTTTGGGCCAGGTCGAAGGCGTACTTGAGCAGGCGCTCGGCACCCTTGCGCGAGTAGACCGATTCCTGGATCACGATCTCGCGGTCCGTGCCCTCGTACATGATGCCGCCCAGCGAGGTGTATTCGCCTTCGGTGTTCTCGCGCACCACGTAGTAGTCGATGTCGCCGGGCTTGCGGCCGGCCAGCGGGCAGGGCACGCCCTCGAACAGGCGCACGGGGCGCAGGTTGATGTACTGGTCGAACTCGCGGCGGAACTTGAGCAGCGAGCCCCACAGCGAGACATGGTCGGGCACGGTGGCGGGCCAGCCCACGGCGCCGAAGAAGATGGCGTCCATGCCGCAGAGCTGCGCCTTCCAGTCGTCGGGCATCATTTTTCCGTGGGCCAGGTAGTAGTCGCAGTGGGCCCAGTCGAAATGGTGGAATTCGAGCTTGATCGCAAAGCGGCTGGCGGCGGCCTCCAGCGTGCGCAGGCCTTCGGGCATGACTTCCTTGCCAATGCCGTCACCGGCGATGACGGCGATCTTGAATGTGTCTTGCATGGTGTCTGTCCTTGGATCGAATGGATGGATATGAAGCGGCGCCGCTGACAGCCTGGCCGCATGCATGGCATTGTTGGCTGCGCCAGGGCTAAATACAATCGGCCAACTGTGGTTCCATTGTTTACAGATCGTGAATAAACAACCGGCTCCCGAAGACCTGCGTGTCTTCACCGTGGTGGCTCGCAAATCCGGCTTTGCCGCTGCGGCCGAGGAATTGGGTGCATCGCCCGCCTATGTGAGCAAGCGCATCCGCCTGCTGGAGCAGGAGTTGGGCGTGAAGCTGCTGCACCGCACCACGCGCCGCGTGGCCGTGACCGAGGAGGGCGAGCGCGTATTCCACTGGGCGCAGCGCATCCTTGACGACATGGACCAGCTGATGCAGGAGGTGGCCATTACGCGCAGCGAGCCGCGCGGCCTGCTGCGCGTGAGTAGCAGCTTCGGCTTCGGGCGGCATGTGATCGCACCGGCGCTGTCCCGGCTGGTGGAGCGCCATCCGGGGCTGCAGGTGCGGCTGGATGTGTTCGACCGGCTGGTGGATGTGGCGGGGGAGGGCTTCGATCTGGATGTGCGCGTGGGCGACGAGATCGCGCCCCACCTGATTGCGCGGCGGCTGGCCGACAACCACCGCGTGCTGTGCGCGGCGCCTGCCTACCTGGCGCGCCGTGGCACGCCGCGCACGCCGGCCGAGCTGTCGGCCCACGACTGCCTGGCCATCAAGGAGCGCGACCAGGCCTTTGGCGTGTGGCGGCTGCGCGCGGGCGCCGCCGAGCAATCGGTGAAGGTCACGGGGCCGCTGTCGGCCAACAACGGGGAGATGGTGGTGCAGTGGGCCGTGGACGGGCGCGGCATTGCGCTGCGCTCGCTATGGGATGTGGGCGCCCATCTGCAGGCCGGGCGCCTGGTGCAGCTGCTGCCCGAATGGCGGCAGGAGGCCAATGTCTGGGCGGTCTATCCGACGCGGCTGCAGCTGTCGGCCAAGGTGCGTGTCTGTGTCGAATTCCTGCAGGAGCACTTTCAGCAGGAATGGGCGGCAGCAGCGTCCTGAAAAGGGCGCGGCTGCCGCAGCGGGCTCAACCTGCCAGGGCGGCCTTGACGGCAGCGGACACCTGGCCCATGTCGGCCTTGCCAGCCAGTTGCGCCTTGACCGCGCCCATGACCTTGCCCATGTCGCCGGGGCCGGAGGCACCCAGCTCGGCCACGATGGCCTTCACGGCGGTGGCCACTTCCTCGGCCGACATGCGTGCGGGCAGGTAGGCGGTCAGCACGGCCGTTTCGGCCTTTTCCTTGTCGGCCAGGTCCTGGCGGCCCGCGCCCTCGAAGGCGGCAATGCTGTCCTTGCGCTGCTTGATCAGCTTGTCCACGATGGCGATGACGGCGGCGTCGTCGAGCTCGACGCGCTCATCGACTTCCTTTTGCTTCATCGCGGCCAGCAGCAGGCGGATGGTGCCCAGGCGTTCGCTGTCCTTGGCGCGCATGGCGGTCTTCATGTCTTCGGTGATCTGGGCCTTGAGGCTCATGGCATTTCTCCTGAGGTAGTGGCGTCGGAAAACAAAAACCAAAAAACAAAAACAAAAAACCCGCGCCTGGCGTCCCGAGCGCGGGTTTTGCGGCTGACGAGAGCCGGCTGGTCAAGGGCTGATCAGTACAGCTTCTTGGGCAGCTGCATGCTGCGAACGCGCTTGTAGTGACGCTTGACGGCGGCAGCCTTCTTGCGCTTGCGTTCGGATGTGGGCTTCTCGTAGAACTCGCGAGCGCGCAGGTCGGTCAGCAGGCCGAGCTTTTCGATGGTGCGCTTGAAGCGGCGCAGGGCAACTTCATAGGGCTCGTTTTCTTTTACGCGGATGGTGGTCATTAGCTAGATTTCCAGATATCTGTGCTGACAGCGGGTTCTCGGGAAGATCGGGCCTGAGAGCCATGTTCAGCGGTTGGTCCCCGTCAATAGTTAACTAGTATTGGCCGACGGGGCAATTGCCAGCAAAGCGGGCGATTATACGCGAGACGAAAGCGATCTGACAAATCACGCACAAGGCAAGGCCTGCGCGCACGCATACCCGCTGGCCCAGGCCCATTGGAAGTTGTATCCGCCCAGCCAACCGGTGATGTCCACCACTTCGCCGATGCAGTACAGGCCGGGCTGGGTCTTGCATTCCATGGTCTGTTGCGAAAGCGCACGCGTGTCCACGCCGCCCAGTGTCACTTCGGCCTTCTTGTAGCCTTCGGTGCCGGTGGGCACGATCTCCCAGCGCGACAGGCGCTCGGCCAGCTGGTTCAGGGCCTTGTCCGAGGCTTCGGCAATGGGGCGCTGCCAGGCCGCGTCCTGCTGCACCCAGGCATCGGCCAGGCGCGAGGGCAGCCACTGCGCCAGTTCGTTGGCGATGAGCTTGCGCGAGCGCGACTTGGCCTTGAGCAATTCGTCCTGCAGGTCCACCTCGGGAGCGAGGTTGATGCACAGGGGCGTGCCGGGCTTCCAGTAGCTCGAGATCTGCAGCACGGCGGGGCCGGACAGGCCGCGGTGCGTGAACAGCAGGTCTTCCATGAAGGCCATGCGCTCTTTCTTGCTGCCGGTGCTGATCTCCACGGGCAGGGCCAGGCCGGCGAGCTGGGCGTAGGGTGCCCAGGCCTCGCCGTCGAAGGTCAGCGGCACCAGGCCCGGCACGCGCTCGACCAGGGGCAGGTCGAACTGCTGGGCCAGGCGGTAGCCGAAGTCGGTGGCGCCGATCTTGGGAATGGACAGCCCGCCCGTGGCGATGACCAGGCTGGGCGCCTGCACGGCGCCACGGCTGGTCTGCAGGCGGTACTGGCCATCCGCATGAACGACGGAATCGACCTTGCAGGGCTGCCAGCGCTGCACGCCGCCGGCCTGGCATTCGGCCAGCAGCATGGCGATGATGTCCTCGGCCGAGCGGTCGGCGAACAGCTGGCCCTTGTGCTTTTCATGATGGGCAATGCCGTGCCTGTCCATCAGCGCGATGAAGTCGGCCGGCGTGTAGCGCGACAGGGCCGAGCGGCAGAACTGCGGGTTGCCGCCCACGAAGTGCTTGTGCGGCGCACGCACGTCCAGGTCGCGGTTGGTGAAGTTGCAACGGCCGCCGCCCGAGATGCGGATCTTCTCGGCCACCTTCTCCGCGTGGTCCAGGAGCAGCACCGACAGGCCCCGCTGTCCGGCCTGGGCCGCACAGAACAGACCGGCCGCGCCGGCGCCGATGACGATGGCGTCGAAAGAGAGGGAAGAGGTCACAAAAACGTCACTCGGGGGGGCAAAAGGGCGCCCATTCTCGCGCACTTGAGCCAGCCCTTCGCGTGCCCTGTGAAACTGGCGTGTCCTGAAGCCAGGGACACCGAGGAAGGGCCGCCCCGCACCGAGGGTGTCGTCCCCCTCTGGGGGAAGGCGCGCAGCGACTCAGGGGGACCTAAAATCCCGTGATGAATTTCCCATCGCACCAGCTGAGCATGACCGTGCTCATGTCGCCCGACATGGCGAACTTTTCGGGCAACGTCCATGGCGGCGCCGTTCTCAAGCAGCTCGACCAGGTGGCCTATGCCTGCGCCAGCCGCTACGCGGGCCGCTATGTGGTCACGCTGAGCGTGGACCAGGTGATGTTCCTGCAGCCCATCCATGTGGGCGAGCTGGTGACCTTCCTGGCCAGCGTCAACCACACGGGCAAGTCGTCGATGGAGATCGGCATCAAGGTGGTGGCCGAGGACATCCGCACCCAGGTGGTGCGCCATGTCAACAGCTGCTTTTTCACCATGGTGGCGGTGGACGAGAACAAGCAGCCTGCGCCCGTGCCCACGCTGGTGCCGGCCACCGACGAGGAAAAGCGCCGCTGGCAGGCCGCGCTGATCCGCAAGGACCTGCGCCGCGAGCTGGCCCAGCGCTTCGAGCAAAGCCGCGTGACGGCCAGCAGTTCGGTCAAGCCGGGCTGAGCGTGGAGGGTGCGGCGGGTGGCCGATGCCAGGTGCCGGGCGCGCTGCCCTGCAACTCGTCCCGCACCTGCTCGATGACGCGCCTGAGGTCTTCCATGGAAGCCGGCTTGGACAGCACCTCGTCGGCACCGGCCTGCAGGTAGCGCAGGGCCTCGGAGGCCTCGGGACTGGCGGTCAGCGCAATCACGCGGCAGCGGCGCAGCTGGTTTTCGGCTTCCCGCCGACGCAGACGCCGGATGAACTCGAAGCCGTCCATGATCGGCATGCGGCCGTCGGTGATGATGAGATCGAAGGACTCGACCAGGCAACGCGCCCAGGCCTCCTGCCCATCGCCGGCCAGCGAGATGCCGTGGCCCAGCGCGGTGAACTGGCTCTTGAGCAGTTCGCGATTGAACAGATAGTCTTCCACGGCCAGGATTCTGAGTTCAGGCTCGGCCGGGACTTCGGGCAGGGGCTCGGTGCCTGTATCGGCCTTTGCACGCAGCTCCAGGGGCACGGGCATGATCCGGGGCAATACTTCTTCGGCCGACGGCCTGTCGTCCGGCTCCACCAGCGGCAGGCTCAACCTGACCGTGAAGCGTGAGCCCCGGCCCGGCACGCTCTCCAGGGTGATGGTCCCACCCATGTGCTCCAGCAGGCGGCGCGTGATGCTCAGGCCCAGGCCGCTGCCGAAGGCCTGGTCCTGATGGGCGCCCGGCACCTGCGAAAAGGGCTTGAACAGCCGGGCCTGGTCCTGCGGCGCAATGCCGATGCCGGTGTCCTCCACCTCCATCTGCAGCAGCAGGCGGTCATGGCGGCGGGTGCCTTGCGCGCGCAGGGTGACGCTGCCGCGTTCGGTGAATTTGATGGCATTGCTCAGCAGGTTGAACAGCACCTGCTTGAGGTGCAGCGGGTCGGCCGTCACGCTGTGGTCCACGCCCTTGCCAACCTGGGTGCGCAGCGACAGCCGCTTGCCGTGCGCCAGGCCCTGCAGCAGCGGGGCCATGTCTTCGATCAGCGGCCGCAGCGCCACGGGCTGGGGCGTGGAGTCGATGTGGCCCGACTCGATGCGGTGCAGGTCCAGCACATTGCCCAGCAGCAGCAGCATGCCCTGGGAGGCCTTGTGGGCCGCGGCCAGCGTATCGCGGTGGGGCAGGCCGCGTTTTTCGCGGTCCTGCGCCAGCTCCAGCAGGCCGATGATGGCGCTCAGCGGCGTGCGTATCTCGTGGCTGGTGGTGGACAGGAACAGGCTTTTGGCCCGGTTGGCGGCCTCGGCGCGCCGCTCGGCACGGCGCGTCCTGCGCATCTGGCGGCTCAGGTAAAAGCCCCAGACCAGGGAAGTGGCCGTGGCCAGCGCCAGCGCTGCCAGCAGCAGCAGCAGGCGCTGGCGGTGCTCGCGCCAAAAGCGCGTGCCGCTGCCGCTATCGCGCGGTGCCCACAGGCGCACGATTTCGGCCATTTCTTCGGGTGAGATGGACAGCTGGGCCTTCTCCAGAATGCTCAGAAGCTCGGGCTCGGCGGCATGCACGGCCAGGCTCACGGGGCGGGTGTAGTCCTCCAGGATGCCGGTGAGCTGCAACTGGTTGCCCAATTGCTGGGCGTTGGCATAGCGCGCTGCGTAGTCGTTGCCGACGAAGGCATCGCTGTCATCGGCCGCCACGCTGGCCAGGGCCTGGGCCAGGTCGGGATACAGCTGCAGCCGTATGCGCGGATGCTCGCGGCGCACCGTGTCTTCCAGGAAGAAGCCAGCGACCATGGCCACGCGCTTGCCCTCCAGTCCCTGCAGGTGGTGTATGCCCTTGTCACGCTGTGTGCCCGCATTCGCCTCGGGCCGGGCCATCACCACCACCGCGCTGCGCAGGTAGGGCGGCAGCAGCTTGATATCGGGCGATGCAATCGGCGGCGAGGTGTAGACGGGGGTGAGCAGGGCCTTGCCCGAGCCCAGAATGGCCTCGAGTTCGGTGTAGTTGCGTGCGGTCACGTAGTCGAACTGCAGGCCGGCGCGGTGGCTGATCAGGTCCAGGTAGTCGGGTCCTATGCCCTCGGCCTGGCGGTCGGCATTCAGCTTTCCCAGCGATCCCAGGGAGCTGTTGAGCACCACGGGAATGCGGGGATGGGCATCCAGCCACTGCTTTTCCGAGGGTGTCAGGGCCACGCGGTCGCTTCCCAGCAGCGGACGGCGGCTGCCGCTCCAGCTGTGCAGAATGTCGTCGCCATGCTGCAAGGTGATGGTGGGCAGGGCCTGGTCCAGATAGGCCTTCAGCTGCGTATCGTTATGCCGCACCAGCATGCCGAAGCCTCGGCTCTCTATGGGGGCAAAGCCCTGCACGCGCAGGTTGAGCAGGTAGTTGGCCTGGATCAGGTAGTGCACCGTGACCGTGTCGCCGACGAAGCCGTCGATCTCGCCCAGGCTCAGCGCCTCCAGCGCGCGGCGGGGTGTTTCATAGGTCAGCAGCTCGCTGAGAGGATAGGCGGCCGCAACCTGGGAGCGCAGCAGCTGGTTGGGCGTCATGGCCAGCCGCGCGCCCCGGCGCTCCGCGTCGAAGGGCGCATGCGAGAGCGACACCAGCACGGGCTGGCTGGGCAGGTAGGGCACGCTCAGGGCCAGGTCGGCGCGTTCGGCCTCCAGCTCGGTGCCCTCGCAGGCCAGGTCGATCTCGCCGCGCCGCAGCGCATCGAGCACGGCCACGCGCGATCCATAGGTCTTGAAGCGCACCGGTGCGGGAAACAGCAGTCCCAGGTGGTCGGCCGTGATGCCCTGGAAGCGCTCGCCATCGATCATTTCCAGGGGAGGATGGTCGGGCAGGGAAATGCCCACGGTCAGCGGCCCGCGCGCCTGCAGCCACTGGCGGTGCGCGGGTGTGAGCCAGGGCTTTGCAGCGGCCGTGACGCGCGTGGCCAGCACCATGTCGGCGCCTGCAGCCAGGCCGGGCATGAGCAGGGCCATGCCAAGCGCGCAGCCGGCCAGCAGCGGCGACCACGTGCGCCGCCATGCGGACAGCCGTATCTGCGCAGCTGTGGAAGTGAAAGTAAGGCCTGGTGTTTTCATGGAATCCCCCGATGGCGCTACCGCCGCCTGGCGGAGCTGACGGTCTGCCAAAACGGTCTAAACGCCGTTTCGGCAGCCAACAGGGGATTTTTAATGAAAACTAATGACTTTTATGAATCGATAGATTTTTGATTGCAGCAATCTCGCACTCAGGCGGCTGCAACCGCAGCGGTGAGCTGCGTCTGAGGTTCGGCCATTGCCCGTACGCCATGGACCACATCGCCAACGACGATGACGCTGGGGCTGCCCAGGCCCGTGTCGGCAATGCACTCCACCAGCGCGCCCAGCGTGGTCAGCGCGTGGCGCTGTTGTGGCAGGCTGGCGTGCTGGATCACGGCCACGGGCGTGGCTGCGGGCAGGCCATTGAGCAGCTCGGCGCGGATGTGCTCCACGCTGCTCACGCCCATGTAGATCACCAGGGTGAGCCGCGCATCGCGTGCGGTGGCGGCCAGCTGGCGCCAGTCGGTGCCGCTGTCGCCGGGCTTGGCGTGGCCCGTGATGAAGACCACGCCGTGCGCGCGGTCGCGGTGCGTGAGCGGGGCGCCCAGGCTGGTGAGCCCGGCCAGGCCAGCGGTGATGCCGTTGATGACCTGGACCTCGACGCCCGCTTCGCGCAGGTGCTCCACCTCTTCGCCGCCGCGCCCGAAGATGAAGGGATCGCCGCCCTTCAGGCGCACCACGGTCTCGCCCTCCTGCACGGCGCTCAGCATGAGCTTTTCGATGAAGGCCTGGGGCGTGCTCTTGCAGCCGCCGCGCTTGCCCACGTAGACGATGCGCGCCGTGGGCGCGGCATGGGCCACGATGGCGTCGCTGACCAGGTCATCGACCAGCAGCACGGTGGCAGCCTGTATGGCCTTGAGGGCCTTGATGGTCAGCAGCTCCGGGTCGCCGGGGCCGGCGCCGACCAGGGTGCAGGTGCCGCGCCGGGCGGTGTTCGCGGGGGTGTGGGACGGGGTCGTCATGGCGGGGCTCCGTTTTTTCTGGGGTATTCAGCGAATCTGATCGGCAAGGTGGACGATGTGTTCCACCTGGCGTGTGAGCGCGGGCGGCACGGGCAGCCGGCCCGCGAGCACGTCTTCGGTGTAGCGCGCCGTGGTGTCCACGTCGATCTCGGCGGGCAGGCCCGGCACGTCGGAGGCGGTGCCGCTTTGCTGCTCGGCCAGCAGCTGGTGGGCGCCTGCCACAAAGCCGTCGTAGCGCGGCAGCCGGCGCGGGTCGGCCGCGACCTCGCCTTCCAGCCCGCGCGAGAGCAGGACATTCATGCCCAATGTCCCGAAGGTGCCGTGCAGCATGGGCAGGTACTCGGGATGGGTGTAGGCCGTCACCAGCAGGGAGGGGCCGTCGCAGGGTGCCAGCAGCTTGACCACGCTGTGGCCCGGGTTGCGCAGGCCGATGACCTCGCGCACGGACAGCAGGCGCGCCAGGGCCGGGTGCAGATGTTCGGTATGGATATGGGCCACCTGGCCGCCGGCCAGGGCCTGGGGAGATGGCAGCGGCGCAATGCCCAGGGCCTGCAGCACATCGCTGGCCAGGATGCGGCGCGCCTCGGTGCGCATGCCGTGCAGCAGCACGGGCAGGCCTTCGCGCGCCAGCAGCAGGGCCAGCAGGGGCGTGAGCACGGGCAGGCGGCGCGCGCCGTTGTAGCTGGGCAGCACGATCACGGGGCGGCCATTGGCCGAGGCGGGAAAACGGGCGACGCGCGCATGCACGGCGTCCAGGAAGCCGCTCATCTCCTCGACGGTCTCGCCCTTGATGCGCATGGCGATGCAAAAGGCCCCGATCTCCAGGTCGCTGACGCCGCCGTCCAGCACCTGGCCGAACAGGTCGGCCGCCTGCGTGCGCTCCAGCGCCTTGGCTCCGCGTGCGCCGCGGCCTATTTCCTTGATGTATTGGCTGATGCCCATGGCGTTGCAATCGTGGGTGGAATCCTGTGGGGGCATATTTTCCCGCAGGTTTCATTACTTTTCGCTATATATGCAAACCCGTTGTTCCATCGCCTCTTTCATGCGGACTCCTGGCTCTCCGCCAGGGGTATGTGGCGCACCAGGCGCTTGAGCTCGGGCAGGCAGGAGCCGCAATTGGTGCCGCATCGCAACTGGCCCTGCAGCGCGGCCAGGCGAGCGTCGTCGCTGCCCTCGCAGCGCGCAAGCGCGCCTGCGATCGCGGTCTCGTCCACATCGAAGCAGGTACAGACCTGGCGCGCACGCGGCTGGATGGCCAGCGGCGCCGAGCCCGAGGGCATGAGCAGCAGGCGGCCATAGTCCTGTGCCGGCATCTGGTCCTGCAGCAGGGTGGACAGCCAGCTGCCCGCGCGCGTGTCGCCGGCCAGCAGCAGGGCCTCGACCGTGGTGGACAGGCTGTGGCGGTCCAGCCGCAGCGCGCGGCTGTGCTGGCGGCGGCGGTCGGTGTAGCGCAGGGTGTCGGCGGCATCCAGGCCCAGCAGGGATTCGATCCGTGCGAGGACGGCCTCGCCCGGCGCCCCATGCGCGGCGGCGCGCAGCAGCACGCCGTGCCGGGCCCGGGCGGCGTCCTGCAGCGGGACGGCATTGCCAAAGGGCACGCAGCTGGCAAAGCCGAAGTGCGGCATGAGGGCGGACAACTGCTCGCGCACGGCCAGCACCCGGTCCTCGGGCAGCCAGGCCATGGCCAGCAGGGTCCAGGGCAGTTCGGCCTTTTGCAGCTTCACGGCCGTGTGCTTGAGTTCGGGCTGCTTGGAGCCGGGGCACAAGGCCGGTGTGGTCAGGGCGTTGATGCCGCCCATTGAAGTGCCGCCCAGGTACTCGCCGCCCCAGTGCATGGCCATGAAGAGCTGGGAGGGCGTCAGCGTGTCATCGGGCTGCACCGGCACCAGCAGGGCGCCGCGCCGGCTGCTCATCTGCACCAGGTCGCCCGCGCGCAGGCCGCGCTCGGCCATGTCCCGCGGGTGCATTTGCAGGCAGGGCTCGGCCGCATGGCCGAACAAGCGGCCCAGCTGGCCCGTGCGGCTCATGCCGTGCCACTGGTCGCGCAGCCGGCCCGTGGTCAGGCTGAAGGGATAGTGCGCATCGGGAGGCTCGGCCAGCGGCTGCCAGGGCAGCAGGGCAAAGCGTGCGCGGCCATCGGGCGTGGGAAAGCGGCCGTCTTCGTAGAGCCGTGCGCGGCCCTGGGCTGCGCCTTCGGGCAGCGGCCATTGCTGGGGGCCTTGCGCGTCCAGCAAATCCCAGGACAGGCCGGTGATGTCCAGGTCACGCCCGCGCGTGCTCTCGCGGTGCTCGTTCCAGATGGCCTGGGCGCCGGCAGTGGCGTCTTCGGTGTCGTAGGGGAAGAGGCTGGGCCGGCCCGGGCGCAGCCGTGCCTCCATGCGCCGCGCGCAGTCCACGGCAATGCGCCAGTCATGGCGTGCGGCGCCGGGTGCGGCCACGGCGGGGCGCACGCGCGAGATGCGCCTTTCGCTGTTGGTCACCGTGCCGATCTTCTCGCCCCAGGTGGTGGCAGGCAGCAGCAGGTCGGCGTAGGCGCAGGTGGCGGTGGTGGCAAAGGCCTCCTGCACGATGACGAATTCGGCCCGCTGCAGCGCGCGCCGCACCAGGGCCTGGTCGGGCATGCTTTGCGCAGGGTTGGTGCAGGCTATCCACAGCGCGCGGATCTCGCCCTCGGCGGCGGCCTCGAACATCTCCACGGCGGTCTTGCCGGGGCGGGGCGGCACGGCGTCCACGCCCCACAGTGCGGCCACTTCGGCGCGGTGGGCCGGGTTGGCCAGGTCGCGGTGGGCCGACAGCAGGTTGGCCAGCCCGCCCACCTCGCGCCCGCCCATGGCATTGGGCTGGCCCGTGAGCGAAAACGGCCCCGCGCCCGCGCGCCCGATCTGGCCCGTGGCCAGGTGCAGGCCGATCAGCGCGGCGTTCTTGGCCGTGCCGTTGCTGCTCTGGTTCAGGCCCTGGCAGTACAGGCTGAGCGTTGCGCCACGGGCGGCGCCGTCGCGTGCATCCCCGCCCAGCGCAAACCATTGCGCGGCCTGGAACAGATCGTGCCGGGGCAGGCCGCAGAGATCGCCCACGCGCTCGGGCGTGGCCTCCCGCACCAGGGCCTGCAGGTCGGCAAAGCCGCTGGTGTGGCGTGCGATGTAGGCCTGGTCCAGCCAGCCTTCCAGTTCCATGATGTGCAGCATGCCGTGGAACAGCAGGGTGTCGCTGCCCGGGCGCAGCGGCAGGAAGAGGTCGGCCATGCCGGCCGTGTCGGTGCGGCGCGGGTCGGCCACGATGATCTTCATCTGCGGCCGCGCGGCACGCGCCTGCTCGATGCGCCGCGTGAGCACGGGATGCGCCCAGGCCGCGTTGCTGCCCGCGATGAAAAGGCAGTCCGCATGGTCCACATCCTCGTAGCAGGCCGGTGGCGCGTCAGCGCCCAGCGTGAGCTTGTAGCCGGCCACGGCGCTGCTCATGCAAAGGCGCGAATTGGTGTCGATGTTGTTGGTGCCGATCAGGCCCTTGGCCAGCTTGTTGAAGACGTAGTAGTCCTCGGTCAGCAACTGGCCGCTCACATACAGGCCCACGGCGTCGGGGCCGTGCTCCTGCACGATGGAGGCCAGCCTGCCGGCGGCCAGGTCCAGTGCGGCATCCCAGCCCACATCCTGGGGCGCCGCGCCGCGCGTGGCACGCAGCGCGGGCTGCAGCAGCCGCGTCTGCTGTGCCAGGGCGGGCGAGGCCGTCAGGTGCAGGGTACTGCCCTTGGTGCACAGGCGGCCGTGGTTGGCGGGGTGCGCCGGATCGCCGCGCACGCCCGTGATGCGCGCACCATCGCTTTCGATGAGGACGCCGCAGCCTACGCCGCAATAGGGGCAGGTGGATCGGGTTTCTTGCATGGTGGGCCTGGGGTGGATGAGGGAAGGGCAGGGCACGGGCGCCGTCACGCGCCGCTGGCCTGGTTGGCCTTGCTGGCCTGGCTGGCTTGGCCTGCTTGACTTTCGCCGAACATGAGGCGGTCGCGCAGCTCCTGCACTGCCACGCCATCGCGCAGCAGGCGGAAGTACCAGCCACCGTCCTCTGTGTCGCCATACAGGCAGGCGCCGACCAGCCTGTCACCGCGCAGCACAAGCTTGCGGTATACGCCCGCGCCGGGGTCGCTGAGCACGATTTCCTCCGTGCCCTCGTCGCCGCGGAAGTCGCCCGCGCTGAACAGATGGATGCCCGTGACCTTGAGCTTGGCCGAGGTCTGCGAGCCCGGATAGCGGCCGATGCCCATCTCCGCCAGGTGGTTGGCCAGCACCTTGCCTTGCTCGAACAGCGGCGCCACCAGCCCGTAGGCCACGCCCCGGTGCGCCGCGCACTCGCCCACGGCGTAGATGCGCGGGTCGGTCACGGTCTGCAGCGTGTCGCTGACCACGATGCCGCGCTGCACGTGCAGGTGCATCTGCTCGGCCAGCGTGGTCTCGGGCCGGATGCCCACGGCCATGACCACCAGCGAGGCCGGTGCCTCGCGCCCGTCCTGCAGGTGCACGCAGGCCACGCGGCCCTGGCCGTCGCCCGTCAGCGCCCGGGTCTGGGCCTGCATCAGAAAGCGCATGCCGCGCTCGGCCAGCGAGGCCTGCAGCATGGCGGCGGCGGTCTCGTCGAGCTGGCGGTCCAGCAGGCGTTCGCCTGCATGCACCACGGTAACGTCCATGCCGCGCTTCATGAGTCCGTTGGCGGCCTCCAGGCCCAGCAGGCCGCCGCCGATGACCACGGCATGGCGGTGGCTGGCGGCCGCCGCGATCATGGCCTGGGTGTCGGCAATGTCGCGGTAGCCCAGCACGCCTTCCAGCTCGCGTCCGGGCACGGGCAGCATGAAGGGGCGCGAGCCCGTGGCCAGGATCAGCCGGTCGTACTCGGCGCTCACCGGCTGTCCGGCCGCGTCCATGGCGTGCACCACGCGGCGCGCCCGGTCGACTGCGTGCACGCGGCAGCCCGCATGCAGGGTGATGCCGTGCTGCGCATACCAGGACCAGTCGTTGAGGATGATCTCGTCCAGCTGCTGCTCGCCCGCCAGCACGGGCGACAGCATGATGCGGTTGTAGTTGGGGTGGGGCTCGGCCCCGAATACCGTGATCTCGTAGAGGTCGGGCGCGATCTTGAGCAGCTCCTCCAGCGTGCGGACGCCGGCCATGCCGTTGCCCACCATCACCAGCCTGGATTTTTTCATCGTGCCCCCGTTGCGTTTCGGAAAACAAAAAAGGCGTCCCCACGCTGCGCGGCCGATGGCTGCGCGCGGGGTGACGCCTTTGTCCCGGGCCGTGGCACGTCGTTGCGCCTGGCCCTGCGGCCCTTCATGGCCACGCCCGGGATTTAGCAAGCTGCGTGCCAGGCCTGCTGCCCTGTGGCGACTGATTGCGCGGGGACGCGAGCCCGCGCGGCCGTGCCAGGCTGGTGCGCCGCATGCATCAAAGCGGTGCGCGTGCTATCGATACGGTCCTATCAGATGTCTGAATCCAATGGAGGTTTTGTTTTTATTTGTTTCAAATGGGGCGGTTCGGGGTAAAAACTTTGAACTCCGGCCAGCGGCTCGCTGGGCCGGATGGGGCACGCAGGATTTTTCTTCTTCAAGGGAGGGATGCCTATGAGAGTTAATCTGCCGGTCAGTACGCGCGAGTACTCGTTTCCCAAGGGCCAGACCCTGGTCTCCACCACGGACCTGAAGGGCCGCATCCTCTACTGCAACCCGATGTTCATCGAGGTCAGCGGCTACGAGCGCGAAGACCTGCTGGGCCAGCCCCACAACATGATCCGCCACCCCGACATGCCCGAGGAAGCCTTCCGCGACATGTGGGAGACCATCTCGGCGGGCCTGCCCTGGTCCGCCCCCGTGAAGAACCGGCGCAAGAACGGCGACTTCTACTGGGTCATGGCCAATGTCACCCCGCTGATGGAGGGTGACCGGCCCTCGGGCTACATGTCGGTGCGCACCGAGGCCACGCGCGAGCAGACCGATGCGGCCGAGCGCCTCTACGCCACCATGCGCGCCGAGAAGGACGCCGGGCGCCGGGTCCACGTGCTGCGTGCCGGCCACCTGTTGCGCAACAACCTGCGCGGCCGCCTGGCCAACGCATTGAGCCTGGGCCTGGCCGGCAAGCTGGTGCTGATCTTCTTCATGGTGGTGGCGGCGGCCTTTGGCGCGGCGCTGGCCGGTGGGCATACGCTGGACGCATGGTCTGCGCTGGCCTGGCTGGCGGTCTGCATCTTCACGGGCCTGGCCGGGGCCTGGGCCTACCGGCTGACCGTGGCGCCGCTGGCGCAGATGGTGCTGCTGGCCAACCGCCTGGCGGCCGGCGACCTGACGCAGACCATACGCATCACGCGCAAGGACGTGGTGGGCGATCTGCAGAAGGCGTTGAGCCAGCTCAACGTGAACCTGCTGTCCATCGTGCGCGATGCGCGCGAGGAAAGCGACAAGATGCAGATCTCCAGCCGGGAAATCGCGCAGGGCAACCATGACCTGTCCGCGCGCACCGAAACCCAGGCGGGCAACCTGCAGCAGACGGCGGCCTCCATGGAGGAGATCACGGGCACCGTCAAGCACACGGCCGACTCGGCTCGCCAGGCCACGGACCTGGCCGCCCAGGCCAGCGAGGTGGCCGAACGCAGCAGCGGCGCCGTCGATGGCGTGGCCGCCACCATGAAGCAGATCCAGGCCGCGTCGGGGCGCATCGGCGAGATCACGCAGCTCATCGACTCCATCGCCTTCCAGACCAATATCCTGGCGCTGAACGCTGCGGTGGAAGCCGCGCGCGCAGGCGACCAGGGCCGGGGCTTTGCGGTCGTGGCGGCCGAGGTGCGCAGCCTCTCGCAGCGCACGCTGGCGGCGGCCAAGGAGATCCGCGAGCTCATCGACGACTCCGCCGCCAAGGTGCTGGACGGTAACCAGAGGACCGAGGTGGCGCAGAAGACCATGATCGAATCGCTGGATCTGGTGCGGCGCGTGAGTCTGTTGATCGGCGAGATCCACAGCGCCTCCAGCGAGCAGCTCAGCGGCATCTCGCAGGTCAACGCGGCCGTGGCGCATCTGGACAGCATCACGCAGCAGAACGCGGCCCTGGTCGAGCAGAACGCGGCATCGGCCATGGCCTTGCAGGCCCAGGCGCAGACCGTGTCGGAAACCGTGCAGGTGTTCCGGCTGGACGCCACGGGCCGCTCGCCTGCCGCAGCGGGCGATGCCGTGGCCCTGCGCCGGTCCATGAAGGCCCAGGCACAGAGCCCGGCAGGCGGCCAGGCACGCAGCCAGGTGCAGAGCCCGCCACAGATGCGGCAGGCGCGCGCGCAGCCGCAGAGGGTGCTGACCACGACCTGACCTCTGCGGGGTACTGCGGCCGCTGGAAAACATCGTTGACACTTGGGCGTGGCGCCGTCATGTGCGCTGCGCAGGCTTGCGCATACCATGTGGTTTTGTGTTGACCGGGCGACCGGATGAAGGAACGACCATGAACTCCAGCTCTTCCCTGGCCGCCGAACTGATGGCCCAACTGCAGGGCGCGCCCATGCAGCAGATGGCGGACCAGATCGGCGCCAGCCCCGCCCAGACCGAAAGCGCCGTGGGCGCGGCCCTGCCCGTGCTGCTGGCCTCGCTGGGCCGCAATGCGGCCGATCCGCAGGGCGCGGCCAATCTCTTCGGCGCGCTGCAGCGCGACCATGGCGCGGCCAGCGGCGGTGCCGGTGGCCTGGACCTCGGCGGCCTGCTGGGCTCGCTGCTGGGCGGCGGCGCAGGCGCGGGCGCGGGCGGCAATGCAGGTGGCGGGCTCGATGGAGCGGCCATCCTCGGCCACATCCTGGGCGGCAACCAGCAGCGCGCGCAGGACGGACTGGGCCAGGCCACGGGCCTGGGCAGCGGCGGCGCGGCCCAGCTGCTGCAGCTGCTGGCCCCCATCGTCATGTCCTTTCTTGCACAGCGCGTGAGCGCAGGCGGCATGGATGCCGGCGGCCTGGGCCAGGTGCTGGGCCGCGAGCATGCGCAGGCCCAGCAGCAGGGCGGCCTGGGTGGTGGTTTGCTGGGCAGCCTGCTCGATCAGGATGGCGACGGCCAGGTAGGTCTCAGCGATCTGATGAAGATTGGTGGCAGCCTGCTGGGCGGCCGCCGCTGAAGGGCCGCATTCACTGAATCGGGCAGGGCCGGTGCGTGTGCATACACGCGCTGGCCCTGTTGCTTTTTGGGCGCAGTTCGGATGACACTAGAACCGAATTGGCGAACGACTGAAAGGCACCCATGACAGCAGTTGCAGACATTCTCAAGGCCAAGGCCAGCGGCGCGGTGTACAGCATCGCGCCTACCGATTCCGTGCTCGACGCGCTGCGGCTCATGGCCGACAAGGGCATTGGCGCCCTGCTCGTGATGGAGGGCAGCGAGATCGCAGGCATCGTCACCGAGCGCGACTACGCGCGCAAGATCGCGCTGCTGGGGCGCACCTCGGGCGCCACCCTGGTGCGCGACGTGATGACGCGCGACGTGCTCTTCGTCGGCCCCACCCAGACCACGCAGGAATGCATGGCGGTGATGACCGAGAACCGGCTGCGCCACCTGCCCGTGGTGGACGAGGGCGGCAAGCTGTTGGGCCTGATCTCCATCGGAGACCTGGTCAAGGACATCATCTCCGAGCAGAAGTTCATCATCGAGCAGCTGGAGCACTACATCTCGGGCCGGCACTGAACCGGGGCTCGGCCGGCCCGCTCTGTGCAGGGCCTGGAAGGCGGCAGGACCGGCGAAGGTTCAGGCCGCCTTTTCCACATGCCCCTGGCGCGTATAGAGGAAGTCGATCACCGCCTTGCGGCACTCGCGGTAGCGGTCGTCCTCGGCCAGCGCCACGCGGTTGCGCGGCCGGGCGATGCCGACTTCCAGCACCTCGCCGATGGTGGCTGCCGGGCCGTTGGTCATCATCACGATCTTGTCGGACAGCAGCACGGCCTCGTCCACATCGTGGGTGACCATGACCACGGTGCTTTGCGTGCGCGCCACGATCTCCAGCAGCTCGTCCTGCAGCTTGGCGCGCGTGAGCGCATCGAGCGCGCCGAAGGGCTCGTCCATCAGCAGCACCTGCGGCTCCATCGACAGCGCGCGCGCAATGCCCACGCGCTGCTTCATGCCGCCCGAGATTTCACCGGGCCGCTTGTGCGCGGCATGGGCCAGGCCCACCAGCTCCAGCGCGGCCAGGGTGCGTGCCTTGAGCTGGGTGCGGCTTTCCGTGCGGCCATAGACGCGCTCCACGGCCAGGTGGATATTGCCCTCGCAGGTCAGCCAGGGCAGCAGCGAGTGGTTCTGGAAGACCACGGCGCGCTCGGGCCCGGGGCCCTTGATCTCCTTGTTGGCGCACAGCAGCACGCCCGTGGTGGGCGTGGTCAGGCCCGCGATCAGGTTCAGCAGGGTGGACTTACCGCAGCCCGAGTGGCCGATCAGCGAGACGAACTCGCCCCGCGCAATGGTCAGGTCGATATTGCGCAGCGCCGGAAACAGGCCCTTGGCGGTCTTGAAGCTCTGCTCCACGCCCTGGACCTCGATGAACTTGGACGATGCATTCATGCCTTCACCTCTTCGAACGTAAATGCCGTTGCCAGCTTGACCAGGGCCATCTCCAGCAGCAGGCCCACGATGCCGATCACGAAGATCGCGATGATGATGTTCTTGACGTTGAGGTTGTTCCACTCGTCCCAGACCCAGAAGCCGATGCCCACGCCGCCGGTGAGCATCTCGGCCGCGACGATGACCAGCCAGGCCGTGCCCACGGCCAGGCGCACGCCGGTCAGCATGTAGGGCAGCACGGCCGGGAACAGGATGGTGGTGGCGATCTTCCATTCGCTGAGGTTGAGCACGCGCGCCACGTTCATGTAGTCCTGGGGCACGCGCTGCACGCCCACGGCGGTGTTGATGAGCATGGGCCAGATCGAGCAGATGAAGATGGTCCAGATGGCCGCCGGGTTGGCGCCCTTGAAGACCAGCAGGCCGATGGGCAGCCAGGCCAGCGGCGACACCGGGCGCAGCAGGCTGATCAGCGGGTTGAACATGCGCGACAGGAAGTTGAAGCGCCCGATCACGAAGCCGGCCGGAATGCCGACCAGCGCCGCCAGGCCAAAGCCCACGGCCACGCGCTGCAGCGAGGCCAGCACATTCCAGCCCACGCCCTGGTCATTGGGGCCGTTGCGGTAGAACGGGTCGCTGAAAATCTCCACCGCCTGCTGCCAGGTCGCCAATGGCCCCGGAATGCTCTGGCCCGAGCCTGCAGCCACCAGGGACCACACGCCCACCAGCAAACCCAAGCCGCACAGCGGCGGCAGCACGGCCAGCCAGAAGGCACGCGAGAGCGCTGCCCAGTCGCGCGGGGCGGCGGGTGCCCGGGCCTGGGGGGCCGGCGCGGCTGGAGCGGCGGGCCCTGAGACCTGCGCGGAGATCGGTGTGGAGGCGGCTGCCGGCGCGGCAGCGGATTCGGCCGGGAAGTGGAAGACGGCGCTGACCATGGTGTGTTCCTCTGTGGGGTGGGGCTTCAAAGGGGATCTCTCAGGCCTTGATGGCAAAGCTGTCCGCGTACTTGCGCGGGTCCTTGCCGTCCCAGACCGTGCCATCCATGAGCTTGCTGCTGCGCATCTCCGCCTTGGGCAGCGGGGCCTTGGCGGCGGTGGCGGCCTGCTGGTAGATGTCCAGGCGGTTGATGGAGCGGGCCACGCCCAGGTAGTCGGGGTGGTCCTTGAGCAGGCCCCAGCGCTTGTGCTGGGTCAGGAACCACATGCCGTCGGACAGGTAGGGGTAGCCCACGCTGCCGTCGCCGTAGAACTTCATGTGGTTGGGGTCGTCCCAGGTCTTGCCCATGCCGTCCTGGTAGCGGCCCAGGATGCGCTGGTTGATGGCATCCACGCCCGTGTTCACATAGGCCTTGCCAGCGATGGTCTCGGCCATGCGGGTCTTGTTGGCCAGGCTCTCGTCGATCCAGCGGCTGGCCTCGATGATGGCCGCCGTCACGGCGCGTGCCGTGTTGGGGTTCTGGCGTGCGAACTCGGCCGTGGTGCCCAGCACCTTTTCGGGGTGGTCCTGCCAGATGGACTGGGTGGTGGTGGCCGTGACGCCGATGCCGTCCATGATGGCGCGGTGGTTCCAGGGCTCGCCCACGCAAAAGCCGTCCATGTTGCCCACGCGCATATTGGCCACCATCTGCGGCGGCGGCACGGTGATGACCTTGGCATCCTTGAGCGGGTGGATGCCGTTGGCCGCCAGCCAGTAGTACAGCCACATGGCGTGCGTGCCCGTGGGAAAGGTCTGGGCAAAGGTGTATTCGCGCTTTTCGCTGGCCATCAGCTTGGCCAGGCCCGCGCCATTGACGGCCCCCTTGTCGGCCAGTTTCTTCGACAGCGATATGGCCTGGCCGTTGTGGTTGAGCGTCATCAGCACGGCCATGTCCTTCTTGGCGCCGCCCACGCCCAGGTGCACGCCGTAGACCAGGCCGTAGAGCACGTGGGCAAAGTCCAGCTCGCCGTTGACCAGCTTGTCGCGCACGCTGGCCCAGCTCGCTTCCTTGGAAGGAATGATCTTGACGCCGTACTTCTGATCGATCCCCAGCACCGAGGCCATCACCACGCTGGCGCAGTCGGTCAGCGGGATGAAGCCGATGCGCACCTCTTTCTTCTCTGGCGCATCCGAGCCGGCCGCCCAGGCGCCATGGTGGCCCAGCTGGGTGTAGAGCGCCGCACCGCCTGCCAGCATGCCGGCCTGGCGCAGAAAGTCGCGCCGGGGCAGGGCCGGGCCGGCGGTGAGAGGGCCTGTGGTGGGCTTGGGGCTTGACGCCATGGCGGAACTCCTTCGATCGTCGGGAATGGAACACTTGCAAACGGGCCCTGTTCCAAGCAAAACGGCGTCCTCTCCAGCCGCGCTGCGCGGGGAGAGTGACGCCGTTGTCCTGGGGCCTTGAATCAAGACCGGGGTCCCGGCCGCCTTTGGCCGGGAGTTGCCAGAGTCAATGCAGAAAGCGTGCCAGGCCGTGTTCACAGGGGGCCATGCCGTCCATCGGCCTTGCAGTCCTCGCCGGGCCACCTTCTGGTGCGTTCCATGGCACCAAGTCGGTGCTGCACTGCAGCATGGCTCGCACCGGCCCGGCGTTCAAGGCGCAGGTGGCAGGAGATCGGCCATGGAAAGCACGGCCTGCGCCACATCGGCCAGGCGGCGGTTCTGGTTCATTGCGGTTTGGCGCAGCAGCTTGTGGGCTTCGCCTTCGCTGAGCTGGCGCCGCGCCATCAGCAGGCCCTTGGCGCGTTCCAGCAGCTTGCGCTCCGTGAGCGTGGCCCGTACGGTCTCCAGCTCGGCCTGCATGGCCTGCAAGCGCTGCGACTGGTCCTGCACCAGGTCCATCACGGAACGGTCCAATTGCGGCCCCAGCCGTGCGGCCGGGGGCTGCAGCTCGCCCGGCGCCAGCGTGGCCGAGACCGGCGTGGTCGCCAATGCCTGCGGCGCCTGCAGCAGCGTCTGCAGGGCGGCGCGGGCATCGGCAATGCGGTGCTGGCATTGCTGCTGCAGCTCGGCCGTCAGGCGGGCCTCGACGGTCTGCAGCGCGTCCATGCGCTGCGAGCAGCTGTCGAACCAGGGCTCGGCCATCTCCACGGACAAAGGCGCGCCCGCCGTGGCCGTGCAGCCCACGCGGCGCAGCCGCTCGATCACGGCCAGCGTGGCGTCGGCCACGCTGCTTTCTTTCCACAGGGCCAGGGAATGGGGCGGCGCGAACTCCGCAAAGACCTGAAAGCAGCGCTCCTGCGAGGCGATCAGGTGCAGCCAGTGCTGCTGGCGCGGCGCATCGCTCACGCCCGCACCGAACGCCGCCACGCCCGTGGCGCGCTCCTGGCCCGCGAATTCCTTTCCCTGCATGAAATTGAACAAGGCCACCAGCAGGCGCGAGATGCCGGGCTCGGGTGCGCTGTCCGCCGCCTCGAAGACCACGGCCAGCAGGCCGGCCACCAGATCGATATAGAGGGCCGTGGCCGCCTCCGGCGACAGCGCGCGGCTGGCGACGCGCTCGCGCAGCGCGGGCAGGGCGTCCAGGCACTGCAGCACATGGGCGATTCGGCTGAACAGCCGCGCGCCATGACCGGGGTGGCCGGTGAGTCCCGCACCACCGGGCTGCATGTCCACCAGCTCGAAGCCGTCGCGCGCCGCAGCGGCCATGCGGTCGCACTCGGCCATCTGCGCCAGCCTGGCCGGGCCGCCGCGCGCGCCTGCGCTGGCCAGAAACACGTTGGACAGGCCGCGCTCCTTTTGCAGCGCATGGATGAGGCGGCTGAGCAGATCCACCAGGGCGCTGGTGCGCTGCAGTTGCTCCAGCTCGCCGATTTCGCACTGCCGCGCGGCCACAAGAAAGTTGAGAGCGGTTTTCATGGGGGCTTGGTCCTGTCTGCCTGCCTTGATGCAGTTTGCCTTGGTGCAAGGGACCTGGATGCAATTCCCATGCCGGGGCGTCGCGCGGTGCTTGCATGGGCACGGGATCGATGATTTGATAGAATTTTTTTAATGATTTGAAATTTTCGATACACAAACTGACGTGTAAGCGTGTCGAATGTTTGCAAAGCGAATGGGGCGGTATTTCAAGAAAAGCCCCGTTCATCCGGCGCACATGGCAGCGCAGACCACGGCATTGGGCTGCGCAATGCGGCAGTGAGGCTGAATCGGCATGAGTTTGAAATATCACGAGAAGATCGGTTTTTCCCCATGCATTGGCTGTTCATGACCGAGGGGGTGTCCCGGTGGATACCTGCGCGCTGGCGCGGCCCGACATTTGCGTGCTGGCTGGCTTCGCTGCTGCCCTGCATGGCGCAGGGTCAGGTGCTTGCGGCTGCCCAGGACGGCGTCGCGTCGGCGCAATTTGCCGATGAGGGCGTCTGGTTCGCTGGATGGCATGCCCTCGGCCCGTGGGGTGCTGGTGTGTTCGTGGCGTTCCTGCTGGTGTGCTCGGTGCTCTACATCCGCATGCGCTGCAAGGCGCAGCGCCTGACGCAGTCGCTCAAGCAGAGCAATGAGAAATTGCTGCGCGCCAATGTGAAGCTCAAGCGCATCGCCTTCAGGGACCCGTTGACCGGTACGGCCAACCGGGCGCTGTTCGAATACCGGCTGGGCCGCACGATTGCGCGCGCCGACAGCTCGGTGGAGCAGCCGGGGCCCTGCGGGCCGGTGCGCGTGGGCCTGCTGTACATCGACCTGGATGGATTCAAGCCCATCAACGATGTGGAAGGCCATGCCGCAGGCGATGCGCTGCTGTGCCAGGTGGCCGTGCGCCTGGGCCATATGACGCGCAAATCGGACACGCTGGCGCGCGTGGGTGGCGACGAGTTCGTGCTGCTGCTGGGCTGCCTGGCTTCGGTGGACGATGCCGTGGCCATGGCCGGACGGGTGCAGAAGGCCTTGAGCCAGCCGTTCGACCTGCCAGGAAAAGCGGTCTCCATCAGCAGCTCCATCGGCGTGGCCATCTATCCCGACCATGGCAAGAAGGAAAAGCTCATGGCGGCGGCCGATGCCGCCATGTACACGGCCAAGCGTGCCGGCGGGAACACCTACGCCATCTTCAAGGAAAGCATGCGCCAGGGCGTGGTCGCGCAGTTCGACCTGCAGCAGGCCCTGCGCCGCGCCGTGGCCAGCGAGCAGCTGGTGCTGTTCTATCAGCCCAAGATCGATACCCGCACGGGCCGCATCCGCAGCGTGGAGGCGCTGGCGCGCTGGAACCACCCGCAGTTCGGCCTGATCAGTCCCCGCGTGTTCATCCCGCTGGCCGAGCGCTTCGGCCTGATCAGCGAGATCGGCGACTGGGTCATCGACGAGGCCTGCCGCCAGACCGCGCAATGGGCGCGCGAGCGGCGCTTCATGCGGGTGTCCATCAATATCTCGGGCTACCAGCTCTTTCAGACGCGGCTGGCGCAGTTCATCGCCGAGGCGATCGCAAGGCACAGCATCCGGCCCGAGCAACTGGTCTTCGAGATCACCGAGTCCGTGGCCATGGAGGACGACAAGACCACGATGGCCGTGATTGCCGAACTCACGGGCATGGGCGTGCAGATCTCCATCGACGACTTCGGCACCGGCTACTCCAGCCTGGCCCTGCTGCGCCAGCTGTGCGCCGACGAGGTGAAGATCGACCGCAGCTTTGTGCGCGACGTGGCCCTCAAGAGCGATGCGCGGGCGGTGGTCGACGCCATCGTGCGCCTGGCCCATGCGCTGGAGCTGCGCGTGGTGGCCGAAGGCGTGACCAACCAGCAGCAGCGCGAAGTGCTGCAGGCGCTGGGCTGCGACGAGCTGCAGGGCTTTTACTTTGCCCGCCCCATGGATGCCCAGGCACTGATCGCCAGCGAAATCTGGACCTCCGACGGCTTCGAGCCCGTGCGGTTCTCGCGCTCTTCCTACATAGACAACCTGTAGCGGAGCGCCGGCCGTGCAACTGCCCGCCTGCCAGGGGCCATTGATGCCGGTGGCCGTGCGCCGCGCCCGCAGGTTCTACACTTCAGCCCCATGAGTTTGCTGATTCTGGGGATCGAATCCTCCTGCGATGAAACCGGCGTGGCCCTGGTCGAGGCCCCCGATGGCACGGGCGTGCCCACGCTGCTGTCCCATGCGCTGCACAGCCAGATCGACATGCACCGCGCCTACGGCGGCGTGGTGCCCGAGCTGGCCAGCCGAGACCACATCCGCCGCGTGCTGCCGCTGACCGAAAACGTGCTGGGCGAGTCCGGCCGCACGCTGGACCAGGTCGATGTGATCGCCTTCACGCGCGGCCCCGGCCTGGCCGGCGCGCTGCTGGTGGGTGCGGGCGTGGCCTGCGCCATGGCTGCGGCATTGAACAAGCCCGTGCTGGGCGTGCACCACCTGGAAGGCCATCTGCTGTCGCCCTTCCTGAGCGCCGATCCCCCCGAATTCCCCTTCGTGGCCCTGCTGGTCTCGGGCGGCCACACGCAGCTGATGCGCGTGGACGGCGTGGGCAGCTACGCCATCCTGGGCGAGACCATCGATGACGCTGCCGGCGAGGCCTTCGACAAATCGGCCAAGCTCATGGGCCTGCCCTATCCGGGTGGCCCCGTGCTCTCGCGCCTGGCCGAAGGCGGCGATGCCCAGGCCTTCAAGCTGCCCCGGCCGCTGCTGCATTCGGGCGACCTGGACTTCTCCTTCGCCGGCCTGAAGACGGCCGTGCTGACCCAGGCGAAGAAGCTGGGCGATGACCTGGAGGCGCGCAAGGCCGACCTGGCCGCCAGCACGCAGGCCGCCATCGTCGAGGTGCTGGTCAAGAAGACCCTGGCCGCGCTGGAGCAGACCGGCATGAAGCGCGTGGTCGTGGCCGGCGGCGTGGGTGCCAACCGGCTGCTGCGCTCCCAGCTGGATGCGGCCTGCGCCAAGCGCAAGCTGCGCGTGCACTACCCCGAGCTGCACCTGTGCACCGACAACGGCGCCATGATCGCCATGGCCGCCGCCATGCGCCTGCAGGCGGGCCGGGAAGTGGCCAACAGGCACTACGCCTTCGACGTCAAGCCGCGCTGGCCGCTCGATTCGCTGGCCTGATTCTTCGGCCGCCTCTGTCTTCCCCATCGCCGCGCCGTGCGGCGGGCCACCTTGAGGCGCAGCCTGTGCAGCACAAAAAAAGCCCGGCATGTGCCGGGCTTTGAAAACGGGCTGTCACCTTGCTAAGAGGAGGGAAGAAAGGATTGGTTGACAGCCCGGGTGCACAAACTCGCTGACCGGATTTACTGGATGCTCAGCGTGGTGGCCTTGCTCTGCGGCTCCAGGCGGGCCAGGGACAGCGTGAGCACGCCGTTTTCCAGCTTTGCGCTGCTGGCGGCAGTGTCGATCTCATGGTCCAGCTCCCAGGCGCGCTGCACCTGGCGGGGCGCACCCTCGACGCTGGACAGACGGACCACGGCGCCTTCGATGCTCAGCTGCAGCTGCTCGCGGGACAGGCCGGGCACATCCAGCTGCAGCGTCGTGGCCTTTTCATCGCGCTGCACCTGCACCGACGAGGGAGAGTGGGCGGCGTTGCCCAGGGTGCCTTGCAGGAAGCGTTGCAGGGCCAGATCGGCGGCTTGGGGGTTGAAGGCGTTGCGGCGGAGAACAGGCGAGAAAATCATGGTGAAGTGGCTCCTATAAACTGCGCGGCTTCATCGAAGTTGTCGCCGCATGGAGCGTAGTTGAGCGGCGTTGAACGCATTTCAAGAGGGAAAAAGCCATGAATAAATTGCGCCGCAAGGTCTTGAAAAGCGGTGCCATGGCGCTATTTGCTGCGCCCGTGCTGGCGGCCCTGGCCGCAAACGAACGCGGACAGCCCGTGCCCCCGCCGCTTGGCGAGCCCATACGGCTGGCGCTGATCGAAAGCCTGTCCGGCCCCTTCGCCAATACGGGCGAGGCCGTGTTCCGCAACCTGTTGTGGGCCACCGAGCGCGTGAATGCGCGCGGCGGTGTGCCACTGCCGGCCGCGCAGGGCGGCGCCCGGCCCCTGGCCATCGAACGCCATGACAGCAAGGGCCAGAACGAGGAGGCGCTGTCCGCGCTGCGCGCAGCCATCGACGGCGGTGCGCGCGTGGTCATGCAGGGCAATTCTTCGGCCGTGGCGGCCGTGCTGGTCGATGCCATTGCCAAGCACAACGAGCGCGATCCGGCCCGGCGCGTGCTGTACCTGAACTACTCGGCCGTCGATCCTGCGCTCACCAACGAGCGCTGCAGCTTCTGGCACTTTCGCTTCGACGCCCATGCCGACATGCGCATGGCCGCGCTGATGCAGGTGCTGCGCGAGGACGCGGCCGTGCGCAGCGCCTACCTGATCGGGCAGGACTACAGCTTTGGCCAGGCCGTGCTGCGCGAAGCACGGCGCCAGCTGGCCGCGCAGCGGCCCGATGTGGCCATCGTGGGCGACGAGCTGCACCCCGTGGGCCGCGTCAAGGACTTTGCGCCCTATGCCGCCAAGATCAAGGCCAGTGGCGCCCAGGCCGTGATCACGGGCAACTGGGGCAACGATCTGATGCTGCTGGTCAAGGCCGCGCGGGAGGCGGGTTTTGACGGCCGCTTCTACACCTTCTATGGCAATGCGCTGGGCGCGCCAGCCGCCCTGGGCGAGGCCGGCGTGGGCAAGGTGCTGGCCGTGGCCGACTGGCTGCCCAACGTGCCGGGCCCCGACAGCCAGGCCTTCTACAAGTCATTCCGCGAGCGCTTTCCCAGGCCTGCCGATGACTATGTGCACATGCGCATGCAGCTGATGATCGAGGCCCTGGCCCAGTCCATGGCGCGTGCGGGCAGCACCGACACGGTGGCCGTGGCGCAGGCGCTGGAAGGCGCCGAGGTGGCGCTGGCCGGGCGCAAGGGCCGCATGCGCGCGGCCGACCACCAGTTCCAGCAGGCGCTGGTGGTCGGTGTCATGGACAGGCAGGGCGCGCCCGGCGTGCCCTTCGATGTGGAGGGCTCGGGCTACGGCTTCCGCGTGGTGCGAGAGATCGAGGCGGCGCGTGCCGAGCAGCCTGCGATGTGCCGCATGCGGCGGCCCTGACGGCCTCGACGGTTTGGATGGCCCGGATCAGCGGCCCATGGCTGCCGCGACTTCCTGGCCCAGTTCGATCACGGACAGCGCGTAGTAGCTGGACCAGTTGTAGCGCGTGATGGCATAGAAGTTCTCCGTGCCCGCGATGTACAGCGGCTGGCCCTGCGCGCCGTTTTCCAGCTTGACCAGGGCCAGCGGCCCTTGATGCGCCGCGCCGCCGCCCGGCAGCTGTACGCCGCGCGCAGCCATCTCGTCGGCCGTGAACTGGGGCAGGATGTCGGGCGCCAGCAGGGCGGCCAGGTCGGCGCCCTGGGCCTGCATGATCACAGGGTAGTGGGTGGGCATGCCGCTTTTCCAGCCATGCGCGACAAAGTAGTTGGCCACCGAGCCGATGGCGTCGGCCGCGCTGCCGAACAGGTCGATGCGGTCGTCGCCGTCGAAGTCCACCGCCCACTTCACCCAGCTGCTGGGCATGAACTGGCCCATGCCCATGGCACCCGCGTAGCTGCCGCGCAGCGAGAACGGGTCCGTGCCCGCACGGTACGTGAAGCGCAGGAACTGCTCCAGCTCGCCGCGGAAATACTCGGTGCGTGCCTGCGCGCGGGGGTGGGCTGCGGGGAAGTCGAAGCTCAGCGTGGCCAGGGCGTCGATCACGCGGAAGTTGCCCATCTGCTGGCCGTAGATGGTCTCCACGCCGATGATGCCGACGATGATTTCGGCCGGCACACCATACTGCTTTTCGGCACGCGCCAGCGCGGCGGCATTGGCCTGCCAGAAGCGGGTTCCGGCGCGTATGCGCACGGGCTCGACAAAGCGGCTGCGGTAGACGCCCCAGTTCTTGGCCGTGCCCTGGGCAGCCGGCGTCATCAGGCGGGGAACCTGGGGCAGAAAGCGCGCCTGGGCGATGGTGTCGCGCACCCAGTCCACCGGCAGGTCGTGGCGCATCGCAATGTCGGCGGCCATTTGCATGGCATCAGGCCGTTCTCCGTAGGGCGTGCTGCCCTGCACGGTCCTGGCCACGGCGGCGCCGCCAGCGGCCGTGGCGGCGGCAGCAGCGGCCGTGCGCTTTTTCGTGGAAGGTTTGGCCGTGGACTTGGCGGCAGTCTTGGCTGCGCCGGTCTGGGCGGGCGCCGGCTTGCTGGCCAGCGCGCCGCAGGGCAGGGCGGCGGCCGCAAGCAGCAGCAGGGCGGAGGGGATCAGTCGTTGCTTGGTCATGGTGTGCTTGTCGTGGGGCCGGCAGCGGCGGCTTGTGGCCGTGGCTGCGGAGTGCGTGGCCAGTCCAGCGCCCGCCATTGGCGTCGCAGGGCGGGCAGGCCGGGGGTGTCGGGTGCGGATTTGGGTGCGGACTGGGGTGCGTATAGGGGGACGGATTGGGGGGCGCGTGCGTAGCGCTGGCGCTCCATGTCCAAAAGCCAGTCGTGCAGGGCCTTGGCGGCCGTGGCGTCGTCCTGGCCCCAGCGGTCCATGACCTGGGCTGCCAGCGCGCGCGGGGGCAGGCTGGCATCGGCATCCAGGCCGATGCGCCGCAGCCGGGCGCGGGTCCTGTCCATCAGGCGCAGCCATTCATCGCGGCTGTTGCGCTGGGCGCGTGCCATCCAGGCCAGCCAGGCCAGTGCGGCCACGCCGGCCAGCGCGCCCAGCAGGCGCAGCATGTCCACCCACGATGGCGACTGCACGCCCAGGTTCTTGAGCAGGTCCAGCTGGCGGCTTTGCGTGTAGTTCAGCACCCACTGGTTCCAGCCGTTGTTGACGGCCTCCCACACGGCGCGCATCTGCTGCAGCATGCCCACGCCCACGAAGTTGCCCACGGCGCCCGCAATGGCACCCTGGGGCGCGCGCAGGCGCTGGAACTCGCCCACGCGCGACGGAGCCACGGCGCCGGTGGGGTCGATGCGCACCCAGCCCTCGTCCTCCAGCCAGACCTCGGTCCAGGCGTGGGCGTCGGCGTTGCGCACGGTCCAGTAGCCATCGACAGGGTTGCGCTCGCCGCCCTGGTAGCCGGTGACGATGCGGGCAGGCACGCCCATGCCGCGCATCAGCACGGCGAAGGCCGAGGCGATGTGCTCGCAGAATCCCTCTTTGCTGTCGAACCAGAAGTCATCGGCCGTGTGCACGCTGTCCACCACGCCGGGCTCCAGCGTGTAGGTGTAGCCTCCCGTGCGCAGGCGCGCCAGCGCGGCCTGTACCCAGGCGCGGGGCGGGGCGTCGGCCAGTTGCGGGTCGGCGCGCATCTGCCGGGCCAGCGCCAGCGTGCGCGGGTTGCTGCCTTCGGGCAGCTGGGTGTAGCGGCGCAGGGCGCGCGTGGGCTGCAGCGGCCCGTAGCTGAACTGCACATGGCTTTGGGCGCTGATGCGCACCACGTCGGTGATGGGGCGCCAGGCCAGCCATTGCAGCTGGGGCGTCATGCGGGCGCTGCCCATGCCCTGGGGCAGTTCGGGGGGCTGGGGCGTGGCGTCGAGCATGGTCAGCCAGGGGCGGCGGCTGGGCTCTATGGTCATCTGGTAGCGCACGCCTTCGCCCGATACGCGCAACTGGGCGCTGTCCAGCCCAGCCTCTGTGTCCATCTGCCATTCCTGTCCGTCAAAGCGCGACAGAACGGGTCCCCGGAAATACAGGGTGTTGGCCGGCGGAGGAGCACCATCGGGCGTATCGAAGCGCAGGCGCAGGGCCACGTTCTCGTCCAGCACCAGCGAGGCCATGGAGCCCACGCGCATGTTTTCCGACAGGCCGCTGCGGCCGGCCAGGTCGTTGCTAGGCACACCCCACAGCGGCGCCATGCGCGGGAAGAACAGGAACAGCGCCACCATCACCGGCGTACCCCACAGCGCCAGCAGGGCTGCCGTGCGCAGCGCCTGCGTCAGCGGCGGGCGGCCGGCGGTCATGTGGGCATTGACCAGGGCCGTGAGCAGGCCCAGCAGGCCCAGCACCATGGCCAGGGCCAGCAGCAGGGATTGCGAGTAGAAGAAGTTGGCCAGCAGCGCGAAGAAGCCCAGGAAGAACACCACCATGGCATCGCGCCGGGCGCGCAGCTCCAGCGTCTTGAGCGCCAGCAGCAGCACGATCAGGGTCACGCCCGCATCGCGCCCGATAAAGGTGCCGTGCGAGACCCAGGTGGCGCCCACGGCCAGCAGCAGCAATCCACCCAGCACCCAGCGGCCGGGCAGGGGCTGGCCGCGCCAGGCCAGCAGGCCGCGCCACAGCAGCAGGCCGGCCACGAAGACCATGGTCCACCAGGGCGTGTGGGCGGCCTGGGGCATCAGCACCCAGGCGACCACGGCCAGCAGGAACAGGGTGTCGCGCGCATCGCGCGGCAGGGCGGCCAGGCGCTGGCGCCAGGTGGCCGCGGGCTGCGCAATGGCTTGGAAGGAGGAGGGCATGGACGTGCGATTCATGGGCAGGCCGCCAGGGCTTCCAGGCAGAGCGTGGCGTGGGCCGCGCCCTGGTCGGGGGCGATCTCGCGGCCGTCGGGCAGGCGCAGGCCCCAGGTCAGGTCCTGCTGGCGTGCGACCAGCACCCAGGCGGTCAGGCGGCTGAGGCGGGCCTCGGGGTCGGCCAGGCCGGTGGCCTTGGCGTCCAGCCACAGGCGGTGCTGCTGGGACAGCGGGCGGTCGCGGCTCACCAGCTGGTCACTGCCCGTGGCAAAGGCCTGGGCGGCCTTTTTCCAGACCACCAGCTTGAGCGCATCACCGCGCCGGTAGGCACGCACGCCATCGAACTCGTCGCCGTGGCGCGTGGAGGCCGCGCTGCGGCCGCCGGCATCGGCACTGGCCGCAGGCAGGGGCGGGGGATTGTGTTCGGGCGCCGGGTAGATCCAGGCCTGGGTCTGCGCGCGCCACAGCGCCCAGACGCGGAAGGTGCCCAGCGGGTAGCGTGTGGCCGCCGTGATCGTGGGCAGCGATTGCAGGCCCCGGCGCAGTGGCGTGAAAGCCAGTTGCGCCGTGGTGCTGCCCTGTGCCGGGACATCGATCCAGGTCCAGTCGGTGGCCGCCGTATCGGCTTGCACGGCAAGGCCTATGCCCCAACGCGTGCTGCGGCGCGTGTTGTGCAGCACCACGTCGAAGCGGCAGGGCTGGCCGGCAAAGCTGCCGGCCGGCGGCAGCAGATGCAGCGCCAAGCCGCGCAGATTGCCGTGGCCGACCACCATGCCCGCTGCCGCGCTGCCGGCCAGCAGGAACGTCAGCAGATAGCCCAGGTTGAGCTGGTAGTTGATGGCGGCCACCAGCAGCACGCACAGCGTCAGCGCCAGGGCCCAGCCTGCACGCGACGGCATGATGTAGACATTGCGCTGGGTCAGCTTCAGGCTGTCCGTGCGGGGCAGGCGGGCATGCCACCACTGGCGCACGCGCCGCGCGGGAGACCAGCGCTGGCGCAGCGATGCCCCCGGCTGGGGGGCGCCGGGCGAAGACGCGGGGGCGGCCGGCATCAGCGCAGCGCCACGGCGTCCAGCATGGCGCGCACCTGCTCCACGGCGCCCCGGCCGGAGGAGCCTATGGGCACCAGGCGGTGGGCCGCCGTCTGCGGCAGGATGGCCTGCACATCGTCGGGCGCCACATAGTCGCGCCCTTCCATCAGGGCCACGGCCCGGGCCGCGCGCAGCAGCGCAATGCCCGCGCGAGGCGACAGGCCCTGCACGAACCACTGGCCCGAGCGCGTGGCTTCCAGCAAGTCCTGCACATAGTCGAGCAGGGCATCGCTGGCATGCACCTGGAGCACGGCTGCCTGCAGGTCCTGCAGCTCCTGCGTGGTCAGCAGCGGTGCCAGCGCATCGGCCTGGGCGCGCCGGCCATTGCCGGACAGCAGGGATCGCTCGGCCGCGCGGTCGGGATAGCCCAGGCTGATGCGCATCAGGAAGCGGTCCAGCTGGCTTTCGGGCAGCGGGAAGGTGCCCAGCTGTTCCTGCGGGTTCTGGGTGGCGATCACGAAGAAGGGCTCGGGCAGGCGGTGCGTGCGGCCCTCGGCCGAGACCTGTCGCTCCTCCATGGCTTCGAGCAGGGCGCTCTGCGTCTTGGGGCTGGCGCGGTTGATCTCGTCGGCCAGCAGCACCTGGGCGAAAACGGGGCCCGGGTGGAAGACAAAGGTCTCGCTGGCGCGCTCATAGATGGACACGCCGGTGAGGTCGCTGGGCATGAGGTCGGCCGTGAACTGCACGCGCGAGAACTGCAGCCCGAAGCTGTGTGCCAGCGCATGCGCCAGCGTGGTCTTGCCCACGCCGGGAACGTCTTCCAGCAGCAGGTGTCCCCCGGCCAGCAGGCAGGCCACACTGTCGCGGACCTGAGCCGGTTTCCCTACAACCACCGTGTTAAGCTGATCCAGAAGCGCCTTGATCTTGTGTGTTGCTTGCATGGCGCGACGTTATCCTAAAAAAAACATCGCGGAGACATCACTGTGGGCAAGACGGGTTATTTCACCCATAGGGAGTGCTGGCGGCATGAGATGGGGCCGGGGCACCCGGAATGCCCGGCCCGGCTCGACGCCATCGAGGACCGGCTGCTGGTGACCGGCGTGGCCGATGCGCTGGAGCGGCACGAGGCCCCCCAGGCCTCGCTGGCCGACATCGAACTGGCCCATGACCGCATGCATGTGGCCGCGCTGCAGGGCCTGACACAGCGCCTGGTTGAGGAGCAGCAGGCCGGCGGCCCCGAGTACTCCCAGATCGATACCGACACCTCCATCAACAGCCATACCTTCTCGGCCGCCCTGCATGCGGCCGGCGCCGCGCTGGCGGCCACCGATGCGGTGATGGCCGGCGAGCTGGAGAACGCCTTTTGCGCCGTGCGCCCGCCGGGCCACCATGCCACGCGCCACCAGGCCATGGGCTTTTGCTTCTTCAACAACGTGGCCGTGGGCGTGAAGTACGCGCTCAGCCGCCACCACCTCAAGCGCGTGGCCGTGATCGATTTCGACGTGCACCACGGCAACGGCACGGAGGACATCCTCTCCGGCGATGACCGCGTGCTCATGTGCGGCATCTTCCAGCACCCGTTCTATCCCTTCAGCGGCGACCAGCATCCGGCCGCCAACATGGTCAACGTGCCGGTGGCCGCCTATACCAAGGGCATGGACATCCGCGAAATCGTCGAGATGATGTGGATTCCGCGCCTGGAGGCCTTCAAGCCCGAGCTGATCTTCATCAGCGCCGGCTTCGACGCCCACCGCGAGGACGACATGGGCCAGCTGGGCATGACCGAGCAGGACTTCACCTGGATCACCTCGCGCATCAAGGACATCGCGCGGCGCTTTTCCAAGGGGCGTATCGTCTCCTGCCTGGAAGGCGGCTATGTGATGGGGCCGCTTGCGCGCAGCGTGGAAGCGCACGTGCGCGTGCTGGCCGACCTCTGAACCGGATCTGGAGCACCATGAACGCGAGCACCAATCCTTCTGAAGCCAGCCCCCTGCTCGACGTGCAGCGCGACGCGCGCGGCGTCGTGCGCCTCACGCTCAACGACCCGCAGCGCTTCAATGCCCTGGGCGAGCAGATGCTCACGCAGCTGCAGCAGGCCCTGGACGACGTGGCGCGCGACGAGTCCGTGCGCGTGGTCGTGCTGGCTGCGGCCGGCAAGGCTTTTTGCGCCGGACACAACCTCAAGGACATGGCGGCCCATCCGCAGCTGGACTACTACCAGAAGCTGTTCGCCCAGTGCAGCCGCATGATGCTGTCCATCCACCGGCTGCCCGTTCCCGTGATCGCGCGCGTGCACGGCATTGCCACGGCGGCAGGCTGCCAGCTCGTGGCCCAGTGCGATCTGGCCGTTGCTGCGCAGGCGGCACGCTTTGCCACCAGCGGCATCCACTATGGCCTGTTCTGCGCCACCCCCAGCGTGCCGCTGGTGCGCAACGTGCCGGCCAAGCAGGCCATGGAGATGCTGCTCACGGGCGACTTCATCGACGCGCAGCAGGCGCTGGAGCAGGGCCTGGTCAACCGCGTGGTGGCCGAGGAGGCGCTGGACGATGCCGTCGAGCACTTCGTGCAGTCCATCGTCAGCAAGCCCCGTGCGGCCGTGGCCATGGGCAAGGCCCTGGTCTACCGGCAGCGCGAGATGGGCATCGAGGCGGCCTACCAATTGGCCGGCCAGACCATGGCCGCCAACATGATGGATGCCGACGCCCAGGAGGGCGCCCAGGCCTTCGCCGCCAAGCGCGAACCGGCCTGGAAGACGGGCCGCTGACCGACCTGCATGTAGGTCCCGGTCCGGTCGGCCTGTCCTGGATCTGCGCGATGATGGCGGCCTGCGCCCTTGCGGCGGAACGGCCCTGACCCATGGACATCTTCGACAAGCTCATCAACGACTTCCAAAGCTCCAGCGCCTGGCTGGAGTTCTCCGTGCTCATCGCCTGCCTGCTGCTGGCCTACGGCGCCATGCGCGGCCTGCATGCGCGTTACGGCCATCTCAACGATGGGAAGCCCTCCGTATGGATAGGCCGCCATGCGCTCGATGGCGCCCTGTTCCCGCTGCTGGCGCTGGTGCTGGTCTTCACCAGCCAGGAGATCCTGGCGCGGTTTTCCACGGTGTTCTGGTTGCGCGTGGCCGTGTCGCTGCTGGTGTCCCTGTCGGTGATCCGCTTCGTGGCGCGGGTGCTCAGCCGGACCTTCCCCAATTCCACCGTGGTGCGCCTGATCGAGCGCATTTTTTCCTGGCTGGCCTGGGGCGCGGCCGTGCTGCACAGCATCGGCCTGCTGCCGCAGGTCATGGAGGAGCTGGAGGCCCTGCAGTTCAACATCGGCAAGACGCCGGTCAGCCTGCTCAACCTGATCGAGGGCACGCTGTCGGCGGGCCTGATGATGGTGGCCGTGCTGTGGGTGGCAACGCTGTTCGAGCAGAAGGTCATCAACCAGTGGGTCAGCGACCTGTCCATGCGCAAGGTGGCCATGAACATCACGCGCAGCGTGCTGATTCTGGTGGGGCTGCTGGTGTCGCTGTCCATGGTGGGCGTGGACCTGACGGCGCTGTCCGTCATGGGCGGCGCCATCGGCGTGGGCCTGGGTTTCGGCATGCAGAAGATCGCCTCCAACTACGTCAGCGGCTTTCTGGTGCTGATCGAGCGCGCGCTGCGCATCGGCGACAACGTGCGCGTGGATGGCTTCGAGGGCCGCATTACCGACATCCGCACGCGTTACACCATCATCCGCGCGCTCAACGGCCGCGAATCCATCGTGCCCAACGAGACGCTGATCACCCAGCGTGTGGAGAACCTCACCGGATTCGACGTCAAGTTCGGCCTGTCCACCAACATCGTCGTGGGCATGGACAGCGATGTGGAGCAGGTGCGCGGCATCCTGCTCGATGCCGCAGCCGCGCAGCCGCGCGTTCTCAAGACGCCCGCGCCTTCGGTGGCACTGGTCGACTTTGTCGAGCAGGGTCTGCAGTTCAGTCTCAGCTACTACATCAACGACCCGCAAAATGGTCAGGGCAATGTGCGCTCCGAGGTGAACCTCGCCGTGCTGCGCGGCCTGCGTGCGGCGGGCGTGAGCCTGCCAGTTCCCAAGCAGGTGGTACAGATCACCGAACGCGGGGGCGTGGTGGCTCAGGCAGCAGAGAAAAGCAGCTAGGATTATTCCTAGGTGCATACCCTGAGTTCAGGCTGTTCCCCCGCAGGAAATCTCAATGGTCGTGCTTAAAATGGCACGATCGTTCTTTTTTGTGAGCGCGCATGCGGCCCTCGGCCGTCAGGGAAACCTGCCGCAGCTGCTGCAGCGCCGCATACAATGATTTCGGTTTACGTAAACGTCAATCTATCAATCAATCAGGAGCCGCTGCAATGAAGGTTTTGGTCCCGGTCAAGCGCGTGGTGGACTACAACGTGAAGGTCCGCGTGAAGTCGGACGGCACGGGCGTGGACATCGCCAACGTCAAGATGAGCATGAACCCCTTTGACGAAATCGCCGTCGAAGAAGCCGTTCGCCTCAAGGAAAAGGGCGTGGCCACCGAAGTCATCGCCGTCTCCTGCGGCGTGGCCCAGTGCCAGGAAACCCTGCGCACGGCCATGGCCATCGGTGCCGACCGCGGCATCCTGGTGGAGACCACCGAGGAGCTGCAGCCCCTGGCCGTCGCCAAGCTGCTCAAGGCGCTGGTGGACAAGGAACAACCCGGCCTGATCATCCTGGGCAAGCAGGCCATCGACGACGACGCCAACCAGACCGGCCAGATGCTGGCGGCCCTGGCCGACCTGCCCCAGGCCACCTTCGCCTCCAAGGTCGAAGTCGCTGGCGACAAGGTCAACGTGACCCGTGAAGTGGACGGCGGCCTGGAAACCCTAGCCCTGAGCCTGCCGGCCGTCATCACCACCGACCTGCGCCTGAACGAGCCGCGCTACGTCACGCTGCCCAACATCATGAAGGCCAAGAAAAAGCAGCTGGACACCGTCAAGCCTGAAGAGCTGGGCGTCGATGTGGCCCCGCGCCTGAAGACGCTCAAGGTGGCCGAGCCCGCCAAGCGCGGTGCCGGTGTCAAGGTGCCGGACGTTGCCACGCTGGTGTCCAAGCTCAAGAACGAAGCCAAAGTGATCTAAGGAAGACAGCGACATGACATCCCTCGTTATTGCAGAACACGACAACGCTTCCATCAAGAGCGCCACGCTCAACACCGTCACTGCGGCCCTGGCCTGCGGCGGCGACGTGCATGTGCTGGTGGCGGGCGAGAATGCCAGCGCCGCTGCGCAGGCCGCGGCCCAGATCGCTGGCGTGTCCAAGGTCATCCACGCCGATGGCGCCAGCCTGAAGGACGGCCTGGCCGAGAACATCGCAGCGCAAGTGCTGGCAATTGCTTCGAACTACAGCCACATCCTGTTCCCTGCCACCGCCAGCGGCAAGAACGCTGCGCCGCGCGTGGCCGCCAAGCTGGACGTGGCCCAGATCAGCGACATCACCAAGGTGGACAGCGCCGACACCTTCGAGCGCCCCATCTACGCCGGCAACGCCATTGCCACGGTGCAAAGCAGCGACAAGATCAAGGTCATCACCGTGCGCGGCACGGGCTTTGACGCAGCGGCCACCACGGGCGGCAGCGCCCAGGTGGAGCAGCTGGCAGCCGCTGGCGACAACGGCAAGAGCAGCTTCGTGGGCCGCGAGGTCACCAAGAACGACCGCCCGGAACTGACGGCTGCCAAGATCATCGTCTCCGGCGGTCGCGCGCTGGGCAGCAGCGAGAAGTTCCAGGAAGTCATCACCCCCCTGGCCGACAAGCTGGGTGCCGCCATCGGCGCTTCGCGCGCTGCGGTGGATGCGGGCTATGCGCCCAACGACCTGCAGGTCGGCCAGACCGGCAAGATCGTGGCGCCGCAGCTGTACATCGCCCTGGGCATCTCGGGCGCCATCCAGCATTTGGCCGGCATGAAGGACTCCAAGGTGATCGTGGCGATCAACAAGGACCCCGAGGCACCGATCTTCTCGGTGGCCGACTACGGCCTGGAGGCCGACCTGTTCCAGGCCGTGCCGGAACTGGTGCAGGCGCTGTAAGCGGCTGAAGCTGAAAAATGAGGGGCATAGGCCCCTCTTTTTCCGTCATGGATTCCGGGATGGTCCGCTGGTCACGGCGCGCACCACCGACTACAACAACGGACTTGGCCGCCAGCCGGTGCTGGCGATGGCATGAACCGAGAGGGAGATTGAAATGAAGATGATGCGCTTGCGCCTGGCCCGCACGGCCGTGGCCTTTGTCTGTGGCGCCATGGCGCTGGCCGCCGAGGCCAATGCCTGGGTGGTGGGGCAGGTGGCACCCATGTCGGGAGCCGGTGCGACGCAGGGCCGTGCCTATGCCCAGGGCATGCGCCTGTACTTCGACCAGATCAACAAGGCCGGCGGCGTGCAGGGTCAGCCCGTGCAACTGGTCACCGTGGACGATGTGGGCCACCCCGAGGAAACCGTGGACAAGACCCGCAAGCTGCTGGACGAGTCCAAACCCGTGGTGCTGGCCGGCTACTTCGGCAACCGCAACATGGCGGCGCTGCTGGACAGCAAGCTGCTCGACCAGTCGCAGATCTCCCTCGTGGGCTACCAGAGCACGGACACGCGGGTGCTGAGCAATCCCCAGATCTTCAGCACGCGCGCCAACCTGCCCGAGGAAATGGCCAAGATCGCATCGCACCTGGCCACCGTGGGCATCACGCGCCTGGCCCTGCTGCATGACGAACGCCCGGATGCCAAGGCCGTGGCGGAACTCGTGGACAAGGCGATTGCGCCTTCCAAGGCCAAGCTGGTGGTCAGCGCCTCGCTGAGCACGGGCAAGGGTGCCATGGACAAGGCCGTGTCCCAGTTGCAAAAGGCCCAGCCTTCGGCGCAGGCCGTGATGGTGGTGGCCTCCAGCCCCGTGACCTCGGCCTTTGTCGAGGCGTACCGCATGGCGGGTGGCACGGCCCAGATCTACGCGACGTCCGAAGCCGATATCGAGCAACTGGCCAAGCGCCTGCCCGTGGAGTTCATGAGCGGCCTGTCCATTGCCCAGGTCGTGCCCAGTCCCTACAAGGTGACCATGCGCCTGAACAAGGAGTTCAGGGACGCGGCCACCGCCGCAGGCAAGTCGCTGACCGTGCCGGTCAGCTACGCCATGATGGAAGGCTATGTGAACGCCCGCGTCATCGTGGAGGCCATGCGCCGCACCCAGCCGCTGACGCGCGACAAGCTGGCCGCTTCGCTGCGCGGCCTGGACGCCTTCGATCTGGGCGGCTACTGGGTTACCTATCGTCCGGGCTCGCAGGCGGGCTCGAAATTCGTGGATTTGTCCATCGTCAACGCATCGGGCCGCGTCACGCAATAACGCAGCAATGCAGTAGTGCCGTGGCGGCGCGCCCGCTGTCCCAGGTCGCCGCGCGCTGCGCGCCGGCGGTCCAGGCTCTGTTCAGGAAGGTTCAACAATGACTTACTCGGCTCCCCTCAAAGACATGCTGTTCGCCATGGAGCATCTGGCGCAGATCGACCAGGTGGCGCAGTTGCCCGGTTTCGAGGAGGCTGGCCTGGAGACGGCCCAGGCCGTGCTGGAGGAATGCGCCAAGCTGTGCGAAGGCGTGGTGGCACCTCTGAACCTGCCGGGCGACGTGGCGCCTTCCAGCCTCAAGGACGGCGTGGTCACCACCACGGCGGGCTTCAAGCAGGCCTTTCGCCAGTACGCCGAAGGCGGCTGGCAGGGGCTGCAGCATCCGCAGGATTTTGGCGGCCAGGGCCTGCCCAAGACGATTGGCGCGGCCTGTGTGGAAATGCTCAACAGCGCCAACCTGAGCTTTGCTTTGTGCCCGCTGCTGACCGACGGCGCCATCGAGGCCCTGCTGACGGCGGGCAGCGATGAGCTCAAGGCCACCTATCTCGAGAAGCTGGTGACCGGCGAGTGGACCGGCACCATGAACCTGACCGAGCCCCAGGCCGGCTCCGACCTGGCCCTGGTGCGCACCAAGGCCGATCCGCAGCCCGACGGCAGCTACAAGGTCTTCGGCACAAAGATCTTCATCACCTATGGCGAGCACGACATGGCCGAGAACATCGTCCATCTGGTGCTGGCCCGCGTGGCCGGGGCGCCCGAGGGCGTCAAGGGCATCAGCCTGTTCGTGGTGCCCAAGTTCCTGGTCAACAAGGATGGCTCGCTGGGCGCGCGCAACGATGTGCACTGCGTGAGCATCGAGCACAAGATGGGGATCAAGGCCTCGCCCACGGCCGTGCTGCAGTACGGCGACAACGGCGGGGCCATCGGTTACCTGGTGGGCGAGGAGAACCGCGGCCTCGAATACATGTTCATCATGATGAACGCGGCCCGCTACGCCGTGGGCGTGCAGGGCATTGCCGTGGCCGAGCGCGCCTACCAGCACGCCGTGGCCTATGCCCGCGAGCGCGTGCAAAGCCGTCCCGTGGACGGCAGCGTCAAGGCCAGCGCCACCATCATCCACCACCCCGATGTGCGCCGCATGCTCATGACCATGCGTGCCTACACCGAGGGCTGCCGCGCCATGGCGGCCACGGCCGCCGCGGCCTACGACGCATCCCATCACCATGCCGACGCCCAGGTGCGCGAGGCCAATGCGGCCTTCTATGAATTCATGGTGCCCCTGGTCAAGGGCTACAGCACCGAGATGAGCCTGGAAGTCACCAGCCTGGGCGTGCAGGTGCACGGCGGCATGGGCTTCATCGAGGAGACGGGCGCCGCCCAGTACTACCGCGACGCCAAGATCCTGACCATCTACGAAGGCACGACCGCCATCCAGGCCAATGACCTGGTGGGCCGCAAGACGGCGCGCGATGGCGGCCAGACCGCGCTGGCCATTGCGGGCCAGATCGAGAAGACCGAGGCCGAACTGGCCGCCAGCGGCACGCCCGAGGCACTGGCCGTGGCCCGCCAGCTGGCCGCTGCGCGCCAGGCCTTCGTGGAGGCGGTGCACTTTGTCTCGGGCCAGGCCAAGGCCGAGCCCAATGCCGTGTACGCCGGCAGCGTTCCCTACCTGATGCTGGCGGGCAACCTCGTCGCAGGCTGGCAGATGGGCCGCGCCCTGCTGGTGGCCGAGCAACTGTTGCACAAGGGACAGGACGCGGCCTTCATGCGCGCGAAGATTGCGACGGCACGCTTTTATGCCGAGCACATCCTCGTCAAGGCGGCGGGCCTGCGCGATGCCATCGTGCACGGCGGCGACAGCGTGATGGCGCTGCCCATGGACGCCTTCTGACCCGGCGCTTGCGCACGGCACAACGCAGACAGAGACACCGAGAACCAACGGAGACAACGCATGTCCAAGCTTCCCCCGGCGCTGAAGAAACTGGCCCTGCCAGTGATCGGCTCGCCGCTGTTCATCATCAGCAACCCCAAGCTCGTGATCGCCCAGTGCCAGGCCGGCATCGTGGGTTCTATGCCCGCGCTCAACGCGCGCCCGGCCGAGCAGCTCGAAGACTGGCTGGCCGAGATCACCGAGACCCTGGCCGCCTGGGACAAGGCCCATCCGGACCGGCCCTCGGCGCCGTTCGCCATCAACCAGATCGTGCACAAGAGCAATGACCGGCTCGAGCACGACATGCAGATGTGCGCCAAGTACAAGGTGCCCATCGTCATCACCAGCCTGGGTGCGCGCGAGGACGTGAACCAGGCCGTGCACAGCTGGGGCGGCGTGGTGCTGCACGACATCATCAACAACAAGTTCGCGCACAAGGCCATCGAAAAGGGGGCCGACGGCCTGATCGCCGTGGCGGCGGGCGCGGGCGGCCATGCGGGCGTCAAGAGCCCGTTCGCGCTGATCCAGGAAATCCGCGAATGGTTCGACGGCCCCGTGGCGCTGTCGGGCTCCATCGCCTCGGGCGGTGCCATCCTCGCGGCCCAGGCCATGGGAGCGGACTTCGCCTATATCGGCTCGGCCTTCATTGCCACGCATGAGGCGCGTGCGCACGACGCCTACAAGCAGGCCATCGTGGACGGCACCTCCGACGACATCGTCTACAGCAACCTGTTCACGGGCGTGCACGGCAACTACCTGGCGCCGTCCATCCGTGCGGCAGGCCTGGACCCCGACAACCTGCCCGAGTCGGACCCCAGCAAGATGAACTTCGGCGGCGACGCCAAGAAGGCCTGGAAGGACATCTGGGGCTGCGGCCAGGGCATTGGCGCCATCCGCGAAGTCACGGGTGCGGGCGAGCTGGTGGAGCGTCTCAAGCGCGAATACAACCAGGCGCGCGACCGCCTGCTGTCCACCCCCTAAGGTCGGGGAGCCCAGGACGGGCTCTTCTCCTACCCTGCCAGACGGCGCCTTCGGGCGCCGTTTTCTTTGGGTATTACCCACGCTGTGCGGGTCCGGTTCTCGAAGTTGTTTGCGCAAAACCCCTTGCGCACGCTTGACTGCTTCACTCGGCTTCCCCCTACGAGCGACTTGCCTGGAGCAAGTTTGTTTAGAATTCTTTGCGTAATTTCAGTAAATACTGAAATTACAGAATAAATGAACAAACCTTGTACCCCGTCATTGCCTGAGTTCCACCAGCTGGCGCGTCGTCCGATGGCGGGTACGGGGCGCCTGGTGCTGGCCTCGCTGCTGTGGCTGCCGCAGGCGGCGCTGCTGGCGCTGGCCGCGCAGTCCATGGCCGATGGCGCAGGCAGGGAGCCGCTGTGGCCACTGTGGCAGCTTGCGGCCGGCGTGGCACTGCTGGGCGGGTTGCGCGCCTGGTGCGATGCCAGCGGCACGCGCCGCGCCAATCTGCAGGCGCGCAGCCTGGTGAGCGCGCTGCGAATGCAGGTGCTGCGCACGCTGGCGGGCACCTCGCCGCTGGACCGCCAGCGCGCGGCCTCGGGCCAGGCGGCCAGCGCCATGGCCGAGCAGGCCGAGGCCATCGTGCCCTGGCTGTCGCGCTACCAGACCGCCATGTGGCGCGTGCGCACCGTGCCGCTGGTGATTGCGCTGGCCGTGGCCAGCCAGAGCTGGGTGGTGGCGCTGATCCTGGTGGTGGCCGCACCGCTGATCCCGCTGTTCATGGCCATCGTCGGCTGGCGCGCCAAGGCGGCCAGCCAGGCGCAGATGGTGGAGCTGGGCGGCATGAACGCCTTCCTGCTCGACCGCCTGCGCGGCCTGTCCACCCTGCGCGCCCTGGGCGCGGTGGATGCCACGGCGCAGCGGCTGCGCGCCAATGCCGAATCCCTGCGCGAACGCAGCATGCGCGTGCTGCGCATCGCCTTTCTGTCCTCTGCGGTGCTGGAGCTGTTCTCGGCCCTGGGCGTGGCCATGGTGGCCGTCTACGTGGGCTTTCACCTGCTGGGCCATCTGCCCTTTGGCAGCTGGGGCCAGACACTGAGCCTGGGCCAGGCGCTGTTCGTGCTGCTGCTGGCGCCCAGCTTCTTCGATCCCCTGCGTGAGCTGTCTGCCGTCTGGCACGACCGTGCCAGCGGCGAGGCCGCCCTGCAGGCCCTGGGCGAGCTGGGCCGCGATGCGCAGCCGCTGCCCGGCGCACTGGCTGCGCCCGGCAGGGCGGCCGGCCAGGCCTGCGCCCTGCACCTGGAGCAGGTGCGGCCCCAGGCACCAGGCGGCGCGGTCACGCTGCCGGCGCTCACGGTGGACGTGCGGCCTGGCGAGCATGTGGCGCTGTGGAGCCCCAGCGGCAGCGGCAAGTCGCTGCTGCTGGCGCAGATTGCCGGCCTGCTGCCGGTGGCCGAGCCTGGGCGCATCCATATCGATGGCCAGCTGCTCGACGGTGAATCGGCCGGCCGGCTGCGCGCGCGCATGGCCTGGATGGGGCAGAGCCCGCATGTGTTCGCGGGCTCGGTGGCCGAAAACCTCCGGCTGGGCCGCCCGGGATTCACCTTCGGCGAACTGCGCCAGGCCCTGCGGCTGGCCGGGCTGGGCAAGCTGGCCGAGACCCGGGCCGGCGCCACGCTGGGCGAGGGCGGAGCCGGCCTGTCGGGCGGCGAAATCGTGCGCCTGGCACTGGCGCGCCTGGCCTTGTCGCGCGATGCAGGCCTGCTGCTGGTCGATGAACCCACGGCCCACCTGGACCCGGCCACGGCCGCCCAGGTCACCGATGCCCTGCTGCAGCTGGCACGCGGTCGCACGCTGATCGTCGCCACCCACGATGCCGAACTGGCCGCCGCCATGCACCGCGTGGTGGAGCTGGCGGGCCATGCCGCCCCACAGGAGCTGGCCGCATGAAGCCCCGCTCCACCCTCCGGCCCGTGCTGGCCGCCCTGGCGCGCATGGCGCCCCGGCGCCTGTGGCTGGGCGGCGCGCTGCTGGCCCTGCTCACGGTGCTCATGGGCATGGCGCTGCTGGGCCTGTCGGGCTGGTTCATCACGGCCACGGCGCTGGCCGGGCTGCTGCCGGCCACGGCCATCGTCTTCGATGTGTTCATGCCTTCGGCCGGCATCCGCCTGCTGGCCCTGGGCCGCACGGGCACGCGCTATGCCGAACGGCTGGTCACCCATGACGCCACCCTGGCCGTGCTGGCCGCCCTGCGCGAGCGGCTGCTGCGCAACTGGGCCACGCCCGCCGCCGCCCTGAGCCTGCGCCTGCGGCCCGTGCGCCTGCTGCAGCGGCTGACGGCCGACGTGGACGCGCTGGACAGCCTGTACCTGCGCCTGTTCGTGCCCTTGCTGGCCGCCACGGGTGCCACGCTGATGGCCGCCCTGGCGCTGGGCCTGATGCGCTGGTGGCTGGGCATGGCCTTGGTTGCGTGGCTGCTGGCCACGGGCCTGGGCAGCGCCCTGTGGCTGGCGCGCAGTGCGCGCCGGCCCGCCGTGCGCCGCGCGCTGGCGCTGGAGTCCCTGCGCGCCCGCACGGCCGACCTGGTAGCCGGGCAGGCGGAGCTGGCCATGGCCGGCACCCTGGCCGCGCATTGCGAACGCATTGCCGCCCTGGACGCCCGCGTGGCCGAGGCCGACGCCGAGCTCCACGGCCTGGAGGCCCGAACCTCCTTCGTGCAAGGCCTGTGCGGCGCCCTGGCCCTGGCCGGTGTGCTGCTGGGCGTGGGCTGGCTGGCCGAGGCCGGCCTGCTGGGTGCCCCCGTGGCCGCGCTGGCCCTGCTGCTGGCGCTGACGGCCATGGAGCCCTTTGCCGCATTGCGCCGTGGCGCGCTGGAGGCCGGCCGCAGCTGGCTGGCCGCGCGCCGGCTGGCGCCCGCCCTGCGCGATGGCGCTGCGCAAGGCGCCTGCGAACCGGCGGCGCCCAGGCAGGGCTTGGCGGTTGAGCTGGAGCAGGTCGTGGCACCCCGTGCCGCCGTGCTGGCCCAGGACATCCGTATCGCCGAAGGCGAACGTGTCGCCCTGCTGGGCGCCAGCGGCGCGGGCAAGACCACGCTGCTGTCCCTGATGGCCGGCGAGCTCCAGCCGTTGGCCGGCGCCGTGCGTGCCCGGCGCTGCACCTGGATGACGCAGCGCACCGAACTGTTCGAGGACAGCCTGCGCGACAACCTTTTGCTGGCCTGCCCCGAGGCCGCCGAGGACACGCTGTGGGCGGCGCTGGAAGTCGCCGGGCTGGCCGGCGATGTGCGGGCCATGGCGCAGGGCCTGGACACGCGGCTGGGCGAGGGCGGGCTGGGCCTGTCCGGCGGCCAGGCACGGCGCCTGGCGCTGGCGCGGCTGCTGCTGAGCCCCGCGCGCTGCTGGCTGCTGGACGAAGTGACCGAGGGCCTGGATGCACGCACGGCCGCCGACCTGCTGGTGCGGCTGGACAGTGCAGCCCGGGGCCGCACCCTGGTGCTGGCCACCCACAAGCAGCGGGAGGCGCAACTGGCCGACCGGCTGCTGTGGGTGGAGCAGGGCCGCGTGGTGTCCGAGGCGCTGCGCGGCACACCGCCGTTCGAGGCGGCCCTGGCGCGCCTGCGGCAGGACGGCTGATCAAGGATTTCACCAAGTACCCCCGAGAGAAAGGATCTCACCATGGACCTCGACATCGTCGATCTATCGCGGCTGCAGTTCGCGGTAACGGCGCTCTACCACTTCCTGTTCGTGCCGCTGACCATCGGCCTGGCCGTGATCATCGCCATCATGGAGACCGTCTACGTGATGACGGGCCGCACCATCTGGCGCGACATGACGAAGTTCTGGGGCACGTTGTTCGGCATCAACTTCGCCATGGGCGTGGCCACGGGCATCGTGATGGAGTTCCAGTTCGGCATGAACTGGAGCTACTACAGCCACTACGTGGGCGACATCTTCGGCGCGCCGCTGGCCATCGAGGGGCTGATGGCCTTCTTCCTCGAGGCCACCTTCGTGGGCCTGTTCTTCTTCGGCTGGGATCGCCTGAGCAAGGTCGGCCATCTGGTGACCACCTGGTGCGTGGCCCTGGGCTCGAACTTCTCGGCGCTGTGGATTCTGATCGCCAACGGCTGGATGCAAAACCCCGTGGGCGCGGCGTTCAACCCGCAGACCATGCGCATGGAGGTCACCGACTTCTTTGCCGTGCTCACCAACCCCGTGGCCCAGGCCAAGTTCGTGCACACGGTCTCGGCCGGCTACGTGACGGCGGCCATCTTCGTGCTGGGCGTCTCGGCCTGGTATCTGCTCAAGGGCCGGCACATCCAGCTGGCGCGCCGCTCCATGACGGTGGCCACCTCGTTCGGCCTGGCCGCCGCGCTGTCGGTGGTGGTGCTGGGCGATGAAAGCGGCTACCTGTCGTCGGAGCACCAGAAGATGAAGCTGGCCGCCATCGAGGCCATGTGGGACACCGAGCCCGCACCGGCCGCCTTCACCGCCTTCGGCTTCCCCGACAAGGCCGCACGCGAGACGCACTACGCCGTGCACATTCCCTGGGTCATGGGCCTGATCGGCACGCGCTCGCTGACCACCGAGATCCCCGGCATCAACGACCTGGTCCAGCGCACCGAGCAGTACATCCGCAACGGCATCGAGGCCTATGGCGCACTGGAGGCCATCCGCGCCGCCGGCCCCACGGGCCAGGTGCCGGCCGAGGCCAAGGCCGTCTTCGAGGACAAGGGCGGGCAACTGGGCTACGCGCTGCTGCTCAAGCGCTACGTGGACGACCCGCGCCAGGCCACGGACGCGCAGATCGCCCAGGCCGCCTGGGACACCGTGCCGGCCGTGGGGCCGCTGTTCTGGGCCTTCCGCATCATGGTGGGGTTGGGCATGTTCTTCATCGCGCTCACGGCCGCCTTCTTCTGGCTGTCGGTGCGGCGCAGGCTGGACGCCCATCCGTGGATGCTCAAGCTGGCCGTGATCGCCATTCCCCTGCCCTGGATCGCGGCCGAGTGCGGCTGGATCGTGGCCGAGGTGGGCCGCCAGCCCTGGATCATCGAAGGCGTGCTGCCCACGGCGCTGGCCGTGTCCAACCTGGGCGCGGGCACGCTGCTGCTGACGATTGCAGGCTTCATCGCCATCTACTCCGTGCTCTTCGTCATCGAGATGAAGCTCATGGTGAAGGCCATCCGCAAGGGACCGCAGGAGGAAAGCGCACCGCACCTGACCACCTACTTCCCTCTGATGCAAAAACTCGCCCGCGGGCAATGACCAAGGGAGATTGTCACCATGATTCTTCACGAACTGATCAGCTACGACATCCTGCGCCTGCTGTGGTGGGGCCTGCTGGGCGTGCTGCTCATCGCCTTTGCCGTCACCGATGGCTTTGACCTGGGCGCTGCCGCGCTGCTGCCGCTGGCGGCCAGGACCGATGTGGAGCGCCGCGTCGTCATCAACTCTCTGGGCCCGGTCTGGGAAGGCAACCAGGTCTGGCTCATCCTGGGCGGCGGCGCCATCTTTGCGGCCTGGCCGCAGCTGTATGCCGTGTCGTTCTCAGGCTTTTACCTGGCCATGTTCGCGGCCCTGGTGGCGCTGATCCTGCGGCCCGTGGCCTTCAAGTTCCGCAGCAAGCGCGAGGAGCCGGCCTGGCGCGCGCGCTGGGATGCCGTGCTGTGCATGGCCGGCGTGGTGCCCGCGCTGATCTTCGGCGTGGCACTGGGCAATGTGCTGCAGGGCGTGCCCTTCCGCCTGGCGCCCGACATGCGCATCTACTACGAGGGCACGTTCTTCGGCCTGCTCAACCCGTTTGCGCTGCTGGCCGGCCTGGTCTCGCTGTGCATGCTGCTCATGCATGGTGCGTCCTGGCTGGTGTTCAAGACCCAGGGCGATGTGGCCGCGCGCGCGCGCCGCTTTGGCATGGTGGCTGCCGTCGCCACCACGGTACTGTTCGCGGCGGCCGGCGTGTGGCTGGCCGCGCTCAATGGCTACCGCATCACCAGCGAGATCAACACCACCGGACCGTCCAATCCGCTGTTCAAGACGGCTGCGCTGCAGGCGGGCGCCTGGTTTGCCAACTACCAGGCCCGGCCCGTGCTCTGGGCCGTGCCGGCCATCGGCCTGCTGATGCCGCTGCTGGCGGCGTTGGGCCTGTGGCTGCGCCGCGAGTGGCTGGCCCTGCTGTCCAGCGGCCTGGGCATTGCCGGCATCATCGCCAGCGTGGGGGCGTCCATGTTCCCGTTCATCCTGCCCTCGTCGCTGAACCCGCAGCACAGCCTCACGGTCTGGGACTCTTCGTCCAGCCATGTGACGCTGTTCATCATGCTGGTGTGCGCGCTGATCTTCGTGCCCCTCATCGTGGCCTACACCAGCTGGGTCTACAGCGTGCTGCGCGGCAAGGTCGACCCGATGGCCATCATCGAGGGCCGCGGCCACTCGTACTGATCCACCGAATCAAGAAACGATAGTCAACGTCAAGAAAGGACACAACACCATGTGGTACTTCGCCTGGTTGCTAGGCCTGCCGCTGGCGGCCGCCTTCGCGGTGCTCAACGCGATGTGGTACGAACTGATGGACGACGAGGCCACGCGCCGCGAACTCCTGGCCCGGGAGAAATAAAGCTCCCCCTGAGGCGCTTCGCGCCTTCCCCCTCTCTCTTCGGGAGGGGGACGACACCCTCGCTGCGGGGGCGGCCCTTGCTCGGTGTCCCTCGCTTTGGGCTATGCCAGTTTTTGCACGCGCTTACCGCTAATGAAGCATTGCTGTAAACACAATGAGCTCCCTCGGGAGCTCATTTTTGTACGCAGGCTTGCCAGGTTCAATCGTCGGTGTCATCCGCCTTGGCGCGGCCCTTGCCGCCCGTGATGCGGTCCTTCAGATCCAGCAGCCGCGTCACGGCCGTGCCCATGCCCATGAGCTGCATGGCGGTCTCGGGCGACAGGCGCTGCACGTCGTCGAACCAGTTCATGAGCCGGTCGATCAGCTCGTACATATCGCGCATGCGCTGCTGGGCGTAGCGTTCCTCTTCGGTGGTGACTTCCTCCAGCATGGCGGCGCGCAGCATGGACTGGGTGGGCTCGATCTCGCGGCGGCGGCGTTCCTCGGCCAGGCGGCGGAAGATTTCCCAGACATCCTGCGGCGCCTCGAAATACTCGCGCCGGTCGCCGGGCTGGTGGCGCAGCTGCACCAGGCGCCAGGCCTGCAATTCCTTGAGCCCCATGCTCACGTTGGAGCGCGAGAACTCCAGCGTCTCGGCGATCTGGTCGGCATTGAGCGGCTCGGGCGAAAGAAACAGCAGAGCGTAGATCTGGCCTACCGTGCGGTTGATGCCCCAGCGGCTGCCCATCTCGCCGAAGTGCGAGACGAACTGCCGGTTCAACGCCGGAAGAGGTTTGGATTGCGTCATGGCATGCATTGTGCCTTCGCGTGCCGGCATGTCCTGGGCGGCTTGGAAAGCGGTGCGTCAGCTTTCTGCAAGACGCGGTCAAAAGGCGCACAATGGCGCCTTTGCGGGCTTGCGGCCAGGCGGCCCGGGCCCAGCGCCTCCCGCTTACCGACCCGTTCGCAGATTGCAGATTGCCCCATGTCCCACGCTAGCCGCAGTGCGCTGATCGACTGCACCAAGGGCCTGGCCTGTGCCGCCATCGTCTGGCACCACCTGGCCTTCTACGGCCCCATGTCCGATATCGCCCATCCGGCCGCGCCGGACCTCATCGACTGGCTCTATGAATATGCGCGCATGGCCGTGCAAATCTTCCTGGTGCTGGGCGGCTACCTGGCGGCAGCCAGCATGGCGCCGCAAGGCCACGGACAGCACAGCGATCCGTGGTCCCGCATCGGGCGCCGCTTCGTGCGCCTGGTCGTGCCCTATGCGGTGGCGCTGGTCGTGGCCGTCGTCGTCTCGGCGGTCGTGCGGCCCTGGTTCGACCATGCTTCTGTCTCAGGCGAGCCCGATCTCTGGCAGCTGGTGGCGCATGCCTTGCTGCTGCAGAACATCGTGGGCGAGGAGTCGCTGTCTGCCGGCGTCTGGTATGTGTCCATCGACTTCCAGCTGTTTGCGCTGACTGCGCTGCTGCTGGCCGGCACGCGCTGGAGTGGTGCCTTGCTGCGCCGCCGCTTTGGCGGCGACGCCCTGTCACGCTGCTGGCCCTGGGCGCTGAGCGTGGCGCAGGCGCTGGTGGTGATCGGCGTGGCGGCTTCGCTGCTGGGCTTCAATCTGGATGCGCAATGGGACGTATGGGCGCCGTACTTCTTTGGCGCCTACGGCCTGGGCATGCTGGCCTACTGGGCCGCGCATGCGGACAAGTCCTCGACGGCCTGGAGCTGGTCCCTGCTGATCGTGGCCCTGGTCGTGGCGGCATTGGCGCTGGAGTGGCGCGACCGCATCGCGCTGGCCGGTACCACGGCGCTGGCCCTGGTCGTGGCCATGCGCAGCCCCGCGTTTGCGCAGGCGCAAGGCTGGGCGCCGCTGCGTCGGCTGGGCAAGATTTCGTACTCGGTGTTTCTCGTGCACTTCTCGGTCTGCCTGCTGGTCAATGCCGTGGAAAGCCATTTCTGGCCACATTCCATTCCCGCCGCCCTGCTGGGCATGTGCACGGCTTTTGTGCTGTCGATTGCGGCCGGCCATCTGCTGTACGAGCGCGTGGAGCGCCACGTTCCCAGCTGGCACATGGCGCTGCGCTGGCAGGCGGGCCTGGTGGGCACCGGCCTGATCGCGGCGTTTCTGGCAGGCCTGCGCTGAGGCGCGGTGCATCAGTCCACAAACAAAAAAGGCAGCCGGTTGGCTGCCTTTTTCGCTTCACGCCGATCGGCTTTCAACGGTGCAGCTCGCCCGCGCTTTCCGGCTGGAACTCGATGGCATCCACGCGCACGGTGACTTGGCCCGAGGGGCCGGCCATGCGCGACTGGTCGCCCACGCTCAGGCCCAACAGGGCAATGCCCACGGGTGCGAAGACCGACACCTTGTCGGAGCTGCCGTCCATCTCCTTGGGATAGACCAGGGTCAGTGTATTGGACTTGCCCGACTCCAGCAGCGTGAAGCGCACGGTGGAGTTCATGGTCACCACGTTGGGCGGCATTTCCTTGGGCTCGAGCACGTCGGCGCGGTCCAGCTCGGCCTCCAGCGCCTCGCGGCCGGGGAAGGCGGGTTGCTTGTCCAGCAGGGCCTCGATGCGCTCCAGGTCCAGGGACGAAAGAATGATGTGGGGCTTGCGCTCCATGGTGTTGGCTCCCTTGTGTGCTTGCGCCGTGGCTGCAGTGAAGGGCAGCGGCGCCCAAACGGACAAAAGCCCGGGCAACGCGGTTGTCCGGGCCAAGGCATCTTCAGAAAAGAGAAAAGCACCAAGTTGGTGCGATAGGCCCATTGTGCAGGCCCGTGTGGGTTCTGCCAAGCGAACCCGCACGGTGCGGTGCGGATTGGCGTGGGGTTGACGCGGCCTGCTGCGAGCGCTACTGCGCGCGCGTGCTGCCCAGGGCCTTGAAAAAGATCAGCTCGGGGTCGCCGGGGTCCAGGTTGTCCACGCGCCCGCTGGGCACAAAGCCCGCCTGGGCGAACAGCGCCTGCGCGGCCAGGTTCGATGCATTGGTCGAGGTAAAGAGCTTGTCCGTGGTGCAGCGCTGCCGGGCCGCCGCCAGCAGTGCCAGCGCCACGCCGCTGCGCCGCGCTGCATCTGCCACGGCGATGAGGGAGATGAACCCATGGCCGAAGAATCCGGGCTCCAGCACGGCAAAACCCGACACGGAGCCATCCCACTCGGCCACCAATACCGCGCCAGCGGCCGTTTTCTCCCGCAGAAAGGCCTGGCGTTCAGCATGGCTGCGGGCATATGGATCGCAGGCCAGCAAGGACGGGAAGTCGCTGTCGATGGCAGGGCGGATGTGGTGCATGGGTCTGGATGGCATGGATCAGGGGCATTGTCATCGTTCTGGATAACGGGCTGCTGCGCAGCTATGATCTGTATGTTTGTACAGTATTCATCGTTGCGGGAGCGAACCCCATGCGCGCCAACCCAGACCTCTCTCCGGAGCCGGCCTTCATTCCCCTGCACGCCATCAAGGGCCGGGGCGCAGCCAGCCAGCTGGCCCACCGCTTCACCACCGACCCGCGCGAGGCGTTCGATGACGGCTGGGGCAGCCTTGAGGCGCCTGCCGAAGGCGAGGAAGCCGCGCCCCTGCGCACCGAACTGCGCTGGGAGCAGGCCCGCTCGGCGCTGAGCCGCCACCAGTCGCCCGACCTGCCGTTTCACATGGGGCTCAATCCCTACCGGGGGTGCGAGCACGGCTGCATCTATTGCTATGCCCGGCCCACGCACAGCTACCTGGGCTGGTCGCCAGGGCTGGACTTCGAGACCCGGCTCATCGCCAAGCAGAACCTGCCCGAGCTGCTGCGCGCCGAGCTGTCGCGCGCCAGCCATGTGGCCGCGCCCGTGATGCTGGGCTCGGTCACCGACTGCTACCAGCCCGTGGAGCGCGAGCTGGGGCTGACGCGCCGCCTGATCGAAGTGCTGGCCGAGGCGCGCCACCCGTTTTCCATCGTCACCAAGGGCAGCGGGGTGGAGCGTGACCTGGACCTGCTGGCCCCGCTGGCGCGCCAGGGCCTGGCCTCGGTGCACATCACGCTGACCACGCTGGACGCTGACCTGGCACGCCACCTGGAGCCGCGCGCCGCCGCGCCGCACCGCCGGCTGCGCAGCATCCGCGCGCTGACCGAGGCGGGCGTGCCCGTGGGCGTGAGCCTGGCACCGCAGATTCCCTTCATCAACGAAGACCTGGAGAAGGTGCTGGAGGCGGCCGCCGACGCAGGCGCGCGCCATGCCTTCTATGCCGTGCTGCGCCTGCCCTGGGAAGTGGCGCCGCTGTTCGAGCAATGGCTGCAGGTGCACTACCCCGACCGCGCCCGCCGCGTGATGGAGCGCGTGCGCGACCTGCACGGCATCCAGGGCGAGCAGCGCGAGGCCGGCCGCGTGTACAACGCCGAGTTCGGCCAGCGCATGAAGGGCACGGGCCACTGGGCCGAGCTGCTGCGCCAGCGCTTCGCGCTGGCCTGCCGTCGGTACGGGTTCAACCGCGAGCCGCTGCGGCTCGATTGCAGTCTCTACCACCCTTCGCTGCTGCTGGCGCAACGCAGCCTGTTCTGAGTCCCGGCGGCACAGGCCCCGGCCAGGGCCGGGTCAGCTAGTGGTGGTCGATCAGCTCGGACAAGGCGGCTGCCAGAGGGGAGCGCACCGAAGAGCGCAGCCACACCATGCCCACTTCGCGGGACGGGCTCGGAGGGGGCAGCGGCCATCGGCGCGTTCTGGCATCCGGCGGTCCCAGCACGGGCCAGTCCGGCAGGATGGAGACACCGAAGCCTTCCGCAACCAGCTGTGCGATCTGCTCGATGCCGTCCAGCTCGAAGCGGACCTTTGGCTTGATGCCGTGGCCCCGCAGGTATTCATCCGCCATTTTTCCTGCCACCACCTTGCGGTCGTACTGGATGAAGGGCTCGCGTGCGGCCGTGAGCAGCGGATCGCGCACCTTCATGTCCCGGGGCGCGAGAAGAATCAGCGCCTCGCTGCGCATCAGCCGCCATTCGCAGGTCTTGGGCATGGCGAAGGCCGGGTGCACAAGGATGGCCGCATCCAGATGGCCGGCCTGCACCTGGTCCAGCAGCAGTGAGGAGGTGCCGGGTTCGATGTAGACGCGCACGGCCGGATGGGCGCTCATCCACCGGCGCAGCAGCGGGGGCACCAGGCCCATCAGCGCCGTGGGCGTTGCCCCCAGCCTCAATGGGCCTGCGGGAAGCTCGGTGGCCGATGCGGCCGACCTCAGGTTCTCCACGGATTTGAGCACCTCCCGCGCATGCTCCACGATCCGGGCGCCAACGACGGTGAGCCGCACCGTCCGGCCCACCCGCGTGAGCAGTGCGCAGCCCACGTCGGCCTCCAGCGCACGCATCTGCTGGGCCACGGTGGTGGGCGGCAGGTCCAGCCTGCGCGCGGCGTCGGCCATCGAGCCGCAGTCCACGACGGCAATGAAGCTCTGGAGAAAGCGCGAATCCATGCGACGCATTTTGCGTCATCTGAACCATGGGACACCATCTTTGTTGCAGATCTCCTGAAGCGCAAAGTTCGCTCGTTCCCGCTTCCAAACCATGTCAGGAGAGCACATGCCCCTCATCGAATCCATTGAAGTCTGCGTTGCCCGCGTGCCGCTGGACAAGGTCACCTATCTGTCGAACCGCACCGTGGTCGACCGCCACTACGGACTGGTCAAGGTCCGCAGCAGCGACGGCGTCGAAGGCATCGGCTTTTGCTATGTGGGCAATGCGGCGGGCGAGCTGTTCCGCGTCGCGGTCGAGCAACTGCTCGGTCCTGTGCTGCTGGGCCGCGATTGCCTGGCCGTCGAAGGGCTGTGGAAGGAGATGTACCAGGAGGCGCTGCTGCAAGGCCGCATGGGCACCGTGATGCGCGCACTGAGCGCACTCGACATTGCGCTGTGGGATCTCAATGCCCGCACCGCCCAGATGCCGTTGCACAAGTACCTGGGCGCGGTGGAGCTGGACACGGTGCCGGCCTATGCCAGCGGCGGCTACTACGTGGACGGCAAGACCGCCGGCCATGTCGGCGAGGAGATGGCCGGCTATGTCGAGCTGGGCTTTCAGGCCGTGAAGATGAAGACCGGCCGCTGGTCGCCCCAGGGCGAGGAGTCGCGCGTGAAGGCGGCGCGCGAGGCCATCGGCCCGGACGTGGAGCTCATGCTGGACTGCAACAACGGCTGGGTGGACACCGTGCAGGCCATGCAGTACCTGCGCCGCATGGAGGCATACGACCCCTATTTCATCGAGGAGCCGTTCAGCCCCGACGATGTCGAAAGCCACGCCCGCCTGGCAAAGCTCACCCGCATTCCCGTGGCCACCGCGGAAATCGGCTATGGCCGCTGGTACCACAAGCATCTGCTCGACATGGGCGCCGCATCCATCCTGCAGACCGACGCCGCAGTCTGCGGGGGCATTACCGAGTGGAAGCGCATTGCCGCCATGGCCGCTGGCTATGGGCTGCAGATGTGTCCGCACTGGTTTCACGATGTGCACGCGCCGCTGGTGGCCGCGACCCCCAATGCGCGCTATGTCGAGTTCTTCTGGGATGACCAGGTGCTGAACTTCCGCCGCCTGCTGGACCGCCAGCTGGCGCAGGAAAAGGGCCGTGTCGTGCTGCACCAGACGCCGGGGCTCGGCTTCAATTTCGACGAGGCGCAGGTGTCCCGGTTCGGCCGCTGGACCTCGGTGGCGTAAGACCGCCGCCAGCCCATCATCCAAGGAGACAAGCCATGCAACGCAGACAGTTCCTGACCTCGGCCGCCGCAGCCACCGCCCTGCATGCCCATCCGGGCTTTGCACAGGCCAGGCCGCCGGCGGGCCCGGTCAAAATCCTCGTCGGCTTCTCGGCAGGCGGCGGCACGGACATCCTGGCGCGGATCATCGCCAACCGGCTCAACCAGCTGTGGGCCATTCCCGTCATCGTCGAGAACCGGCCAGGGGCGGCGGGGCTGATTGCCGCTGCCGAGGCCGCCAGGGCCGCGCCCGATGGGCAGACGCTCATGATGGGCCACATCAATGCCCTGGGCATTGCCCCTGCGCTCAACCCCAGGCTCGGCTTCTCGCCGGAGCGGGACTTCTCCGCCATCGCCCTGGTGGGCCAGACCCCGCAGGTCCTGGTTGCCAGCCCCAAGGCTTCCGCCACCATGCAGGGCCTGCTGGCCGCATTGAAGCAAAAGCCGGGGGAGGTCAGCTTCGGCTCCTCGGGCACGGGGTCGGCCCAGCACCTTGCGCTGGCGCTGTTCGAGCAGACTGCGGCGGTGTCCGCGCTCCATATCCCGTACAAGGGCGCGTCGAACGTGATGACGGATCTGCTGGGCGGCCAGATCGACTACGCGTTCGAGGGGATGACCACGGCGGCGCCCTTCATCAAGGGCGGAAAAGTCCATGCCGTGGCTCAGACGGGAATGAAGCGCGCCAAGGCCTTCGCGGAGATTCCCACCGTGGCGGAGCAGGGCTATTCCGGGTTCAACGCGAGCATCTGGTTCGGCCTGGTGGGCCCCGCAAGAATGCCCGCCGATCTGGTGGCCCGCATCAATGCGGACGTCAACCGCATCCTGGCCATGCCCGATGTGGTGGCCAAGCTCGAAGAGTTCGGCGCAGAGGATGGAGGGGGGACGCCGCAGCGCTTTGACGCCTTCATGCGCGATGAACGGGCGAAGTGGGCCCGGCTGATCCAGGCGCGCGGAATCAGGGTGGAGGGCTGAGGCGGGGGCCGAGGTGGCCCGGCGCGGCCCTCAAACCGCCTCCAGAAAAGACCTCACCAGCAGGCTGTCGCTGCGCTCGCGCATGCAATAGACATAGGTGGTGGTGCTGGCCGGGTCGCCCGCGATGCGCAGCGGGCGAAAGCGCGGGTCGGGGATGAATTCGGCTTCGGACACGGCGCCCAGTCCCAGGCCGCGCGCCACGGCTTCGCGTATGGCTTCGCGGCTGCCGATCTCCAGTTCGGTGCGCGGCTGCACGCCGGCGGCCTGCAGCACCGATTCCAGCGCGGTGCGCGTGGTCGAGCCGTGCTCGCGCAGCAGCAAAGGCTGGCCCTGCAGTTCGGACAGCGCGATTTCGCTGCGCCGCGCGAAGGGATGGGCCACATGGGCGAACAGCACGATGGCGTGGCGCGCGTACTCGCGTGCCAGCAGCTCCGGGCGGTCGTAGAGGCCGGCGAGCACGGCCACGTCGGTGTCGTAGCGTTCCAGGTCGGCCAGCACCTGCTGCGAGTTGCCCATGCGGATGGACAACTGCATGCCCGGATGCCGTGCGCGGTAGGCGGCCACCATTTCGATCACATGGAAGGGCCCCACGGCGCCGATCTTGAGCTCGCCCTGGTGCAGTTGCCCCGAGTCGCGCAGGAAGAATTCGGCCTCGGCCTCCAGCGCCATGATTTTCTGCGCCATGGGCAGCAGTCTGGCGCCTGCGCCCGTGAGCGTCATGCGGTAGCCGCGGCGGTGGAACAGCTCGATCTGGCTTTGGCGCTCCAGCGTGGCGATCTGGGTGGAGATGGTGGGCTGGCTCACGCCCAGTGCGCGGGCGGCGGCGCTGAGGCTGCCGTGGTGGGCGACGGCGATGAAGGCGCGGTAGCGGGCGTTGCTCACGAAAGTCGGTATCTCAAGGTTTTGTCTATGGATGCTGTCAAAACCGATTCTGAAACTTTCACATGGCAGAAATATGTCGCTCCTAGCATTCAGCCATCCCCACCCGCCTGGCGATTTGGCCGGCGATTCACGGATCCACCGATCTGCCGATGTGCCTGACCTGATGCAAAGGAACGCTCCCATGAAGATGAACCGCAAGACCTGGCTGCGCCATGCCGCAGCCGTGCTGGCCCTGGCCGCCACCGCCACCACCGCTACCACTGCCGCCTTTGCCCAGCCCGCCGAGCTGCGCGTGGGCCTGATCCCCTCGGAGGACGCGCAGGCCATGATCCGCGCCAGCCAGCAGGTCATGGACCAGCTGGCCACCCGCACCGGCATGAAGGTGCGGCCCTTCGTGGCCAATGACTACAACGGCGTGATCGAGGCGCTGCGCTCCAACAAGATCGACATCGCCTTCCTCGGCCCGTTCTCGTACGTGCTGGCCAGCCAGGTGGCGGGCGCCGAGGCCTTTGCGGTGGCCGTGACCAAGAAGACGGGCAAGAGCGCGTACCACAGCATGGTGATCTCCCGCAAGGACAAGGGTCCGGCCAGCGTGGCCGATCTCAAGGGCCGCAGCTTTGCCTTTGTGGACCCGACCTCGGCGTCGGGCCACCTGTTTCCCAAGGCCGGGTTGATGGCCGAGGGATTCGATGCGGACAAGGGCTTTTCGCGCGTGATCTTCTCGGGCTCGCACGACGCCAGCATCATGGCCGTGGCCAACGGCAAGGTGGATGCGGCGGCCGTGGCCGACCGCATCTTCGACTCGGCCGTGAGCAAGGGCCTGGTCAAGCGCGAGGACTTCCAGATCGTCTGGCGCTCCCAGCCCATCCCCGAGTCGCCCATGACCTGGCGCAAGAGCCTGGACGCCGGCACCAAGCAGAAGGTGGCTGCGGCCCTGGCCGAGGTCAAGGACTTGCCCTGGGGCGACCAGGGTGTGCTCGACGGCTTCGCGGCCACGGATGACAAGGCCTACGACGTGGTACGCCAGACGGCCAAGGCCCTGAAGCTCGACCTGGGGAGCATGAAATGATCCGCATTCGCCAATTGCGCAAGAGCTATGGCAGCAACCACGTGCTGCATGGCATCGACCTGGATGTGCAGCCCGGCGAGTTCGTCGTCATGCTGGGCCTGTCGGGGGCCGGCAAGTCCACGCTGCTGCGCTGCATGAACGGCCTGGCCCGCGCCGACAGCGGCACGCTGGAGGTGGGCGGCATGGACCTGATGCTGGGCGGCGGCAGGCACAGCCGGCGCGAGCTGGCTCGCCATGTGGCCATGGTCTTTCAGCACCACAACCTGGTGCCGCGCCTGTCGGTGCGCAAGAACGTGCTGACCGGGCGCCTGGGCCAGACCGGCACCCTGGCCTCGGTGCTGCAGCTGTTCCGCGAAAGCGATATCCGCCTGGCCGACCAGTGCCTGGAGCGCGTGGGCCTGGCCCACAAGGCGCTGGAACGCACCGAGGCGCTGTCGGGCGGGCAGATGCAGCGCGTGGGCATTGCCCGCGCGCTGGCCCAGCAGCCCCAGGTCATCCTGGCCGACGAGCCCGTGGCCAGCCTGGACCCCAAGACCGCGCGCAGCGTGCTGCAGTACCTGCGCGATGCCACGCGCGAGCTGGGCATTGCCGTGGTCTGCAACCTGCACCAGGTGGACTACGCGCGGGAGTTCGGCGACCGTGTGCTGGGCCTGGCCCAGGGCCGCATGGTCTTTGACGGATCGCCGCAGGCGCTGGACGAGGCCGCGCTGCAGGCCATCTACCATGCGCAGCCCACTGCAGGGCAAGGCGCAGGGCAGGGCGCAGAGCCGGACACACCTCCGGGCACGGCGGCCATAGGGCCTGCCGGCCTGCATGCGCAGGCGCCGGTGCCTGCCTCGTGGATGCGGGCCAGCGCGCCCGCAGGAGGACTGTGATGACCAGCGCCAATTCCTGGAGCCCCGAGCCGCGCGACCGCTGGCAATGGACCGCGCCGCGCCCCCATGGCGCCCTGGGCTGGACCGGCTATGCGGCTGCGGCCCTGGCCATCGCCTGGGTGCTGCACTGGAGCGCGGGCGGCGCGCAGATGAGCTGGGGTGAACTGGCGGCAGGCATGCCCCAGATCGCAGACTTCGTGGCGCGCTCCGTGCCGTCGGACTGGAGCATGCTGCCGCGCCTGATGGCGCCCGCGCTGGAGACGGTGCAGATCGCCATCTGGGGCACGCTGCTGTCCGTGGTGCTGGCGCTGCCGCTGTCCTTCATCGCGGCCAGCAACCTGCATGGCTGGCACTGGCTGCGGCGCATCACGCGGCAGTTCCTGAACGTGGTGCGCAGCATCAACGAGCTGATCCTGGCGCTGGTCTTTGTCTCGGCCGTGGGCCTGGGGCCGTTTCCCGGCGTGCTGGCCCTGGCCCTGCATGGCATGGGCATGCTGGGCAAGTTCTTCGCCGAGAGCATCGAAGAGATCGACGACGGCCCGCTGCAGGCCCTGCGCAGCGCAGGCGCCACGCAATTGCAGCTCATCGTCTTCGGCGTGATACCGCAGGCCATCACGGCCTGGATTGCGGTCGTGCTCTACCGCTTCGAGGTCAACCTGCGCTCGGCCACGGTGCTGGGCATGGTGGGCGCGGGCGGGCTGGGTTTCGAGCTGGTCGGCAGCCTCAAGCTGTTCCGCTACCAGGAGACGGCCACCTGCATCGTGGTCATCACCGTGATGGTGATCGCCGCCGATCTCGTCTCCCACTGGCTGCGCCGCCGCATCCAGCAGGGCACCCGCCATTGAGGGCTGCGCTTTTACCGGCGCCCCCGTTTCATTCAAAGGACCGATTTGTGTGGACCTATCACAACCCCGTTGCCATCCATGCCGGCCCTGGCCGCCTGGACCGCCTGCCCGAGCTGCTGGCCGGGCGCGACTGCCTGCTGGTGACGTTTCCCGAGGCCGAATCCCTGGGCCTGGTGCAGCAGCTGCGCCAACGGCTGGGCAGCCAGCTGCGCGGCGTGGTGGACGGCATTGCGCCCAACCCCGATGTGCAGTGGCTGGCCCCGCTGTATGACCGCGTGCACCGCGAATACGCCGAGGTCCCGTGCATCGTGGCCCTGGGCGGCGGCAGCGCCATCGACTCGGCCAAGGCGCTGATGTGCGCCACGCCCACGCGGCGTTTCGGCGAACTGCTGCAGGCCCTGGAGCAGGGGCTGGCCCTGCCGGCCGCAGGCCACAAGGCGCTGATCGCCATTCCCACCACGGCCGGCACGGGCAGCGAGGTCACGCCCTGGGCCACGATCTGGGACCAGGCCGCTGGCCGCAAGCACTCGCTGCACCAGCACTGGACCTGGCCCGAGGCCGCCATCATCGACGCGCAGCTCATGCAAAGCCTGCCGGCCGGCGCCACGCTGGCCTCGGGGCTGGATGCGCTGTCGCATGCGCTGGAGTCCATCTGGAACCGGCACCGCAATCCCGTCTCCACCACCTTGGCCGTGGGCGCCGCGCGGCGCACCCTGGCCACGCTGCCCGCGCTGATGCAGGACCTGGGCAGCCTGCCGCTGCGAAGCCGCATGGCCGAGGCAGCCCTGATGGCCGGCCTGGCCTTCTCCAACACCCGCACGGCGCTGGCGCATTCGCTGTCCTACGACATCACGCTGCGCCATGGCGTGGCCCACGGCATTGCCTGCTCGTTCAGCCTGCCGCTGGTGCTGGAGATGGCCCTGGGCGCCGACGACCAGGCCGACGCGGCCCTGCTGTCCATCTTCGATGCCGCCACGGGCGAGCTGGCCGTGCAGCGCCTGCGCAACTTCCTCGAAAGCCTGGGCGTGGCCACCGATCCCGCCCACTACGGCGTGCCCGGGGATGAGTGGCAGCAGCTGCTGCAGTCGGCCGCATCCGGCCCGCGCGGGCGCAATTTCATCCGCACGCTGGAATGAACAGGCGCGTGCGGCCCTCTTCTGTTTGAACCTCTTTCCTTGTCAATAAACACCATGAACCACACCACCGTCTCCACCGCCGCCGCCGATCTGTCGCCGCTGCAGGCCGTCATCTTCGACTGGGCCGGCACCCTGGTCGATTTCGGCTCGCTGGCGCCCACGCAGATCTTTGTCGAGGCCTTTGCCAGCTTCGGCATCACCATCACCCTGGCCCAGGCTCGCGGCCCCATGGGCCTGTCCAAGTGGCAGCACATCCACGAGCTGCTGCAGAACGAAGGCATCCGCGCGCAATGGCACAAGGCCTTCGGCCAGCCGCCTGGCGACGCCGACGTGGATGCCATCTACGCCCGCTTCATGCCCATGCAGATCGCCAAGGTCGGTGAGTTTTCGGCACCCATCGAAGGCGCGCCTGAATTGCTGGGCTGGCTGCGCGCGCAGGGCCTGAAGGTGGGCTCGTGCTCGGGCTATCCGCGTGAAGTCCTGAACCAGCTGCTGCCGCAGGCAGCGGCCAACGGCCTGGCTCCCGACCATGTGGTGGCCGGCGATGAAATGGCCGCAGGCGGCCGCCCAGGCCCCTTCATGGCGCTGGCCAATGTGCTGGCGCTGGGCATTGGCGACGTGCGCGCCTGCGTGAAGGTGGACGACACCGTGCCCGGCATCGAGGAAGGCCGCAACGCCGGCATGTGGACCGTGGGCCTGACCCTGTCCGGCAACGAAGTCGGCTACTCCCCCGCCGAACTGGCCGCCGCCCCCGCCGAAGAAGTGCGCGAGCGCGTAGCCCGCGCCGAGGCCAAGCTGCGCGCAGCCGGCGCCCACCACGTGATCGCCAGCGTGAAGGACCTGCCGCAGGTACTGGAGCGGATTGCGCAGGACATGCGCGCGGGGCGCATGCCTGGATGAGACGCGCCCGTTCTATGGTCTTGTGCCCAATCTTGGAAACTGGCGCGCTCCAACCCAGGGACAGCAAGCAAGGGCCGCCCCGCAGCGAGGCTGTCGTCCCCCTTTCAGGGGGAAGGCGCGAAGCGCCTCAGGGGGTACTCAACTGCTCTGCATGGTGGCGCAGATGGTCATCAATGAAGCTCTGGATGAAGTAGTAGCCGTGGTCGTAGCCGCCGTGGCGGCGCAGCGTCAGCGGCTGGCCGGCCTGGGCGCAGGCGGCCTCGAAGGCTTCGGGCAGCAGCTGCTTTTCGATCAGGAACTTGTCGGCCAGGCCCTGGTCCACGAGGATGCCGGCCGGGTAGGGCGCCTCGGTCTGGGCGGCCATCAGGCAGCTGGCGTCATGCGCTTCCCAGGCCTTGCGGTCATCGCCCAGATAACCTGAGAAGGCTTTCTGGCCCCAGGGGCAGTTGACGGGGTTGGCGATGGGCGCGAAGGCCGACAGGCTCCTGAAGCGGCCCGGATGGCGCAGCGCCAGCGTGAGCGCGCCGTGGCCGCCCATGGAGTGGCCGAAGATGCCCAGCCGCTGCGCGTCAATGGGCAGGCGTGCGGCGATCAGCGGCAGCAGCTCGCCCAGCAGATAGCTTTCCATGCGCCAGTGCAGTGCCCAGGGCTTGGTGGTGGCATCCAGGTAGAAGCCCGCGCCCACACCGAAGTCCCAGGCATCGGCCTCGCCGGGCAGGCCTGCGCCGCGCGGGCTGGTGTCGGGCGCGATCAGCGCAATGCCCAGCTCGGCGGCCAGGCGCTGGGCGCCGGCCTTGGTCATGAAGGTCTCTTCGGTGCAGGTCAGCCCGGCCAGGTAGAGCACGGCAGGCACCTTCTCGCCGGCCACGGCCTTGGGCGGCAGGAAGACCGAGAACTTCATGTTCAGGCCGATCTCGGCGGAGAAATGCTCGTAGAAACGCTGTGCGCCGCCGAAGCAGGCATGGGCGTTCTTGAGTTCCAGGGGCGGCAGTGCGGACATGGTGTTCCTCAAAAAGAAAAATGCTACGGGCACCTTGGCAAGCGGTGCGTGCAGCATTCAAAGATGGGAGTTGATACGCTATACACGGTCAACGGCCCATGAAACTGGCGCTGCCCAGGCGAGAGGCGCCGAGCAAGAGCCGCCTCGCGGCGGGGGCGCCCAGCCGAGGGCGTCGTCCCCCTCCCTCGCGTAGCGAATAGAGAGGGGGAAGGCGCGCAGTGCCTCAGGGGGAGCTTCAGTACACGACGACGGAGCGGATGGACTTGCCTTCGTGCATCAGGTCAAAAGCCTCGTTGATTTCCGGCAGGCCCATGGTGTGCGTGACGAAGGGGGCCAGCTGGATCTCGCCACTCATGGCCTGCTCGACCATGCCGGGCAGCTCGCTGCGGCCCTTGACGCCGCCGAAGGCCGTGCCCAGCCACTTGCGGCCCGTCACCAGCTGGAAGGGGCGTGTGGAGATTTCCTGGCCCGCGCCGGCCACGCCGATGATGACCGACTGGCCCCAGCCGCGGTGCGCGCATTCCAGGGCGGCACGCATCACGTTGACGTTGCCGATGCACTCGAAGCTGTGGTCCACGCCCCAGCCCGTCATCTCGACGATGACCTGCTGGATGGGCTTGTCGAAATCCTTGGGATTCACGCAGTCGGTGGCGCCGAAGGTGCGGGCCAGGTCGAACTTGGAGGGGTTGGTGTCCACGGCGATGATGCGGCCGGCCTTGGCCAGCTTGGCGCCCTGGATCACGGCCAGGCCGATGCCGCCCAGGCCGAACACGGCCACGGTGTCGCCTTCCTGGACCTTGGCGGTGTTCTTGACGGCACCCAGGCCCGTGGTCACGCCGCAGCCCAGCAGGCAGACCTGCTCGGGGTTGGCATCGGGATGGATCTTGGCCAGAGAGACTTCGGCGACCACGGTGTACTCGCTGAAGGTGGAGCAGCCCATGTAGTGGTAGATGGGCTCGCCGTTGTACGAAAAGCGCGTGGTGCCGTCGGGCATCACGCCCTTGCCCTGGGTGGCGCGCACGGAAACGCACAGGTTGGTCTTGCCGCTCTTGCAGAACAGGCATTCGCCGCATTCGGCGGTGTACAGCGGGATCACGTGGTCGCCGGGCTTGACGCTGGTCACGCCTTCGCCGACCTCGACGACGATGCCCGCGCCTTCATGGCCGAGCACGGCGGGGAAGATGCCTTCCGGGTCGTCGCCCGACAGCGTGAACGCGTCGGTGTGGCAGACGCCGGTGTGGGTGATCTTGATCAGGACCTCGCCCTTCTTCGGGGGGGCCACGTCGATCTCGACGATCTGCAGGGGTTCTCCAGCCTTGAAGGCGACGGCGGCTTTGGATTTCATGGGCGTGTCTTTCTGTCGGGGTGGCTCAGGAACGGCAGGGCGCGCGCTCCGCGAAGCCTTGAATGTAGGCCATGGCCGGGCGGCCCGGCCGCATCATGGCCGCAGCCCCAGGTGATATGTCCGAATCTGAGGGGTGTGGCCGGTGTCGGCCGGGCCTGCTGGCCGTGGGTGCTTGCGTCTTTTCGTATAGTCCGCCCCATTCTTTCCACCCTGACCGCCTCCGAGCCCGCCGTTTCCCATGGACCACCGCCACGCCAGCGCCCACCGCATCGATCTTGTCGTCTACCCCGGCTTCAAGGCGCTGGAGGCCATAGGACCCATGTCGGTGTTCGACTATGCCAACGTGCACCTGCGCGCGCGCGGCCAGAGCGACGGCTACGAGGTGCGCGTGGTCTCGCAGCGGCAAGGGGCCGTGCGCTCGGACACGCTGATGTCGCTGGAGGCCACGCATACGCTGGCCGGGCTGGAGGCTGCAGGCATGGGCTGCACCGTGGTTGTCGTGGGCTCGCGCCATATCGAGCAGGTGCTGGGCGGCTCGGCCGAGCTGGTCGCCTGGCTGGGCCGCGTGGCGCCGCGTGTGCAGCGGCTGATTGCGCTGTGCTCGGGCAGCTTCTTCCTGGCCGAGGCGGGCTTGCTGGACGGCCGGCGCGCGGCCACGCACTGGAGCGTGACGGCGCAACTGGCCCAGCGCCATCCGCGCGTGCAGGTCGATGCCGATGCCATCTACCTGCGCGAGGAAATCCGCGATGGTGAAGGCAGCCGCCAGCTGTGGACCTCGGCCGGCGTGACGGCCGGCATCGACCTGGCCCTGGCCGTGGTGGAAGAGGATTTCGGCCACGCGCTGGCGCTGGAGGTGGCGCGTGACCTGGTCATGTATCTCAAGCGCCCCGGCGGGCAGTCGCAGTTCAGCGTGCCGCTGGCGGCCCAGGCCGCGCAGCACGGCGGCGTGCAGGCCGTGCAGCAGTGGGTGATGGCCCATCTGGCCGAGCCCCTGACCCTCACGCAGATGGCCGAGCAGGCGCACATGAGCGAGCGGCACCTGCGCCGCGTGTTCCAGCAGGAAACGGGGCAAAGCCCCACGGCCTTTGTGGAGAGCGCGCGGCTGGAGGCGTCCAAGCAACTGCTGGAAAGCCAGGCCCATCTGCCGCTCAAGACCGTGGCCGCGCGCGTGGGCCTGGGCTCGGAGCAGGCGCTGCGCCACCTGTTCGTGCGCCATCTGGGCATTACCCCGGTGGCGTACCGGGATCGCTTTGGCGGGCGCGGCGGCGCAGGCTGAGCGGATCGGGCTGGAAAACTCAGCCTCTTTTGGCTGCTGCCTCGGCAGCCTGCGCGGCACGCAGCTTGTCTTTTTTGCTCGGGCGGCGGCCCTTGATGCCGCCGTTGCCGTCCTGCGCCACCGGAGGCGGCGGCACGGGCTCGGTGGGCTCGAAGCCCGGCAACTGCTCCAGTTCAAGGTCCAGCTGGTTGCGCTTGCAGATCAGCGCCCAGTGCGCCTGGTCGACCGGCGTCACGAAGCTGATGGCCGTGCCGTCCTCGCCCGCGCGGCCCGTGCGGCCGATGCGGTGCACATAGTCGGTGGCCGAGCGCGGCAGGTCGTAGTTGACGACCAGGGGCAGCTGGGTGATGTCGATGCCGCGCGCCGCCAAGTCGGTGGTGATCATCACCTGCCAGCGCTTGGCCTTGAAGTCGGCCAGCGCTTCCTTGCGTGCGCCCTGGCTCAGGTCGCCATGGAAGGCCGTGGCGAAGATGCCGGCCTTGTAGAGCTTTTCAGCCACCAGTTCGGCCGTGTGCCGCGTGGCCACGAAGACCAGGGCACGTTCGAGCATGACAGGGTCGGTACCCGCAGCGGTGTCGCCCTGCACCAGCTGGCGCAGCAATTGCGTGCGGCGCGCGCGGTCCACGGCAATGGCGCGCTGGGTGATGCTTTGCGGGCTGGCGGCATCCTGGCCTTCGGCGGCATCGACGCGTGCCTGAACGGGATCGTGCAGCAGGCCCGTGGCCAGCGATTGCACGGCGTCGGGGTAGGTGGCTGAGAACAGCAGGGTCTGGCGTTGCTTCGGCAGCAGGGCCAGCACGCGCTGCAGCTCTTCCTGAAAGCCCAGGTCCAGCAGGCGGTCGGCCTCGTCCAGCACCAGGTGGCGCACGGCGGACAGGCGCACGGCGTTGTGCTCCACCAGGTCCAGCAGGCGGCCCGGCGTGGCCACCAGGAAGTCGGCACTGCCGCGCAGCATCATCATCTGCGGGTTGATGGACACGCCGCCATAGACCACACCGATGCGCGGCGGCTGCTTGAGCGCGCGGCCCAGGTCGGACAGCGTCTCGCCCACCTGCTGGGCCAGCTCGCGCGTGGGCACCACGATCAGCGTGGTCAGGGTTCGCACAAAGCCGCCCTGAGCACCCTGGGCCTTGCCGCCATCCATCCAGCGCTGCAGCAGCGGCAGCAGGTAGGCGGCCGTCTTGCCCGAGCCCGTGGGCGCACAGGCCCAGAGGTCGCGGCCTGCAAGCACGGGGGCGATAGACTGGGTCTGTATGGGCGTGGGATCGACCAGGCCCAGGTCTTGGAGGCTGGAGACCAGCGCCGGGCTCAGGCCGAGGGAGGCAAAGTTCATGGTGTGCAGGAGTGGCTGGGGCCGGAACCCCGGCGCATGGAAGGCCCGGCCACGAGGGCCGGGGGGGCATTGTCGGCGAAACCGCGCTGCTGCGTGAAGCAGGGGGCTTGGCCCCGGCGCTCAGGCCAGGCGGCGCAGCCGGCCAGCAGGTCGTTCACCAGGCCGCCAGCCGTTGCAGCCGGGTCGGTGGCGCGTGCCTGAGCGGCTATCTGGCATCGGCCGCACGAAGCGTTGAATAAAGCGTCAGGGCCATTGCCGAAACCGGCGCGCAAGAGAAGACCAGACCGTGACTCAAGGCGGGAGCCGGCCCTGCCTTTTCAGCTCCTTGAGCCGCCTTTCCGTGGCGCGGTCCAAGGCGTCTTGCAGCAGGTTCATCTTGCGTTTGTTGCAAGGAGCGCAGTCGTAGTAGCGTGAGGGCACTCCAAGGGGTTCAAGCTTCCTGTTCGCCTCGAAGATTCTGATTCGCCCTGTTGGCTCGATATCCATGACGATGATCTTTCCGCTCTTGAACGTGACGGACGCACCTCCGGAGCATCCGGATCTATCCATGTTTTCTTCGCTGAAGTAGGCTTTTTCCGAAATTCGGCGTATATGCTGCAATGCATATCGCACATCCTCCTCGGTCAGGATCACATCGTCGCAATCGAGCCATTTTTTATCCTCCCAAGCGGGGTTGCTTGATGAGGGGGCGAAGATATTGATTTTCTGGATGTGCTTCGCAGAATACCGGGCGTCAGCAGCATGAATCGTTGAGGCCATGACCATCGCTGAAGTTATTGCCCAAAAAAATTGGTGGTACTTCATGGTGTGTTCGTAGGAAGGTTCCAGTTTGCACCTTCTGCTTCGGTCAGATTTTTCCAACTTACCTCGGGATGTTTGAAGACTTCACCGGGCGACAGTTGCATGGAGTCCTGCAGTGCTTCAACAAGCCATGTCAGTGACCGGTTCTGAGCTTGGGTCGGGGCGGGATAGAGGCCGCGCTCTCCTCGCAATCTCTCGGGGGGCAAATCCGCTTCGTTGGAGGAAGGTTTGAACCCCTTCGGCAACTCCGCTCGGCCGACCATCTCGATACCTATGGCCTCCATATTGCTCGGATAGCGTTCACCAGGAGCCTTCAGCATCTCGATGCGGTGTACCCCCTTTGCCTTCAGTCCTTCATAGTCCCTGGCCTTGCATTTCCCCACAAGCAGGCACCTCGCCTTCAGCGGGCCCACATGGTTGGCACGCTGATAGATGGCCGCAGTCTGGTAGATGGTGCCGTCCTTGTCGATCAGGAAGTGTGCCCCATTGGCCTTCGGGTTCCTGTAGCTGTTGAGCGAAGACTGGGCCGTGTTGGCATCGGTCTGGTGCACGACGATGCCGGTGATGGCGGCGGTCCGCTTTCCTCTCTCGATGGCGGGGCTGCGCGCGTTCCTGACGCGCGCATGGATGAGCATTCCGTCCTTGTTGATTTCGACAAGCATGTGAGTCCCGGGGTTGCGTTGAATGGCAGCGGGCATTGCGCTGCGGCTCCATTCCGTTTGAGGGAGGGTCAACGGTCACCTTAAGGTGGATAGGCTCAATCAATGGGCATGCCACGATAGGGAAAATGGTGTTCCTAGGACTGGTGTGGCCTTCTGGAGCGGTGGGCTCGCAAATGAAAAAAGCCCCATGCAAAGGCATGGGGCTTTTGGGTGCCGGGCCGCTGAGGCTCGGACCTGCGATCAGCGCTGGCCGATCGGCTTGACGTCGCGGGACACGGAGCCCGTGAACAGCTGGCGGGGACGGCCGATCTTGTACTCGGGGTCGGCCATCTGCTCGTTGAGCTGGGCGATCCAGCCCACGGTGCGGGCCAGGGCGAAGATGCCGGTGAACAGGTTCACGGGCACGCCGATGGCGCGCTGCACGATGCCGGAGTAGAAGTCCACGTTCGGGTAGAGCTTGCGCTGCACGAAGTAGTCGTCTTCCAGGGCGATCTTCTCGACTTCCTTGGCCAGGGCGAACAGGGGGTCCTTTTCCAGGCCCAGTTCGGCCAGCACTTCATTGCAGGTTTCCTGCATGAGCTTGGCGCGGGGGTCGTAGTTCTTGTAGACGCGGTGGCCGAAGCCCATCAGCTTGACGCCGCTGTTCTTGTCCTTGACCTGTTCCATGAACTCGCCGACCTTGGCAACGCCGCCGTTGGCCTGCAGGTATTCCAGCATGTTCAGGCAGGCTTCGTTGGCGCCGCCGTGGGCAGGACCCCACAGGCAGGCCACGCCGGCCGAGATGGCGGCGAAGGGGTTGGTGCCCGACGAGCCGCACAGGCGCACGGTGGAGGTGGAGGCGTTTTGCTCGTGGTCTGCGTGCAGGATGAAGATGCGGTCCAGCGCGCGCTCGACCACGGGGTTCACCTTGAACTCCTCGCAGGGGTTGCCGAACATCATGCGCATGAAGTTGCCGGCGTAGCTCAGGTCGTTCTTGGGGTACATGTACGGAGCACCGATGCCGTACTTGTAGGCCATGGAGACCAGCGTGGGCATCTTGGCGATCAGGCGGATCGCGGCGATGTCGCGGTGCTCGGCGTTGTTGATGTCCATGTTGTCGTGGTAGAAGGCCGACATGCCGCCGACCAGACCCGTCAGGACGGCCATGGGGTGGGCGTCACGGCGGAAACCACGCAGGAAGAACTGCATCTGCTCGTTGACCATGGTGTGCTTGGTCACGCGCTCGACGAAGTCGGCCTTCTCGGACTCGTTGGGCAGCTCGCCGTACAGCAGCAGGTAACAGGTCTCGAGGTAGTCGCAGTTCTTGGCCAGCTGCTCGATGGGGTAGCCACGGTACAGCAGCTCGCCCTTGTCGCCATCGATGTAGGTGATGGCGGACTGGCACGAGGCGGTAGAGAGGAAGCCCGGGTCATAGGTGAACATGCCGGTCTGCGCGTACAGCTTGCGGATGTCCACCACGTCGGGACCGACGTTGCCCTGGTAGACGGGCAGCTCGACGCTGGGAGCGCCGTTGCTGAATGACAGCGTTGCTTTGTTGTCTGCGAGTTTCATTTCCAAACTTCCTTCTCTAGATTGCCTAGCCTACTAGCGGGAGAGAACCGGGCTTGCGCTTGCGCACCAGTTCCAGAACTTCCCTGATTTCTTGGGTATCGAGTTCACCTTCAGGCTCCTTGCGGCGCAAGAAGAGGTCCATCAGGTCGTTGTCTGCCAGGTCCATCAAGGCAGACAGACCGCTCGCGTGTCTCCGCGTGAGCTGGTCTCCGTAGGTGGCGAAGAACTGCGCGATGAACAGGTCGTTCTCGACCAGGCCACGCCGGCAGCGCCAGCGCAGCAGGTCTCGCTCGCGTTCGTCGAGCAGAGTATTCGTCATGGTCATCAGATGGCCCGGCGGACCATCAGTTCCTTGATCTTGCCAATGGCCTGCGTGGGGTTCAGGTGCTTGGGGCACACGTCCACGCAGTTCATGATGGTGTGGCAACGGAAGAGGCGGTACGGATCTTCCAGGTTGTCAAGGCGGTCACCCGTGGCCTCGTCGCGGCTGTCCGCGATGAAGCGGTAGGCCTGCAGCAGGCCGGCCGGGCCCACGAACTTGTCGGGGTTCCACCAGAAGCTGGGGCAGCTGGTGGAGCAGCTGGCGCACAGAATGCACTCGTACAGGCCGTTGAGCTCTTCGCGCTCTTCAGGCGACTGCAGGCGTTCCTTGGTGGGAGACGCGAAGCTGTCGTTCTGCAGGTACGGCTTGATCGAGTGGTACTGCTTGAAGAACTGCGTCATGTCCACGATCAGGTCGCGGATCACGGGCAGGCCGGGCAGGGGCTTGAGAACGATGTCGCCCTGCAGGGTCTTCATGTTCGTCAGGCAGGCCAGGCCGTTCTTGCCATTGATGTTCATCGCGTCCGAGCCGCACACGCCTTCGCGGCAGGAGCGGCGGAACGAGATGGAGGGGTCCATCTCCTTGAGCTTAACCAGGGCGTCCAGCAGCATGCGCTCGTGGCCGTCCAGCTCGACCTCGACGGTCTGCATGTAGGGCTTGGCATCCTTGTCCGGGTCGTAGCGGTAGATCTTGAAAGTGCGCTTCATTTGTCTGTTCTCTCGTGGGCTGCTGGATTAGAACGTGCGGACCTTGGGCGGCACGCTGTCCACCGTGAGGGGCTTCAGGTTCACGGGCTTGTAGTCCAGGCTGTTGGTGGCGCTGTACCACAGGGTGTGCTTGAGCCATTCCTTGTCATTGCGGCCCAGCGGGAACTCGGCGTGGTCGGCAGGATGCTCGTAGTCGTACACGGTGTGGGCGCCGCGGCATTCGTGGCGGGCAGCGGCCGAGATCATGGTGGCCTGGGCCACTTCGATCAGGTTGTCCACTTCCAGCGCTTCCATGCGGGCGGTGTTCCAGACCTTGGACTTGTCCTTGAGGGTCACGGAGCCCACGCGTTCGCGGATGGCGTTGATCTTGACTTCGCCTTCGTCCATGCTCTTTTGCGTGCGGAACACGCCGGCATGCTGCTGCATGGTGGCGCGGATGTCGCCAGCCAGGTCCTGGGCGTAGGTGCCTTCCTTGGAGTCGTCGAGCTGGTTCAGGCGCGTGAGCGTGCGCTCCGAGCCATCGGCCGGCACGGCCTTGTGGTCGCCGAAGCCGTTGACGAACTGCACGATGTGCTTGCCGGCCGACTTGCCGAAGACCAGCAGGTCCAGCAGCGAGTTCGTGCCCAGGCGGTTGGCGCCGTGCACCGACACGCAGGAGCATTCGCCCACGGCATAGAGGCCATTGACCACATTGTTCTGCTGACCGTCCCACACCACGACCTGGCCGTTGATGTTGGTGGGAATGCCGCCCATCTGATAGTGGATGGTGGGCACCACGGGAATCGGTTCCTTGGTGATGTCCACGTTGGCGAAGTTGTGGCCGATCTCTTCCACCGAAGGCAGGCGCTTGCGGATGGTGTCGGCGCCCAGGTGGTCCAGCTTCATCAGGATGTAGTCCTTGTTGGGACCACAGCCACGGCCTTCCTTGATTTCCTGGTCCATGGAGCGGGACACGAAGTCGCGCGGTGCCAGATCCTTCAGCGTGGGAGCGTAGCGCTCCATGAAGCGTTCGCCTTCGCTGTTGAGCAGGATGGCGCCTTCGCCACGGCAGCCTTCGGTCAGCAGCACACCCGCGCCGGCCACGCCAGTGGGGTGGAACTGCCAGAACTCCATGTCCTGCAGCGGGATGCCTGCGCGTGCAGCCATGCCCAGGCCGTCGCCGGTGTTGATGAAGGCATTGGTCGATGCCTGGAAGATGCGGCCAGCGCCACCCGTGGCCAGCAGCACGGCCTTGGCGTGCAGCTCGTACAGGTCGCCGGTTTCCAGTTCGATGGCGGTCACGCCGACCACGTCGCCCTGGGTGTTGCGGATCAGGTCCAGCGCCATCCACTCCACGAAGAAGTTGGTCTTGGACTTGACGTTCTGCTGGTACAGCGTGTGCAGCATGGCGTGGCCGGTACGGTCGGCCGCGGCGCAGGCTCGCTGCACGGGCTTTTCACCGTAGTTGGCCGTGTGGCCGCCGAAGGGACGCTGGTAGATGGTGCCGTCGGGGTTGCGGTCGAACGGCATGCCGAAGTGTTCCAGCTCGATCACGACGTTGGGCGCTTCGCGGCACATGAACTCGATCGCATCCTGGTCGCCGAGCCAGTCGGAGCCCTTGATGGTGTCGTAGAAGTGGTAGTGCCAGTTGTCCTCGCTCATGTTGCCCAGCGAAGCGGACACGCCGCCCTGCGCAGCCACGGTGTGCGAGCGCGTGGGGAAGACCTTGGACAACGAGGCCACGGACAGGCCGGCGCGCGACAGTTCCAGCGCGGCACGCAGGCCGGAGCCGCCAGCGCCGACGATGACGACGTCAAACTTGCGCTTGGTGATGTTTGCTTTGGAGTAGCTCATTCTTAACCTTCAATCGTGGAGACCGCGTCTCTATCAGATACGCCACAGGATCTGGATGCCCCAGCCGGCGCAGCCGACCAGCCAGACCAGGGTGAAAACGTTCAGCACCAGGCGCAGGCCCACGGGCTTGACGTAGTCCATCCAGATGTCGCGCACGCCGACCCAGACGTGCCAGGCCAGCGAGACGATCACGGCGAAGGTCAGGAACTTCATCCACTGCGGGGCAAAGATGCCGGCCCACAGGTCATAGCCGACGGAGCCGGTGCTGAAGATCAGCTTGGCCAGCAGCACGATGGTGAACAGTGCCATCAGCACGCCGGTGACGCGCTGCACCATCCAGTCGCGGATGCCGTAGTGCGCACCGACCACGGTGCGCTTGGAGCCGTAATTCACGGACATGGTTCTTTTTCCTTATCGTGAGGGAGAGATCGTGAATCAGTACAGGCCGAACAGCTTGGCACCCAGGATCAGGGTCAGGCCAACGCTCAGGACCAGCACCACCAGGGCCGAGGACTTGCCGAACTGCTTGTTGACGGCGTGGTGGTTCACATCCATGAACAGGTGGCGGACGCCGGCGCAAAAGTGGTGCAGGTAGGCCCAGATCAATGCCAGGCACACGAGCTTGAGGAACCATCCGAAGGGACCCGCGAAAACCGAGGTGAAGCCGTCGAAGGAGATCTCCGAAGTCAGCGACATGTCCATCATCCACAGGATGAAAGGCAGCAGGATGAACATCAGCAGGCCGCTGATGCGGTGCAGGATGGACACGATGCCGGCCGGCGGCAACCGGTAGGTGGGGAGGTCCTTGAAGAAGTTGATGTTGCGGAACTCTGGCCGCTTTTTGGCTTGCTCAGTCATGGCAGGGTACTTTCGTGGATGTAACTGCTTCGTAATCGCTCAGGGGCGGCGATGCAAAATTCTATTGCAATGCAATAAAAACAGCTTTGCTGGGAATTGCGTATTTTCGCCCGCTTCTCTGGGGAACGGATCGTTCAGCTCAGCGCGTTGCGGTAGTGATGGGTGTCGGTGCGGTACAGGCCACGGCGTAACTCCATGGGAACATCGTTGTATGTGTAAGCGGTGCGCTCCACGCTCAGCAGGGGCGTGGTGCTGGGGACATCCAGCAGCAGGGCCTGTTCTGCCTCGGGCAGGACGGCGCGGATCTTTTCGTCGGCGCGCACCATGCGCACGCCGTAGTCCAGCTCGAACATGGCGTAGGTGGGGCCCTGGTAGGCGGACATCTGCTCGGCGGTCAGGCCCTTGAAGGCGTGGCCCGGCAGCCAGATGTCTTCCAAAATGGTCGGGATTGCGGAGAACGACAGCACGCGGCGCACATGCATCACGGCGTCGCCGCTGCGCAGCGCCAGGCCGCGCGCCACGTCCGCCGATGCGCGCAGGCGCCGGCAGTCGATGATGCGGCGCTCGGCACGGCCCTCGCCCTGCTGGTCGCCGCCGTCGGGCTGCAGCTTGAGGAAGCGGTACTGCACATGCTGGGCCGCGTGGGTGGCCACGAAGGTGCCCTTGCCCTGGCGGCGCATCACCAGGTTCTCCGCGGCCAGCTCGTCGATGGCCTTGCGCACCGTGCCTTGGCTCACGCGAAAGCGCGCGGCCAGCTCCATCTCGCTGGGAATCAGTTCGCCGGGCCGCCATTCGCCTGCTTCAAGGCTTTGCAGTATCAGTCCCTTGATCTGCTGATACAAAGGGCTGAAGGCCGGGGTCGATGCGCCCGCGCCGATGGTGGGGGCGGCGTTGTCTGAGGCGAGGGGAGGCAGGACTGGCATGGAAAAGTTCGGGGTGGGGAGGCTCCCGGAGACGCAGATGAAAGACTTGGAAACAGACGTCGATCATATCTTATATAAGACATAAGACAAATTGACCGGGCTTCGAAATCGGGAGTACACTTTCGCGTTGTTTGCGGAGCACGGGCTGCTGGTTTCTGACGCTGGTGCGACCTGGCGCCGATAACACCTGATTTTTTCCCCATCCCTGGAGTTTCATCATGAGCAAGAAGCCCGTTCGTGTCGCCGTCACCGGTGCCGCCGGTCAAATTGGTTACGCCCTGCTGTTCCGCATCGCCTCCGGCGAAATGCTGGGTAAGGACCAGCCCGTCATTCTGCAACTGCTGGAGATTCCCGACGAGAAGGCCCAGAACGCGCTCAAGGGCGTGATCATGGAACTCGAGGACTGCGCCTTCCCCCTGCTGGCCGGCATCGAAGCCCACTCCGACCCCCTGCAAGCCTTCAAGGACACCGACTACGCCCTGCTGGTCGGCGCGCGTCCCCGCGGCCCCGGCATGGAACGTGCCGACCTGCTGGCTGCCAACGCACAGATCTTCACGGCCCAGGGCAAGGCGCTGAACGCCGCTGCCTCGCGCAACGTGAAGGTGCTGGTCGTCGGCAACCCCGCCAACACCAACGCCTACATCGCCATGAAGTCGGCTCCGGACCTGCCGGCCAAGAACTTCACCGCCATGCTGCGCCTGGACCACAACCGCGCTGCCTCGCAACTGGCTGCCAAGGCCGGCTTCAAGGTGGGCGACATCCGCAAGCTGACCGTCTGGGGCAACCACTCGCCCACGATGTACGCCGACTACCGCTTCGCCACCGTCAACGGTGAAAGCGTCAAGGCCAAGATCAACGACCAGGCCTGGAACAAGGACGTGTTCCTGCCCACCGTCGGCAAGCGTGGCGCCGCCATCATTGCCGCCCGTGGCCTGTCCTCGGCTGCCTCGGCTGCCAACGCTGCCATCGACCACATGCGCGACTGGGCCCTGGGCTCGGGCGGCGAATGGGTCACCATGGGCGTGCCCTCCAACGGCGAATACGGCATCCCCGCCGGCATCGTCTTCGGCTTCCCGGTCACCACCGAGAACGGCGAGTACAAGATCGTCGAAGGCCTGGAAATCGACGCTTTCTCGCAAGAGTGCATCGACAAGACCCTGGCCGAGCTGCAAGGCGAACAGGACGGCGTCAAGCACCTGCTGTAAGCCGCCGGCAAGCCATGCTCGACTGGAATCCCGCGCTTTACCTGCGTTTCGCCAATGAGCGTACGCGCCCCGCAGCCGAGCTGCTGGCGCGTGTGCCCTTGGCCCAGGCCCGCCATGTGGTGGACCTGGGATGCGGGCCGGGCAATTCCACCGAGCTGCTTGCACAGCGCTATGCCGGTGCCACGATCACCGGCATAGACAACTCCCAGGCGATGCTGGCCACCGCGCGCCAGCATCTGCCTGAGGCCCGCTTCGCGCTGGCCGACATTGCTTCCTGGACGCCCGCCCCCGGCGAGAGCGCTCCCGACCTGATTTATGCCAATGCCTCCCTCCAGTGGGTGGGGGAGCATGAAACGCTGATACCCCGCCTGTTCGCCCAACTGGCGCCAGGGGGCGTGCTGGCGATACAGATGCCCGACAACCGGCAGGAAGCCACGCACCGCGTGATGCGCGAGATCGCCAGCCTGCCCAAGTTTGCCGCCTACATCGGCGATGCCGCCAAGGTGCGGGCCGACATCCTGCCCATCCGCAGCTACTACGACCTGCTGGCCGGCCCGCAGGAGCAGGCCGGCGTCGAGGCCGGCGCCGTCGATGTCTGGCACACCGTCTACCAGCATCCGATGGACTCGGCCGGCGCCATCGTCCAGTGGCTGCGCGGCACCGGCCTCAAGCCCTTCGTCGAGGGCCTGCCCGAAGCCCTGCAGGCCGACTTCCTCACCGAATACGAAAACCGCGTGGACGCCGCCTACGGCGTGCGCGCCGACGGCCGGCGCCTGCTGGCCTTTCCCCGCCTGTTCATCGTCGCCCAGCGCAAGCCATGACCGCCGCCACGTCCACACCCTCTCGCGCACACCCGGCCCAGGTGCTGCTCGATGCGCAGGGCGGTGCCCTGCACCTGCCCGTCTGCGACCACTACAGCGGCGTGGAAGTGCGCATGCGCAAGAGCCTGCAGCTGCAGGCCGAGATGATGGCCGAGTTCGGCACCTGCGTCTTTGACGTCACGCTGGACTGCGAGGATGGCGCCCCCGTGGGCCAGGAGGCGGCCCATGCGCGCCTGGTGGCCTCGCTGGCGCGCGATGCCGCGCCCGGTGCCCGAGTGGCTGCGCGCGTGCATGCCGTTGACCACGCCAGCTTCGCGCAGGACCTGGACATCATCGTCGGCGAGGCCGGCGACCGCCTGTGCCACCTCATGCTGCCAAAGGTGGAAAGCGTGGACGACGTGCTGCTGGCCGAGCGGCATCTGGGCCGACTGGGCTGCCGCGAACTGCCGCTGCATGTGCTCATCGAGTCGCCCGCCGCCGTGCACCGGGCCTTCGACATCGCGGCGCACCCGCGCGTGCAGAGCATTTCCTTCGGCCTGATGGACTTCGTCTCGGCCCATGGCGGCGCGATTCCTGCTTCGGCCATGGGCTCGGCCGGCCAGTTCGACCATCCGCTGGTCGTGCGTGCCAAGCTGGAGATCGCAGCTGCCTGCCACGCGCACGGCAAGGTGCCTTCGCACTGCGTGGTCACCGAATTCAGGAATCCACAGGCGCTGCAGGCCGCTGCCACACAGGCGTCACGGCGGCTCGGCTATACCCGCATGTGGAGCATCCACCCGGACCAGATCCGCCCCATCCTCGCCGCCTTCGCGCCCCAGGCCGACGAAGTGGCGCAGGCCGCACAAATACTTACCGCCGCCGAGGCCGCCGATTGGGCGCCCGTCAGCGTGGATGGTGTATTACATGACCGGGCGAGCTACCGCTATTTCTGGCAGTTGCTCACACGTGCCCACCAGACCGGCCAGGCGCTGCCCCCACAGGTGCAGCCCTGGTTTGCATCAGAATCACTTGCTTAGCCCACACCGGGAATTTGCAGGAGCCCAACGTATGAAGACAGCTATCGCCTCCATCCTGATCGCAGCCCCCTTGCTGGCCATGGGCCTGGGTGCCAGCGCCGCCGAGCCCGCCACCGCAAAGAAGGCACCGGCCAAGGCCGCTGCCAAGCCTGCGGCCAAGAAGGCCCCCGCCAAGAAGGCCACCACGGCCAAGGCCGCTGCCGGCGCTGCCGCCGTCGGCGGTGCGGCCGCCGTCGCAACTGCTGCCCAGCAGCCGCTGTCCGCCGAAGACCTGGCCATTTCCGAGCGCGTGCACACCGGCCGCATCCCCTGCGAGCTGGGCGCCTTCGTCAATGTGACGGCCGACCAGGCCAACCCGGGTTACTTCAACATCGACGGCAAGGGCTTCAAGTACCACATGTCGCCCGTCAAGACCTCGACCGGCACCGTGCGCCTGGAAGACAAGCATGCCGGCGCCGTCTGGCTGCAGATCGCCAACAAATCGATGCTCATGAACCAGAAGGTCGGCCAGCGCCTGGCCGACGAATGCATGAGCCCCGATCAGCTTCAGGTGGCCGAGGCCATCAAGAAGAACCCGCCTCCCAGCCTGCTGGAAGCACCCAAGCCCGCCGGCCAGTAATCCAGGCCCGGACCTGAGCGTCCCGCAAGCAGCCCCACTTTAGAAAACCATGGAGAGAGAATCATGTTGAAAGCCTACCGTGACCACGTGGCCGAACGCGCCGCGCTCGGTATCCCCCCGCTGCCGCTGGAAGCCAAGCAGGTTGCCGAACTGATCGAGCTGATCAAAAACCCGCCCGCTGGCGAGGACGCCTTCCTGCTCGACCTGCTCACGCACCGCGTTCCTCCGGGCGTGGACGATGCCGCCAAGGTCAAGGCCAGCTTCCTGGCAGCCGTGGCCCACGGTGACATCCAGGTGGCTCTCATCTCCAAGGCCAAGGCCACCGAGCTGCTGGGCACCATGGTGGGCGGCTACAACGTGCATCCCCTGATCGAGCTGCTGGACGACGCCGAAGTCGCCGGTGTGGCCGCCGATGCGCTGAAGAAGACGCTGCTGATGTTCGACTTCTTCAACGACGTGGCCACCAAGGCCAAGGCCGGCAACGCCAAGGCCCAGGAAGTCATGAAGAGCTGGGCTGACGCCGAGTGGTTCACCTCGCGCCCCGAAGTGGACAAGAAGATCACCGTCACCGTCTTCAAGGTGCCCGGCGAGACCAACACCGACGACCTGTCGCCCGCGCCCGATGCCTGGAGCCGTCCGGACATCCCGCTGCACTACCTGGCCATGCTCAAGAACACCCGTCCCGACGCGGCCTTCAAGCCCGAGGAAGACGGCAAGCGCGGCCCGATGCAGTTCATCGACGACCTCAAGAAGAAGGGCCACCTGGTCGCCTACGTGGGCGACGTGGTCGGCACCGGCTCCTCGCGCAAGTCGGCCACCAACTCCATCGTCTGGGCCACGGGCCAGGACATCCCCTTCGTGCCCAACAAGCGCTTCGGCGGCGTGACCCTGGGCGGCAAGATCGCTCCCATCTTCTTCAACACGCAGGAAGATTCGGGCTCGCTGCCCATCGAAGTCGATGTCACCAAGCTGGAGATGGGCGACGTCATCGACGTGCTGCCCTATGACGGCAAGCTGGTCAAGAACGGCGAGACCGTCGCCGAGTTCCAGCTCAAGAGCGACGTGCTGTTCGACGAAGTGCGCGCCGGCGGCCGCATCAACCTGATCATCGGCCGCTCGCTGACCGCCAAGGCCCGCGAATTCCTGGGCCTGTCTGCCTCCACCGTGTTCCGCCTGCCCCAGGCGCCCGCTGCTTCGAACGCGGGCTTCACGCTGGCCCAGAAGATGGTCGGCCGCGCCGTCGGCCTGCCGGAAGGCCAGGGCGTGCGCCCCGGTACCTACTGCGAGCCGCGCATGACCACCGTGGGTTCGCAGGACACCACCGGCCCCATGACCCGCGACGAGCTCAAGGACCTGGCCTGCCTGGGCTTCTCGGCCGACATGGTCATGCAGTCCTTCTGCCACACGGCCGCCTACCCCAAGCCCGTGGACGTCAAGACCCACCGCGAGCTGCCTGCCTTCATCAGCAACCGCGGCGGCGTGGCCCTGCGTCCCGGTGACGGCGTGATCCACTCCTGGCTCAACCGCCTGCTGCTGCCCGACACCGTGGGCACGGGCGGCGACTCGCACACGCGCTTCCCCATCGGCATCTCCTTCCCCGCAGGTTCCGGCCTGGTGGCCTTCGGCGCCGCCACGGGCGTGATGCCCCTGGACATGCCCGAGTCCGTGCTCGTGCGCTTCAAGGGCGAAATGCAGCCCGGCGTCACCCTGCGTGACCTCGTGCATGCCATTCCGCTGTACGCCATCAAGGCAGGCGCACTGACCGTGGCCAAGGCCGGCAAGAAGAACATCTTCTCGGGCCGCATCCTGGAAATCGAAGGCCTGCCCGACCTCAAGGTCGAGCAAGCTTTCGAGCTGTCCGACGCCTCGGCCGAGCGCTCGGCTGCCGGCTGCACGATCAAGCTCAACCCCGAGCCGATCAAGGAGTACCTGACCTCGAACATCGTTCTGATGAAGAACATGATCGCCGACGGCTACGCCGACGCCAAGACGCTGCAGCGCCGCATCGAGAAGGTCGAAGCCTGGCTGGCCAAGCCCGACCTGCTCGAAGCCGACAAGGACGCCGAATACGCTGCCGTGTTCGAGATCGACCTGGCCGACATCAAGGAACCCATCGTCTGCTGCCCCAACGATCCCGATGACGCCAAGTTCCTGTCCGAAGTGGCCGGCACCAAGATCGATGAAGCCTTCATCGGTTCGTGCATGACCAACATCGGCCACTTCCGCGCAGCAGCCAAGCTGCTGGGCGGCCAGCGCGACATCCCCGTCAAGCTGTGGGTGGCTCCGCCCACCAAGATGGACCAGAACGAGCTGATCAAGGAAGGCCACTACGCCGCCTTCGGCACGGCCGGTGCCCGCACCGAAATGCCGGGCTGCTCGCTGTGCATGGGCAACCAGGCCCAGGTCCGCGAAGGCGCGACGGTGATCTCCACCTCGACCCGCAACTTCCCCAACCGCCTGGGCAAGAACACCAACGTGTTCCTGGGCTCGGCCGAGCTGGCCGCCATCGCATCGCGCCTGGGCAAGCTGCCCACCAAGGAGGAATACCTCAAGGAAATGGGCGTGATCGATGCCGACAAGTCCAGCGTCTACCGCTACATGAACTTCGACCAGATCGAAGAGTACGCGGACGTGGCCAGGGGCGTGAGCGCCTGAGTCCGGCCTGATCCGGCTCCATGAGCAAAGCCCGCTTCGGCGGGCTTTGCTGCTTTCTGGCTCTGTACTTTCCGGTTTACGCAGTCTGCCTCAACCGCCCCAGCACCTCCTGCGTCTGCGCATCCGCCGGAAAGAACGACTCCACGGCCAGCTCCTGCAGGGTCACATCCACCGGCGTGCCGAAGATGGTGATGGTGCTGATGAAGTTCAGGCGGCCATGGTCGGTGTCCAGCGCGAAGGGCACAGCGATGTGGCTGGCAGGTGCTGCGCCATGTGAGTCCGCTTCATCTTCCTTGAACGGGTAGGCGGCAATCTCGTCGTGCAGCGCCTGCAACTGCGCATCCGACGTGGCAGCAATCTGCTGCTGCAGGCGGTGCAGCAGATGCGCGCGCCAATGGGCTGCGTTGGCCAGGCGCGGGCCCAGGCCTTCGGGGTGCAGGCTCAGGCGCAGCACATTGACGGGCGGCTCCAGCAGCCAGGGCGCCACGCCGGCCAGCAGCAGCGGCACGATGGCGTTGGCGGCCACCAGGTTCCAGTGACGGTCCACGGCCAGGGCGGGATTGGGTTCGTGGCCCTTGAGCACCAGGTCCACGGCCTGGCGCGCGGCGGCCAGGTCAGGGTGGTCCAGCGGCCGGGCCTGGTACATGGGTGCATAGCCTGCGGCCACCAGCAGCGCGTTGCGCTCGCGCAGCGGCACGCCCAGGCGCTCCACCAGGCGCAGCACCATCTCGCGGCTGGGCTGGGCGCGGCCGGTTTCCACATAGCTCAGGTGGCGCGTGGAGATCTCGGCCTCCAGCGCCAGGCCCTGCTGGCTCAGGCGGCGGTGCTGGCGCCAGTGGCGCAGATGGTCGCCGAAGGGCGAGCGCGCGGACGGTGGATGGGCGGTGGAGGTCATGGTCCGCATCGTAGCGGCGGGGCCGGCGTGGCGGCCATGACCTGCGAGGTTATCGACCCTGTGCAGCCTGCGGCGGACCATGCAGTCCATGGCATGCACGGTGTGTGCCTGTTGCTCTCAAGGAGTTCGCCATGTCGATGTTTGCTTCCCCCCGTTTCCTGCCCCGCGTGATGTGGGCCGATGCTGCTTCCTGCGCCGCCTCGGGCGCCTTGCAACTGGCGGCGGGGCAGCCGCTGTCGGATGTGACGGGGTTGCCTCTGGCGCTGCTGCAGTCCACAGGCTGGTTTTTGCTGGGCTATGCGCTGCTGGCTGCGTGGATGGCGGTGCGCTCGCCTGTGCCGCGGCGGTTGATCGGGCTGGTGGTTGTGGGGAATTTTGGGTGGGCTGTGGGCTGTGTTGCGCTGTTGGCGTTTGGTGGGTTGGGGTTGTCTGCCTGGGGGGTGGCGTGGGTGTTGGCTCAGGCACTGGTGGTTGTTGTGTTGGCTGAGTTGCAGTGGATTGGGTTGAGGCGCACGCGGGATGTTGTCGGCGCTGCGCGGTCCGTGGTTGTCGGGTGAGGGGACTGTTTCTGCCCCTGCCGGGGGGTGTTTTTTCGAGGCCGGGTCTCGGCCCGGCGGCCGACCTACCTTTCTTTGATTCGTCAAAGAAAGGTAGGCCAAAGAAAGACGACCCGGATGCCCGCGACCCCTTCGCTGCGCTGCGGGGCAACCTGCGTCGGGCCGCCTGCGGGGTTCGCCGTGAAACTCACTTCGCGCTGCGCGCTACGTTCAGACAATCACGGCGAGTCAGTTGACGAAGCAGTCCTGTCCTTCGGCAGGACTGCAACCCCGCAGGCGGCCCGACGCAGGCGCTGGCATACGGGCAGTTGTACGGGCCTTTGCTGCGCTGGGCCCGGTTCAGGGGGCTGCGCTGCTTTTGACGTGGTGGGAGCAGCCCACGGCGACGACTTCGCCGCTGGTTTCGCTGACCAGCATGTCGGCGCTGTTGCGGATGGTGCGCAGGGCGCTGGCGAGCACGTCCAGGCGATTGCTGGTCTCGGGCGTTTCCAGCCACAGCAGGGCCATGCGGGAGAGTGCCGAGATTTCGGCACAGCCTTGCTACACCAGGCGGTCCACCTCGGTCACGACCTGGGTGAAATGCTCGGCGCTGGGTGGGGGTCTGGGTGTCATGGCTCGGCTCTCCGTGCAAGGTTGAGAGAGGCCGTGGAAAGGCAAACGTTGCGCATGCTTCCGTGCTCCTAGTCGAGGCTTGAGACCACCGGGTTGCGTTTTCAAGCGCAGGCAGGTGGGCGGGATGTTGAAAACACGAGACTAGTCGTGCGGGCAGCCTTGCGGTGAGCCCCATCCCGCCCGAAATCGCACAGACGTGGGCAAGCGCCCACGAATACAGGATTCAGACGTGACAAAGCCTCGCTGACGGGGAGGCTGCACCGCTAGTCTTGGAAAAGGTGTTTTCAAGCACCGGCCCCGTGACAGGGGGCTAGTGCGGATTGTGGCATAGCGACTGGAGTTGCTCCAGCGGGGCTGGCATGACCTGGCAACTGCGGCGAGTCAGTTGACGAAGCAGTCCTGTCC